>NZ_CM178967.1:2207500-3340000 GCF_058724655.1 Rhodobacter sp. 4.3.4
ACAGTTGCATGGCGATTCCCCAATCGATGGCCTCTCCAGCTTCGCGGATCGAGGTTAACCAAGAGTCAATCGCCCGCCGAAATCCGCCCTGACCGGCCGAGGAACCAGCGACGCCGCCTCGCCGCACTCTGCGGAAGCCGGGCTCGGCCGATGACGTCCTGAGACTTTGTCATCGCGTCTCCCCGCAGGGCAAGTCGTCGGAGCATTAGAATTAGACCGACGAAACCGTTTTCCCATCTACAGCGGACAACATGCGCCAAGCAGGCCCGCAAGGTGGCGGGCCTGCAGAAGGGGATCGATTACTGGAAGACCTGCGCGCCACCATGATCCGCCAGCCAGGCGTCGTGCAGCCATTTTTCGGTGCGCCGCCGCCCGGGCAGGGAAATCCAGAAGATGTCACGCTCAAAGACCATGACCTCTTCGCCGGGGCCGACAATCACCCAAAACCACAGCTTGTCGGGCGCTGTGCTGCGCATCTTGACCTTCATGCCGGTCAGGACCAGCCGTTGCCCGTCAAGGGTGATCGTTTCTTCATGGGGGGCGATCCAGTGGAGCTGATGGGCCGCGCGCAAATCGGGCGCATGACTTTGCAGAAATTGCAACGCGATCTCGTGCGCACGCTCCTTGCTCGGCAAGGGGCCCTTGGCCATATCGACCGTCATCCGGGCATACCCCAGCAGACGATCCCCAGCCTCGACGCTTGAGACATGTTCCCCCCCCAAGCTGCGGTTGGGTCTGCCCCGCCGGCTGCGCCCGCGTCAGAACAGCAGGGCGACCGTCAACGAGAACCTCGCCGGAATAGGGAGCCGGGTGCGCAATACGGAAATCAAGATATGAAAAGGGCGCCGATCAGGCGCCCCATATGTAGATTCCGGTGGAAACTCGAGCCCATAAGGTGAGAAAGCGGGTCTGTTCTACCCCCTCAATGGGTCCAGTTCGCCCGCCGGTTCGTCGCGAAATTCTCGCCGTAGCCCATCGGACGGATGTTGACCTTGCGCTTGTGCCCCTCGGTCACCGTGTAATCCAGCCCCTGCGCCTTGGCGAAAGCCTCCGCCGCCGCGCGGCTGTCGAACTTCAGACGCACCTGCGACTGGGTGTCGTCGGTCCCCGTCCAGCCCATCAGCGGGTCCAGATTGCGGGCATCCGCCTGCAGGAAATCGAGATACCAGAGCTTCGTTTTCGCCTGACCGGATTGCATGGCGTTGCGGGCCGGTTGGTAGATGCGTGCGCGCATGGGATCCCCCTTTGTCTTGCCAAGACCTAGGCCGATCCGCGGAAAAATTCAAGCTCTGCATACAATGGTGTGCAGTACGTGTGCCCGATCCGACGCGGCGTTCCGATCTGGGAAAGGGTGCTACCGGCCGGGCTTGGGGAGCGAGGGGTGGGGGTGGTGCCCCGGCCGGTAGCTAATCGCTGCTTGCCTGAACAATATGAGAACTTCCGCGCACAAAAGCAAGCACAAACTATCCATAAGGTCATGTTTTCCATCAGAAAAATGCGCCTCCCCCTTAACCTTCGCTTAACATCTGCAGCAATCCCTTGAAAGAGAACGAAAAGGGACCGACATTGGGGCGGATCAAGGAGGCCCCATGCCCCACAACAACACCGACCGCCCCACCCCGCGCCCCGAGGTTCTGACCCGTCCGAAGCTTGAGGGCGGCAAGCGATTCGTGATGAAGAGCGAATTTTCCCCCGCGGGCGACCAGCCGACGGCGATTGCGGAGATCTCGAAAGCCGTGCTGGCGGGCGAGCGCGATCAGGTGCTTTTGGGCGCCACCGGCACCGGCAAGACCTATACGATGGCCAAGGTGATTGAGGCGACGCAGCGCCCGGCAATCATCCTTGCCCCCAACAAGACCCTGGCCGCGCAATTATACGGCGAATTCAAGGGCTTCTTTCCCGACAACGCGGTCGAGTATTTCGTGTCCTATTACGATTACTACCAGCCCGAGGCCTATGTCGCCCGCACCGACACCTATATCGAGAAGGAATCGATGATCAACGAACAGATCGACCGGATGCGCCACTCGGCCACCCGGGCGCTTCTGGAACGCGACGACGTGATCATCGTCGCCTCGGTCAGCTGCATCTATGGCATCGGCTCGGTCGAGACCTATTCGGCGATGACCCAGGATCTGAGCGTCGGCGGCCTGTACGAGAGCCGCAAGTTCCTCGCCGATCTGGTGGCGCAGCAATACAAGCGCCTCGATGCCGCCTTTCAGCGCGGTTCGTTCCGGGTCAAGGGCGACACCGTCGATCTCTGGCCCGCCCACCTTGAGGACCGCGCCTGGCGGTTTTCCTTCTTCGGCGAGGAGCTGGAGGCGATCATCGAATTCGACCCGCTCACCGGCGCCAGGACCGACAGTTTCCAGCAGATCCGCATCTATGCGAACAGCCACTACGTCACCCCCCGCCCCACCCTGCAGCAGGCGACGAAATCGATCCGGATCGAGCTGGCACAGCGGCTCAAGCAGCTCCATGACGAGGGCAAGCTGCTTGAGGCGCAGCGGCTGGAACAGCGCACCAACTTCGATCTGGAAATGCTCGAGGCGACCGGCGTCTGCAACGGCATCGAGAATTACTCGCGCTATCTGACCGGCCGCGCCCCGGGCGAGCCGCCGCCGACGCTGTTCGAATTCATCCCCGACACCGCCATCGTCTTTGCCGATGAAAGCCACGTCACCGTGCCGCAGATCGGCGGCATGTATCGCGGCGACTACCGGCGCAAGTTCACGCTGGCCGAACATGGCTTCCGGCTGCCCTCCTGCATGGACAACCGGCCGCTGAAATTCGAGGAATGGGATGCGATGCGGCCGCAATCGGTCTTCGTCTCGGCCACGCCTGCGCCCTGGGAGCTGGAACAGACCGGCGGCGTCTTCACCGAACAGGTGATCCGGCCGACGGGGCTTTTGGACCCGGAGGTGGAAATCCGCCCGGTCGAGACGCAAGTGGATGATCTGCTGGACGAAATCCGCAAGGTCGCGGCGCGGGGGCTGCGCGTTCTGGTGACCACGCTGACCAAGCGCATGGCCGAGGATCTGACCGAATATCTGCACGAACAGGGCATCCGGGTGCGCTACATGCATTCCGACATCGACACGATCGAGCGCATCGAGATCCTGCGCGATCTGCGGCTGGGCGCCTTTGACGTGCTGATCGGCATCAACCTTCTGCGCGAGGGGCTCGATATTCCCGAATGCGGGCTGGTGGCGATTCTCGATGCCGACAAGGAGGGGTTCCTGCGCTCGGAAACCTCGCTGATCCAGACGATCGGGCGGGCGGCGCGCAACGCCGATGGCCGGGTGATCATGTATGCCGACCGCATCACCGGCTCGATGCAACGGGCGCTGAACGAGACCAACCGGCGGCGCGAAAAGCAGATCGCCTACAACCTCGAACACGGGATCACGCCGCAGACCGTGCGCAAGAATGTCGAGGATGTCCTGGCCGGGCTTTGGGCTGGCGATACCGACATGGCGCGCGTCACCGCCAAGGTCGAGGCGCCGCAGATCGGTTCGAACCTGGCGGCGCATCTGGAGGCTTTGCGCGCGAAGATGCGCAAGGCGGCCGAGAACCTCGAATTCGAGGAGGCGGCCCGGCTGCGCGACGAGGTGAAGCGGCTTGAGGCGGTCGAGCTTGCGGTCTCGGATGATCCGCTGGCGCGGCAATCGGCGGTCGAGGAGGCGGTCGAAGCCGCGACCCAGGCCAAGGGCCGCTCCACCGCCGGGCGGCCGGGGCAGCGCGGCGGGGTGAAGCGGCCAAAGAAGCGCTAGCCCCCTGCCCTAGCGGCCGACGCTGACATAGCCCTCGAAGCCCGCCTTTTTCGCATCCCGCGCGGAATAGATGTTGCGCAGATCGGCCATCCGCGGCGTCGTCATCTTCTTTGCCAGTTTCTTCAGATCGAGGGCGCGGAACTCGTTCCACTCGGTCAGAAGCACGACGCAATCGGATTTCTGCACCGCCTTGTAGGCATCGTCCATCCAGCTGACACCGGGCAACAGATGCTGCGCCTCGCGCATGCCCTGCGGATCGACGGCGCGCACCTTCGCCCCCGCCCCGATCAGCGCGGGCACGATGGTCAAAGACGGCGCATCGCGCATGTCATCGGTGTTCGGTTTGAAGGCAACCCCCAGAACGGTAATGGTTTTGCCATTCACCGAGCCATCGCAAAGATCGACGATCTTGTCGATCATCCGCCGTTTCACCTCGTCATTGACCTTGATCACCGTCTCGGTGATCTGCATCGGCACGGCATGATCCTGCCCCATCCGCGCCAAGGCCTGGGTATCCTTGGGGAAACACGAGCCGCCATAGCCCGGCCCGGCATGCAGGAACTTGTTGCCGATCCGGCCATCCAGCCCCATGCCGCGCGCCACTTCCTTCACATCGGCGCCGACCTTTTCGCACAGCCGCGCGATCTCGTTGATGAAGGTGATCTTCGTCGCCAGGAAGGCATTGGCGGCGTATTTGATCATCTCGGCGGTCTCAAGATCGGTGTAAAGCACCGGGAATTCGCGCAGGAAGAGCGGCCGGTAAATCTCGCCCATCACCTCGCGCGCGCGCTCCGAGGAGACACCGACCACCACCCGGTCGGGGCGCATGAAATCGTCGATCGCCGCGCCCTCGCGCAGGAATTCCGGGTTCGAGGCAACATCGAAATCCGCATCCGGGCGGGCCTTGCGGATCACCTGCTTCACCGCGCGATTGGTGCCCACCGGCACGGTCGATTTCGTCACCACGACGGCATAGCCGGTCAGCGCGGCGGCGATCTCCTCGGCTGCGGCCATGACATAGCTCAAATCGGCATGGCCATCGCCGCGCCGCGTCGGCGTGCCCACCGCGATGAAGACCGCCGCCGCGCCATCGACCGCCGCCGCCAGATCGCCGGTGAAGGACAGCCGCCCCGCCGCCACGTTCTTCGCCATCAGCGCGTCCAGGCCGGGTTCATAGATCGGCACCTCGCCGCGCAGCAACCGCTCGATCTTGGCCGGGTCCTTGTCGACGCAGACCACGTCATGCCCGAAATCGGAAAAGCAGACCCCGGAAACCAAACCGACATAGCCCGTGCCGATCATCGCAATCTTCATCTCAATTCCTTTCGTCGTGGCCCGACAAAATTCGTTGCCCGGCGCCGCGAAGTCAATCCGCACCGTGCCGGGCCGCGGCGAATGTTTGCATCTGGCCGGAAAACGGCGCCTTTTTGCCCCCTTCGCAGGTCGCTGCGGATGCAATGCTGCCCCGCAGCATGAAATCATCCACAGGGGGGTGCGAAAGTGCAACACTTTATGGAACCCTTATGGAACCGTCCCAGAATTCCCCTTTGCATTTATCGGCTCATATGCTTTTCTCGCCATGATGCTGCCGGGCTTGGCGGCTCTCTACAGCAATGACGGAGATTGACATGAAAAAGATCGCTACCATCGCCCTGGCCCTCGGCCTCTCGGCTTCGACCGCTTTCGCCGGCGGCTACACCGCTCCGGTCGTCGAAGCGACCCCGGTCGTCGCCCAAACCTCGTCGTCGAACGCCGGCATCCTGATCCCGGCGCTGCTGCTCGTCGGCGTCGCCGTGGCTGCCTCGTCGAACTGATTTCGACCAATCAGGCTCGCCTGACAGGCCGGAAAGCGCAAGCTTTCCGGCCTTCTTCTTTGCGCCAGATCATCGCCACGACCCGGCAGATCAGATGCAAAAGGGGCGCCCCGCAGAGCGCCCCTTTGCATGTCGATCGCCAAAGTGTCAGTCGCGCAGGGACTGCAGGGTCAGATAGCCCAGTCGCGGCCCGATCCATTGCCGCGAGGACAGCACCGTCCCCGCCGCCGAGACGATATAGCTGTTGTCGAAGGCGAAGCCATAGCCCTCGCAATGCACGGCCACCGGCGTCCCCTCGAACCGCATCCCGGCAAACTCATAGCCGGTGGGCGCGGCGGTGCCGGTCCGGCAGTCCAGCGGCAAAGGCCGCTCCCTGCCCAGCCCGTCCAGATAGCGCAGCTCGATCTTCACCTGCGTCGTGCGCCGCCCCTGCACCGCGCCGATCAGCGGCCCGATATCCGACGACATCAGATCGTTGCCAAAGCCGCGCGTGCCCGCCAGGATGCCGCCACGGGTGATCACCCCCTGCCCCGAGGGCGAGAACCAGGTCCGCATGCCGTTGTTCTCGCCGCGCAGCCCGAAGACCGAGGTGGATTTCGTCGCCTCGAGCGAGACCAGCATCAGCGGCCCCGGATTGGCCGCCAGCGCCTCGCGCGCGATCTGCTGCGGATCGGGGGCGGCGCCCTTCGGTCCGCGATGGAACAGCCCGCGCAGCATCGCCTTGACCTCGGCCGTCGCCTCGCGCCCGGTTTCCAGCCGGCTCTGATCCGTGCCGCAAGCCGCAAGCCCGGCAACAAGCGCCAGCGCGGCCAGCGCGGCCCGACGCATGTTCGTCATCGCCAGAATCTCCCCCATTCGTTGTAAAGCGAGCCGGTCTGCGCGCCGTGGACGGTGTCGAACAGCCGTCCGTCGATATCCAGCCGCGCGCCGCCGTCCCGCTGCAACGGACGGATCGTCGTCTTCAGCGTGTTGACCGAGGGCTTGCCGGTGCTCCAGGCCACCGGGATCGTCAGGCGGATGCCCTTGTCGAACGAGCCCTCGCCATAATCCTCCGAAGACATGTCGGTGATCGTCGCGAAGGCGCCGACCTTCCAGCCATTCTCGAACTGGCGGTCAAGCTCGATCGTGCCGCCCCAGTCCTGCGCCAGATAGCGGCCCAGATGCACCTCGCCGACATAGCCGCGGCCGAAATCGTAATAGGCCGAGACATGGCCGGTGGCGGTGTCATAGTCCTGAAAGCCGAAATGCTGGTCGAAATCGCGCTGTTTCACCCAGTTCGCCTCGATCCCCAGCGCCAGACGGCTGTCCACGGGTTTCCACAGCACCTCGCCGGAAACCCCGCCATACATCCGTTCCAGATAGCCCACCGTCACGCGCGAGAAGACATCGGGCATCGGCTGGCCGTAATGGCTGAGCGTCAGATATTGCAGCGCCAGATCGCCCTCGCGCTGATACTCGACCAGATCCGAGCGCACATGCTGCACCACCGAATCCGAGACCCGGGTGGAATTGTCGAGATTGCCCACCACCTTCTGCCGGACCAGACCCGACATCACCAGCCCCGGGGCCAGCTCGTATTTCGCCGACAGCTGGGCGCCGAAATCGGCCCGCAGCGGATTGTCGGGGTCGAAGATCGAGGCCTCGGCATAGGGCGTCAGGCCCCAGCGGAAGCGCGGATAAAGATCGGCGGTGCGCACCTGCGCCGGATCATGCGCGTCCGCCGCGGTGATCGTCGTCACCGGCAGGATATCGAGCGCACGGGTGTTTTCCAGCCGCTCCAGATCGCGGCGATGGAAGGTGACCGAGGAAATCGCCAGACCGCGTTCGACCGAGGTGATGGTGATCGTCTCGACCGAGGGCGGCAGGGCGCGGGTGGCGGCGCGGGCGGCATGGCCGATCGCCTGCGGCTGCGCGCCATAGGTCATGTTGCGGATGCGCAGCTCGGCCCGCGTCGCGGAAAGCGACATCGATTCAAGAACTTGCCCGTCCTTCTCCAAGGACTGCGCCAGCGCGCCCTGAATCGCGGGCTGCGCGGTCGGGTCCTTGCTCCATTCGCCCGACCAGCCCAGCCGGTCGGCGGTGACGGGCGGGCGCGGCTGCACCGGCAGGGGCGCCCGCTCGATGCCCGAGGCAAAGGGCGGCTCCTGCGGGTTGATCGCGCGGGTGATCTGGAAGCCGAACTTGTCGCCATGCATGTAGAAGAGCTGCAGGTGGGTAAAGGCTCCCAGCTGGTAATCGGCGCCGATATTGAGCGCGCTTTTCTGGTCCCAGTCGCCAAGCTTGGTTTCCTGCACATAGGCGTCCGAGGAATATTCGGCCTTCAGCGTCAACCGGTCGGTCATCGCATAGGACAGGCCGAAGAAGGGCGCGACATCGCCCCTGAACCAGAACTTGCCGTTGAACTGGCCACCGTTCGAGCTGTAATCATAGTCCGGGCGCGTCCCGAAGCTGCCGATCGATCCTTTCGAGCCAAGACGGCCCCAGCCCAGACCACCGGTCACCCGCAGACGATCCCCGATGCTTTTCGTGGCGACGATATATTCCGAGGAATAGACGCCGGTGCCGACGAAATCGTTCAGACCGACCGCGACGGCGGGGCGCCACCGCCCCTCCTCCAGCATCTGCCAGCGGATATCGAACGAGCGATCGTAAAGCGCCTCGTATCCCGAACCGTCGTCAAGCGGCATCAGCCCGGGCGCGCGCGAATAGCGGAAGGCACCGACCAGATGCGGCGCGATCTGGAAGGTCAGCGTGCCCCGGGTGGTGCCGTCGTCCAGGGCCGTCACACCCACCGCAAGTTCGCCATCGGGAAACATCTCGGCCGAGGGCATGTCGAGCACGCCGGGCATCCCGAAGGTGTTGCGCGTTTTGCCGAGCAGCGGATCGGCCAGCGCAGGCGCCGCGCCAAGGGTCGCGGCAAGAACGACAAGGCTGGTGGCCGAAAGCCAGCGGCCAAGACCGGATTTTCCCGGTTGCGGCAGGGGCGCAATCGCAATCTGCACGAGGATCTCCCAAATCTTTTCCCCGTTATACCCGGTTTCCGCCTCCAGACGAGAGCGAAACGCACCGATTGTGGCAGGAATGTGGGGGAATGGCAGGAAAGCCGCAACCTGTGGGGGATGCCGCAAAGGCTGGGGGTCCGGCGGCGCCAAACCGCCGGACCAACGCTCACAGGCAGGCGTCGAACAGCGCGCGGGTGTTTTCGCGCGTCATCGCGACGGGGTTGCCACCGCAGGAGGGATCTTCCAGCGCCATCTCGGTCAGCATCTCCAGATCCTCGGATTTGACGCCCATTTTCGTCAGCGTTTCGGGGATCTTGAGGCTGGCATTCAGCGCCACGACCGCGGCGCGGAAGCCGTCAAAGCCGCCCGGGATACCGATATAGGCGGCGGCTTTCTCGATCCGCTCCGCGATGGCGGCGCGGTTGAAATCGAGCACCATCGGCATCACGCAGGCATTCGTCGTGCCGTGATGGGTGCCATAGACCGCGCCGACCGGGTGGCTCAGCGCATGGATCGCGCCAAGGCCTTTCTGGAAGGCCACCGCCCCCATCGCGGCGGCCGACATCATATGGGCGCGGGCCTCGATATCCTGCGGGTCCTTGTAGACCCTGGGCAGGTTTTCGAACACCAGCCGCATCCCCTCCAGCGCAATGCCCTGCGACATCGGGTGATAGAAGGGGCTGCAATAGGCCTCAAGACAATGGGCCAGCGCATCCATGCCGGTGCCTGCGGTGATGAAGGCGGGCATGCCCACCGTCAGCTCCGGATCACAGATCGTGACCGCGGGCATCAGCTTCGGATGGAAGATGATCTTCTTCTTATGGGTGAGCGAATTCGTCAGCACCCCGGCACGCCCCACTTCGGACCCCGTCCCCGCCGTCGTCGGCACGGCGACGACGGGGGCGATTTTCGTCGCATCCGCCCGGGTATACCAGTCGTCCACATCCTCCAGATCCCAGACGCTCAGACCCTCGCGCTGATCGGCCATCAGCGCGATCATCTTGCCCAGATCCAGCGCCGAGCCGCCGCCGAAACAGATCACCCCGTCATGGCCGCCCGCCTTGTAGACGGCGATGCCCGCGGCCATATTGCCCTCGTTCGGGTTCGGATCGACCTCCGAGAAACAGGCCCGGCCCAGCCCGCCCTTGTCCATGATCTCAAGCGCTTGGCTCGTGATCGGCAGGCTGGCCAGCGCCTTGTCGGTGACCAGAAGCGGCTTTTGGATGCCCACCGCCTTGCAGTGATCGGCCAGTTCCGAGATCCGGCCGCAGCCGAATTTGATCGGCGTCGGGTAGTTCCAGTTTCTGTTCGGAACGCTCATTTCGTCACCTTCTTCAGATGGTAGGATTTCGGCCGCGTGACCGAATGATAGCCAAGCGCCGACAGCGCCGCGCCGCGGCCGGTGTCCTTGCAGCCGGTCCAGCACAAGGCCGGGTCCAGATAGTCGCAGCGGTTCAGGAAGACGGTGCCGGTCTCGATCCGCGCGCCGATGGCGGCGGCGCGGTCCACATCCTGCGTCCAGAGCGAGCAGGTCAGCCCATAGGGGCTGTCATTCATCGCGGCGATGGCTTCTTCGTCATTGGCCACGGCCATGATGCCGACCACGGGGCCGAAGCTTTCCTCGCGCATCACCCGCATTTCGTGGTTCACATTCACCAGGATCTGCGGGGCCAGATAGGCGCCGCCGTCGTCTTCAGGGAAAAGCGCGGGATCAATCAGCGCCGTCGCCCCCTCGGCGATGGCCTCGGCCACCTGTTCACGCACAACATGGGCAAAGCGCTTGTGCGCCATCGGGCCAAGCGTCGTCGTCTGATCGAAAGGATTGCCCAGTTTCAACGCCTTGACCCAGGCCACCGCCTTTTCGACGAAAGCATCATACAGGCTTTCATGCACATAGATCCGCTCGATGCCACAGCAGCACTGACCGGCGTTGAACATCGCCCCGTCCATCAGGCTGTCCACCGCCGCGTCCAGATCGGCGTCCTCCATCACATAGCCCGGGTCCTTGCCGCCCAGCTCCAACCCCAGCCCGGTAAAGGTGCCCGCCGCCGCGCGTTCGATCGCCGCGCCGCCGCCGACCGAGCCGGTGAAATTGACGAAGTTGAAGGCGCGGTTTTGCAGCAGCTCCTCGGTCACGTCATGGGTCAGATAGACGTTCTGGAACACGTCCTCGGGCAGGCCCGCCTCGGTGAAGGCCTCGACCAGACGCTCGCCCACCAGCATCGTTTGCGTGGCGTGTTTCAAAACGACCGTGTTGCCCGCGATCAGCGCCGGAACCAGCGTGTTGATCGTGGTAAGGTAGGGATAGTTCCACGGCGCGATGATGAAGACGACGCCGACGGGTTCGCGCGCCAGCATGCGTCGGAACTTCTCGCTGTCTTCGACCACGGTGGGCGCAAGGGTCTTTTCGGCGATCCCGGCCATGTAGTTCGTGCGCTCGTTCACGCCGCCGAATTCGCCGCCAAAGCGCGTCGGGCGGCCCATCTGCCAGGCCAGTTCCTCGACCACGCGGTCTTTCATCTCGTTGAGCTTCGCCACCCCCGCCTTGACCAGCGCGATGCGGTCTTCAAGCGGCCGCGCCGCCCAGGCGGGCTGTGCCGCCCGGGCGCGGGCGGCGACCGCCTCGGCCTCGGCCAGCGTCAGCGCCGGGCGCTCCGCATAGATCCGCCCATCCACCGGCGAGATACATTGGATCATCTTCGTCATGTCGACCTTCCTTTGGGGCGCCCTCGCCCCGGTGAACCCGTTACGCCCGCTCAAACCCGCGGTGCCGTTCCCAATCGGTCACGACGCGCAGGCTTTCCTCGATCTCCCAGCGCGCGGCGTGATAATAATGTTCCACCACATCTGCCCCCAGCGCCCGCGCAAGGAAAGAGGAATCCTTCAGCGCCTCGGCCGCCTCGATCAGCGAGCGCGGCACCGCGGGCGCGGTCTCGGACTGATACAGATCGCCGTTCACCGGCTGGCCCGGGTCAAGCATCTGTTCGATCCCCTCCAACCCCGCCGCCAGCAGCGCCGCGCAGGCCAGATAGGGGTTCAGATCGGCGCCGCCGATGCGGCATTCGATGCGGACGGATTTGGTGTTCTCGCCGCAGATGCGATAGCCCGCGGTGCGGTTGTCAAGCGACCAGACCGCTTTTGTCGGCGCGAACATGCCAACGCAGAAGCGCTTGTAACTGTTGACATAGGGCGCCAGGAACACCGAAATCTCGCGCGAAAACGCCAGCTGCCCGGCCAGATAATGCCGCATCAGCGCGCTCATGCCATGTTCGGCGGCGGGGTCGTGAAAGGCGTTCTTGCCGTCCTTCCAGAGCGACTGGTGGATGTGGCTCGATGACCCCGCCTTGCGGTGATCGTATTTCGCCATGAAGGTCACGCTGGCACCGTGTTGTTGCGCGATTTCCTTCACCCCAAGCTTGATCAGGCTGTGCATGTCGGCAGTGTCGAGCACGTCGGAATATCGCGCGTTGATCTCTTCCTGACCGGCCTCGGCCTCGCCCTTCGAACATTCGACCGGAATGCCCGCGGCGTAAAGCTTGTTGCGGATGTCGCGCATGATCTTTTCATCGCGCGCGGTGCCCATCAGGTTGTAATCGACATTGTGGCGTGCCATCGGCGTCGGCAGCGGATAGCCCGCATCGAACAGCGCCGGGAAGCTTTCCTCGAACAGGAAAAACTCCAGCTCGGTCGCCATCATCACGTCAAAGCCCATGGCTTTCGCCCGCTCGATCTGCCGTTTCAGCACCGTGCGCGGCGCATGGGCGACCGGCTCGTGGCTGTGGTGATCGAGCAGGTCGCACATCACCAGCGCCGTGCCCGGCGCCCAGGGGATGGTGCGCAGGCTCGCCAGATCGGGCTTCATCACATAATCGCCATAGCCGCGCGCCCAGCTGGACGCCTTGTAGCCCGGCACGGTGATCATCTCCATGTCGGTCGCCAGCAGATAATTGCAGCAATGCGTCTCCTGATGCGCGCTTTCAAGGAAATGCGCGGCATGGAAGCGCTTGCCCTGCAAACGACCCTGCATGTCGCAAAAACAGGCGATGACGGTGTCGATCTCGCCGCTGGCAACGGCCTTCTTCAGCGCGGCAAAGGTCAGGTTGGCGGGCATCTTTCTCTCCTCCTCGGGCGGGGAAAGGCCGGGGCAGCCCCCGGCCCCACCGATCAGTAGCGATAGGGCACGCCGGCCTTGACCATCGTGTCGTTGTATTTGCGGATGATCCCGACCACCTTCGCCTTGAGCGGGCTTTCGGCGGCAATCTCGTCCCAGAACTTCTGCGCGGCTTCCTCGATCTTCGCGTAATCCTCGGGCGGCAGCGAGGTCAGCGTCATGTCGGCGCCCTCGACGCGCAGCTTCGCCTCGCCCGCCCAGTACCACCACTGGCGGCGGTAATGCGACTGGTCGAAACAGGTCTGCAGCAGCTGTTGCAGATGCGCAGGCAGGGCGTTCCAGCGCTCCAGATTGGCGAAGAAATGCCCGATCCAGGCGCCCGAGATGTTGTTGGTCAGGAAATAGGGCGCCACTTTCGACCAGCCCGCGGTGTAATCCTCGGTGATGCCCGACCAGGCCAGACCGTCCAGCTCGCCGGTCTGCAGCGCCACTTCGACATCTTCCCAGGGCAGCGTGACCGGAATGACGCCGAATTGCGCGAGGAACCGCCCCGCCGTCGGGAAGGTGAAGACGCGCTTGCCCGACAGGTCGGCAAGCGATCTGACCGGCTCCTTCATGTTGAAGTTGCACGGGTCCCAGGACCCCGCCGAGATATGCCTGATGCCGACCTTGGCGTATTCCTCCTTCCAGATCTGATCGAGCCCCCAGCTGTTGAACAGCGCGGGCACATCCAGCGAATAGCGCAAGGCCAGCGGGAAATAGCCGCCGAAGACCGTCACCTCGGTCGGGCTGGCCATGCTGTCATCATCCGACTGCACCGCGTCGATGGTGCCGTTCTGCATGGCGCGGAAGAGCTCGCCCGTCGGCACAAGCTGATCGGCGGTGTAAAGCTCGATCTCCATCTGGCCGTTCGCAATGGTGTTGAAGGCGTCGATGGCGGGTTTCACCACCTCCTCGGCCAGCACCGTGCCCGCATAGGTCTGCAACCGCCACTTGATCGGCGCCGATTGCGCCAGCGCCGGGGTCGCAAGCCCCGCCGCAACCCCCACCGCGCCGGTGGCGAGGAACGTCCGTCTGGTCGTCGTCATTTCTCTCTCCTTGTCGGTTGCTGCCCCGTTTTCGGGGTCGTTCTTCACTCAGCGCCCCAGCATCACCTGCGGCAGCCAAAGCGCGATTTGCGGAAACACCATGATCAGCCCCAGCGTCAGCACCATCACCAGAACGAAGGGCCAGACCGAGCGGTAGATCACCGGAAGCGTATAGTCGGGCGGCGCCAGCGCCTTCATCAGGAACAGGTTGTAGCCAAAGGGCGGGGTCAGATAGGCGATCTGGCAGGTGATCGTGTAAAGCACGCCATACCAGATCAGATCGAAGCCCAAGGCCTTGGCAAGGCTGACATAAACCGGCGCGACGATGACCAGCATCGCGGTATCGTCCAGAAACATCCCCATCACCAGGAAGCTCAGCTGCATCAGCACAAGGATCTGCCAGGGTTCGAGCGCCAGATCCCTGGTGAAAAAGCTCTGGATCGAGCGCCCGGCCCCCAGCCCGTCAAAAACCGCGCCGAAACTCAGTGCCGCGGTGATGATCATCATGAACATCACGGTGATCAGCAGCGTCTGTTTCGTCGCGGTTTCCAGCACATGGCGGCTCATCCGGCCCTTGGCCCAGGCGACCAGCACGGTTGCCGCCACGCCGATCACCGAGGTCTCGGTCAGGCTGGCCCAGCCGTTGAGAAAGGGCAGCATCATCGCCACGAAGATGAAGACCGGCAGCAGCCCCGCCCGCAGCAGGCGGAACCTTTCGGCGCGGGTGATCGCGGCGCGTTCCGCGGCCGACATCCGCGGCGCCAGCGACGGGTTCGCCCAGGTGCGCAGGACGATGTAAAGAATGAACAGCGCCGCCATCAGCAGACCCGGGATGATCCCGGCCAGCCACAGGTTCGACACCGGCTGGCGCGCGATCATCGCATAAAGCACCAGCACGACCGAGGGCGGGATCAGGATGCCAAGGCTCGATCCCGCCTGAATCACGCCGGAAATCATCAGCTTGTCATAGCCGCGCCGCTGCAATTCGGGCAGCGCGATGGTGGCGCCAATGGCCATCCCCGCGACCGAAAGCCCGTTCATCGCGGAAATCAGCACCATCAACAGCACGGTGCCGATGGCAAGCCCCCCCGGCAGCGGCCCCATCCAGACGTGAAACATCCGGTAAAGATCCTCGGCCAGCCGGGTTTCGCTCATCACATAGCCCATGAAAATGAACATCGGCAGCGTCAGCAGCGCCGTCCATTTCATCAGCTTCATCACCGCCGAAAAGCCCATGTCGGCGCCGCCGTCGCCCCACAGCGTCAGCGCCGCGACCACGGCGACGATGCCGATGGCGCCAAAGACGCGCTGTCCGGTCAGCATCATCAGAAGCATCGTCGAGAACATCAGCGCGGCAATGGTGTTGTAATCCATCACAGTTTCACTCCGCGCAGGGTGGCCAGATCGCGGATCAGCAGCGCGACCGCCTGCAGCAGCATCAGCCCGAAGGCAAGCGTGATGACCGACTTGACCGGCCACAGCACCGGGCGCCAGGCGGTCGGATTTCGTTCCGACATTTCAAAGGAATAGACGGTGCTGTCAAAGGCGCCATAAAGCATCACGCCCAGATAGAACATCAGGCAGAAGACGGTGAAGACATCGGTCAGCGCCCGCCCCCTGTGCGACAGGCGCCCGTAGATCAGGTCCATCCGCACGTTCACGTCGGTCTGCAGCGCCCAGGGTGCCCCCAGCATGTAATAGGCGACCAGCGTGAACTGCGCCATCTCGAGCGTCCAGAGCGCCGGGACATGCGCGGCCTTGGTCAGCATCGAGACGATCATGATCGCCATGATCGCGTAAAGCAGATACATCGCGAACCGGCCGATGCGCCGGTTCAGCCCGTCAATGAAATGCACATAGGCGACAAGCACGCGGGGCATCAGGCGGCCTCCCTTGCGGCGGACGGACAGCTTGGCGCGGCAGCGGCACGCGGGATCTGCGCGCAAGCGGCGACGCGCGGCCCCGCCACCGCGCATCCCGTGATGACGACCGCGCTTTTTGTCGGTTCTTTCACCCTGGCTCCCTGATCTTGACGGCGATTCTGCGACCGCCTGTCCTGCAGGCTTGACCGGACGCCAGAAGCTGTCAACATATTTTCAGAAGGTGCAATTCTGTCACGATTTGTTCGGCGGGCGCGGAAGGCTTTGCCGCAGGAGGGGTGCCCGTTTTGGCGGCAAGACGCTCGATCGAAGAAGAGCTGCGCGGCGCGATCGACACGATGACGCGCGCGGAACGGCAATTGGCGGGCCATGTGCTGCGGCATTATCCGGTGGCGCTGCTGGGCTCGGTCACGCAGCTGGCGCGGGCGGCGCAGGTCAGCTCGCCCACGGTGGTGCGGCTGGCGCAGAAAATGGGCTTTGGCGGCTATCCGGGGCTGCAGGGGGCGGTGCGCGACGAGCTGGAGGCACGGCTCGAAGGGCCGCTTGCCAAGCACGACCGCTGGTCGGCACAGGCGCCGAAGGCCCATGTGCTCAATCGTTTCGCCGATGCGGTGCTGGGCAATCTGCAGGCGACGCTGGCGCAGATCGACCAGCAGGATTTCGACGCCACGGCGGCTCTGATGGCCGATCCCGCGCGCAAGGTCTTTGCCACGGGGGGCCGGATCACGCTCGCCATGGCGGAATATTTCGTCACCCATATGAAGGTGATCCGCCCAGAGGTGGAGCTGCTGCTGCCGGTCTCGAACGCCTGGCCCCCGGCGCTGCTGGAGATGCGCAAGGGCGATGTGCTGCTTGCCTTCGACATCCGCCGCTATGAGAACAACGTGCTGCAACTGGTTGAAATGGCAGCCGAACAAGGGGCCGAGGTGGTGCTGATCACCGACCCCTGGATCAGCCCCGCGGCGGCGCATGCGCGTTATCGGTTCTCGGTTCAGGTCGAGGTGCCCTCGGCTTGGGACAGCACGGTGGCGATCCAGCTTCTGGTCGAGACGCTGATGGCGGCGGTGCAGGATCTGACCTGGCAAAGCACCGCAGAGCGGATGGCGCGGCTGGAAGCACTTTACGAACGCGCGCGGTTCTTCCGGGGACGAAAGTAAGGGGGGGCGCTGCCCCCCTCTTGGCCTCGCGGCCAATTCACCCCCCGGGATATTTCGGGCAAGATGAAAGCAGGACCCGGCTGCCCTTTCATCTTGCCCCAAATATCCCGGGGGTGCGGGGGCAGCGCCCCCGCCCTCAGGCGCCGATCACCAGCAGATCAGCCGCATTGAGGCCGAGCGTGACCTCGGTCCCCACCTGCGGCGGCGCGGCGTGGCTGTTGTTGAAGGTGTCGAAGGCGATCGGCTGGCCCGCCAGATCGGCGCGCAGCCGGATCACCGAGCCGAGGAAATCCACCTCGCGGATCGTCGCGGTCAGCTGCGTATCGTGGTTGCCCTGCCCCAGCGTCACAGCCTCGGGGCGCAGGCCCAGCGTCACCGCGCCGGGGGGCAGCGGCCGCGCCAGGTCGATCTCGGTCGCGCCCAGCCGCACCCGGCCGGTCGCGGCGTCCAGCACCTGAACGTCAAGCGTGTTCAGCGTGCCGACGAAGCCCGCGACAAAGCGGGTGGCGGGGCGGTTGTAGATGTCAAAGGGCGTGCCGACCTGATCGGCGATCCCTTCATGCATCACCACGACCCGGTCCGACATCGAGAGCGCCTCTTCCTGGTCATGCGTCACGAAGATCGTGGTGATGCCCAATTCGCGCTGGATCGCCCGGATCTCGTTGCGAAGCGAAACCCGCACCTTGGCATCAAGCGCCGACAGCGGCTCATCGAGCAGCAGCACCGAGGGTTTCGGCGCCAGCGCGCGGGCCAGCGCCACGCGCTGCTGCTGGCCGCCCGAAAGCTGGAACGGATAGCGGTTGCCCAGCTCGGGCAGACCGATCAGCGCCAGCATCTCCTCGACCCGTTTGGCGATCTGCACCTTCGGCGTGCCCTTGACCTTGAGCCCGAAGCCGACATTCTGCGCCACGGTCAGGTTCGGAAACAGCGCATAGGCCTGAAACACCATGCCGATATTGCGCTGGTTCGGCTTCAGATCCGTCACCTCCTTGCCCGCAATGGTGATCGTGCCGGTCGTCGGCGTCTCGAACCCCGCCACCATCCGCAGCACCGTGGTTTTCCCGCAGCCCGAGGGGCCCAGAAGCGAGATGAATTCGCCCTTTTCGACGCTCAGGTTGAAGTCCTTCACCACGCGCAGCGTGCCGAAGCTTTTCTCCAGATGGGTCAGCGCAAGATAGCTCATCGCGGGGCCTTGTCGTGTTTGGTGAACCGGGTGACGAGCTGGATCAGCCCCATGCAGGCCCAGGTGATGATGAAGGCGATGGTGGCAAGCGCGAAAGGCTCATAGGCGCGGTTGGCCCCCATCAGTTGCAGATAGGGCCCGAAGGCCGGGCGATCGAGCAGCGCCGCAAGGGTGAATTCGCCCATGACGATGGCAAAGGTGACGAAGGCGCCCGAAAGTACTGACACGAGCACATTGGGCAGGATCACCCGCGCCAGGATCGTGCCCCATCCCGCCCCCAGCGACTGCGCCGCCTCGGTCAGCGTCGCGACATCAATGGTGCGCAGCCCGGTATCGACGGCGCGATACATATAGGGCAGGCTCAGCGTCGCATAGCCGAACAAAAGCAGCAGGTTGGTGCCCGATGTGGTGCCGGTCAGCGGCAGCCAGCTTGAGGTGTTGTAAAGCCGGATATAGCCGAAAACGATGACGATGGCCGGAATGACCAGCGGCAGCAGGGTGACGAATTCGATCACCGGGCGCCATTCGGGCAACTTGAGCCGCACCCAGAACGCCGTCGGCACCACCAGAAGCACGCCAAAGACGATGGTCAGCACCGCCATCAGAACGGAATAAGAAAAGGTCTCGCGAAAGCGCGGATCGGCAAAGACGACGCGGTAGGCCTCAAGACTGTATTCGCCGCGTTTCATCGACAGCGAGAATTCGACCAGCCCCACCAGCGGCAGGATGAAATAGGCCATGCCCAGCAGCAGGATGGCCCAGGCGGCGGCGGTCCTCATTTCAGCCACCTTTCCGACCGCATCCTGAGCCAGATGTAGAGGATATTGGCCAAAGCGGTGATCAGGATCATGCCAAAGGCCATCGCATAGCCCAGATGCGGATTACCGAGCACATCACCGCGGATCTGCGCAAAGAGCATGATCGGCACGATGTTCAGGCTTGATCCGGTCAGCGCGATGGCGGTGGCAACGGCGCCGAAGGCATTGGCGAACAAAAGCGCGAAGGTGCCCAGCAGCGACGGAAACAGGATCGGCAGCGCCACCGAGGTCCAGTATTGCACCGCGCTTGCGCCAAGCGATTGCGCCGCCTCGCGCCATTCGCGTTTCAGACCGTCGAGCGCGGGGGTGATGATCAGGATCATCAGCGGGATCTGGAAGAAGATATAGGTGATCGTCAGGCCCCAGAACGACAGGATGTTGAAGCCGTAAGCGCGCAGGTTGATGCCGAATTCGGTGCGCAGCCAGACGGTGACAAGCCCGAGCGGCCCGAGCGTCGCCAGAAAGGCGAAGGCGAGCGGCACGCCCGCGAAGTTCGAGGCGACGCCGGAAAAGGTGAGCAAAGGCGCGCGGATCACCCGCGGCAACCCGCCCAGCACCATCGCGGCGGCCATCAGAAAGCCGATCAGCGCCCCAAGCGCCGCCGAGGCCACGGAAATCTTGATCGAAATCCAGTAGCTTGACAGGATCGAGGGGGTGAAAAGCCCGATCAGGTTTTCAAGGGTGAAACTGCCATCGGCACGCTGAAAGGCGCCGATCACGATCTTCATCGTCGGCGCGATCAGGAACAGTCCGACGAACAGCGCGAAAGGAACGAGGCCCAGCCAGGCAAGGCGCAGCCGTCGGCGGGACGGCGCAGCCGGGGGGGCGGCGGAAGGGGAAATGTCGGTCACGGCGGCCCTTGGTCGGGAGCGGGGGAACCGCCCCCGGAAACCCCGGAGGCGGCACGGTCTTTCGAGCCGATTACTGGACGTTGGCGCCCACGACCTTGTCCCAGCCCTCGGTGACAACGGCCTTGTTGGCATCCTGTTCCGCAAGGGTCGGGAAATAGGCGGCCTGATAGGCTTCCGCCGGGGGCAGCTTGGCCATCGCCTCGGCATCAAGCTTGCCCGCCGCCGCCATCGCGTTGAACCGCGCCGGGTGGCAATAGCCCTTCAGCCAGAGGTTCTGGCCTTCATCCGAATAGAGATATTCCATCCAGAGTTTCGCAGCATTCGGATGCGGCGCATAGGCCGAGATCGCCTGCACATAGACGCCCGCCAGAACGCCGGTCTTCGGCACCACCACCTCGACCGGCGGGTTGCCCTTGAGCGTGTCGCGCGCCGACAGCGCGTTGTAGTCCCACATCACGACGATCGGGGTCGCGCCTTGCGCCAGCGTGCCCGCCTTGCCGATCACCGGCACGAAATTGCCCGCGTCGTTCATCGCCTTGAAATACTCAAGCCCCTTGGCCCCGGCTTCGGCCCCGGCCTTGCCGCCATTGGCCATGCCCGCGGCCAGAACCGACAGAATCGCCTGGTTCGAGGCGCGCGGATCGCCCGCCAGCGCCACCTGGCCCGCGTAATCCGATTTCAGCAGATCGGCCCAGTCGGCGGGCGGGGTCGGCACCAGATCCTTGTTCACCATGAAGGACATGACGCCATAGTAATCGCCATACCAGTAGCCGTCGGCATCCTTGATCTCGGCGGGGATCTCGTCCCAGGTCGAGACCTTGTAGGGCTGGATCAGCCCCTCTTCCTTGGCCTGCGGGCCAAACGACAGGCCCACGTCGATCACGTCGGGCGCCTGCGGGCCGGTGTTGCCCTTGTTGGCGCGAATGGCCTCCAGCTCGTCGGCCGAGCCCGCGTCCGGGTTCAGCTCGTTCACCTTGATGTCGGGATACTTGGCCTTGAAGCCCTCGATCACCGCCCCGTAACCGCACCAGTCATGCGGCAGCGCAATGGTCGTCAGCTGGCCTTCGGCCTTGGCGGCGGCTTCCAGCGCGGCCAGGTCTGCGGCCTGCGCAAGCGCCGTCGTGGCCAGCAAAGCGGCCGCACCGGCAAGGACGTGCATCGGTTTCATCTGTCTCTCTCCCCGTTATCGGAAGGTTGGGCCCACTTTGGGCACCAGCCAGCACCTAGGCGCGTTCTGTGACAGTCTGTTGACAGCAAGCCCCCCGGCGGTCGGTCGTGGCCGACAGACGAAGGTTTGCCCGAAAACCAGCCGCTTGCAACAATTCTGTTGTCAGGCCGTCACATTCAGCCACAACGCGAGTCTGCCGCTGCGGCAGTTCGCGCGAAGGTGGGGGATGTGCGGGGGGGGGGTAGCTTTTTCGGGCAACTGCGTCATTCTGATCTTGAGAAAACCGAACGGGAGGATGGAATGGCCGAGATCAGCAAGGATTTCACCGGGCAGACGGTGATCTGCACCTTCGAGATGACGCCTGCGACGGCGATGGAACTGATGGAGGCGCTCAAGGCCGCCTATGCCGAGTGCATCAGCAAATCGGCGGGTTTCCTGGGCGCGGGGCTGCACATGAACGACGCCCACACCCGCATCGCCACCTATTCGAAATGGGAACACCGCGGCGATTATCAGGCGATGCTGCGCAGCCCTGAGATGATCACCCGCAACCGCCACATCGCCACTTTGTGCCGCAGCTTCGAGCCGGTGATGTATGAGGTCGCGGCGGATTTCTAGGTCCGCTCCGGCCCGATTTAGGGGGCGTTACCCCTGTGGGCGCAGGATCGGTGCCTGCGCCGCATGGACCGGGTCCCGCTTCCGGGGCAGGCCCGGTTCTTCACGCTCCGCCTTTTGCGGGCCGGAAGTCCTGCGCTTGTCGATCACATCGCAGACCTGCGGGCCGCGATCGTCGCCGAGGGCGGGGCGGGCGCTGGCCGGGACGCTTTGGCGCCCCGGCGGTCCTTGGACTGCTGTGGCGCGTGACCTCGGCCATGGCCTCGGTCAGACGTTGTCCCGCCAGCGATTCACCATCGGATAGCGCCGATCGAGCCAGAACGCCCGCGTCGTCAGCCGCGGCCCGGGCGCGGACTGGAAGCGCTTCCATTCGGAAATGTAAAGCAAATGCTCGATCCGCTTCACCGTGGCGCGGTCAAACCCCGCCGCGACGATCTGATCGACCGACTGATCGCCCTCCACCAGCCGCTCCAGAATCGCATCCAGCACCTCATAGGGCGGCAGGCTGTCCTGATCCTTCTGGTTCTCGCGCAGCTCCGCGCTTGGCGGCTTGTCGATGATCGCGACCGGGATCACCTCGCCCGCGGGCGCCTGCATCCAGGGCCGATGCGTCGCATTGCGCCACCGACAGGTCTCGAAGACACGGGTTTTATACAGGTCTTTCAGCGGGTTATAGCCCCCCGCCATGTCGCCGTAGATGGTACAGTAGCCCACCGCCACCTCGGATTTGTTGCCGGTGGTCAGAAGCATCGCGCCGAATTTGTTCGAAATCGCCATCAGGATCACGCCGCGCAGCCGCGACTGGATGTTCTCCTCGGTCACATCGGGCGCGGTGCCCGCCAACACATGGGCCAAAGCGCCCTCGACCGCCGCGCGCGGTGCCTCGATCTCGACCGTATCAAGCCGCGCCCCGATCCGCCGCGCCAGATCGGCGGCATCGTCAAGCGAGCCCTGCGAGGTGTAGCGCGAAGGCAGCATCACGCACTGCACATTCCCGGCCCCGAGCGCATCGGCGGCAATGACCGCCACCAGCGCGGAATCAATCCCGCCCGAAAGCCCCAGAACCACCTTGGAAAACCCGGATTTGCGCAGATAATCCTGCAGGCCCAGCACCATGGCGCGGTAATCCTGCTCGATGTCGCCGGGCGGCGGCACGATCTCGCCCGGCACCGCCCGCCAGCCCGCCGCCCCGCGTTCCAGATCGACATGCACCAGCGCTTCCTCGAAGGCGGGCAGCTGCACCGCCACCGATCCATCGGGGTTCAGCACGAAACTGGCGCCGTCAAACAGCTGATCATCCTGCCCGCCGACCATGTTCAGATACAAAAGCGGCAGCCCGGTTTCCGCCACCCGCGCCCCGGCCACCTGCCGGCGCAGATCCAGCTTGCCGCGCCGATAGGGCGAGCCATTGGGCACCATCAGCACCTCGGCCCCCGCCGCCGCCAAGGCCCCCGCCACATCCGAATGCCAGGCATCCTCGCAGACCGGCACGCCAAGCGCCAAGGGGCCAAGCCGCAAGGGGTCGCTGACCGGGCCGGAATCGAAAAGCCGCATCTCGTCAAACACATCGTCATGCGGCAGATGATGCTTGAGCGCGCGGGCGATCACCCGGCCCTCCTTCAGCACCCACCAAGCGTTGTAACGGCCGGTTTCATCGACATAAGGCCCGCCGATGCCCAGCGCCGGACCGTCGCTCACCTGCGCCGCCAAAGCCTGCATCGCCGCCAGCGCATCGCGCAGGAAGGCCGGTTTCAGCACCAGATCCTGGGTCTGATAGCCGGTCAGGAACATCTCGGGCAGCGCCACCAGATCGGCCCCCGCGGCGCGGCCCGCCTGCCAGGCGGCCAGCGCCTTCTCGGCATTGGCGGCCAGCGCCCCCACCGTCGGGTTCAGTTGCGCAAGGGTGATGCGGAAACGATCGGTCATGCTGGATCCTGTCTGTTGCCCCTGATGTAACGCCAAGGGCGGGCGGGGAAAAGCACCCGGGCGCGAAATCCGCGGCCGCCGGGCGCTTGTCACGCTTTTGGCACGCCATTAGGTTTGCGCCGATCGGCCAACAGTCAGGGGAAAAGCATGGGGCAAGCGGGCAAGCGGGGGCTGATGCTGGCGGCGGCATTGGTTTTCGCCGCGACGACGGCAGCGGCCGAGGAAGTGCTGACCAAGCAATACGACGACGGCGGCATCTACGAAGGCACGTTCAAGGACGGCAAGCAGGACGGCCATGGCAAATACCGCCTGCCCTCGGGCTATGAATATGAAGGCGCGTGGCGGGCGGGCGAAATCGTCGGTCAGGGCCGCGCCCGCTTTCCCGACGGCTCGATCTACGAGGGCAGCTTTGCCCGCGGCAAGCCCGAGGGCCGCGGCAAGATCACCTATCCCGATGGCGGCAGCTACGAGGGCGACTGGGTCGCGGGCGAGATCACCGGCACCGGCGTCGCGCTTTATGCCAACGGCACCCGCTACGAGGGCCGGTTCGCCAAGGCGCTGCATGACGGCGCGGGCGTGCTGACCGGCCCCGACGGCTACCGCTACGAGGGCGACTGGGTGCAGGGCGTAAAACAGGGCCGCGGCAAGATCACCTATCCCGACGGCGCCCGCTACGAGGGCGAGATGGCGGGCGGCCTGCGCGCGGGGCGCGGCAAGCTGATCCTGAAGACCGGCGTCACCTATGAGGGCGACTGGAAGGCCGGGCTGATGGAGGGTCAGGGCGTGCTGATCCAGCCCAATGGCGACCGCTACGAGGGCGCGATGGTGGCGGGCAAGCGGCAGGGCAAGGGCCGGGTGATCTATGCCAATGGCGATCTTTACGAGGGCGATTTTCTGGCCGACAAGCCGCAAGGCCAAGGCCATTTCCGCGGCGCCGACGGCTATGACTACACCGGCGGCTGGGTCGAGGGCCGGATCGAAGGCCGGGGCCGGGCACGTTTCCCCGACGGCTCGGTCTACGAGGGCGATTTCCGCAATGACATGCCCGAGGGCCAGGGCAGGATCACCTATCCCGACGGCGCCAGCTACGAAGGCGGCTGGGTCGCGGGCAACATCGCCGGGCGGGGTGTCGCCCGCTATGCGAACGGCCTTGTTTATGAAGGCGAATTCCTGGAGGCCCGGCAGCATGGCAAGGGCCGGATGACCTATCCCGACGGCTATGTCTATGACGGCGACTGGGCCGACGGCACAAGGCAGGGACGCGGCCGGGCCACCCATCCCGACGGCACGATCTACGAGGGCGGCTTCGAGGCCGGGCAGCGCTCGGGCCAGGGCAAGCTGATCACGCCCGACGGCTTCACCTATGACGGCATGTGGCGCGACGGCGAAATCGACGGTCCGGGCAAGGCCATCTACGCCAATGGCGATGTCTACGAGGGCAATTTCGTGCAGGGCCGCCGTCAGGGCAAGGGGGTGATGCGCTACGCCTCGGGCAAGGTCGCGGGCGGCACCTGGGCCGACGACCGTCTGGCCGAACCGGCCCGGCCGCTGCCCCCGCCGCCGCAACCGCAACCGCAACCCTAACCCCGGCCCGCGCCGCTGCCGCCCGGCAGCCCAGCACAATTTCGCCGTGATTTTTCGCATCCATACTGCCGTTATTGGCATCCGGGCGGGGAATGCGGTAAGATGGTAAGAAATGTGTAGGGGAAACCGGGGTATTGCTGAGGCAGGCGGGATTCGGCCTGCGTGGGCGGTCCGCGCGGAACAGCCCGCATCACGCGGGCAGGTGGGTGTGTTGGCAAGTCAGCAGTCCGACATTGATGGCGTCGACGGCCGCAAGGAAATCGACCGCCTGTTCGATCTGGAATACGGCCGCCCGCTGGATACGGCCCTCCGTATCGGTGTCATCCTTTGCGTGGGTGTGCTGCTGTATTTCTACCTCGGAACCACGATGCCGCTGTGGTGGATCGCCGCCCAGCTGATCGGCCATGCCGCGCATTTCCTGTTCCTGCGCAGCCGTGGCGAGACCTGCTCGCGCGGCGAGGTGCTGATCGCGGGGGGGCTGTTCTGGTATCTGGTCGCCGCCTTCATCTGGCTGCCCGCCGAGTTGATCACCGCGCCCGACCCCGCCTTGCGGATCGGCGGCGCAGCCGGGATCGGGGCGATGCTCGTCTTTCTGATCTACCGCTCGGACCGGGTGCTGACGATCATGCTGGGCGAGATCGCGGTGATCGGCGCCGCCATCGCCTGGGTGATCTTCCGCACCATCCAGCAGATCGATCATCCCGGGGCGATCCTTGGCACGGCCTTGGCGGCGGTGGGGCTGCATATCTATTTCTCGCTGACGCTGCTGGCGCATCGCCGCATGAGGATCGAGGCCGAACGGGCCGCGCTGCGCTCGGTCCAGGCGCAGAAGATGGAGGCGATCGGCCAGCTTGCGGGCGGGGTTGCGCATGATTTCAACAACATCCTGACCGCGGTGATCGGCAATCTCGATCTTTACGACGCCATGGACACCGAGGCCGAGCGGCTCAATGCGGTGACCGAGGCGAAGACGGCGGCCCTGCGCGCGGCAGAGCTGGTCAAGCAGCTTCTGGCCTATGCCCGGCGCACGCAGATGCGGATTGCGCGGCGCGATGTCGGCGCGCTGCTCGAACAGCTGCAGCTGCTGACGCGGCGGCTGCTGCCCTCTTCGATCACCCAGGATTTCGAAGCGCCGCCGGCGCCGCTCTGGGTGGCGCTGGATGAAAACCAGTTCATCACCGCGCTGGTCAATCTGGTCGTCAATGCCCGCGATGCGATGCCGGGCGGCGGCACGCTGACGGTCTCGGCGCGGCCGGTGCATCTGTTCACCGACGACGTGCAGCCCGATGGCACGGTCCTGCCCGCGGGCGATTACGCCGAGGTGACGGTGGCCGATACCGGCACCGGCATCCCGCCCGAGATCCTCCGCCGCGTCACCGAACCTTTCTTCACCACCAAGGCCGTGGGTCAGGGCTCTGGGCTGGGGCTGAGCATGGTCGACGGATTCGCCCGGCAATCGGGCGGGCTTCTGACCATCGACAGCTCGCCCGAGGGCACGGCGATGCATCTTCTGCTGCCGATCGCCCCCGCCGAGGAAATCCGGCCCGACACCGCCCCCGACACGACCAATGACATGCCGCCCCCCGGGGCGCCGCAGGCGCAAGGCCGGGCGCAACCGGGCGGCCGCGGCACCGCGCCGGGGCTGCGGATCTCGCAGGCCTGAGCCGCGCCGCGATTTTTCGCGCCGCGCATTTTCGGGCTTTTCATTTTCCCGCCGCCCCGCCATAGTCCCGCCATGGCACGGAACTCGATCAGTTTCATCGGCAAGCGCGGGGCTTTCGCCCCCCTTCTGTCCGTGCGCGGCCTCCTTCTTCTGAGCCTGCTCTGAGCGTGCCCCCGGGCGCGACCGCTCAGATGTATCAGCGCCCACCCCCCGAACCCCAGGCGAGACGCTGGCATTCGGGAGACCGCAAGGCTAAGACACCGACATTGAACATTCTCAGGCTCAGACCATGACCGACAAATCCCGCGTTCTGATTTTTGACACCACGCTGCGCGATGGCGAACAATCGCCCGGCGCCACCATGACGCATGACGAAAAGCTCGAAATCGCCATGTTGCTCGACGAAATGGGCGTCGACATCATCGAAGCCGGTTTCCCGATCGCCTCGGAAGGCGATTTCGAAGCCGTCTCGGCGATTGCCAAAGCCTCGAAAAACTCCGTCATCGCCGGGCTGTCGCGCGCCAATTACAAGGACATCGACCGCTGCTGGGAGGCGGTGAAACACGCCGCCCGGCCGCGCATCCACACCTTCATCGGCACCTCGCCGCTGCACCGCGGCATCACCAACCTCGGCACCGAGGAGATGCTGGAACGTATCCAGGACACCGTGAGCCATGCGCGCAACCTGTGCGAAGACGTGCAATGGTCGGCGATGGACGCGATCCGCACCGAGCGCGACTATCTGTGCCGCGTCGTCGAATGCGCGATCAAGGCGGGGGCCACCACGATCAACATTCCCGACACCGTGGGCTACACCCTGCCCTCGGAATCCTCGGACATCATCGCGATGCTGCTGGAAAAGGTGCCGGGCGCCGACGAGGTGATCTTCGCCACCCATTGCCACAACGACCTTGGCATGGCGACGGCGAACGCCTTGGCCGCGGTTTCGGCGGGGGCGCGGCAGATCGAATGCACGATCAACGGTCTGGGCGAGCGCGCGGGCAACACCGCGCTGGAAGAAGTCGTGATGGCGATCAAGGTCCGCAAGGATCTGATGCCCTTCACCACCGGCATCGACACGACGAAGATCATGCATCTGAGCCGCCGCGTCGCGCAGGTCTCGGGCTTCCCGGTGCAGTTCAACAAGGCCGTCGTCGGCAAGAACGCCTTCCTGCATGAATCGGGCATCCATCAGGACGGCGTGCTGAAAAACGTCGAAACCTTCGAGATCATGAAGCCCGCCGATATCGGCCTGACCGAGACCAATATCGCGATGGGCAAGCACTCGGGCCGCGCCGCGCTGCGCACCAAGATGCGCGATCTGGGGTTTGACCTCGCCGACAACCAGTTGAACGATGTCTTCGTGCGCTTCAAGGCCTTGGCCGACCGCAAGAAGGAAGTCTATGACGACGACCTGATCGCGCTTTTGACCGACAGCACCGCGAACACCGATCAGGACTTCCTGCAGGTGAAATGGCTGCGGGTGATCTGCGGCAGCGACGGGCAGGAAGCGGAACTGAAGATGCTTGTCGATGGCGTTGAAAAGACGGCGACATGCGCGGGCGACGGCCCGGTGGACGCCTGTTTCAAGGCGGTGCAGGCGATCTATCCGACCAAGGCCGAGCTGAAGATCTATCAGGTCCATGCCGTGACCGAGGGGACGGATGCGCAGGCCACCGTCTCGGTGCGTCTGGCCGAGGATGGCCGCATCGTCACCGGCTCGGCCGCCGATACCGACACGATCCTCGCCTCGGTCAAAGCCTATGTCGGCGCGCTGAACCGTCTGCGCGTGCGCAGCCAGAAGACCGCGCCGGATGCCGATGTGAAATCGATCAGCTACAGGCTGTAATCCGTCCAACCACGAAAGCCCCCGGACCTTGCGGCCCGGGGGCTTTTTCTTTTCAAGACAGAACGTTGCGCCGGACCTTCGGGCGCAAGGACGGCGGATCAGCGCGCCGCGCGCAGGATCGCCGCTGGCAATTGGCCAAGCGGCATTTCCTGACCCACGGCGCCGCGGGCCATTGCCTCCTTCGGCATGCCGTAGACGATGCAGCTTTCCTCGTCCTGGCCAAGCGTGGTGGCGCCGGTGTCGCGCATCTCGCGCAGGCCGCGCGCGCCATCGTCGCCCATGCCGGTCATGATCACGCCCACCGCATTACGCCCGGCAAAGCGCGCCACCGAGCGGAACAGCACATCCACCGAAGGCCGGTGCCGCGACACCAGCGGCCCCTCGCGGATCTCGACATGATATTGCGCGCCGCTGCGGGCGAGAAGCGTGTGCTTGTTGCCCGGCGCGATCAGCGCATGGCCGCGCAACAGCCGGTCGCCCGGTTTCGCCTCGCTCACCGTGATCGCGCAAAGCCCGTCCAGACGCTTGGCGAAAGCCCCCGTGAACAGCTCCGGCATATGCTGCACAATCACGATCGGCGGGCAATCGGGCGGCATCGCCTGCAGCAATTCGCGCAAGGCCTCGGTGCCGCCGGTCGAAGCGCCGATCGCCACGATCTTTTCGGTGGTGCGCAGCATCGCCCCGCTTTCGCGCGGCGGCGCCAGCATCGCATCGGCGCTGAGCTTGGGCTGCACCGGCCGTTCGCGCATCGGCTGCACCTTGGCAGAGGCGGCCTGCACAAGCACGTCGCGAATCCGCTGCGCACTTTCGGAAATATACTGCTTCACGCCGATCTCGGGCTTGGCGATCACATCGACCGCCCCCGCCGACATCGCGGCAAGATAGGTCTCGGACCGATCGGAGACGAGCGACGAACAGATCACCACCGGCAGCGGATGCTGCGCCATCAGCTTGCGCAGGAAGGTCAACCCGTCCATCCGCGGCATCTCGACATCAAGGATGATGACATCGGGCACCATGGATTTCAGCCGCTCGGCCGCGGCAAAGGGATCGGCGGCGGTCGCCATCACCTCGAGCCGCGGGTCGGAGCCGATGATGTCGGCCAGCGCCTGACGCACCAGCGCGCTGTCATCGACGATGAAGACCCGGACCGGGCGGCCATCGGGCGGCAGGCGGGTGGATTTCGGATCGGGCATCGCGGTCATTGCCTAGTCCTTTCGAAAGATCGCGGTCCCCGCGGGGGTCAGACCCTCGGGCAGGCTGCGCAGGTTGTCGGAATGGCCCAGAAGCAGATAGCCCCCCGGCCGCAGGCATTGCATGACATTGCGGATCGCCCGGATCCGGTCCTCGGCGTTGAAATAGATCAGCACGTTGCGCAGGAAGATCACATCGGCAAGCGGCACCTGGCCCTCGAGCTTGCCAAGCAGGTTGGCGGCGCTGAAATGGGCGCGGTTGCGCAGCGCCGGGGCGATCCGGTAGACGCGCTGCTTGGGCGAGATCCGCGCCCCCGGTTTCGAGCGCAGCAGATAGTCCGAGCGCAGGTCGAAGGACAGCCCCGACAGCTCCGAGGAGGAATAGATGCCCAGCCGCGCCTTGCGCAGGATCGCGGCGGAAATGTCGGTGCCGACCAGCCCCCAGCGCAGCCCGCCCGGCACCTTGTGGCTGTAGCGATCCAGCACGATGCCCGCCGACCAGAGCTCAAGCCCCGAGGAGCAGGCGGCGCTCCAGACCACAAGCGGATGCGCCCGCCCGGCGCCGGTCTCGATCAGCTTCGGCAGACCGACCGAGTCAAGCCAGTCGTAATGCGCCTTTTCCCGGAAGAAACTGGTGGTATGGGTTGCCAGACTTTCGACCAGCCGCTGGATTTCGGCAGGCCCCTCGGGGCTTTGCAGATGCATCAGATACTGATCGTAATCCTCGAGCCCCAGCGCCACCACCCGCCGGTCCAGCCGATAGGAGATGAATTGCGTGTTCGACGGGTCGATCCGGATCCCGGCTTCCGCCTTCAGGATCGTCACAAGTTTCTGCGCCGCCGCCGTGCTCATCGGCACCGTCGGTTGCGTCAGCAGGTCGGCATAGGCCTGAGAAGAGCCGCGCAAGGCCATCATCTCCGTCAATCGAAGTCGAACGGCCCGGGCAAGGCTGCCGAGCCCGATTGACCCAGCGCCGCGCGCAGGTCGATCATGTAGACAAGCTCCCCCTCGACCCGGGTCAGCCCGAACATCGCCCCGGAATTCCAGCCGCCCGGCACCGAGGGCACCGGATCGACCGCGGCCTCGTCGACCTCGACCACGGTGCGCACCCGGTCGACGACGATGGCGATCGCCGCCGCACGGTCGGTCTGCAGGTCAAGAACGATGATCCGGCCGTTGCGGTCATCGACCTGCCGCGCCAGGCCCAGCGACTGCGCGATGTCCATCACCGCGATCCCTTCGCCGCGCAGGTCGATCATGCCCAGCAGCGCCGCCGTGGCATTGGGCAGCGGCGCAATCACCTGATGGTCGAGGATCTCGCGCACATCCGCCACATCGGCCGCCAGAATCTGGTTGCCGATATCGAAGGTCACATAAGCCCGTCGCGTTTCGGTTGCTTCGGTATCGACCGGGTGGCCGAACTGCGACGGTTCCTGGAGAAGCGGGGCGGCAGTCATCCGGAGATCCCTTTCGTTTCCTGTTGGCGCCCCGGTGGCGGACCCTCCGGGGCAGAGCTGCCCGGCCCTCGGCGGGCCGGACAGGGTGTCGGGCCGCGCCCGCGGTGTCAGATCTTCTCGAAATCCGAGTCGTCCACGTCGTCTTCCGACAGATCCAGCGCGAAGCCGCCGTTGCGGGTGCCCGCCGCCACGCGCGTCTTGCGACGGCTGGCCGGGGCCGCGGCCGGGGCCTCCTGCCGCGCGGTGCGGGTCCAGGCCGCATCCTTGGCACGTTCGGCCCGGTCGGCGCGGCCGGGTTCGCCCTGCACCTTGAAGAAGCCGATCACGTCATGCAGCTGCTCGGACTGGCTGGCCAGTTCCTCGGAGACCGAGGCGGCTTCGGTCGAGGCCGAGGCGTTGCGCTGGATCACCGTGTCGAGCTGGCGGATCGCCAGGTTGATCTGATCGGCGCCGGTGTTCTGCTCGCGCATCGCGGCCGAGATCTCCTGCACCAGATCGGCGGTGCGCTGGATCGCCGGGACCAGCTCGCCCAGCATGTCGCCGGCATTGCGGCTGACCTCGACCGAGCGGATCGACAGCTCGTTGATCTCGCGCGCCGCCTGCTGGCTGCGTTCGGCCAGCTTGCGCACCTCCGAGGCCACCACCGCGAAGCCGCGCCCATGCTGGCCCGCCCGCGCCGCTTCCACCGCCGCGTTCAGCGCCAGAAGGTCGGTCTGCCGGGCGATTTCCTGGATGATGGTGATCTTGTCGGCGATGGTCTTCATCGCACCGACCGCCTCGTCCACCGCCTTGCCGGTGTCGATCGCACGTGTCGAGGCCTGGGTGGCGATCTTCTCGGTCTGCGCGGCATTGTCGGCCGACTGACGGATGTTCGCCGTCATCTCTTCCATCGCCGAGCTGGCCTGTTCCGCCGCCGCCGCCTGCTCGGTGGCGCCCGAGGACAGATCCTCGGCGGTCGCGCTCATCGCATGGGCCCCGGCCGAGACGCTTTGCGACGACACATGCATGTCGATCACGATCTCCTGCAGCTTGCCGACCATGGTTTCGAGCGCGATGCCAAGCGAGTCCGCCTCCGAACGGCGCTTGATCGACACCGTCAGATCGCCGCGCGAGATCGACTCGGCCACATTGGCCATGCCGTCCAGCGCCACGGTCATCTCGCCCAGCGCCTGCATCAGCTCGCCGATCTCGTCCTTCGAGGTGACGCGGGTATCGACCTTCAGATCCCCTTCCGCGACCTTGCGGGCGACGCTCACGGCGCGGTTCATGCCCCGGGTGATGCCGATCAGGATCAGCGTCGCCGCCAGCAGCGAGCCCAGGATCGCAATGCCCGAAATCGTCAGGATCAGCGTCTTGCTGTTGGCATAGCTGGCGTTCAGCTGCTCTTGCGATTTGGTCATCGCCGCGCCGGCGACTTGCGAAATCTTGTCAAGCATGCTGTAGAGCTGCGCGATTTGCTCTTTCATCTCGCCCTGCATGAGCACGGCGGCCTTGCCTTCGGAATTGGCGAAGGTCAGCTGTTCAAGATCATCGTTGATCGAGAGGAAATCCGTCACGATCCCCTCGATCGCATTCACTTCGGCCGGGAAGCGGGTGCCCATTGCCGTGTCGAGCGCGTCCACCGCCTCGGTCAGGGCGGCGCGCAGCTTCTTGACCTCCTCCAGCCGCGCGGCGGTGCCCGCGTCGCTGCTGTCCATGATCGCAAGCGCATTCATCGTCGCGATTTCCATGGTCGCGCGTTCGACCTGCATCACCTGCATCTTCGCCACATCGGCGGGAACCGGCAGCACCGGGGCCTGCGCCACGGCCTTTTGCAGCCCATCGATCGCGATATCCATTTTCTTCAGCTGGTCGTAGGACGTGCCCGAGAAGAGCGCCTCGGCCTTCGCCACCGTCGCCTGGCGCGACAGCCTCAGCAGCTCGGTGCGGGTCTCGGCCACCAGTTTCACTTGCGCGTCAAGCGCGGTCAGCTCCGCCCCGAGAACCCCGGTGTCAAGCGCGCGCATCTCGTCGACAATCTTCGTCCGCTCGACCCGGTCGGCGGCGACACCATCTTCCAGCGCCTGCATGTCCGCCTCGGTGTCGGTGGAGATATGCTGCAGCGTCTTGATGTCGGAATTGGCGTAACTGTTCTTCAGCATCACAGAAAGCGTCTGCATGCGCGCCTGCACATTGGCCATCCGGTTCGCATCGGCATTGGCCGATTGCAACGAGGACAGGCCGATCCAGGAAATGGTGGCCAGAAGCGCCAGAACCACCCCGAAGGTGGCCATCAGCTTGGCCTTGATCGTCAGCTTCATGGTTGTCTCACTTTGTTCGGTTCAAGCCGCCTGTTCGGGACGGAAGAGGTTTTCGGGATCGAGAAGGAGGATGAGATCGTCGCCACGCCGAAGCGCGCCGGTGACATAGTTTGAAGGCCAGGGAGAGCCGTTTTCCGGCAGCGACTCGATCGCGGCGGGATCGATGTCGATCACCTCCTGCACCTCGTCGGCCAGCATCGCGAGCCGGAAGGAATCGGCGCCAAGGGTGATATCAAGCACCACCACCCTGCCCTCGTTCGCGGCATGAACCGGCATCCGCAGCCGTTGCCGGATATCGACCAGCGGCACGACGGCGCCGCGCACGTTGATCAGCCAGGGCGCGAAGGCCGAGGCGCGGGGAACCCGGGTGCGCGGGATCGGGTCGATGACCTCATGCACATGGCTGACCGGGATTGCCAAGGCCTCGCCGCAGACGCGGATGATCAGGGCGATGGAATTGCTGTCCTCCTCGGCAAGGACGGCGGGGACGGAAGACTCTGTCATCGGGCGCCTCCTCAGGCCGCAAGGCTGATGCCGGTGCCGCCCAGACGGCGCAGCAGCATCGCCACATCCAGGATCAGCGCCACCGTGCCATCGGCCAGGATCGTCGCCCCGGCGAAATCGTCGAGATCGGCGTGATAGGCGCTCATCGGTTTGATCACCGTCTGGTGCTGGCCAAGGATGTCATCGACCACCAGCCCCATCCGTTCGCCCTCGGCGCGCACGATCACCACGCGGCGGCGGCCGTCGTTCTCGACCGTGCCCTCAAGCGCATCGGCCAGATCGACGAAGGGCACCAGATGTTCGCGAATCCGCAGCATCCGCCGCCCGCTGTTGCGCGTCAGTTCGGTGACGTCGAATTCGACGCATTCCTCGACCGCGATCAGCGGCAGCACGAAGACATCGGGACCAAGCCGCACCAGCAGCCCGTCGATGATCGCCAGGCTGAGCGGCAGGCGCAGCGTCAGCCGCGTGCCCTCGCCCTTGCGCGAGGTCACCTCGACCGTGCCGCGCAGCCCGGTGATCGCCGAAAGCACGGCATCCATGCCGACCCCGCGCCCCGAGACCGACGAGACCTTGTCGGCGGTGGAAAAGCCCGGCGCGAAGATCATCTGCGCCAGCGCCGCCTCGGTCGGGCGGGCATCGGCGGTCAGCAGGCCCCGGTCGATCGCCTTGCGCCGGATCTTGTCATGGTCCAGTCCGCGGCCGTCATCCTCGATCACGATGACGATCTCGCCCGCATCCTGCGAGGCGGCCAGCCGCACCCGGCCCTGCGCCGGTTTGCCTGCCGCCACCCGCTCGGCCGCCGATTCGATGCCGTGATCGGCCGAGTTGCGGATCATGTGCACCAGCGGTTCGCTGAGCCGGTCGAGCACGTTCTTGTCGATTTCGGTCTCGCCGCCATCGGTGACAAGGACGACATCCTTGCCCAGTTCGGTCGACAGATCGCGGACAACGCGGCGGAATTTGCCGAAAACCGTCTCGATCGGCAGCATCCGCACCGACAGCGTGGTGTCGCGCAGCCCGGTGACCAGCCGATGCACCTCCTCGACCAGACCTTCCAGCGTCGCATCGCCCAGCCGCGCCGCGGTCTGGTTCAGCCGGGCCTGGGCGATCACCAGCTCGCCCAGCTGATCAAGGATCGAATCAAGCTTGGCCGAGGGCACGCGCACCGTATCCTGCCCCGCCATCATCTGGGTCCGCGGCGCGGACCGGGGCGCGGTTGCGGCCGGGGCCGGGGCCGCAGGCGCCGGGGCCGCGGCGGCGGGCGTCTCGGCCGAAGGTGCCTGCTCCGGCGCGGCCGGGGCGGGGGTCTCGTCCTGATCCAGCGCCACGATGCGCGGATCGGCGTCATCGGCAAAGACGAAAACCGTTTCGATCGCCGCACGCGGCTGCGCCGTGGTCAGCTCGACCACCCAGCCCAGATGCGATTGCGTCGGGTCCAGGCTTTCCAGCGCCGGCAGGTCCGAGACATCGCAGCGGACCCGGCAGGCGCCAAGATCGCGCAGTTCCGCCAGCAGCAGATCGGGGCGCATGCCGCAGCGCAGCGCGCCTTTCGACGGGCGGAACGACACTTCCCAGCGGGCAAGGCGCACCACCGCGGGCGGCGCCCCGGCCACGGCGCCTTCCAGCGCCGCCAGAATCCGCCGCGCCTGATCCGAGCCGACCAGCTCCGCCGTCGCGACCTCGTCGCCCCCGGCATCAAGCAGCGCAATCACGTGATCGCGGCCTTCCAGCGCCGCATCGAGCAGCGGTTTCGAAATGCCGATCTTGCCCTCGCGCACGCGGTCGAAGGCATCTTCGAAATGGTGCACGAAGGCCGACAGGGCCGGAAAGCCGAACATCGACCCCCCGCCCTTGAGCGTGTGCAGCGCCCGAAACACCGAATCGATCGCCTCGGGCGAGGCCTCGGTCTCGAGATCGAGCAGCATCTGCTCGAGCTGCGTCAGCAGATCCCGGGCTTCATGAATGTAACTCTGGGCGGCGGGGTTCATCGGATGTCCCTTCTGTCCGTCAACCGGCCAGCTTGCGCGCGACGGCAACCAGCATGGCGGCATCGAAAGGCTTGTTCAGCCAGCCTGTGGCGCCAAGCGCCTTGCCCTCGGCCTTGGCCTCGGGTTTCGTCTCGGTCGTCAGCATCAGGATCGGCACGCCCGAGCCCTTCGGCTCCTGCCGCGCCTTGCGGATGAACTCGAAGCCGTTCATCACCGGCATGTTGAGATCGACCACGACCAGCGACACCGGCTCGCTTTTCAGCTTCGCCAGCCCCTCGAGCCCGTTTTCCGCCTCCACCACGCGGTAGCCCACCCCGGACAGGGTGAAGTTCACCATGTCGCGGATTGCCTTGCTGTCATCGATCGTCAGTACGGTTTTCGCCATCCTCAGCCCTCCCATCCCAGTTGTTCGAGCGCATCGCGGCTGGCGGCATCGACACTGACAGGGCGCCCGGCGGCGGCGGCGGCAGCCATGGCGGCCAGCGCCAGCTGCATCGCCACCGCGCCCAGACGCTCTTCCCCCTCGAACTGCACCTGCACCGCCCCCTCGCCTGCGGCGAGAAGACCCAGAAGGCGCTGGCGGCAGTCTTCAGCATCGGCCACGGCCAGATCGGCCGGGATCGCCAAAGTCAGCATTGTGTCGTCGGTCACATCAGCCTCTCTTTGCGTCGACAAGTCTCGGTTGCAAGCGTTACGCGCGATGTCTTGCGGTATCGTTAATCGCCAAGGGCAGAGAGCGCGGCAAAGAGGCGGGGCCGCGAGGCGAACGGTGCGGAAAATTCTTCACATCTCGTGACGGGCCTAGAGGCTTTCTTAACCCTCCGCGCCGACAGTGGCTGCCGTCGCGGCGCCTCGCCGCCGGTCAGGGTCAGGCAGGGTCAGGCAGGAATGGACAGGCAAACTTCCGTGCACGCGGTACGTCGCGACATGATCGCGTCGCTTGATGCGCTGTCTTCGCTGCTCGTTGATGTGCGCGGGCATCTGCTGACGGTGAACGACCGCACCGGCGCGCTGATCAGCGCGCAGCAGGAGCCGGTCCCCGGCGTCATCCATATTCCCGAGCTGGCGGGCGATCTGGCGCGGGCGATGCGGCACTGGTCGGCCAGCATGGCGAATGGCACCAGCCGCACACTGCTGCGCGAAACCCGCATGCTGCTGAACGGGCTGACGCGGATTCGCATCTTCTTTCAATTCCTTGCCACGATCACCTCGATCCAGATCTCGCGCAGCCGCTCGGGCCAGCTCAGCGCCTTCGTCGGCGCCCTGCGGGGGGTTTCGGCGCAGATCGAAACCGAACTTGCGCAGGCGCAGGGCGGGCTTGACGCCTTTGACCAGTCCTTCGAGGCCATCCTTGCCGTCGCGCGCGAGGGCGCCGATCATCTTGATCCCGCGGCCCGCCGCCTGACCGAGATCCTGGCGCCGATCGTCGCCGGACAGGCGCAGATGACGACGCGGCGGAACCGGGTCACGGCGCAGGCGCAAGAGCTGTCGGGCCGGATCGAACAGGTGGTCGCCCGTCTGGTCAGCACGTTCCAGTTCTCGGATTCGGCGGCGCAGCGGCTTGAACATGTCGAGACGATCCTGGCGCGCGCCGCCGCCCGCCCGCCCGGGCCGGAACGCGCGGCCTTCGAGCGGCTGGCCGCGGCGCAGCTGCAGGGGCTGGAGCGGGATACCGGCGACGTGCTGGCGCTGCTCGAAGACAGTTTCCACACCATCGAAGGGCTTGGCGGCGGTTTCGTGGCCGAGCTTGCCGCGCAAAGGGCCGAGGTGGAGCCGCTTCTGGCGGCGCAGGACCGCGCCTTTGGCCAGCTGAACGAGGCCCTGGCCGCGGTGATGCCGATGCTGCAGGGGATCATCGCCCGCTCGGCCGGGTTCGAGGGACAGATCGACCTGCTGCACCAGCGGCTCGACAATCTGGCGGGCATCGGCCAGACGATCGGGCTGGCCGGGGTGAACTCGCATCTGGAAGCGGCCCGGGCCGAGGTTGGGCAGAAGGAACTGACCTATATCGCGATGTCGGTGAAGGAGACGGCGCAACAGGCGCTCAAGACCTTTGCCGATACCGGGCGCACGCTGGATCAGCTGCGCAAGAGCTTCGACACCGGGGAATTTTCCGCGCTGCAGGACGGGATGAACCGGCTTGAGGCCGATCTGGGGCAGATCGCCGCCGGGCTGGAGCAGGCCCGGACCCGTCAGGGGCTGCTGTCGCGGCTGGAAGACGAGACGCGGACGGAAACCGCGGCGCTGGCGCGGCTGGCGATCTCGGGACGGCAGATGACCGCGGCGCTGGTGCAGACGATCCTGCGCATCGAGGCTCTGGGCGCGCTGCTGCGCGAGGGGCTTGGGGCGACGCCGGATCTGTCCTGTCTGGACGAGATTTCACCGATCTACACGATGGACCGCGAACGCGAAATCCACGCCGAGGTGATCGGGCTGCCGATGGCGGCGGCCGGTTTCGGCGCGGCCGAGCTGGCCTCTGCCGCGGCGCAGGACACATTGGATTCGATCCTGTTCTGAGGATTGCCGTCCATCGCGCCCCTTGCCGCGGGGCTTGCCCGGCGCTTTGGCTCCAGCGCAGCCCCCCTGTTGCGCGGCCCCCCGCTGCACGGTCGATGCGCGCCGCAGATCAGCGGCCGCTGGCCGTTCCCTTCCCGCATCGGCGCCAACCCCCTGATTTGACGCCTGAAGATGCGCCTTGACGGCGCGGGCATCCGCGGGCAGTCTGGCCGCGATGGTTCCCGGCCAAGCCACGCGCGGCCGGGTGAAAAGGGAATACGGTGAGGTGTAGGCATCAGCCGCCAAACCCGTAACTGCCCCCGCAACTGTAAGCGGCGAGCGCCCCCCGGCAACCACTGGCCCCGAACGCGGGGCCGGGAAGGTGGGGGAAGCCAGGACCCGCAAGTCAGGAGACCTGCCATCAGCGTCATCAACCACCGGGCGGGGTGTCCCGGAAGGAGCATGCGATGGATCTGCGCAAGCGGCGGCCTCTGGCCGGGCCGCAGCCTTTTCGGGCCCCTGCCGGGCGGTCCCTGCTGCCGCGTCCCGGGGCGGGGCCGGACTTTGCCCGCAAACCGGGCCCCCTGCCCGCGCCGCCCCGCCCGGTCGCCCCCGCCCGCCGCAGGAAGTCCCCCCGCTGCGAAAGGAAAACGCCGTGACCGTGGTCGAGCTTTCCGGGGTGTTCTGGGGGCCGAAAGGGCAGCCGGACATCCTGTCGGACATCTCCTTTGCCGTGCCCGAGGGGCAGATCCTGGCGATCTGCGGCGCGAACGGGGCGGGCAAATCCTCGCTTTTGCGGCTGCTCTACCGCCACCATGCGCCCCGGCGCGGCACGGTGCGGCTGCTGGGCCGCGATCTGTGGCTGATGAGCGCGCCCGAAGCCGCCCGCGCGCTAGCCGCGGTGCTGCAGGAACAGCCGGGGGAATTCGGCCTGACGGTCCGGCAGATCGTCGCGCTGGGGCGGTTGCCGCATCGCCGCGGCTGGGGCGCGGGGCTGGCCACGCCCGACGGCGCCGATGCCGCCCTTGTCGATGCGGCGCTGCACCGGCTCGACCTTGCGCCGCTCGCCCAGCGCAGCTTCGGCACGCTCTCGGGCGGCGAGCGGCAGCGGGTGATGATCGCGCGCGCGCTGGCGCAGCAGCCGCGGGTGATCGTGCTCGACGAGCCGACGAACCATCTCGACATTCGCCATCAGCTTGACCTGCTGGCGCTGCTGCGGGGCCTTGGGCTGACGGTGATCACCACGTTGCACGACCTGACCCTGGCCGCCGGCTTTGCCGACCGGGTGCTGGTGCTGCACGAGGGCCGGATTCTGGCCGATGGCCCGCCCGGAAGCGCGCTGACCGAGACGGTGCTGGCCCGGGCCTTCCGGGTGCAGGCGCAGATCGACCGCAGCGGCGCCACCCCCCGGTTTTGCTTCCATCTCTGACCCTCCCGAAAGGACCCCCCGATGATCGCCCGTTCCCTTGCGCTTTTGTGCCTGACCGCCTCGGCCGCGCTGGCCGATCCGGTCAGCGTGCAAAGCTGCAACCGCACCGTCAGCTTCGATGCCCCGCCTGCCCGCGCGATCTCGAACGATGTCAACCTGACCGAGATGATGCTGGTTCTGGGCCTGCGCGACCGGATGGTGGGCTATACCGGGATTTCGGGCTGGAAGACGCTTGACCCCGAGATGCGGGCGGGCGTGGCGGAACTGCCCGAGCTTTCGGCGAAATATCCGACGAAAGAGGTTCTGGCCGCGGCCGAGCCGGATTTCTTCTTCGCGGGCTGGAACTACGGCATGAAGGTCGGCGGCGAGGTGACGCCCGAGACGCTGGCGCCTCTGGGCATCAAGACCTACGAGCTGACCGAAAGCTGCATCCATCTGGGGCCGCGGCCGCGCGCCAGCATGGAGGACATGTACACCGACATCCTGAACCTGGGCCGGATCTTCGGCGTCAGCGAGCGGGCCGAGGCGCTGGTGGCGGGCTGGAAGGCCGATCTGGCGCGGCTGACGGCGGGGGTCGATCACAGCACCCCGCCGCGGGTCTTTGTCTATGACAGCGGCGAAAAGGCCCCCTTCACCGCGGGCGCCCATGCCATGCCCAGCGCGCTGATCGAGGCCGCGGGCGGGCGCAACATCATGGACGATCTGGAAAAAAGCTGGGCCGAGATCGGCTGGGAAACGGTGGTGGAGCGCAACCCCGAGGTGATCGTGATCGTCAATTACGGCGATGTGACGGCCGCGCAGAAGATCGCCTTCCTGAAGGACAACCCGGCTTTTGCCGGGATCGCGGCGGTGCGCGATGACCGTTTCGTGGTGCTGGACTATGTCGAGGCGACGCCCGGGCCGCGCAATATCCGCGCCGTCGAAAAGCTGGTGGCGGGCTTTCGGTGAGGGATATCAAGACGCCCCGCCGCGGTCCTGCGGCGGGTGTGACGGCGCGGCTTGCCCTTGCGGCGGGGCTTGTCGCGGTGCTGATCGCGGTGATCGGCCTTGGCGTCAGCCTGGGCGCGGTGCGCATCCCGCTGACCACGGTCTGGGGGGTGGCGCTGGACCATCTGGCGCCGGGCTTGGTCACCCCGGACTGGAGCCCGGGGCGGGAAAGCATCATCTGGGAGATCCGCTTTCCGCGGGTGCTGCTGGCGGCGCTGGTGGGGGCGGGGCTGGGCCTTGTCGGCGCGGCGCTGCAGGCGGTGACGCGCAATCCGCTGGCCGATCCGCATCTGATGGGGATTTCCTCGGGCGCGGCCTTCGGGGCGATTGCGGCGCTGTTGCACACCGGGCTGTTTCTGGGGCTGCTGACGGTGCCGCTTCTGGCCTTTCTGGGCGCGCTGGCGGCGACGGCTCTGGTGCTCGGCGTCGCGCATCTGGCCGGCGCCAGCAGCGCCGAGCGGCTGGTTCTGGCGGGCGTCGCGGTCGGCTTTGTCGTGATGGCCGGGGCCAATATCCTGATTTTCCTGGGCGATCCGAAAGCCGCGCATACGGTGGTGTTCTGGATGCTGGGCGGGCTGGGGCTGGCGCAATGGTCGCATCTCCTTTGGCCCCTGGCCGTGCTTTTGCCCTGCGGGCTTTGGCTTTGGCTGCAATCGGGGCGGCTTGACGCGGTGGGGCTTGGCGATGAAACCGCCGCCAGCCTTGGTCTCGAGGTCGGCCGCTTCCGGCTGACGGTCTTTGCCGTCGCCGCGCTGATCACCGGGGTGATGGTGGCCTTTTCGGGGATGATCGGCTTTGTCGGCCTGATGATGCCGCATCTGGTGCGGATGGTGCTGGGCAGCGCCAATGCCCGCGTCCTGCCCGCTTCGGCCTGGGCGGGGGCGGTGTTCCTGATCCTGGCCGATCTTTGCGCCCGCATCGTCATGGCGCCCGAGGATCTCTCGATCGGCATCGTCACCGGCCTGACCGGGGGGCTGTTCTTCCTGTGGATGATGACCCGCCGCGCCTGAGCCGTCAGCCCGCGTCGAAACGAAACAGCGCCAGCGAGCGTTCGCGTTCGTTCACCTGCAACGGCCGGTTCACCGGGGCATGGGCGCGGGCGGTGCAATCGGCGCGTTCGCACAGATAGCAGTTCAGCCCGATCTCCACCGGCCGGGTGCGGGACAGGTCGATCCCCTCGGCATAGATCAGCCGCGGCGCATAGGCGACATCGCAGCCAAGCCCGATCGCCAGCCGCTGCGCCGGGGCGCCATGCGTGCCCCCCGCCCGTGTCACCGTGCGCGCCACCGAGAAGTAGCTCGCCCCCTCGGGCATGCGGATCACCTGCGTCTGCACCCGGTCGGGCATTTCAAAGGCGGCATGGATGTTCCAAAGCGGACAGGTGCCGCCAAAGCGCGAAAACGGAAACCGCCCGGCGCTGAAGCGTTTCGAAAGATTGCCCGCCCGGTCCACCCGCACGAAAAAGAACGGAATCCCCCGCGCGCCGTCGCGTTGCAGCGTCGACATCCGATGCGCGGTCTGCTCGAAACTGGTGCCGAAGCGATGCGACAGCAGCTCGACATCATAGCGGTTCGCCTCGCAGCTGGCCAGAAACCGGCCGTAAGGCATCATCAGCGCCGCAGCGAAGTAATTCGCCAGACTCACCCGCATCAGCGCCGCCGCCGCCGGGTCCTCCAGCCCCGCCTCGGCGATCAGCCGCGCCAGGATCGGCTCCTGCTCCAGACTGGCCAGCAGCACCCCGATCTGAAAGCGGCGGCTGGCCTGGCCCAGCAGTTCCGAAAGCAGCAATTCCCGCCGCTCGGGGTCATAGCGGCGCAGCTGGCCGCGCATCACCTCGGCCGGGTCGATCCGCACCGTCACCCCATGCGCCGCCAGCCGCCCGGTCAGCGCCAGATGCGGCTCGTGCCGGTGCAGGGCGAGTTCGCCCGCCAGATCCTCGGCGGCACGGTCGAGCGCGTCGACATGGTTGCGCCGGGCGTAAAACCAGGCCCGCACCGCCTCAACCGGGCGCGAGGTCTCGCCCAAAGCCTCGACCTTGTCGCGGTCGGTCAGCGGGTTCTCCTCGGCCATCGGCGCCAGCACCGCCGCGCGATGCGCCGCCTGCAGCCGCACGAAAGCCGCCGCGATCCGCGGCGAGGCCTGCAACACCGCCTCGATCTCGGCGCGCGGCACGGCATCGGCCCCGGCGGCGGGCGTTTTCAGCGCGGCGGCGAAATCGGCGGCCAGCTGCGCATCCGCGGCGGGCGAGAGTTCCGAGATGTTCAGGTCATAGACCTCGGCCAGCCGCATCAGCAGCTTGACCGAGGCCGGGCGCTGATCGGCCTCGATCAGGGTGATGTAGCTGGCCGAGACCCCAAGCTCTGCCGCCATCTGCGCCTGCGTCAGCCCCAAAGACTGCCGCAGCACTTTCAGCCTTTGCCCGATGACCAGCTTTTCCGCCCGTGGCGCCATGTGACAATCCTTACAGATTTCCCGCCTGTCACATGACGAAAGTGACAGAACAACCCAATGCTTTCAAACACATAATGCACATGCAGCGTAACATTACTAGCCTGACTTCACCCGAGTCACCCGGGGCCAGAAGCCCCGCCCCGAAAGGATCCCCATGTCGCTGGATTGCCCATCCCCCACTGCCCCGCCGCTGGTCCTGCGCAGCCTTCCCGGTCAGGATCTTGTGCTGACCCCCGAGGCGCTGGCCTTTCTGGCCGAGCTGCAAAGCCGTTTTGGCACCCGGATTCACGCGCTGATGCTGGCGCGCGCCCGGCGTCAGGCGCGGATCGACGCAGGCGCCCTGTCCGATTACCTGCCCGAAACGAAAGAGATCCGGCAAGGCATCTGGGAGGCCGCGCCGGTGCCCGAGGCCCTGCGCGATCGTCGGGTGGAAATCACCGGCCCGGTCGAGCGCAAGATGATGATCAACGCGCTCAATTCCGGCGCCCGGGTGTTCATGGCCGATTTCGAGGATGCGACGGCGCCGAGCTTTGCCAATATTGTCGCGGGCCATCGCAACATGCTCGACTACCGCGACGGCACGCTGGAGTTCGACGATCCGAAGACCGGCAAAAGCTATCGCGTCGGCGCCGATCCGGCGGTTCTGATCGTGCGGCCGCGCGGGCTGCACATGGCCGAGGCGAATGTGCTGCTGGCCGGGCAGCCGATCTCGGCGGCGCTTTTCGATTTCGGCCTGACGCTGTGGCATTGCGGCCGGGCGCTGGCGGCCAGCGGGCGCGGCCCGTTCTATTACCTGCCGAAGCTGGAAAGCCACCACGAGGCGCGGCTGTGGAACGAGGTCTTCGTCTTCGCCCAGGACCGCGTCGGGCTGGCGCGGGGCACGATCAAGGCGACGGTGCTGATCGAAACCCTGCCCGCCGCCTTCGAGATGGACGAGATCATCTGGGAGCTGCGCGACCATATCGCCGGGCTGAACTGCGGGCGCTGGGATTATATCTTCAGCTACATCAAGACCTTGCGCAACCACAAGGCGTTCACCCTGCCCGACCGCGCCGAGGTGACGATGGACCGCGCCTTTCTGGCCAGCTATGCGGCGCGTCTGGTCAAGGTCTGCCACCGGCGCGGCATCCACGCCATGGGCGGCATGGCGGCGGCGATCCCGGTGCGCGACGACCCCGAGGCCAATGCCCGTGCCTTTGCCCAGGTTCGCGCCGACAAGCTGCGCGAGGTGGGGATGGGCCATGACGGCACCTGGGTTGCCCATCCCGATCTGGTGCCGGTGGCGATGGCGGTCTTTGACGCCGAGATGCCGGGGCCGAACCAGATCCGCATTCCGCGCCAGGCCTGGCGGATCGAACCGGCGATGCTGTTGCGCCCGCATGAGGGCCGGGTGACCGAAGAGGGTCTGCGCACCAATATCTCGGTGGCGCTCGACTATCTGGCGGCCTGGCTGTCGGGGCGCGGCGCGGTGCCGATCCGCAATCTGATGGAGGATGCGGCGACGGCCGAGATCTGCCGCGCGCAGCTGTGGCAATGGCGCCATCATGGCGTGTCGGTGGCGCTTGCGGCGGGCGGCAGCCGGGCGGTGAGTTCCGACTGGCTGGGCGAGCTGATGCAGCAGGAAATCGCGGCGGTGCTGGACCGGATCGGCGCCAATGCCTTCCACCGCGGCCATTACGCCACCGCCGCGCGGCTGCTGCTCGAAGCCGTGACCGCCGAAACCCTGCCCGATTTCCTGACCACCACCGCCTATGCGGTTTTGAACGCGCTCGACTGATGGACCCGATCCCGCTGTTTTCGCCCTTTGGCGGCCCGATCCCCGAAGCTTGCCTGAGACCCTCGGCGCAACCTTTTCCCGCTTCCCCCAAACCCCGGGCAGAGCCCGTCGAAAGGAAACATCATGAAGAAAAGACAGACTTTTTCGGAAATCCGCTCCGCTATCCTGTGCCGCTACCCCTCCGGGGTCACGCCGGGTGGCGTGGCGGTCGATGACATCGTGCAGCTGCGGCTGCAAAACACCTGGGACACCCATCTCGACATCGCGCGCGAGATGGCCGGGGTGATGCGCGCCGACATGGCGGCCTATGACGCCGATCCGACGAAATTCACCCAATCTCTCGGCTGCTGGTCGGGCTTTCACGCTCAGCAGATGATCAAGGCGGTGAAACGGATGCGCGGCACCGCGCGCGGCACCTATGTCTATCTGTCGGGCTGGATGGTCGCCGGTCTGCGCAACCGCTGGGGCCATCTGCCCGACCAGTCGATGCATGAAAAGACCGCCGTCGCCGATCTGATCGCAGAGATTTATACCTCGCTGCGGCAGGCCGACGAGGTGGCGATGAACGATCTCTTCAAGGCGCTGAAAGCCGCGAAGACCGAGACCGAGCGGCAGGCGGCGATTGCGGCGATCGACGGGTTCGAAACCCATGTCGTGCCGATCATCGCCGATATCGACGCGGGCTTTGGCAACGAACATGCGACCTATCTGCTTGCGAAAGAGCTGATCAAGGCCGGTGCCTGCTGTCTGCAGATCGAAAACCAGGTCTCGGATGCCAAGCAATGCGGCCATCAGGACGGCAAGGTGACGGTCCCGCGCGAGGATTTCATCGAGAAACTGCGCGCCTGTCGGCTGGCCTTCGAAGAGCTGGGGGTGGAGGATGGGGTGATCGTCGCCCGCACCGACAGCCTGGGCGCCGGTCTGACGCAGAAGGTGCCGGTGTCGCAGCGCCCGGGCGATCTGGCCTCGGACTACATCAAATGGCTGGCGACCGAGCCGATCACGGCCGAAAACCCGATCCGCGAGGGCGAACTGGCGCTTTACCGCGACGGCGCTTTCGTCAAGCCGCAGCGGCTGGCGAACGGGCTGTTCCCGTTCCGCCCCGGCACCGGCCGCGCCCGGGTGGTGGAAGATTGCATCGCCTCGCTGACGCTGGGGGGCGCCGATCTTCTGTGGATCGAGACCGACACGCCGAATGTGGATGAAATCGCCGGGATGGTGGCCGAGATCCGCAAGGTCGTGCCCGATGCGAAGCTGACCTACAACAACTCGCCCAGCTTCAACTGGACGCTGAACCTGCGCAAGCAGGTGCGCGCGCAATGGCTGGCCGAGGGCACGATCACCGAAGACGCCTATCCGAACGGCCCCGAGCTGATGAAGCCCGACTATGACGACACGCCCCTTGGCCGCGAGGCCGATGCCTGGCTCAAGGCCTTCCAGACCGATATCGCGACGCGGGCGGGGGTGTTCCACAACCTGATCACCCTGCCCACCTTCCATCTGACCGCGAAATCGATGGATGAACTCTCGCGCGGCTATTTCGGCGAAGACAAGATGCTGGCCTATGTCGCCACGGTGCAGCGCGCGGAAATCCGCGGCGGCGTCTCGGCGGTGAAGCACCAGCACGAGGTCGGCTCGGATCTGGGCGACACCTTCAAGGAGATGGTCGCGGGCGAGCGCGCGCTCAAGGCGGGCGGGCATGCCAACACGATGAACCAGTTCGCAGCAGAGTAAACCAAAGGGAGGGCTGAAACGCCGTGCCGCCCCACGACCCCGGGGCGGCCGGTTCTGCCCGTTTCCGACCCCGGCTCAGGCGAAGACGGCGGGCACGGCGCCCTGCGGCCCCGCCCCGATCAGCGTCGCCAGGCTGGCCATCGCCGCCCAGTCGATGCCCTGCACCGGCGCCAGCCCGGCGCGGTGGCGCAGCAGCGCCAGCCGCTCCGCACAATCCGCAAGCGGCCCCGACCCCAGACCGCCCGGCAGGATCTGCCGGTCGGGCAAGGCCTGACGCAGCTGCGCGACCAGCTGCGCCGCGCCCCCCCCGGCGGCCCCGGCAGCCATCCGCGACCCGGTCACGATCACCACCGCCCCCGCCTCGTCGCGCAGCGCGGTCAGGATGGCCCCGATCGCGGGCTCAAGGATCACCCGCACCGACAGCCCCGCCAGCCGCAACAGATCCGCCTTCAGGATCGTGCCGATCATCTCGGTCTCGCCCGGGGGCAGCACAAGGCAGACCCGCCCGCGCGGATCGAGCGGCTGCGACGGCCGCCCCGCCCGCTGCAACAGGCTGTTGAGCCGGGTCAGGGCCAGCGCCCCCTCGGCCAGACCCAGGGCCGCGGCCGCCTGCATCTGGCCGAGCCGCTGCAGGCAGGCCTCGACGAAACCGGCCCGCGCCTGAAGATCGTCGCGCGCCAGCACCGGCAGGACCGGCTCGGCCGCGCAATCCAGCAGCCTTTCGACGAAATCGGGCACCCGCCGCAACAGGTCGGACTGCGCAAAGGACCCCTGCGCATGATCCTGCGCCAGATCGTCAAAGACGCGCTGCGCCAGCGCCAGCAGATCCGCCTCGGGCCGCCAGGAGGTCCCGGACAGCAGCTGCGCGGCGTGATGATGCAACACCGCCTGCCGCAGGGGCCAGCGGTCAAACCGGCGCCGGCCGGTCCAGCCGACCGCAAGCAGCCGTGCCCGCGCCAGCCGCGGATCGGCGGCGATCTGCCCCATCGCGGCGCAAAGCTGCGGCCCCGGCCCCTTGATCCAGGAGAGCCAACCGTCGTCGAGCGCGACCCCGGCACCGCTGAGCGCGAAATCGCCCGGCAGCGCCGCAAGCTCGGCCCGGATCGGCGCCCCCGCCGACGCAGGCTCCGCCGCGGTCGCGCGCCCGCACAGCACCAGCCGCAAAAGCCGTTGCCCCTCGCGCAAAGAATGTTCCATCGTATCCATTTTCACCGCCATGCGCGCACATCCCTGAACAAGGGCCTGAACAGGGGCGGGAAACGGCGACACGAACCAAGGCGCGGGCCTCAGGCTTCACGTCCCCCCGGTTCACCCCGCCCGAAACGTCTGCGATGGCAGGTCTCCTGGCTTGCGGGTCATCGCGCCCCCGGACCTTCCCGGGCGCGGCCCAGTGGCATTTCCGGCGTTGCTCGTCGCTCACAGTTGCGGGGGCAGCCGCGGCCTTGCCCGGACGGGCGCACCGCATTCCCTTTTCAGGCGCAGCCCGGAAGCGGCGCCACCATCGCGGCAAGGATGAAAGCAAGCGGCGGCGCTGTAAACGGGTTTGCGCCCCCCGGGGGCGTCTGCGCGGCACTCGGTCGCAGGCGGGGCGGCCAATCGCCTGTCTGCACGGGCCGGGACGGGCCCTGGGCTGCGGGCACGGCCGGGGCAAGGGGAAACTATATATTGACAGCAAGTGGCAATTGATTGCTATATCGTGACGCTCTGGGTCTTGCGGTTCGCCGCAGGCCAAGAGGGAAGCCGGTGCAAGTCCGGCGCTGCCCCCGCAACTGTAAGCGGCGAGCGCGGCTGATCACGCCACTGGGCCCCGGCCCGGGAAGGCCAGCCAAGCTGTGACCCGCAAAGCCAGGAGACCTGCCCGGAGCTGTTATGACCACCGCTGGCGGAGGGCCGTGCGGGGCGCTTTTCGGACCCCTTGCCGGGGCCGTTTCGCGTTCCCGTCCCTGCAAAAGCCCAAGGACGAGGACCGCGATGCCGATCGCCGATGTTGCTTTGACTGCCCCAGCGGGCTTTGCCACCGTGCGCAGCCGCGATGGCGCGCTTGTGCCCTTTGACGCCCGCCGCATCCTTGCGGCGCTGGCGCGGGCGGGCGATGCCAGCGGCGAATTCGGCGCCGCCGAGGCCGGGCGGCTGACGCAGGCGGTGCTCGACCGGCTGGCGCTGCAAACCCCCTCCAGCCCCCCCGATGTCGAGACGATCCAGAACACCGTCGAGGCGGTTCTGGCCGATACCGCCCATGTCGCCACCGCCCGCGCCTATGCGGTCTACCGCGAGCAGCACGCCCGCCTGCGCGAGGACCGCCGGGTGATGATCGATGTCGAACGCTCGGTCAGCGAATATCTGGAACGCTCCGACTGGCGGGTGAATGCCAATGCCAATCAGGGCTATTCGCTGGGCGGGATGATCCTGAACATCTCGGGCAAGGTGACGGCGAATTACTGGCTGAGTCACGTCTATCCGCCCGAGGTCGGCGCGGCGCATCGCGAGGGCGACATCCATATCCACGATCTGGACATGTTCGCGGGCTATTGCGCGGGCTGGTCGCTGCGCACGCTTCTGCACGAGGGGCTGAACGGCGTGCCCGGCGCGATCGAATCCGCTCCGCCCGCGCATCTGTCCAGCGCGCTGGGGCAGATCGTCAACTTTCTGGGCACGTTGCAGAACGAATGGGCGGGGGCGCAGGCGTTTTCCTCCTTTGACACCTATCTGGCGCCCTATGTGCGGCTCGATGGGCTGAGCTATGCGCAGGTCCGTCAGGCGATGCAGGAATTCATCTACAACCTCAACGTGCCCTCGCGCTGGGGCACGCAGACGCCCTTCACCAACCTGACCTTTGACTGGACCTGCCCCGAGGATCTGCGCGATCAGGTGCCCGTGGTGCAGGGCCGCGAAGTGGGGTTCACTTACGGCGATCTGCAGGCCGAGATGGACCTGATCAACCGCGCCTATATCGAGGTGATGACGGCGGGCGATGCCAAGGGGCGGGTTTTCACCTTCCCGATCCCCACCTACAACATCACCCCCGATTTCCCCTGGGAAAGCGAAAACGCCGATGCGCTGTTCGAGATGACGGCGAAATACGGCCTGCCCTATTTCCAGAACTTCGTGAATTCGGAATTGCAGCCGCATATGGTGCGCTCGATGTGCTGCCGGTTGCAGCTCGACCTGACCGAGCTGCTCAAGCGCGGCAACGGGCTGTTCGGCTCGGCGGAGCAGACCGGCTCGCTCGGCGTTGTCACGCTGAACTGCGCGCGGCTGGGCCATCTGCACCGCGGCGACGAGGACGAGCTGATGGTAGCGCTCGACCATCTGGCGCGGCTCGCGCGCACCAGCCTTGAGATCAAGCGCAAGGTGATCCAGCGCCATATCGATGCGGGGCTTTTCCCCTATACCAAGCGCTACCTTGGCACGCTGCGCAATCACTTCTCGACGCTCGGCGTGAACGGGCTGAACGAGATGGTGCGCAATTTCACCGCTGATGCCGAGGATATCACCACCGAGGCGGGCAAGGCGCTGGCCTTGCGGGTGCTTGATCGGCTGCGCGCGCAGATGGTGGCGTTTCAGGAAGAGACCGGCCATCTTTACAACCTTGAGGCAACCCCGGCCGAGGGCACGACCTATCGCTTCGCCCGCGAAGACCGCAAGCGCTTCCCCGATATCCTGCAGGCGGGCACGGCCGATCAGCCCTATTACACCAATTCCTCGCAGCTGCCGGTGGGCTTCACCGATGACCCCTTCGCGGCGCTGGCGCATCAGGAAGCGTTGCAGGCGAAATACACCGGCGGCACCGTGCTGCATCTTTACATGGGCAGCCGGGTCTCCTCGGCCGAAGCCTGCCGCAAGCTGGTGCGCCGGGCGCTGACGAACTTCCGCCTGCCCTATATCACCGTCACCCCCACCTTCTCGATCTGCCCGAAACATGGCTATATTGCGGGGGAACACGAATTCTGCCCGAAATGCGATGCCGAGCTGATCGCGAAGAAACGCGCCTGCACCTGCTGACCCCGAAGGAGAACCCGATGAACAAGCCGCTGGACCTGACCGAGCTGGACACTGCCCTGAGCCTTGACGATGCCGAACGCACCCGCTGCGAGATCTGGACGCGGGTGATGGGCTATCACCGGCCGATGGCCTCCTTCAACACCGGCAAGAAGGGCGAGGCGGCCGAGCGGGTCTATTTTTCCGAAGCGCGGGCGCATCTTGGCTGAGCTGGCGATCTCCGGCCTGGTGCGGCACTCGACCTGCGACTGGCCGGGGGAGCTGGTGGCGGTCCTGTTCACCCAGGGCTGCCCCTGGTCCTGCCGCTATTGCCACAACCCCGACCTGATCCCGGCCCGGGCGGGAACCCTGCCCTGGTCCGAGGTGCGGGCCTTTCTGGACAGCCGCCGCGGGCTGCTGGACGGGGTGGTGATCTCGGGCGGCGAACCGACCTTGCAGGCCGCCCTGCCCGCGGTCCTGGCCGAGATCCGGGCGATGGGCTTTCGCACCGGGCTGCACAGCGCCGGGCCTTACCCCGAGCGGCTGGCGCGCGTGCTGCCGCTTCTGGACTGGGTGGGCTTTGACGTGAAGGCGCCCTTTGCGGACTATCCGCGCATCACCGGCGTGCCCGGATCGGGACTGCGGGCGCAGGAAAGCCTGCGCCTGCTGCAAGAAAGCGGCGTTGCCCATGCGCTGCGCACGACGGTGCATCCGCTTCTGCTTGGCCCCGGGGATCTGGACCGGATCAGCGCCGATCTGGCCGGGATGGACCTGCCGATGGCCGAGCTGCAACCCTTCCGCGCCGAGGGCTGCATCGACACCGAGCTTTGCGCGACCTGAGCGCTTCGCCCCTCACTCCGAGCCGGAATAGGGGGCGAAGCGGGTTTCCTCGGGGCGCAGCCGCAGGGGCTTGCCCAGCGTCGGAAAGGCGCGCTGCGGGCAATCGGCGCGCTCGCACAGCTTGCAGCCGGGGCCGATCTTCGTGGCCAAATCGGGCGCGCGCAGGTTCATCCCGCGCGCATAGACCAGCCGGTCGGCATGCGCCAGATCGCAGCCCAGCGCGACGGCGAAGCGCTTTTCCGCCGCACCGAAGCCGCCGCCGCCCTGCCGCACCTGCCGGGCGATCCACAGATAGCTGCGGCCATCGGGCATCTGCGCCACCTGCCGCAAGATCTCGCCCGGGCGGGAAAACGCCTCGTAGATGTTCCACAGCGGACACGACCCGCCGATGCGGGAAAAGTGGAAATCCGTGGCCGATTGCCGTTTCGAGATATTGCCCGCCCGGTCCACCCGGATGAAGAAGAACGGCACGCCGCGCGCCTCGGGGCGTTGCAGCGTCGACAGCCGGTGGCAGACGGTCTCGAAACCGACACCAAAGCGGCTGGCCAGCAGCTCGATATCGTAAGACAGCGCCTCCGCCGCGGCCAGAAAGGCGCGGTAAGGCATGATCAGCGCCCCGGCATAATAATTCGCCAGCCCCACCCGCAAGAGCGCCTGCGCCTCGGGGTCGAGCTGCGTCGCCGCGCACAGCCGCGCCATCAGCCCGCCCTGCTCCAGAAGCGCCAGTTGCGTGGCGATCTGAAAGGCCTGCTGGCCGGGCGTCAGATGCGCCCCCAGATGCAACAGCCCCGCCCCGGGCTCGAACCGGCGCAGCGTGCCGCCCTCGGCATGGAGAATGCGGATGCCGTGCCGGGCCGCCAGACGCTCGGCCAAGGGCTGCGCCATCCGTCCCGCGGGCAGATCCGCCCCCACCGCCTCGGCCGCGGTATCCAGATCGGGGACATGGTTGCGGCGTTCGTAAAACCAGTCCCGCACCGCCTCGAAAGCGGCGGGGGTAGAGCTTGCAGGCGTGCTGATCTGCCCCGCCAGCGCATCGGCCCGGTCGGACAGATCGCGCAGCCGCGCCTGCATCGCCACGATCGCGCGCGCGACGGCGGGCATGTTCGCCGCGATCTCCCGCACCTCGGCGAGGCTCGCCCCCGCGCCCTGATCGGCCAGCGCGGCGCGCAGCTCGGCAATCAGCCGCGCCTCGTCGGCATCCGAAAACAGCTGCACATCCAGCCCGAAAGCGGCGTTGAGCTTGAGCAGCACCGGCACCGTCAAGGGCCGCTGGTTGTTCTCGATCTGGTTCAGATAGCTTGGCGAAATCTCCAAAGCGCGGGCAAGGGTCGCCTGGGTCAGGCCGCGATCCTCGCGCAGGCGTTTCAGCCGCACCCCCATGAATGTCTTCGTCATCTTCGCAACCTTCGCAATTTGCCGCGCCAGCCTTCACAATATAACGCATTATCAATACTTTAACGGAAGATCAAAAGCAAGGAAAGCTGCCTTTGCCAATCTTGCAAAGGTTTCCCATGTCCCTCCCCCCTGCCCCGCCGACCGTTCTGGTCGAGATGATCTTTCCCGATCAGGCGAACCATTACGGCACGCTGTTTGGCGGCCATGCGCTGGCACTGATGGCGCGGGCGGCCTTTGTCGCCGCCTGCCGCCGCGCCGCGGGCTCGGTGGTGATGGCGCGCTCGGAACGGGTGGATTTCACCACCCCGATCCGGGTCGGCGAGATGCTGGAGCTGCGCGCCGAGATCCTGCGCGAGGGGCGCAGCTCGATGACCGTGGCGGTGCGGGGCATCGCCCAGCCGATCGGCCCCGGCGCCCCCCGCCCGGCACTCGAGGGACAATTCGTGATGGTCGCTGTCGATGCCGACGGCCGCCCCCGCCCGCTTTCTTCCGCAATCTGACGACAAGACCAAAGACAAGGAAAGACCCGATGAAGACCCATGACCTGCGCAGCTACCGCTCGGCCGAGATCCTGCCGCGCGCCGACCAGCTGGCCTGGAAAATCGCCGAAGTGGCCGCCGATCCGGTGCCGGTGCTGCCCGAAGTGACCGAAATGATCATCAACCGGATCATCGACAATGCCGCCGTCGCCGCCGCCTCGGTCGGGCGCCGCCCCGTCGCCTCGGCCCGGGCGCAGGCGCTTTGCCACCCGATGCGGCGCGGCGCCACCGTCTTCGGGATGGCGCACGACACCCGGGTCTCGCCGGAATGGGCGGCTTGGGCGAATGGCACGGCGGTGCGGGAACTGGATTTCCACGACACCTTTCTGGCCGCCGATTACAGCCATCCGGGCGACAACATCCCGCCGATCCTGGCGGTGGCGCAGCACACCGGGCGCTCGGGCGCCGAGCTGATCCGGGGGATCGCCACCGGCTATGAAATCCAGGTCGAGCTGGTGCGCGGGATCTGTCTGCACGAACACAAGATCGACCATATCGCCCATCTCGGGCCCTCGGCGGCGGCGGGGATCGGCACGCTGCTGAACCTGCCCGCCGAGGTGATCTATCAGGCGGTGCAGCAGGCGCTGCATGTGACCACCACGACACGGCAAAGCCGCAAGGGCGAGATTTCCAGCTGGAAGGCCTTTGCCCCGGCTTTCGCGGGCAAGATGGCGATCGAGGCGGTGGATCGCGCCCTGCGCGGCGAGGGCGCGCCCAGCCCCGCCTGGGAGGGCGAGGACGGTTTCATCGCCTGGATGCTTTCCGGCCCCGAGGCGCGTTACACCGTCCGCCTGCCCGGCCATGGCGAGCCGAAGCGCGCGATCCTTGACACCTATACCAAGGAATATTCGGCGGAATATCAAAGCCAGGCCCTGATTGATCTCGCCCGCCGCCTTGGGCCGCAGATCGGCGACCTTGCGCAGGTCGACAGCATCGTCATTCACACCTCGCATCACACCCATCATGTGATCGGCACCGGCGCCAATGACCCGCAAAAGATGGACCCCGATGCCAGCCGCGAGACGCTGGATCATTCGATCATGTATATCTTTGCCGTCGCGCTGGAGGATGGCGGCTGGCACCATGTCCGCAGCTATGCCCCCGAACGCGCGCACCGGCCCGAGACGGTCGCGCTCTGGCACAAGATCTCGACCGTCGAGGACCCGGACTGGACGCGCCGCTACCATGCCCGCGATCCGAAGCAAAAGGCCTTTGGCGGCCGCGTCGTGGTGACGCTGAAGGACGGGCGGCAGATCGTCGACGAGCTGGCGCTGGCCGATGCCCATCCCGACGGCGCCCGACCGTTCCGGCGCGAGAATTACGTGCGCAAGTTCCTGACCCTGTCCGACGGCATCCTGAGCGGCGCGGAACAGACCCGCTTCCTCGAGGCGGCGGAAAATCTGGCCGATCTGCCCGCCGACGGGCTGGATGTCTTGAATTTCACCGTGGCGGCCGATGCCCTGGGCGCGCCGCGCCCGCGCGGCATCTTCGATTGGCAATGAGGGGGAAAACATGTCCGGTTCGATCGTGAAACCGAAGAAATCCGTGGCCCTGTCGGGGGTTGTGGCGGGCAATACCGCGCTGTGCAGCGTCGGCCAAAGCGGCAACGACCTGCAGTATCGCGGCTTTGACATTCTCGACATCGCCGAGGCTTGCGAGTTCGAGGAAGTGGCGCATCTGCTGATCCATGGCACCCTGCCGACGCTGGCCGAACTGGCCAGCTATCGCGCCAAGCTGCGGGCGCTGCGCGGGCTGCCCTTGGCGGTGCGCCAGACGCTCGAGGCGATCCCGGCCGCCGCGCATCCGATGGATGTGCTGCGCTCGGGCGTCTCGGCCTTGGGCTGCGTGCTGCCGGAAGCCGCCGATCACAACACGCCCGGCGCGCGCGACATTGCCGACCGGCTGATCGCGGTGCAGGGCTCGATGCTGCTTTACTGGTATCACTTCGCGCAGAACGGGCGGCGCATCGAGGTCGAGACCGAAGACGACAGCATCGCCGGGCATTTCCTGCATCTGCTGCATGGCCGCCCGGCGGGCGAGGAAGCGGTGCGGGCGCTGCACACCACGCTCAACCTTTATGCCGAGCATGAATTCAACGCCTCGACCTTCACCGCGCGCACCATCGCCGGGACCGGATCGGATCTTTATTCCTGCATCGCAGGCGCCATCGGCGCGCTGCGCGGGCCGAAACACGGCGGCGCGAATGAACAGGCCTTCGAGATCCAGAAGCGCTACGCCACCCCCGACGCGGCCGAGGCCGATATCCGCGCAAGGGTGGCCGCGAAAGAGGTGATCATCGGCTTTGGCCATCCGGTCTATACGATCGCTGATCCGCGCAATGTGGTGATCAAGCAGGTGGCGCGGCGGCTGGCGCTGCATCACGGCGCACTGCGGATGTTCGATATCGCCGAGCGGATCGAACAGGTGATGGCCGAGACGAAGGCGATGTTTCCGAACCTCGACTGGTATTCGGCGGTCTCCTATCATCAGCTTGGGGTGCCGACGATGCTGTTCACGCCGATCTTCGTCATTGCCCGCAGCGCGGGTTGGGGCGCGCATGTGATCGAGCAACGGCTGGACGGCAAGATCATCCGCCCCTCGGCCAATTACACCGGCCCCGAAACCCGGGCCTTCCTGCCCCTTGAAGCCCGCGGCGGCCTTTTGACCGCGCCCAACCGGACGGAGTGAGACATGCCCTATCTGATCGGTTCCGATCATCCCGAGGCCCCGGCAGGGGCGCGGTTTCGCGCCGCCCTGGCCCGGCCCGGCATCCTGCGCCTGCCCGGGGCGCATAACGGCATGGCGGCGCTGCAAGCCAAGGCCGCAGGGTTCGAGGCGCTGTATCTGTCGGGGGCGGCGATGTCGGCCTCGATGGGGCTGCCCGATCTGGGCATCCTGACGGTGGACGAGGTCGCCTTTTTCATCCGCCAGATCACGCGGGCCTCGGGCCTGCCGCTTCTGGTCGATGGTGACACCGGCTATGGCGAGGCGCTCAACGTCATGCACATGGTCCGGGTGTTCGAAGAGGCCGGGGCGGCGGCAGTGCATCTGGAAGACCAGCTTTTGCCGAAGAAATGCGGCCATCTGAACGACAAGAAACTGGCAAGCCCGGCCGAGATGGCGGCGAAGGTCGCGGCGGCGGTGCGGGCGCGGCGGCATCTGGTGGTGATCGCGCGCACCGATGCGGCCGCCGCCGAGGGGATCGAGGGCGCCGTGGCGCGGGCGCAGCTTTATGTCGAGGCCGGCGCCGATGCGATCTTCCCCGAGGCGCTGACCTCGGTCGAGATGTTCCGCGCCTTCCGCGACCGGCTGCCCGGGGTCAAGCTTCTGGCGAACATGACCGAATTCGGTCGCACCCCGGCCCTGACCGCGGCCGAGTTCGAGGAGCTGGGCTATCAGATGGTGATCTGGCCGGTGTCCTCCCTGCGGGTGGCGAACCGCGCGCAGGAGCGGCTTTACACCGCGCTTGCCCGCGACGGCGCCACCACCGCGCTGCTGCCCGAGATGCAGACCCGGGCCGAGCTTTACGCGACGCTGGGCCTTGCGGCTTTCGAGGCGCTCGATGCCTCGATCGCGCAAAGCGTGCTGCCAAGCGTGGGCTGACAGAAAGGTGACAGGGGGGGCGGCGGTCAGATCCCGACCGCCCCCTTGCCCGAAGGCCGCGAGCTGCGATCATCGCCACCGCGCGCGGTTTCAATATCCGGTCGCGGACCTCGTGGCTGCGGGTTTTGCCACGGCGCGTTTCCCGGCGGCACTGCGCCCCGGCCTTGCACCCGAGCCGCGCCGCACCGACAGGTGCAAGCTTCAAGACCCGTCCAGCCGCGATCCCGGCCTCTTCCGGCCAGACCCGCCTGGCCCGGACACGGCCTTGCGCGGCGCCGCCCAGCCTCGGCGTTGGAGGTGAGCGGGCGGTCAGGTGATCCGCGGGACATGCCTCCGAGGCCCCCGGTGCAGGGCCGAAGCTCAGCGCCCCCCGTCGGCTCCGGGCAAGAAACATGCGCCAGACACGATGTCGCGGGTAGAAATTTGTGCAAATAAGCTCTGGAATGTCAACTTTTTGCGCAGTATGCGAAGCCTCATCCGAGCATTTTGTGGAAAAATCCCTATGAACAGCATCGACGAGAAGCTTCAGCCCATCCTGACAGAGGTGATCCGGCGCAACGCAGGAGAGCCCGAGTTCCATCAGGCCGTCCATGAAGTGCTTGAAAGCCTGGGCCGCGTCGTGGCCAAGCACCCGCAATATCTTGACCTCGCGCTGATCGAACGGATCTGCGAACCCGAGCGCCAGATCATCTTCCGCGTGCCGTGGGTCGACGACCAGGGCCGTGTCCAGATCAACCGCGGGTTCCGCGTGCAGTTCAACTCGGCGCTTGGCCCCTACAAGGGCGGCATGCGCTTCCATCCCTCGGTCAATGTCGGGATCATCAAGTTCCTGGGCTTCGAACAGACCTTCAAGAACGCCCTGACCGGCATGCCCATCGGCGGCGGCAAGGGCGGGTCGGATTTCGACCCCAAGGGCAAGTCCGATGGCGAGATCATGCGGTTCTGCCAGTCGCTGATGACCGAACTTTATCGCCATCTTGGCGAACAGACCGACGTGCCGGCGGGCGACATCGGCGTCGGCGGCCGCGAGATCGGCTACATGTTCGGGCAATACAAGCGGCTGAACAACCGGTTCGAGGCGGGCGTCTTCACCGGCAAGGCGCTGGCCTATGGCGGATCGCGGGCGCGGACCGAAGCCACGGGCTACGGCAACACCTATTTCGTGCAGGCGATGCTTGAGACGAAGGGGCTGTCGTTCGACGGCAAGACGGTTGTCGTGTCGGGGTCGGGCAATGTGGCGATCTATACGATCGAGAAGGTGCAATCCTATGGCGGCAAGGTCGTCGCCTGCTCCGATTCCAGCGGCTATGTTCTGGACGAGGCGGGCATCGACCTCGAGCTGCTGAAGGAGGTCAAGAACATCCGGCGCGAACGGATCGCGGAATATGCGCGCCGTCGCGGTGCGGGGGTGCATTTCATCCCCGCCGGTCAGGGCTCGATCTGGGATGTGCCCTGTCAGATTGCCATGCCCTCGGCGACGCAGAACGAATTGTCCGGCAAGGATGCGGCGCAGCTGGTGCGCAATGGCGTGATCGCGGTCGGCGAAGGGGCGAACATGCCCAGCACGCCCGAGGCGGTCAAGGTCTTCCAGGATGCGGGCATTCTTTTCGCGCCCGGAAAGGCCGCGAACGCGGGGGGCGTGGCGACCTCGGCGCTCGAGATGCAGCAAAACGCCAGCCGCGACAGCTGGACGTTCGAGCAGACCGAGCAGCGGCTGGCCAGCATCATGCGCAACATCCACGACACCTGCCACGCGACAGCCGAGGAATATGGTGCGCCGGGCAACTATGTCCTGGGGGCCAATATCGCCGGTTTCGTGCGGGTGGCCGAGGCGATGCGGATGCTCGGTGTGATCTGAACTCGCACCGGCGCAAGCCCTGACAGGCTGCTGAAGAAATCCTTGCGGGGAATGATCCCCCCGGTTTTGGCGGCGGCGTTTAGCGTTGGACTGGTCACAGGCGATCGGTCCGGGGCCGGACGCCGCCCCTTTGTCAGGCGGCGAGCCGCCCGGGCAGTCGATCGCCTTGCCTTGCGACGGGGCCTCGTTGGCGGCCTTGTAATGCCAGGGCATCAGCTGGCTGTAATCGGTCAGCTCACGCCCCTTTTCGACCTGATCGATGACCCAGCTCAGATATCTGCGCCGTCGTCGCAACTCGTCATGTCGTCGGAGTGCAAAGTTCGAGCGATGCCCTGCGCCGCGATGCCCATCTAACACATTGTAATTGCGCGCGTTATCGCCTGTTATCGGCTATTCCCAGCTGTTCCCGGTTTTTGGCCGATGTACGGGGTGTTTTTGTCGGGTGACAGCTTGCACATGACCCTGAAGGCCCCTGCGTCTAACATTACGATCATCGCTTGTGTAACCTCGTGTGTCACCTCAGGCAACCCACGAGATACACCCAACAAACTGATATCATTGGATATATCAGCATTTAGGTGGCGGAAGCGGTGGGATTCGAACCCACGGAGGGGTCTCCCCCTCGCTGGTTTTCAAGACCAGAGCCTTAAACCACTCGGCCACACTTCCGTGCCCCCTGCCCTAACCGCTCTCACGCGATTCTGAAAGCATCCGGCAAACGAAATCCGCAACCGCCGCCCGCGCGCGCTTTTCTTGCCGCGCCGAACCCGCTACAGTCGGCGCGAAACGCCGGGGCGGCGGCGCCTGACCCCGGTTCGGAACGGTCCCGCCAAGGGGCTGCGGCAACAACGGCCGGGGCCGGACGACGGGCCGGGGCGGCCTGTGGCCCGGTCTGGCGGACAAACGGGCAGGGGCAGACGGGCATGACAGGATCGATGCGGTGGGTCTTGGCGCTGGGAGCGGCGCTGACAATGGCGGGATGCCAGTTGACGGGGGACGGCGCAGACCCGGCCGACGCCCCGAAAGAGGGCGCGAAACCCGCCGCCACCTCCGCTCGTATCGTCGAGCGCGATGTCGAAGCCCCCGAGGTCTTCTCGGCCAATGACACCGGGCTTTGGGACGGGCGGCCCTCGCTTGGCGGCGTCTGGGTCGCGCATCCGACCGTCAAGGACCCCGAACGGGTGATCATCCGCAACCCCGCCAATGGCAAATTCGTCATCGGCGCGCTGTTCCGGCGCGAACGCGAAAACCCCGGGCCGAAGCTGCAGGTCTCCTCGGATGCCGCAGCCGCGCTGGACATGCTGGCGGGGGCGCCGACGAAACTCTCGGTCGTGGCGCTGCGCCGCGAGGAACAGGCCGATCCGGCCGCCACCGCCGCCCCGGTCAAGGACGCCCTGCCCCCGGCCGAGGATATCGCGACCACGCCGCTGGCCAGCCCGCCGCCCCGGCCGGGCGCGAAACCCGCCGCCGCGCCGCCCAAGGGCGCGGGCAAGCCGGGTGCCGACATCGCCGCCGCGGCAGGCGCAGCCCTTGCCGCGACCGGAACCGCACCGCAAAAACCCGCCGCAACCCCGGCCAAACCCGCCGCAGCGGGCAAGGGCCTGGTGCAGATCGGCATTTTCTCGCAGGAGGCGAATGCCAAACGCGCCGCCGACCAGCTGAAGAAATCCGGCATCGGCAGCACGATCCGCACCGAGACCGCCAAGGGCAAGACCTTCTGGCGCGTCGTCGCGGGCCCGGCCGGATCGGCCGCCGACAGGACCGCGCTGCTGACCAAGATCAAGGGCCTCGGCTTCCCCGATGCCTATGCCGTCTCAAGATAAGGACGCCACTGCCATGTCGCCCCTCCGACTGCTTGCCCTCGCCGCACTTGCGGCGCTGACCGCCCTGCCCGCCGCCGCCTTCGACACCCGCGCCCGCACCGCTTGGGTCTATGATCTGACGACGCAGACCGTGCTTTTGGAAAAGGATGCCGATATCGCGGTGCCGCCCGCCTCGATGTCGAAGCTGATGACGCTGAACATGCTGTTCGAGGCGCTGTCCGAAGGCCGGGTGACGCTGGACACCACCTTTGCCGTCTCGACCAAGGCCAAGCAGATGGGCGGCTCGACGATGTTCCTGAATGAAATGGACCGGCCGAGCGTGCGCGAGCTGATGCAGGGCGTGGTGATCAATTCGGGCAATGACGCCTGCGTGGTGGTGGCCGAGGGGCTGGCGGGCTCGGAAAGCGCCTTTGCCGCGGGGATGACCGAACGGGCGAAGATGCTGGGCATGACGCGCTCGACCTTTGCCAATGCCTCGGGCTGGCCGCATCCCGACCAGCGCATGTCGATGCATGATCTGGGGATTCTGGCGGTGCGGCTGATCACGCAATTCCCGCAATATTACCCGCTGTTTTCGGAAACGCAGTTCAACTACAAGAACCGCGCCCCGGCCAATGCGCATAACCGCAACCCGCTGTTGAAGATCGCCGCCGCCGACTGGCATGCCGACGGGCTGAAGACCGGCCATACCGAGGAGGCGGGCTACGGCCTTGTCGGCTCAGCGGTGATGGGGGATCGGCGCATCGTCTTCGTGATCTCGGGTCTGGCGTCAGAGGCCGACCGGGCGTCGGAAGCCGAGGCGGTGGCGAACTGGGCGTTTCGGCAGTTCGTGATGAAGACGGTGGCGAAAAAGGGCACCCGGCTGGCCGAGGCGCCGGTCTGGCTGGGCACCGAGGCCAGCGTCGGGCTGGTGCCTGCGGCCGATGTCGCCATGCTGATCCCGGCGGGTGCGGCCGAGGGGGTGAAGGCCGAGGCGGTCTTTGACGGCCCGGTCACCGCGCCGGTGACAGCGGGCACCGAGCTGGGGCGGCTGGAAATCACCGTGCCGGGGCTGGGGCTGCGCAAGGTGCCGCTGGTGGCGGAAACCGACGTGGCCGAGGGCGGCTTCCTGGTGCGCTTCACCGCCGCCGCGGGCCGGCTGCTGTCGCAGACCCGCCAGATGGTGGCCGGCTGAGCCGATGTTCATCACCTTCGAGGGCATCGACGGCTCGGGCAAATCCACCCAGGCGCGGCTTTTGGCCGAGGCTTTGGCGGGGCTTGGCCGCGATGTCATCCGCACCCGCGAGCCGGGCGGCAGCCCCGGGGCCGAGGAAATCCGGGCGCTGGTGCTGCAGGGCGATCCCGACCGCTGGTCGGCCAGAACCGAGATCCTGCTTTTCACCGCGGCGCGGCGCGACCATCTGGAACGCACGATCGCACCGGCGCTGGCCGCGGGCAAGGTGGTGATCTGCGACCGCTTTGCCGACAGCACGCGGATGTATCAGGGGCTGTCGCGCGGCGATCTGCGCGGGCTTGTCGATGAGCTGCACCGGTTGATGATCGGGCGCGAGCCGGACCTGACCTTCCTGATCGACATTGCGCCCGAAGTGGGCCTTGCCCGTGCCAAGGGGCGGCAGGGCCATGAGGAACGCTTCGAGGATATGGGGCTGGCGATGCAGGCCCGGATGCGCGATGGCTTCCTTGGCCTTGCACAGGAATTTTCCAACCGTTTCAAGGTGATCTCGGGCGACCGCCCGCCCGGGGCCGTCGCCGCCGAAGTGCTCGATGTCACCCTTGCCGCGCTTCGGGCCCGCGCATGAGCCGCGACGAGCTGCCCGATCCGACCCAGGTCGAAGGCGCCCCCCATCCACGCCAGACCCTGCATCTTTACGGGCAGGAAAAGGCCGAGGCCGATTTCCTGAGCGCCTTCACCTCGCACCGGCTGCACCATGCCTGGATGCTGACCGGCCCGCGCGGCGTCGGCAAGGCGACGCTGGCCTGGCGTATCGCCCGGTTTTTGCTGAGCCAGCCGCGGGAAGACGGCGGCGGGCTTTTCGGCACGCCCGAGCCCCCGCGCAGCCTGGACGCCGACCCCGAGCACCCGGTCTGCCGCCGGATCATGGCCGGGGCCGAGCCGCGGCTGTTCCACCTCAAACGCGGGCCGAACGACAAGGAAACCGCCCTCTCGGAAGACATCCGCGTGGTCGAGGTGCGCAAGCTGACCTCGTTTCTGCATCTGTCGGCGGCAGACGGCGGGCGGCGCGTGGTGATTGTCGATGCGGCCGACGAACTGGCCACGGCCGGGGCGAATGCGCTGCTGAAACTGCTCGAAGAGCCGCCGCCCTTGGTCACCTTTCTGCTGGTCACGCACCAGCCCGCGCGGCTTTTGCCCACGATCCGCTCGCGCTGCCGCGAATTGCGGCTTGCGGCGCTGGCCCCCGAGGATCTGGCGCAGGCGCTTCAGGGCGCGGGGGCCGAGACCGAGGACACCCTCGCCCTCTCGGCGCTTGCGGGCGGATCGGTGGGCGAGGCGATCCGGCTGATCAATCTGGACGGGCTCGAGGCTTACCGGGCGCTGATCGGGCTGATGACCGGTCTGCCGCGGATCGACCGGCAAAAGGCCTGGGCGCTGGCCGAGGGCATGACCGGGCGCGGCAACGAGGCGCGGTTTGATCTGATGCTTGGTCTGATGGATCTGTTTCTGGCCCGTCTGGCCCGCGCCGGTCTGACCGGGGCGCCGCAACCCGAGGCCGCCCCGGGCGAGGCCGCGCTGCTGACGCGCCTTTGCCCCGATGGCGCGGCGGCGCAGAAATGGGCCGGGCTGCATCAGGATCTGGGCGCGCGGGCGCGGCATGGCAAGGCGGTCAACCTTGACCCGGCGACGCTGGTCATGGATATGGTTCTTGCCATCAACGCCGCGCCTTAGGCGGCAGGAGAGTTCCTTGACCGCGCCGCTTCCGCTTCTTGTCGACAGCCATTGTCACCTTGATTTCCCCGACTTCGCCGAGGAACTGCCCGAGGTCGTCGCCCGCGCCCGCGCCGCCGGGGTGAGCCGAATGGTGACGATCTGCACCCGGCTGCGCAATGTCCCGCAGGTGCGCGCGATTGCCGAGGCGCATGAGGGCGTGTTCTGGGCCGCGGGCACCCATCCGATGAGCGCCGCCGAGGAACCGATGGCGACGGTCGCGGAGCTGGTCGCGCTGGCAGCGCATCCGAAGTTTGTCGGCATCGGCGAGACCGGGCTTGATTATCACTACACCGCCGAAAGCGCTGATATCCAAAAGGTTTCCCTGCGCCTGCATATCGAGGCGGCGCAGGAAACCGGCCTGCCGCTGATCATCCATTCCCGCGCCGCCGATGACGACATGGCCGCGATCCTGACCGAGGCGATGCGTGCCAAGCCCTTTGGCTGCGTGATGCATTGCTTTTCCTCCGGGCCGGAGCTGGCGCGGGTGACGCTCGAACTCGGCTGCTATCTTTCCATGTCCGGCGTCGCCACCTTCCCAAAATCGCAGGAAATCCGCGACATCTTCAAGACCGCGCCCTTGGACCGCATCTTGCTGGAAACCGACGCGCCCTATCTCGCCCCTCCGCCCTTCCGCGGGCGTCGCAACGAACCCGCCTATACGGCGCATACCGCGAAGATCGGCGCCGAGGTTTTCGGGCTGTCCCTGGCCGATTTCGCCGCCGCTACGACCGCGAATTTCGACCGTCTTTTCGCAAAGGCCCGCCATGGCTGACCGGCTGCGCTTCACCATCCTTGGCTGCGGCTCCTCGGGCGGTGTGCCGCGCATCGGCGGCCATTGGGGCGAGTGCGATCCGGCCAATCCGAAAAACCGCCGCTCGCGCTGCTCGCTGCTGATCGAGCGGATCGGTGCCGCGGGCATCACCCGCGTCCTGATCGACACCTCGCCCGATCTGCGCGAACAACTGCTGCGCGCCGAGGTGGCGACGCTCGATGCCGTGGCCTTCACCCATCCCCATGCCGATCACATGCACGGGCTGGATGACATTCGTCAGATCACCTTCAACATGCATGCGCGGCTGCCGGTCTGGGCCGACGACCCCACGACCGAGGCGCTGATCAACCGCTTCGGCTATGCTTTCGTGCAGCCCGCGGGCAGCGCCTATCCGCCGATCTGCGACCTGCGGACGATCGACGGCCCCTTCACCGTGACCGGCGCGGGCGGGCCGGTGACGCTGGTCCCGTTCCGCGTCGCGCATGGCAATATCCCGGCGCTGGGCTTTCGCATCGGCGGATTGGCCTATCTGCCCGACGTTTCGGCCATTCCCGAGGAGGCCTGGCCGGTGCTTGCCGGTCTCGATATCTGGGTGCTCGATGCGCTGCGCAGGAAGCCGCATCCGAGCCATGCGCATCTGGCGCTTTCGCTCGAGTGGATCGCGCGGGCGGCGCCGAAAGAAGCGGTGCTGACGAACCTGCATATCGATCTCGACCATTCGGATCTGGAGCGCGAAACCCCCGCCCATGTCCGCGCCGCCTTTGACGGGATGGTGCTGGACCTTCCCGCCGCATGAGCGCGCTGATCGACGTGATCCTGCCGGTCTTTTTGGTGATCGGCTTTGGCTATGTCGTTGCGTGGAAAGGGCTTTTCAGCGCGTCGGCGGTCGAGGGGCTGATGCGGTTTGCGCAGAATTTCGCCGTGCCCGTGCTGCTGGCGCGCTCGATCGCGACGCTTGATCTTTCCGCCAGCTACGACGCCGGGCCGATGCTGTCCTTCTACGCGGGCGCGCTGGCCTGCTTTGCCATCGGCGGCCTTGCGGCGCGGCTCTGGCTGAAACGCAGCGGCCCGGATGCGGTGGCGATCGGTTTCGCCTGCATGTTCTCGAACTCGCTGCTTCTGGGCGTGCCGATCACCGAGCGCGCCTATGGCCCCGATGCGCTGGCGGGCAATTTCGCCATCATCTCGTTTCACTCGCCCTTCTTTTACACGGTGGGAATCGTGGCGATGGAATGGGTGCGCAGCCACGGCACCGGCGCGGGGCTCTCGCGCGTGGGGTGGAACGCGCTCGTCGGCATCCTGCGCACGCCGCTGGTCATCGGCATCCTCTGCGGCTTCGCGCTGCAGGCGTTCTCGGCGCTGACGGGCCAGCCGCTGCCCGGGCCGCTGATGGCGGCGATGGAGATGATCGCCAAGGCCGCGCTGCCCGCGGCGCTCTTCGGTCTGGGCGGGGTGCTCTTGCGCTACCGCCCCGAGGGCGACTTGCGCGCCATCGCCATGGTCACCGCGCTGTCGCTGATCGTGCATCCGGGCATCGCCTATGCGCTGGCGCATGGCGTTTTCGACGTGCCGACGGCGGGGCTGCGCTCGGCGGTGCTGACGGCGGCGATGGCGCCGGGGGTCAATGCCTATCTGTTTGCGAACCTTTACGGCACGGCGCAGCGCGTCGCCGCTTCAAGCGTGCTGATTGCCACCGCGCTTTCGATCCTGTCGATCTGGGTCTGGCTCGCGATCCTGCCGTAAGCAAGGGGGGCGCTGCCCCCCGTCCCTGCGGGACTCCCCCCGGGATATTTGTGGCAAGATGAAGGGCCGCACAGCCCTTTCCGACTGTGTTTCACCTTGCTCCAAATATCCTCGGGGGGTGAATTTTGCGCAGCAAAAGAGGGGGGCAGACAGCCCCCCTCTCGCGGTTCGGATCTGGTAGGCCGTCTCAGGCCGGGCTCAACCCGCGCAGCCGCTCCGAGCGGCGGCGCAGCAGTTCCACCACGGTCAGGAGCGCCACCGAGATGATCACCAGAAGCGTCGCCACCGCCAGGATCGCCGGGCTGATCTGTTCGCGGATGCCGTTCCACATCTGCCGCGGGATTGTCTGTTGGTCATTCGCCGCGATGAACAGCACCGCCACCACCTCGTCGAAGGAGGTGACAAAGGCGAACAGCCCGCCCGAGACCACGCCCGGCATGATCAGCGGCATCTGCACCCGGAAGAAGGCGGTGCGCGGATTGGCCCCCAGCGAGGCCGCGGCACGGACCAGCGACTGGTCGAAGCCCGAAAGCGTCGCCGTCACCGTGATGATGACGAAGGGAATGCCCAAAGCCGCATGGGCGAGGATGATGCCCGGATAGGTGCCCGCCAGACGGCCCCATTCGAACCGGCCCTGCGCGTCAATCCCCGGCACCCATTGGCCGGAGTAGAAGAAGAACATGCCGGTGGCCGAAATGATGATCGGCACGATCATCGGCGAGATCAGCACGGCAGTGATCTGCTTGCGCCAGGGCATCTCGGGCCGGGTCAGGCCCAGCGCCGCGACGGTGCCAAGGCCGGCCGAGATCAGCGTGGCGAAAACCCCGATGATCACCGAATGTTTCGTCACCTGCACCCAGGTCGCATTTTCCCAGAAATCCCACCAGAAGGCCATGTCGCGCGGCGCCTCGGGGTTCTGCATCCCGAAGGTGATCAGGCTGTCATACCAGCGCAGCGAATAGCCCGCGGGATCAAGCCGCATCATCTTCTCGGTGAAGGTGAAATAGGGCTCGGCGTTGAAGCTGAGCGGGATCACGATGAGGATCGGCGCAATCAGGAACAGAAGGATCAGCGCGCAAAGACCAAGATAGGTGTAGTGCCACAGCTTTTCGAGCGGGCTTGCGTAGACGGGAAGGGCCATCGGGGTGTCCTCTCAGCCGAGCTTCATCTTGTCGATGCCGACGATGCGGTCGTAGATCCAGAAGAAGATCAGCACGACGATCAGCAGTTGCGCGGCCAGCGCGGCGGCCAGCGACCAGTTCAGCGATTTCTGCATGTGGAAGGCGATCAGGTTCGAGATCATCTGACCATCGGCGCCGCCGACCAGCGCCGGGGTGATGTAATAGCCCATCGCCAGGATGAAGACCAAAAGCCCCCCCGCCCCCACGCCCGGCAGCGTCTGCGGCAGATACACGCGCCGGAAGGCGGTCCAGGAGGTCGCCCCCAGCGACCGGGCGGCGCGGACATAGCTGGGCGGGATCGTCTTCATCACCGAATAAAGCGGCAGGATGGTGAAGGGCAACAGGATATGGGTCATCGCGATGATCGTGCCCATCTCGTTGTAGATCATCTGGATGCGGCCCTTGTCATCGATCACGCCAAGCCAGACCAGCAGATCGTTCAGCACCCCCTGTTGCTGCAAAAGCACCATCCAGGCGGTCGTGCGCACCAGAAGCGAGGTCCAGAACGGCAGCAGCACGAAGATCATCAACAGCATCGCCTTGCGCATCGGCAAGGTGGCCAGCAGATGGGCGATCGGAAAGCCGATCAAAAGGCAGATCGCGGTGATTTCCAAAGACAGCGTCAGCGTGCGCAGCATCAGCTTCTTGTAGACCGCCTGGCCCTCGGGCACCGGCACGATCGCACCCGTCGCGTCGCGCCTGAGATCATTCGCCGCCAGATAGAAATCCAGCGTGAAGGGCGAGGCGGCGGAGCGCATCGCCCGCCAGACATTCGGATCGCCCCATTTCCTGTCCAGCTTGAGGAAGGCCTCCTTGTAGGGCGGCTGCATCTTCTCGGCGCCGCGCGCCGCCGCGGTAAACAGCGAGCGCGTCCCGGCGACATCGTAATTGACCCGCGTGCCCGCCTCGCCCGCGGTCTTGTTGCGCTTCATCGCGACCAGATCGGCATGCAGCGCGGCATAGGCGGCCTCGTCGATGGCGCTGCCGGGCGGATTGGCGTCGAACCAGGCGCTCAGCGCGGGGACATGGGCGGAAAAGCCGTCGTTATAGACGGATTTGAACAGCATCTGCCCGATCGGCACGATGAAACTGATCAGGATGAACAGAAAAAGCGGCGCAACGAGCAGAAGGGCGCGGCGGCGGCGCACGGCCAGAGATTCGGCGAGCGCCGCCTTGAGCGGTCGGCCGTCGGCGGTGGTCAAAGGCGCATGGGATAGGTCAGCGGTTGCGTCGGTCATTCGGTTCCCCGGTCATGCAAAGTTGCCCCGCCGCAGCAGGCTGCGGTCGGCGGCAGGACAGGACGGGGTTGCCCCCGTCCTGAAACAGGCGGATCAGGCGATCAGCCGGCCAGCCAGGCGTTGAACTTTTCGTTCAGCTCGGTGTCGTGGTCGGCCCAGAAGGTCGGATCGGTCCAGATCGGCGCCTTCATGTTTTCCGGGTTGGTCGGCATGTAGGGCGCCATTTCGGTCTTGCCGTCCTGGTAAAGCCCGACCAGCGCATTCGAGGATTTCCGCGCCGGACCATAGGAGATCCATTTCGCCTGATCGGCCAGACGCTGGGTATCGGTGGCGAAGGCAAGGAATTTCTTCGCATCTTCCAGGTTCGGCGCCCCCTTCGGGATCACCCAGAGGTCGTAATCCATGTAGGAGCCGTCCCAGACTGTGCCGAAGGGCTTGCCCTCGGCGACTTCGGCGGCGAAGAACCGGCCATTGTAGCCGTTCGTCATCACCACCTCGCCATCGGCCAGCAGTTGCGGCGGCTGCGCCCCGGCCTCCCACCAGACGATGTCCTTCTTGATCGTGTCGAGCTTCGCCAGGGCGCGTTTCACCCCCTCGTCGGTGCCCAGCACCTCATAGATCTGGTCGGGGGCGACACCATCGGCATAAAGCGCCAGCTCCATCGTGCGCTTGGCCGCTTTCAGCAGGCCGCGCTTGCCCGGATATTTCGTGGTGTCGAAGAAATCGGCCACGGTCGTCGGCGGGGTGTCGCCGACCTTGGTCTTGTCATAGGCGATCACGGTCGCCCAGACGATGCTGGCGACGGCGCAATCCTGGATCGCGCCCGGCACGAAATCCTCGGTGGCCGGGGTGCCATCGGGGGCGGGCGGCAGCATCGCCGGGTCGATCGGTTCCAGCAGGCCCTCGTCGCACATCTTGATCGCATCCGACAGTTCGACATCGGCCAGATCGATGGTGACGTTGCCCGCCTCGGCCTGCGCCTTGAGCGGCGTCGCCGGGTTGTCGGCGTCGATCGAGTTGATCTTGACGCCGGTCATCGCGGTGAAGGGCTTGTGATAGGCCTCGACCTGACTGACCGTATAGGCGCCGCCCCAGGAAACGACGTTGAGCTCTCCCGCCTGCGCGGCGGCGGAAACGCCGGCCAGCGCGGTGGTGACGATCAGAAGTTTCTTCATCAGCTTACTCCCTTGTTGATGGCTCTGTTGGATGGTCCGCCTGCGGATGTGTCCCCGCTTTGCGGTGATGCGGCGCGGCCGCCGCATCGAAAGCTGTCCCTTGCTCCGACCTTACATCGGATCGAGCGCGCGGGCATCGGCCGGATGCCAGCCGATCTTCACATGCTGACCGGCCTGCAGCTTGGTCTGACCGATCGTATTGCGCGATTTCATCACGAAATCCGTGCTGCCCGCAACCTTCATGCGGGTGCGGAAAATGTCGCCCATGTAGATCACCTCCAGCACTTCGGCATCGATCATATGGGCGCCCGGCGGCATCATCTCGGGCTTGAATTCCACCCGTTCGGGGCGGATCGAGACCAGCGTCTCCTGCCCCTTGTGGCGGATGTTGACCGGCGTCGCGTCGATGATCTCGCCGGTGGCCAGCCGCACCAGGCATTTCTCGCCGTCCAGCTCCTCGACGGTGCCGGGCAGCTTGTTGTTCTCGCCGATGAAGCCCGCGACGAAGCTGTTGTTGGGCCGCTCGTAAAGCACATCCGGCGGGGCAAGCTGCTGAATCCGGCCATCGTTGAACACCGCGACGCGGTCCGACATCGTCAGCGCCTCGCCCTGATCATGCGTCACATAGACGACGGTCAGGCCAAGACTGTCATGCAGGTGCTTGATTTCAAACTGCATGTGCTCGCGCAGCTGCTTGTCGAGCGCGCCGAGCGGCTCGTCCATCAGCACCAGCGCCGGATCGAAGACCAGCGCGCGCGCCAGCGCCACGCGCTGCTGCTGGCCGCCCGACATCTGCGCCGGACGGCGGTTGGCGAATTTGCCCATCTGCACCATGTCAAGCGCGCGTATCACCTTGGCCTCGCGCTCGGCCTTGCCCATGCCCCGCACCTCAAGCGGGAAGGACAGGTTTTCCGCCACCGTCATATGCGGAAACAGCGCATAGTTCTGGAACACCATGCCGATGCCGCGCTTGTGTGGCGGCAAGTCGTTGATGTTGGTGCCATCGAGCAGGATGCGCCCGTTCGTCGCCGTCTCGAAGCCCGCAAGCATCATCAGGCAGGTGGTCTTGCCGGAGCCCGAAGGCCCGAGCATGGTCAGAAATTCGCCCTTCGCAATCGACAGGTTCAGGTCTTTGACGACAAGCGTCTCGCCGTCATAGCTTTTCTGCACATGGTCGAAAACGACGAATCCCTCGTCGGTCATTGTCGCAGTCAATGCGGGCTCCCCGTGGTTTTTCTGGTTCGTTAGCTCCCGTGGGGTTGACTAAAACAGTGCCGATCCCGGATTTCAACCGTGATTTCCCATTCGCGTGAACGCAGCGTCAGGTGCCGCCGCTTCGGTCACAAAACCGTCAGAATGCGTCAGATCACGGCTGATGTGCGACCAGTTCGCGCAGAGCGCCCGATCAATTTGGCGGCGCTGCAAAAACCTGCCCGCGGGGGGGCCATAGGCTTTTTGGACAGGCTCCCCGGCCCAGACCACCCCGGCCAGGGCCGGAAGGGCCCGAATCAGGGTCGCTTTCGCCGCCAGATCAAGGGCGGCGAGTCCCACCGGGCCGGGCCAGAAACTCTCTACCCAGAGCCCCTCGACCGAGAGCAGCGCATGCCGGGGCAGCAGCAGATGCAGATAAAGCACCCCGCCCGGCGCCCGCGACCGGCCATGGCGCACCCGCGCGCCGCCCCAGCCCGTTGCCGCCAGATGCCCCGCCCGCGCCAGAAAGCCGCCCGGCACCGCGATGCCATGCAGCGCCGAAAGCTGCACCGGCGCGGTATTGCCAAGCCGCCCGGCCCCGATCTCGACCGGGCGCAGCTGCGGATCGGCGGCCAGCTCTGCCGCATCGACCCGGCGCGTGCCGATCCAGAGCACCGGCAGCGGCGGGCCATCGCGCACCGTGACCAGATCGCCCGGGCGCAGATCCTCGACCGGGACCGGACCGCGCGGCGTGGCGACGCGGCTGCCCGCGACCAGACAGGGCACGCCCATCGCATGCAGCATCCCGGGCGCCCGCACCGTGGCGGGGGCGACCCCCGCAAGCGTAACCGAGGTGCCATCCGGGAAGATCAGCCGCGCATTGCCCAGCCCGTCATCGCCGACCGTCACATCCCGCACCGTGACCGGCGCGCGGGTGCCATCGTGCAGCCCCGAGACATCGAGCTGGTCGGTGGTCAGCCCCCCGTTCAGCGAAAGGTTGAAATCGGTGATGACATCGCTGCCCGCCCCATCCGCCATCACGATCGTGTCGGCGCCAAGCCCGGTGACCAGACTGTCATTGCCCGCGGCGCCGGTGAGCCGGTCGTTCCCCGCGCCGCCCAGCAGGCTGTCGCCAAAGGCCGAGCCGAGGATCGTGTCGGCGCCTCCGCCACCATCGAGCGTGACCTCTGTCAGCGCCAGGGTGGCGTCGAAAGCATCGCCGGCATCAGTCCCGTTGACCCGCTCGATCTCGGTGAAATACATCGAGGCGGTATCGCCCGTATAGGTCGCCGAAGCCGCCCCCCAGTCCAGCCAGGTGATCTGCGCCCCCGGACCTGAAAGCTGCAAGACATCGACATCGGAGCCGCTTTCGCCGCCAAAGATCATCCCGCTGCCATCGCCGTGGGAAAACAGGAACGTGTCGGACCCGCCCTCGCCGAAAAGCTCGTTGCCGCCGGTCCCGCCCGAGAGCGTGTCATTGCCCTCCCCGCCCGACAGCGTGTCGTCGCCGGCCCCGCCCGACAGCATATCCGCGCCCGAGCCGCCAACCAGGTTGTCATTGCCCCCGGCCCCGTCGATCACCACCCCCGAGGTGGTGCCAGCCGCGCTCACGTTGTCGGCAAAGCCGGTGCCGTAAATCCCCTCGATATTGTCGAAGCTGACGGAATTGCTGCCCTGGGTGGCGGTGCCAGCCTCGGCGCCGGTGAAGATGACCTGCACCCCGCCCTGCGTGTCCTGGCTGAAATCGAGCACGTCGAAATCGAGGCCGCCCGCGGTGGCGGTCGCGCCGCCAAAGACGGTGTCGCTGCCCCAGTTGGTTTCAAGATAGATCCGGTCGGCATCGGCATCGCCATAGATCAGATCGTTGCCGCTGTTGCCCGCCAGCCGATCGGCGCCGTCGCCGCCCCGGATCGTGTCATTGCCCTCGCCGCCCGACAGCGTGTCGGCGCCGGTGCCACCGTCGAGGCTGTCATCCCCGGTGCCGCCCTGAATCGTGTCGAGCCCGGCCCCCCCCAGCAGCGTGTCATTTCCGTCCTCGCCCTGAATCGAATCGTTGTCGGCGCCGCCATCCACCAGATCATTGCCCGCTCCGGCAAAGATCATGTCATTGCCCGCATCGCCAAACAGCGTGTCATTCCAGACATATCCGGTCGAATTGGCATAATCGTCGATCAGATCATTCCCGAGGCCCCCCCGCACGCAGTCGCCGCCGGTGCCGAAGGTGATCGAATCATTGCCCGCGCCACCATCGATCGTGTCGGCCCCGCCCTCGCTGGCGATCACGTCATCACCCGCCCCGGCCGCGATGCTGTCGTTGTAGGCGCCGCCATGGATCACATTGACCAGATCGGGGTCGAAGCTCATCGAGGCCAGCGAGTCGTAGATCGGCCCGTTGGACACGTCGGCGCCGCTGATCCCGTCGTTGAGGGCCGAGACCTGATAGGTCACACCCGGCGTCAGCGGCCGTGTCGTCACGTTGCCGATGATCGTGCCGCCGATCTCCAGCGTGAACATCTGCACCACAATGCCCGACGGGTCGGTAAAGGCCGCAGCCCATTCGGCATAGACCCGCCCGGAAGAGAGCAGCGCACCGCCCGCGTCATAGACCGCGACGAACTGGTTCGTGTCGTTGCCGTATTCGTCGGCCATGTAATTGCTGTCGCCGGACAGGGAGGAGTCGTCATCGGTGAAAACGAATGTCCGCCGCGAGGTCGAATAATCCCAGGCGGGATCGACCCTGAACTGCGACCCCGGGCCGAACGTCGCGCCACCGCCGACAACCTGGACCTGGGCGCCATAAAATCCCTGAACAGTCCAGGTCGTCATCTTCCGCGCGCCTCATCCTCCCCGGCGCTGCCGGGACTTTGGGTAAAGGTGACGCAAATTTCCCAATACGGGCTTAACGCTGATGAAAAACCCGGGCCGGGGTCAGGGTCTGGCCGCCGGGCCGGAAACGACGAAGCCCGGGGTGGTGCCCCGGGCTTGCGGCCATCCGGCCAGTGGTGCGGTTGAAAAGACTCGAACTTTCACGGGAGTTACCCCACAGCGACCTCAACGCTGCGCGTCTACCAATTCCGCCACAACCGCATGTTCTGGCTTGGTGAGGGGCGATTTAGCCGAGCCTGCGGGGAATGAAAAGCCCCAATTTGCGGGTTTTTCAAAAACTCTTGCGCCGCGCCCGAAAAAAGGCGCGCAAGCGCGCCCCTTTCGGCCCTGTTTTCCGGGGCTTGCCCCGTCAGGGCGCCGCCGTGGCAGCGCCTTTCGCGGGCAGCATCGCCGCCCCGGTCGAGACCAGCGACGCCGCCGCCCCGGCAAAGCCCGCAAGCCCCCCCGCCGAAGCCGATTTCGTCGCGACCGTCGCCCCCGGCGCGGCCGGAGCGGGCGTCAGAACCGGCACCGGCAGCACCGGCAAGGCCTCGGCCCGGCCATTGATCGCCAGCGCGGCCTTTTCGATCAGCGCCGCCCGGTCGGTCTGTTCGGGCAGGAACACCGGGGTCTGGCCCGCCGCCAGCGCCGTCTGCGCGACATCATACCAGTCCAGCGCCAGACCGGGCTGCGCCGCAATGCCGACGCCCGAGACCAGATGGTGGCCGATCATCTCGGCATAGACCATATTGCCGGTGCCCGTCAGCACCAGCGCCGAGGCCAGCGCCATTTCGGCATCTCCCTGGTCATAGCCGACCCCCAGACAGACCCTGGCGGTGGCCGCCAGCTGCGCCTCGGGCATGGCCGCGGTTTTCAGCCAGCCCTGCATCCCCGCCACCATGTCATCGCGGGGCGTGCTGGCAACCTTCGCCACCTGATCCTTGAGCGCGGCGGCAAAGCCCTTGCACTGATCGGCGATCTGCGCCGGGGTGAAGCCCGGGATCTGCGCCGCCAGCGCCGCCCCATCCGCCTTGGCCGAGGCCGAGACGGCGCAGAACTGCTCGCCCAGCGCCTGCGCCGGATCGCTCATCGCGGCCACGCTCTGCGGCGCGCCATTCGCCCCGGATTTCGCGGCCACAGCGCTGCAATAGCTGGCCATCGTCAGCTTCGGCGGCGTCATCGCGGCGGCGAAATTCGGCAGGGCCGGCGCGGGCGCAGGCGCGGCCGGCTGCGCCACCGGCACCGGCGCGGGCAGCGCGGGCAAAGACGGCACGGGCGCGGGCACGACCGGCTGCGCGGCGCTCGTCGAAGGGGCGCCGCCCGGCTTCACCTCGCAGGTGCCATGGGTGCAGGCAAACATCGCAGGTGTCGCCCCGGCGAGCTGGAAATCGTTGCGCTGATAGCCCTGCGGCGTCGAGGCGAAGACCTGCACCGTGCAGGCCGGGCCGTTGCACCAGAAGCCCGACCCCGAGACCGAGGTATCCAGCATGTAATCGGTGCGCCCGTCCTTATTCAGATCGGTCATCGTCACGAAACCGGCGCGCTGCATCAGCAGCGTCGGATCGACATTGGCGTTGCGGGCAATTTCCTGCACGGCCAAGGAGACTTCGGGCGGCAACCCGCCGATCGAGCCGCCCGGCATGGCCGCAAGCGCGCCCCCCGCGGTCGCGGTGCCCAGCATCTGATCGCGCTGCGCCAGCAGCATGCCGCGGACGCCCTGCGGGCTGGTGGCGAGGACCTGTTGCACCTGCGGCCCGCCGATCATCGCGCGGTTATAGCCGGTGACCAGGATCTGGCGCTCCATCTCGGTCAGCTGGCCGGTGGCGGGAAAGCCCAGCAACACCTGATATTGTGAGATCGCCGCGCGCGATTTCGGGCCGATCGCCCCGTCGGGCGTGCCCACCGGATAGCCGAAATAGTTCAGCGCGGTCTGCACTTCGCGGTTCTGCTCGCGCTGCGCGGCCGACATCGCGGGCTTGTGCGCGGTGGAGCGATGCACCGGCGCGGCACGGCGCTGGTTCTGATCATTGGCGATGGCCGCCCCCAAAAGCCCCCCGACGATCAGACCGCCAATCACGTCGCCCCCGTCGGCAAAGGCCGGAGCGCCGGTGTTGAGCCCGACCCCAAGGGCGAGCAGACCGGAAACAAGACGACTTTTCATGACTCCCTCCGAAACGGGACCAGACAGACGCGCCCTGCAGCCCGCTCCCACGGGGCGGATCACGGTTGATCACCTTTGGTCAACCTTGCTCAACTCTTCGCCCGAATCATCCTTGAGGCAAGGTTTTTGTTGGTTTAACCCGACAGGACAGGAGAATTGCCGATGCCCGAATGGATCACCTCGGACCGTCTTGTGCCCTATCCCGAGGCGCTGGCCTTCATGGAGGCGCGGGCGGCTGCGATCGCGGCCGGAACCGCCGGCGAGGCGATCTGGCTGCTCGAACATCCGCCGCTTTACACCGCGGGCACCTCGGCACGGGCCGCCGACCTGACCGACCCGGACCGCTTCCCGGTCTATGCGGCCGGGCGCGGCGGGCAGTATACCTACCACGGCCCCGGGCAGCGCGTCGTCTATGTGATGCTGGATCTGAACAAGCGCGGCCGCGACGTGCGCTGCTTCGTGCAGGCGCTGGAACATTGGGTGATCGGCGCGCTGGCCGAGTTCAACGTCAAGGGCGAGATCCGGCCGGGCCGCGTCGGGGTCTGGGTCGCGCGCCCCGAGAAGCCGCCGCTGCCCGACGGCTCGCCGCGCGAGGACAAGATCGCCGCGATCGGGGTGAAGCTGCGGCGCTGGATCAGCTTTCACGGCCTGTCGATCAATGTCGACCCGGATCTGAGCCATTTCTCCGGCATCGTGCCCTGCGGCATCCGCGAGCATGGCGTGACCTCGCTCGTCGATCTGGGCCTGCCGGTGACGATGGCCGATCTCGACCTGGCGCTGCGGACCCGGTTCGCGACCGATTTCACCCCGCGCTGCGGCGGCTGAGCCGCCCCCGCGACGCCCCCGCAACCGCTGTCCCGACGGCCGCCCCGCCGCCCGGAAAAGGGCACCGCAGCGGGCGCATTTCATCTGGCATTCACTTTGCATCCGAAATCTTGCCCCGCAGGTCATGGAATTGAAACAAAGGGATATGCGCGACCTTTTGCCTTGTGGTAAAGCGTGAACCGGGTAAGGAATCTGCCCCTTGGCCCCGGCTCGAGACCGGGCAAGCAAACAGACCAAGGATACAGCGATGAAGATCAGCCTCACTGCCGCCACGCTCGCCGCGCTCGTGCTCGCCGCCCCCGCTTTCGCGGGCGACGCCGCGAAGGGCGAGAAAGAATTCAACAAGTGCAAGACCTGCCACTCGATCATCGCGCCCGACGGGACCGAGATCGTGAAAGGCGCGAAGACCGGCCCGAACCTCTACGGCGTCGTCGGCCGCACCGCCGGCACCTACCCGGAGTTCAAATACAAGGACTCGATCGTCGCGCTCGGCGCCTCGGGCTTCGCCTGGACCGAGGAAGACATCGCGACCTATGTGAAAGACCCGGGCGCCTTCCTGAAGGAAAAGCTTGACGACAAGAAAGCCAAGTCGGGCATGGCGTTCAAACTCGCCAAGGGCGGTGAAGACGTTGCGGCCTATCTGGCCTCGGTCGTGAAATAAGCCTTCCGCAACGGCGGAACCGGCCCGGTCGGCCCCCGACCGGGCCTTTTCCTTTGGCGAAAGCAGCAAAGGGGCGTATCCTGCCCGGATCAACCGGAGGATCCCGATGCAGCTGCGCTATGTCATCCTTTATGTCCCCGATGTCGCCGCCACGATGGATTTCTATGCCGAAGCCTTCGGGCTTGCGCGCGGCTTCCTGCATGAAAGCGGCACGTTCGGCGAAATGGTCACCGGCGAAACGAAGCTCTGCTTTACCGCGGTTTCGCTGATGGAGCAGATCGGCAAACAGGTGGCCACCACGCCCCCCGCCCTGCCCTCTTTCGAACTGGCCTTCGAAACCGAAGATGTCGCCGCCGCCCTGGCCCGGGCGCTGGCCGCGGGCGCCAGCCTGGTGCAGGGGGTCGAGCGGATGGACTGGGGCCAGACCACCGCTTACGTCCGCAGCCCCGAAGGCACGCTGGTCGAGCTTTGCACCCCGGTCACGGCCTAGGCCCGACCGCCCTTTCCCCTTGGCGCAGATATCCCCCGGGGGGGGGGGGGGGCCGAAAGACGGGGGGCAGCGCCCCCCTTCCCCACCCGATCAGATGCCAAGCATATGATTTTCCTGACGATCTTATTCCGCCCCGCAGGCCTTGACCAAACCCGCCCCTCCCCGTAGGTTCGGCCGAATTTTGCCCCGGAGAGTCGCGCCATGCCCATGAGCCCCCAGTCGTCGGAAAAACCCACCGCGCTCATCGCCACCGCAGACGGACAACTCTTCTACGGCCGCGGCTTCGGCGCCACCGGCGAAACCGTCGCCGAGCTGGTCTTCAACACCGCGATGACCGGCTATCAGGAAATCATGACCGACCCCTCCTATGCCGGGCAGGTCGTCACCTTCACCTTCCCCCATGTCGGCAATGTCGGCGTCACCCCCGAGGATGACGAGACCGCCGATCCCGTCGCCGCCGGACTGGTGGTGAAATGGGACCCGACCGAGCCGTCGAACTGGCGGGCAGCGGAAAATCTGGTCGGCTGGCTGGAACGGCGTGGCCGGATCGGCGTCGGCGGCATCGACACCCGGCGCCTGACCCGGGCGATCCGGCAGCAGGGCGCGCCCCATGTGGCGATCGCCCACAACCCCGAGGGCGTCTTCGACATCGAGGCGCTGGTGAAAAAGGCCCGCGACTGGAAAGGGCTTGTCGGGCTTGATCTGGCGAAAGAGGTCACCTGCGCGCAAAGCTACAGCTGGAACGAACAGCGCTGGGCCTGGCCCGAGGGCTACACCCGCCGCGAGGGTCCCGGCTTCAAGGTCGTCGCCATCGATTATGGCGCGAAACGCAACATCCTGCGCTGCCTCGCCTCGGCGGGCTGTGACGTGACGGTTCTGCCCGCCAGCGCCACCGCCGAAGAGGTTCTGGCGCTGAACCCCGAGGGCGTGTTCCTCTCGAACGGCCCGGGGGATCCGGCGGCCACCGGCACCTATGCGGTGCCGATGATCCAGGGCGTGCTGAAAACCGATCTGCCGCTTTTCGGCATCTGCCTTGGCCATCAGATGCTGGCGCTGGCGCTGGGCGCGAAGACGATCAAGATGAACCACGGCCACCACGGCGCGAACCATCCGGTCAAGGATCTCACCACCGGCAAGGTCGAGATCACCTCGATGAACCACGGCTTTGCCGTCGATGCCCAGACCCTGCCCAAGGGCGTGACCGAAACGCATGTCAGCCTGTTTGACGGCTCGAACTGCGGCATCGCGGTCGAGAATCGCCCCGTCTTTTCGGTGCAATATCACCCCGAAGCCAGCCCGGGGCCGCAGGACAGCCTGTATCTGTTCGAGCGCTTCGCCGCCGCCATGGCCGCCCGCCGCGCCGCCTGAGACAAGTTATCCACAGACGTTCGCGCTGTGTTCCGGCCGCCCTCGGGCGGCCGAAAAAATGACTCCTGGAATCCGCTTCGAAAGGCATTTTGGTTAACCCAAGATTAACCAAAAAAGCCAAACCTCACCCCCGAACTCAACCAGGGGGCGAAATGCGCAACTCCAGTCACCACAAGACAAGGCGCATCACGGCGGAGGCCCCCTGGCCGAAAGCCGCCCGGCCCGGCGCATCGCCCCGGCAGGACAGCGGCCCCGAGGCGGCGGAGGATCAGGAGACGGCGGAGCAGGTGACGGTCGGGCGGCCACAGCGACCGCAGCCGGATCGTCGGCCTCTGGGGCAGATCCTGCTCGAGATGGGCGCGGTGCAGCCGGGCGATCTGCTCAAGGCCGTGGCGCTGCGCAAACGCCAGGACGCGCGGCTGGGCGACATCCTTCTGACGCAGGGCTGGGTGACCGAGGCCGATCTGATGGCAGCTCTGGCAAAACAATCCGACGCCGCGGTGATCGACCTTCTGGCCGAACCGCCCGACCCGCGGCTGATCGACACGTTCGGGCCGGAACTCTGCCTGAAGGAGGCGATGGTGCCCTGGCGGCGGATCGGCGGCGTCACCCTGATCGCCACCGCCCGGCCCGAGCAGTTCACCCGCCTTGCCGCCGACCTGCCGCCCGACTACGGCCCCTACCGGATGGCGCTGGCACCCGAGCGCGACGTGCACGGGGCGCTGCTGGCGCGGCGCCAGACCGCCCTGATCCGCCGCGCCGAGGTCAAGGTCGACCCCGACCGCTCCTGCCGCAACCACAACGAGAAACTGGCGGCGCGGCTGGTGCTTGCGGTCACCGCCGTCTCGGTCGCAGGGCTGGTCCTCGCCCCGGTCGCGGTCTTTGCGGTGCTGTTCTTCTGGGCGATGGTCACGCTTTACGCCACGATGGGGCTCAAGCTGGCGGCCTGGATCGCCGAGATGACGGCGCAGCGCCGCGACCGCGCCACCGCCGCAAGGCGGGCGCTGCGCCCCGCGCTGATGCAGCGGCTGCCGATGATCTCCATCATGGTGCCGCTTTACAAGGAACGCGACATCGCCACGCGGCTGGTCGCGCGGCTGTCGCGGCTGACCTGGCCGCGCGAGTTGCTCGATATTCTGCTGGTCGTCGAACAGACCGACCTGACCACGCGCGAGGCGCTGTCGGGGGCAAAGCTGCCGCGCTGGATGCGCGTCGTCACCGTGCCCGCGGGGCCGATCCAGACCAAGCCGCGGGCGCTGAACTATGCGCTGACCTTTTGCCGCGGCACGGTGATCGGGGTCTATGACGCCGAGGACATGCCCGAGCCCGAGCAGCTGCATATCGTCGCCCGCCGCTTCGCCGAAAGCCCGCCCGAGGTCGCCTGCCTGCAAGGCATTCTGGATTACTACAACCCGCGCACGAACTGGCTCGCCCGCTGTTTCACCATCGAATATGCGGCCTGGTTCCGCGCCATGCTGCCGGGCCTTGCGCGGCTGGGCCTTGTGGTGCCGCTGGGGGGGACAACGCTGTTCTTCCGCCGCGGCCCGCTGGAGGAGCTGGGCGGCTGGGACGCGCACAACGTCACCGAAGACGCCGATCTGGGCATCCGTCTGGCGCGGGCGGGCTACCGGACCGAGCTGATCCCGGCGGTGACGCATGAGGAGGCCAATTGCCGCCCCCTCCCCTGGGTCAAGCAGCGCTCGCGCTGGCTCAAGGGCTATGCGATGACCTGGGCGGTGCATATGCGCGATCCGGCGCGGCTCTGGCGCGACCTCGGGCCGAAGCGGTTCTTCGGCGTGCAGATCCTGATCCTTGGCGCGCTGTCGCAATATCTGCTGGCGCCGCTTTTGTGGAGCTGCTGGCTGATCCTGTTCGGGGTCTGGCATCCGGTCGAGGCGCTGATGTCGGAAAGGCTGGAAAACCTGCTGCTCTTCACCTTCGTGCTGACCGAGATCGTGAACATCACCGTCGGCGCCTGGGCGGTGCGGGGCAAGGATCACCGCCATCTGATCCCCTGGGTGCCGACGCTGAACCTGTATTTTCCGCTGGGCGCGCTGGCGGGCTGGAAGGCGATCTACGAGGTGATCACCCGGCCTTTTTACTGGGACAAGACCGTGCATGGCGTCTTTGACGGGCTGCACCATATGTCCGCCCCGGCGCTGCGCCCGGACCCGGAGACGCCCCCGCCCGGCCCGCCGCCGCGCACGCCGCTGGCGCCGCAGATCGACTGAACCGGCTCAGGGATGTTCGGTGCGCGCCTCGGCATCCAGCTTCAGCCGGGTCTCGAAAGCCTGCGAAATATGGTGCCGCAGCGCCGCCGCCGCCGCCTCGGCATCGCCCGCGCCGATCGCATCGACAATCGCCTGATGCTCGTCGAGCGCCTTTTCCCCCCGCCCCTCGGCCGCCAGCGAGGTCGTCGCCAAAAGCGCCATCGAGCGATGCACAAGGTCAAGCTGCTGCACCAGATAGCGGTTGTGCGAGGCCAGATGCAGCTGCCGGTGAAAGCGCTTGTTCGCCCGGGCCAGCGCGATCGGATCGTCCTGGCTGGCGCGATCAAGATCGATCATCTCCTGCAGCACCCGGATTTCCTCGGGCGCGGCATGTTTCGCCGCCAGCCGCGCCGCCAGCGCCTCAAGTTCCGCCCGCACCGCGTAAAGCTCGGCCAGCTGGTTGTGATCGAGCGAGGCGACAATCAGCGAGCGGCCGTCGCGCGCCAGCATCGCCTGGGTTTCCAGCCGCTGCATCGCCTCGCGCACCGGCGTGCGCGACACCCCGAAGCGTTCCGCCAGCTCTGATTCGACCAGCCGGTCCCCCGGCCGGTAAAGCCCGGCATCGATCGCTTCGAGAATGAGCGTATAGGCGTCCTTCTGCATCGAAATCCCGACCTTTCCAATTCCGCGCTCCCATTGTATGCCGCAGTATGCGGACTCGGAGCGGGGGGCAGATTAGGCGCAGCCTTGCGCCGTGACAAGCCGCCACAGTTGCAAATCCGATGCTTTGCCCTAGCTGCCCGACGCTTCCTGGTGAGATCATGCCCGCCTCTGCCTTTTCCCACGTCTGCCACTGGGTCTTCGACCTCGATCACACGCTTTATCCGTCCTCGGCGCGGCTCTTCGATCAGATCGAAACCCGGATGACCGCCTATGTCATGCGCGCGCTCGGCGTTGACGCCGCCGAGGCCGACCGGCTGCGCGATCAATACTGGCGCAGCCATGGCACCACGCTGGCCGGGCTGATGCAGGTGCATGGCGTCGATCCGACGCCCTATCTGCACGAGGTGCATGACATCGATTTCTCGGCGCTGACGCCCGATCCCGACCTGCGCGCGGCCATCGCCGATCTGCCGGGGCAGAAGATCGTCTTCACCAACGGCTCCGCCCCCTATGCGCAAAAGGTGCTGGCGGCGCGCGGGCTTGACGGGCTTTTCGACGGCATTTTCGGGGTCGAACATGCCGAGTATCACCCCAAACCCGCCGCCCGTGCCTTTGCCACCGTCTTTGGCCGCGCCGGGGTCGATCCGGCCCGCGCCGCAATGTTCGAGGATGATCCGCGCAACCTCGCGGTGCCGCATCAGCTTGGCATGCGCACCATACATGTGGCAGAGCATCCCGCCCCCGCCCCCCATATCCAGCACCATACCGCCGACCTGACGCGGTTCCTGCGCAGCCTGCGCGCGCCCCGCCATCACTGACGCGCTGCCGGGGACAGTCACGGTTAAAATAATTCTAACCTTCTGACGCGCGACAACTTGACGCGAATCCCTGCATCCGTATACAAGCGCATGCAGATTTGGCCGTCCCGGGGGATGGCTCTGGGAGACAGCAGCATGACCATGACGACCGCCGCCGGCGCTTTCTCGGGTTCCGATCACGGCCACGCCGAAAAAAAGGACTATACCCTTGCGATGTATCTGATCGCGGCGGTGGTGATCGGGATTGTCGTGGCGGCCGTGGCCACCATGGGCCTTGGCGGGCTGATCCTGTGCGGCGTCGGCGCCACCTGGTTCATGCTGGCGCTTCTTGTCGTGATGACTGCGGGCGGCTGAGCCCCTCCACCGCGTACCGCACCAAGGCCCGGGTCGCAGCCCGGGCCTTTTGTCTCAGCGACCTTTTGCTGGCTCGTTTTTTGCTTGCATTGCGCAGATTTTCCTTGGGTCCGACTCGCAACCGCCCCTCCCCGGCGAAAGGAACCAAGATGAGCACCACACGACCTTCGAATGACACCGCCGCCGCCCTCACCCTGTATCTGATCGCCATTGCGATCTTTGCGGTGATCGTCGCCTCCTATCTGATCGGCGGCCTTGGCGGGCTGATCACCTGCGGCGTCGGCCTGACCGCCGTGGTGATGGTGACGATGGCGGTCAGCGCCCGCAACTGACGGGCCGCGTGCGGCCAAATTGGCCGAAGGCGGTTGAAACCGGTCGCGGTTGCGCCATCTTGAGCCCAAAGCTCAGGGAGAGTGCCATGACCGAGACCGCCGCACCGCCGCGCCTGTCGACCGACATCCTGATTTCCGGCGGCGGTGTCGCCGGATTGACCGCCGCTGCCGCTTTCGGCGCCGCCGGGTTCACCACGATCTGTGTCGATCCCGAACCGCCGGTGACCGCGGAAACCGACGCCGGTGCCGACATGCGCACCACCGCCTTCCTGCATCCCTCGCGCGCGGTGCTGGACCGCGCCGGGCTTTGGGCGCGGCTGGCACCGCATGCGGCCCCGCTGCAGGTGATGCGGATCATCGACGCGGGCGGCGCCCGGCCCGAGGCGCGGATCGTGCGCGATTTCGACGCTGCCGACCTTTCCGACGAGCCTTTCGGCTGGAACTTCCCGAACTGGCTTCTGCGCCGGGAAATGGTCGCGCGTCTGGCGGAAATCCCGCTTGTCGATTTCCGCCCCGGCGTGGCGACGGTGGGGCTTTTGAGCCGCGAAAGCGGCGCCGAGGTGCGACTTTCGGATGGCACACTGGTCACGGCGAAGCTGGTGATCGGCGCCGACGGGCGCAATTCCTTTGTCCGTGAGGCCGCCGGGATCGGCACGAAAACAACGCATTACGGGCAAAAGGCGCTGGTCTGCGCGGTCACCCATCCCAGCCCGCATGGCAATGTCTCGACCGAGGTGCACCGCTCGGGCGGCCCCTTCACGCTGGTCCCCCTGCCCGACCGCGACGGCAAACCCTCTTCCGCGATCGTCTGGATGGAGCGCGGCCCCGAGGCGGAACGGCTGGCGGCGCTGCCGGTGGCAGAGTTCGAGCGCGAGATGACCGAGCGCTCGACCGGGGTTCTGGGGCCGCTGACGCTGGTCACCCGCCGCGCGCTCTGGCCGATGATCACGCAGATCGCCTGCCGCTTCTCGGCCGAGCGTGTGGCGCTGATCGCGGAAGCCGCGCATGTGATCCCGCCGATTGGCGCGCAGGGGCTGAACATGAGCCTCGCCGATCTGCGCTGCCTGCTGGAACTGGCCGAAAAAGACCCGGCGCATCTGGGCGGGGCGGCGATGCTGGCGCGCTACAACCGCCGCCGCTGGCCCGAGGTGAAGGCGCGCGAGGTCGGGATCGATTTCCTCAACCGCGCCTCGATGGTGGAGCCGCGGCCGCTGCGCGATCTGCGCGCCGCGGCGCTGGGCGCGCTTTATGCGTTCAAGCCGGTCCGCAAGACCCTGATGCGGGCGGGCTTGGGGATGCGCTGACGGGGTGCGGCCCTGCGGCCCACCCCGAAAAGGGGGGCGCTGCTCCCCTCTTGGCCTTCGGCCAATTCACCCCCCGGGATATTTGCGGCAAGGTGAAAGGATGGGGTTTATCTTGCCCCAAATATCCCGGGGGTGAGGCGAAGCCGAGGGGGCAGCGCCCCCTTGCTCAGACGCTGACCACGGCGCGCAAGGTTTCTCGGGACAGGCTGTCCTTCGTGCCCTCCATCGCCACCGCGCCGCGCTTGAGCACATAGAAGCGGTCGCCCAGATCATGCGCGAAGTCGAAATATTGTTCGACCAGCACGATCGCCATCCCCTTGGTATCGCGCAGATATTTGATCACCCGGCCGATCTGGGCGATGATGTTGGGCTGGATCCCCTCGGTCGGTTCATCGAGCAGCAGCAGTTTCGGCTTCATCAGCATCGCCCGCGCGATGGCGAGTTGCTGCTGCTGACCGCCCGAAAGATCACCGCCGCGGCGGTTCAGGAAGTCTTTCAGGATCGGAAACAGCTCGTAAATCTCGTCGGGGATGAAACGCTCGGCCCGCGGCAGCACGGCAAAGGCGGTTTCCATGTTTTCCCGCACCGTCAGCAGCGGAAAGATCATCCGACCCTGCGGCACATAGGCAAGACCGCGCCGCGCCATCGCCTGCGGCGGCACGCGGCCGACCGCCTGCCCGTCGAGCGTGATCCCCCCGCCCGAGCGCGGATGCGTGCCCGCAATCGCCTTCAAAAGCGAGGTCTTGCCGACCCCGTTCGTGCCCATGATGCAGGTCACCTCGCCCGCCCGCGCCGCGATATCGACGCCATAGAGGATCTGCGAACCGCCGTAATGCAGCGTAAGTCCTTCGGTTTTCAACATCTTCAGCGCCCCAGATAAACGTCGATGACCTGCCGGTTCGCGGTCACGTGATCGAGCGAGCCTTCGGCCAGAACCGCGCCTTCATGCAGCACGGTGACCTTGCAATTCAGTCGGCGCACGAACTCCATGTCATGCTCGACCACCACGACGGCATGGGTCTTCGCCAGCTCAACGAGCAGCGCGGTGGTCTGCTCGCGTTCGGCCAGCGTCATCCCCGCCGCCGGTTCATCGACCAAGAGCAGCCGCGGTTCCTGCGCCAAGAGCATGCCGATCTCCAGCCATTGCTTCTGTCCGTGCGACAATTCCCCGGATTTGCGCGACAGCGCTTCCCCAAGACCCACCTGCGCCGCCAGCGCCGCGACCCGCGCATGATCGGCAGCTTTCGGCGTCCAGACCAGCACCCGCCAAGGGCTGCGCGGCGCCTTCAGCGCCATCATCAGGTTTTCCGCCACGGTCTGATCCTCGAAGACCGTCGGGCGCTGGAACTTGCGGCCCACGCCTTGCCGGGCGATCTGCGCCTCGTCGAGTTTCAGAAGGTCAATCGAGCGTTCCCCCCACAGCACCCGGCCCTCGTCGGGGCGGGTCTTGCCGGTGACGATGTCCATGAAGGTGGTTTTGCCCGCGCCATTCGGGCCGATCACCGCGCGCAGCTCGGCCGGGCCGATGGAGAAACTGAGGTTGTTGATCGCCCGGAATCCGTCGAAGGTGACGGAAATACCCGAGACTTCAAGCAGTTCGCTCATTGGCTTGCCTCCCGTTCCATGAACGCGCCGTCATTCGGGCCCATGGGCGCGCCGCCGCGGCGGGGCGGGCGCAGACCGGCCAGCAGATCGACGAGGCCCGACAGCCCCTTTGGCGCGAAAAGCGTGACAAGGACGAAGGAGAGACCGAGCAGCACCTGCCACCAATCGACCCATTTCACCGTGTAAAAGCCAAGCGGCAGATCCGGCGCGCGGCCCCCGGTGAACCAGGTCGAGACCAGCGAGACGAAAGCGGCGCCAATCACCGCGCCCCAAAGGCGGCCCCGCCCCCCGATCGCCACCCAGACGGCGAGATAGATCGAGGCGATCGGCGCCACCTCGGCCGGGTTGATGATCCCGGCTTGCGGGTAGTAAAGCGCCCCGGCCACGGCGGCGATCAGCGCGGTCAGGGTGAAGACGAAGAGCTTGTAGCCCTCGACCGGGTAGCCAAGGAAACGCACCCGGGCCTCGTCGTCGCGGATCGCACGCATCACCGAGCCGAACTTGCCCGAAACGATGAAGGCGCAGGCGAGATAGCCAAGGCCGAGCGCAAGCGCGGAGGCCCAGAGGAACCAGACCGAGAGCCGGTCCTGCCCGGCCCAGTCAAGGCCCGGGATGTTCTGCAGCCCCGACAGGCCGTTGTTGCCGCGCAAGCCGCTGTCGTTCTGGAACAGGTAAAGCGCCAAGGCGAGGGTCATCGCTTGGGTCAGGATCGAGAGATAGACCCCGGTGACGCGGGAGCGGAAGGCGAGCCAGCCAAAGCCCAGCGCCAGAAGCCCGGGGACGATCACGACAAGCGCCAGCTGCGCCGGAAGCGATCCCGCCAAGGCCCAGATCGCCGGGAGTTCCGAGGCGCCGACGACGCCGAAGATCTGCGCCGCGATGGCGTCACTCATCTCTTGCGGGGTCATTGGCAGACCATGGGCCGAGGCCAGCACGATCTCGCGGCTGCGCGCCACCATCAGCCACATGCCGATCATGTAACCGCCCAGCCCGAAAAAGGCGAAATGGCCAAGCGACAGGATTCCCATGTAGCCCCAGACCAGATCCATGGCGAGGGCGATCAGGCACAGACACAGCGTCTTGCCGAGCGTCTTCACCATCGAGGTCGAGACGAGATCAAGCCCGTAGGCATTCGACAGCACCGTGACCGTCAGCGTGAAGAGCGCAAGAAGGCTGAGGAAAATCAGAACCGAGGGGTTTTTGACAAGGAACCCTTGTGTCATCGGCTGTGTCATCGGGGTCTCCGGGATCTGGCGGCGCCGGGGGCTTCGCGCCCCCGGACCCCCGCGAGGTATTTGGGGCAAGATGAAAGGGCGGCGGGGGGCATCGGCTCAATCTCCGGCGGCGCGGCCGCGCAGCGCGATGATGCCGCGCGGGCGGAACTGGATGAAGATGATGATGAACAGGATCATCCAGGTCTGGGCGGCAAGGGTGTTGGCGGGGTTGAGCGCCTCGATCCCCTTTTGCAGCCCGCCGACAAGGGTGGCGCCCGCCAGCGTGCCCCAGATATTGCCGACGCCGCCGACGACCACGGTCATGAAGCTTTGCACGATGTAATCGGCGCCAAGTTCCGAGGTGACCTTGGCGAAAAGCCCGATGGCAACGCCCGCGATCCCGGCGATGCCCGAGCCAAGGCCGAAGGTCAGCATGGTGATGCGGTCGGGGTTGATCCCCATCGAAGCCGCCATGGACGGGTTCTGCGTCACCGCGCGGACCTCGAGCCCCAGCCGGGTGCGTTTCATCACCAGAAGGAAAAGGCCAAGGAAGGCCAGCGCCAGGATGAAGATGGCGATGCGGATATAGCTGATCGCGACGATGTCGTTGAGCACAAGGGCGCCGTCGAGCCATTCGGGCGCGGTCAGCGGCCGGGCCTGGGTGCCGAAGATGTTCTTGAAAAGCTGCTGCAGCGCGATCGAGATCCCGAAGGTGGCGAGCAGCGTTTCCAGCGGGCGGCGTGCGAGATGGCGGATCACCAGCCGCTCCATCGCCACACCGGCGGCGAAGGTGACGGTAAAGGCCAAGGGCAGCGCGACCACAATCGAGATCGTGTCGTCGGTGATGACGTGCTGCACCACATAGCCGGTATAGGCGCCCATGGTGATGAATTCGCCATGCGCCATGTTGATCACCCGCATCACCCCGAAGGTGATCGCAAGGCCGATGGCGGCCAGGAAATAGATCGAGGCGAGCGAGAGCGCATCAAGCGTCAGATCCGCGCCCCGCATCGCGGAAACCTTGAGCGAGACCGATTGCAGCGCCGTTTTTGCCGCCGTGGTCACGGCGGGGTCGGGTTCGGCGTAGATGTCGGCAAAGCGATGCGCGGCAAGGGCGGCTCTCACCTCGGCCGGGGTGGCACCGGCGGGCACCCGGCCCGCGGCTTCCAGCGCCGCATAGGCGGTTTCGCGTTTCGTCGGATCGCCAAGCTCTGCCACGGGAACGCCGCCAGCCGCGCCGTTTTCGAGATGGGATTCAAGCGCCGCGCGCAGATCGGCCGGGGTCAGGCGTTTGGGCGCAAGCCCTTGCGACACCAGCAGATCATAGGCCTCTGCCTCGGGGAAACCGGGCGTTCCGGGGGTCAGGAGCGCGGCGACATTTCCCGTGGGTGCGGCGTCGAAGACCTGGCGCGAGGTGGCAAGGATCGGGTTCAGGGCGGCGCGGAAATCGAGACCGAGATCGGCGCCGAAGCTTTCGATCGCGGCGATGCGGGCGGCGGGGGTGGCGCCGAAGCGGATCGTCAGCAGAGCCAGCAGCCGTTCCTTTTGCGCCTTGATCGCCGGGTCGGTTTCAGTGTCGAGCGAGGCGGCCAAGGGCGCCAGATGCTCGGCTGCGCCGTCGCGGGCAAGCGTCGTCAACGCGGCCAGGCGCTGCTTCGGATCGGGAGCGGACAGTTGAAACTGAATGAGCGCCGCGGCAATCAGGCCGCGGACCCCGGCATTGGGCTTGATCTCGGCAATCTCCGCTTTCGCCGCCATGCCCCGGTCGGCGCCGGTGACGGGATCAGCGAGCGCGTAGCCGTTCGCCGTTTTCGTCACCCGGAAGATCGCGCCATCCGCCTTGCGCGCGCCCAGTTTCTTCTCGGCCCAGGCCTGCAGGAACGCGGGCGCCCCCGGCCCCGCATGCCCCAGCGCGGCAATCACCGGGCCGATGCTCTGGCGCGACGGCTTGGCAATGGCGGCGGCATTTTGCGCAATGACGGCGGCAAGGCCGGTCTGGACGGTGGCTGCGGAAACGGGCGGGGCGGCGTCTTGGGCGGCGACAGGCAGGGCCAGCACAAGGCTTGCCGCCAGCGCCAGAAAAAGGCTGCGCATGGGAAAATCCGGGCTGCGGGAGGGGGCGTCCTGCCCCCTCGGTTTTCATTTGAAATCAGCTCAGTAGTTCGATTTCAGCTGCACGCAGGTCTTCGTTTCGGTGTTGTACATACCGCAGTTCAGATCCTTCCAGTCCGAGGTCAGCACGGCGGATTCGGGCAGGAAATCGGTCCAGGCATCGCCCGGCACCGGCTCGGTCTGGCTGATGATGTCGAACTGACCGTCTTCCTTGATCTCGCCGATCAGCACCGGCTTTGTCAGATGGTGGTTGGGCAGCATTTCCGACATCGTCCCGGTCAGGTTCGGGAATTTCTGCCCGATCATCGCGGCACTGACCTTGTCCACCTCGGTCGAGCCCGCCGCCGTGACCGCATTCACCCACATGTTGAAGCCGATATAGGTGGCCTCCATCGGGTCGTTCGTGGTGCGGTTGTCATTGCCGATGAACTTGTGCCAGGCCTCGATGAAGGCCTTGTTTTCCGGCGTGTCGGCGCTTTGGAAATAGTTCCAGGCCGCCAGCTGACCGACCAGGTTCTTCAGATCGCCAGCGCCAAGGCCCGAAAGCTCCTCCTCACCGACCGAAAAGGCGACCACCGGAATGTCATCGGCGGTGATCCCCGAAGCCGCCAGCTCCTTGTAGAACCCGATATTCGCATCGCCGTTGATCGTCGAGATCACGCCGACCTTCTTGCCATCGGCGCCAAGCGCCTTGACGTCGGCGACGATCTTCGACCAGTCCGACTGCCCAAAGGGCGTGTAGTTGACGAAAATATCCTCGGCCGGGATGCCCTTCGATTTCAGATAGGCTTCCAGAATGTTGTTCGTGGTGCGCGGATAGACGTAATCGGTGCCCAGAAGCGCGAATTTCTGCACCCCCAACTCGTTGAGGAAATACTCCGTCGCCGGGATCGCCTGCTGGTTCGGTGCCGCCCCGGTGTAAAAGACGTTCTTCGAACTTTCCTCGCCCTCGTATTGCACCGGGTAGAACAGAAGCCCGTTCAGCTCCTCGATCACCGGCAGCACCGATTTGCGCGAAACCGAGGTCCAGCAGCCGAACATCACATCGACCTTGTCCACCGTCAGCAGCTCGCGCGCCTTTTCCGCGAAAAGCGGCCAGTCGGAGGCCGGATCGACCACGACCGCCTCCAGCTGCTTGCCCAGCACCCCGCCCTTCCTGTTCTGCGCCTCGATCAGCATCAGGACCGTGTCCTTCAGCGTCGTTTCCGAAATCGCCATCGTGCCGGACAGCGAATGCAGCACCCCAACCTTGATCGTGTCGCCCGCGGCAAAGGCGATGCGCCCCGTCATCGACATGGCACCGGCCGCCGCAGCGGTCATCAGCAGATTGCGCCGAGTAATCATCTCTTTCCCTGTTCCTGTCTTGCAGCCCCGAAGCCGGGCCGTTTGTGATCTGGTGGCGGGTCAGGGCCCGCGGGATCAGCAAAACCGGCGTGCCGCGATGCGGCAAGCGGGGCGCAAGCAGGAAAGGGACCAAGACGCGGAATTGTGCGCGCGCAAGGCAAACGCCCGGTCTTTGCGCAAGAACCGGGCGTTTTGGAAACGGGTTTGGCGCGAATCTTGCGTGTCAGGCCAGATCGGCCGCTTGTTCAAGACCGCCTTCCCGGATCAGGAAAGCGACGATCTCCCCGATGCCGACGCCATGGCGCAGCTGCGCCATCACATAGGGGCGCGCGCCGCGGGCACGTTGCGTGTCTGCCTCGAGCAGCACCGGATCGACCCCCACATGCGGCGCCAGATCGGTCTTGTTCACCACCAGAAGGTCCGATCGCGTCACCCCGGGGCCGCGCTTGCGCGGGATGTCCTGCCCGGCCGCGGTGTCGATCACATAGATTGTCAGATCGGCCAGTTCCGGGCTGAAAGTGGCGGCCAGATTGTCACCGCCCGACTCGATCAGGATCAGCGCAAGATCGGGGTGGGCCCGCGTCAGATCGGCAATCGCCGCAAGGTTGATCGAGGCATCCTCGCGGATTGCCGTATGCGGACAGCCGCCGGTCTCGACGCCGCGGATGCGGTCGGCGGGCAGCACCTGCGCGCGCATCAGCGCCTCGGCATCCTCGCGGGTGTAGATGTCATTCGTCACCACCGCCATCGAGAGCCGGGGGGCAAGTGCGCGGCAGAGCTGCTCGGTCAGCGTGGTCTTGCCGGCGCCGACCGGGCCGCCGATGCCGACGCGCAAAGGTCCGTGTGTCATGTCTTGAAAATCCTCACCTCAAGCGTTTCATGCGCGGCCGAGGCGATCTCGGCGCGAAAGGCGGATTGCGCCAGATCGGCGGGGGTGGCGGTGGCGGCGCGGGCGGCAAGCTGCGCGATGATCGGATGCAGCGCCGCCAGAACCCGTTGCCCCGCCGCCTGCCCCAAAGGGATGAAGCGGACCCCGACCGAGACAAGATTGGACGCGAAAGCATGTTGGAAAAGGGCAATCACCTGGTCCGGCGGTAAGCTTGTTTCCTTGGCCGCAGCAGCCACCGCCAAAGGCAGCGGCATCGGATTTGTGCAAGTTCCGGTCATTTCCGCCCGTGCCCGCGCAAAGGCCGCCCCCTGCTCCTCGGTCTCCCGCAACCGCTCGGCCGTGCCCGCCAAGGCCCGCGCCAGATCGGAAAGCGCCGCCAGATCCGCGCCCCGCAGACCGCAGGCCAGAAGCACCGCATCGTTCCAGCCCGCCCCGTGTTCCAGGATATCCGAAAGCCAATCGCCCAGCTCCGCCTCGGTCCGGACCTCCCCCGCGACAACCGCCTGTTCCAGCCCGTGGCTATAGGCGAAAGCCCCGGTCGGAAAGGCCGGGGACAGCCATTGCACAAGGGCGAGCAGGTCGAGATCAGGCGTGGACATGGAAGGGACCGTGGTCATGCCCCATCGTGCGGCCACTGCCATAGGCGCCGCTTTCGGGGCGGAACGGTTCCATGCGCTTGTCGACCCGCGCGCCAAGGCCACGCAGCATCGTTTCCAGCACGTGATCGTCGCGGATCAGAAGCCGGTCGGGCTCGATCTGGCAGGGCGTGTGGCGGTTGCCAATATGCCAGGCAAGCCGGGTCAGATCGCCGGTGACGACCAGCACCGGCTCCAGCCCGCAGCGCACCTCGATCAGCCGCCCGTCGTCCAGCGCGAAAGCCTCGCCACCGCGCAGGTTCGTCACCTCGGGCAGATCGACCAGAAATTCGGCACCCGAGGCCGCGACCAGACGCTTGCGCCGCAAAAACCGCGCCTCGTAATCCAGCGCGATGTGATCGGCGGCCCCGCTCCAGCCGCCCGCAGGCAGAACGCGGCTTGCCCGGTGCATCAGCGACATGATTTCCTCCGTTCTTCAGAGCTTTTTAAACATGACTTGGCAGCATGGTAAGGACGAAACCCGGAACGGAGCGACGGATGCAGCTCAAACCCCCTGCCGACGAACTGGCCGAAATCCGTGCCGAAATCGCCCGGCTGCGCGCCCGCGAAGGCGCGCTGCGCGAGATTTTGCTGCGCGACGCGGCGATGCCGAAGATCGGCCGCTTTCACACCGTCGAGCTGGTGACGCACCGCCAGCGCGTCTTCGATCCGCGGCTTCTGCCCGAGGAAATCCGGCTCGATCCCGCCTATACAAGGGAAAAGGTGACCCGCGTGCTGCGCGCCAGCCGCAAGGGCCCCGCTCAGCCGAGCGATGGCGCCGATCAGCCTGCCCCCTGCGCGGCGCTGCGCGCCAAGCTTATTGCCGGTCAGCACCCGCATTGACACGTCAATACAGGAAGTAGCGCTGCGCCAGCGGCAGGGTTTCCGCAGGCTCGCAGGTCAGGATCTCGCCATCGGCCCGCACCTCATAGGTTTCCGGGTCCACCTCGATCTGCGGCGTCGCGGCATTCAACTGCATCGACGCCTTGCCGATCGTCCGCGTGCCCCTGACCGCCAGCACCTGTTTCGACAGGCCCAGTTTTTCAGCCACGCCCTCGGCCTTGGCGGCGGCCGAAACGAAAGTGACGGCGCTGTGCGACAGCGCCTTGCCAAAGGCGCCGAACATCGGCCGGGTGTAAAAGGGCTGCGCCGGGATCGAGCCGTTCGGATCGCCCATCTGCGCCGCGACGATCATCCCGCCGATCAGCACCATCTCGGGCTTGGCGCCGAAAAACGCCGGATGCCAGAGCACCAGATCGGCGCGTTTGCCCACCTCGACCGAGCCGACATGCTCGGCCAGCCCATGGGTGATCGCCGGGTTGATCGTGTATTTGGCGATGTAGCGGCGCACCCGGAAATTGTCGTTCGCGCCCGTCTCCTCGACCAGCCGCCCGCGCTGTTTGCGCATCTTGTCAGCGGTTTGCCAGCAGCGAATGATCACTTCGCCAACCCGCCCCATCGCCTGACTGTCGGACGAAATCACCGCCATCGCGCCGATGTCGTGCAAGATATCCTCGGCCGCGATCGTCTCCTTGCGGATGCGGCTTTCGGCAAAGGCCACATCCTCGGGCACCTTGGTGTCAAGGTGGTGGCAGACCATCAGCATGTCGAGATGTTCCTCGACCGTGTTCTTCGTATAGGGCCGGGTCGGGTTCGTCGAAGACGGGATAACGTTCTGCGACGACACGACTTTCAGGATATCGGGCGCATGGCCGCCGCCCGCGCCCTCGGTGTGGAAGGCATGGATGGTGCGCCCCTTGAAGGCCGCCAGCGTGTTTTCGACAAAGCCCGATTCATTCAGCGTGTCGGTGTGGATCATCACCTGCACGTCCATGTCCTCCGCGACCGACAGACAGCAGTCGATCGCAGCCGGGGTCGTGCCCCAATCCTCGTGCAATTTCAACGCACAAGCGCCCGCCTTGACCTGCTCGATCAGGCCCTCGGGCAGGCTTGCATTGCCCTTGCCCGCAAGGGCCAGGTTCATCGGGAAGGCCTCGAAGCTTTGCAGCATCCGCGCGATATGCCAAGGCCCCGGCGTGCAGGTGGTGGCGAGCGTGCCATGCGCCGGGCCGGTGCCACCGCCCAGCATCGTGGTGATGCCCGACGCAAGGGCATCCTCGATCTGCTGCGGGCAGATGAAATGGATATGCGTGTCGATCCCGCCCGCGGTCAGGATTTTGCCTTCACCCGCAATGACTTCCGTGCCGGGCCCGATGATCAGCGTCACGCCGGGCTGGGTGTCGGGGTTGCCCGCCTTGCCGATCCCCGCAATCCGCCCGTCGCGCAGACCCACATCGGCCTTGTAGATGCCGGTGTGATCGAGGATCAGCGCATTGGTGATGACGGTGTCCATCGCGCCCCCCGATCGCGGGATCTGGCTTTGCCCCATGCCGTCACGGATCACCTTGCCGCCGCCGAATTTCACCTCTTCTCCGTAGGTTGTCAGGTCTTTTTCAACCTCGATGATCAGGTCGGTATCCGCCAGCCGGACCTTGTCGCCGGTCGTCGGGCCGAACATGTCGGCATAGGTCGCGCGGGAAATGAGACGCGGCATCAGAGATCTCCCATCACTTTGGCATTGAAGCCAAAGACGCGGCGGGCACCGGCCAGCGGCACAAGCTGCACTTCGCGCGATTGGCCCGGCTCGAAACGGACGGCGGTTCCGGCTGCGATATCAAGACGATAGCCCCGGGCGGCCGCGCGATCAAAGGACAGCCCCGGGTTCGTTTCGGCAAAATGGTAATGCGAGCCCACCTGCACCGGGCGATCACCGGTATTGGCCACCATCAGCCGGATCGCCAGGGTGCCCGCGTTCAGTTCGATATCGCCTTCTGCGGGAAAGATTTCACCCGGAATCATCTTGGAAATCATCGGCTTACCTCAGCGGATCGGGTGGTGGACGGTGACAAGCTTGGTGCCGTCGGGGAAGGTCGCCTCGACCTGGATCGAAGGGATCATCTCGGCGATCCCCTCCATGCACTGATCGCGCGAAATCACATGCGCGCCCGCCTCCATCAGATCGGCGACACTGCGCCCCTCGCGCGCCCCTTCGACGACGAAATCGGAAATGATCGCAATGGCTTCGGGGTGGTTCAGCCGCACCCCCCGCGCCAGCCGGTTGCGCGCCACCATGGCGGCCAGGCTGACGAGCAGCTTTTCCTTTTCACGCGGGCTCAGGTTCATCTTGTCCCCTCAGGTTTGCCAGACGCGCGGCGGGGGCGCGCCCCGTCGCAAGGCGCCCATCAGTTGCAGGATCTGTTGGCGCAGGGGCCAGCCATCCTCGGCCAGCAGGCGCAGCACGCATTTGCCATCAAAGCCCGAAGCCGCCGCCTCGACACCCGAGACCGTCAGCGCGGCGCGGGCCGGGCCCACCGCATCCTCGGCCCCCTGCGCGCAGAGCACAAGCGTCGCAAAAGCGCGCGCGGACCCCAGCAGCGCGCCCCGCACCCCTTTGGCGATGATGTTCGAATTCTGCAGGAAGGGCTCCAGAAATATTGGCTTTCCCGCTCTGTTGATCCTGCGAATATCGCAAAAGTGCAAATCTTGCACGATCTCGCCCATCGCGGCGCGGCCCAGCACCACCGCTTCCAGCAGCAGGCAGCCGGCCTCTTCGGCCAGATCCACCGTGGTCTCGCGGTGAAGGCGCGCATGGTCGAACAGGATGGTTTCCTGCGGCAGCCAGTCAAGCCAGCCGCCCTGCCCCACCCGATGCGCCACCGTCACCCGGGCCGCCTCCCCCTCGGCGCGATAGGCGCGCTCGGCGGCCTGCGTGGTCGCCACGACCTTGGCGGCTCCGTCCAGATCAAGCCCATATTGCAGCGTATCCCCAGCCGTGAGCCCGCCCGAGGTGTTCAGAAACACCACCTCCGGCACGCCGCGCACATGCGGCAGCAGCGCCTTGGCCGAGCCGCGCTGCACAAGCCCCTTCAGACGCGCGCCCTCGAAAGCCACGGACGCCTGGCCATGGCTGCGCTGCAAGCGAGAGGGGCGCGCGGAATCGAACATGGTCGCAGCAAACGCCCGCCGCGGCCGCGCGTCCATGTCGGGGCAGGCGCGCAGCGCCAGCAAGATCGCGGCCAGCCCGGAGCTGCACAAATACGCGCCATCTTGCCCGCAAATTCAGCGCCGCGAAAATCAGCCCAGCGGCCCCGGACGGCGCTCCTCGGACAGCATCACATTGGCTTCGATCTGCCCGACACCGGGCAGGGTCATGATGCGGCGGCGCAGCACGCGCTCGAAATCGGCAATGTCGCGGGCGCCGACCCGCAGCCGGTAATCGAAACGACCAAGGACGTGCTGAACCACCTGCACCTCGGGGATCGCCTGCACGGCGCGCTCGAAATCCTCAAACGAAATCCGCCCCTTGGTGGCCAGCTTGATGCCCAGAAAAACGGTGACGCCAAACCCAAGGGCCTGGCGGTCCAGCACCAGCCGCCGCCCGGCGATCACCCCGGCCTCCTCCAGCCGTTTCACCCGCCGCCAGGCCGCAGGCTGCGACAGCCCGAAGCGGCGGCCAAGTTCGCCCGCGCCCAGCGTCGCATCCTGCGCCAGCGCCCGCAAAATCGCCCGGTCGATATCATCGAGCGCGATCACAGCGGCAGCTCCGCCGTGTCCTTCAGCGTCGAAATCAGCATCAGCGCATCGGTATCGGCGATATGCGGCAGCGCCAGGATGCGTTCGCGGTAGATCTCCTGATAATGCGCCATGTCGCGGGCGATGACGTTCAGCCGCACATCGACCTGACCGAGGAATGTCTGAATTTCAATGACTTCCGGCACTTGCCGCGCAGCCTCCAGGAATTCGTCGAAAAACCCGGGCTGGGTCTTGTCGAGCGTGAAGCGCACCGAAACCTCGATCTCCCAGCCCAGTTTGCGCCAGTCGATCACTGCTTCCTCGGCGCGGATCACGCCGCCTTCGCGCAGCCGTTCAAGCCGCCGCCACAGGCTCGCCGCCGTCACCCCGGCCCGCGCGGCCAGTTCGGCGCGGGGCAGCCCCGGGTCGGCCTGCATCTGCCGCAGGATACGGCGGTCGATATCGTCTACCTGCATGATTTTTTCCGAATTGCATCTTTCGACGCATGATCTTTATCAAGAATAACGATATTTCACGAAGTTTGAATGCGCAATCCCTCCAAACCGCCTATGCTGCCCTCATCATAACTGGAGGAACGCCATGCGCGTGTTTTATGATCGCGATTGCGATGTGAACCTGATCAAGGACAAGAAAGTTGCCATTCTGGGCTACGGCTCGCAGGGCCACGCCCATGCGCTGAACCTGCGCGATTCGGGCGCGAAAAACGTCGTCGTCGCGCTGCGCGAGGGCTCGCCCTCGGCGAAGAAGGCCGAAGGCGAGGGCCTCAAGGTGATGGGGATTGCCGAAGCCGCCGCCTGGTGCGACGTGATCATGTTCACCATGCCCGACGAGCTGCAGGCCGAGACCTACAAGAAATACGTCCATGACAACCTGCGCGAAGGTGCTGCGATTGCCTTTGCCCACGGCCTGAACGTGCATTTCGGCCTGATCGAGCCGAAGCCGGGCATCGACGTGATCATGATGGCGCCGAAAGGCCCGGGCCACACCGTGCGCGGCGAATACACCAAGGGCGGCGGCGTGCCCTGCCTGTTTGCCGTCCACAATGACGCGACCGGCAAGGCGCAGGACATCGCGCTGAGCTACTGCTCGGCCATCGGCGGCGGCCGCTCGGGCATCATCGAGACGAACTTCCGTCAGGAATGCGAAACCGACCTGTTCGGCGAGCAGGCCGTGCTTTGCGGTGGTCTGGTCGAGCTGATCCGCATGGGCTTTGAAACCCTGGTCGAAGCCGGTTACGAGCCGGAAATGGCCTATTTCGAATGCCTGCACGAAGTGAAGCTGATCGTGGACCTGATCTACGAAGGCGGCATCGCGAACATGAACTACTCGATCTCGAACACCGCCGAATATGGCGAGTATGTTTCGGGTCCGCGCATCCTGCCCTATGACGAGACGAAAGCCCGGATGAAAGCCGTGCTGACCGACATCCAGACCGGCAAATTCGTGCGTGATTTCATGCAGGAAAACGCCGTCGGCCAGCCCTTCTTCAAGGCCACCCGTCGCATCAACGACGAACACCAGATCGAGCAGGTCGGCGCGAAACTGCGCGCGATGATGCCCTGGATCGCCAAGGGCAAGATGGTCGACCGTTCGCGCAACTGAGCCGCGCGACAGGACTTCGGGGGGCGCCTTGCGGGGCGCCCCTTTTTCGTTCAGGCTTGGGCCAAAGGAGAGCCCGATGAGCGAATTGAACGAAAAGCAGCTTGAAGCCCTGGCGGTCGAGCGCGCCAAGATCTTCACCCCCGGCTGGTTTGCCGATCTTTTGGGCGCAAGGCTTGGATTTGGCGACACTTTCTGGCTTGGGCTTTTCGGCGTGCTGCTGTTCGTCGTGCCCGCCGTGGTGCTGATCGGGGGGGTGCTTTACGCGCAGGCGGCCGCGGCGCTGATGCCGTTCTTCCGCATCACCGCCGGGCTTTACGGGCTTTGGACGCTGGGCGTGTTGCAGGCGCTGTTGCGGATCGGCGCGCGCGGCGGCTATCCGATGGTGGGGCTGGTGGTGACGGCCGGGATCGCGCTTGCCGGGTTTTACACGGCCGTCACGCTCTAGGTCTCAGGCGGTGGCCTCTTCCACCGCCGCCACGATCCCCTCGACCGTCTCCGCCAGAAGCCCGGCATCCTCGCATTCGGCCATCACCCGGATCAGCGGCTCGGTCCCCGATTTGCGGATCAGGATACGGCCCTGACCGGCGATCCGCCCCTCGGCATCCGCGATCACTTTTCGAACATTTTCATTCTCAAGCGGCAGCTGACCGGCCCTGAACTTCACGTTTTTCAACATCTGCGGCACGGTCTCGAATTGCCGCGTCAGTTCCGAGGCGCGGCGCCCGGTCTCGGCCATCGCGGCCAGGAACTGCAGCCCGGCCATCAGACCATCGCCGGTCGTGGCGTAATCGGTCATCACGATATGGCCCGATTGCTCGCCACCCAGGTTGAAACCGCCCGCGCGCATCCGCTCGACCACATAGCGATCGCCCACCGCGGTGCGTTCAAGCCGCAACCCCCGCCCGGTCAGGAACCGTTCCAGGCCAAGGTTCGACATCACCGTGGCCACCAGCGCGCCACCGCGCAACAGCCCGGCTTCGGCCCAACGCGCAGCAAAGAGCGCCATGATCTGGTCGCCATCCGCCACCAGACCGTTCTCGTCCAGGATCATCACCCGGTCGGCATCGCCATCAAGGCTGATCCCCAGATCCGCGCCATGCGCCAGCACCGCCTCGGCCGCGGTCCGCGTATAGGTCGAGCCGCATTTTTCATTGATGTTCAGACCGTTGGGCTTGGTGCCGACCTCGATCACCTCGCAGCCCAGCTCCCACAACACCTGCGGCGCGGCCTTGTAGGCGGCGCCATGGGCGCAATCGATCACCACCTTCAGCCCGGCCAGCCGATCGCGCGCCGGAAAGGTGGTCTTGGCATATTCGACATAGCGCCCCAGCCCGTCGTCGATCCGCTTCGCCCGGCCAATGTTCATCGGTTGCGCAAGACGGATCTCGCCCGCCACCAGCGCTTCGATTTCCAGCTCGGCCTCGTCCGAGAGCTTGAAGCCATCGGGGCCGAAGAACTTGATTCCATTGTCCTTTGCCGGGTTGTGGCTGGCCGAGATCATGATCCCCAGATCCGCCCGCATCGAGCGGGTGAGATAGCCCACGGCGGGCGTCGGCACCGGGCCGAGCAGAAGCACGTTCATCCCCGTCGAGGTCAGCCCCGCGGTCAGCGCATTTTCCAGCATGTAGCCCGACAGCCGCGTGTCCTTGCCGATCACCACCCGATGCGCATTGCGCCCGTCGCGGCGGAAATACCGCCCCGCCGCCGCCCCCAGCTTCAGCGCCATCTCGGCCGTCATCGGCCAGCTGTTGGCCTCGCCCCGCACCCCGTCGGTGCCGAAAAGTTTCCGCGTCATGGCGTGTAACCCCTTGTGATGGCGTTAAAAAGCCGGATGCCTTGGGCGATCTCGGCGACATCGTGAACCCGGTGCATCTGCACCCCCTGCCTGAGCCCCGAAAGCGTCACGGCGAGCGTTCCCGGCGCGCGGGCATCGGCCTGATCGACCCCGGCGATGGTGCCGATGAAACGCTTGCGCGAGACCCCCAAAAGAAGCGGGCAGCCCAGACCATGAAACAGCGACAGCCCGCGCAGCAGCGTCAGATTATGATCAAGCGTCTTGCCAAAGCCGATGCCGGGATCGAGCAGCACGCGAGCGCGGTCGATCCCCGCCGCCTCGGCCACCGCCAGACGCGCCGCCAGATGGTCATAAACATCCAGCAAAACATCGTCATAGCGCGGCTCGGCCTGCATCGTCGCGGGCGTGCCCTGCGCATGCATCAGGCACAGCGCGGCCCCCGATCCCGCCACCGTCGCCGCCATCGCCGGATCGAAGAGCATCGCGGAAACGTCATTCACCAGCCCCGCCCCCGCCGCCACCGCGGCGGCCGCCACCGGGGCCTTGCGGGTGTCGATTGACACGGGCAGCGCGAAGCCTTGCGCCCGCAGCGCGGCAATCACCGGGGCGGTGCGGGATATCTCCGCCGCGACAGGCACTTCCGCAGCGCCGGGACGGGTCGATTCGCCGCCGATATCCAGAATGTCGGCCCCCGCAGCCGCCAGGGCCTGCGCCTGGGCCAAAGCCGCCTCGGGCGCATCGAACCGGCCGCCATCGGAAAAGCTGTCGGGCGTCACGTTCAGGATGCCCATGACCGAGGGGCGCTCAAAGCCCACCCCGGCCAAGGCCGGGCGCGGCGCAGTCAGCCGCTCCAGCAGCGCGGGCGGGATGTCAGAGGCCGCAACCAGCCCCTGCGAGCCCGTCCGCGTCAGCGCCTCGGCATGGGTGAACCAGCACCAGCCCCCCGCCAGCGGCAGCGCCGCTTCGGGCCGGACGGCATCGGTCTGGGCAATCGGGCGATAATAGATCTCCATGCGTCTCTCTTCGCGAAAGAGCCGCCGCTTGGCAAGGTGAAGCAATGCTTAACGGTCGATCGCCAGCACCGGCACGCGACTTCCCGCCGGGGCTGAAACATCGCCGTGAAGCTCGAGCCGGGTTGCCGCCATCTGCTCGGCCAGCCACAGGATCAGCGTGCCGGTGTCGCGCACCGCGCCCTTCGGACCATCGACCGCGTCCAGAACGATCTTCGAGGGCGCCCAGACCAGCATCTGGCCGCGCCGCATCGCCCAGTCGATCTCGGTCCGCGTCGCCACCACCACGCAGCGCGGATCGCGCGCCGCCAGCACCCAGGCGTTCTGCTCGATGGCGAGCAGGTCGATGCGCCGCTGCGTCGGCCGATGCCCGGTCTCGGGCGGGGGCACGGCGGGCATGCCCACCGCCAGAATCACCGGCGCGCCCGAGGCCGCCAGACGGTCGAGCCGCGCCGACAGATCCGGCGCCGCGATCACCGCATTCGAGAGATAGGCGACGACCGGATGCAGCGCGGCCTCTTCGTCCAGCGTCTTCACCGGCACCGAGGCGCGCGCGCGCACGATCTCCACCCCCAGCGCACCGGGACCACGGTCAAGCTTCTCGATCCGCACGAAAACCCGCATCGCACGCGGCTGCGCCAGAATCCGCTCCGCCACCCGTTCCGCCAGCGTTTCCAGCAGGTTGAGCCGCTCCGCCGCAAGTTCCGCGGCAATCGCCTCGGTGATGCGGTCATAAGACAGGATCCGGTCCACATCGTCTTCAAGCGGGCCGGTTTCCGGCGTCACCTCGACCACGACGTTGAAATTCAGCCGCTGGCCATGGCCGCGCTCCTGCTGGAACGCGCCGATATCGGCCAGCACGACATGGTCGCGCAGGCTGATGCGGTCGCGCGGATCGGCGGGCGCCGAAGCCAGCGCGCGCTCTTCGGGATGGGCAAAGGCAAGAGACGTGTCGGAGTGCATGAAGGCCACCTTTCGCCCCCAGATATAGAAACGGGGCAAGGCGAAGCCCACCCCGAAACGTCATGCACGCGCGCGGTTGCGACCTTAACGGATCGAGGCCGTCTGCAGCGGGCGCCGATAGAAGGTATGCGCGCCGATCTGCGCGGTGCGCTGATAGCTGCGCGTCCAGGTCGGGCTGACGCCGACGGTGTGGAAGAAGGTGGCGCCATCGGTCAGCCGCCGCGGCGCACCGTCGATCATCGCGCGGGCGATTTTCGCCGCCTGATCCCAGGCCTCGCGATCGCCCGCCTGATCGGGGCGCCCGTCGCAGGTCCAGCTGAAGGCGCAACCGCCGCGCCCGCCCTGCCCGACCACGCCGCAGATCGTCTTCGGAAACCGCGGATCGTCGAGCCGGTTCAGCACCACCTCGGCCACCGCCACCTGACCTTGCAGGGTCTCGCCGCGGGCCTCGTGATAGATCGTCTGGGCCAGACATTCGAATTGCGCATCGCCGCGCGCGCGGGGCTGCAGCGCCAGCCAGCTTGCATTGATCGCGGCCGGCGCCGCGACGGTCTTTTCGCGCTGCCACGGCCAGCTGCGCGGCACCGGCGCGGCGGTGATCGCCGCAACCCGGTCGGCAGGCACCGATTGCAGACCGACCCGCTCCTGAAACAGCAGCTGCATCAGCCCCTGCTCGGCCACCGCCGTGGGATCGTTCGACTGGCTTACCGTCGTTTCGGCACGCGAGCCTCCGGCAAGGGCCAGGAGGATAAGCACCCCCCCCGTCCAGCTTTTCAGCACTGACATGATCTTCTTTCGATAAGGACAATCGCCCCGGCCCGGAGCCGCGACGGCACGGGCATAGCTCAGCCCGACGGGATTTGTCTACCACACGAAAGCACGCGGATCATGCCCACCGCTAAAGCGGCGGAAATCCGCGCAAGCGAGGGGCCGACTCACCCCTCGGGTTACTAAATGCGACTAAAGGTAACGGTGGAAAAACGCCAGAACTTTTGTTCTGTTAACCTTAAATTTACGCAACATTTTGCGTCAGAACCGATTCCGTGGCGCCAGAAGCGCGAAATGGGCGGCTGCCAGCCGCGCGACCGGCACCCGGAACGGGGAACAGGACACGTAATCGAATCCGGCGGCCCGGCAGAAGGCGATTGATTCGGGGTTTCCGCCATGTTCGCCACAGACCGAGATCGTCACATCCTGCCGCGCCGCCCGCCCGCGCGAGGCGCCCATGAGCAAAAGCTCCCCCACCCCTTCGACATCCAGGATGTGGAACGGGTCCTCGGCATAGACATGCTGATTGACATAGGTCGACATGAACCGGCCCGCATCGTCGCGCGACAGCCCATAGGTCATCTGCGTCAGGTCGTTGGTGCCAAAGGACAGGAAATGCGTATGTTGCGCGATCTCGCCCGCCCGCAGCGCGGCCCGCGGCGTCTCCACCATCACCCCCAGACGATAGGCGAAATCCGCCTTCATCTCGGTGCGCACGGCGCTGGCCACGGCATCGATGCGGGTCTTGACGATCTCGACCTCGCGCGCAGCGGAAACCAGCGGGATCATTACCTCGGGCACCACCGGGGCGCCGCGACGGCTGGCCTCGACGGTCGCCTCAAAGATCGCCCGCGCCTGCATGTCGTAGATTTCCGGCACGGTGACGCCCAGCCGCACGCCGCGCATCCCCAGCATCGGGTTGAATTCCGACAAAGCCTCGACGCGCCGGGTGACTTCGGACAGCGGCCGGTCCAGCGCCTCGGCCAGCTCGCGCATCCCCTCGCGGTCATGCGGCAGGAATTCGTGCAGCGGCGGGTCAAACAGCCGGATGCACACGGGCAGCCCCGCCATGATATCGAAAAGCGCAATGAAATCCGCGCGTTGCATCGGCAGCAGACGATCCAGTGCCACCCGCCGGTCATTCGGCGTATCGGCAAAGATCATCTCGCGCATCACCGTCAGCCGGTCCTCGTCAAAGAACATGTGCTCGGTCCGGCACAGCCCGATGCCGTCGGCGTCGAACATCCGCGCGGTGCGGGCGTCGTCGGGCGTGTCGGCATTCGCCCGGATGCCGATGTCGCAGACCGTCTCGGCCCAGCGCAGAAGCGTGCGAAAGCCGTCATCCAGCGCCGGTTCCAGCATTTCCGCCGTGCCCGCAAGCACCTCGCCATTGCTGCCATCAAGCGTGATCAGCTCGCCTTCCAGAAAGGTCCGCCCGTCGGGGCCGCGCAGCGAGCGGTCGCGGGAGTTGATCTGCACCTCGGTGCAGCCGACGATACAGGGCAGCCCGAGACCGCGGGCGATCACTGCCGCGTGCGAGGTCATGCCGCCGCGTTCGGTCAGCACGGCGACGGCGGCATGCATGCCGCGGATATCCTCGGGCCCGGTTTCGCGCCGCACCAGGATACAGGGCTCGCCGCGCGCGGCACTCGCCTGGGCGGCGGCGGCGGTGAAGACGATCCGGCCCACGGCGGCGCCGGGGCTGGCCGCGATGCCGCGGGCAAAACGGTCGCGCGGCGCGCGCGGATCGACCTGATAATGCAGCAGTTCCGTCAGCGCACGCGGTTCGACCCGCAACAGCGCATCCTCGCGGGTGATGATCCCGTCCTCGGCCAGAGCCACGGCGATCTTCACCGTCGCCCGGGCCGAGCGCGCCACCCGCACCGCATCGATCACCGAAATCCGCCCGCCCTCTACGGCGAATTCCAGCTGCATCTCCTCGCGCAGCCGCGCCCGGCAGCTGGAACCATAGCCGCACAGCACCGCAAACAGCGCGGGCGCCAGTTCCTCAAGCGAGAGCCCGCGCGGATCGCGGGTCAGAAACAGCGTGTCATCAGAGCGCGCGCGCCCCTGCGACTGGCCGCGAAACCGCCCCATGATCCGCGGCGCCCCGGTGACGCTGTCGACAAATTGCATCGTGCCGGAGCCGGAAATCCCCGGCCCGATCCCCAGCGCCATGCGCTGCACCAGAAGGCCCAGCACAGCATCGGGCGGCGCGCCCTTGGCCTGGCGCAGCAGCCGCGCCGTCGTCCCCTCCCAGGCGCGCGCCATCGAGCGCAGCACCTCGGCCAGTTGCCGGGCCGGGTCTTGCGGGAAGGGCTCGTCGGTTTCGGCGTGATAGGCGGACAGCGCGGCGGCCAGCGCGCCTTCGCCGGGGCCGGCGTGGAACATGTCGGGGTCGAGCCGCGCGACATGGGTGGCGTAGCTTTGCACGAAACGCAGGTAAAGCGCATCGGCGGCCTCGCGCCCGTGGCTGTCGCACAGCCGCGCATGCATGGCGTCATTCATGCCGACATTCAGCACCGTGCCCGGCCCGCCCCATTCGGGGTTTTCCGGGGAGGATCGCACCGAAACCAAGAAATCATTGCCGAAAACCGCGGCGATGCGGCCGGTGTCGGGCATCTGCCCGGCGGCAATGGCGCGCACGGTTTCGACCGGCAGGGCGACGGTGGTGGGCACCGGCAGATCGAGCCGGATCAGCCGTTGCAGACATTTCGCCCGCCAGCCGTGCCGGGTGGCCAGCACCGGCGCAGCGGGAGAGAGTTTCACGAACTCGGAGAAGTCGGCGATTTTCTGCATTGCGGCGAGCCCCTGACGACAGCAGGATAGGCCGAATTGTGACAGGCGCAAGTGTGACCTTGGGGCGCGGCTGTCAGAGCTTCGGCCTGCCCCGCCGAAGGCGCCTCCGGCGGGGATATTTGCGGCAAGATGAAATCAGCCGTCGAGTTTCGTCAGATCGGCGACGCTTTGGCAGATCTGCCGGATGCGCGAGAGCAGATTGAGCCGGTTGCGCCGCACGATCGGGTTTTCGGCGTTGATCTGCACCGCGGTGAAGAAGGCGTCGATGGGGGCGCGCAGTTTCGCCATTTCGGCCATGGCCGTGGCGAAATCCTCGGCTTGCATCGCCGGGGCAAGCGCCGCTTCGGCGGCGTCGAGCGCGGCGAAAAGCGCGCGTTCCGCGTCACCTTCCGCGAATTTCACGTCAGCGCCGAAGGAGTATTCGACGCCATCCTTGGCCTCGGCTTGCGTCAGGATGTTGTTCGCGCGTTTGAAACCCTGGATGAGGTTGGTGCCATCCTCGGTCTTGAGGAAGGCGCTCAGCGCCTCGGCCCGTTTCACCACCAGCGTCAGGTCGTCATTGCCGGGCATGGCCAGAACGGCGTCGATGACATCGTGGCGGATGCCCTCATCCTTCAGGAAGACCTTGAGACGGTCGTGGAAGAAGGAGAGGAGGTCAATCCGCACGCCACTGTGCCCGTCCAACACCCGAGCAGCGATTTTTTTCGCGGCAAGCCTGCATTCATCAAGCGTCAAGTCGTCGCTCGAAATGCTCTGAGCCAAGAACTCGAGGTTTCGCTCCGATCGCCAATCTTCAATTGAATGAAGCAAAGGCTGCTCGGGATTGGTGCGCTCCGCAAGGAGCAAATCCGCAGGGTCAATATGTGCAAGCAAGCTGTCGGCCTCAACGCGGCGCAAAGCCGGCCCAAACGACGACGAGAGAGCAAGCCGCACCCCATTCCCCAGCACCAGCCGGATCACGCCCAGCGCGGCGCGGCGGAGCGCGAAGGGGTCTTTGCTCCCCGTGGGCTTCTCATCGATGGCCCAGAAGCCGGTCAGCGTGTCGATCTTGTCGGCCAAAGCCACCGCCACCGTCACCGGCTCCGACGGCACGGCATCGGACGGACCCAGCGGCGAGTAATGGCCCTTGCAGGCATTGGCGATCTCTTCGGACAGACCCTGCGCACGGGCGTAATAGCTGCCCATCAGCCCCTGCAGTTCCGGGAATTCGCCGACCATGGCCGAACGCAGGTCGGATTTCACCACCAGCGCGGCTTTTTCCGCCTGATCCGGGTCGGCCTTCACAAGCGGCGCAATCTCGCGCGCCAGCGCGGCGATGCGCTCGATCCGGGCCTTTTGCGAGCCAAGCCTGTTGTGGAAGGTCACGTTCGCCAGCCCCGCGCCCATGCCCTCCAGCCCCTCGGTCTTCACCACCCGCAGGTCATGTTCCCAGAAGAAGCGCGCATCCGACAGCCTTGCCGACAGCACCTTGAGGTTGCCCTTGAGGATCGTCGCGCCGTGATCGACCGTCTCGCGGTTCGCCACGGTGACAAAGCCCTCGATCCGGCCGGTTTTAGGGTTCTTGACCGAGAAGAACTTCTGATGTTCCCGCATCGAGGTTTGCAGCACCTCGGGCGGCAGATGCAGGAAGTCCTCGGCAATCGCGCCCATCAGCGCGACGGGGAATTCGACCAGCCCCGCGACCTCGGTCAAAAGGCCCTTGTCCTCGACCAGTTCCAGCCCCTGCGCGAAAGCCAGCTGCGTCGCGTCGTGCCAGATCATCGCCTCGCGCTCAGTCGAATCCAGCACCACCTTGGCGGCTTTCAGCTTGGCGGCGTAATCGGCAAAGCCGGTGACGGCAAAGCGATCCGGCGCCATGAAGCGATGCCCGGCGGTGGTGTTGCCCGCCTTGATGCCGTCGATGTCCAGATCAACCACCGAAGCCCCGGTGTCATCGGACAGAAGGCACAGGATCGAATGCAGCGGGCGCACCCATTTCAGCGTGCCATTGCCCCAGCGCATCGATTTCGGCCAGGGGAAGCTGCGGATCGTCTTTTCCAGCACCTCGGCGACGATCTCGTGCGCGGCACGGCCGGGCTTTTCGATCACCGCGAAATAAACCTGGCCCTTCTTGTCGTCGCGCTTTTCGAGCTGTTCCAGCGTGAGGCCCGTGGAGCGCAAAAAGCCCTGCAGCGCGGCCTCGGGCGCGGTGACGGCCGGGCCCTTGCGTTCTTCGCGGAGCGTCGGGCTTTCGGTCGACAGCCCGTCAAGCACCAGCACCAGACGGCGCGGGGTCGAAAAAGCCTGCGCATGGCCATAGGTCAGACCGGCCTCGACCAGACCGTCGGTCACCATCTTGCGCAGGGTGTCGCGGGCCATCGCCTGCATACGCGCCGGAATTTCTTCCGAGAAAAGTTCGATCAGCAGTTCGGGCATGTCAGTTTTTCCCCGCAAGGTCATTCGGTTGCTGCCAGACATAGGCCCGGCCATCGGGATAGACGGCGACGACACGATCGACGCCGGGGGTGATGTTGCGCGCGCCAAGGAAGGCCAGCGCCGCGCCCGAAGCCAGATCGGCGCCGATCCGCGCGGCGTCGAAACAGGCGGGCGGCTGCGGCCCGGGCCGGGGCGCGGCGGCGTCATATAGCGCGAAGGTCTCGGTCAGAAGCGCGAGCGACAGCGGCGTACGGAAACAGCCAAGCCCCCCCGGCCCCGCCTGCCAGTCCTCGGTCAGGATCGGCTCGGGCTGGCCGGTTGCGACCGCGGTCAGCGCGATTTCGGCGGGCACCGCGCCCGAGACCAGCGCCAGCGCCGCCGCAACGGGCAGAAGCGGTGTCACGCCTGCGCCTCCGGCCGCCAGCCGCCCGCGGTGGTGGTGACGAAGGCATCGGCGCATTTCTTGGCGAGCGCCCGGACGCGGCCGATATAGGCCTGCCGTTCGGTCACCGAAATCACCCCCCGCGCATCGAGCAGGTTGAACAGATGGCTGGCCTTGATGCATTGGTCATAGGCCGGATGCGCCATCACGATGCGCTTGCCGGAATTCGGATCCTCGGCCGGGAAGGCCAGAAGCCGTTCGCATTCCGCCTCGGCGTCCAGGAAATGCTGCAACAGCACCTCGGTATTCGCGCCGTCGAAATTGTGGCGGGAATATTCCTCCTCGGTCTGGCGGAAAATATCGCCGTATTTCAGCGGGATCGGCGAGGAAGGATCGTTGAAGGGCATGTCCATGACGTGATCGATGCCCAGCACATACATGGCCAGACGTTCCAGCCCATAGGTCAGCTCGCCCGAGACCGGCTTGCAATCATGCCCGCCAACCTGCTGGAAATAGGTGAATTGCGACACTTCCATGCCGTCGCACCAGACCTCCCAGCCCAGACCCCAGGCGCCCAAGGTCGGGCTTTCCCAGTCATCCTCGACAAAGCGGATGTCATGCAGGCCCAGATCGATGCCGATGGCTTCCAGCGAGCCGAGGTAAAGCGCCTGCAGATCCGGCGGGCTGGGTTTGATCAGCACCTGATATTGATAATAATGCTGCAGCCGGTTCGGGTTCTCGCCATAGCGGCCATCGGTCGGCCGGCGCGAGGGCTGCACATAGGCCGCGGCCCAGGGCTGGCTGCCCAGACTGCGCAGGGTGGTGGCCGGGTGGAAGGTGCCCGCACCGACCTCCATGTCATAGGGCTGCAAGACCGCGCAGCCCTTCGAGGACCAATAGGTCATCAGCCGCAGGATGATCTCCTGAAACGAACGGGGCGCAGCAGGTTTTTCCATGTCACCGACCTTGAGAGCGAAACGCCCCCTCTCTAGGCAAGGGGCGCAACAGGGTCAACCGGATGCGGCCTTGCGGGGCGGAAATTGCCGCGATTGGGGGGTGACGTGGACGCGCATCCTGTTAACTTGCGCCCCATACGGGGCGATAAGATTGCAGGGGGCAGCATGGGGGCGGGGAAACGGTCGGCGCTGGTCGCGGGCGTGCTGGGGATGACGCTGACGGTCTGGGCCAGTCTGGCACCCGGTCTGGCGGCGGCGGAGACCGCCTGGGTGCAGATCGAGGCGCTGCCGACGCTGGATCAGGCGCAGGCGCGGCTGCGCGATCTTGCGGCCAGCTTCCCCGATGCCGCGGGCTTCGCCCTGCCCGGTGGCTGGTATGGTCTGGCGCTTGGCCCCTATGACAGCCCCGAAATCGCCGCCGAGGCGCTGCGGCAGATGCGCAATGCGGGCCTGATCCCGCCCGACAGCTATGTGGCCGAAGCCACCCGTTACCGGGCGCAGTTCTGGCCGCCCGAAGCCGCCGAAAGCCCGGCCCTCTCCGCGCCCTCCCCTGCCCCGGCGCCCTCCCCCGAACCGGCGGCTGAACCGGCGCCCGAACCAGCGCCGCCTCCGGTCGAGACGCTCGCCGATACGCGCCGCGCCGAGGAGGCGATGGGCCGCGAGGGCCGGATGCAGATTCAGGACGCGCTGGAATGGGTGGGCGTTTACAGGGGCGGCGTCGATGGCGCTTTCGGGCGCGGCACCCGGGCCGCGATCGCCGCCTGGCAGGAGAGCCACGGTTTCGAGCCGACGGGCGTGCTGAAATCCACCGAGCTGCGGCAGTTGCTCGACGGCGTGACGGCCGAGAAATCGGCGCTCGGCCTCACGCCCATCGAGGAGACGAAAGCCGGGATCGCCATCGACCTGCCGCTGGGGCTGGTCGAATTCGACCATTACGACCCGCCCTTCGTGCATTACCGCGCCAAGGGCAATTCCGGCGTGCGGGTGCTCTTGATTTCCGAACCGGGCGATCAGAACACGCTCTACGGGCTTTACGACGCGATGGCCACGCTGGAAATCGTGCCGACGACCGGCCCGCGCAGCCGCGACAAATCCGGCTTTTCGCTGGTGGGCGAGGATGCGCAGATTCATTCCGTGACCGAGGTCCGGCTCTCCAAGGGCCTGATCAAGGGCTTCACGCTGGTTTATCCCGCCAAGGACGCGCCGCGGATGGCGCGGGTGCTGGCGGCGATGAAGACAAGCTTCACGGCCCTGGGCGAGACCGCGCTCGATCCGACGCTGGGCCAGCCGATGGCGGTCGGACGCGCCGATCTGATCGCGGGGCTGGACGTGCGGCACCCGGAATTTGCCCGCTCGGGGCTGTTCATCGACGCCAAGGGCGCGGTGCTGACCGCAGCCGAGGGGCTGTCGGCCTGCGGCAAGGTCACGATCGAGGGCGCCCCGGCAAAGATCGCCTTTGCCGATCCGCGCCTTGGCATTGCCGTTTTGCAGCCGCGCGCCCCCCTGTCCCCGCCCGCGGTGGCGCGGTTCGAGACCGTCACCGCAGGGCGCGGCGCGGCGCTCGCCGTGGCCGGGTTCTCCTATCCCGAGGCGCTGTCGGCGCCGGTCGTCAGCTTTGGCACGCTGTCCGACCTGACCGGACTTGCGGGCGAGCCCGAGCGGGCGCGGCTCGCCGTGAAGACGCTGCCGGGCGATGTCGGCGGCCCGGTGCTGGATGGCGCGGGGGCGGTTTTCGGCATGGTGCTGCCGCAGGGCGGCGCCGATCTGCGGCTTTTGCCGCCCGAAATGACGGTGGCGGTGCAAAGCGCGGCGCTGCTGCCGGTGCTGGCGGCACAGGGCTTTGCGCCGCTGCCCGCCGAGGCCGGGGGCACGCTGGCGGCCGAGGATATCTCGGCCTTGGCGCAGGGCTTCACCACGCAGATCGCCTGCTGGAAATAGCGCCACCTCCGAAGCGGCACCGGGCGGACCGGACCCGAGCGGGGCTTTGCAAACATCGCGAAATTGGCCAGTTAATTTGCCCGATTTCGCAAGTTTTGTCTTGCGCCGCGTTGCGGCGAGGTTAGGTTTTGCTCTGACCTCCCGCTTTGCGGGCTGCGTTTTCGGGGAGATCTGAGATGTTCGAAAAGATTCTGGTCGCCAACCGCGGCGAGATTGCCATTCGCGTGCTGCGCGCCGCGAATGAACTGGGCAAGAAGACGGTCGCCGTCTATGCCGAGGAAGACAAGCTCAGCCTGCACCGGTTCAAATCCGACGAGGCCTATCGCATCGGCGCCGGGCTGTCGCCGGTGGGCGCCTATCTGTCGATCGAGGAAATCATCCGCGTGGCCAAGGCCTCGGGCGCGGATGCGATCCACCCGGGCTATGGGCTTTTGTCGGAAAACCCCGAATTCGTCGAGGCTTGCGACAAGGCGGGCATCACCTTCATCGGCCCGAAGGCGGAAACGATGCGGGCCCTTGGCGACAAGGCCTCGGCGCGCAAGGTGGCGATGGCGGCGGGCGTGCCGGTCATTCCGGCGACCGAGGTGCTGGGCGAGGATTTCGAGGCGATCAAGCGCGAGGCGGCCGGGATCGGCTATCCCTTGATGCTGAAAGCCAGCTGGGGCGGCGGCGGGCGCGGCATGCGGCCGATCCTTGGACCCGATGAGCTGGTCGAAAAGGTGCGCGAGGGCCGGCGCGAGGCCGAGGCCGCCTTTGGCAATGGCGAAGGTTACCTTGAAAAGATGATCCTGCGCGCGCGCCACGTCGAGGTGCAGCTGCTGGGGGACAATCACGGCGGGCTTTATCACCTTTATGAGCGCGACTGCACCGTGCAGCGGCGCAACCAGAAGGTCGTCGAACGCGCCCCCGCCCCCTATCTTTCGGAAGACCAGCGCGCCGAGGTCTGCGCGCTGGCGCTGAAAATCGGCAATGCGGTCGGCTATCAGAACGCGGGCACGGTCGAATTCCTGATGGATATGGACAGCGGCAAGTTCTACTTCATCGAGGTGAACCCGCGCGTGCAGGTCGAACATACGGTCACCGAACAGGTCACCGGCATCGACATCGTGCAAAGCCAGATCCGCATTGCCGAGGGCGCGACGCTGGCCGAGGCGACCGGGGTCGCCGCGCAGTCCGATATCAAGCTCAATGGCCATGCGCTGCAATGCCGGGTGACGACCGAGGACCCGCAAAACAACTTCATCCCCGATTATGGCCGTCTGACCGCCTATCGCTCGGCCACCGGGATGGGCATTCGTCTGGATGGCGGCACGGCCTATGCGGGCGGCGTGATCACGCGCTATTATGACAGCCTGCTGGTGAAGGTCACCGCCTCGGCGCAGACCCCCGATCAGGCGATCAGGCGGATGGACCGGGCGTTGCGCGAATTCCGCATCCGCGGGGTGTCGACGAACATCGACTTCGTGATCAACCTGCTCAAGCATCCGACCTTCCTGGACATGAGCTACACGACGAAGTTCATCGACACGACGCCGGATCTGTTTGCCTTCAAGAAGCGGCGCGACCGGGCGACGAAGATCCTGACCTATATCGCCGACATTTCGGTGAACGGTCACCCCGAGACCGCGGGCCGTCCGACCCCCCCGGCCGAGGCGAAACCGCCCCGCCTGCCCGCCCTGCGCGGCCCGGTCGCGCCCGGCACGCGCGACATGCTCGACCGCGACGGGCCGAAGGCGGTGGCGGACTGGATGCGCGCGCAGAAGAAACTGCTCATCACCGACACGACGATGCGCGACGGCCATCAGTCGCTTCTGGCGACCCGGATGCGCTCGATCGACATGATCAAGGCGGCGCCGGTCTATGCGGCGAACCTGCCCGGCCTCTTCTCGGTCGAATGCTGGGGCGGCGCGACCTTTGACGTGGCCTATCGCTTCTTGCAGGAATGCCCCTGGCAGCGGCTGCGCGACATCCGCGCGCGCATGCCCAACATCCTGACACAGATGCTTTTGCGCGCCTCGAACGGGGTCGGCTACACGAACTATCCCGACAATGTCGTGCAGTTCTTCGTGGCCCAGGCGGCGAAATCGGGCGTTGACGTGTTCCGCGTCTTCGACAGCCTGAACTGGGTCGAGAACATGCGCGTGGCGATGGATGCGGTCGTTGAAGCCAACAAGATCTGCGAAGGCACGATCTGCTACACCGGCGACATCCTGAACCCGGAGCGGGCGAAATACGACCTGAAATACTACGTCGGCATGGCGAAGGAGCTGGAGGCCGCGGGGGCGCATGTGCTTGGCCTCAAGGACATGGCGGGGCTTTTGAAGCCCGCCGCCGCCCGCGCGCTGGTGAAAGCGCTGAAAGAAGAAGTCGGCCTGCCGATCCATTTCCACACCCATGACACCAGCGGCATCGCGGGCGCCACGGTTCTGGCCGCGGCCGATGCGGGTGTGGATGCGGTCGATGCGGCGATGGATGCCTTCTCGGGGGGCACTTCGCAGCCCTGCCTTGGCTCGATCGTCGAGGCCGTGGCCCATACCGACCGCGACACCGGCCTTGATATCGCGGCGATCCGCGCGCTTTCGACCTACTGGGCGGGGGTGCGCCAGCAATATGCGGCCTTCGAGAGCGGTCTCGAAGCCCCGGCCTCGGAAGTCTATCTGCATGAGATGCCGGGTGGCCAGTTCACAAACCTGAAGGCGCAGGCGCGCAGCCTTGGCCTTGAGGAACGCTGGCACGAGGTGGCGCAGGCCTATGCCGATGCCAACCAGATCTTCGGCGATATCGTGAAGGTCACGCCCTCGTCGAAAGTCGTGGGCGACATGGCGCTGATGATGGTGGCGCAGAATCTGACGAAAGACGACGTGCTGAACCCGGCCAAGGACATGGCCTTCCCCGATTCGGTGGTGGACATGCTGCGCGGCAATCTGGGCCAACCGCCCGGCGGCTGGCCCGAAGCGATCGTGGCGAAGGTGCTCAAGGGCGAGACCCCCAGCACGGAGCGCCCCGGCAAGCACCTGCCCCCGGTCGATCTGGAGGCCGTGCGCGCGAAACTGTCGGCCGAGATGGAGGGCCGCGCCGTCGATGACGAGGATCTGGCGGGATACCTCATGTATCCCAAGGTCTTCCTCGATTACATGGGGCGGCATCGGATCTATGGCCCGGTGCGCACCCTGCCCACCCCGGTCTTCTTCTATGGCATGGCGCCCGGCTCGGAAATCGCGGCCGAGATCGACCCGGGCAAGACGCTGGAAATCCGTCTGCAGACGGTGGGCGAGACCGACGAGACCGGCGATGCCAAGGTCTTCTTCGAGCTGAACGGCCAGCCGCGCACGGTGCGGGTGCCGAACCGGCAGGTGAAGGCGGCGACCAAGGCCAAGCCCAAGGCCGATCCGGCCAATCCGGGCCATATCGGCGCGCCGATGCCGGGCTCGATCGCCGCGGTGGCGGTGACGGTGGGGCAAAAGCTGCGACCGGGCGATCTGATGCTGACGATCGAGGCGATGAAGATGGAAACCGGCCTGCATGCCGAGCGCGAGGCCACGGTCAAGGCGCTGCATGTCGCGCCGGGGGCACAGATCGATGCGAAAGACCTGCTGATCGAGCTCGACTAGGCCGCTCCGCGCCAGAAGACACCGGGCGCCCCAAGGGGCGCCCGATCCTTTTTCAGCCTCAGCCGACGCGGCGTCCGCGCACCCAGACCCCGCGCAGGGCCGCCGTGCGCTCGATCCGATGCGCCCGGATCAGATCGGCGCGCAGCCCCGGTGCGATCCGGCCACGGTCGGTCAGCCCCACCGCCTGCGCCGGCGCCGCCGTCACCGTGGAGAGCCCGCGCGCCACATCGCCCCAGATATCGCCCAGCAGCAGCGCCGCCGACAACAGCGCCCCCGGCACGTAATCCGACGACAGGATGTCGAGCAGATCCGCCTCGGCCAGCGCCTGCGCCGCGACATTGCCCGAATGCGAGCCGCCGCGGATCAGGTTCGGCGCCCCCATCATCACCGCAATGCCATGGGCGCGGCAGGCCTGCGCCGCCTCGAAAGTGGTCGGGAATTCGGCAAAGCGCACCCCATGCGCCTGCGAGGTCACGACATGCTCGGGCGTGGTGTCGTCATGGCTGGCCAGCGCCGCCCCCAGACGGCGCGCGGCCGCCACCGCCCCCGCCTCATGCACCGCGCCGTGCCGCGCCTTGAGCGCCTTTTCCTGCTCGACATGGGCCAGGAATTCCGCCTCGCTCAGCCCGTGTTTCTTGCGCACATAATCACGCAGCTTCGAGAGGTCGCGAAACTGCCGCGCCCCGGGGGTGTGATCCATCAGCGACACGATGCCCACCCGATCCTCGGGGCCGAATTTCGCCAGCTCCTCAAGCAGCGTTTCCGAACAGATCTCGGCGCGCAGATGCAGGTAATGCGAGATCCGAAAGCCGTCGCGCGCCCGCATCTGCAGGATCTCATCGGCCAGATCGCGGGCATATTCGCGGTAATCCGACCGCGCCGAGGTGCCGATCGAGCCGACCCGCAGCGCATCGAACACCGTGGTGATGCCCACCGAACACAGCTCGGCATCATGGGCGATGATCGCATCCGTATGCGGCCAGGCCACTTTCGGGCGCGGCTCGATATGGCGCTCCAGATTGTCGGTGTGCAGCTCGATCAGCCCCGGCGCCAGCAGATCGCCCTCGCAGTCCAGCGCGCCTTTCGGCACCGCCCGGCCCGTGCCGATCTCGGCGATCCGCCCCTCGCGCAGCAGCAAATGCCCGGGCATCACGCCCTCGGGCAGCACAAGCATGGCATTGGCCAAAATCGTCTCGGTCATCCGTTTCTCCGGGGTTTTGTTTGCAAACAGGGATTTGGCAGGCGATTGTCACATTGCGGTGACGCTTTGGTGCGACAGGGGGGCCATGATGATCAAACGCTATGCCCTTTATTTCGCTCCCGCCGAGGCGGGTCTCTGGCAGGCCGGGTCGGCGTGGCTCGGCTGGGATGCCGCCACCGGTCGCCCGCTCGGCCAACCCGATCTTGCCGGGCTGCCCGACGCCACGGCGGCGGCCCGCAAATACGGCTTTCACGCCACGCTGAAAGCCCCGTTCCGGCTCGCCGAAGGCATCGCGCCCGCGGCCCTGCATTCGGCGCTGGCAAAGACCGCCGCGGCGCTTGCCCCGGTGCCCCTGCCCGGCCTTGCGATGACCCGGCTCGGCCGGTTCCTGGCGCTTTGCCCGCAGCCCCAGCCCGCGGCGCTGACCCGCCTTGCCGCCGAGGTCGTGACCCGGTTCGAGCCCTTCCGCGCGCCGCTGAGCGCCGCCGAAATCGCCCGGCGCCGCCCCGAGCAGCTCAGCGCGCGGCAGCGCGACCTGCTGACCAGCTATGGCTATCCTTTTGTTTTCGAGGAATTCCGTTTTCATTTCTCGCTGACCGGCGATGTTGACGCGGACACGCTGGAGCGGCTGGCGCCGCTTGCCCGGGATTTCTTTGCGCCGCATCTGGCCCAGCCGCTCCGGCTGGACCGGCTGTGCCTCTTTGGCGAGGACGAGACCGGGCGCTTTCATCTGCTGGCGGCGCAGGCGCTGTCGGGCTGAAGCGCCGCGATCAGCGCGGCGATCCCCGCCTCGGGCGGGCCGTCGTTGACGATCCGCACCGCGCCAAGCCCCGGCGGCAGCGCCAGCGCCGCGCGCTCCAGCCGCCGGTCGATCTCGGCCGCCGCCTCGCGCCCGCGCCCGGCCAGCCGCGCCCGCAGCACGGCGGGCGAGGCGGTGATCTCGATCACCCGCAGCGCAGGATAGGCCGCCAGACACTCGGGCAGCGCCGCGCGCGAGCCGTTGAAGATCACGTCGCGCCCCGCGGCCAGCGGCGCCAGCTCTGCCGCGCGGATGCCATAGCCCAGCCCATGCGCAAGCCAGGACAGCGCAAAGCCGCCCGCCCCGCGCAGCGCGGCGAATTCGGCCGCCGGAAGGCTTTCGAAATCCTCGCTCTCGGCGGGCGGGCGGGTGATCGTGCGCCGCGCCCGATGGACCCCGGGCCGGGCCGCAATCAGCCCGGCGATCAGCGTATCCTTGCCCGCGCCCGAGGGGCCGACGATGGCGAACAGCCGCCCGCTCATGCCGCCCTCGCGGGGGTGAAGCCGGTGACATCGACCAGCCGGTCGGCCACCTGCGCGCGGGCGGCCTCGTCGTGGAAGATGCCCAGAATGGCGGCGCCGCGGGCCTTGGCCTCGCCGATCAGATCGAGCACGACGGCGCGGTTGACCGCATCAAGCGAGGCGGTGGGCTCATCGAGCAGCAGCACCGGGAAGGGATGGGCGAAGCCGCGGGCGATGTTCACCCGCTGCTGCTCGCCGCCCGAAAAGGTGGTGGGCGAGAGCGCCCAGAGCCGCTCGGGGATGTTGAGCCGGGCAAGCAGCTCCGCGGCCCGGGCCAGCGCCTGCGGCTCGGGCAGGCCGAGGGTCAGAAGCGGCTCGGCCACCACGCGCAGCGTCGGCACGCGCGGCACGACGCGCAGGAACTGGCTGACATAGCCCAGCCGCTCGCGCCGCAGCGCGATGATCTGGCGCGGCGTGGCGGTGACCAGATCCAGACCCGCCACCTGCAAACGTCCGGTTTCGGCACGATAATTGCCCCAGATCATCCGCATCAGCGTCGATTTCCCGCTGCCCGAGGCGCCGGTCAGCGCCACGCATTCGCCCACCCCGACGCGCAGATGCGCCCCCGCCAGCACCGGCAGCACCGCCGCGCCCTGATTGTGCAGGGTGAAGCTTTTCGACAGATTTTCGATCTCGATCATCGGCTCAGACCTGCAAGACAGAGGAAACAAGAAGTTGCGTATAGGCGGCCTGCGGATCGTCGAGCACCTGATCGGTCAGCCCCGCCTCGATCACCCGGCCGCTCTTCATCACCATCAGCCGGTCGGCCAGAAGCCGCGCCACGGCGAGATCATGGGTGACGATGATCACCGCCAGACCCATCTCGCGCACCAGTTCGCGCAAAAGGTCCAGCAGCCGCGCCTGCACCGACACATCCAGCCCCCCGGTCGGCTCGTCCATCAAGACCAGCCGCGGCCCGGTCACCAGATTGCGCGCGATCTGCAGCCGCTGCTGCATCCCGCCCGAGAAAGCCCGCGGCCGGTCATCGATCCGCGCGGGGTCGATCTCGACCCGGCCCAGCCAGTCGGTCGCGGTGTCCCGGATCGCGCCGTAATGCCGCGCGCCGACCGCCATCAGCCGCTCGCCGACATTCGCCCCCGCCGTCACCCCCATGCGCAGCCCGTCGCGCGGGTTCTGATGCACGAAAGCCCATTCGGTGCGCGCCAGATGCCGCCGCTCGGGTTCCGCCATCATGCGCAGATCGCGGCCGCGATAGAGGATCCGCCCGCTATCCGCCGCCAGATGCCCGGCAAGGCAGCCCAGCAGTGTCGATTTCCCCGACCCGCTCTCGCCGACGATCCCCAGCACCTCGCCGGGGTAAAGATCAAAGCCGACATCGGTGCAGCCGATCCGCCCCCCCCAGGCCTTGCCCAGACCCTCGACCAGCAGCAACGGCCCCGCTTCCGGCTCCGGCTTTTTCCTGGTCCAAATACGCCCTTGCGCGCTGTCCATCACGCGACCCCCTCCGACAATCGTCCCAGATGCCCGGCCGCCCGCCGCCCGGCGCAAAAATCGGTGTCCGAGCAGCAAAACATCCGCCCGCCCGCATCATCGGTGATCACCTCATCGAGATAGCTCGTCTCGGCCCCGCACAGATCGCAGGCCGCCTCGGCCTTCGTCGCCTCGAACGGGTGATCCTCGAAATCAAGGCTGACCACCCGCGTATAGGGCGGCAGCGCGTGGATGCGGCATTCCCGCCCGGCGCCGAAAAGCTGGATCGCCGGGCAATCGCCCAGTTTCGGATTGTCGAATTTCGGGATCGGGCTGGGGTCCATCACATGGCGCCCCTCGACCAGCACCGGATAGGCATAAGAGGTCGCAATCGCCCCGTGCCGCGCGATATCCTCGTAAAGCTTCACATGCATCAGCCCGTAATCGGCCAGCGCATGCATCCGCCGCGTCTCGGCCTCGCGCGGTTCCAGAAAGCGCAGCGGTTCGGGGATCGGCACCTGAAAGACCAGGATCTGATCCTCGGTCAGCGCCGCTTCCGGAATGCGGTGGCGGGTCTGGATCAGCGTGGCGTCTTGCGTGTGGGTGGTCGTGGCCACCCCCGCCGTGCGCTCGAAGAAGCGGCGGATCGAAACCGCGTTCGTGGTGTCATCGGCGCCCTGATCGATCACTTTCAGCACGTCTTCGGGGATCAGACAGGCTGCCGTCACCTGCACGCCGCCGGTGCCCCAGCCGTAGGGCATCGGCATCTCGCGCGAGGCGAAGGGCACCTGATAGCCCGGCACGGCCAGCGCCTTCAGCAGGGCGCGACGGATCATCCGCTTGGTTGCGGCGTCAAGATAGGCGAAGCTGTAACCTTCAGACATGATGGCCCCCGGAACAAGGAACGGACGGATGTTGCACTGGATCTTTTTCGCGGTGGCGGGCGCGTTCCTCGTCGGATCGTTCCTGCGCACCAAGGCGGGCGGTGGCGATGCCCCCCGCGACGACAGAACCGCGCCGGGCAAAGAGGAAGACTGAGATCATTGCCCCGCTCCCCCGGCCTCGCGGCGCAACCGCCGGATCAGTTCCAGTTCGGACTGGAAATCGACGTAATGGGGCAGCTTGATATGCTCGAGGAACCCGGTCGCCTGGATGTTGTCGCAGTGGCTCAGCACGAATTCGGCATCCTGCGCCGGGGCGCCGGTGGCCTCCTCGCCCAGTTCCTCCCAGCGCAGGGCGCGGTCAACGAGGCTCATTGAAATCGCCTTGCGTTCGGACTGGCCAAAGACCAGCCCGTAGCCGCGGGTGAATTGCGGCGGCTCGGTCTTCGAGCCGGTGAACTGGTTCACCGTCTCGCATTCGGTCAGCTCGACCTCGCCGATCTCGATGGTGAAGCCGAGTTCGGGGATCTCCATTTCGACCGTGCAAAGGCCGATGCGCAATTCGCCGACAAAGGCATGGGTGCGCCCGTAGCCGCGCTGGGTGGAATAGGCGAGACCGAGCGTGAAACCCTCGTCCGCCCGCGCCAGCGCCTGCAGCCGCAGCGCCCGCGCGGCGGGCAGCTCCAGCGGCTCGCGGGTCAGATCGGGGGGCGTTTCAGCACCCGCGGTCACCGGCTCCATCAGCCCGTCACGATCCAGAAGCCCCAGCACATGCGGCGCGGGCGTCGCTTCGGCCGGGGCGCGGGCGGCGGGCGGCACCTCGCCCTCGGCCAAAAGCGCGAAATCCAGCAGCCGATGCGTGTAATCGAAGGTCGGCCCCAGCACCTGCCCGCCCGGCACATCCTTGAAGGTGGCGGAAATCCGGCGCGTGATCTGCATCGTCCCGGTGTCGACGGGCAGGCTTGCGCCAAAGCGCGGCAGCGTCGTGCGATAGGCGCGGATCAGGAACACCGCCTCGATCAGATCGCCGCGCGCCTGCTTGATCGCCAAGGCCGCCAGTTCGCGGTCATAAAGCGACCCCTCGGCCATCACCCGGTTCACCGCCAGCGTCATCTGTTCGGCGATCTGCGCCACCGAAAGCTCCGGCACGGCGGGATCGCCGCGGCGGTCCTCGGCCAGCCAGGCATGGGCGGCGTCAATCGCGCGCTCGCCCCCCTTGGTTGCCACATACATCAGAGCGTCTCCACAAAGGTTGAACGCGGCAGCGCCGAAAGGCTTTCCTCCGCGCAGAAATAGCAATCGAACCCAAGCGGATAGCGGGACCGATTGAGGACAAAGGGCTCGATCGCGGGCAGCCTTGCCGCGTGCTGCGTCGCAATCCCCGGACCGCGCAGGCGGGCATTGGGCGGCGTCAGCGCCGTCATTTCGACGATCAGCGTCACCGAGCGGTCGGGATAATCCGGCGTGCCAAGGCGAAAGCGATCAAGCGGCAGATCCGCCCAGGCACCCAGCGCGAAGACGGCCTCTTCGGGGGCCGAGATCGGCGCGGCAAGGTGAAAGGCGATCCAGTCGCGCAGTGCGGGCGTGTCAAGGCCGGGCGCCAGAAAGAGCGGCGTGGTGTCATCGGCCAGCGTCAGCAGAACCGCCCCGGCGGCGGGCGACAGCGGCGCGGGCGGGCGGGCGCCGGTGATCGGCTGCACCCGGCCCGGCCGCGCCATCGCCTGCAGGCAGGCGCGGAAGGCATGGGCCGCGTCTTGCGCGGGATCGGCGAAACCGCCGGAAAGGGCGTGCATGTCCATGATCAGTCCTCTCCCCGGACCAGCGTGAAAAATTCGACCCGGGTCGCGGCGGCCTTTTCGGCGCGCGCGCGGCGCCGGGCGGCTTCCTCGGCGCGCAGCGGCGCCAGAACCTCGGCCTCGATCCGGCCCGCCTGATCGCCCTGCAAAAGCGCATCCGCCACGGCGGCGCGGGTGGCGTGATCCTTGTCGCGGCCCTGCACGAAAGCCTGCCCCACCCGGCCATCGGCCAGCCGCAGCGTGCAGCGCGTCACCGTCATCTCGCCCAGATTGAACGGCGTCCCCCCCGCCCCCATCCGCCCGCGCAGCATCACCGCGCCCAGCTCGGGGCGGCGCAGCCAGTCGAACGGCGGCAGATCGGGCAGAAGTTCGGCCAGACGGGGGCCGGAGGCGCGGGCCAGCAGCCCCAGCGTCGCAGCCCGGGTTTCGGGGCCGGTTCCGGGGCCGGAACCGGGGCGGGTCGAGGTGTCGAAGGCGGAAGCAGACATCTTGCGGATTTGTCCAGTTATGTATACAACTAGACAACTATTGCGACACCGCCACCGATTCCGCCAGTGAAGTTTCGATGACAAAACGTGACCCCGTCTGGGCGGCGATTGCCGCGATCCTGCGCGCCGAGATCGTCTCGGGCGCCTGCCCCCCCGGGGCGAAGCTGCCGACCGAGGCGGCGCTTTCGGCACGCTTTGGCGTCAACCGCCACACCGTCCGCCATGCCCTGGCGGCGCTTGCCGCCGAGGGGCTGGTGGTGGCACGCCGCGGCGCGGGGGTCTTCGTGGCCCTGAGCCCGCGCGCCGATTACGCGCTGGGGCGGCGGGTGCGGTTTCAGGAAAACGTGCTGGCCTCGGGGCGCGCGCCCTCGCGCCGGGTGCTGCGGCTGGAAACCCGCCCGGCCGAACCCGCCGAGGCGGCGGCGCTGGGCGTTGACCGGGTGCATCTTTACGAGGGGCTGTCGCTGGCCGATGACGTGGTGCTGGCGCAGTTCCGATCCGTCTTTCCGGCCGAGCGTTTCCCCGATCTGCCCACGGCGCTGCGCCGGACCTGCTCGGTCACCACCGCGCTGGCCGAGATGGGGGTGAGCGATTACACCCGTGCTTCGACCCGGATCACCGCGAAGATCGCGCGCGGCCCCCGGGCGGGGCTGATGCAGCTGGCCGAGGGCGCGCCGCTTTTGCGTACCGAGGCGGTGAATGTCGATGCCGCGGGGGTGCCCATCGAATACGGGCTGACCTGGTTTGCGGGCGATCGCGTCGCGCTGACGGTCGCGCCCGAGGCAGGGGGTCAGCCGGGCAGGCCCTCGTAACGGTCCAGGAATTCTTCCGCCGGCAGGGTGCGGAAATCGGCAAGCCGCGCCCGCAGCGTCGCATGGTCCCAGTCCCACCAGGCCAGCGCCAGCAGCCGTTCGGCCACGGTCTCGGAAAACCGCATCCGCAAGGGCACGGCGGGGCAGCCCGCGACGATCATGAAGGCGGGCACGTCCTTCGTCACCACCGCGCCCGAGGCGACGATGGCGCCGATGCCCACCGTGACCTCGGGCTTGATGATGGCGCCATGCCCGATCCAGCAATCGGCGCCAAGCTGGGTCCGGCGCCCGGCCCGCTGCGCGAAAAAGGCCGCATCATCGCCCACATCGTCCCAGTAATAGCTTGAACGATAAAGGAAATGATGCTGCGCCGCATTGCGGAACGGATGATCGGTCGGACCGATCCTTGTCATCGCGGCGATATTGGCGAATTTCCCCACCGTGGTGTTGGCAATGTCGGAGAACCGGTCGCAATAGCTGTAATCGCCCATCTCGACGTTGATCAGCCGCGCGCCGCGGCCGACCTCGACCCAGCCGCCGAAGCTGGCATTGACGATCTCGCAATCGGGCGCGATCCGCGGTGTCACGGGATGCAGTTTCGGCATGATCTACCCCTTGATGAAACGGGCCCGCAGCCAGCCCGACAGGCTGTCCATCGCCATCACCATCACGATGATCAGGACGATGTAATAGCTGACCTCTTCCCAGTCCTTCTGGGTCTGGATCGCCTGGGTCAGCAACAGCCCGATACCGCCGCCGACCAGCGCGCCGATGACGGTGGCCGAGCGGGTGTTGCTTTCCAGATAGTAGAGCACCTGGCTCAGGATCACCGGCGCCACCTGCGGCACCACCCCGAACCGGGCTTGGGCGACCGCGGGCGCGCCTGTCGAGGCGATCCCCTCGCGCTGCTTTTCGTCAATGTTTTCTAGCGCTTCCGAGAAGGTCTTGCCAAAGGTGCCGGTGTCGGTCAGCAAAATCGCCAGCGCGCCGGTCAGCGGCCCCGGCCCGAAGGCGCGGCTCAGGATCACCGTCCAGATCAGCCCGTCGATGCCGCGCAACAGATCGAAGATCCGCCGCAGGCCAAGCCGGATCAGCCGCCCGGGGCTGAAATTCGACGCCGCCAGAAAGGCCAGCGGAAAGGCGATCAGCGCCGCCCCGAAAGTGCCAAGGAAAGCCATCAGCACCGTCTCGCCCAGCGCCCAGACGACATCGCCATGCCGCCACATCCGGTTTTGCCAGATGTCGGCGGCCATCGCCGCCAGATTGGAGCGGTCCGGCTCCAGCCGCGGCTGCCACAGCGCCAGAGCGGCCAGCTCGGCGGCGCTTTTGCCGTGGAACCGGCTTTGCAGATCGAAGAAGAACAGCTCCCATCCGGCCTCGTAGCGGAAGGTTTCCGTGCGCGCGGGCGTCATCGAGAACCGCCACCACGGGCCGCGGATATCGACCCGCGTCGCCGAGGCCGAAAGCCAGTCCGGGCGTGCCGCGCCCTCGGGCAGGGTGACCGCGATCTGCCGCCCCTCGCGGCTGACGCGGATCTGCCCGAAACCGGCGCGCTCGATCACCGCGCCCTGCGCGACATAGGTCACGCGCGAGCCATCGGGCAGCGCGATCTGCGGCTCGGCGCCGTCCTGCACCCAGTCGGGAAACTGTCCGGGGGCGTAGCGGCCCTTGGTCTCGCCCTCGATCGCGACATCCAGCCCGGGCTTGCGGCGATCCTGCGTGACATGGGTCTTGAAGCTCCAGAAATCGCCCAGCAGCACGGCGGCGTTTTCCGGCCGCATCCGCGCCGCGATCCCGGGCAGATCAAAGCTGAAGAAGATCGTCGTCAGATAGACGAGCAGCACGACAGGCGCGGCCAGCAGCAGGGCACGGCGGCGCGCAAGGCGCTGGCGAAGCCCGGTCCGGGCCAGCGCAAGCGTGGACGATGTGACGGCGGCGGTCATGCCGGTTGGCCTCCCTGCACCAGACGCGCGCGGGCGCGGTCGGAGAAATGATCGACAAGGACGATGGTCAGGAACAGAAGCGCGAAGATCGCCACCACCTGGTCGTAGCGCCCCTGCCCCCATTGCAGCGTCGTGCGCAGATCGTAGCCGATGCCCCCCGCGCCGACGAAACCGAGGATCGCCGAGGCGCGGATGTTGATTTCAAAACGCAACAACGCATAGGAGGACCAGTTCGGCGCCACCTGCGGCACGACGGCGAACCAGATCCGCGCCAGCCAGCCGGCCCCAACCGAGGCCAGCCCCTCGACCGGTTTCAGATCGGCGTTCTCGGCGACCTCGGAGAACAGCTTGCCCAGCGCCCCCGCGGTATGGATCGTGATGGCGATCATCGCGGGCACCGGGCCGCCGCCCAGAAGAAAGATCAGGACCAGCGCGATGACGATTTCGGGCATCGCCCGCATCACGTCCATCGACCGCCGGATCGGCACGACAAGCCAGGGCAGCGGCGCCAGCGCGCGGGCCGACAGCACCGCCAGCACCGCGGCAAGCAGCCCGCCCAAAAGCGTCGAGACCGCGGCGATGTTCAGCGTCTCGATCAGCGAGGGCAGATATTGCCGCAGATAGCCCGGCAGGTTGGCCCAGTCGCGCGCCGCCTCGGACAGAATTTCAATCGGAAAATCCGCGACATGCGCGATGCCGTCGAAAAAGCTTCCGGCATTGCGGGCATCGGCCGTGCGCCAGCCCGAGGCCATCAGCACAACAAACAGCACGCCGATCAGCGTGCCATAAAGCCGACGGCGGCGCACCAGCGCCAAATACGTCTCGGTGATGGGCGGGGCGGTCTTGGGTGGGGCAGCCATCATCTTGCGCCTTTCGTGACAAAAGGACGGGGGCCGAAGCCCCCGCCCGAGGGTGTTGAAACCTGTGGCTGCTGAAATCAGTTCCCCTGCGTCGCGCGCCGGGTCTCGACGATGATGTCGTAGAAATCGGCGGTGATCGGCGTGAAGCCCGCGGTGTCGCCCGCCGCGACGCCATAGGCGCAGTCCTTGTCGCGGGCGTGCAGGCCCTTGACCAGCTCGGTCATCTTCGCCTTCACCTCTTCGGGCAGGGCATGGCGCAGCACCACCGGACCCTCCGGGATCGGCTCGGATTTCCAGATCTCGACGATGTCGTTCATGTTCACCAGACCCGCATCGACCGCCTTGCGCAGCGCGCCCGAATTGTAGCCGTCTTCCCAGTTGCCCTGACCATCGGCCCAGGTCACGCCCGCGTCGACATCGCCATTCACCACCGCGACGATGGTCTGTTCATGGCCGCCGGTGAATTTCACCGTCTTGAAATAGCCCGAGGCGCCATCGGCCAGGTCTTCGCGCTTGATCTCGGGATGGGTCTTCGGGATCTCGACCGAGGGGATCAGATAGCCCGAGGTCGAGTTCGGATCGCCAAAGCCGAAGACCTTGCCCTTGGCGTCCTCAAGCTTGGTGATGCCGCTGTCTTTCCGCGCGATGCCGATCGAACGATAGGTGAAGGAGCCGTCCAGATTGGTCTTCACCAGCGCCACATCGACCGCCTTCGGGTCGGTCAGATAGACCTTGGCATAGGCCGAGGCGCCAAGCCAGGCCATGTCGATGGTGCCACCCAGAAGCCCCTGCACCACACCGTCATAATCGGCGGGGGCGAACAGCTTCACCGGCACGCCCAGGGTTTCCTCGGCATATTTGCGCAGGCATTCGTTCGAATTCAGCCGGTCTTGCGCGTTTTCACCGCCCAGAAGGCCGATGTTGAACTGGGTGATGCCCTCGGCATGGGCGGCAGAGGCAAGAATCGTCGTGGCAGCCAGAACGGCGGGAAGGATCTTCATGGTCGTCTCCGGTTGAACCCGGCCACCCCGGCCGGGAAAGGGGTCAGGCGCCCAGCATCACGCTGGCGTAACTGGCATCGGCGCGCACATCGGCGGGGATCGCAGTCGAGGTCGCGGCCTCGTTGAAACTGGCGTCGGCGCCATAGATCTCGCGCGCGATGCCGGTGGAAAGCTGGTCGGGGCGGCCGTCAAAGACGACGCGGCCGTCGCGCATGCCGATCACCCGGTCGCAATAGCGCCGCGCGGTATCAAGCGTGTGCAGGTTGGCAATCACCATCCGCCCGTCCTCGGTCTGGATGCGCTTGAGCGTGTCCATGACGATCTGCGCATTCATCGGGTCAAGGCTGGCGATCGGCTCGTCGGCAAGGATGATCGCCGGGTCCTGCATCAGCGCCCGGGCAATGGCGACGCGCTGCTGCTGACCGCCCGAAAGCGCCTCGGCGCGTTTCGCCGCCTGATCGGCGATGCCAAGCCGGTCAAGGATCGCCAGCGCCCGGGTGATATCGGCATCGGACCACAGATCGAAGATCGCCGCCAGCACCGGGCGACGGCCCAGCAGCCCATGCAGCACGTTCGAGGCGACATCGCGGCGCGGCACCAGGTTGAATTGCTGGAACACCATGGCGCAGCGGCTTTGCCAGGCGCGTTTCTCGGCCCCCCGCAGCGTCGCAACATTGCGGCCTTCAAACAGGATCTCGCCGGCGCTGACATCGGTGAGCCGGTTGATCATCCGCAACAGCGTCGATTTCCCCGCCCCCGAGCGGCCGATGACGCCGATGAAGCCCGGGCGATCAAAGCGCAGCGAGACATTGTCCACCGCACATCGGCCCGCGAAATCCCGCGTCAGGTGTCGCAATTCCAGCATCTGTTCCCCCGGTTTCAGCGTCGCGGCCCTTCTCGCCCGCTTGCGCAACAAAAAGATGGCAGTTCGTTAAAGCTTCGGTAACGAAGTTCGCCGGGGACCGGCCAAGGCAAACCCCCCGGGCCTTGCGGTCCGGGGGGCGGCTGTCGGATCTTCGAAAAGGCGGGGGGGGGTTATTCGACCTTGCCGATCGACCAGAACAGCGTCTCGCCCGAGCTGTCGTCCACGCCGTCATTGTCGGTGACGACGAAGCCCTCGCCCGCCGCGTCGATGGCGAAACCTTCCACCTTGTCGAGCACATAGCCCTTGCTGGCCGCCAGATCGGGCAAAAGGTCCCGCACCAGCGCCTTTTTCACCACCGGCAGCGGCCCGCCCAGATCGGCGGGGGTCAGATCGGCCAGCGCGACGCGGTAAAGCCGCTTCACCGCTGCCCTGTCGGCCAGCTGGTTGTCGCGCTCGATCAGATAGGCGAAATCGCCGTGCAGGGTGATTTCCGACAGCCCGACCCAGCCGCCCTCGGGCGCGGCATCGAGCGGATACTGCACCGCGCCCCATTTTTCGTCGTCCAGATCATAGGAGACCAGCTTCACCATCCCCTTCGGATCGTCCTTCCAGGGCCGCTGCACCGCAAGCCAGAGCCGGTCGCCCGCCAGCGCGATCCCTTCAAAGCCGAAACGGGTCTCCTGCACGGCAAGTTCCGGCGGCAGGCCGATCTGCTTGTCGATCGCCCCCGTCTCATCCACATGCACGATGCCATGCGGGATCATCTTGTCGGTGCGCCCCTCGGTCGCGAGCCAGAAGCCGCCCTTGCCATCGCTGGCCAACCCCTCGATATCCATCAGCTGCGCCGGATCGCCCCCCCGCGTCACCGTCAGCGCCGCGGTGATCCGCGCCGGTTTCTGCGTCGCGTCGAGGGTATAGATCGCCGGTGCCGCCGCGAGCACACTGTCCGAGGCGGCGAAAAGCTGCCCCGGTTGCGCCGGATCGGCGGTCAGCGCCGAAAGCGCCGCCCAGCCGATCAAGGGCTCGGTGCCCGCGCTGGTCAGCGTCGGATAGGCGGGCGGGGCGTCGGAAAGCGCATAAAGCATCACATGCGCCGGGGCGAGCCCGTCTTCGCGCAGATCGACCTCATTCGCCGTCGCCAGAAGCCCGCGGGCCGGGATCGCCACCAGACCTTCCGGGCTGATCCCCGAGGGCAGGATCTGCAAGAGTTTCGGCGCCGCGAGATCGGCCAGATCATAGACCGCCACCAGCGAGGCCCGTTCCGAAGCGACGAACAAAAGCTTGCGCCCGTCGAACTCCGCCACCTCGACCGATTCGATCTCGACGCCTTTCTTGTTGCGCTTGTCGGGGTAATGGCCCAGCGCCGCCATCTCGCGCTCAAGGCTGGCGCCCGCTTCAAAAACGACGCTGCCGTCCTTGTTCCAGATCGTGAAACCGCGGGAACCGCCCTTCCAGTCGCCCTCGTTCGCGGTGACGAAATGCTCGGTGTCGATCCATTTCACCCCGTCGGGTTCGCGCGCGACCCCCTCTTTCTTGCCGGTGAAATCGAGCTTGCCGTCCTTCTTCGTGTCGATCCCCGCCAGATCGACCGTGCCCGCGGAAAAATGCGTGGCGACCTTGCCATCGGCGCCGATCACCACGATTTCGTTGTTTTCCTGCAGCGTCACGACGATCTCGCCCGCCGCGTTGATCGCGACGAATTCCGGCTCGGGATCGTCGCCCGCCACCGCGGCCAGCCCGGTCAGCTCGATCTTTTGCAGCGCGCCGCAGTCCACCGCCCCCTTGGCCAGCGGCAGCTTGACCAGATAACCCGCGGGCATCTGCGGCAAATCGCCCTCGTTCACCTCCTCGTCGCGCTCGTTCTCGATTGCGACGGCCAGGAAACTGCCATCGGGGGCCTTGGCGACAGAATCGGGCTGCCCGCCCAGATCGCAGTCCGCCACGATCTTTTGCCTGCCCAGATCCACCGTCACCAGCTTCCCCGAGGGCTGGGCATAGCTTTCCGAGGTGTTCACCCCGGCAAAGGCGAGATCGCCCAGCACCACCGTCGTCGTCGGCTCGCCGCCCATCGCCACCGTGCCAAGCGGTTTCGGCGCGTGCGGATCGGCAATGTCGATCAGCCCCAGAACGCCCAGCGGGCTGTCGGAATAGATCAGCTTCTGCCCGTCTTCGGTCGCGGTGATGATCTCGGCCGAGGAGGGGTGGCCCGCCTCGGCGCCGGTGGCATTGAGCGGCGTCGCAAAAGCGGAAATGCGGTTGAAGCTTTGCTCGGCATGGGCGGGAAAGGCCGTGGCAAGCGCCAGCGCCGAGGTCAGGCAAAGGCTGCGAAAGGTCATGGGATCGTCCTGTCAGGTTGCGTCGCCGGACCATCCCTGCGGCGCATGACGGCGCTGTGACAAAGCGACGGCGGCCTGACGTTTGACGGTAGTGTGAAGTTTTTGTGACACCTTAAGGTTGTTCAGAATTGCTCAACCCCTTGGATCAAGACTTGCGCGCACAAGACGTTGGGCGCGCAGGCTGAACAGGTGTTTCATGGCGGATATTCGGGTTTATCTGGGCAGAATCGGGGTGCAGGTCGGGCTTTGCGCCGGCCTGTTCGCGCTTTTGCTGGCGGTGCTGGGCTGGACCGCGCAGCAGGGGCTGTCGGGGTTCGGGACGCAGACGCGTGAGATGGCCGAGGAACGGCTGCCCGATCTGCGGGCCTCCAGCACGCTCGTGGCGCAGATCGCGGCCTTGCCGCAGGGATTTGCCCAGCTGTTGCAGGCGCCCGACGCAGCGGCAGTCAGCGCCGCCAATGCCACGCTGGCGGCGCAGATCGGGCGCCTCGCCGCAACGCCCGAGGCTGCGGCGGTGCCCGGGCTTGGCGCCGATTTCACCCGGCTGCAGGCGCGTCTGACGGCGCTGACCGGCGCGCTGTCGGAGCGGATGGCGGCCGAGGCGGCGCTGGCGCAGGCGCTCAGGGACATCGATTCGGTGCTGGCGACGGTGGTGACGGGCTTCAACGCCTATGAGCCGAAGGACGTGATCCGGCTGCGCACGGAAATCATCCGCATTCTGACCGAGACCGATCCGGCGGCTTTCGGGCCGCGCGGGCGGAAATTCGCGGAGGCGGCGGAAAAGGTCGCGCGCTCGGTGCCCGAGGCCAAGGCCGCGGGGCGCGCAAGGCTGCTGGATCTGGCCAGCCCCGAGACCGGGCTTGTCGCGCTGCGCCGCGCGGTGCTGCGGACGGGCGCCGAGGCCTCGGACCGGGCCGGAGAGGCGCTGGCCGCGACCGAGCAGATCACCACCAGCGTCACCGCGGGCGGTTTGACGGTGCTTGAGTCGGTGGCGGCCGACATCGGACGGCTGGAGGACGACGCCGGGCGCACGATCCGCAGCTTCAGCCTGTTGCTGGCGCTGGCGGGGCTGGCGCTGGGCGGGGTCGTGCTGGCGCTGCAGGGGCTGATCGTGCGGCCGCTGCGCCGCCTGACCCTGCGCACCCGCGGTCTGGCCGCAGGCGATCTGCGCGTGCTCGACACGATGCGCCGCCGCGGTGGCGAGATCGGCGCGCTGCAGGAATCGCTGCTGATCTTTCGCGACATGCTGGAACAGAATGCGCGTCTGGCCGAGGCCGCGCAGCGGGCCGCCGCCGAGCGCGAGGCCGAGCATCGGGCGCTGCTTGCGCATGAACGCGCCGCCGAACGCGCCGAGGCCGAGCGCGCCGAGGAGCGCCGCGCCGCCGCCGCCGCCGCCGAGGCCGAGCGCCGGGCGCTTGAAGCGGCGGTGGAAGCGGAACGCGCCGCGCAGCTGGCCGAGCAGCAGCAGATCGTCGCCGCGCTGGAAACCGGGCTGCACCGGCTGGCCGCGGGCGATCTGACGGCGGTGATCGCGACCCCCTTCCCGCCGCAATACGAAAGCCTGCGCAGCAATTTCAACGCCGCGCTGGGCGAGCTTGCGGCGCTGGTGCGGACGATCCGGCACAGCACCGAGGGGATCCTGTCGACCTCGGCGGCGCTGGACCGCGGCGCGGACGAGATGTCGGCGCAGGCCGCCCGGGCCGCCGCCTCGCTGGAAGAGACCGCGGCGGCGATGACCGAGCTGGCGGGATCGTCGCGCACCGGGGCCGAGCGGGCGGCGGAAACCGCGCGCAGCGCCGAACGGATGCGCGCCGACATCCAGACCGCGCAGGCGACGGTGAACCGGGTGGTCGAGGCGATGGGACGGATCACCGCCTCTTCGGATGCGATCGCGCGGATCATCTCGGTGATCGACGACATTTCCTTCCAGACCAACCTGCTGGCGCTGAATGCGGGCGTCGAGGCGGCGCGGGCGGGCGAGGCCGGGCGAGGCTTTGCCGTCGTCGCCTCGGAGGTGCGCGATCTGGCGCAGCGCACCACCGCCGCCGCCGCCGAGATCGGCGGGCTGATCGGCGAGGCGCGCAGCAAGGTCGGCGAGGGCGAAACCCTGGTGAGCGAGGCCGACCGCGGCCTGGCCGCCGCCGTCGCGGTGATCGAGGCGATCGTCGGCCATGTGCAGGATCTGGCGCAGATCAGCCGCGAGCAATCGGCCAGCATCGGCGAGGTGACGGCGGCGACCGAGGTGCTGGATCTGGCGACGCAGAAAAGCGTCGAGGGGGTGGAGCGCACGGCGCATTCGGGCCGCGATCTCCTCGCCGCGGCGCAAAACCTGTCGCAGGCGATCGCGCGATTCGATCTGGGCGCCGGTGTCGGCACCGCGGCGCCTTCGCGCGCCGCCTGAACCGGCTGGCCACGCGACGCAGGCACCGCCTGCCGGCCGGGGCGACGCGGGGCCCCCTTCACGAAACTGGAAAGGGGGGCGCTGCCCCCTCTTTTCCTTCGGAAAATCCCACCCCCGGGATATTTGCCGCAAGGGGAAAGCAGCCCCCCGTTTCGTCTCACCTTGGCCGAAATATCCCGGGGGGAGTCCCGCCGGGATGGGGGGCAGCGCCCCCCGTCCCCGCCGAAGCGGTGGCGGTTTGGCGATGCCGCCGGGGCGCTTTCGGGTCTTGCGGCAGTTTTTCGTCCGAACGTGCATTTTCCTCTTGCAGGCCCCGGCGCGATTTCATAAATCCCCCCTCACCGAAAGGCAGCGCGGGCGTAGCTCAGGGGTAGAGCATAACCTTGCCAAGGTTAGGGTCGTGAGTTCGAATCTCATCGCCCGCTCCAATCGGAACCGGTCGCAAGACCACACCTCAGGCCGCAAGGCCATCGCCAAGGATGCGGGCGTAGCTCAGGGGTAGAGCATAACCTTGCCAAGGTTAGGGTCGTGAGTTCGAATCTCATCGCCCGCTCCAGACGAAAAACCCTCCCCTCGGGGAGGGTTTCGTCTTTTCGGCTTCCGGCTTAACATCCGCCCCTGCCCGCCCTATAAGGCCCTGAAACCAAGAGGAGCAGCCGATGCGGACAGCCACGATCCATCGCAAGACCGCCGAGACCGAGATCTCGGTGACGGTGAACCTTGACGGCACCGGGGTGTACCGGAATGCCACCGGCGTCGGCTTTTTCGATCACATGCTGGATCAGCTCTCGCGCCATGCGCTGATCGATCTCGACATCACCGCCACGGGCGATCTGCATATCGACGATCACCACACCGTCGAGGATACCGGCATCGCGCTCGGCCAGGCGCTGAGCGCGGCCTTGGGCGACAAGCGCGGCATCCGCCGCTACGGGCATTTCGTTCTGGCGATGGATGATGCGCAGGTCGCTTGCGCGCTCGATCTGTCGGCGCGGCCGTTTCTGGTCTGGAATGTCGATTTCCCGACGCAGAAGATCGGCACTTTCGACACCGAACTCGTGCGCGAATTCTTTCAGGCGCTCGCCACCCATGGCGGGATCACCCTGCATGTCGACCGCGTGCATGGGGTGAACAGCCACCACATCGCCGAGGCCGCCTTCAAGGCGGTCGCCCGCGCGCTGCGCAGCGCGGTCGAGCCCGATGCGCGGATGGGCACCGCCCTGCCCTCGACGAAAGGGGCGCTCTGATGAGCCTGACGGTTCTGGTCGATTACGACAGCGGCAACCTGCATTCGGCGCAAAAGGCCTTCGAGCGGATGGCGCGCGAGGCCGGGCATGGCACGGTCGTCGTCACCTCCGAGCCTGATGTGGTGGCGCGCGCCGACCGGATCGTGCTGCCGGGCGACGGGGCCTTTCCCGCCTGCCGGGCGGCGCTTGTGCGCCACAGCGGGCTGTTCGAGGCGGTGGGCGAGGCCGTCACCCGCCGCGCCGTGCCCTTCATGGGGATCTGCATCGGCATGCAGATGCTGGCGACGCGCGGGCTGGAATTCGAGCCCACCCCGGGCTTTGACTGGATCGGCGGCGAGGTGGTGCGGATCGCCCCCGCGGATGCCCGGCTCAAGGTGCCGCATATGGGCTGGAACGATCTGGTTCTGGATCACGCCCATCCGGTGCTGGAGGGGATCACCACCGGCGATCATGCCTATTTCGTGCATTCCTATCATTTCGTCGTGGCGGACCCCGTGCATCGGCTGGCGCATGCCGATTATGCGGGCGCGATCACCGCGATCGTCGGGCGCGATAACATTGTGGGCACGCAGTTCCACCCGGAAAAATCGCAGCGCACCGGGCTGCGGATCATCGCGAATTTCCTTGGCTGGAAGCCGTGAGAGATTTCGCCTCGGGCTTTCGCCCGAGGCGACCCGGGCGGGGGCTCCGCCCCCGCACCCCCGGGATATTTGAGGCAAGATGAAAGCAGGCCCCGAGGCTTACTTTGCCTCGAAGGCGCAGCCGGTCTGGAAGCCGAGTTTGCCCAGAACGATGGCGGCCGGGCAGAAGCCGGTGAAGGCCGACTGGATCAGGTTCAAACCGATGAAGACGGTGAACCACAGGAAATACGCCGACACGGTCCAGGTCAGCACGACGCTGAGCAGAACCATGATCCCGGCAAAGACAAGAACAGCGCGGTCAAGGGTCATCGGAAGCCTCCGGTTGCGGATGTCATTGCCCCTCAGATAGCATCATCGCCAGACAAATTCAAGTTCTCGAATATTTGCGCGCTTGACCTTGCCGCCGCGCAGCGCAACTGAAAGGCAAAGGGAGAGCGCCATGGCCAGCACCAGTTTCATCGTCGAGGGGATGCATTGCGGCGCCTGCACCGGGCGGGTGGAGCGGGCGTTGCAGGCGGAAGCGGGGGTGACGCTGGCGGCGGCCAATCTGATGGCGCGCTCGGTCCGGGTCGAGTTCGAGGCGCCCGCGCGGGCGGAGGCTTTGGCCGGGGCGCTGGCGCGGGCGGGCTATCCGGTTGCCGAGGCCGAGACCTGTCTGGACTTCGGGGCGGAGGATCCGGGGCGGGTTGCGGCGGCGCTGCAAGCGGCGTCCGGGGTGCTCTCGGTCGCGGTGGCGCCGGATGGCACCGCCCGCGTGCGCTATGCGCAGGGCACGGTGGCGCCCTCGGAGCTGCTGCGGCGGCTGGAGGACATCGACGTGCAGGCCCGGGTGATCAGCGCGCCCCCCGCCCCGGCCCCGGTGGCCGAACGGCAGGCAGCGGAAGCGGCGCGGCTGAAGCATCAATTCCTGCTGTCGGCGCTGCTCACCGCGCCGGTCTTCTTCCTGGCGATGGGGCCGCATCTTTACCCGCCGCTGCATCACATGCTGGCCCGCGCGATCGGCGAGGACGGGATGCAGAACGTGCAATTCCTTTTCACCACCCTGGTTCTGGCCTTCCCGGGCCGGGTCTTCCTGCGCCTGGGCCTGCCGGCGCTTTTCCGCCTTGCGCCCGAGATGAACTCGCTTGTGGCGCTTGGGGCGCTTGCCGCGTGGGGGTATTCGGCGCTGGTCGTGCTGGTGCCGCAGATCCTGCCGCCCGGCACCTTTGACGTTTATTTCGAGGCGGCGGCGGTGATCGTGACGCTGATCCTGCTTGGCCGCTGGCTGGAAGCCCGCGCCAAGGGGCGGGCGGGCGCGGCGATCTCGCGGCTGGTCGCGCTGCGCCCGGCCACGGCGCGGGTGCAGCGCCCGGGCGGCACGGTCGAGCTGCCGGTCGAGGAACTCGCCCCCGGCGATCTGGTCGAACTGGCGCCGGGAGAGCGGGTGGCGGTGGATGGGATCGTCACCGAAGGCCATGGTTTCCTTGACGAAAGCATGCTCACGGGCGAGCCCGTCCCGGTCGGGAAAGCCCCGGGCCAGCCAGTCACCGGGGGCACGGTGAACGGCACTTCGGCGCTGGTCTTCCGCGTCACCGCGACCGGGGCGGATACGGTGCTCTCGCGGATCATCGCACTGGTGGAGGCGGCGCAGGGGCAGAAACTGCCGGTGCAGGCGCTGGTCGACCGCGTCACCCGGGTTTTCGTGCCGGTGGTGATGGCGCTGTCGACGCTGACCTTCGCGGTCTGGGTCGCGCTGGGGCAAGGGCTGGCGCCCGCGCTCGTCGCGGCGATTTCGGTGATGATCATCGCCTGCCCCTGCGCGATGGGGCTGGCCACGCCGGTTTCGATCCTTGTGGGCACCGGGCGGGGGGCCGAACTGGGCCTTTTGTTCCGGCGCGGCGATGCGCTGCAACGGCTGGCCGAGGTGCGCACGCTTGCCTTTGACAAAACCGGCACCCTGACCGAGGGGCGCCCGACGCTGACCGATGTTTTCGTGCTTCCGGGCCTGAGCGAAGCCGACCTGCTGCGCCTGGCCGCCGGGGCCGAGGCACGCTCCGAACACCCCCTCGCGCAGGCCGTCGTGCAGGCTGCCGAGGCCCGCGGGATCATGCCCGCCCGCGCCCGCAAGGTGGTGGCAACGCCCGGCCGCGGTCTTTCGGCCGAGGTCGAGGGACGTCCGATCCTGTTGGGCAATGCCGCCGCGCTGCGCGAGGCCGGGATCGACCCCGCCCCGCTGCTGGCCACGGCCGAAGTCTTTGCGCAGGATGGCAAAACCCCGGTTCTGGTGGCGCTGGATGGTGCTCCGCTTGCCGTGCTCGCGCTCGCCGATCCGCCGAAAGCCCACGCCGCCGCGGCCGTTGCGGCGCTGGCGCGCGAGGGGATCGCGGTGGCGATGATCTCGGGCGATGTCGCGGCCACGGCCGAGGCGGTCGGGCGGCAGCTGGGCATTTCGCGCGTCATCGCGGGGGTCCTGCCCGCGGGCAAGGTCGCGGCGCTGGAGGAGATGAAACGCGCGGGTGCCGTGGCCTTCGTGGGCGATGGCATCAACGACGCCCCTGCCCTTGCGGCGGCCGATGTGGGGCTGGCGCTCGGCTCGGGCACCGATGTCGCGATCGAGGCGGCCGAGGTGGTGATCGTCGGCGCCGATCCGCGCGGAGCGGCCCGTGCGGTCGCGCTCTCCAAAGCCGTGATGCGCAACATCCGGCAAAACCTGTTCTGGGCTTTCGCCTATAACGCCGCGCTGATCCCGGTCGCCATGGGCGTGCTGGTGCCCTTTGGCGGACCCGGCCTGTCGCCGATGCTGGCCGCCGCGGCGATGTCGCTGTCCTCGGTTTTCGTCGTCAGCAACGCCCTCAGATTGCGCCGCGCCGCCGCCTGAGCATCGGCAAAACGCCGCCCATTGTCGCCCGGGCGTGGAAAATTCCTTTGCCGCGGGGATCACGGCTCGGTATCAGGGCTGAAACGAACCCGTGAGCGACTGGAGGCCACATGCTGTCCCGCCGATCCCTGCTGCTGAGCTTTGGTGCCGCCCTGGCGCTTTCGGCTTGCGGCACGGGCCGTCAATCGTCGAAAAACCCGCCCGATGGCCTGCTGAAACCCGGCGAAAGCCCGGCGATGCGCGCCAAGATCAACCGCTGGGCCGATCATTACGGCGTGCCGCGCAGTCTGGTGCACCGGATCGTGCAGCGCGAAAGCAGCTACAATCCGGGCGCCCGCAACGGCCCCTATTACGGGCTGATGCAGATTCATCCGCGCACCGCCGGGCTGATGGGCTTCGAGGGCAGCGGCGCCGATCTGCTCGATGCGGATACGAACCTGAAATACGGGGTGAAATACCTGCGCGGCGCCTGGATGTGCGCCGATGGCAGCGAAAGCCGCGCCATAAGCTGGTATTCCAAGGGCTATTACTACGAAGCCAAGCGCCGCGGCATTCTGGACGAGGTCGGGCTCGCCTGAGCCGTCCCGCCACCGCAGATCAAACGCCCCGCCGGACCCTGTCCCGCGGGGCTTTTCACTCAGTCCTGCGCCCGCAACACCTGCGCCGGCCGCACCGAGAGCGGACGCGCCGCAAACAGCGTGCCCGCCGCCAGCACCGCCGCCATGCCGCCCGCGACGATCGCCCCGGCTGACAGCGGATCGAAGCGGAAGGGCGCCTCCATCACGAAGGTCAGCACCGCCCAACCGGCCAGCGCCCCCACCGCCACCGCAATCGCCCCCGAGGCCGCGCCAAGGATCAGCGCCCGCAGGGTAAAGGACCGCAGGATCAGCCCGCGCGTCGCCCCAAGCGTCTTGAGCAGCGCCGCTTCCCGCGCCCGGGCCTCCTCGCCCGCCGCCGCCGCGCCCAGAAGCACGGTGAAGCCGGTCAAAAGCGTGACCGAGGCCGCCAGCGCCACCGCCTGCGCAATCGCGGAAAGCGCGTCACTGACCCGCGCCATCGCCTCGCGCACGGGGATGGCGGTCACGGTCGGAAAGTCTTTCGACAGCGCGCGCAGGATCGGCGCTTCATCCGTGGGCGGCGCGTAGATCGTCGCCAGCTCGGTATGCGGCGCCCCCGCCAGCGCATTGGGCGAAAAGGTCAGCACGAAGCCGATCCCCATGGTGGAAAAATCGACATCGCGGAACGAGGCGATTTCGGCCTCGATATCCCGCCCCAGAATGTTCACCGTCAGCCGGTCGCCCAGGTTCAGCCCCAGTTCCGCGGCCTCCTTGGCCGAGACCGAGACCAAGGGCGGCCCCGCATAATCCTTGGGCCACCATTGCCCCGCGGTCAGCTTTTCGCGCGGGGTTTCGGCAAAGGTCACGCCGCGATCGCCGCGCAAGACCCAATGCTCGCCCGCGACCTTGCGCGCATCTTGGCCGTTGATCTTCGTCAGGATGCCGCGCAGCATCGGCACGGTATCGACACGCGAGACACCGGCGAAATCCTGCATCCTTTCCACCAGCGCCGGGCGCTCGGGCGGGGGAATGTCCATCAGGAAGAAGGCAGGGGCGAGTTTCGGCAGGTCTTTCGCGATGGCGCCGCGCAGCCCGCTTTCGACCTGCCCCACAGCGGCCAGCACCGAAAGCCCAAGGCCCAGCGCCAGAATGACCGCCGTCGCCTCGGATCGCGGCGCACCGATCGCGGCGAGCGCCGCATGCAGCGCCGGAAACCGCGCCACGCGCGGCCCAAGGCGTCGGGCCAGATGGCGGATGCCCGCTGCGGCCAGCGCCAGCAGCCCCAGCGCCGCGGCAACGCCGCCCAAAGTGCCCAGCGTCAGCGCGGGCAGGCCAGAAAACGCCACCGCCGCGCCCAGAAGCATCGCCGTCAGCGCGCCGATCAGCGCCAGCATCCCCGGTCCGGGCAGGCCGCGCCGGGCCGTCTGCGCAGCGCGGTAGAGCGTGGCGGCGCGCAGCTCGGACAGCTGCGCCAGCGGCCAAAGCGCAAAGATCGCCGCCGTCAGCGTGCCGTAAAGCGCCGCCTCGAGCAGCGGGCGGGCGGCAAGCGTCACCGTGACCGGCACCGGCATCGCGGCGGCGATCGGGCCCTGCGCCGCCAGCACCAGCGCCGCGGCCAGCGCAAGCCCCGCCAGCACGCCAAGCACCGTCAGCACGGCCAGCTGGATCAGGAACGCGCCCCGGATCGTCGCCCCCGAGGCGCCCAGCGCCCGCAGCGTGGCAATCGTCGCCGCCTTGCGCGCGATCCAGGCCTGCACCGTGGCAAAGATGCCGACGCCCCCCACCGCCAGCCCGGCCAGCCCCACCAGCACCAGAAACGACCCCAGCCGGTCGGTGAACCGCTCGACCGCGGGGGCGGCGCGGCGTTCATCGCTCCAGCGCATCCCGGCGCCCTCGAAGCGCTTTTGCGCCGCGGATTTGAGCGCGGGCAGGCTTTGCCCCTCGGGCAGGGTCAGGCGGTATTGGGTTTCGTAAAGCGAGCCGGGGGCCAGAAGCGGCGTGCGTTCGAGCGCCGAAAGCGCCACCACCGAGCGCGCGCCAAAGGCCATGCCCGCGCCGCCCGCATCGGGTTCGCGCAAGAGCCGCGCCATGAAAACGAAGTCCTGCCCGCCAAGCCGGAAGCGATCCCCGGGCTTCAGCGCCAGCCGGTCAGCCAGCACCGGATCGAGGAAGGCACCGGGCAGACCGCCCTGCCCCGCCAGCGCAGCCACGCCCACCGGCGGGTCCAGCGCCACCTGCCCGAGAAGCGGCCAGTTTTCATCGACGCCCTTGAGCTGGGTCAGCGCGGTTTCCGCACCGTCGCCCGTGCTGGCCATCGAGCGCAGGTCGACCACCTCCGAGACCCGCTCGCCCTGCGCCATGATCCAGTCGCGCTCAGGCACAGTCGCGCGGCGATAGGTGAATTCCAGCTGCGCCTGCCCGCCCAGCAGCACCGCGCCCTGATCGGACAGCCCGGCCCGGATCGCCTCGCGCACAAGGCCCACCGCAGCAATCGCCGCCACGCCCAGCATCAGGCACAGAAGAAAGATCCGGAACCCCCTGATTCCGCTGCGCAATTCCGCGCGCGCGATGGAAAGCGCCAGCCTCATGCCAGCCGCCCGTCGGCCAGACGCACCAGACGGCTGCAGCGCGCCGCCAGATCCGGCGCATGGGTCACCAGCACCAGCGTCGCCCCGGTTTCCGCCTGCAGGGTGAAGAGAAGCTCGATGATCGCGGCACCATTGGCCGCATCGAGATTGCCGGTGGGCTCATCGGCCAGCAGGATCGCCGGGCGCGGCGCGACGGCGCGGGCCAGCGCCACGCGCTGCTGCTCGCCGCCCGACATTTCCGATGGATAATGGCTGCGCCGATGACCGAGCCCGACCCGGGCCAGTTCCGCCTCGGCGCGGGGCAGCGCATCCCTGGCCCCGGCGATCTGCAAGGGCAGCGCGACGTTTTCCAGCGCCGTCATCGTGGGGACAAGGTGGAAAGACTGGAACACGATCCCCATATTGCCGCGGCGAAAGCGGGCCAGATCATCCTCGCCCAGAGCGGTCAGATCGCGGCCCAGCGCCAGAACCTGCCCGGAGCTGGCGCGTTCCAGCCCGCCCATCAGCATCAGGAGCGACGACTTGCCTGACCCCGACGGCCCCACCAGCCCCACGCTTTCGCCGCGCAGGATATCAAGCGTGATGGCATGCAGGATCTCGACGGGACCGGCATTTCCGGCCAAGGTCAGTCGCGCGTCGGCAAGGGAGAGAACGATGTCGGTCATCTGGGCCTGTCTGCAAAGGGGATCAACCGGATATGGGGTGCGGCGGCGGCTGGGCAAGGCGGCGCTTGCGGGGATTTTCGCGCTTGGCATCGGCGGAACGGCCGCGGCCGGGCCGGTGACGCTTCTGGCGGTGGGTGACAGCCTGACCCAGGGTTACGGGCTGGACCCGGATCAGGGGCTGGTGCCGCAGCTGCAGGGCTGGTTGCGGGCACGGGGCGCCGAGGTGACGGTGATCAATGCGGGGGTGTCGGGGGATACGACATCGGGCGGGCGGGCGCGGCTGGGCTGGTCGCTGACGCCCGAGGTCGATGTGGTGATGATCGCGCTTGGCGGCAATGACATGCTGCGCGGTCAGCCGCCCGCACAGGCGCGGGACAATCTGGACGCGATGCTCTCCGAGGTGACGGCGCGGGGGCTGCCGGTGGCGCTGGTCGGGCTGAAGGCGCCCGGCAATTACGGCCCGGACTGGCAGGCCGGTTACGATGCGATCTGGCCCGAGCTGGGGGCGAAATACGGCGCGGTGGTGGTGCCCGATCTGCTGGCGCCGATCGCCGCAAAGACGCCCGAGGCGCGCGCGACGGAGGGGCTGATGCAGGGCGACAACATCCACCCCTCAGCCAAAGGCGTGACGCTGATTGTCGACGCCTTGGGGCCGAAGGTGCTGGAGGTGCTGGGCCGGGTGCCCCCTGCGCCCTGAAACATCTGGGGCAAGGGCGTATTTGGACCAAGAAAAAGTCAGCGGTTTCGGTCAAGCGCGATCAGCAGCGCGGCGCCGAGGAGGGACAGGGCCGCGCCGAGGAAGGCGGCAAGGCCATAGCCGCCCAGGCTGGTGCCAAGCGCAAAGCAGAGGGCAGAAAAGGCGTCGCCCGCGAGCTTTTGCAGCGCGATCAGCGAGGCACCCGCGCCCGGGCGCTCGGCCATCAGCTCCTGCAGATAGGCCATGGGTTGCGTCAGCACGATGGCGCCGCCGATCGCGCCCGAAAGGGTCAGCGCCCAGACCGCGGGGGTCTCGGCCAGAAGCGGGATGCCCGCCAGATGGACGGCGTAGAGAAACGTGCCCAGCGCGATCAGCCAGGTCTGGCGGACCCGGCCGATGACAAAGGGCAGCGCCAGCATGAAGGGGACCTCAAGCCCGGCCATGATCCCTGCATAAAGCGCGGTATCGGCGGCGCCGCGGAAGGGAATGCCCGCAAAGACCAGCCCGACGACGATGATGTAAAGCATCACCGCGCCGTTGATCGTGCCCAGCGCCAGAACCCGGATCAGCACCTGCGGATGGGCGATCTCGGTCAGCGCCTCGCGGAACGAAAGGCCCGAGGGCACGTCTTCCCAATGGGTTGCGCCATCGCGCGGCCAGAGCCGAATGGTCAGCCCCAGCATGGCAAGCGCCAGCACAAGGCAGACCGGATAGACCGCGGTCAGCGGCGTCGTGCCCTGAAACACCAGCGACCAGATCGGCAGCACCACGACCCAGGGCAGCGCGAAAAGCGCGCGCAGGGTGGAGAGGACGGCGGGCCGGTCGGCCTCGGGCTGGGTGGTGGCGGCGAGGCGGGCGAGCGCGAAGATCTGCCCGAAGATCGCGCCGGAGATCGGCAGCAACAGCGCATGGGCCAGCACGAAGGCGGGGGTGCCGGGGGCGAATGCCATCAGCGCGGTGCCCAGCGTCAGCGCGGTGACGGTGGTCAGCGCGATGGCGCGGCGATTGGCGCGCTGATCGGCCAGAATGCCGAAACCGACCGAGGTGGCGACGGCGACCAGCGAGGCGACGATCAGAAGCGCCGAAAAGGCGTGATCGGACAGGCCGAAGACCTTGACCGCAAGCGAGGACATATAGGGCGCGATCGTCGCGGCATGGGCGCCGAAAAGCACCAGCAGGCAGGCGGCCAGCATCAGGGTGCGGTCGCGCAGGATCGGGCGGAAGGGGGCGGCGAGGGACATGAGGCCTGATGCGCCTGGCAGAGGCGATTCTCAACCCCCTACGGCAGCACCTTGCCGGGGTTGAGGATGCCCTTGGGGTCGAGCGCCGCCTTGATCGCGGCCATCATCTGCAGGGCCACAGGGTCCTTGTGCGCCGCCATCGTCGCGCGTTTCGAAATGCCGACGCCATGTTCGGCGGAAAAACTGCCGCCCAGGGCAACCGCCCCGGCGCTGACCGCCGCGCGGATCGCCTTGGCCAGCGCGGGATCGGGGCGCGAGGGATAAGCGGTGTAATGGATATTGCCATCGCCCAGATGCGCGATCACCAGCTCCTCGGCGCCGGGGTCAAGAGCGGCCAGAGCGGGCGTCATCCGGGCCAGGAAAGTCTCCAGCCGGTCCAGCGGCAGGGCGATGTCGCAATCGACGATATCGGGCGTGGTGAAGGTGATCTCGGCCGCCGATTCGCGCATCTCCCACAGTTTTCGGCGCTGGCTGGCGGATTGCGCGATCACCGCTTCGGTGACCTGCCCGGCCTCGAGCGCGGCGCCCAGCAGGGTTTCCAGCGCGGCACCGGGATCGGCGCCGGGGACGGTGGTCGCGGTCTCGATCAGCAGATTGACCGGGCGGGGCACATAGGGACAGGCGAGCGCCGGTTTCAGCCGGGCAAGCCGCGCCATGTAGCGATCCGGCATGAACTCAAACGCCTCGACCGCGCCGCCGCTGCCCGCCTGCACGGTGTTGAGCAGCGCAAGCGCTTCGGACAGGCTCTCCAGCCCGACCAGCGCCGTGGCGTAAGCCGTGGGGGCGGGGACCAGTTTCAGCACCGCGGCGGTGATGATGCCGAGCGTCCCCTCGGCCCCGATCAGCAGATCGCGCAGATCGTAGCCGGTGTTGTCCTTGTGCAGGCCGGTCAGCCCGTGCCAGATCCGTCCATCGGCCAGAACCACCTCCAGCCCCAGACACAAAGCCCGGGCCGAGCCGTAACGGACCACATTCGAGCCGCCCGCATTGGTCGACAAAAAGCCCCCCACCATCGCCGAGCCCTTGGCGCCAAAGCTCAGCGGAAAGGCCAGCCCCTGTTCGGCGGCAAGATTATGGAGGGTTTCGAGCACCACCCCGGCCTCGGCCACCACGGTCCGCGCGGCGGGGTTCAGATCGCGGATGCGGCGCATGCGGGCCAGCGACAGCATCAGCGCGCCGGGCGCAGCGGTGCCGCCGTTCAGCCCGGTATTGCCGCCGACGGGCACGACCGGCGTGCCGGTCTGATGCGCCAGACGCAGGACCGCCGCCACCTCCTCGGTGGAGCCGGGACGGACAACGGCCAGCGGCTCCCAGGTGTAATGCCCGGTCCATTCGCGGCCACAGGCCAAAGCTTCGGCCCCGCGCAGAACCTGCGCAGGGCCGAGAAGGTCGCTCAGTCGGTCAAGAAGATCCATCGGATCGCCCGTTTCAGGCCCGCTTTCGCATCTTTGAGCCAAGAAAAAACATGCCGCTTTTTCTTGGCCTAAATACGCCCTTTCGCGGGTGGCGGCAGGCTCAGCGCCAGCAGAAGAAATCCGACGGCGCCTTGGCCAGCAACTGCTTCGCCAGTTCCGCGCCCAGCGCCACGCCATCGACGGCCGGACCCCGGATCTCGCCGGTGATCGTCTCGGAGCCATCGGGACGCAGGATCTCGCCGCGCAGCCAGATCTGATCGCCTTCCAGCACCGAAAGACCGCCGATCGGGGTCTCACACGAGCCGTCCAGCGTCAGAAGGAAGCTGCGTTCGCAGGCCAGCCGCAGCCCCGAGGGCGCGTGATGGATCGCATCGAGCATCCTCTTCGCGCGGGTATCGGCCTCGCGGCGTTCGATCCCGATGCAGCCCTGCGCCACGGCGGGCAGCATCTCTTCGGGCTTGATCGCGGATTTCGCCACTTCCGACATGCCCAGACGGTTCAGACCGGCCAGCGCGAGGAAGGTGGCATCGGCCACGCCTTCGCCCAGTTTCTTCATCCGCGTCTGCACGTTGCCGCGGAATTCGACCAGTTTCAGATCGGGGCGGCGCGACGCAAGTTGCGCGCGACGGCGCAGGCTGGAGGTGCCCACCACCGCGCCCTCGGGCAGCTCGGCGAGCGAATTGTATTTCATCGAGACGAAGGCGTCGCGGGTGTCTTCCCGCGGCAGGTAGCAGTCGAGGATCAGCCCCTCGGGCTGGATCGTCGGCATGTCCTTCATCGAATGCACGGCGATGTCGATCGCGCCCGCCAGCATCGCCTCTTCGATTTCCTTGGTGAAAAGGCCCTTGCCCCCCACCTCTTTCAAAGGCTTGTCGGCGGCGATCAGCGCCGCATTGTCGCCCGAGGTCTTGATCACGACGATCTCGAAGGCCTCTTCGGGCAGATCGAAAGCGGCCATGAGCCGCGAGCGGGTCTCAAAGGCTTGCGCGAGCGCCAGGGGGCTGCCGCGGGTGCCGATCTTCAGCGGGGCGTTGGGCGAGGGCATCTGTTCCATGCGCTTGGCATAACCGCGTCAGATTGCCCGCGCAAGCTTTACAAGTGTCAACAGAGCTTGACATTCAGCCGCAGGGGACGCTGAAAGGAAGCAAGTAAGGAGGCCCCCTATGACCGACAAGACGATCCTGCGCGCCCTCAAGGGCGAAGTTCTTCCCACGCCGCCGGTGTGGCTGATGCGGCAGGCGGGCCGTTATCTGCCCGAATACCGCGCCACCCGCGCGCAGGCGGGCGATTTTCTCAGCCTGTGCTACACGCCGGACCTTGCCGCCGAAGTGACGCTGCAGCCGATCCGCCGCTATGGCTTTGACGCCGCGATCCTGTTTGCCGACATTCTGCTTTTGCCGCAGGCGCTTGGCCTTGATCTGTGGTTCGAGACCGGGGAAGGCCCCCGGATGTCGACCGTGACCTCGATGGAAGGCGTCAAGGGCCTGAAGGGCAAGGACGATATCCACGACAAGCTTGCCCCGGTCTATGAGACCTGCAAGATCCTGAGCCGCGAGCTGCCGAAGGAAACCACCTTCATCGGCTTTGCGGGCATGCCCTGGACCGTGGCCACCTACATGATCGCGGGCCGCGGCTCGAAGGATCAGGCGGCGGCGCACAAGTTCAAGGACACCGACCGGGCGGCGTTTTCGGCGCTGATCGATGCGGTGACCGAGGCGACGATCGAATATCTGTCGAAACAGGTCGAGGCGGGCTGCGAAGTGGTCAAGCTCTTCGACAGCTGGGCTGGCTCGCTCAAGGGCCAGGATTTCGAGGATTTCGCGGTCGAACCCGCCCGCAAGATCACCGCCGAGATGAAGCGCCGCTTCCCCGGCCTGCCGGTCATCGCCTTCCCGCGCGAGGCGGGCCAGGGCTATATCGGCTTTGCCGAGAAGACCGGGGCGGATTGCGTCGCCATCGACAATTCGGTCTCGCCGGACTGGGCGGCGGAAAACGTGCAAAAGGGCAAGACCTGCGTGCAGGGCAACCTCGACCCGTCCTACATGGTGACGGGCGGCCAGGAGCTTGTCGACGCGACGAAAAAGGTCGTCGCCGCGTTCAAGAACGGGCCGCATATCTTCAACCTTGGCCATGGCATCACCCCCGAGGCGAACCCGGACAACGTCACGCTTCTGATGGAAACCATCCGCAAGGGCTGAGCGCGCAAGGGCGTATTTGGACCAAGAAAAAGGGGGCCGCGCGGCCCCCTTTGCATTTGCGGCGCAGCGGTTCAGAAGCTGCGCGGTTTTTTCGGACCGGGCTTGCCCGCGGGTTTCGCCCCCGGCTTGGCAAAGCTTTTCGCGCCGTATTTCGGCGCCGGTTTGCCCTCTTTCGCGGCGGCGCCATGGCCGCCTTCGCGCGCCCAGGGGGCGGCCTTGCGCGGTTTCGGCGCGGCGGCAGCCTCGCCCGCGGGCTTGCGGGCGGGACGCTCGGTCTTTTCGAAGCGCTCGGCGCCCTCTTCGCGCGGCGGGCCCTTGCGATGCGGCTTCGGCGCGGGCTTGTCGCCATAGCTGCCGCGCGGCGCATAGGGTTTCTTTTCATAGGGCTTGCGATCGCCGGTCTTGGTCCAGCGGTCGGGCTTCGGCGCCGGACGATCCAGCCCCTCGGGCATACCCGGCAGGTTTTCCACCGTGCATTTGCCTTCCATCACCCGATCCGGGCCCAGACCCGCCTCGAAACGGTCGGCCATCGATTCATGGATCTGCACGAAGGTCTGATCCTGCATCACCCGGATCATCCCGATGTCGCGCCGGGTCAGATCGCCCGCGCGGCAGAGCATCGGCAACAGCCATTTCGGGTCCACCCATTGGTCATGGCCCATCGAGAGCCGATACCAGCGCGCAGCCCCGAATTCCTCGCGCGCGCGGGGTTTCGGCCCCTCGCCCACGCTGACCGGGATCACATCCTCGGGCGCGGTGCGGGCGGCGCGGAAATGGCGCAGCACCGCGGCGGCCAGCTGCTTCGGCTCATGCGTTTCCAAAAGCCGGGCGATGGCGTCGAATTCCTCGGCCGTCGCGGGCTCGACCAGCGCCGGTTCGGTCAGCAGACGTTCCTGATCGCGGGCCAGAATATCCTCGGGTGTCGGCGCCCCTTCCCAGGTCACCGAGACCTGCGCCTCGCGCAGAAGCCGTTCGGCCTTGGCGCGCACGTTCAGCGGCACGACCAGCGCCGAAAGCCCCTTGCGCCCGGCCCGGCCGGTGCGGCCCGAGCGGTGCAACAGCCCCTCGCGGTTCATCGGCAGATCGGCGTGAATCACCAGCTCCAGCCCCGGCAGGTCGATGCCGCGCGCCGCCACGTCGGTGGCGATACAGACCCGCGCCCGGCCGTCGCGCATCATCTGCAGCGCGCGCGAGCGTTCGTCCTGCGTCAGCTCGCCCGACAGCGCCACGACCGAGAAGCCCCGGTTCAGCAGCTTGCCGGTCAGATGCGTCACCGCCGCCCGGGTCGAGCAGAAGACGATGGCGCGCTCGGCCTCGTGCAGGCGCAGCAGGTTGACGATGGCATTTTCACGGTCAGAGCGGTCGACCAGCACGCCGCGATAATCGATATCGGCATGGCTTTCGCGCGCCGAAACGGTGGAAATCCGTTCCGCCTCGCGCTGGAAGGTCTGCGCCAGCCGCTCGATCTCGCGCGGCACGGTCGCCGAAAACATCAGCGTGCGACGCCCCTCGGGCGCGGATTCCAGAATGAATTCCAGATCTTCGCGGAAGCCCATGTCCAGCATCTCGTCGGCTTCATCGAGCACGACGGCCGAGAGCGCCGACAGATCCAGCGCACCGCGGCGGATGTGATCGCAGATCCGCCCGGGCGTGCCGACAACGATATGCGCGCCGCGTTCCAGCGCCCGCCGCTCGGCGCGGGCATCCATGCCGCCAACGGCGCCGGTGATCACCGCCCCCGCCTTTTCGTAAAGCCAGCTCAGCTCGCGGCTGACCTGCACGGCCAGTTCACGCGTCGGCGCGACAACCAGCGCGCGCGGCAGATCCGGGTAAGGCGAGATGCCGTTTTCGCCCAGCAACTCGGCCGAGATCGCCAGCCCGAAAGCCACCGTCTTGCCCGATCCCGTCTGCGCCGAGACGAGGAGATCCCGTCCGGCCAGCTCGGGGCGCGTCACCGCGTCCTGAACGGGCGTCAGGGCATCATAGCCCCGCGCGGACAGAGCCTCGGCAAGCGCCGCGGGAAGATGGGGGAAGTCGGTCATATGGGGGGGGCTTTCGCTACTATCAAAGCGCAGCCCATACGCCCAATCCGCCCAAAAGGAAAGCCCCGTTCTGCCGTCACGGCAAATATCCCGCTTTCGCCGGGCCAGATATTCCGGGGCGGCCCCCTGCCCCGTTGCCTTTCCGCGCGCCGGGCGCGAGAATGGCCCAAACGGAGGGTTCCATGCGCAAGCTGATCGTGTTCGCTGTTCTGGGCTTTGGCGTTCTGACCGGCTGCGGCACGCCGCAAGAGCGCTGCATCAACCGCGAAACCCGCGAGATCCGGCACCTGCAGGACATGCTCGATGAGGTCGAGGGCAATCTGGCGCGCGGCTATGCCTATGAGGATTACGAGGTGCCGATGACGCGCTGGGAGCAATGCGGCACCGAGGTGATCCGTCACGGCAACGGCACGGTGATCGAGAGGCCGCGCATGTGCCTTGAGGATTACACCGTCACCCGCACCCGCGAAGTGGCGATCGACCCGGTCTCGGAACGGCGCAAACGCGACGGGCTGCGCGACAAGATCCGCGAGATGACCCCCGCCGCCAATGCCGCGATCCGCGCCTGCCGGGAAACCTATCCCGAGGAATAGGCCCCCTTTGGTGCCCCTAGCGCCGCCGCCGCACCACCCGGCGCGCGGCGGTTTCGGGCGCGGTTTGGGCCGGTTTCGTCGCATGCGCGATCGGACGCGCCGCCCGGATCACCCGGAAGGCGCCATCGCGGCCGCCGGGCGGGGTCAGGTCCTCGAGCTCGTGGAAACACGCGCGCAGCACGGCATCATAGGGCAGGTGCCGGTTCGCCACCATCCAGAGCGTCCCCGAAAGCGACAAAAGCCCCGCCGCGGCGCGGATGAAGGCCACCCCCAGCGCGGGATCGGCGGCGCGGGAGGTGTGGAACGGCGGGTTCATCACGATGGCCAGCGGCCGGGCGTCAAGCGTCACCCGGGTCGCATCCGCCCAGTGAAACCGCGCCCGCGGATCGGTCAGGTTGCGTTTCGCACAGTCCAGCGCGGCATGATCCGCCTCGACCAGATCGACCGCCTCCACGCCCTTGCGCGCCAGAACCTGCGCCGCCAGCCAACCCCAGCCCGCGCCCAGATCGACCACCCTTGCGGGCAGCGTCTCGGGCAGGCAGGCCGCGAGCAGCGCCGAGCCGCGGTCGATGCCATCGGCCGAGAAGACCCCGGGCAGGGTGGTGAAGCCCGGCGCTGGCTGCAGCGGCCGCGCTTCCCAGCCCGCCAGCGCGCCCGGCGTCGCGGCAAAGGAAAAGATCTTGCCATGCGCCTTGGCGATCGGGTCGGTGACCGGCAGCAGCGCGCGCAGGTCTTTCAGCAGCGAATCGATGCCGTCGGTCTTCAGCCCGTCGACCCAGATCGGCCCGCCCGGCACGACGCGGGCGCAGGCCTCGGCCAGCAGCGCCCGCGCCTCGGCCTTGGCGCGCGGCACGAAGACCACGGCGGCGGCAAAGCCCTGCTCGCCGGTCGCGGGGGCAACCGCGTAGCCGCGCCCGGCCAGCGCCGCGTGATCGGGGAAGAACCCCTGCACCAGTTGCAGCCGGTCCCTTGGCAGATCGGACAGGTCGGTCTCGGCGGTGGGACGGTAGACGACGATCCGCCCTTCGGAGGGCAGGGCTTGCGGCGCTTCAAGCGCCAGCGACAGACGGGGATGGCTCATCAGATCGGAGGGGTGCCCCCCTCACTCCTTTTCCATGGTGCATTGCAAAGGGTGCTGGTGACGGCGGGAAAAATCCATCACCTGCGCCACCTTGGTCTCGGCCACCTCGAAGGAATAGACGCCGACGACGGCCAGCCCCTTCTTGTGCACGGTCAGCATGATCTCGAAGGCCTGGGCATGGGACATGCCAAAGAAGCGTTCCAGAATATGCACGACGAATTCCATCGGCGTGTAATCGTCGTTCAGCAGCATGACCTTGTACATCGGCGGCCGGGCGGTGCGCGGCGCGGTCTTGACCGCAAGCCCGGCCTCGCCCGCGCCATCCCCCTCGCCGTCTCCGGCGCGAGGGGCGCTGAGGTATAGGGGGTGAAGCACGGGCAGTCCTCCGCAGGGTCAAAAGGGTCGAATCGGTGTCAAATGTCCAAGATCGCAGGGAATCGTGGCTCCGGGGTTCAATATAGGATCATGGCGCGGCAAGAAAAGCCAGTGCGGCGCATCTTGCCAACCGCGCGCCCCGGCGTCAGGTTGCCCGCAAGGAGAGCCCCGATGACCCTGACCACGATCGGCTTTGATGCCGATGACACGCTTTGGCACAACGAGCGGTTCTTCCGCCTGACCCAGGCCCGGTTTCACGACCTTCTGGCCGATCACGCCGAGGCGGCGCAGCTGGAACAGCGCCTGCTCGCCGCCGAGCGCCGCAACGTCGGCGCCTATGGCTTTGGCGTCAAGGGCTTCACGCTGTCGATGATCGAGACCGCGATCGAGGTCAGCGCGGGCCGCGTCCCCGCGGCGGTGATCGGCGAGATCCTGGCCGCCGGGCGCGAGATGCTGGCGCATCCGATCGAGATCCTGCCCCATGCCCGCGAGGCGGTCGAGGCGCTTGCAGGCCGCTACCGGCTGGTGCTGGTGACCAAGGGCGATCTGCTCGATCAGGAGCGCAAGCTGGCGCAATCGGGGCTGGGCGATCTTTTCGACGCGGTCGAGATCGTCTCGGACAAGCGCCCCGACACCTATCGCGCGGTCTTCGCGCGGCACGGCACCGGCGCCGATCAGGGGCTGATGGTGGGCAATTCGCTGAAATCCGACGTGCTGCCGATGCTGGATGCGGGCGGCTGGGGCGTGCATGTTCCGCATGAGATGACCTGGGCGCTGGAACAGGCGCAGCCCCCCGCGGCGCATCCGCGTTTTGCCGAGCTACCGGATCTGGGCGGGCTGGCGGGGCTTGTCAGCGCGATCGAGGCGCAGGCCGGGGGCTGATCTGCGATCGCAAACCACAAGCGATGGCATGTGCCCAGGCCGCAGCCGCAACATATTGACAGAATTCCGCCCCCGCGTTGCCCGAAGGCCTCACTTGAAGCCGTTGAATCTTCGTGGTTTTCAGCGCGGGGAAGGCGTGCTAAAGTTGCGCCCAAGCCCCAGACCACAACGGGGTACATAGAGGCAGTAAGGGCAGTTATCGTGACCAGGCTGACGCACTGGGGCCGTTCGGGTCTTTTGGCAATCTTCTTGGCGCTGCTTCCGGTGGCGCTGTCGGCGGCGCCTTTTGCCGCCTATGTGATGGACGCCCGCACCGGCGAGGTTCTTTACGAAAAGAACGCCGACACCCGGCTGCACCCGGCCTCGCTGACCAAGATGATGACGCTCTACATCGCCTTTCAGGCGATCGAATCGGGCGAGGCGAGCCTTGACACGATGGTCACGGTCTCGGCCAATGCGGCCGGTCAGGCGCCCTCGCGGCTGGGGCTGCGCACCGGACAAAAGATCGCGCTGCGCTATCTGATCCGCGGCGCCGCGATCAAATCGGCCAACGATGCGGCGGCCGCGATCGGCGATTTCCTTGCGGGCGACGAAGCGCGTTTCGCGGCGCGGATGAACCGCACCGCCAAGGCGCTTGGGATGAAGAATACCACCTTCAAGAACGCCAACGGCCTGACCCGTCCGGGGCATCTGTCGACCGCGCATGACATGTCGATCCTCGGCCGCCACCTGCTTTACGATTTTCCTCAATATTACAACCTGTTCTCGCGCCGGACCGCGGATGCGGGCATCGCCCATGTGGCGAATACCAACCGCCGCTTCCTCGACGCCTACGAGGGCGCCGACGGCATCAAGACCGGCTATACCGTGCCCGCGGGCTTCAACCTGACCGCCTCGGCGCAGCGCGGCAACAAGCGCATCATCGCGACGGTCTTCGGCGGCACCTCGCCCGCGGCGCGCAACGCGAAGATGGCCGAGCTGCTCGATCTGGGGTTTGAGCGCGCGCCCGGCAAGGTCAATGCGCAAAAGCCCGAGCCGCCGATGCTGATGGCCAATGCCGACAGCGAAATCGCCGGGCCGCAGGTTGAGGCCGCGCAGGAGGCCGAGGATGGCGACGAGGAGGCGGTGAAACTGGCCGCCGCCGCCGCCGGGGCTGCCACCGTGGCGGCCCGCGCCAGCGCCCTCGAGATCGCAGGTCTGGCCCGCAGCCCGCGCCCGCAGGCCCGCCCGGCCACCGCCGCAGCGCCCGAGCCGGAAGAGGCGCCGGTGCAACTGGCCGCTGCCGCGCCCGAACCCGCGCCGCTGGAGCAGGTCACCGCGCCGCAACCCGAAACGCTGGCGATGATGGAGCCCGCCGACGAAAGCGTCGAAGCGCAGGGCGACACCGATCCCTCGGGCCCGGTCTTCATCCAGACCGCCACCGCGCAGCCCGAGACCCTGGCGCTTGGCGCCTCGGCGCAGGTGCCGCGCAATGACACGGTGATTCTGGCCGCGCTGACGCCGCCCGCGCCGATGCCCGAGGGCAAGCGCGAGGTCGTCGCCCGCGCCTCTTCCTCGGGCGGGCGCAACTGGGGCATCAGCCTTGGCAAATATCCGTCGCAATATGCCGCCGAACAGGTGCTGCTGAAGACGGCGCTGATGGAAAGCACGGCGCTGTCGCAGGGGCTGCGCAAGGTCGCGACCCGCAAATCGGGCTATGACGCGCTTTTCGTCGGCCTCAGCCGCGGCGATGCCGATCTGGCCTGCGCCCGTCTGGCCGCCCGGGCGGTCGATTGTTCGGTGATCGGGCCGTAACCACCCGCGACAAGAGCGTATTTTTGCCAAGAAAAAGCCCGGACCGTTCAAGGGATCCGGGCTTTGCTTTTTCTTGGTCCAAATACGCCCTTTGCGCCATGTCAACTTTTGGGACGGTCGTCGTATTTGCCCGACAGGATGCGTTCGGCATCGCCCTTGGGGTCGTCATATTGCCGATTGCGCAGCGACCACAGGAAAGCCACCAGGCCGAAGCCGCCCAGAAACAGCGAAATCGGGATCAGATAGGTCAGGACCGACATCTTGGCCTCCGTTCGGGCTATTTCAGCCGCATCGAGTTCAGCGACACTGTAATCGACGAGGTCGACATCGCCAAGGCCGCCGCAAGCGGCGTGGCAAGGCCCACCAGCGCCAGCGGCACGGCGACGATGTTATAGGCGGCGGAGATCACGAAATTCTCCTTGATGCGGCGCCGCGCCTGTCCGGCGATGCGCAAAGCATCGCCCACCGGCGCCAGATCGGCGCCCAGAAGCACGATGTCCGAGGCCGTGCGCGCAGCATCCAGCGCCGAGGCGGGCGAGATCGAGACATGCGCGGCCGCCAGCGCCGCGGTGTCGTTGAGCCCGTCGCCCACCATCAGGACGCGCCGCCCCTGCCCCATCAGATCGGCGACCAGCGCCGCCTTTTCGGCGGGCAGCGTGCCCGAATGCCATTCGGTGATGCCCAGCCGCCCCGCCAGCGCCGAAACCGCCGTCTCGACATCGCCCGAGACCATCAGCACCCGCTTGCCCTGCGCGGTCAGCAGCGCCACCGCCTCGGCCGCGCCCAGACGCAGGTGATCCGAAAAGCGGAAGGTCACCGGCTCGGCCGCGCCCAGACGCAGATGCGTGGCCGTGCAATCGCAGGGCGCGGCGCCGACCCAGTCGGCCCGGCCCAGCCGCAGCGCAAGCCCGCCCAGCCGCCCCTCGATGCCAAAGCCCGGCACTTCGCGCAGATCATCGAGCACGACGGGGCGGATGTCGCGCGCCTCGGCCGCCGCCACCAGCGCCCGCGCCAGCGGATGCGACGACGCCTGCGCCAGCGCCGCCGCGACCGAGAGGGTTTCCTCCTCAAGCGCCTCCAGCCCTTCCAGAACCGGCGTGCCCATGGTCAGCGTGCCGGTCTTGTCGAAGACCACCGTGTCCACCTCGGCCAGCCGCTCCAGCGCGGTGCCGTCCTTGATCAAAAGCCCCTTGCGGAAGAGCTTGCCCGACGCCGCGGTGATCACCGCGGGCACGGCAAGCCCCAGCGCGCAGGGGCAGGTGATGATCAGAACGGCGGCCGAGATATTGACGGCAAAGCGCAGATCGCCGCCGGTGGCCCACATCCAGTAGCCGAAGGCGGAAAACGACAGCGCATGCACCAGCGGCGAATAGGCCCGCGCGGCGCGTTCGGCCAGGGTTGTGTAGCGGGTCTTGGCGCTTTCGGCCATCGCCACAAGGTCCGCCATCCGGTGCAGCGAGCTGTCCTTGCCAGCCGCGGTGACGCGCAGCGTCAAAGGCCCGGTCAGGTTCACCTCGCCCGCCGAGAGCATCGTGCCCGGGCCCACATAGACCGGCAGGGTTTCCCCGGTCAAAAGCGAGCGGTCGGTTTCCGAGCTGCCCGCCGTCACCTCGCCATCGGCCGGGATGCGGCCGCCCGGGCGCACCCGGATCAGATCCCCGGGCTTCAGATCGGCCACCGGCACGATGGTCTCGACGCCGTCGCACAGAAGATGCGCGCGCGGCACTTCCAGCGCCGCCAGCTCCTCGGCCGCCGAGCGCGCCACGGCGCGGGTGCGGTAGTCAAGATAGCGGCCGACCAGCAGGAAGAAGGACAGCATCACCGCGGCGTCGAAATAGGCGTGATGGCCGTGGTTCATCGTCTCGAAGATCGAGATCGAGGAAGCAAGGATCAACGCCAGCGAGATCGGCACATCCATGTTGACGCGGCCGTGTTTCAGCCCGCCCCAGGCCGAGGCGAAGAAGGGCTGGCCGACAAAGACCACGGTGGGCAGCGCGATGGCGGCGGAAATCCAGTGGAACATGTCGCGCGTCGCGGCCTCGGCCCCCGACCAGACCGCGATTGACAACAGCATGATGTTCATCATCGCGAAACCGGCGACGCCGATCCGCATCAAAAGATCCCGGCCGCGCTTGTCGGTTTCCGTGGCCGAGAGCATGCCGGGGTCCAGCTCATAGGCCTCGTAGCCGATTTTGGCCAAGGCCTCGACCAGCGCCTCGGCGGTCACCCCCGCCTCGGCATCGACCGAAACGCGCTTCAGCGTCAGGTTGACCCGCGCCGAGCGCACGCCCGGCTGCGCCTCCATCTCGCGTTCGACATCGGTGATGCAGACCGCGCAATGGGCGGTGGGCAGCGACAGCATGATCCGCGCCCCCTTGATATCGCCCGATTTCGCCAGGTCCTCGGCCGAGGGCGCGGCCAGGCAGGCCGGGCAGGCGGAAGCGGAGAGGTGATCTTCGGTGACCCCCGCGGGGGAGGTCGCCGAGACAAGGGGGGCAGCGGTCATCGGTCTCAGCCTTCGACGAAGAAATCGAGGCGCTGGCGGAACAGCACCCCGTCCGCGGATGTGGCAGAAAGGTGGATCAGCCAGGCCCCGGGGGCAAGGCTGAGGGGCGCGGAATAGACGCCATTCGTGCGGGTCATCTGCGGGGTCCGGTCCTCGGCCGCCATGGTGGTGCGGCCGACCAGAACCTCGAGCTGGCCCAGCGGCGCGGGTTGCCCCGCCCGGTCGCGGATGTCGAGGGTGAGCACGCCATCCGCATAGGCGGGCTTCACCGTCCAGCCCAGCCGCTCCTGCGCGGCGCGGTCGGCATCGAAGCTTTGCGAGGCGACATAGGAATTGGCCACTTCAAGCCCCGGGAAGGTCTTCACCGCCTGCACCGCCATCGTCACGTTGACGGCGATGATCAGCCCGAAGAAGGCCACGAACATCAGCAGGACCTTGCGGCCGGTCAGCGGTTTTGCCATCTCACTTGCCCTTGCCGTTGAAGACCGTTTCGGCGGAATCCGACACCGGCTCGTCTTCGCCGACCTGTTCGACCCAGATCACGATCCCGGTGCGCTTCGCCCCGGCCAGATCCGACGCGGGACCAGCATCAAGGTAAAGGCGCTGGTTGTAAAGCTGGTCGGCGGGCACGGTGATCGTGTCGCCCTCGACCCCTTCCAGCGTCAGCTTCAGCGCCCGGCTTTCCGCGTCATCCGCGGTGGTGGCCGAGATGCGGAAGGTTTCCTCCGAGCCGTGCTTGTTGCGGATGCGCAGGGTGTAGATGTTGCGGATCGTGCCGTCGGATTGCGTCACGAACAGCGGATCGCGGTTCGGCGTGACGTTGAAGTCAAGCGGCGAGCGCAGCACCAGCGCCACCACCAAAGCGATGCCGAAGCCCGACCAGAGGACGAAATACAACAGCGTGCGCGGCCGCAGCACGTGTTTCCAGATATTCGTCACCTTGTTGCCGGCGCGCTCGTTCGCCTCGTCCTTCAGCGCCATGTAGCCCACCAGACCGCGCGGCTTGCCGATCTTGTCCATCATCTCGTTGCAGGCGTCGATGCACAGCCCGCAGGTGATGCATTCGAGCTGCTGGCCGTTGCGGATGTCGATCCCCATCGGGCAGACGTTGACGCAGGCCATGCAATCGATGCAATCGCCCTGCCCCTCGGCCAGTTTCTCACCCTTTTGCAGCTTGCCGCGCGGCTCGCCGCGCCATTCGCGATAGGCAATAGTGATCGTGTCCTCGTCCATCATCGCGGCCTGAATGCGCGGCCAGGGGCAGGCATAGATGCACATCTGTTCGCGGGCAAAACCGCCAAAGGCAAAGGTCGTCGCGGTGGCGATGGCGATGGTGGTGTAAGCGATCGGCGAGGCGTCGCCGGTGAGAAGATCGGAAAGCAGCGTCGGCGCATCGGTGAAATAGAACACCCATGCCCCCCCGGTGGCCAGACCGATGAACAGCCAAAGCCCCCATTTGATCAGCCGCTTGCGGATCTTCTCGGCATTCCAGGCCTGACGGTGCAGGCGGATGCGGTTGTTGCGGTCGCCCTCGACCCAGCGTTCGACCAGGATGTAAAGATCCGTCCAGACCGTCTGCGGGCAGGCATAGCCGCACCAGACCCGGCCGAGCGCCGAGGTGAACAGAAAGAGGCCAAGCCCCGCCATGATCAGAAGGCCCGCGACGAAATAGAATTCATGCGGCCAGATTTCGAGCCCGAAGAAGAAGAAGCGCCGGTTGGCAAGATCGAGCAGGACCGCCTGATCGGGCAGCGCCGCGCCGCGATCCCAGCGCAGCCAGGGGGTGATGTAATAGATGCCCAGCATCAGCGCCATCAGCACCCATTTGAGCGAACGGAACTTGCCGGAAATGCGTCGGGGGAAAATCGGTTCGCGCGCGAAATAAAGCGGCGCGTCGTCGGGACTGGGTTGATTGGCGCTCACGGGTGTCTCCGTTGGCTGGGCTCCGTCCTGACACGATTGAACAGGAACGGGCCGGGTTTGCAACTGCACCTTAAAGCTATATTGCCGATGCAGCTTTTTGGACATGCTTTCCCCGGATCGGGGCATTTCGGCCAGACCGCCCCTTGATCGCAAGCGCGCGGGGGCAGATATGCTGAAACACACCGATGCCCCAGGAAACGCGCGAACAGGTCGGGGCATCGGTGCTACCCGGGGGGGCAGACCACCCCCCCGGGATCAGGTTTCGCTGTTACTGGCCGCCACCCAGGCTGTGCACATAGGAGGCCACCGCGCGGATCTGGGCTTCGCTCAGACGCGGTTTCGCGCCATCGGCCGCCCAGCTCCAGGACGGCATCACGCCGCCGCGGCCATACTGGATCGTGCTGGTGATCGTCGCCGCATCGCCGCCGTAAAGCCAGATCGCATCGGTGAGGTTGGGCGCGCCCATCTCCACCATGCCCTTGGCATCTTCGCCATGGCAGGCCACGCAGTTTTCGGCAAAGACCTGCTGACCCGCGGTCGCCTTGGCCTCGTCGGCCGGCTGCCCGGAGATCTTCAGCACATATTGCACGACCTCGTCGATCTGCGCCGGCTCAAGCAGTTCGTCGGTCAGATGCGCAGGCATGTTCGCGACCGGCAGCGTGTCCGGATCGAGCGGATCGCGGATGCCGTGCTTGATGTTGGTATAGATCGTCTCGATCGAGCCGCCATGCAGCCAGTCGCCATCGAGCAGGCTGGGGAAGCCGGTGTTGCCGCCCGCCCCCGCGCCATGGCACTGCGCGCACCAGGTGCGGAACACCGCGGCGCCCGCATTGCGGGTGTAGGTCACCAGCTCGGGATCGGCCGCGATCGCGGTAAGATCCGTCGCCACCAGCTTTTCTTCCACCGCCTTGTTCATCTCGGCGAATTTGGCGATGTCCTTTTCGACATCGGCCCGGGTCGAAGACCCAAGCAGGCCCGGCGTCGCCCCCGAGGCGAAGATCGGCCAGGCCGGCATCGCGATCGAATAGGCCACACCCCAGACGATGGTGGCGTAGAAGGTCCACAGCCACCAGCGCGGCAGCGGCGTGTTCAGTTCCTCGATGCCATCCCACGAATGTCCCGTGGTCTGCACCTCTTTCTTGGTCGTCGGTTTTTTGCTCATCTCCACGCCTCCTTACCGCGTGGCGCCGCCGTGGCGACCGGGGTCTCAGCCCCGGCCACGATCAGCGGGTTTGTCTTCATGGCGGAAAGGGATGTTCGCGATATCGTCGTGAACCTTGGAGGAGCCAGGCCGGAAGGCCCAGATCACGGCACCGATGAAGGTGAGCAAAAGCGCAAGCGCCGCCCAGCTGTCAGCGAATTCACGCAAGATATGATAGTCCATCCCCAGCTCCTTCAGCGACTTGCCACGGGTTGGAAGGTCGAGAAATCGACCATCGTGCCGAGCACCTGCAGATAGGCCACCAGCGCATCCATCTCCGTCAGGGCAGGTTTGCCATCGAAGTTGCGGATGTTGACCTTTTCACCGTAATTCGCCACCAGCGTTTCGCTGTCGGCATTCGGGTCCGCTTGCGCCACGAAATCGGCCTTGGCGCTGGCGATCATTTCCGAGGTGTAGGGCACGCCGACAAGGGCGTCGGTGCTGATACGGTCCTCGATCCAGGTGCTGTCCAACGGCACGTTGGCCAGGTAGCTGTAGCTCGGCATCACCGATTCCGGCACCACCGATTGCGGGTTCGACAGGTGTTCGACATGCCACGCATCCGAGTAGCGGCCGCCGACGCGGGCGAGGTCGGGCCCCGTCCGCTTCGAGCCCCACTGGAACGGGCGGTCATACATCGATTCCGCCGCCAGGCTGTAATGGCCGTAGCGTTCCACCTCGTCGCGCATCGGCCGGATCATCTGCGAGTGGCAGACATAGCAGCCCTCGCGGATGTAGATGTCCCGCCCGGTCAGCTCGAGGGGGGTGTAGGGACGCATGCCCTCCACCTTCTCGATGGTGTTTTCCAGGTAGAACAGCGGTGCGATTTCCACGATGCCGCCGATGGTGACGACAAGGAAGGCGAAGATCAGCAGCAGCGTCGCGTTCTTTTCCAGAACGTGGTGTTTGTCCATGATTGACATCTGCGTTGCTCCTTATTCCGCCGGAACCGCAACGGCGAGATTGGCCGTCTTCGGTTGTTTCGCGACCGTGGCCCAGAGGTTGTAGGCCATGATCAGACCGCCCAGCAGGTAGAGCACGCCGCCGGTGCCACGCACCACATACATCGGGAATTTCGCAGCCACGGTGTCGGCGAAGGCGTTCACAAGGAAGCCCTGCGCATCGACTTCACGCCACATCAGGCCTTCCATGATGCCGGTCACCCACATCGAGGAGGCGTAAAGCACGATCCCGATGGTGGCGAGCCAGAAGTGCCAGCTGACCAGCTTGAGCGAGTAAAGCCCCGAACGGCCCCACAGGCGCGGCGTCAGGAAGTAGAGCATGCCGAAGGTGATCATGCCGTTCCAGCCCAGCGCGCCCGAATGCACGTGACCGATGGTCCAGTCCGTGTAGTGCGAGAGCGAGTTGACCGCCTTGATCGACATCATCGGGCCTTCGAAGGTCGACATGCCGTAAAAGCCGATCGAGACCACCATCATCCGGATCACCGGATCGGTGCGCAGCTTGTCCCAGGCGCCCGAAAGCGTCATCAGGCCGTTGATCATGCCACCCCAGGACGGCATCCACAGGATCACCGACATCACCATGCCCAGCGTCGAGGCCCAGTCGGGCAGCGCGGTATAGTGCAGGTGGTGCGGACCGGCCCAGATATAAAGGAAGATCAGCGCCCAGAAGTGGACGATCGAGAGCTTGTAGGAATAAACGGGACGCTCGGCCTGTTTCGGCACGAAGTAATACATCATGCCGAGGAAGCCCGCGGTCAGGAAGAAGCCCACCGCGTTGTGGCCATACCACCATTGCGTCATCGCATCCTGCACGCCCGCCATCAGCTGCACCGATTTGGTGCCGAAGATCGAGACCGGAACCGCCAGGTTGTTGACGATATGCAGCATGGCGATGGTCACGATGAACGACAGGTAGAACCAGTTCGCCACGTAAATGTGGGGTTCCTTGCGCTTGAAGATCGTGCCGAGGAAGGCGATCAGATAGGCCACCCAGACCACCGCGACGAGGATGTCGAGGTGCCAGTTCAGCTCGGCATATTCCTTGCCCTGCGAGCCGCCCAGCAGATAGGAGGTCGCGGCGGTGACGATGATCAGCTGCCAGCCCCAGAACACGAACCAGCCCAGGCTGGTGCCGCCGAAGAGACGCGCCGCCGAGGTGCGCTGCACGACATAGAAGGCCGAGGCGATCAGGGCGTTGCCGCCGAAAGCGAAGATCACCGCCGAGGTGTGCAGCGGACGCAGACGCCCGAAGTTCAGCATCCCGTTGCCGAACTCAAGGTTCAGCGCGGGAAAGGCGAGCTGGAAGGCGATGATGACGGCGACGAGAAAGCCGACAATGCCCCAGAAGGTGGTTGCGATCACGCCGGCGCGGATCACGCCGTCGAAATACTCGTCTTTCGAGGGCTTCGGGTCCCCCATGGTGCGCAGCACCCAGATGAACGCGATCACGGCCGCAAGCGCGACCTCGACCATGTTCACCATATACGGCAAATCTCGCGCCTGACTGGCGGCGTAAGCGGCAATAGCCGCCACGACGCCAAGCGCGACAAGCTTGACGTAATCCCACATTTTTTTGCGTCCCTTCGCGTTTTTAATTCCCGCACCGACGATTCGGCCGGAGCGGAAAATCTCTCTCTCTTGTTCTTTGTGACCTCAGGGTATGACACCCGCTTTGACCTTGATCAAACTCTTGACAAGAGGGTGCGACCGTTCGTCGCGCCGTGTCAAGGTGTCCACTTGAAAGCTTGATCCGCGTCAAGGCGTAACCGGACGGAAGCCGTTAATTTAAGGACAGAATCGGCACATGGAGGGATCTCATGGCCTACAAGACAGTTTTGACGATTGTGACGGATGTCTCACAGGCACGGCTTCAACTTGAGTCGGCGATGGCGGTGGCGCGCGCCGAAGATGCGCATCTGGAGGTGCTCTGCATGGGCGTCGACCGGACCCAGACCGGCTACTATTACGCCGGGGCCACGGCCTTCGTGCAGCAGGAGGTTCTGGACCGCGCACAAGATGAGGCGCGCGAGCTGGAACGGGTGATGCGCGAGCGTCTGGCGGGGGCGGAGATCCGCTGGAGCAGCGAGGCCGTGGTGGCGCAGATCGGCGCGATCGCGACCGTCGTCGGGCTGCGCGCCCGCTTCGCCGATCTGGTGGTGATGGGGCATCCCTATGGCAAGGGGCGTGGTCAGGAACTGGAAGCCGCGGTCGAGGCCGCGCTCTTCGAGGGGCAGTCGCCGGTGATGATCATGCCCGATGCGGCGATACCGTCGCTGGCGCCGCGCCGTGTCGTGGTGGCGTGGAACCAGTCGAACGAGGCGATGAACGCGATCCGCAAGGCGCTGCCGCTGCTCAAGGCGGCGACGCTGGTGGACATCACGGTGATCGACCCGCCCGCGCATGGACCGGAACGGTCTGACCCGGGCGGACAGCTGAGCCAATGGTTGGCGCGGCATGGCGTGAAGGTCGAAGTGTCGGTTCTGGCCAAGACGCTGCCGCGGATCTCGGATGTGATCAACCGCCATGTGCGCGACACCTCCTCGGATATGGTGGTGATGGGCGCCTATGGTCACTCGCGCTTCCGCGAGGCGATCTTGGGCGGCGCGACACGCAACATGCTGGAGATGGCCGAAGTGCCGGTCCTGATGGCGCATTGAAGGAAGACGACTGCCACTCACGCAAAGGAACGGCGCCCTGCGGGGCGCCGCTTCATCTTGCAAGGGTCAGTTCACCTTGGTCCAGACCTGCGCCTTGCAGATCAGCCCGCCCGCAACGCAGCCCGAGAGCTTCATCGACTTGCCCGAAAGCGCGATCTTGCCGATGTAGATCTTGTTGTTGGAGGGCCGCCAGACCTTGCCCGCATAGGCCCCCTCGCCCGCGGGCACCATGTCGATGACGATCTGCCGTCCGGTATTGGGCGAGTCGTAAGGCCCCGTCTCCTTGAACGATTTTACGATCGTGCCGCAAAAGGCCGGACCGCAGGGCGCGATCTTCACATGGGCATAGGCGCCATCATCGGGCTGGGTCTGCCACAGCCCCTCGATCGGATCGGCCGCCGCCATCCCCGCCACAAGGCTTAGCGCCACCGCCATCAGCGTTGTTCTCATCGGTTCCTCCTCCCGGTTTTCCTCTGCGTCATTGCGACACAGAGCCCGATTCCCGGCAAGCCTGACGTGGCGTTGACCGCGGCCTTGGCAAGCGCGGCCGCCCGTGGCAAGAGGCGGAGAGCGACAAGGAGCCAGCCCATGATCCTCTACCCGGCAATCGACCTCAAGGACGGCAACTGCGTGCGGCTTTTGCACGGCGAGATGGACAAGGCCACGGTCTTCGGCACCGATCCGGCGGCACAGGCGGCGAAGTTCGAGGCGGCGGGCTGCGCCTGGGTGCATCTGGTCGATCTCAACGGCGCCTTCGCGGGCGAGCCGGTAAACGCCGCCGCGGTCGAGGCGATCCTGGCGCGGATCAAGGTTCCGGCGCAGCTTGGTGGCGGCATCCGCGACATGGCGACGATCGAGCGCTGGCTCTCCAAAGGCCTTGCGCGGGTGATCCTTGGCACGGTGGCGGTGGAAAACCCGGCCCTGGTGCGCGAGGCCGCCAAGGCCTTCCCGGGGCAAGTGGCGGTGGGCATCGATGCGAGGAACGGCAAGGTGGCGACCAAGGGCTGGGCCACGGAAACCGATGTGCTGGTGACCGATCTGGCAAAAAGCTTCGAAGATGCGGGCGTGGCGGCGATCATCTACACCGACATCCTGCGCGACGGCGCGATGACCGGCCCCAATATCGAGGCGACCGAAGCCCTTGCCCGCGCGGTCTCGATCCCGGTGATCGCAAGCGGAGGCGTGTCGTCTCTGCCCGATCTGATCGCGCTGCGCGACACCGGCGTGATCGCAGGCGCGATTTCGGGCCGCGCGATCTATGACGGCGCGCTTGATCTGCAAGCGGCGCTTGCAGCCCTGAAGGCCTAGGGGGGGCGCTGCCCCCGTCCCTGCGGGACTCCCCCCGGGATATTTGTGGCAAGATAAAGGGCCTTGTTTTCATCTTGCCACAAATATCCCGGGGTGCGGGGCAGAGCCCCGCTCGACGCTTTCCAAGCCGCAAGACGCCCGCTAGAAAGGCGCCAAAGGAGTGCCCCATGCTCAAGACGCGCATCATTCCCTGCCTCGACGTGGCCGATGGCCGCGTGGTGAAAGGCGTGAACTTCGTCAATCTGATCGACGCGGGCGACCCGGTCGAGGCCGCCAAGGCCTATGACGCGGCGGGCGCGGACGAGCTGTGTTTCCTTGACATCCATGCCACGCATGAAAACCGCGGCACGATGTTCGATCTGGTGACCCGCACCGCCGAGCAATGTTTCATGCCGCTGACCGTGGGCGGGGGCGTGCGCACGCATGAAGATGTGCGGGCGCTGCTTCTGGCGGGGGCCGACAAGGTCAGTTTCAACTCTGCCGCCGTGGCCAATCCAGATGTGGTGGCCGAAGCCGCCGATCGCTTCGGCAGCCAGTGCATCGTCGTCGCCATCGACGCGAAGACGGTCGAACCCGGCCGCTGGGAAATCTTCACCCATGGCGGGCGCAAATCGACCGGCATCGACGCGGTGGACTTTGCCCGCACCGTCGAGGCGAAGGGGGCGGGGGAAATCTTGCTCACCTCGATGGACCGCGACGGCACCAGGGCCGGGTTCAACCTCGCCCTGACCCGCGCCATCGCCGATGCGGTGAAGATCCCGGTGATCGCGTCGGGCGGCGTTGGCACGCTTGATCACCTGGTCGAGGGGGTGACCGAGGGCCATGCTTCGGCGGTTCTGGCCGCTTCGATCTTCCATTTCGGCACCTACACGATCGGCGAGGCCAAGGCCCATATGGCCGCCGCCGGCATTCCGATGAGGCTTGCATGACCGCCCTGTCCCGTCTGGCCGCCACCGTGGAATCCCGCAAGGGCGCCGATCCCGAGAGTTCCTGGACCGCGAAGCTTTTCGCCAAGGGCCCGGAAAAATGCGCCGAGAAATTCGGCGAGGAAGCGGTCGAGGCGATCATCGCCGCGGTGAAGAACGACCGTGCGAACCTTGTTTATGAAGCCGCCGACGTGCTTTACCACCTCACGGTGATGCTCGCCGCGCGCGACGTGAGCATGGACGAGGTTCTGGCCGAACTTGACCGCCGCGCGGGCACCTCGGGCATCGCCGAGAAAGCCGCGCGGGGCTGAAAGGTCGCGCTCGAAGCGCTTGCAAAATCCCCCCCTGCCCCGCAGGCTGAGCGAAACGGGAGGGGAAAATGAGCGAGACACCCAAGGGCTACTGGGTCGGCCATGTCACCGTGGAGGATCCGCAGGCCTATCAGGCCTACCGCGCTGCCAATGCCGCCGCCTTTGCGAAATACGGGGCGCGCTTCCTTGTCCGCGGCGGCGAGATGGAAGTGGTCGAGGGCGATCTGCGCCCGCGCACCCTGGTGATCGAATTTCCCAGCCTCGCCGCCGCCCGCGCCTGTTACCTCAGCCCGGAATATCAGCATGCGCTGGGACTGCGCACGCCGGTCTCCGTCGCCGATATCTGTATCGTCGAAGGCTGGATCGGTTAACCGATCTGCCCGCGAACCCCGCCGGTCTGGGCGCGGTCCAGCAGAAGGTGATCAAGGATCACGCAGGCCATCATCGCCTCGGCCACCGGCACGGCGCGGATGCCGACGCAGGGGTCGTGGCGGCCCTTCGTCACCACTTCGACCGCCTCGCCCGCGGTGTTGATCGAGCGGCGCGGCGTCAGGATCGAGGAGGTCGGCTTGACCGACATCCGCACCACGACCGGCTGGCCGGTGGTGATGCCGCCCAAGATCCCGCCCGCGTGGTTGCTCAGATATTCCGGCCCGTTCGGCCCCATCACGATCTCGTCGGCATTCTCGGTGCCCAAAAGCGCCGCCGCCGCCATGCCCTCGCCGATCTCGACGCCCTTGACCGCGTTGATCGTCATCATCGCCGCCGCCAGATCGCTGTCCATCTTGGCATAGATCGGCGCCCCCAGCCCCACCGGGCAGCCCGTCGCCACCACCTCGATCGCCGCGCCGACCGAATTCTGATCCTTGCGGATCGCGGCGAGATAGTCGGTCCACTCCGCCACCGCCGCAGCATCGGGCAGGAAGAACGGGTTGCGCAGGATTTCGGCAGCGTCGAAATTGGCGCGGTTCAGATGTTTCTCGCCCATCTGCACCATGTAGCCGGTGATCGTCAGCCCCGGCACCAGCGCCTTCAGCACCGCCTGCGCGACGCCACCCGCCGCCACCCGCGCCGCAGTTTCCCGCGCCGAGGACCGCCCGCCGCCGCGCGGATCGCGCAGCCCGTATTTCTGGTGATAGGTGATATCGGCATGGCCGGGGCGAAACTGCCGCGCGATCTCGCCATAATCTTTCGAGCGCTGGTCGGTGTTCTCGATCATCAGCTGAATCGGCGTGCCGGTCGTGCGCCCCTCATAGGTGCCCGACAGGATGCGCACCCGGTCCGGTTCCTGCCGCTGCGTCGTCATCGCCGATTGGCCGGGACGGCGGCGGTCCAGAAACACCTGGATGAACTCTTCCGAGATCTCGATGCCGGGCGGGCAGCCGTCGACCGTGGCGCCCAGCGCAGGCCCATGGCTTTCGCCCCAGGTGGTGACGCGGAAGATGTGACCGAAGCTGTTGAACGACATGGGCGCCTCCGTTTGCACCTGCCTTAAGCCAAGGCCGCGCGCCGATAAAGCGCGAATTGCCCCGCCCACCCCCCGCAGACTGCGGAATTATCCCCGGGATTCCGCAGGCTTCACGACTTATCCACGATAATCTGCTTTACAGAGAGGGCTGCAGGCCCCACGATATCTTGTAGGGACGGCAGGGAAAACTGCCGCTCATAGTGGCCCCCGCGAATCCTTGGGGGGCTCTTTGATGGGCACACAGGCAAGCGGGACGCGCATGGCACTGAGCGAAGATTTCCTGGACGGCTCTGATCTGCATCCGATCGATGTGGTCGAAAGCGTTGCGCTGGCCTATGACTGGGACTTCGACCGCGTCGCCCATGACCAGATCGCGATGACGATCGAGGGGCAGTGGCGGTCCTATGCGATCACGCTGGCCTGGTCGGACAGCGAAGAGACGCTGCGGCTGATCTCCACCTTCGAGCTCGACCCGCCCAAAGACCGCGAAGGCGCGCTTTACGAGCTGCTCAATGCGATCAACGATCAATGCTGGACCGGCGCCTTCACCTATTGGGCGGCGCAAAAGCTGATGGTCTGGCGTTACGGGCTGGTGCTGGCGGGCGGTCAGGACGCCGCGCATGAGCAGATCGACCGGATGCTCCGCTCGGCGCTGACGGTGTCGGAGCGCTTCTACCCGGCGATGCAGCTGGCCACCTGGGGCAATGACACCCCCGAGGCGGCGATGAAAGTCGCCATTGCCGAGGCTTACGGTCGCGCCTAATCTGCCCCCAAAAGGGGGATTGCGATGGATTTTTCCGATATCGAGGCCCGCGGGCTGGTGCTTTTGGGCTGTGGCAAGATGGGCTCGGCCCTGCTTGCGGGCTGGCTGCGGCAGGGGCTTTCGCCGGCATCCGTGCATGTGGTCGAACCGTTTCCAAGCGACTGGCTGAAGGCGTCGGGCGTGGCGCTGAACGGGGATCTTCCCGCCGCGCCTGCCGTGGTTCTGGTGGCGGTGAAGCCGCAGATGATGGCCGAGGCGCTGCCGGGCCTGCAGGCGATGGGCGGCGGCGAGACCCTTTTCGTCACTGTGGCCGCAGGCACGACGCTTGCGAAATATGCAGCGATTCTGGGGGCTTCGACGCCGGTGGTGCGGGCGATGCCGAACACGCCCGCCGCGATCGGCCGCGGCATCACCGCGATCTGCGGCAATGCGCGGGCGACCCCGGCGCATCTGGATCTGGCCGAGGGGCTTCTATCTGCCGTCGGTCAGGTGGTGCGGCTGGAGGGCGAGCATCAGATGGATGCGGTCACGGCGCTGTCGGGGTCGGGCCCGGCCTATGTCTTTCACCTGATCGAGGCGCTGGCCGCGGCGGGCGAGGCAGAGGGGCTGCCCGCCGATCTGGCGATGAAACTGGCCAAGGCGACGGTGGGCGGCGCCGGGCAACTGGCGGAAGATGCGGCCGAAAGCCCGGCGCAGCTGCGCGTCAACGTCACCTCTCCGGGCGGCACGACGGCGGCGGCGCTGGCGCATCTGATGGACCCCGAAACCGGCTTTCCGGCGCTGTTGCACCGCGCGGTCAAGGCTGCGGCCGATCGCGGCCGGGAACTGGGCCAATGAGCCAGATCAGCTACGACGACTTCGCCCGCGTCGATATCCGGGTGGGGCGCATCATCGAGGTGCAGCCCTTCCCCGAGGCGCGCAAGCCCGCCTACAAGCTGCGGGTCGATTTCGGCCCCGAGATCGGCATCAAGAAATCCTCGGCGCAGGTGACGGTGCATTACACGCCCGAAACCCTGCTGGGGCGTCAGGTTCTGGGCGTCGTCAACTTCCCGCCGCGCCAGATCGGGCCGTTCCGCTCCGAAGCTCTGGTGCTGGGCCTGCCCGATGAAACCGGCGCCGTGGTGCTGATCGGCCCGGGGCAGGATGTGCCCTTGGGCGGGAAGATGTTCTGATGCGGGTTCTGGTCACGCGGGCGCTGACGCCGCGCATCGAGGCGATCCTGCGCGACGAATTTGCCGCCGAGTTTCGCACGCTCGACGCGCCGATGACGCTGGCCGAGGCGCAGGACGCGCTGGCCGCCTATGACGCGCTCCTGCCGACCCTGGGCGATGCCTTGCGGGCCGAGGCGTTCAGCGGCCCGATCCGCGCGAAATTGCTGGCGAATTTCGGTGTCGGCGTGAATCATATCGACGTGGCGGCGGCGAAGGCGGCGGGGCTTTTGGTGACGAACACCCCCGGCGCCGTCACCGATGCCACGGCCGATATCGCGATGACGCTGTTGCTGATGTCGGCGCGGCGCGCGTCCGAGGGCGAGCGGATGCTGCGCGCGGGCGGCTGGACCGGCTGGGCGCCGACGCAGATGCTGGGCGCGCATGTGACGGGCAAGCGGCTGGGCGTGATCGGCATGGGGCGGATCGGTCAGGCGGTGGCGAAACGCGCCCATTTCGGCTTCGGCATGCCGGTCAGCTATGCTGCGCGCAGCCCGAAAGCGCTTGATTTCCCGGCCATTCCCCTGCCCCTGCCCGATCTGCTGGCACAATCGGATTTCGTCGTGCTCGCTGTGCCCGCAACGCCCGAGACGCATCACCTGATCGGCGCGGCGGAACTGGCCCTGATGGCCCCCCATGCGCATCTGATCAATGTCGCGCGCGGCGATGTGGTCGATGAGGCCGCGCTGATCGCGGCGCTGCAGGCGGGCCGGATCGGCGGCGCCGGGCTTGATGTCTATGAACATGAGCCCCGCGTCCCCGCCGCCCTGACCGCGCTTCAAAACGTCACGCTGCTTCCGCATCTGGGCACCGCGACCGAGGAGGTCCGCGATGCGATGGGGCTGATGGCGGTGGAAAATCTGCGCGCCTTCCGTGACGGCACGCCGCTGCCAAACCTTTTATGAAGGCTTGACGACAGCCGCGGCCCGGCAGAATTTGACCCCGACCCTGGGGGAGCCTTCATGTATCAGCCAGCCATCACCGCAACCGGCGTCTTCGTGCCGCCCGATGCGATTTCGAACGACGACCTTGTGGCCGCGTTCAACACCTATGCCGACCGATTCAACGCCGCGCATGCCAAGCAGATCGCCGCGGGCGAGATCAGCCCGGTGGAGCATTCCTCGTCGGAATTCATCCTGAAAGCCTCGGGGATCGAGAGCCGCTATGTGATGGACCGCAAGGGCGTTCTGGACCCCGACCGGATGTATCCGGCGCTGCGCCAGCGGTCGGATGATGAACCCGGGATCATGGCGGAAATGGCGCTCGACGCCTGCCAAAAGGCGCTGGCGAAAGCCGGGCGCACCGGGGCCGAGATCGATCTGGTGATCTGTGCCGCCTCCAACATGGAGCGCGCCTATCCCGCGATTGCGATTGAAATTCAAAAGCTTCTGGGCGCCAGCGGCTTTGCCTTCGACATGAATGTCGCCTGTTCCTCGGCCACTTTCGGGATTCAGGCCGCCGCCGACATGATCCGCGCGGGCTCGGTGCGGCGTGCGCTGGTGGTGAACCCGGAAATCACCTCGGGGCATCTGGAATGGCGCGACCGCGATTGCCATTTCATCTTCGGCGATGTGGCGACGGCCACGCTGATCGAGCGGCAGGAGGACGCGGCGCAGGGCTTCGCGATCCGGTCGGTGAAATGCGCCACCGAGTTTTCGAACAACATCCGCAACAACAACGGCTTTCTGCGCCGCACCCGGCCCGATGGGCTGGCCGACCGGCGCGACATGCAGTTCATGCAGGAGGGCCGCAAGGTCTTCAAGGAAGTGCTGCCGCTGGTGTCGGCGCATATCCTGCATCATCTGGAGGCCGAGGGCGTGGCGGCAAGCGATCTGAAGCGGCTCTGGCTGCATCAGGCGAACAAGACGATGAACGATTTCATCGGCCGCAAGGTGCTGGGGCGCGATCCGGAACCGGGCGAGCAGCCCAACATCTTGCAGGAATTCGCCAATACCTCCTCGGCCGGGTCGATCATCGCCTTTGACCGGTTCTCGGATGACATGGCGCCGGGCGAGACCGGGCTGATCTGCTCTTTCGGCGCAGGCTATTCGGTCGGCTCGGTGATCGTGGAGCGGTTCTGAAACAAGATTGGCGAAGGCCATCGCCTTCGCCACAGCACGCCCTGTCCCCTTGTCCAGCCGCGGCCCAAAGGCCGTCGGCCAGCGCCCGCCCCGCCCATGGCGGGCGCTTCTCGCCCGCCGGGACGGGCGCCGGCCTCTGGTGCGCTTGGGGCAGGCGGTCTTGGCCCCGAGGTCGCGTAACGGGCGGGCAAAGGCAGTGCCTTTGCCTTTCCGCCCGAACGGCCGGTTTTACTCCGCCGCCCAGTCCGCCACCGGCGGGCAGGTGCAGACCAGATTGCGGTCGCCATAGACGTTGTCGACCCGCCCGACCGGCGGCCAATATTTGTCCACCCGGAAGGCGCCGGGCGGGAAACAGCCCTGCTCGCGGCTATACTTCCGGTCCCATTCCGCCACCAGATCCTCGACCGTATGCGGCGCGTGATGCAGCGGGCTGTCCTCGGCGGCAATCCGCCCCTCGGCCACGTCGCGCACCTCTGCGCGGATCGCCAGCATCGCGGTGATGAAGCGGTCGATCTCGGCCTTGGTCTCGCTTTCGGTCGGCTCCACCATCAGCGTTCCGGCCACCGGCCAGCTCATCGTCGGCGCATGGAACCCGTTGTCGATCAACCGCTTGGCGATATCATCCACGGTCACGCCCACTTCGGCAAAGGGGCGGGTGTCGAGGATGCATTCATGCGCCACCCGGCCCCGGTTGCCCATGAACAGGATCGGATAGTCGGCCTTCAGCCGCGCCGCGATGTAATTGGCATTGAGGATCGCCACGCGGGTCGCCTGCGCCAGCCCCTCGCCCCCCATCATCAGGCAATAGGCCCAGGAAATCAGCAAGATCGACGCCGAGCCATAAGGCGCGGCCGACACCGCCCCGGGCTTGCCATCGGTCTCGACATGGCCGGGCAGATAGGGTGCCAGATGCGCCTTGACGCCAATCGGCCCCATGCCCGGCCCCCCGCCGCCATGCGGAATCGCAAAGGTCTTGTGCAGGTTGAGGTGGCTCACATCCGAGCCGCATTCGCCCGGCTTCACCAGCCCCACGAGCGCGTTCATGTTCGCGCCGTCCAGATAGACCTGCCCGCCAAAGCGATGGGTGATGGCGCAGATTTCCTTCACCGTTTCCTCGAACACGCCATGGGTCGAGGGGTAAGTGATCATGCAGGCCGCCAGCCGGTCGCCCGCCTGCGCCGCCTTGTCGGCGAAATCCTCCAGATCCACGTCGCCATTCGGCGCGGATTTGACCACCACGACCTTCATCCCCGCCATCGCCGCCGAGGCCGGGTTGGTGCCATGCGCCGAAACCGGGATCAGACAGATATCGCGTTGCCCCTCTCCCCGCGCGCGGTGATAGGCGGCAATCGTCATCAGCCCGGCATATTCGCCCTGCGCGCCGGAATTGGGCTGCATCGAAAACGCGTCATAGCCGGTGATTTCGCACAGCTTCGCCGTCAGATCCTCGATCATCTCGGCATAGCCGCCCGCCTGATCGGCCGGAACGAACGGGTGCAGCGAGTTGTAGCGATGCCAGGTCAAGGGCGCCATTTCCGCCGCCGCATTCAGCTTCATCGTGCACGACCCCAGCGGGATCATCGCCCGGTCGAGCGCCAGATCGCGGTCGGACAGACGGCGCATGTAGCGCATCATTTCCGACTCGGCGCGGTTCATGTGAAAGACCGGATGCGTCAGATAGTCGGTTTTCCGCAGCATTTCCGCCGGGAAGCCAAGGGTTTGCCCCATCGGCGGCACGGTCTTGATGCCGAAGCTATCAAGCAGCCGCACCAGCACGTCTTCGTCGGTCAGCTCGTCGATCGAGATGCCGACGCGCCCCTCGCCCACCTTGCGCAGGTTGATCCCGTGCTGACGCGCGGCGGCCATGATGCCCTGCTGTCCCACGCCCACCCGCACGGTGATCGTGTCGAAAAATGCCTGCGGCGCCACATCGGCCCCGGCGGCGACCAGCGCATCGCGCACGCGGACCGCGTTCAGATGCACCCGCTCGGCAATCGCGCGCAGCCCCTTCGGCCCGTGGAAAACCGCATAGAAACTGGCGATCACCGCCAGAAGCGCCTGCGCCGTGCAGACGTTCGAGGTGGCTTTTTCGCGCCGGATATGCTGCTCGCGCGTTTGCAGCGACAGCCGGTAGGCCTTGTTGCCGCGCGCGTCGATCGAGACACCGACAATCCGCCCCGGCATCGTGCGTTTCAGAGAGTCGCGGCAGGACATGAAGGCGGCATGCGGACCGCCAAAGCCCATCGGCACGCCAAAGCGCTGCGCCGAGCCGACCGCAATATCGGCGCCCATCGCGCCCGGCTCCTTGAGCAGGCACAAAGCCAGCAGATCCGTCGCCACCACCGCAATCGCCCCGGCTTCATGCAGCATCGCGATGTAATCGGTGAAGTCGCGGACATGGCCATAGGTGCCCGGATACTGGAAAATCGCCCCGAAAACCGCATCGGGCACCAGCTCGTCGGGCTGGCCCTTGACGATCTCGATGCCGAAGGGCGCGGCCCGGGTTTCCAGCACCGCCACCGTCTGCGGATGCAGGTTGAGATCGACAAAGAACGCCCGCGATTTCGACTTGGCAGAGCGTTCCGCCATCATCATCGCCTCGGCCGCGGCGGTCGATTCATCAAGCAGCGAGGCATTCGCCACCGGCAGCCCGGTCAGATCGGCGACCATGGTCTGATAGTTCAGCAGCGCCTCCAGCCTGCCCTGCGCGATTTCCGGCTGATAGGGTGTGTAGGCGGTATACCAGGCCGGGTTTTCCAGCACATTGCGCTGGATCGCGGGCGGCGTCGCGGTGCCGTAATAGCCCTGCCCGATCAGCGAGGTCATCACGGCGTTCTTCTTTTGCACCTCGCGCAGCTTGTCATGCAGCTCATGCTCGGTCATCGGCGGCCAGGACAGCGGCTTGGCCTGCCGGATCGCCCGCGGCACCGTCTCGTCGATCAGCGCGTCGAGGCTTTGCACCCCCACCACCTTGAGCATCTCCGCCATCTCGGACGGGCTTGGCCCGATGTGGCGGCGGTTGGCGAAATCGTAAGGGTCGTAGTCGGTGGGGGCGAAGGTCATGTTTTTACTCGATTATCCGATAAAGTCCTCATAGGCGCCCGCGGACATGAAGCCCTCGACCGCCGCCAGATCGGCGACCTTCATCTTGAAGAACCAGGCCTCCATCGGCTTTTCATTCACCAGCGCGGGGGTGTCGGGCAGGGCCTCGTTCACTTCGACGATCTCGCCCGCAAGCGGCGCCAGAATATCGGACGCGGCCTTGACCGATTCGATCACCGAAACCTCGTCGCCCTTCTCGACCTTGCGGCCCACCTCGGGCAGCTCGACAAAGACGACATCGCCCAGCTGTTCGCTGGCGTGTTCGGTGATGCCGACGACGACAAGGTCGCCCTCGACGCGCAGCCATTCGTGTTCGGGGGTGTAACGGATCGGCATCGTTGGCTCCTATCGTTTGTAGCTGGTGGGGTGGAAAGGCAGGTCGGTGACGCGGGCGGGCAGCCGTTTGCCGCGGACCTCGCCATAAACGATGGCGCCGGGGGCGAGGCTCGCGGGCAGGCAGGCCATCGCCATCGGCGCGTCGATCGAGGGGCCAAAGCCGCCCGAGGTGACCCGGCCGATGGCCGCGCCGCCCGTCGCTTCGGCATAGATTTCAACGCCTTCGCGCATCGGTGCCCGGCCCTCGGGGCGCAGGCCGATGCGTTTGCGGGCAGCGCCCTCGCGCAGCTCGCGCAGGATGCGGTCGGCGCCGGGGAAGCCGCCCTCGCGCGCGCCGCCGCTGCGCCGGGCCTTCTGGATCGCCCAGGCAAGCCCCGCCTCGACCGGCGTGGTTTCGGTGTCGATGTCATGGCCGTAAAGCGGCATCCCGGCTTCCAGCCGCAGGCTGTCGCGCGCGCCAAGGCCAATGGGCGCCACTTCGGGCATCGCCAGAAGCGCGCGGGCGAAGGCCTCGATCACGCTTTCGGGCACGGAAATTTCAAAGCCGTCCTCGCCGGTATAGCCCGAGCGCGAGACCCAGAGATCGGCGCCGTCCCAAACGAAGCTCGCCGTGTCCATGAAGCGCATCGCGGCGACGCCGGGGATGAGCCGCGCCAGCGCGGTTTCCGCCTGCGGGCCTTGCAGCGCCAGCAGGCCGCGGCCCTCGACCACGATCACGCCCGGCACATGGGCGCGCAGATGCGCGATATCGGCCTCGGCGCAGGCCGCGTTGACGACCAGAAACAGATGATCGCCGCGGTTCGCCACCATCAGATCATCCAGGATGCCGCCCGCGTCATTGGTAAACATCGCGTAGCGCTGCCGGTTCAGACCAAGCCCGGCGATATCGACCGGCACCAGCGCCTCGAGCGCCGCCACCGCTTCGATCGGCAGGATCACCTGCCCCATATGGCTGACATCGAACAGCCCGGCCGCGGCGCGGGTATGCAGATGCTCTTTCAGCACCCCCATCGGATATTGCACGGGCATGTCCCAGCCCGCAAAGGGGACCATCTTCGCCCCCAATTCCACATGCAGATTGCAAAGCGCCGTGCGCTTCAAGCCCGTATCCCCGGCCATCGCATCCCCCAAGCCGGAAACCCGGCACCGAATCCCTGGGCTTTCGCCCGCTCGATGCCCCCCCTGTCCCTGCCTGTCGGCGCCTGAGATCGTTATCCCTTCGGCGGACCCGTTTCGGGTCACTCTCCAGAGTTCTTTGTCAGAACGGTCCTTTTGCCTGAGAGTTTACCGGGGCGGTTGCTCCTTCGGCCCTGACCTTGCGGCCAGCGTCTCCCGATCCTGACGCCCCCGATCTAGCCCGTCGTGCGACACTCTGGCAAGAGGGAAAAACAAATCCGACGCTTTCCAGAGAAAATCCGACACCCGCGCGCCAAGGCAGCAAAAAAGGGCCGGAAAACCGGCCCCCCCCTTTATCTTGCCCCAAATATCCCGGGGGTCTGGGGGCAGCGCCCCCAGCCGTCACGCCTTGGCGCGCACCTTCTGCATCAGCGGCATCAGATCGGCCATCTCCGGCCCATGCGCCTGACCGGTCAGCGCCTTGCGCAGCGGCATGAACAGCCCCTTGCCCTTGCGGCCGGTGGCTTCCTTCACCGCCGCGGTCCAGGCGGCCCAGCTATCCTTGGCAAAGGGCAGATCGGGCAAAAGCGCCAGCGCCACGGCGACGAATTCGGCATCTTCCGGGTCGATCACCGCCTCGGCGCCCTCGATCACCAGCTCGGCCCAATGCGCAAGATCCGAGAGCTTGTCGATGTTTTTCGAGGCCACCGCCCAGAAATCCCGCGCCAGATGCGGCGGAATGCCCAGCTTGCGGATCTCCTCCTCGACTCTCTCGAACGGCAGGTGCTGGTTGCGCGCCCGCGTCAGCGGGATCAGGTCTTCGGGGTCGAATTTCGTCGGCGCCGCGCCGAACTGGCTCAGATCGAAGCCCTCGGCGATCTCGTCGAGACTCATCCGCAGCTCGACCGGCTGGCTCGATCCCAGCCGCGCCATCAGGCTCAGAAGCGCCTCGGGCGCGATGCCATTCTCCCGCAGATCGCGGATCGAAAGCGTGCCCAGACGTTTCGACAGCTCCTCGCCCTTGGCACCCGTCAGCAGGCTGTGGTGCGCAAAGCTCGGCGGCACGCCGCCCAGCGCCTGCATGATCTGGATCTGCGTCGCGGTATTCGTCACATGGTCGGCGCCGCGCACAATATGGGTCACGCCCATCTGAATATCATCGACCGAGGAGGCAAAGGTGTAAAGCACCTGTCCGTCGGCCTTGATCAAGACCGGGTCCGAGACCGAGGCGGCGTCGATCGAAATATCGCCGATGATGCCATCGTGCCATTCGATCCGGGTCTGATCGAGCAGGAAGCGCCAGTAGCCGTCACGCCCCTCCTCGCGCAGCCGCGCCTTGTCCGCGTCCGACAGCTTCAGCGCCGCGCGGTCATAGACCGGGGGCCGGTGCATGTTCAGCAGTTTCTTGCGCTTGAGGTCCAGCTCGGTCGGGCTTTCGAAACATTCGTAAAACCGCCCCACCGACCGCAGGCTTTCCGCCGCCGCCTCGTAGCGGTCAAAGCGGGCCGACTGGCGTTCCTCGCGGTCCCAGGTCAGGCCGAGCCATTCCAGATCCGCCTTCAGCGCATCCACATATTCCTGCTTCGAGCGTTCCTGGTCGGTATCGTCGATGCGCAGGATGAAGGTGCCGCCGGCCTTGCGGGCGACAAGGTAGTTCATCAGGGCGGTGCGCAGGTTGCCGACATGGATATAGCCGGTCGGCGAGGGGGCGAAGCGGGTAACGACGGTCATCGGGCTCTCCTGTTGACGGTCTGCTCTTTCACAGGCTGGCGCTTTTGTCCATATCTGGCAGGGAAAGCCCGCGCCCGCGAAAAGCAAGGAACCGTGAAGATGCAGCAGTGGAAAGGCCGCGAGGCACCGAGCCTGGCCGAGATCGAAGCGATGGCCGAAGCCGCCCGCGCCGCCCTGCCCGAGGCGTTCCGCGGCCCCGCCGCCGCGGTGGTGCTGCGGGTGGAGGATTTCGCCGCCGATGCGGTGCTGGACCAGATGGGGATCGAAGACCCGTTCGAGCTGACCGGGCTTTACGAAGGCGTGCCGCTGACGGAAAAGTCGGTCTTCGACCCCAGCGGGCCGGATGTGATCTGGCTGTTCCGGCGTCCGATCCTCGATGAATGGATCGGGCGGGGCGATGTCGCGCTGGATGCGCTGGTCGCGCATGTCTTCGTGCACGAACTCGCGCATCATTTCGGCTGGTCGGATGACGATATCGCCCGCATCGACCGCTGGTGGGAGTGACCGGGGCCACCCCCGCCGAACCGTCCCGCCGCTCTGCCCCCCATCAGGCGGCGTCGGTGATCGCCATCCGCACCAGCGTCTGGTTGAGCAGGATATAGGCGATCTCGCCGAAGGTGACCGGGCCGGTGAAGGCGCCGGTGCGCTGGCCTTCCAGCTCGCCATAAAGATAGTTCAGGATGCAGTTGCAAGAATACTGCCCCTCGCCCGCCTCGCCCGCGCCCTGCGCGAAGGCCTGGGCATAAGAGCCCAGCGCATTGGCCAGCCGATATTCCACCCCGGCCAAGACCGGGGCATAGAATTTCACCTCGCCCGCCGCGACGTCGACCGACTGGATCGAGACATTGACCAGCGCGCCCGCATAATTCGCCACCAGCGGCAGCCGGGTGTCGATGCCGTTTTCGCTGATGTAGCGCGCCAGATCGACCTCGGTCCCGTTGACGGTCGCGGTCCGCGCCGAAAATCCGCCCTCGGCGAAGGTGAAGGTCAGTTTCGCATCATCGCCCTGCGCGAAGATGTTGAGAATGTCGAGATCGATGGCGACGCCTTCGGGCAGGGCGACATGCAGCAGCACCGCGCCCTCGTCATGGCCCTTGCCGGTGGTGCCGTCAAAGACCTTGGGCGCCTTCTTGCCGATGTCATCCAGATGCACGCCGGTGATCCAGCCCGTCAGCGGCTGATCGAACAGCCCCGGCCAGCTCTGCCCCTCCACCGCGAATTGCGCATGCGCGACCGAAAAGGCCGGGATCATGATCATGGTGACACCGCCGGGCTGGTAGCCTTCGGCGATGCGGGGCAGCTCGTCCACCCACAGATGGCGCGGCCTGGCGGCGCTGCCCTTGGGGAAGGTGGTGCAGAACAGCTTGTCGCGCACCACGGCCCCGCCCGCCTCGGTGACGAAATAGACCGTGGTGCCGCCGATCCAGGACCCGCGCGGCAGCTGCGCCAGCAGCGTTTCATCGCCCGCGATCACCATCACCTCGCCCGCCTCGATCCGTTTTGCCGCCGCGGCGACCGTGAGCATTTCGTTCTTCATCGGTCGTCTCCGTTCAGAATTTCGCCGCATCGGCCAGGGCAAAGGGGTTCTTCGCCACGAACTCCCGCAATTCCCCGATCTTGCCGGTCAGGGTCGCCGGTGCCTCCGCGACTTCACGGCGCAACCGCGCAACCAGGATGCGCGTGGCCAGCGAGGCCGAAGACAGATCGGAGGTGCCGGTCAGAACCCGTTTCCAGCGCGGATCGGAGAGGTCGGGAATCATGTTTCTCCTCCTCAGGATGTGCGGCGGATCAGATCAGCAATGCATTAAAGACCGGTTTCGGCCCTTTCCCCCCGCGTGCGAACCTGCAATGGTGCCGCCAAAGACCCGAAACCGGCCCCCCCGGACCGCAGGAAAGACCCGGCATGACCGCCATTTTGACCGTCACCCTGAACCCCACCGTCGATCTGTCGATCCATGCCGATCAGGTCGCCCCGGAGCGCAAGCTGCGCTGCACCCGCCCCGAGACCGATCCCGGCGGCGGCGGGCTGAATGTCAGCCGGGCGATCTCGGCGCTCGGCGGCCATTCCACCGCCTTCGTGGCGCTTGGCGGGCCGACCGGCGACAAGGTCATGCATCTGCTCGCCGAACAGGGGATCGGCCTTGCCCCCTTCCCGGCGCCCGGCGAAACGCGGCAAAGCCTGACCGTCACCGATGCGGCGACGGGCGAACAATACCGTTTCGTCATGCCCGGCCCGACCTGGTCGAGCGGGGATGTGACGAAGGTGATGGACCGGATCGCGAAGGCGGCGCCGGAAAACGGCATCGTCGTGCTGTCGGGCAGCCAGCCGCCGGGCGTGCCCGACGATTTCCCGGCGCGGCTGGCGACGAAAATCGCCCGCACCCGGGCGCGGTTCTTCGTGGATACCTCGGGCAAAGCGTTGCACCGGTTGTTGACCGCCGGGGCGAAGCCGGTGGACGTGCTGCGGATGGACGATCTTGAAGCCGAGGAGCTGGCGGGCCGCACCCTGCCCGCGCGCGCCGACAGCGCCGATTTCGCGCAGGATCTGGTGAAACGCGGCATCGCCCATGCCGTCGTCATTGCCCGCGGCGCCGATGGCAACGTGCTGGCGACCGAGACCGAACGCTGGGTGGCGCAGGCGATTCCCGACAAGGTCGTGTCGAAGGTCGGCGCGGGCGACAGTTTCGTTGCCGCCTTCACCCTCAGCCTTGGCCGCGGCCTCCCCCTGCCCGAGGCGCTGCGCTGGGGCGCGGCAGCGGCGGCGGCGGCGGTGATGACGCCCGCCACCGACCTGTGCACGCTGGCCGATGTGAAACGGCTCTTGCGCAGCTCGACGCTCGAAAAGATCTGAGCCCAAAACCAGGGACGCGGGGGGCGGCGCCCCCCGCGCCCCCTAGCCTGCGCGCCGCAGCAGGAGGGTCAGCGCAAAGATCCCCGCCGCCACCGCGACGATCGACGGCCCCGCCGGGGTGTCGAAAGCCAGCGAGGCCTGCAACCCGCCCAGCACCGCCAGCGCACCAAGCGCGGTGGCGCCAAGTGCCATCGCCTCGGGGCTGCGCGCCAGCTGCCGCGCCGCCGCGGCGGGCACGATCAGCAGCGCCGCGATCAGCAGCGCGCCGACGATCTTGATCGCCACCGCCACCGTCAGCGCCAGTGCCAGCACCAGCACCAGCCGCTCGCGCCGCGGATCAAGCCCCGAGGCCTGTGCCAGCTCCTCGTTCACCGTGGCGGTCAAAAGCCCCTGCCAGCGCCAGGCCAGCACCGCCGCCACCAGCGCCGAGCCCCCCCAGATCACCGCCAGATCGGTGCGGCTGACCGCCAGGATGTCGCCGAACAGAAAGGCCGAAAGATCAACGCGCAGCCCGGAAAAGAACGAGGCCGCGACAAGGCCGAAGGCCAGCGCCGAATGGGCGAGCACCCCCAGAACCGTGTCCATCGCATGGCCGCGCCCCGACAGGCTGGCCACCGTCAGCGCCATCGCCAATGCCACGGCGAGCGTGCCCGCATAGACCGAGACGCCAAAGCCATAGGCCAGCGCCACCCCAAGGATGGCGGCATGTGCCGTCGCATCACCGAAATAGGCCATGCGCCGCCAGATCACGAAAGAGCCGAGCGGCCCCGTCGCCAGCGTCAGCCCGACGCCGCCCAGCGTCGCCCGGGTCAGGAAATCGTCAAGCATCGTGGCGGCACTCCGGTCCATGCACATGGCCATGCGGATGCGCCTTGTGCGGCGCGGCGGGGTCGTGACCGTGGCCCTCGTCCGCCTCGTGGTCGTGGTCATGCACATGGCGGTAGAGCGCGAAGGCCCCGCCGGTGCCCAGCCCGAACAGCGCGCGATATTCCGGCGCGGCGGAGACCACCTTGGGCGTGCCCGCGCAGCAGACATGGCCGTTGAGGCAGACCACCCGGTCCGAGGCCGCCATCACCACATGCAGATCATGGCTGACCATCAGCACCGCGGCGCCGGTCTCGGCCCGGACCTCCTCGATCAGCCGGTAAAAGGCCGCCGTGCCGGGCTGATCCAGCCCCTGCGTCGGCTCGTCCAGGATCAGCACCTGCGGCGCGCTCAGCAGCGCGCGGGCCAGCAGCACGCGCTGGAACTGCCCGCCCGAAAGCCGGGCGAGCGGCCGCGGCCCCAGCCCCGGCACGCCGACCCGGGCCAGCGCCGCAGTGGCGGCGGCATCGCTGACACGCCGGGGCAAGGACAGGAAACGGCGCACCGTCATCGGCAGACCGGCGTCGATATGCAGCTTTTGCGGCACATAGCCGATGCGCAGCCCGGGCGCGCGGACAACCCGCCCCGTCGCCGCCGGTTCCAGCCCGATCAGCGCCCGGATCAGCGTCGATTTCCCCGAGCCGTTCGGGCCGACGACAGTCACGATCTCGCCCGGCGCAAGGGTGAAATCCACCCCCGCCAGCACCACCGCCTCGCCGTGCCGCACCGAGAGATTTTCTGCGAAAATCAAGGGGATCATGTCGCAGCCCCGGCCCGGGCACGACAGGCGGGGCAAAGCCCCACCGCCTCGAAACTGGCGCGTTCGACGGCAAAGCCAAGCGCCCCCGCCACCTGATCGAGCGCCGCGCGCACCGGCGCCGCCTGCGCCTCGGCCACGGCGTCGCAATCGCGGCAGATCAGGAAGACCGGCGCATGGGTTTCCCCGGGATGCATGCAGGCGGCAAAGGCATTCAGCCCCTGCACCCGATGCGCCAGACCCGCCTCGACCAGAAATTCCAGCGCCCGATAGGCGACGGGCGGCTGGTTGCCGAACCCCTCGGCCGAGAGCCGGTCGAGCACCTCATAGGCGCCCATCGCCCGGTGCGCTTCCAGCAGGATCTGCAACACGCGCTTGCGCACCGGGGTAAAGCGCAGCCCCCGCCGCGCGGCCTCCGCCTCGGCGCGCGCCAAGGTGTCGCCCGCGCAATGCGCATGGTCGTGATGCGCGAAGGCGCGGCCCGGATCGGTCTTGCCGTTCATGTTACTCTATCACATTTTGCTTGACTTGTTATCTCATAACATAGAGAACCGGCTCCCGACCCGCAAGCCTTGCCGAGGAATCCCATGCAACGCCCCGCCCTGACCGCCCTGCTGCTGTCCGCCCTTGCCAGCCCGTCCCTTGCCGAGGTGCCGAAGGTGGTGACCGACATTCCGCCGGTGCACTCGCTTGTCGCGCAGGTGATGGGCGATCTGGGCAGCCCCGCCGTTCTGCTCGAACAGGGGGGGAATGCGCATTCCTATCAGCTCAAACCCAGCCAGGCGGCAGCGCTGCAAGAGGCCGATCTGGTGCTTTGGGTCGGCCCCGAGATGACGCCCTGGCTTGATCGGGCGATCGACGGGCTGCAAGGCCCGGGCAAGGCGGTGGCGCTGCTGGATGCGCCGGGCACGCTGCTGCTTGATTTCGGCGGCAAGCCGCATGTCGGCGGCCATGACCACGACCACGCCCATGAAGACCACGACGCGCATGGCGAAGACCACCACCACGAGGGGCTTGACCCGCATGCCTGGCTGTCGCCGGTGAATGCGGGGACATGGCTGACGCTGATCGGCTCGGAACTGGCGCGGCGCGACCCCGAACATGGCGCAACCTATATCGCGAATGCGGCGCAGGCGCGGCTGCGGCTGGCAACGCTCGACGCGCAGCTGATGGCGGACCTGGCGCCGCTCAAGGGCCGCCCCTTCGTCACCTTCCACGATGCCTATGGCTATTTCAGCAGCCATTACGGTCTGACCTCGGCGGGCTCGGTCTCGATGGGCGATGCGGCCGATCCCGGCGCCGCGCATCTGGCCGAGCTGCGCGACAGCCTGGGCGCCAAGCGCGTCGTCTGCGCCTTCCCCGAGGCGAACCACGATCCGAAACAGGTCGAGATCCTGCTTGAGGGCACCGGGGCGAAACGCGGCGCCGCCCTTGACCCCGAGGGCTCGACGCTGAGCTATGGGCCCGGGCTTTATAACGCGGTGCTGACGGGGCTCGGCCAGGCGATGCGCGACTGCCTCGCGCCGTAATCCCTTGTTCTTCCGGGCCTTCCGTGCTGGAGTATCACCAGAGCGGGAGGCCCCATGACATCAGACATCCGCCGTTTCGGCACCACCGCCACCGGCCAGAGCGTCGAGGCGATCACGCTGCGCGCGGGCGAGCTGACCGCCCGTGTCCTGACCTTCGGGGCGACGCTGCAGGATCTGCGGCTGGCGGGCACGCCCTGGCCGCTGGTGCTGGGCTCGGACCTGCTCTCGGCTTACGAACAACGCCTGCATTGGTGCGGTGCCGTCGTCGGACCGGTGGCGAACCGGCTTTTCCGGGCGCAGGTGACGCTCGACGGGCGCCTTTGGCAGGCGCAGCCCAATGACGGCGCGAACCTGCTGCATTCGGGCGCCGAGGGGATTTCGCAGCAGGTCTGGACGATCGAAGCGGCCGGAGCCGAAGCCGTGACGCTGCGCCTTGATCTGCCCGATGGCGCGGCGGCGCTGCCCGGCAACCGGGTGATCCGCGCCAGCTATCAGCTGACGCCCCCGGCCACGCTGGAAATCACGCTTGCGGCCGAAACCGATGCGCTGACGCTGATGAACCTGGCGCATCACCCCTATTGGAACCTGGACGGCACGGCGACGACGGCGGGGCACTGCCTCTCGGTCGCGGCCGATCAGATCCTGCCCACCGATGCGGAAAACCTGCCGCTGGCCCCGGTGCCGGTCGAGACACTGACCCTTGATCTGCGCGCCCCCCGGCCGCTGCCCGAGCTGCCCCCGGTCGATCACAATTTCTGCCTGTCAGGCAGTGGCTTGCGCCCCGTGGCGCGGCTGACGGGGGCAAAGGGCGTGAGCCTTGATCTGCACACGGACGCGCCGGGGTTGCAGGTCTATGACGGCCGCGCGCTTCACTCCGCCCCCTTCCCCGGGCTGATGGGCAGCCCCTATGGCGCCCATGCCGGGGTGGCGCTGGAGCCGCAGCTTTGGCCCGATGCGCCCCGCCACGCCGATTTCCCGCCGATCACGCTTGCGCCGGGCACGCCTTGGCGGCAACGTAGCGCCGTGCACCTGACCCGCCGTCCCGCCGCTTGAAGAGGCCCCATGACCGCGCCTGCCCCCTCGGATCTGACGCAGCTTTTCGCCGATCTGGCCAGCGCCTTCGGGCTCAGCCGCGCCGCCGGGCAATGCCTGGCCGCGATCTGGCGGGCCACCGACACCCCCTCGGCCGAGGATCTGGCGACGGGTCTTGGCCTGTCGCGCTCGAATGTTTCGGTCGCGCTCAAGGAATTGCGGCAGGCCGGTCTGGTGCAGGTCAGCCGCAAGCCCGGGCTGCGGCGCGATTTCTTCACCGCCGATCCGAACCCCTGGGCGCTGTTGCGCGCCGGTCTGGCCGAGCGGCACCGGCGCGAGATCGCGCCGCTGGTTGACCGGCTGACGGCCCTTGCCCAGGCCGAGGAGGACGCGCGGATGCAGGATCTGGCCGAAATGGCCGGGGCGGCCTCGCAATGGTTTGCAAAGCTGATGCGCCGCGATCTGACAGAGCTGATGCAGACGACGGGCGCCGAAAAGAAGGCGAAGAAAAAGCACCAGCGCGACAAGTGAGGCCCGACCGGCCCCGCGGTGCGAACAAAAACAAACGGCGCCCGAAGGCGCCGCCTTGGGTCGCGCTGTCGTCGCGGCGGATCAGACCTTCATCTCGACGCCCAGATGCTTGGCGACGGTGAAGATGTCCTTGTCGCCCCGCCCTGAGAGGTTGACCACGATGATATGGTCTTTCGGCAGCCCCGGCGCAATCTTCATCACATGCGCCAGCGCATGGCTGCTTTCCAAGGCCGGAATGATGCCTTCGGTGCGGCAGCAGAACTGGAACGCCTCCAGCGCCTCGGCATCGGTGATGCTCACATATTCGGCGCGCTTGATATCGTGCAGCCAGCTGTGCTCCGGCCCGATGCCCGGATAATCAAGGCCCGCCGAGATCGAATGCCCCTCAAGGATCTGCCCGTCCGCATCCTGCAGCAGATAAGTGCGGTTGCCATGCAGCACGCCCGGCCGCCCGCCGGTCAGGGACGCGCAATGCTGCATCCGGTCATCGACGCCCAGCCCCCCGGCTTCGACGCCGATGATGCGCACCGACGGGTCATCAAGGAACGGATGGAACAGCCCCATGGCGTTCGAGCCGCCACCGACACAGGCGATGATCGTGTCGGGCAGACGGCCCTCGCCCTCTTGTTCCTCCAGCTGCCAGCGGGTTTCGCGGCCGATGATCGACTGGAAATCGCGCACCATCGCCGGATAGGGCGCCGGCCCCGCGACGGTGCCGATGCAGTAAAAGGTGTCGCGGACATTGGTCACCCAATCGCGCAGCGCGTCGTTCATCGCGTCTTTCAGCGTGCCGCGCCCCGAGGTCACCGGCACCACCTCGGCGCCGAGCAACTTCATCCGGAACACGTTCGGCGCCTGCCGTTCCACGTCGGTGGCGCCCATGTAAACAATGCATTGCAGCCCGAACTTCGCGCAAACGGTGGCGGTCGCCACGCCATGCTGGCCCGCCCCGGTCTCGGCGATGATCCGGGTCTTGCCCATGCGCCGCGCCAGCAGGATCTGCCCCAGCACGTTGTTGATCTTGTGCGCGCCGGTGTGGTTCAGCTCCTCGCGCTTCAGATAGATCTTGGCGCCGCCCAGCTCCTCGGTCATCCGCGGCGCCAAATAAAGCGGCGAGGGACGGCCGACGTAATGCTTCCACAACGCCTCCATCTCGGCCCAGAAGCTCGGGTCGGTCTTGGCGTGCTCGTATTGCGCCTCGAGTTCAAGGATCAGCGGCATCAGCGTTTCGGACACGAAGCGCCCGCCGTGAATGCCGAACCGGCCGCTCTCGTCCGGGGCCGTCATGAAACTGTTGAGCCGATCTTCCGCCATCGCCATCCCCTGTATCCTGCGCGCCAGCAGCAGATAGCGCGCCCCCCCCTCGGGGTAAAGTTCCTGCTCTTTATCTTGCCACAAATATCCCGGGGGTGTGGGGGCAGCGCCCCCACCCTACCCTTGGGCCGCCGCAACAAAGGCGGCGATCCGGGCCGCGTCCTTGACCCCGGGCGCGGATTCCACCCCCGAAGACACATCGACCTGAGCCGCCCCGGTCAGCCGGACCGCCTCGGCCACGTTCCCGGGCGTCAGCCCGCCTGCCAGCATCCAGGGCCGCTGCCATTGCCGCCCGGCAATCAGCCGCCAGTCAAAGGCAAGCCCGTTGCCACCGGGCAGCGCCGCGCCCTTGCGCGCTTTCGCATCGACCAGGATCTGGTCCGCCACGGCCTCATATTCGGCAATCGCCGCCAGATCGGCGGCCTCGGCCACGCCCAGAGCCTTCATCACCGGCAGGCCGAACCGCGCCTTCACCGCCGCCACCCGGGCGGGGCTTTCGCGCCCATGAAGTTGCAGCATGTCAAGCGGCACCGCATCGGTGATCGCCTGCAAGGTCGCATCGTCGGCATCGACCACAAGCCCGACCTTGGCCAGACCCACCGGCGCGGCCAGCGCCAGATCGCGGGCGGCGGGAAGCTCCAGATGCCGGGGCGAGCGGGGGAAAAACACAAGGCCGATGTAGCCCGCCCCCGCCGCAGCGGCAGCCTCCACATCGGCCAGTGTTCTCAGCCCGCAGATCTTGCAGCGCACCCCGCCGGGGCGACCGCGGTTGACGGCGACAGTGACCACGGCGCCCTCAGGCGCGCGGCTTGTCGAGCAGCGCCAGAACCTCGTCCTTCGGGCCCTGCGTCTTTTCCTTCAGCCGACCCAGTTCGCGCTCCAGCGTCGCGGCCTGTTTCGTCGCCTTGCGGGCGGTCTTGCGGAAACGATGCTCGCGCAGATATTCCCAGACGAAGCCCACCGCCAGACCCAGCACCATGCCGCCGAAGAAGACGAAGAACAGCGGCACCGGCAGATGCAGGTTGAAGCCCACGAAAGCCTCGACCTCGGAGGTCAGCAGGCTCAGCGTCACCACCTCGCGGTTGGACATCGCCAGCGTCACCAGAACAAGGATGAGCACAGCCAGGAACAGGTAGCGGATCGCGCGGAACATCGGGTCTTACTCCTCTCCCCCGTTCAGCCGGTCGCGCAGAAGCTTGCCGGTCTTGAAGAAGGGCACGTGTTTTTCCTCAACCGCGACCGAAGTGCCGGTGCGCGGATTGCGCCCGGTTCTAGCGTCCCGTTTCTTCACCGAAAAGGCGCCAAAGCCGCGCAGCTCGACACGATCACCGCGGGCCATCGCCTCGATGATCTCGTCGAAGATCGTGTTAACGATCTTCTCCACGTCGCGCTGAAACAGATGCGGATTCTCTTCGGCGATCTTGGCGATCAATTCAGAGCGGATCATGCGTCATCTCCCCCGTCATCCGGCTCGACCCGGACTGGTTCTTGCGCCGACTATAGGAGGAATTTTCCGCGACACAAACAGCAATGGCTTGGAAAGGCGGGAAATTATCGCCTGTCCGCGCAGTTTCGGCGCCGATCTGCGGCGCTCGGACGCAGTCCCCCATCGGCTTACCCCGCGGAAAGCCGGTTTTCCACCGCCCCGCGGCCCGTGGCGAATCGCGCAAAACAAAAGGCCCCGCACCGGCGGGGCCTTTCCGATCCCTTGCGGGAAAGATTATTCGCGGCCCTTGAGCGCGGCGCCGAGGATGTCGCCGAGCGAGGCGCCCGAGTCGGAGGAACCGTATTGTTCCACGGCTTCCTTCTCTTCGGCGATCTCGCGCGCCTTGATCGACACGCCCAGCTTGCGGGTCTTGCTGTCGATGTTGACAACGCGCACATCGACGTGATCGCCGACCTGGAAGCGCTCGGGGCGCTGGTCGGCACGGTCGCGGGCCAGATCCGAACGGCGGATGAAGGACTTCATGCCGTTGTATTCGACCTCGATGCCGCCGTCTTCGATCGCGGTGACGTTCACGGTGATCACCGAACCCCGTTTCACGCCATCAACCGCATCCGAGAAGGTGTCGGCATCGAGCGCCTTGATCGAGAGCGAGATGCGTTCCTTGTCGGTGTCGACTTCGGTGACCGCCGCGCGCACGACGTCGCCCTTGCGGTATTCCTGGATCGCTTCTTCGCCGCGCTTGTCCCACGACAGGTCGGACAGGTGCACCATGCCGTCGATGTCGTTTTCAAGGCCGATGAACAGACCGAATTCGGTGATGTTCTTGACTTCACCCTCGATCACGCTGCCGACCGGATGGGCATCCGCAAAGGCTTCCCACGGGTTGCGCAGGCATTGCTTGAGGCCAAGCGAGACACGACGTTTCGCGGTGTCGATCTCGAGCACCATGACATCGACTTCTTGCGAGGTCGAAACGATCTTGCCGGGGTGGACGTTCTTCTTGGTCCAGGACATTTCCGAGACGTGAACCAGACCCTCGACACCGGCTTCCAGCTCCACGAAGGCGCCGTAATCGGTGATGTTGGTGACACGGCCCTTGTGCACCGAGCCCAAGCTGAACTTGGTCTCGACCGAATCCCACGGGTCGTTCAGCAGCTGTTTCATGCCGAGCGAGATACGATGGGTGTCCTTGTTGATCTTGACGACCTGGACCTTGACGGTCTCGCCGATCGTGAGGATCTCCGACGGGTGGTTGACGCGGCGCCAGGCCATGTCGGTGACGTGCAGCAGGCCATCGACGCCGCCCAGATCAACGAAGGCACCGTATTCGGTGATGTTCTTCACCACGCCGTCGACGATCTGACCTTCGGTCAGGTTGCCGATGACTTCGGCGCGCTGTTCGGCACGCGATTCTTCAAGGATGGCACGACGCGACACGACGATGTTGCCACGACGACGGTCCATCTTGAGGATCTGGAACGGCTGCTTGAGACCCATGAGCGGGCCGGCATCGCGCACCGGACGGACGTCAACTTGCGAGCCCGGCAGGAAGGCCACGGCGCCGCCGAGATCGACGGTGAAGCCGCCCTTGACGCGACCGAAGATGGCGCCATCGACGCGCTCTTCCGAGGCATAGGCTTTTTCGAGACGGTCCCAGGCTTCTTCGCGACGGGCTTTCTCGCGCGAGATGACGGCTTCGCCACGGGCGTTTTCGACGCGATCGAGGTAAACTTCGACCTCGTCGCCAACGGCGATCGAGGGAGCTTCACCGGGATTCGCGAATTCTTTCAGATCGACGCGGCCTTCCATCTTGTAGCCGACGTCGATGATGGCCTGGCCCGCCTCGATGGCGATGACCTTGCCCTTGACGACAGACCCTTCCTGGGGGGTGTCGATCTCGAAGCTTTCCTTCAGAAGGGCTTCGAATTCTTCCATGCTAGCTTTGGCGCACATGCGTTCAAGTTTCCTTTATATGGGTTTTCTGGCCATGCGGTTGGCTCCGCCGGTCTTTCGTTGCGTATGCCGAAGGGGGCAGACCTGCGCCTGCCCCCGTGGACGTGGCCCCTATAGGCGGGAATCGCCTGTGGGGCAAGGGTTTTCGGCCCCGGTGCCTCAGTCGATGCGGGTCACCAGCTCCGAAAGCGGCTTGCGCACCTTCTTCATGCCGGCGAGCCAGTCGCCCTCGGTCGCGCGGTAGCCCAGCGGCATCAGCGTGACGGCGCGCAGGCCCTTTTCCCGCAGACCCAGGATTTCATCCACCGCGGCCGGATCGAAACCTTCCATCGGCGTCGCGTCGACCTCAAGCTCGGCCGCCTGCGCCAGCGCGATGCCAAAGGCGATATAGGCCTGATGCGCGGCATGGGCGGCGTTCACCTCCGCGCTGCGGGCAAGGTAATTGGCTTTCAGATTGTCATAATAGGCGGCAAGCATCTCACGCGGAATGCCGCGTTCGGCGACATGCAGATCGACGACGGCATCGATGCGCTCGGCGGTGTAATTGTCCCAGGCGGCAAAGACGAGCAGATGCGAGCCGTCCACGATCTGCGTCTGCCCGAAAGCCGCGGCCGAGATCTTCGCGCGCAGCTCCTTGTTGGTGATGACCAGAATTTCAAAGGGTTGCAGCCCCGAGGAGGTCGGCGCCATCTGCGCCGCGGTCAGGATCTTTTCGACCTTGTCTTCGGAAACGGCCTTGGCCGGGTCCATCTTTTTCGTCGCATAGCGCCAGGTCAGGGTATCAAGCAGCATCGAGGGGCATCCTTTCGCGGTTGAGCGTATGACGCCAAGATATGCGCACAACCGCGCGAAGCAACGAAAGCTTCTGCGCTTATCTGCACAGCCGTTCGGATACCACCGCGCAGGCCGCCGCAATCGCCGCGTCAATGCTCAAATCCGAGGTGTCGATCACCACCGCATCGGCCGCGGGTTTGAGCGGCGCATCGGCCCGGGTCATGTCGCGGGCGTCGCGCTCCTTCACCTCGGCCAGCACCTGCGCGGCGTCGCCGCCGACCTCCAGCCAGCGCCGATGCGCCCGCACCTCGGCACTGGCGGTCACGAACAGCTTCACCTCGGCTTCGGGGCAGATGACGGTGCCAATGTCGCGCCCATCCAGCACCGCGCCGCCCGCGCGCCGCGCGAAGTCGCGCTGGAAATCGAGAAGCGCCTGCCGCACCTCGGGGATGACGGCGACCTTCGAGGCCGCCTGCCCGGCGTCCAGCGTGCGCAGATCATCCCGCGCCAGATCCCCGGGCGTCAGCCCGCGCGCGGCGGCGACCGGATCGCCGCCCTTGACGCCGACGGCGCGATAAAGCGCCCCGGTGTCGAGATGCGCAAAGCCGAACCGCGCGGCCACGGCGTGCGAAATCGTGCCCTTGCCCGCCGCGGCAGGCCCATCGATGGCCACGGTGAAAATCATTCTGAACCTCGCTCGGGGCTTCTACGTTGCAATTTGCGTATTTGGACCAGGAAAAACCATGGGCTTTTTCTTGGCGCAAATACGCCCTTTCGACCTTAGTCCCGGGTGATCGTGGCGCCAAGATCGCGCATCAGATCCTCGAAAGCTGGGAAGGAGGTCGCGATCGGCGAGCCGTCATCGACCGAGATCGGCTGCTGCGACACAAGCCCAAGCACCAGAAAGCTCATCGCGATGCGGTGGTCGATATGGGTGGCGACGGTGGCGCCGCCGGGCACGCCCTCCGGCCCAAGCCCGTGCACGATCAGCGTGTCTTCGTCTTCCTCGACACGCACGCCGCAGGCTTCGAGGCCGCGCGCCATCGCCGCGATGCGGTCGCTTTCCTTCACCCGCAGCTCATGCACGCCGCGCATCACCGTGGTGCCGGTGGCGCAGGCGGCCAGCGCCGCCAACACGGGATATTCGTCGATCTGGGCGGCGGCGCGTTCGGGCGGCACTGCGATGCCGCTGAGCGCCGAGTGACGCACGCGCAGATCGGCCACAGGCTCGCCGCCCTCCTCGCGTTCATTGAGAAATTCGATATCGGCGCCCATCTCGCGCAGGGTCAGGAACAGCCCGTTGCGCGTCGGGTTCTGGCTGACCCCCGGCACAAGGATGTCCGAACCCGGCACCAGCAGCGCCGCGCAGACCGGAAAGGCCGCCGAGGAGGGATCACGCGGCACCGCCACCTCTTGCGCGCGCAACTCCGGTTGGCCCTGCAGGGTGATCCGGTTGCCCTCGGGCGTGGCTTCGACCGTCACCTCGGCGCCAAAGCCGCGCAGCATCCGCTCGGTGTGATCGCGGGTCGGCGTCTTTTCGATCACCACGGTCTGCCCCGGCGCGTTGAGCCCCGCCAGAAGCACCGCCGATTTCACCTGCGCCGAGGCCATCGGCGTCGTGTAAGTGACCGGCACCGGCTCGGCCGCGCCGACCAGCGTCATCGGCAACCGCCCGCCCGCGCGCCCGTAAGACCGCGCCCCGAACAGCGCCAGCGGATCGGTCACCCGCCCCATCGGCCGCTTGCGCAGGCTCGCATCGCCGGTGAAGGTGGCCGTGATCGGGCTCGTCGCCATGCAGCCCATGATCAGCCGCACGCCGGTGCCCGAATTGCCGCAATCGATCACCTCGGCCGGTTCGGCGAAGCCGCCGACCCCCACCCCCTCGACCGTCCAGGCGCCGGGGCCGGTGCGGGTCACGGTGGCGCCAAAGGCCTGCATCGCCTTGGCCGTATCCAGCACGTCCTGGCCTTCAAGCAGCCCGGTGATCCGCGTCGTGCCCACCGAGAGCGCCCCAAGGATAAGCGCCCGATGCGAGATCGACTTGTCACCCGGCACCGCGGCCACGCCCGAAAGCGGGCCGCCCCTGCGCGAGGTCATGCGAATGGGGGAACCGTGAGCGGACATGAAAGCCTCCCTGAATGTCAGGGTCCTGTTAGCGCACCGCGCCCCGACCGAAAAGCCCCTGCTTTTTCTTGGCGCAAATACGCCCTTTCGCGGCTTACGGCTTGCGGAAGGTGGCGTAATCGGGCACCCGGCCTTCGCGCAGCGCCTTTTGCTCATACCGGGTCGAAAGCCAGTCGTCCCAAGGCGTGCCGGAATGGGCGACAAGGTCAAACCCGGCCTTCGGCGCCTCGATCAGCGCCTGCTCCATGTAATTCGGGATATCGGTGGCGACGCGGAATTCGGCGCCCGGGGCAAGGATGCGGAACAGCGCGCCCAGATAACCGGGCGTCACGAAGCGGCGGCGATGGTGGCGGCGCTTGTGCCAGGGGTCGGGATAATTCAGGAAGGCCTTGGCGATGCAGCCCTCGGGCAGCACCTCCATCACGTCGCGCACATCGCCCGGCCAGATCGCGACGTTGGACACCCCCGCGGTGCGGATCTTGCCCAAAAGCATCGCGACACCGTTGATGAAGGGTTCGCAGCCGAGGATGTTCACCCCCGGGTTGCGGGCAGCCATATGCACCATATGCTCGCCGCCGCCGAAGCCGACCTCAAGCCACAGGGCCGCGTCCTTGCCGAAGATCGTGCCGGGATCAAGGATCTCGCGCCCCGGATTGTCCTCTTTCGAGATGCCCGCGGGGGTGAGCGAGGCCAGATCCTCGCTGATATAGGTCTTTTGCGAGGCCCGCATCGTCTTGCCCGAGCGGCGGCCATAGAAATTGCGCCACTCCGGTTGCGGGGCGGGCGCGGCGGTCTCGGGGGGGGCGGGGCTCTCGGTCATGGGGCTGCGCCTTAGGGCGCAAAGGGGTTCGCGGTCAAGGGGGGACGCGCGGCGATGATTTCGCCTCGGGCAATCCCGAGGCGAAATACCCTGCAACGCATGAAAAAGGGGGCCGAAGCCCCCTTCCCCGTGATCTTTTGAAACCGGCTCAGACCGCTTTCTTCAGCGCCTCGACCAGATCGGTGCGCTCCCAGCTGAAGCCGCCATCGGCTTCCGGCGCGCGGCCGAAATGGCCATAGGCCGAGGTGCGCGCATAGATCGGGCGGTTCAGATCCAGCTGCGTGCGGATGCCGCGCGGCGTCAGATCCATGCATTCCGCCACGATCCGTTCGATTTCCGCATCCGGCAATTCGCCCGTGCCATAGGTGTCGGCGTAGATCGACAAGGGCTTCGCCACACCGATCGCATAGGAGACCTGAATCAGGCAGCGCTTCGCCAGACCCGCGGCCACCACGTTCTTCGCCAGATAGCGCGCGGCATAAGCGGCCGAGCGGTCCACCTTGGTCGGGTCCTTGCCCGAGAACGCCCCGCCGCCATGCGGCGCCGCGCCACCATAGGTGTCGACGATGATCTTGCGCCCGGTCAGACCCGCGTCGCCATCCGGCCCACCGATCACAAAGGTCCCGGTCGGGTTCACCCACCATTCGGTCTTTTCGTCAATCCAGCCCGCGGGCAGCACTTCGCGGATATAGGGTTCGACGATGGCGCGGATGTCGTCCGAGGTCTGGCTTTCGTATTTGTGCTGCGTCGAGAGCACGATCGAGGTGACGCCAACCGGCTTGCCATCCTCGTAGCGCACCGACAGCTGCGATTTCGCATCCGGGCCGAGCGTCGGCTCCTTGCCGGATTTGCGCACCTCGGCCAGACGGCGCAGGATCGCATGCGCATATTGGATCGGCGCGGGCATCAGCTCGGGCGTCTCGTCGGTCGCATAGCCGAACATGATGCCCTGATCGCCCGCCCCGTCCTTGTCGACGCCTTGCGAAATATGCGCCGATTGCGGGTGCAGGTAATTGGCGAAGTTCAGCGTCGCCCAGTGGAAGGCGTCCTGTTCATAGCCGATATCCTTGACGCAATCGCGCACGATCCCGTCGATTCGGCCCATGAACTCGGCCAGTTTCGCCTTGTCGGAAAGACCCACTTCCCCACCGACAACCACCTGATTGGTGGTGGCGAAGGTCTCGCAGGCGACGCGGGCATTCGGTTCTTCGGCAAGGAAGGCATCCAGAACGGCATCGGAGATGCGGTCGCAGACCTTGTCGGGGTGACCCTCCGAGACGGACTCGGAAGTGAAGACATAGTTAGAACGTGACATGGGGAAGTGCTCCATTGATGTGTTCCCACCCCGCCAGGAAGCCGTTGGAGTGGTGGGGGGACGCTAGCCCCCGATCCGGCGACGGTCAACGCGCGATTTGCGCCCAAGCGCCCAAACCAGCACAACTGCGGCGATAAGACCTGCAAGCCAGGGTCCGTCGCCGGTGCGGGCATAGGGCGGCGCGGGCAAGGACCCGGGCAAGGCCGCATCGATCACGCCCTGCTGCCCCATGCCGAGGCTTTCCACCACCCGGCCGCGCGCATCGATCAGCGCCGAAATCCCGGTATTGGCCGACCGCGCCAAGGGCAGGCCGAATTCGATCGCCCGAAACCGCGCCTGCACCAGATGCTGCACCGGGCCTGACATCTCGCCGAACCAGGCGTCATTGGTGATCTGCAACAGCCAGTCCGGGCGGCGATCGGAATGCATGTCCTGCGGAAAGACCGCCTCGTAGCAAATGAGCGGCTGCACAAGGCCAAGCCGCCCCAGATCCAGAAGCTTGCGCGCCGTGCCCGCCGAATAGCCGTTGCCCTCGCGCGCGGCAAAGGCGGTGATGCCGAACCGCGCCAGCGCATCGCCAAAGGGGATATATTCGCCAAAGGGCACCAGATGCACCTTGTCATAGACCGGGCCGATCTTGCCGCCCGCCTCGATCATCGCCAGCGCATTGAAATAGCGCAGCCCCTCCTCGCGCTGGATGCCGACAGCGACGGGGGCGCCGCGCGCCGCCTCGGCGATCATCTTCAGGCCATCACCCGCGCGATCGAGCAAAAACGGCACCGCGGTTTCCGGCCAGAGGACCAGATCGGGCGCCGCCTTGCCGGGCGCAGGCGGCTGCGCGGTCAGATCAAGATGGCGGAAGAAGAATTCCTCGGCGTATTCGGGGCGCCATTTCAGATCCTGCGGCGCATTGGGCTGCACGATGCGCAGATTGACCGGCGTCGCGCGCGGCGGCACCGGCTGCGCCAGCTGCCAGCTGCCCGCCCCCCAAAGCGCCGCGATCACCGCCGCCGAAACGCCCGCCGCGGGCAGGCGCCAGTTCGCCCGCGGCATCAGCCAGGGCAGCACGGCGAGACCCAGCGTCAGCGCGCTCAGCCCCATCGCGCCGACAAGGGCCGCGCCCTGCGACAGCGGCGTGTCGATCCAGATATGGCCGAACAGCACCCAGGGCAGCCCGGTGAAGATGTAGCTGCGCAGCAGATCGGCGCCGAAAAGCCCGAGGGCGACGCCCGCGGCGCGCGAGACCGAAGCGCCCCCCAGCCGCGCGCCAAGGCTCATGCCCAAGGCCCAGAAGAGCCCCATGCCCAAGGCCATGAAGATCAGCGCGAAAGGCGCCATCCAGCCGTAGATCTCGGGCTCGACGAAGAAGGGCTCGACGATCCAGAACATCGCCAGCGCCGCATAGCCGCTGCCCGCCGCCAGCCCGACCCGAAAGGGCGAGGTCGCCTGCCCCATTGCGATCAGAAGCGAGAGCGCAATCAGCGCCACGCCCCACAGCCCGAAGGGCGCCTGTCCCAGCGCCACCCCCGCCCCAAGGAGCGCGGCCAGCCCCCAGACAAGGATCTTGACCGCGGGATTATAAAGCGGGGGCACGCGCATGGAAGTTCCGTTCTGTTCAGTCTATTCGGCGGCAACGCCCGGCAGCCGCACCCGCAGCCGCTTGACCCGGCGCGGATCGGCGTCCACCACCTCGAATTCGACGCCGTTTTCCGCCACGATCACCTCGCCCCGGGTCGGCACGCGGTCGATCTGCATGAAGACAAGCCCGCCCAAAGTGTCGATCTCGGCGCCTTCCGCCGCATCGGCCAGTTTCATCCCGATCTCGGCCTCGAAATCGGTCAGCGGCGTGCGGGCCTGCACCAGCCATTGACCGGGCTTTTCCAGCTTCCACAGACCGTCTTCTTCCTCGTCATGTTCGTCCTCGATCTCGCCGATCACCTGCTCGATCAGGTCTTCGAGCGTCACCAGACCGTCCACCCCGCCATATTCGTCGATCACCAGCGCCATATGGATGCGTTGCAGCTGCATCTTTTGCAGCAGCACGCCAATCGGCATCGAGGGCGGCACATACAGCAGCGGGCGCAACAGCTTGCGCAGCGAGAACCGGCCCGGGGCGCCGCCAAAGCCATGCGCCAGCGCCAGATCCTTCAGGTGCACCAGCCCCATCGGACTGTCGAGCGTGTCCTTGAACACCGGCAGGCGCGAATAGCCCTGGGTGCGGAAGACCTCGACCAGCTCGTCGCGGGGGGTGGTGACCGGAACGGCGACGATTTCGGCCTTCGGCACGGCGACATCGCCCACCCGCATCTTGCGCAGGTTGCCCAGCCCCGGCAGGCCCAGAGGGGCGGCCGCAGCGGCGGCGGATTGCGCCTCGGCGGGATCGGCCTCGCCCGGAGAGGCGCCAAGCGCCCCCAATATGCGCCCGAAAAAGCCTCTAGGCTGAGGTTCGTTGCTACTCTCGCCGGCTTCGGGTTCCGAAGCGGGCGCGGCGGCGGCGGAATTGCTTCCGTCTGCGACTTGTCCCATCGTTCCTTCCAAATGTGCCCCGGCGGGGCTAGATCTCGTAGGGATTGGAAATCCCCAGGGCGGTCAGGATACGCACTTCGATGCTTTCCATCAACTGCGCGTCTGCGTCGCGCACATGGTCATAGCCCAGAAGATGCAAAACGCCATGTATCACCAGATGTGTGACATGATCGTGAACGGATTTGCCCGCGGCCTCGGCCTCGCGCGTGCAGGTCTGAAAGGCAATCGCGATATCGCCCAGGGAATCGCGCTCGCCCGGCACGAAGGGCTCGGGGAAATACGGCTCGTCGCCATCCTCCTCGGCCGCCAGATCCTGCGCGGGCCAGGACAGCACATTCGTCGGGCTGGGCTTGCCGCGGAATTCGGCGTTCAGATCGGCGATCCGGGCATCGTCGCAGCCGATCAGGCTGATTTCCCAGGCCTCCGGGTCAAGCTCCTGATCGGTCAGGACCACCCGGGCCACACGTTCCGAAAGCCCGGCAAGGTCGATCCCCTGCCAGGCCGGTTCCTCGATCAGACAATCAACCAGCGGTTCCTTCATCCGACCGTTCATAGGCGTCAATGATCCGCGCCACAAGCGGGTGACGCACCACATCGGCGGCGGTGAAATAGTTGAAGGCGATCCCCTTCACCCCGCCCAGGATGCGTTCGGCATCGGCAAGGCCGGAGGCGGTGCCGCGCGGCAGGTCGATCTGCGTGCGATCGCCGGTGATCACCATGCGGCTCCCCTGCCCCAGACGGGTCAGGAACATCTTCATCTGCATCGTCGTGGCGTTCTGCGCCTCGTCCAGAACGACAAAGGCATTCGACAGCGTGCGCCCGCGCATGAAGGCCAGAGGCGCGATTTCGATGCGCTTTTCCTCCATCAGCTTGGCCATCTGCTTGGCAGGCAGAAAGTCGTTCAGCGCGTCGTAAAGCGGCTGCATGTAGGGGTCGACCTTGTCCTTCATGTCGCCGGGCAGAAAGCCCAGACGCTCGCCCGCCTCGACCGCGGGACGGCTCAGGATGATCTTGTCGACCAGCCCGCCGATCAGCATGGTCACGCCGACAGCGACGGCCAGATAGGTTTTCCCCGTCCCCGCGGGACCGATGCCAAAGGCCATCTCATGCTCGAACAGCGCCCGCACATAGGCCTTTTGCGCCTCTGTCCGCGGTTCGACCTGTTTCTTGCGGGTGCGGATCTCGTATTTCCCGGCCGCGAACATCTCCAGCTGTTCATCGACGGACACGCCGTCATGGCCCAGATCCGACATCCGGATCGCCGCGTCGATCTCGCCCGCGTCGATGGGCTTGCCCGCCTCCAGCCGGGCATAAAGCGCATTGAGCACCCCCCCGGCCAGCCCCTGCGCGTCGGGCGTGCCGACGACCGCCAGCTGATTGCCGCGGCGCAGGATATGCACCGAGAGCTTGTGCTCGATCTGCGCCAGATTGCGGTCAAACTCGCCGCAAAGGTCAATCAGCAACCGGTTGTCGGGATACTCAAGAAGCGTCTCGTAAGCCTCCTGAGTGCGGGGCGGGGGTGTGATCGCGCTGAAGCCCAACAACGTCTCCCTTGGTTGGCGTGGCTCAAAGATATGGTGCACCCCACCCGGCTCTCACGCAAGCAATGGTTTGCGCAAAACCAGCCCGCGGGAAAAAAATGCGCCTGCACCAATGGAAAGCGGCCGCGCAGGGCACTGCGCGACCGGACCGCCCAAATTTCAGGCAGATGCTGATTTCCCAATCAAAGCGGGTCGCTGATCGGTGATCCATCCTTGAACGGGCCGACGGCGGTGTTCGGCGGCGCCGCGCCCGAGCAGATCGGCTTGCCGTAATCATCGACGCGCGCGGTCATGTAGCCCTCGACGCCGTCATCGATGATCCAGTGATCGCAGCCCTCGGGATCGACCCAGACCCCGGCCTTGAGCGTGCTCAGATGGTGGGCGTTGATGCCGCGGTCGATCGACTTGTCGGGGCCATAGCTTTCATCACAGGCCGCCAGAGCCAGCGCCGCAGCCCCCAGAAGCAGAAGTTTCGTTCCGTTCATCGTGGTGCCCCTCACTTCACGCAGATCACTTCGACGCGACGGTTCTGTGCCATGCCCGCGGCGGTGGCGTTGGTCGCTTTCGGCATCCGCTCGCCATACCAGTTCACCGCCAGCACCGGGGCGCCGACCTGCTGCGCCACGCCCGCCACGGCCTCGGCGCGGCCCTTGGACAGGCGCATGTTGTATTCATCCGAGGCGCGGCTGTCGGTATGGCCGGTGATGATGAAGCTGCGCGCCTGGGCAGACCGGAAGAACTTTTGCAGCGCGCTGCGCCCCGAAGCGGTCAGCTTGGTGCTGTCGGTGGCGAAAAGCGTGTCGGTCTGCAACACGCCGCAGACATTGCGGTGGCAGACCGGGCGACCGTCGCGGGTCTTGCGCGCATCCATGTAGCCCTCGGCGCCGTCATCCATCGCCCAGTGCTCGCAGCCGTCGGGGTCGATCCAGATCGCCGGCATGTAGGTTTCGGCCTTTTGCTGCGCCGCCACCGGACCCAGCGAAGCCGCCAGCACCAGAGCCGCCGCCCCGAAGACCGCGACCACGGGTTTGCCCCCCAGGGTCAATCTTGTCATCCCCCACGCCTCCTCGATATGGACCACCCCGGCCGGGCCGGACCGGGGCGTTAACGAACATGAACCACAGTAACAAAACCTTGAGCCAAGGAAAGGGCTTTCGCCCGGTTATTGTGGCGCCAGCGGGAACAAACCGGGGCGCAATCCGCATGAATTGGGACAGTTTCGGCGCAAAGGCCCGAACGGCCCCGTTATCGGGAACGCTGTCCCGGACTGCCCCAGCGGGTCAGAGCAGTTCGCCCGCCAGCGAATTCGGCGCCGAGGCGGTGATTCTCACCTGCGCCAATGTGCCCGGGCCGATGCCCTCGGCCGCCACATGCACCGCATGCAGGTAATCCGACTTGCCGACCCATTGCCCGGGCAGACGGCCGGGTTTCTCGAACAGCACGCCCACGGCGCGCCCGACCATCGAGAGCTGCGTGGCCTTCTGCTGCGCGGTGATCAGCGCCTGCAGCTCCTGCAACCTGGCATCCGCCACCTCGGCCGCGACCGGGGTGCGGCTGGCGGCGGGCGTGCCCGGACGCGGCGAATATTTGAACGAGAACGCCGCGCCAAAGCCCACGGCACGGATCAGATCGAGGCTGGCCTGATGATCGGCCTCGGTCTCGCCGGGGAAGCCGACGATGAAATCCGACGACAGCACCAGATCGGGCCGCGCCGCCCGCAGCCGCCCGACCAGGCGCAGATAGTCCTCGGCGGTATGCTTGCGGTTCATCGCCTTCAGGATCGGGTCCGAGCCCGATTGCACCGGCAGATGCAGATAGGGCATCAGCTTCGGTTCGTCGCCATGCGCGTCGATCAGATCCTCGGCCATGTCATTGGGGTGGCTCGTGGTGTAGCGGATGCGGTCCAGCCCGTCGATCCGGGCCAGCGCCCGCACCAGACGGCCAAGGCCCCAGACGCCCTCCGGCCCCTCGCCGTGATAGCCGTTGACGTTCTGACCCAGAAGCGTGATTTCGCGCACCCCCTTGGCCACCAGCTTTTCCGCCTCCGACAGGATGCGGGCCACCGGGCGCGAGAGTTCGGCGCCGCGCGTATAGGGCACGACGCAGAAGGCGCAGAACTTGTCGCAGCCCTCCTGCACGGTCAGAAAGGCGGTGGGGCGGGTCTGCACCGGGCGTTCGGGAAGCTTGTCGAACTTGTCCTCGGCGGGGAATTCGGTGTCCACCGGGCGCTCGCCGCGCGCCACCGCCGCCACCATCTCGGGCAGGCGGTGGTAGTTCTGGCTGCCCACCACCAGATCGACCAGCGGCATCCGGCGCATGATCTCCTCGCCCTCGGCCTGCGCGACACAGCCCGCGACACCGATCGTCAGGCCCGGTTTCGCCTCCTTGAAGGGGCGCAGCCGGCCCAGATCGGAATAGACCTTTTCGGCGGCCTTTTCGCGGATATGGCAGGTGTTGAGCAGCACCATGTCGGCCTCGGCCGGATCGTCGGTCAGGGTATAGCCCTGCACGCCCATCGCCTCGGCCATGCGCTCGCTGTCATAGACGTTCATCTGACAGCCATAGGTCTTGATGTGCAGCTTTTTCGGCGCGTCGGACATGGGGCCTCCCGGGGTTGGCGCCCGATACCGCAAACGCGCCGATGCCGCAAGTTTTGCGGCGGGACGGTGCCGCCAGAGCGAAAAAAAAGGGCCGGTTGCCCGGCCCCCAAGTCAGCGATGAGAGAGTGCGGGGACGCTGGCCGACCGCGATCTTACTTGGTCAGGATCAGCTTTCCCTGCCGCGTGATACGCAGCGTGTAGGTTTGTCCGTCGAGGTCGATCTGCGCCAGATTGCCGCCCCGGGTCAGGATGCGGGCGTCATGCGCGGGCAGGACCGGGGTGGCGCTGCCCGACAGCGGAAGGCTCATGTTCATGCGCGCCCCTCCCTCCGGTCAAGAACCGCCTCGTGGCGGTGGGCGTGATCAAGCCCGGTGCACAGCGCGGCGACCAGATCGGAGAGCGAGAAGGAAACCTGCCCCCGGTCGTCGCGCTGCGGCGCGGCCGGACAGGTGCGGAAGGAAAGGGCAAGGGCCATGGGCGGATCCTCGGGTTGCGATCGATGACCGAAACCTGACAGAAATTATTAGGTATGTAAAGTCCGATTCTTTTAGTCGGATACACTCTGGCACGCCGCCGCCGCCGCGGGCTCGGGCTGCGGCACAGGTTGCGGCTCTGGCAACGGTTGCGGGCGGCCGAAATGATAGCCCTGCGCGGCCTCGAAGCCGAGTTCGCGCAGCAGATCGGCCACCTCGGCGCTTTCCACCCCCTCGGCCACGGTGTGCAGACCGAGCGCCTGCGCCAGCATCACGATGGCGCGCAGGATCGGCGCGTTGCGCGCATCCGCCTGCAGCCCCAGCACGAAGGATTTCTCGATCTTCAGCCCGTCGATCGGCAGATCGCGCAGATGCGACAGCGAGGCGAAGCCGGTGCCGAAATCATCGAGCGTGATCCGCAGCCCGGCCGCGCGCAGCCGCGCGAAGCCCGCCACCAGCTCGGGGGTGCGCTGATCGACCAGCACCGTCTCGACGATCTCCAGCTCAAGCTGCGCCGGCGCCACCCCGGCCCGCGCCAGCGCCCGCAGCAGATGCGTGGCGAAATCGCCCCGGCGCAGGCTGTGCTCCGAGACATTCACCGCCACCCGGCCCAACACTGTCCCTGTCCCTGTCCCCGTCCCGGCGCGGCGCAGATCGGCCAGCACCCGGCGCAGCACCGCCGCATCCAGAAGGGCGGCACATTCGGGATCGTCCAGCGCCTCGGCCCAATCCCCGGGGCCGCTGACCTGCCCGGCCCGGTCGAAGATCCGCACCAGCGCCTCATGGCCATCCGGGGCGCCATCGGCCAGCCGCAGCTTCGGCTGATACCAGACCCGGATCCGGTCTTCCTGCACCGCGTCGCGCACGCAGCCGATGGCCCGCCGCCGCGCATCGACCCGCGCCAGCATCGCGCCGCGCAGGAAATCGGCGCCGCCGCCCGCGCGCTTGACCTCGCTCAGCGCCGCCTTGGCGCGGGCAAACAGCGCCTCGGGGGCGCGGCCATCCTCGGGAAAGGCCGCAAGCCCCATCGCCGCGCGCAGCCGCACCGTGCCGCCGACCCCGGCCAGCGGCAGCTCAAGCGCCGCCGCGGCCGCCGCCGCCAGCCCCCGCGCCGCCGCATCGGGGTCGGCGGCGGGCAGCAGCAGCGCGAATTCGTCGCCCACCAGCCGGGCGGCGACCCCCGCCCCGGGCAGCAAGGCCGCCAGCCGTCCGCCGATCTCCTGCAAGATCGCATCGGCGCGATCCGCCCCGAGGCGGTGGTTCACCGCGCCGAAATCCGCAATGTCGATCAGGACCAGCGCCAGCGGCTCCGCCCCGGCACAGGCCTCGCGCAGCTGGCCGCGGAAATGATGCCGGTTCGCCAGCCCGGTCAGATCGTCGAGATGCGCCAGCCGCCACAGCCGCTGCCGGTCTTCCTGCGCCCGGGTGATGTCGCAAACGACACCCTGCACCCGCTCGACCCGGCCCCGCGCCCACAGCGCCTCGCCAAACAGCCGGATCTGCCGCAGCGCGCCATCGGGGGTGCGGATCGCCGCCTCCAGATCCAGCGGCGGATGCAGCGCCTCGGGCGTGGCAAGACAGGCCCGCAGCTGGCTGCGCAGCGGCTCCGAGACCAGCCGGTCGAGCAGCGTGTCAAGCCGGTCCGCCGGGCCGGGCCGCAGCCCGAGAATGTCGAACATCCGGTCCGAGCCCTGCAGCCGGTCCAGCACCGGGTCCCAGCACCAGGCGCCGACCTCGGCCATGCGCTCGATCTGCGCCAGCCAATGCGCGCGGGTCTGCGCCAGCGCCACTTCGCGCGCCTGATCCTCCTCGAAAAGATGCCGCCGCTCGGCCTCGAAAAGCACCAGCGCACAGCCCCCGCCCGCAGTCTGCCGCGCCGAGACCAGACAGCGCCGGGCACCGCCGCGGCGGTCGGGCAGCGCCAGCGACGCCTCGTCAAGCCGCCCGTTCAGCCGCAATTGCGGCAAAAGCTGCGTCGTCCAGAACAGCCGCCCCGCCGGCGACAGCAGCCCCGGCAGATCAAGCCGACCGATCACCTCGGCGGCGGGGCGACCGATCCAGTCGCACAGCGTCGCATTGGCGCTTTCGATGCGCCCGGCCGCATCCAGCTGCAAAAGCCCGCAGGGCGCTTCCCGCGCGGCGGCGCCGTCCTGCGCGGCAGGATCGGAAGCGGGCCTCGCGCAGACCGGAACGGGCTCTGGCGGCGGCGGGCACATCGCGGGTCAGACCTGCGGCGGGGGGGTGTCGAAGGCCGCCCGCAGCGCCGCCACCACCGCCTGCGGATGGCTGATATGCGGGCAATGGCCGGAACTGTCGAGCCGCACCAGCCGGCTGCCCGGGATCGCCCGATGCACGAAATCGACCGCGGTTTCCGGCGCAATCGGATCGTCGGGCGATTGCAGGATCAGCACCGGCACCCGCAGCCGCGGCAAGAGCGCCCGGGTGTCGGAAAAGAAGGTGGCGCGGGCAAAGGCCGAGGCGATCTCGGGGTCGTTGCGCTGCAGCCGCTGGGCGAAGTCCCGCGCCAGATCCGGCCGGTCGGGATTGCCGGTGGCAATCGGCGCGAAACTGGCGGCCCAGCCGAGGAAATTGCGGTCCATCAGGGCCAGCAGGTCCTCGACCATGTCGCGGCTGAACCCGCCGTGATAGCCCTCCTCGTCCAGATAGCAGGCCGAGGGGCCGATCATCACCAGCTCGGCGAAAAGGTCGGGCCGCTCCAGCGCCGCCAGCGCGCCGATCATCGAGGAGACGGAATGGCCGACGAAGCGCACCGGCCCGAGATCCAGATGCGCGAGCAGGCGGACGACATCCCCGGCATAGCCCTGCAGGCGGGCGTGGCGCTGGCGGTCATAAAGCGCCGGATCGGCCAGGCCGCAGCCCGCGTGATCGAACAGCACCACCCGATGCCGCGCCGAAAGCGGCGGCGCAACGTCTTTCCAGACCGTCTGGTCGCAGCCATAGCCATGCGCCAGAACCACCGGCGCCCCCTGCCCGCCAAGCATGCAAAGGTTGCAATCCAGGCCGTCAAGCATCCGCCCTTGCCCCCGAAAGTTGAATCGGTCGTGCCGCAAAGATAAGTCTACCGGTCAAAATTCGTTCTGCAAACCTTGCGACGCGAAAATCTTTGCCCCCCGGCCCCCGGCCCGCGCCCGCGTCCGCGCCGGTCAAGCCCGCTTGCATTTGCCCGCGCCATCCGCGACGTTGCGCAAAAAGGGGCCAAGGGCATGGACTACGCTTCCCAGACCGACTTCCTGAACATGGCGCGCGAGGTTCTGGCCCAAGGGCCGGTGGCGGTGATCCTGGCCGAGGATCTGGTCGAGGTGGACAGCACGCTGCGCCACCATCTGAAGCTGGGCTTTCGCACGCTGATCCTGTGCGCCCCCGCGGCGCTGCGCCTGCCCGACGATCTTGCGGCGCAGGTCCACCGCATTCCCTGGATCGCCGATCACCCCGAGGCTTTTCTGGACGCGCTCAATCCGCTGATCGCCGCGGCACCGGCGGGCACCTGGTTCTATTACGGCTTCAACGCCGAATACCTGTTCTTCCCCTTCTGCGAGACCCGGTCGGTGCGGGAAATGCTGGCCTTTCACACCGAGGAACGCCGCTTCGGCATGCTGAGCTATGTGATCGACCTCTATGCGGCCGATCTGGGCCGGAACCCCGACGGGGTGAACCTGGCCGAGGCGATGCTCGACCGCACCGGCTATTACGCGCTTGGCCGCCCCGATCCCGACAATCAGGGCCGCCCGCGCGAACGGCAGCTGGATTTCTTCGGCGGCCTGCGCTGGCGCTTCGACGAGCATATCCCCCCGGCGCGGCGCAAGATCGACCGGATCGCGCTGTTCCGCACCGCCCCGGGGCTGATGCTGCGCGCCGATCACACGCTCTCGGACGAGGAGCGGAACACCTTTGCCTGTCCCTGGCACCACAATCTGACGGCGGCGATCGCGTCTTTCCGGGTGGCCAAGGCGCTCAAGCGCAATCCGGGCTCGACCTATGACATCCCGACGTTCCGCTGGCACAATTCGGTGCCCTTCGAATGGTCGAGCCGCCAGCTGCTGGATCTGGGCCTGATGGAACCCGGGCAGTGGTTCTGAACGGGGGCCGCGTGTAAGTGTGCTGTGCCATTGAAACTTGCCGCAATTCACCGACATCACGAACTCGTTACTTGCTAACGTATTGTAATATATGTGTAAAAATTAGCCCCCTCGTCGGGGCGCGATTTCGTGCCATAGAAAGTGCCGCAATTGCCATTCATCAGGCCCGCAAATTTCTTCCGGCATTTTGCACGCGGTGCGCGCCTTCCAGGACGCGTGAGGAACAAATGCGAAAGGCCCGATGCGAACATCGGGCCTTTTCGTCGAAGCGGATGATCCTGCGATCACGGGTCGTCCGGCGGCGGATCGGATTTCTTGCGGCGCGGCTTGCGGCCAGGTTCCGGCTTGTCGATCGCCTTTGCAAAAAGCTTCCAGACATCGATCTTGTGCCAGTCCTCGGCCAGAAACGGGTTTTCGGCACTGGCGCAATCCGTGCGACGTTCGAAGGCTGCCGCAAAATGCCGAAGTTCCACTTTCGAAGACCCGTCAAGTGTCGCCGCAACAATCGCCCCGATAACCAGCTCCATGAAAACTCCGAGCCGATTTGCCGAACCGGCGATCAGGCGCGGCAGAAAATCGTCCTGATCGAGCCCACCGGTTTCGAACCTCGCCCCTTCGACAAACTGCGTCAGGATGCTGGTCAGCATCTTGCGATCAGTCGCATAGGCGAGCGCAGGAATGCCGATCACATTGAGCCGACGCGCGAGCTGAGGATCCTCGTTGAGCAGCACCTGCAGGGTCTCGGTGCCCGAAAGAACGAGACAGACCGGCCATTGATCGTTCTGGGTGAGCGTCTTGAGGGTGCTCAGGACGGCGCGGCGCTGAAGAACATTGGCGCTTTCCAAAAGATCCTGAGCTTCATCGAGATGGAGGATCTCGACACCCTGCTGCTGCAACTGCCAATGGATCACCTCCCAGATGTCGGACGCGCTGTCGGTGTCACGACGCTTTGGGGAGTCCTGGCCGATACAGCCGAGTTCCCGCAGGATTGCGACGCCGACGGACTTCAGGTTGGCCGGGGTTTTCACCTTCACCGACAGGATGAGGCGGTCGCCCGGGCGGCCGCTCTTGCCGTTGAGGGTTTCGAGCTCCGAGAAGAGCACGTCGAGCGTGCGGGTCTTGCCGCTGCCCGTCGGCGCCAAGAGAGCCAGTCCACGGGCCTTGCGCAAGGTTCCGGTGGCTGCCGCCGCCTTGCGCTGTTCATGCAACATGAGGATTTCCTCAAAAACATGGTCATAGCGCTTGGTCCGCACGAATTTCGCTTCCAAAGCGGCGTTCTTGGTGGCCGCCGCCTTGATGCGTTCGAGGGTCTCGTTGGAGCGGGGTGCAGCGGTCGTCATTCCGAAATCTCCACGTAATCGTCGTCGTTGTCGTCGGTCCGGCTGTCATTGTTCCCGCTGGCGGAGGCGGGCGGCGTCGCCGCGTCTGCGGCGACTTCGCACTGGGCGATGCGAAGCATATCGTCAAAATCGTCTTCGAGCAGCGCGCCGAGCGTCGGCCCATCGGCGGCTTCGATGGCGTTGGGGCTCTGATCGATGTGGCTCATCGAGCGGGTAATTTCCTTCTCGATGCGGATCAAAGTTTTCGAGTTCAACGAGTCCGGGCCGACGTTGCAGCGCGTTTTCGCGGCATCGACGATGGCGCGAACGCTGTTCAGGGTATCTTTGACCGTGCGCCTGCTTTCTCGCGCGAGCAGCTTGTTCTGTGCGCGCATCACGGCCAGGGTCTCCTGCCAGTCGGCAAGATGGATCCCGTCGAAGAAATCCCATTTCGCCCTGAGCGGGTGCCATTCACCGTCCCAAAGCACCGAAATCCACCCCAGATTGTGCTCATCGACGCGACAGTCCAGCATATCGTTCTTCTCGTGCAGGTGGATATGGGCGGTGAGTTCGCTCGCATACTCGATCCCGAACAGGATGATGCCACGGCCCGTCACTTGCCTGCGGAAGCGGCGTCCGAACGCCTCCCGCCGTTCGTAGCCAGACAAGTCATCGACAAGCGGATATTTGGCCGTCAGCCGCGCCCACGCATGTGCGGGTGTCTCGCCGCCCAAACCGAAATGGGGCTCATGATGATAGCAATCGACGATCCATTTGACCAAAATACGCGTCAATTCATCATCAGTGAGGCAGGCCGTTTCCGCGCTCGGGTAGTCCCCGCGTTCCTGGGTATTGGAGAAGGTGCGACCCGGCAGGAGCGGCATCACCTTCGTGCCGACAGTGCGGAAAAAACGTTCGATGGTTCCGCGTTGGCTGGGTTCTCCGGCTTCGGTATACATCACGCTTGCCTGCATGGCGGCCGCCGCCATACGGATGCGCTGGGGCACGAAACCTGTCCCGTTGTCCATGACGGCCAATTCCCACCGGCCGCCTTGGCACCAGTCACTTTTGCAACCATACGCCGCAGCGATGTCGCTTTTGTTGCGTGTGGCCTGCTCCATCACCCGCAACGTCGCTTCACGACACGGCGCCGAGGTGACGACGATGCCAAGGATGCAGCGCGTCGCGACATCAATCGCCACGACGGCCCAGCGACGCGTCCGCTCGAGCTTGCGCAATTGCTCAACCGTCATTTTCGCTGCGCGGCCGCTGTCGATTGCGATCGACAAGACATCGAGTTGAACCTCGTCGATCTCGATGCGCTCGAGAGGGCGCGTGACCATCAAACCGGTGTCGGTGATCTTAAACTTGCTCTTCGCCGCCTTTTCTCCGTGACGATTGGCATAGGTCTCGAGCGGATCGAGCTTGTCGATCTCGCGATAGACCGTCCGCAGGCAGGGGTATTCAAGCTGGTCTTGTCCGCATTGCCTCCGGCGGGCATTTTCTTCGTCGATGGCATTTTCCACCGCCGTGAGCACCAAGCTGCCGCCCGGACGCTGACGACTTTGATATTCAGCGCGCACCACGGTGCGCAAGATGCTGGCGGCCGCAAGATCAAGCCGCCGAGCCGAAGGCCGGGTCACCTTTTTGGGGGCGAGGGCAAGGAGATCCTTCCCCGCCTCGGTGTAGGCGTTCATCATCTTGCGCATGGTCTTGAGCGAGGGCACATCGAAAACGGCACGCTTGGTGCGATGATTTTTTTTGCGCCCCGCATGGGCGTAGACATCCATGTGCGCCTTCAGCGCCGGAAGCTGCGCCTTCATGCTCGCGTCGCTGCGGGACATTTCGCCGTTACGCTCCTTGGCGAGCAGCCACTCCGTCATTGCGACATTGGCGTTGAGCTTTTCCGTCTCATCATTGTCCAGACGGGCGAGGATGCTGCCAGTGGCCGTTTTCCGCTCGCGCCGGTGCTCAGCGGTGAAATACCCCTTGATGACGCGATAATCCGGGCTGAGGCGCAGCTTTTCCAAAGCCGCGAAATCCAGAAACTTGCGCAGGCGCGGCTCACTCAGGGTTTCGAGCCAGAGCCCGGCCTCGGTGACCTCGGTGACGCAGTATTGCGTGGTGCCGATAAAGACCAGATCTTCAAGATTGGCGATGCGGGCGGCAGATTTGGTCATTTCATACTCCTGTGTTGGCTGACCAGTGGGGTGGCAGTTGGGTGCAGGGCCCCGGTCGCCTGCGCTCGGGTGCGCAGGCGTTGGGCGTTCGAAGATTTCGCGAGGGATCAGATGTGGCCGGGCGCCATGCCGGCGGGAATGACCCAGCCGTCAGGTTCGATCAGCGTGCCCGGGCGCACCGACAAGAGGCCGTTGCCGATGGCGCGGACCACCGCCGGGAAGGCGCGTTCGCCGAGGCCGGTCCAGTTGATCAGGCTTTGCACGCTGATTTCGTCGGCGAGGGTGGCGGCGAAGGCTGCAATCTGCTGGTCCGCGTCAGGATCCTGCGAACGACGATAGTTCCGGATCAGGAGAGCATTTCGGAATTGCACCTCCGTCACATGGCGCTCCGTCCGGACCAGAATATTGTCGAACAGTTCCGGCATGAGATCGGCACGCATCATCGCAACCTTTGTCAGGAACTCCTTGTCCTGCGAGAGCTTCCAGGGCTTGACGAGGACCGCGATCTTGCGACCGTCGCGCAACCGCACGATGAGGTCGGGATAGTGATGCCGGTCCTTGTCGATCCGCTTGTCCTCATAAGTGACCCGAAGAGCCTGAGTGTCGATACGCTCCGTCAGCGGGTTGTTTTCGAGGCAAACGAAAATCCTATATTCTTGGTAGCTTTCCTGCTCGCGGATCATGATGGCATCGTCGCCAACGTGGCGGGCAGACACACTCAGACGGCAACTCGCGGTGGATTTGCGGATCACCTTGCGCGCCGAAATGGCCGGGATCACCGCCCGGGGCTTCGGACCCTCAAACGGCGACGGAGCCTTACGCGGGGCGCATTTCGGCGGCTGATTTTCCGGCATATAGCCGAGCTTTTGTTTGACGCTCTGCATGCGTTGGCGGTGCGCGTCGATCATGGCGTGGATACCCCGCATCACAGCCCCCCATTCGACGAAATCGCTTTATACGCAGGGAATTGGCCGTTGCCGGCCGCCTCCAGTTCGGTCATCAAGCGACCCCGCAGTTCAGAGAAGAACTGCGCGATATCGTCCCCGGGATCGGGGTGGTAAGGGAGCAGGGGGAGCCCCAGGAACACGCGATAGAGAGAGTCCCCCAGAATGGAGACGATGTTGATAATCCGGGACAAATCGGACGCGGAAACGCCCTTGATCCGCGACTGCCCCGCAGTCGTACGCCGCTGATTGATGCCGCCCATTTCCGCGACATAACGGCGGTGAAGAGCCTCCTTCATCTCGCCGGGATCCCGCAGAAATTCGTTGATCAGCACCACCGCGAGTTCGGCCGCATCGGGGGCATGGGCGTCGAGAATCTCGACGGCGGGCGCGAGTTCAGGGCGGACGGTTTCGCGCTGGTAGAGCGACAGCGCCAATTGGATAGAGATTTCTTCACGCATAGCTTCTCCTTTCTCGAACTTGTCGAGGGGTCCGGGTTACGGGTCCATGGGAGGCCTCTTGCGAGGCGGGCTGTGCCATCGCCGTCATGACGATGGAGGTCAGGATTCAGGCAAAGCGCGACCGTGGCCACGGTCAGGGCATTGCTGGGCAGAATGGTTGTGGTGTATTTGTCGGCGTTTCGCCGACCGGATTGATCAGGCTATTATGCCTATCGCCGTCCGGCCTGCTTGCGAAAACGAGGTGGCCATGACTGCCAACTCATTGCAAGAAATACATTTTTCGACCATGTGCGAAAAATGGAATGAAGGGACTTTATCGCTGACGGCCCCGGCGCGGTAGTTGCGTTGCCAGCACGTCACTTGCATTTTCCCGCCCGAATTTTTCGCGGCCAGGCATGGAGCCATAACCGAAACGGAATTTGCAACTGCGCGCAACAATACGATCAGGATCGCAATGAATCGCAGCAGCGGAGTGCCAATATTGAGGGTGCCCGTGGGGATGGGCGCGACATTCTCAGACACCGAGTCGCCGAAACTGGGCATGAATGCGCTGGTCATTTTTCGCTCCGGTACGCTGCGGAAAGTTTTCGAATGACCCGGTCGTGAAAGACCGTCTTGCGCTCCCAGTCGGGGCACTCCTTCTCAGACAAGTCGTCAGGCATGAATTTCAGAGAGATGTCGTATTCGTCATCAAAGAACTTGAACACCGCGATGGGAGCGGTGATATCGGCGTGGCTGATCTCGAGGCTCGCGCGCCCCTTGTTGCCGTGCGGGAGTTGGTTTTCGGCCAATCCCTCGATCCATCCCGCGATGAATGGCCCCAAACTCGGGAAGATCTTCACACCTTCAAGTTGTTCCGCCATGACGTTGCTCAGAATTGCGAGAAGTCCCTCACTCTGGGTTGACGCGTGCCATAGCTCGATTTCGTCGGCCCAAACGGCTCCATCGAGCAGTTTGAGGTCGGTCACCGCGCGAATGAATGCGGGTGCTTCCTTCATGGCGACGCCGCCAGCGATACCCAAACTGACATGAAAAAAGTCAATCGCGTCCATCGGTAGCGCGCCGCGCCCCCGCCCACCATTTTTGCGAAGCCCATGTTCCATCAGGACACGGCTGACCACTTCGGTGCTGACGAGCGATACGCCGAAGATCTCCGCGATCTTGAGAGCCATCTGGGTCGAGTTCGCCATGGGAAGGGTCCTTCTGCGTTCGTGCTTATGATTTAGGGCACAATTTTTCGCAGCGCAAGGCTAAAGAAAATATTTCGGGATATAATTTCGTTGAGCTTGGTTGGCCCGTCCGGACCGGTCCATGATCTTCGGTCGATCTGCAGCCCTGATCGCGCCCCCGCTGGCGCAGCGCCTCACTTTGCGATCTGGCGTTGCTCCAGGGTCTCGTCGTTGCCATCACTGCGCATCGCGTCGGCGATCAAGTGATCGACCATCTCGTCGAAATATCCGATCAGTTCGCGGTGCAGCGTGCGAAATTCCGCCGCGACGGTTGCTTCGAACGCGCTCTGCCGCACGCGGACCATCACTGTGGTGCGACGCTGTCGGGGATAGCGGTAGGGACGAACGCCATGCTTGCGGCAGAGCGCAATGAAGATCCGCACCGACCAGCTGTCGGGGAAAGTATATTGCATCTCGGTTTCCGGCTCGTCGGCGGGTGCCGCAGACCCTAGGCGAGCCTGCAGGCGGTCGATCGCAGCTCCGGCGGCGGCGCGCTCGCCTTCGGTCGCGCCGCGCGCGAACAGGGCCTCGAGCCGGGCAAGCTTGTCACGGATTTCGGCGTCTCGGGACATCGGGTCTCCTATATATTCGGGCGTGGGCACGGAATACCCCTCCCAGAGTCTTCAGGTCCAGCCCCCGAGATCTGGAATGTCGAAACGCCGTGCGCCCGGATGCAAGCGGCCCTCTGCGAGCAGTGCGGCAAAAACGGATTGATCGGGGCGGCCGAGCCGATAATAGCGCGAAAATGTGCGTGCCCAGCCCTCGCTCGGCGCGATGCGAATAAGCGGCGACGTGACTGTGCGCGCGCCTTCGCGCAACCGCGGGTGGCCAGAGACGACACCCACAAAAACTGGCAGATCTTCAACGACCGCGCCACACCAGCGTTCGATCAGGGGCGCATCGGCAAGGTGGATCGCCTCCGGCTCGGCGTCGGCGAGCGCGTCGAGATAGTCGCACAAGCTGACCAGATCGCGCCCCAAGATTGGAGCCGCAGGATCCGAGCCTTGCATCCATCGGTAGGTCCCAAGCAAAATGGGGATTTCGGGGGCGATATCGCGCGCCCCCCCTTGATGCGGATGCATCGTGTTGCGCAGCGTGTCGGATAGGTGCTGCATGGGGCGCAGCGGATCGATGATCTCGTCGGGCGTCATACGGGGCCTCCTTGCTTTTGCAAATGTGCGAAAAACTGCGCCAGTTCAGTGATGCCGGGGCCGATGAGCGTAGCCGCGGACCACCGCGACCCAGGCCAGCAAATTGCGCAGGCTCAGGCCCTGGGCACCGAGGACAGCCAGATGGGTACGACCGTCAGCAACGGTATCCACATCGTCGATGTCGGCAGTCATGCGGTCGTAAAGCCGCAAAAGATCCGGCAGTCCCGGCTCCGGCACATGGATCACACGACACCGATCTTGCAGCGGCGCAGGGACGCCGCGAAGGTCATTCGCGGTCAAGATCCAGCTGATGTTGGAGACATCGATCCGCACCCGGTGGACCGGGCACTCATAATGCGCCGCAGTCCCGGGATCGAGCACTTCGAGCAGGCTCGTTGCGATGGACGTACTCATGCCACGATCGCTGTAGACAACGCCCGACTTGTCGATTTCATCCACGAGCATCAGCGGGTTGGCCACACGCGTCGCTAACAGGGTCTCGACGGGTACGCTGGGCGTGGCGCTGCCCCAGCCCCGTTCCACGCCGCCGACACGGAAGCCCGAAGACCCCGACCCGACGTCGATCCGCCTGAGCGGTACGCCAGCAAACTCTGCGAGCCGGCGAGCATAATGACTCTTGCCGCAGCCCGGGCTGCCAACGAGCAGCATCGGGGGCAGGCGCAGCCCTTTGCGGCCATTGGAGAGAGCGGCCAACAACTGCTGCTGGATCGCCGCAGAGACTGCCGCTATCCAGGGCGCTTCGGCATGCAACGCCGCAACCAGCTCATCGACTTCATGCGCGGTCTGCGGGCCCAGAATGCGCGCGCCCTCGCGCGCAAGACGACGGAGCGGCTCGCGTTGTTCGGGCCGCAACGCAATGAAGCCGGGCACGCTGGAGAGCTTGCGTTTGACGCAGGCTTCGATGCGAGTCTGGAAACGGTTTCCCGCAAAATACGCCATGTTGCCGTGACGCGCGCGCCAGCGTTTGCGCAGCGCATCCATCAGTTCGGCGGCGTCTGCGACGTCGAGCAAAGGCGAGACGATATCGATCCTTTCGGTCATCGGGCTCCCTCCGACACCTCGGCGCAATGGCGCGAAGGACGGCGAATGCCCCGGCTGCTAGGGGGGCACGACGAGGGCGGCGGACATGCGCGGGCAAGCCCGCGAGCGGGAGACGTCAGGTAGGACATGATATGCTCCAGTCATGCGACCACGACCGACGAAGATCGGTCGGAGCGCAGGTTGAGGCGGTGCGAAAACTGCCAGCGCAGCTTCGCGGGGTCAGAGATATGCGGGTGGGCGGCCAGACCACGACCAACCGTTCAAGGTCAGTGCGGCAAGGCCTCATGGATGGATTCGGAGAGCTTTGATGAGGTGATGGTGGCCCAAGAGACAGCTCGAGTCAATACTAAGGTATTGACTTAAAAAGGAAATGTGAAAAACTGAACCGCGCGACGTTTATCTCGCCGTGGGGTGGCTGCATCAATTGCCGGGCACCGCCCTCCCCGCCTCGATCCCGGCAATGGGAAAAAGTTGCGGCGCGATACATGCCCGGGGCATCCGCGATGCGAAAAGACCCATCGCGCGTGGCTTCTGGCCGGGCACCCGCCCCATGCCGCCCCCGCCCGGCGCCGAAACAGGTGACAACGCCGCCCCTCGCCGCCATGATCAGCACCGGGCATCGGGGAGGAGAGAGAAGGTGTTTTCGCAACGCAAGGTCGCGCAACTTCACGTCAGGCTGATCGAAATCGACCCGCCGATCTGGCGCCGATTGCTCGTCCCGTCGGACTGGACCCTTGCCAAGCTCCACCGCGTTCTGCAGGCGGCCTTCGGTTGGACCGATGCGCATCTGCACGAATTCCACATCGGCGGGCTGCGCTATGGCGATCCGGATCTGCTGGATGATGGCTTCGACGGCCCTCGGGTTTTTGACTATGCCGATGTGCGCCTTCTCGATTTTCTGGGCCAGCCCGAGGCGGTCTTCGTCTACGTCTATGATTTCGGCGACAACTGGCAGCATGAAATTCGGATCGAAGCCTGGCCCGAGGTCGAGGCTGCTCCGAAACAGGCGCAGTGCCTTGACGGCGCCCGGGCGCGCCCGCCCGAAGATGTCGGCGGACCTTGGTCCTATGGCGACTTTCTGGAAGTGATCCGCGATCCCGAACACGACGATCACGCGTCGAACCTCCGCTGGGCGGGCGGGCATTTCGACCCGGAGTGGTTCGATCTCGAGGTGATCAACAAGGACCTGCGCAACGCGATGCGCTCCAACGCTGCGCGGCGCCTGCATCAGCCGAAGCCGAAGAAGGGGTAAGGATGTGTGGCCGCGGCAGACGCCCGGCTACAAAGAAATTGTGGGCTCAAGGGGCAAGTTCAGCAAGCAAAGGCAGCCGGTGCGGTTGTTGCATTGAGACCGCAGAACCCGCCCTCTGCGAAGGCGACGGCCTGCTCGACGTGCCCGGCCCAGAGCGGCCGGTCGCGGCTCGACGCGCCTTTTCTCGAAGCGGCCGTTCAGGCAAGGCGCAGCGATGGAGCCGAGCAATCCATTCCGGCCAGCTGTGGGGGGCAACGTGGGGTGTAACATTCGCACGAGAGAGTGAAATCGTGTCATCCGCCGCGCCGGGCCTCCCATTGCAGGCCGAGCGCATAGGCCCCGGCGGTGGCGACGAGGGCTCCGACAAGCACCGTCAGGGCGAGGATGGTCCAACTGATCCAGTCGACCCCGAGGATGAAGAAATTGTCGTTCCAGATGCCCCAGACCGGGATCGACGGGCGCCACAGATGCACTTCGGAAAAGGCGGCGCCGACAAGAAGGCCGTTGAGGATCGTCGCAAAGCCCGCCCCGACGCCGCGCCACAAAAGCGCCAGCGCCAGCGCCAGCAGGCTTGGGACATAAACGGCGATGTTCACGAGCCACAACTGCGCGCTGATCGTGTAGCACCAGCTGTTCGCTTGCCGGAGGTGATCGGCATCATGGATCACGATCATCGCGATCATCACGATATTGGCCCAAAAGATCACGCGGCGGGCCCGGTTCGCCCTGTGGTTTTCGCACATCGAGGTCATTTTCGCGCTCATCCGTTCCCCTTTTCTCCAAGCCCGAGCAGATCGGCCCAGAGCGGGGCCTTGTCGCGGGCGAGGACTTCGACATGTCCAAGCGACGAGAGCCCGTAGTCCGCCGGAGCGAAGATACGATAGCTTGCGCCCGACGGGGCAAGCGCCGCGGCGTAGCGCCGGACGGCGACCGGCGGCACGACCATGTCATCGCTGGCGGTGCAGATCGTGATTTCGGGGCCCTCGAGGGCGTAGTTCGGCCGGGGCAGGGAATGGCCGATGTCGCTGTCGTAAAAATCGCGCCGGGTACACCATCTGCGCCATTGCCAATACACCCCGGCGGGCAGATCCGCGCCCAGCAGCAATCTTTTGCCGGGCATGTAGCCGGCCATCGCCGTCGCGGCCGGCCCCAGCACGAACCAGAACGCCAGAACCTTTGGCCGATACCGCCACGGGTGGTCGGTGAAATGGCCGATGCCCGCCCCGATCGTGACGATCTTCTCGACGCGATCCGGAGCGCGGTGAAACGGAAGGCCCAGACCGCCAAGGCTGTGGCCCAGAACCCAGAGCGGCCCCTTGGGCGCCAGAATGGCCAAGGCCTCTTGCGCCGCCGCCTGATCGCGCACTGCCCAATCGGCAAAGGTCGCAGCACTCTCGCGCAGGGGCCGGACGGCGGAGCAACCGAAATCGCGGTAATCATAGGTCAGCACCCCGATCCCGCGCGCCCCCGCCCAAGCCGCGAAATGGCGGTAGAACCGCTGCGGCACCCCGGTTGCGCCATGCAGCACAAGATTGGCGCGGGCCGCCCCCGGGGCCGGATACCATGTCCCGATCAGCCGCGCCCCGTCAGCCGGGATCTCGATCCTTTGCGGAGCCCACCTTTGCGGAACCTTGTCCATCTGCGCCTCGTCAAATCCGTAGACCGATCGGTCCAATAGTGATGTAGACCAATCGGTCCATCGCCGCTATCTCTTTTTCATGAGTGAACCGACTTCCCGTGACCTGCTGCTGCGCACCGCCTCCCGGCTCTTTCGTCTGAAAGGGTATTCCGGGGTCGGGCTCGCGGAAATCCTGACCGAGGCCGGGCTGCCAAAGGGCTCGCTTTATTATCATTTTCCCGGCGGCAAGGTGGAGCTGGCGGATGCCGCGACCCGTTGGGCGGGGGCATGGCTCGAGGCGCTTCTGGACCGCACCTTCGGGGCGGCCCCCGGGTTCGAGCTGGGCGCGCTGCGGAGTTGCGAGGCGATCGCGGCGGCGGTGACCTCCGAGACCCATGTGCCCGCCTGTCCGGTGCTGAGCATCCTGCAAGCGGTTCCGATCGAACCCGCGCTGCGCGTGACGGCGCAAGAGGTCTATGGCCGCTGGACCGACTGCATCGCCGGGCATGCCGCAAGGCTTGGTCACGCCGATCCGCGCGGGGCGGCCTTTGCCTTGCATATCAAGCTGCAGGGGGCCTGGGTCATGGCCTATGCGCAGCAATCGAACGCGCCTTTCGTCGCCTTGGCCGAGGATCTGCGGCGCGCCGTCTGACCCTGGTCGGGGGGCCAGAGGTCAATCGACAATGACTTCGCAGGTCAGGGCCGTTGGCGCCCCCTGCGCCAGATAGCGTGTCACGATGGCATGCAGCCCGGCCGGGGCAAGGGGTTCGCGCGTGGCTGCAAGCGCGTCAAGCGACCACCAGCGGAATTCGTCAAGGATCCGCGCCTCCTCGGCATCGCGCATCACCGGAACGAACGGCCCGGTCTCGACCAGATAATAGTCCTCGCGATAGCAATAGCGGCGCCCGTCGTAGCTGAAGGTATGCTGCCGTTCCCAGAGGCGCGGGCCGATCACGGCCCCGGCCCGCCCGACTTCTTCTTCCAGTTCGCGGCGCAGACAGGCCTCGGGGGTCTCTCCGTCCTCGAGACCGCCGCCGGGCGGAACCCAGAGATGGCGCCCGCCATCGACCCGGATCCGCATCATCAGCACTCGGCGCTCGGGGGTCAGCAAAATAGCCCGGATCACGCGGCGATGCACAAGGGTCATGCTGTCCTTGCCCGATCTTGCAGGCCCGAGCAAAGTCGCAAGATTGCCCGGGCTGCGGCCCCACGAGCTGTCCTTGCACTGCTTCCGTCACTCAGATACATCTTCGCCATGATCCGTTCGCGTCTCAAAACTGCCCAAGGCATGTATTACCGCCGTCCCTGAGGCGGTAAAGGACGTTTCTGATCCCAAACCGCCACGACAGGGTGGTTTGGATCTTCTTCCCCCCGGTCGTGGCTCTTGAACCGGAGCCTGCTATGACCACCAGACAACTGTGTATCGACTATCTCGACGCCCTCAACCGCGGCAGCCTCGATGACGTGCTTGCCCTATTTTGCGAAGACGCCACGGTCGTCTCGCCGCTTTACGGCGAAAGCCCTGCGGTCAGTTTCTACCGCGACCTTTTCGCCGACACGTCGCGCTCGGAAACCACGCTTCTCAACGTGTTCGAGGCCACCGACGACGGGGCGGCGATTGCGCTGCATTTCCAGTATCTCTGGACGCTTTGCGACGGCAACACGGTGTCGTTCGAATGCGTCGACGTGTTCCGGCTCTCCGAGACCCGCGACCGTTTCGCAAAGTTGACGATCATCTATGACACCGCGCCCCTGCGCGGCGACTTCGAAGCGCTCAAACGCGCCTGACCGATGGCGGACCGGGGGCGCAAGGCTGCTGCCTCCGGCCCCCGGGGAGGAGGGCGGGGGGGGGGGCGAGGTCGACCGGCGCGCGACAGCTGACCGGGCGATCACCCCCTCGGCGTCAAGCCTCTAGCCCCGGGCCGGATCGTCCCGCGCGTCGCAAGACGGGGGCCCCGCCGTCGCCGCGCCCTGCGCCGCATCGGAAACGGCCGCGACAATGTCGTCGATCCATCCTGCCTGCCCCGTGCCTTTCAGCAGGTTGGCCCCGATCATCGCGGCAAACAGAAGTTTGGCCCTGCCCGGGTCGATCTTCCCTTCCGCTTGCTGCAAGAAGGTCTCGTAAAGGCTTTCCGCTCCCGCGAGGAAGACCCCCCGCAAGGCGTTGTCTTGCGGCATCCGCCCGGCCTCCTCGCCATGCGCCACGATCGGGCAGCGCCAGTCGGGCGCTTTCGGCGACAGGTAGGCATCGACCAGCGGCGCAATCGAAGCGGCCTGCGCACCGATCTCGCGCCAGCTGCACGCCGCCTTGTCGAAGCCGTCAGCCCAGGCCGCAGCCGCAAGCGCCTCCTTGGTCGGGAAATGCTTGTAAAACCCCCCCTGGGTCATCCCCGCCTCTCGCATCACCTCGGCAATGCCGACGGCATCGTAACCGCGCGCGCGCAACAACCTGCCCGCAGCAGACACGATCCGCTCATGATTGGCCGCCGCTTGCTCTTTGCTCGAACGTCCCATTGCAGGCTCCCAAATAGCGTTTGACAATACTCTATATTGATATAGAGTTCCGTCATACGCTATAAGACTCATCCGCACCCTGCGCAAGTCAAACACCGGAAGGACCGCCCCATGTATGCTGCCAACGACACCGCCATCCTGCTCGTCGATCCCTACAACGACTTTCTGAGCGAAGACGGAAAGGCATGGCCCCTCGTCAAGGAGATCGCCGAGAAAGCCGGCCTTCTGGACAATCTGCGCGCCGTCATCGCGACGGCTCGGGCGGGGGGCTTTCCGATCTTCTTCGTCCCGCACCATCGCCACGAGCATGGGGATCTCGATCACTGGACGCATCCGACCCCCTATCAGCGCCGCAGCGCGGACTTGCTGATCTTCGAAAAAGGGAGCTGGGGCGGAGAGTTCCACGACGATTTCCAACCGCAGCCGGGCGACGTGGTCGTGCAGGAACACTGGGGCTCCAGCGGCTTCGCCAATACCGATCTCGACATGCTTCTCAAGCAGCGTGGCATCCGAAAGATCATTCTCATCGGCATGATCGCCAACACCTGCATCGAGGCGACGGCGCGATATGGTCAGGAACTCGGCTATCACGTGACGCTCGTCACCGACTCGACGGCGGCCTTCAGCGACGCGGCGATGCATGCGGCGCATGCGATCAACGGCCCCACCATCGCCCATGAGATCTTCACCACCCGTGAGCTGCTGACGCAGTTGCAAGGCTGACGCGCAGGGCCCAGCGGCCAAGGGCGCCGAGGGGGCGCGTCAGCGAACCTCCGGTGCCCTTCGTGTCAAAGACCTCGGGTACCCCCCTGCGGCAGCGCTTGGGCCTGCCGGTGCGACGAACTTGGGACTGACACCCCGTTCGATGATCCCGAGGCATCACCTGTCCCCGTCCTGACCCTCAAAAACGCGGTTCCGGATCAGGTGCAGCTCCCCAAACCCGGACCTGGCCGACCTGCAAAGCCATGACCGCGCCAAGGCGCGGCTTGCGGCAGGAGAGGACGAACTGATCCCGGCGGAGTATGCGAACCGCCTTCTGAATGGCGAAAGCGCCCTGCGTGTCTACCGTGATCTGCGCAGCCTGCCCCAGGCTGCACTGGCCGAGAAATCGGGCGTGAAGCGGGTCACCGTGGCCGAGATCGAGACCGACCGAAAGCAGGGCTCGGTCGCGACATTGCGCGCCTCGGCCGATGCGCTTGGCGTGAGGCTGGATGATTTGACGGAGTAACGTCGGCCCATTGCCGCCGGTCGGCCCTTCCAGCGGCAATTTCCGAACCGGTCATTCGAGCGCGCTGCAGCAATAAGCGTATGCGGCGCGAAGCGGATGGACGTGCGGATGCCTGCCTAAGGCTTGGCGGAGGCGCGAGGATCTGGAAGCCTACCGTTAGGCTGCCGCATTGCGCTTGCAGAAATCAGCCGAACATCACACGCGTGCTCCGAGGCTTCACCGGTAAGATCGCGCTCAAGCGGGTCAATCGATGACGTCTACGACGAATGACGGCAGCGCGCCCGAAACCGAAAAGTTCGGGCGCAGCGAGGATCAACTAAGACGCTCATTTTCAGATCGCAATATCAGAGACCAACGGTCTTCAGGCCAGCCTCGGTGTACCGCTCGCCCTCGATATGAATATTCGCTGTTGCGGCCTTGATCCGCGCGCGATCCTCCGTCGTAAGGACAATCTCGGCGGCACCCACGTTCTCTTCGAGCCGATAGGCCTTGCTGGTTCCCGGAATGGGCACGATCCAGGGCGCTTGCGCCAAGAGCCAAGCCAGAGCGATCTGCGCCGGTGTCGCGTCCTTCTCTGCCGCGATCTGCCTGAGCAGGTCGACCAGCGCTTGGTTCTTCTCCATCGCCTCAGGCGTGAAGCGCGGCAGGGTCTTGCGGAAGTCGGACTCGGCCAGAGCGGTATCCTTGTTCATCGCCCCGGTCAGGAAGCCCTTCCCAAGCGGGCTGTAGGGGACAAGGCCGATGCCCAGTTCCTCGCAGGCGGTGAGAATTCCATTGGTTTCCGGTCCGCGCGTCCAAAGCGAATATTCGTTTTGCAGCGCCGTCACCGGCTGCACGGCATGTGCCCGCCGCAGCGTCGCGGCCCCGGGTTCAGACATGCCGAAATGCAGAACCTTTCCCTCGGCAATCAGGTCCTTGACCGTGCCCGCCACGTCTTCGATCGGCGTCTTGGGATCGACACGGTGCTGGTAGAGCAAATCGATTACCTCGACTCCCAGCCGTTTGAGCGATCCCTCGCAGGCGTCACGGATTCGTTTCGGACTGCTGTCCGGGCCGGTCAGCTTGCCATCCGGTCCGCCAAAGCCGAACTTGGTCGCAATCACCACGCGATCCCGGACCGGGGCCAGCGCCTCTCCCACAATATCTTCGTTTGTGAAGGGGCCGTAGATCTCGGCCGTATCGAAGAACGTCACACCAAGGTCCACCGCACGACGGATCAGGGACACGGCGTCCGGACGCTCAAGCGCAGTGCCGTAGCTGAAGTTCAGGCCCATGCAGCCGAGACCGAGGGCGGAGACCTCCGGTCCTCGCGCGCCGAGTTTGCGTGTTTTCATGATGTCTCTCCTTGCAGGTTTTTGGATGTCAGTTCCGACGCCGTTCGGATGGCAAGATGAGCGTCAGACTGAGCAGCAGGCCGAGCCCGGCCAGAACGGCAGATCCGTGCAGCCCTGCGACGATGCCCCGGGCCAAGGCCGCGTCGGGCAGTGAAATGCCTTTCGTCGCGGCGGCGAAGACGGTGATCAGCGCAGCAAGGCCGAGTGTGCCGCCCAGTTGATGCGCCACGTTCACGAGGCCGGATGCGGCACCGGAGTCCTCTTGCGTCACACCGCGCATGGCCGCGCCTGTCAGCGGACCAAGACCAAGCCCATTGCCGATGCCGATCAACAGCATCGGTGCAGCAACGCCGCGCAGGTAGTCGCCACCCAGACCCGCCCGGGCCAGCCAGACAAGGCCGATTGCCATGACGAGGAAGGCTGCGACCAACACCGCGCCATTGCCGAACGCCCGCACCAGACGCGGCAGCGCCAGAGAGGCGACGAAGGTCAGGACCGTCATCGGCAGGAAACCGAAACCAGCCTGCACGGGGGTCATCCGCAGTTCACCCTGCATCAGTTGCGTGCTGAAGAAAAAGAAGCTGACCATCGCGCCCAGAAACATCATCCGGGCGAGATAGGCCCCGACCCGCTCGCGGTCGCAAAACAGGCGCAGCGGCAGAAGCGGGCTTGTCCGGCGCGATTGCGAGATCAGGAAAACGGTGATCAGCACGACGCCCGCCATGAGTGCGCCCAGCGTGACGGGATCGCCCCAACCCTCGGTTGCCGAGCGGACGATGCCGTAAACCAGCCCCGCCATGCCCAGTGTCGAGATGACGGCACTGCCGATGTCCAGACGCCCGCCACTGCCGGGCTCTCGGGCCAGAAGCCGCGAGGCGGCCATGAACAAGGCAAGGCCCACGGGCACATTGACCAGGAAGCCGACGCGCCAGGAGATCCATCCGGCGAAGATCCCGCCCAGCACCAGTCCGAGGCTCGACCCGATGCCCGCTGCAGCGGCGTATTGCGCGAAGGCGCGGTTGCGCTCGTCGCCTTCCGCGAAATGGATCGTCAGGAGCGAAAGCGTTGTCGGCGCCAGCACCGCAGCCCCCGCCCCCTGCACGGCCCGCGCGATCAGGAGCGTCGCCGGGTTCGGCGCCAGCCCGATCACCAGAGAGGCAAGCATGAACAGCGCCAACCCCGCCAGATAGACCCGGCGGCGCCCCAGAATATCGCCCGCCCGCGCGCCCAGCAGCATGAAGCCGCCGAAGCTGAGCGTATAAGCGTTTTGCACCCAGCTGAGCCCGGTGGGCGAAAAGCCAAGGCCATCCCGGATATCGGGAAGGCCGGTGATCACGATGGAGGTGTCCAGAATGATCATCATGTAAGTGGCCAGCACGACGATGAGAACCGCGCGCTGTTGATGCGCACGCTCCTGCGCAGGACTGCGAGTGTCGGGGATGAGTTGCGGCGTGTTCACGGTAATATCTGTCACGGTTGGAACCCTCGGTCGGCCGGGGGCTTGACGCCGGCCGGCAGGAAAGCGCGGCACCGGGTGCCGTTGCCCCCTTCACTCTAGAGAAGTTCACAAATTGGATTATGGCCTGAATTTGGCTAATGCTGATCGTTTCATAAGATCAATTCCGGCGGGCCACGCGGGCTCCGAATTCATATTTCAGGGATATGAGAGCATTCTCTTTTCAGACGATTATCGCCTCGGTGGTCGACGGCTACGGTGCCGGAAATCGAAAGTCATGCAGACAACGGAGGCCAATATGGCAAACCAGACCCTTGAAGAGCGCATTCAACTGCTCGAAGACCACGCCGCGTTGAAGCGGATTGTGGACACTTTCTCAAACCTCGCTGACGACAGACGGGTGCATGAACAAACCTTCCTCTTCACCGAAGACGGGGTCGTCGAAACCTGGTTTGGCGAGACGGCGCTGCCCCGTCTGCGCGGCCGCAAGGCGATCGAGGACAGCTGGACGCCGTTCCTCGCGACCTTCGACACCGTCTATCATGTGAACGGCCAGTTCACCGCCGAGATCGACGGCGATACTGCAACCGCCACGCATTACTGCACCGTCGAGCTGATCGGCGGGCCCGAGGGCGCCAAGACCCGAAACTCGAACGGCGTCATCTACAGTGACAGTTATCTGCGGGTGAACGGGGAATGGCTGATTGCCAAACGCGTCGCGCGTTTCACCTGGCGCGACGTCCATCCTTTCATCGCGGCCTGACGACGGGTGTCACACCGGGGTAACCCTCTGGAACGGAACGAACGAATGAACATTCTCATACTTGGTGCAGCGGGTCAGATCGCGCGCGTGGCGACGCGGGAACTGCTCGCCCGAACCGATGCGAAACTTACCCTTTACGCGCGCAATGCCCGGCGGATCGCGGCCCTGTCCGATCGCACCCGCATCATCGAGGGCGACGTTCTGGACACGGCGACGCTGGCCAGCGCGATGACAGGTCAGGATCTCGTCTATGCCAACCTATCGGGCACCATGGAGGCGCAGGCCAAAGCCATCGTCGCGGCGATGCAGGCGGCGGGTGTCGGCCGCGTCATCTTCATCTCCTCGATGGGGATCTACGACGAGGTGCCCGGAGAGCGCCCCGGCGCGATCCTCGATCCCTATCGTGCCTCGGCGCGCGTCATCGAAACCTCGGGTCTTGACTATGCCGTCATTCGCCCCGCCTGGCTGAACGATCACGACGAGATCGCCTATGGCACCACGCTCAAGGGCGAGACTTTCCGCAATTCCGGTGCCACTGTCTCGCGCAAGAGCGTCGCCGATCTGATCGTGACCCTCGCAGGTCAACCCGCCCTCGGGAATGTCAGCCTTGGCGTTCACAAGGCCTGAACCCTCATCTGAAAGGATAAAACCATGAAAACCCGCAGACTTGGCCCGCTTGAGGTTTCGGAAATCGGCTTTGGCACGATGAGTTTTGCCGCCACTTATGGCGCGGCGCCCGCGGAGGCCGAGGCGATTTCGGTCATCCGCGGCGCTTACGATCTGGGGGTGACGCATTTCGACACCGCCGAGATCTATGGGCCCTGGACGAACGAGGTATTGCTGGGCAAGGCCCTGGCACCGATCCGCGACAAGGTGACGATTGCAACGAAATTCGGCTGGAACATCGATCAGGTCACCGGCCAGCGCGACTGGGGGCTGAACAGTCGCCCCGAACGCATTCGTCAGGTGGCCGAGGCCAGTCTGAAGCGGTTGGGCGTCGAGGTGATCGACTTGTTCTACCAGCACCGGGTCGATCCCGATGTGCCGATGGAGGATGTCGCGGGCGCGGTGCGCGATCTGATCGCCGAGGGGAAAGTACGGGCCTTTGGCCTCTCGGAAGCCTCGGCCGAAAGCATCCGCCGCGCCCATGCGGTGCAGCCCGTGGCGGCCATTCAAAGCGAATATTCGCTTTGGACCCGCGAGCCAGAGCCGGAAATCCTGCCTTTGTGTGAGGAACTTGGCATCGGCTTCGTGCCGTGGAGCCCCTTGGGCGCGGGTTTCCTGACCGGCAAGATCGACGCCACGACCCAGATCGGCAGCGATGATTTCCGCGCCCATTCGCCTCGCTTCACCCCCGAGGCGCGGGCGGCGAACATGGCTCTGGTCGATCTTCTGGCGCGCATCGCCACCGCCAAGGGGGCCACGCCCGCGCAGATCGCTTTGGCTTGGCTCCTGGCGCAGCGCCCCTTCATCGTGCCGATCCCGGGCACGCGGCGGCTGGACCGCGTGGCCGAGAATTTGGGGGCGGCCAACGTAACCCTGACCCCCGCCGATCTGGCCGAGATCGAAGCCGAGGCAGCGAAGATCGCTGTGCAGGGCGCAAGGCTGCCCGAGGCGATCCTCGCGCTTTCCTACCGCTGAACGCCCGGCCCCCCTTGCGGGGGGCCTACCCCCGCCAGCGCAGCGCGTCGATCAAAAGCCGAAACGCCGGGGTGATCTGCCTCCGGCTGGGGTAATAGAGGTGATACCCGGCAAAGGACGGGCACCAGTCGGCCAACACCCGCACCAGTCGCCCGGAGGCGAGATGCGGGGCAAGGTAATCGGTCATCAGGCAAACCAGCCCCCGGCCATCGAGAGCCGCATGCAGCGCAAGCTCGGGGTCGTTCGTCGTGAATTGCCCCTCAACCCGGACCGTCAGCGGGCGGCCGTCCTTTTCGAATTCCCAAGCGTAAAGCCCGCCGAGCGTCGGCAGGCGCAGGTTGATGCAGTTGTGTGCCGTCAGATCCTGCGGCACCTCAGGCGCCGCATGGCGGGCGAAATAGGCGGGCGAACCGGCCACGACCATTTGCAGATCCCCCGAGATACGCACCCCGATCATGTCCCGATCGACGCTTTCGCCCAGCCGGATGCCGGCATCGAACCCCTCTTTAGCGATATCGACAAAGCGTTGATCGAGAATGATTTCCACCCGCACTTCGGGGTAATCCGCCATCAGCCGGTTGGCCACCGGCATCACGATCCGCTCGGCCGCATGGCGCGAGGCGGTCAGCCGGATCGTGCCTTGCGGCCGGGCGCGGATACCATCAAGCGCCGCCAGTTCCGCCTCGATCCCGTCAAAGGCCGGGCGCAGCGCATCCACCAGCCGCTGCCCCGCCTCGGTCACCGAAACCGACCGCGTCGTGCGGGTCAAAAGCCGCACATCAAGCCGCTCCTCCAGCCGCCGCACCACCGCGCTGACCGCGCTTTGCGAGGTGCCGAGCCGCGCCGCCGCCCGGGTAAAGCTGCGCTCCTCCGCCACCGCCAGAAAGGCGATCAGATCGCCCATTTCATCGCGCCGCATTCATATCCCCAGAAGATAGACCCAATACCGGTCTAGCGCATTATCGCCGGGGCGGGAAACCCCTAGCTTGCGGCGATGCCGCGGCCAAGGACGGCGCGGCCCGAAAGGACATCTCATGGAAATTCATCGCGCGGGTTCGCGAGCCTCGATGATCGGCCCCTCGGCGTGGTTCACCGGAACCGTCCGGGTCGATACGCTCTTCAACCCCGCCGCGCCGGAGCGCGTTCAGGGCGCCCATGTCACCTTCGAACCGGGCGCGCGCACGGCGTGGCATACCCACCCGTTGGGGCAAACGCTGATCGTCACCTTCGGGCGCGGCCGGGTGCAGCGCGAGGGCGGGCCAATCGAGGAGATTCACTCCGGCGATGTCGTCTGCTTCGCCCCCGAGGAACGGCACTGGCACGGCGCCGCCCCCGACACCGCGATGAGCCATATCGCCATTCAGGAGGTGAAAGACGGCCAAGTCGTCACCTGGATGGATCACGTTACCGACGCCGAATACGGCGCGTAAGGAGGCACGATCATGTATGCAACCGTTCTGCATGGCCCCGGCGACGTTCGCTATGAACGTGTCGAGGACCCGAAAATCCTCAACCCCACCGATGCGATCATCAAGCTGTCGGCCACCTGCATCTGCGGCTCGGACCTGTGGCCCTATCGCGGCGCAAACCCGATCACCGCGCCGATGCACATGGGCCACGAATATTGTGGCACCGTCGTCGAGGTGGGCTCGGAGGTCCGCACGGTCAAACCCGGCCAGTTCGTCGTGGGCAGCTTTTGCCTGTCGGACAACACCTGCCCGCATTGCCAGTTCGGCTTTCAATCGTCGTGCGAGCAACGCGAATTCATGTCAGGGGCGCAGGCCCCTTATGCGCGGGTGCCCTTGGCAGATGGCACGCTGGTCGCCACCAGGGAAATGCCCGATGCTGCGATGATCCCGCATATGCTGGCTGTGTCGGATGTGCTGGGAACCGGCTGGTATGGCGCCGTGGCGGCCGATGTGCGCGAGGGCGGCACGGTGGTCGTGGTGGGCGATGGTGCGGTTGGGCTGATGGGGGTGATGGCGGCGCAACAGATGGGGGCCGAACGCATCATTGCGATGAGCGGGCATGAAAGCCGCTCGGCGCTGGCGCGGGAATTTGGCGCCACCGACATCGTGTCCGAACGCGGCGCGGACGGCATTGCCCGGGTGTTGGAACTGACCCGGGGCATCGGCGCCGCCTCGGTGATCGAGGCGGTGGGCACCGTCGGCTCGATGGCGCAGGCCACGGGCGTGTGCCGCCCCGGCGGGTCGATCGGCTATGTCGGCGTGCCGCATGGGGTCAGTTTCGACGGGCAACAGATGTTCTTCAAGCAGCAGCGGATGCTGGGTGGTCCCGCGCCCGTCCGCCGCTTCCTGCCCGATCTGATGGAGCGCGTCCTGCAAGGCAGGATCCAGCCCGGAAAGGTCTTCGATCTGGTGCTGCCGATTGCGCAGGTGGCCGAGGGCTACAAGGCCATGGACGAACGCCGCGCCATCAAGACCATGCTGCAGGTGGAGGATTGACATGGAGGTAACCGTCGTCTTCGGCGCCGGGGGGATTGGCCAGGCCATCGCCCGTCGGATCAGCAGTGGCCGCCATATCGTGGTGGCCAATCGTACCCAGGCCTCGGCCGATGCGGCGGCCGAGGGGCTCGCAAGCGCCGGGTTCGAGGTGACGGCCATGCAGGCCGATATCTCTGACCGCGCGGCTGTTCAGACTGTTGCCGCTCGGGCCGGGACGCTCGGGATGATCAAGGCCGTGGTCCAGGCGGCGGGAGTTTCCCCGTCGCAGGCGCCCATCGCGGCGATCCTGAAGGTTGATCTTTACGGCACAGCCGTCGTGCTTGAAGAGTTCGGCCGCGTGATCGCCCCGGGTGGCTCGGGCGTGGTGATCTCATCGCAGTCCGGGTATCGCATGCCCGCCCTGTCGGCAGAGCAGGACGCGCTTTTGGCTACGGCCCCGGCCGATGACCTGCTGACGCTGGACTTCGTGAAGGGCGTGACGGACACGCTGCACGCCTATCAGATGTCGAAGCGGTGCAATTCGCTCAGGGTGCGCGGCGAGGCGGTCAACTGGGCGAAGCGCAACGCACGGATCAACGCGATCAGCCCCGGCATCATCGTCACTCCGCTTGCGCAGGATGAGTTGCACGGCGAGCGCGCCGAGTTTTATCAGGCGATGCTGCAAAAAATGCCCGCCGGTCGCGCCGGCACCCCCGATGAGGTGGCATCCCTTGCCGCGCATATCATGGGGCCGGAGGGGGGCTTCATCACCGGCAGTGACTTCCTGATCGACGGAGGGGCGACCGCGAACTTCTTCCATGGGCCGCAGACAGCGAAACTTGCGTGAGAGGTCAGCAGCGCAGAGGGTCCCGCAAGAACGGTTGGCAGCGGAGAGACAAGCCAGAAACTCCGGCAGCGCTTCGCGGAATTTATTCTGGGCAACCCATCGCTGCAGCCCGTCACCTCGTCGCGTTCAACTGACATGAGTTACGGCTTCTGTTGCCCCCATAAAGCCTGAACGACTGTCCGCTGATGAGCGAGATGAAGCGGTCGCCCAATTGGCGGCTGATTGCGTGCCACGTGAACAACCTGCGCGTCGCATGCAATGTTCCCGAAGTTCTCGGCGAACGGCGGCTATCACAGATTGCCGCGGGTGCGATGCCGCAAACTCACAGGCCGCTCCCCGCCCCCACGTTGGTCGTGGCCTCTTAGACATGGTCGGCCCTCAGCCGCCGGTCGGCCTTACCGGCGCAGACCACCGAAGCGGCCGTTCAGGCCCTGCGCAGCAAGAGGCGTGGACAGCCCTGAGCAGGCGTCCAGACCTGCCGCCCCGGTTGGTCAGATCCGGAGCGGCAGGGATCTGGTGCCGGTCAGGGGGTCATCAGGCGCTCGTAGTCGCCGCGCACGTTCAACGTGACGGTCACCGGGGCGTCGGAGCGGTTGCGCCAGAACCAGCCGTGGTTTCCGCTGAAAGCGGCCGTCAGCACGCCGGACTGGCCCGGAACGCCGCGGCCCTTTTCGTAGCTGATTTCCTGCCCCCCGCCATCGCCATGCATGTCATGGTTCAGGACACCCCCCGTCGCGGTCCACTCGAACTTCGCCTTTGCGCCTGCGGTCATCCTCAGCTTCGCCTCGATCCCTTCGCCGGGCGGCAGCGTGTAGCTCCAGCTGTCGCGCCAGGCGGGGGCGGTGGATTTCAGGGGGGCGGCAGGCGCTGCGGCCGCGACGGTTTTCCCCGCACTCATGGCGCGCGTCAGCGCGGCAAGCTGGGTTTCGATGGCGGCCAGTCGCGCCACTATGGCCGACGTGTCGGCGGGGGCAAGGGCGGGCGCGGCCGGTTTGGCCACATCGGCGGCGGCTTCGGCGGCAAGCTGCTGCTTGATCTCGCCCATCTCGCTCAGGCCGGTCAGGCGGCCGAACCCGGTCGGGTCGATGCCGTATTCGGCGGGCAGCCAGAACAGCACGAGGATCGCCGCCGCCCCTGCCGCCGCGCCCAGCGTGGCGCGGATCAGCCCGGCTGAGGATGTGGCGACGCCGCGAATATGGCCCTCGCGGTCAACGTCGGGGCCAGGCCGGGGGGAGAGGCCGGGCCGGGGCTCGGCGCGCAGCGGCGGGACAGGGGCGGAAGCGATGTCGAAACGGTTTTGCATGTCTGGCTCCGGATCTCAGGCGGTGATCAGGCCGGTGATCTGAAAACCCATCAGGGCGAAACCGGCACTCATCATCAGGACATTTGCGGCAACGGCCTGCCGCGCGAAGGAGGGGGTGGCGCGCCAGCGCGTCATCGCTACCAGGATCATCGCCAGCGCGATCATCTGACCGATCTCGACGCCCAGATTGAAGGCGAGCAGATTGGGCAAGAGCCCCTCGGGCGAGATCTCGTAATCGAGGATCTTCGACGACAGGCCAAAGCCGTGCAGCAGGCCGAAGATCAGCGTGGCGGCGCGGGTGTCGGGCTGCACCCCGAACCACGCCCGGAACGCCCCCAGATTGTCGAGCGCCTTGTAAACCACGGAAAAGCCGATGATCGCGTCGATGACATAGCTGTTGATGCCGAACTGGAACCAGACGCCCGCCAGCATCGTCGTCGAATGGCCAAGCGCGAAAAGCGTGACGTAAAGGCCGATCTCCTTCATGCCATAGAGAAAGAAGATCACCCCGAACAGGAACAGGATGTGGTCGTAGCCGGTCACCATGTGCTTGGCGCCGAGATAGAGGAAGGGGACGATGTTCACCCCCGAGATGTCCTGGATATAGCCCTTGTCGCCCGCCGTGACGGCATGGGCCAGCGCGGCGGTGGGGGCAAGCATCAGCAGGGCAAGCGCTGCCAGTGCCAGGCCAAGGGTGGAGATCCGGCCGGGGCCGGAGCGGGAATAGGGTCTCATGATCTGGTCCTTTGTCCAAGCGGGAACGGCGCCGGGGTTCGGGGGGCGCCGGGTGTCGGGCTCAGACGTGACGCGGAGGGCGTCTTGGACCTTGCGGGATATGAGACAGCCGCACGAGCCGGACATTGGTCGCATCCTGCGCCTGCAGCGGGCAGGACGCGGTGGCCGTTTCGGGCAGAAGGGCACTGGTCAGATGGTCGTGATCGGCACTGTGGGGGGAACCGTGATCGGCGGGCTGAGCCTGCGGGGAATCGGCAAATAATTGCGTCCTGTCCGTTTCGGCGTGCAGGGCCACGGGATCTGCCGCCGTGACGCCCGGCCCGGGGCCATGGCTCAGGGCGACGAGGACGGGCGCAACCATCAGCACAAGCGACAGCATCAGGGCCGCCGCCGCTGCGACGATCGTCTGTGCCGCGCGTCTTTGGCCCCGCACTTTGGCGCTGCGTCCTGGCCCTGTCCCCATCCGTCCCTTGTCCTTGCCTGCGTCACGGGCGATCCTGCCCAGGCTTGCCACATCCCCCCCGGGGGGTTATGGCTCTCCTATGACAGATCGCCATATCCATGCAAGCCATTCCGCCATCACCCCGCGCCTGAAACGGGCCGAGGGGCATCTTCGGCGGGTTCTGACGATGATCGAGGAGGGCAAGCCCTGCCTTGATCTGGCGACGCAGCTGCACGCGGTGGAACGCGCCGTGGCCGAGGCCAAGCGGGCGCTGATCCACGATCATATCGACCACTGCCTGTCGGACGGGCAGGCCCATGACATGGCCGAACTCAAGGCCCTCACGAAGTTGCTCTGATGCTGTTCGTTCTGAAAAACCCGACCTTCCGCCACCTTTTCGCCGCGCAGATCGTGGCGCTGCTGGGCACCGGCCTTGCCACCGTGGCGCTGGGGCTTCTGGCCTGGCGGCTGGCGGGCGACGCGGCGGGGGCGGTGCTTGGCACGGCGCTGGCGATCAAGATGGTGGCCTATGTCGCGCTGGCGCCGATCGCCGCCGCACTGGCCGAGCGGCTGCCGCGACGGGCGTTTCTGGTCGGGCTTGACCTGATCCGGGCCGCGGTCATCGGCTTCATGCCCTTCGTGACCGAGGTCTGGCAGGTTTACGGGCTGATCTTTTTGCTGCAGGCCGCCGCCGCCGGGTTCACGCCCGCGTTTCAGGCGGTGATCCCCGATGTGCTCAAGCGCGAGGAGGATTACACGAACGCGCTGTCGCTTTTGCGTCTGGCCGAGGATCTGGAACAGGTCGCCTCGCCCATTCTGGCGGCCGGGCTGCTGACGCTGGTGCCCTTTCCGATGCTCTTTGCGGGAACGGTGGCCGGGTTCCTTGGCTCGGCCGGGCTGGTGCTGACGGCGCAACTGCCCCGGCGCGCGCGCGGCCCCGAGGGGCATTTTCTGGCCGATGTGACGAAGGGGCTGCGGATCTATCTGCGCACGCCGCGGCTGCGGGGGCTGATGGTGATGGAGGCCGCCGTGGCCGCTGCCGGAGCCATGGTCTTCGTCAACACCGTGGTGCTGGTGCAGGATCGGCTGGCGCTTGGCGAACAGGCGGTGGCGCTGGCCTTTGCGGGTTTCGGCGCGGGCTCGATGCTGGCGGCGGTGCTGCTGCCGCGGCTGCTTTCGCGCCTGGCCGACCGCCCGGTGATGATCGGTGGCGCGGCGCTGATGGTGGCGGGCGTCGCTGCGGTGCCCCTGGTGACGGGCCTGCCCGGGCTGCTCGCGCTTTGGGCGGCGATCGGATTCGGCTTTTCCTTCACCCAGACGCCGATCGGGCGGATCATTGCACGCTCGGCGCGCGAGGCGGATCGGGGCGCGGTCTTTGCGGCGCAATTCGCGCTCTCGCACGCCTGCTGGCTGGTGACCTATCCTCTGGCGGGCTGGATCGGCGCGGCGGCGGGGCTGTCGGTGGCGGCGCTAGGGCTGGCCTGCCTCGGGGCGGCGGGGCTTGGCGCGGTGCTGCGGCTCTGGCCCGCGCAAGACCCCGAGTGCCTCGCGCATGAGCACCCCGACCTGCCCGCCGACCATCCGCATCTGCAAGCCCATGGCGGCCCGCATGAACACCCGCTGGTGATCGACGATCTCCACCGCCACTGGCCCCGCATTACGTGATGCTTGCGGCGCTCGTCTCGGGTTGATCAGTGCAGCCCGGCCAGATGCAGGCACAGCCCAAGCCCTGCCGCCCCGGCCAGAACGGGTGCCATCCCCAGTTTCAGGCGAAACACCGCGATCAGTGCCAGCGTGGCAAGACCTGCCGCCCAGCCATCGATCGAGGCTGGAACCGGCAGATCAAGCCGGAACGGGCCAAGCGCGACCGGCACGACCTCGCGCCAGATCACATGCAGCGCGAACCAGACCGCAAGGTTCAAGATCACGCCCACCACCGCCGCCGTCACCGCCGAAAGCGCGGCTGAAAGCGCCCGGTTGGCCCGCAGCCCCTCCATGAAGGGCGCGCCCAGAAAGATCCACGCAAAACAGGGCGCAAAGGTGACCCAGCTGGCCAGAAGGCCGCCCGCCGTGCCCGCAAGAAGCGGCATCGGCCAGCCTGCTCCGCGCAGCCCCGCCATGAAGCCGACGAATTGCAGCACCATGATCAGCGGCCCCGGCGTCGTCTCGGCCATGCCCAGCCCGTCGAGCATCTCGCCCGGGGCAAGCCAGCCATAACGGCCCACCGCCTCCTGCGCGACCCAGCCCAGCACCGCATAGGCGCCCCCGAAGGTCAGCACCGCCAGTTTCGAGAAATAGACGGCGATGTCGGCAAAGACGCTGCCCGGCGCAAGCCATGCCAGACCGGCCACGGGCACAAGCCAGAGGATCAGCGCCACCGCCCCGGCCCGCAAGGCACCCGCCCGGTCGGCCGGGGTCATCGCGTGATCCTCGCCCAGAAGCGTGGCCGCATCGGCAACAGGACTTTGCCCTGTGGTGCCATGGCCGCCGCCGCCCTGAAAGGCGGCAAGGCCTGCGCGCCCCCCGGCAAAGCCGATCAGCCCCGCCGCCGCCACGATCAGCGGAAAGGGCGCGCCAAAACCGAAGATCGCGGCGAAGGACAGGACTGCAATCGCCACCATCGCCCGGTTGCGCAGCGCCCTTTTGCCCAACCGCACCACCGCTTGCAACACGATCGCCAGCACCGCCGCCTTCAACCCGAAGAACAGCGCCGAGACGAAGGTCACCTCGCCCCAGATCGCATAGATCCAGGACAGTCCCATGATCGCCGCCACGCCGGGCAGGAGGAACAACCCCCCGGCCAGAAGCGCCCCGCGCACGCCCTGCAACAGCCAACCGACATAGGTGGCCAGCTGCATCGCCTCGGGGCCGGGCAGCACCATGCAGAAGTTCAGCGCATGCAGGAACCGCCCGTCGCCGATCCAGCGTTTTTCCTCGACGAGGATGCGGTGCATCACCGCGATCTGTCCGGCTGGCCCGCCAAAGGAGAGCGCCGCGATCCGCGCCCAGACACGGGTGGTCTCGGCCCACGAGGGCGGAGCGGGGCGCGGCGTCATTTCGATTTCCCGCTGTTCGGCCAGCTGTGGGTTTCCTCGGTCGCGTCCCGCGCCCAGCGATAGAAGGCGTCGTACAGCGTCATCCCCGCCTCGAGCTGCGCGTGATCGTCGGCATGCATCCGCGACAGGCCAAGCGAGGCCGCCAGCAGCCCCGCGCATTCCGGCGCAAGGTCAAGCTGCGCCGTGTCGGCCCCGCGCACGATGCGCGCCACGCGATCGAGGGCGCGCGTGGAGAGGCCGAATTCGGCGATCATCGTGTCGAAGGTGCAGCCGTCGCCCCGGTGGCTCCAGAACACCTCCTCGATGTCGAAGGGCATCGCCCCCATCTGCGCGGCGACGGCGCCGACTTCGGCGGGCGCGACGAACAGAAAAACCGCCCGCGGGTCGATGAAGCGGCGGATCAGCCAGGGGCAGGCGATGCGGTCGATCTTGGGCCTTGCCCGCGTGACCCAGAGACTGCGCCCCTCGCCATCCTGCGCCACGATCTTGCGCGGATCAAAGGTCGGCAGACCCGCCGCCACCCAGGCCGCATGTCCCCCCTCGAGATACTCCGCCGCGATGCCCATAGCCCGCAGCCAGGCTGCAACGCCCTGACTGCGGCCGTGACCCTCGGCGCAGACGACGACCACGGTCCGGCCGGAAAGCTGCGGCAAGAGCGCGGGAACAAGCGCCGACAGGCCCGCTGGTGTCATCGCCTCCTCGGCAAGACAGGAGGCGGTCGCAAGTCGGCGCGGATCCTGATCGCGCAGCGCGGCGCGGCGGACATCGAGAACGACCGGCGCCTTTGGCGTTGCGATCAATTTGGCAAGCTTGTCACAGCTCATGGCATCGGGCGCAGTCATCCGCGATCCTCCAGGGGGCATGGTTCCGGGTGGTGAAACGCGATCTTCGGCTGACGCCTCGTGGGGTGTCGCCGCCCCATGGGCGCAACGTCCCATCACCGCACCTGCCTGTCAAGCGTGCGGCATGGCGAGCGCGCGGCTCTGGCGATCCTTCTGATCGCAAGCGCCGCGCCGTCCTGTTTTCAAGGCGGAGCGTCTTGGGCCACCGCGACATGGCCCGCCGCCGTCAACGCCAAGGTCCGCGCACCGACGGGGGAAAGGTTGATCAGGCCCCGCAGGTCGATGTTATCGGGCAACAGGCGCGGTGCGTGCGGCTTTCAGACGGTCCATGCGCGCAGTCTGACGACGGCGGGGAACAGCTTATCTCGCCGGCGCTTTCTCGATCGCCTGCACGATCCGGTCAAACACCGCTTTCGGACGCCCGTTTGCGCCGAACAGTGTCGGGCTCAGCTTCGCGCAGGCATTGCGCCCGTCCCGGGTGAAAACGTGGTTTTCGTCGCTCAACCCCCAGAAGCTGAGCCGTTTGACCGAGGGCTCGGCCAGGACTTGATCGAGGAAATCCCCGACGAAGGATGCCTGAACCGCCTCTGCATTCTCCTTGTCCCCGCTATCCGCCCGGAAATCCAGTTCGGAGATATGGGCCACATAGCCGTTCGCCGCCAGATTCCGGATGAATTGCACAGTGGCAGTCGCGCCGGGGCGGGATTGCATCGACAGGTGACATTGCAGACCAACACCATCAAGCTTGGCGCCGCGACTCTCCAGCCCCGCCAGGAGATCAGGCAGAAGCTCGCGTTTCTGGCAATGGGCTTCGCCTGTACCATCGAGTTCCGCTTCGTTCAGCAGCAACCGCGCGGTTTTCTGCTGCCGCTTAAGGGCGCATCGCAGCGTCTGGATGACGAAGGCATAGTGCTCGAGCAGGCGCTCCCAATCGGCACCAAGGACCCTGTCCGCTTCGAGCGCCGTTGACGTTCCCGCTCGCAGCTTGTCCAGATCCTTGCTGAAAGGTTCATTGATCACGTCCCACGACGTGGCCTCTGGCACCTGGGCGACCAGACGCTCGACATGCGCTTTCCAGGCCGCCTTGTAGCTGTCTGCGTCGAGGTTTTCGATGTCAGGAAGATGGTGTTTGGCCCAATAGACCGGGTGCCCGTGAATCTTGAGCGTCGACTCCTTCGCAAAGTTGACGGTCGTCTTGATGAGGTTCAGGCAGGTGTCGCCCTTGTCTTGCGCGGACGGCCCCCTCCCGCAAACCAGGTTACTCTTCCATTTGTCCTCTTCGTTCTTTGCGCCCTCTTCCTCCTTTTCGATCAATGACCTGTAGAGCCAGTTCGGCTTGAGCGCGTTCTCCGTCACCACGACGTCGCAATGCTGCCGGATCAACCGTCTCTCGTCGTACGACGCGGCATGGCTGAAGATGGATCCGATCTCGATGCCTTTGGGTTTGGCGATTTCGCGCAGCGAGCGCTCGGTGCCGAGGCGGGATGGCAGGACCGCAAGACAAAAGGCGCCAGCCGCAGAGGCAAGAAGGCTTCGTCGTTCCATCTGATCACCGTTCCACTTTCGGCTCGAGGCCCAGACTAGACCCGCGCGACGGATCGGGCAATCGAAGCGAGAAAAGAACTCCTCGGGCATCGGTCCCATCGGATGGCGAGAAGCAACGACGACCGGCGATCAAGGACCGCCATCGGCTGGTGGGGCGGAGTGTGTGAACCAAGAGCAGCTGCCGCAATCTGCGTAGTCCAACATGGGGCCGGCGAACGGCGGCTATCGCCGGTTTCTACAGGTGCAATGTTGCAATCTCACCGGCGGCAACCCGCCCCTTGCGTTGGTCTTGGCCTTGTAGACATGCCCGGCCCATTCCGGCCTCTCGGCCCTCCCGGCGCGTGCCGCCGAAGCGGCCTTTCATGCACGGCGCAGCGATGCAGCCGAACAGCCCTGAACGGACATCCAAGCGGATCACAGCGTAAGAACGGCGTTGACTCTTCAGACATCGGCGATCGCCGCCGTTAGCTTGCCGTGCCGACGCTCTAGGCCTTATTCCGGCGGGACTTGGTCTGCTCCGCGCGCTGGTCGGGCTGTGCTGAAGACAGCGTTGCCGCGCCAAGGCCATATGCTCTCCATCAGGATGCAGCTTCCGGCTGCATCCTGACCGACCCCTTCGCAAAAGGATTGTTTTGAAAACCCGAATAGACTCATTGCAAAATCTGCAAAACTCGCTATTTGGATTACAGCGAAGTTTTTCCCGACCGCACCCTGTCTCCTTCATAGGCTTCAGTCTGCTCTCTCGTCTGACCAAGCCGAACTGTCGCATTCTGCGGGCAGCATTCCCCTGAAGGAGGTAACACGATGGCCAATGGCACCGTGAAATGGTTCAACGCAACCAAAGGTTTCGGCTTCATCGCCCCGGCGAGCGGCACGAAGGACGTTTTCGTTCATGTGACCGCGCTGGAACGTGCGGGCATCCGCGGCCTCAATGATGGCCAAGCTGTCTCGTTTGATCTCGAGCGTGACCGTAATGGCCGCGAGTCGGCCACGAATCTCGTCCTCGCCTGAAGTTAAGGCAAAATAGAAAGCGGGATCGGCCAGACGCTGGACCCGCTTTCCTGGCAACGTTGGAGATGCGATCCGCATCTCCCGTTTGCCGTTCAAGAAAGAACTACGGTTGATAGAAATTACTTGGGGGAGACCCCTTTCCTTTGTCATGTCTCCGGATGGGGACGTGCAGAAATTCAGCACGATCGAACAGGTCAAATACTGGTTGCTGAAAAGATGGCCGATTGCCGATGAGGCGCGTTTGACGGCGCTGAAGCAGGTCGAAGCCGCCATGGACTGTATCGTTCCTGTGGGTGTGGCGCGGCGTGCCTTTACCGCTGCGGCGCGATCGGCCGGTTTCGTGCCGGAAGACCTTGTCGGGTACACGGCCCGGCGCGCGATCGAACAACACGTCGGGTGAGCGTAAACTTCGCGCCGAGCGGGGGATGACGGGGCCGCTCACGAACTGGCCCCGATCACCTGCGCCACAGGCCAGCGCGGCACAGTTTCGTTTTTCAGCGCCCGAATAATGTGGTGCCGGTGGGAGAAATAGTCCTTCCGGGCCGAGCTGAACCGTTCTCGAAATGGAGTTCCTCATGTCTGGTCAAATGAGCAAGGCGCGGCAGCTTGCGGAAATCGCCTTCAGCAAGACGCAATCGCAATTTCTGGAGCGCACGCGCGCGGTTCAGGAACAGGATTCGGAGATATCCGAACGTGCCGCCAAAACCCTGCGGCTGAGAACGGAACGTCTCGAAAGAGAACAGGCCGGAAAGGCCATTGCCCTTCTGCGCACCAAAAACACCGCATGACCCCGACCGGCTGATCCGGATCGGCGTCATCCCCGCCAAAGGACATCGAATGTTGAGACCCAAAGACTACGCGGATCGCAGAAGCGATGCGATCACTGCCAAAGCGGCGCTGCTGGAGAAATTCAAATGCGCGACGACCGCGCCTGATCTGGCCGAAAAGCTGGCGGCACGTGCCGAGGTGGCACGGCTGCGCGACGCACGGCACGCCGCGCGCGAAGCGGAGAAGCTGAAAGCGCAAGAGAGTGCCGCCGCCGAAGCTGCCGCCGTTGCCGAGGCAGAGGCGCAGCGAAAAGCCGCCGAAGCGGCAACTCTCGAGGCGGGAAAGTTGGCTCAAGCTCGGCGCATTGCGCTGGTGCTTTCCGATGACGCTGCTCGCAAGACCGCCCGGGACCTGCGTTATGCAAAGCGCAAGGCGGCGCAACGGGTCGCCTGATCCCGACCACGGGCGCGGCGCAATCAGATCTCGTCGCAATTGCGCAGCACGCGTCAGCAGGGATCGCGCGGCAAGTATCGGCTGGACGATACTGCGGCCAGCCGACGGTTTGACCGCCTGCCAAGGGCGGAGATCGGCAGTCGAGTTTGCGGCATTACCGCTGCAGAAACTGGAAATGACGGTCGTTCATCATCGCACCAATCCCGCTCAGGGTCGTGACTGTGACGCTGACGCCATTCCCGGGTCAGCGTCGGCGCACCGAATTCCCGCCTGCAAGGATGCTGTTGATAAGCTTCGCCACGGCAGCGTGCATCTCTGCCTTGCCATCGTCGGGGGGCGTTTCATGCGTTGCAGCGGCATCCCGCAAGATCCCGACGATCTCTGCTTCCGGCAGGATCTTGTGATCGTTGAGGGCCAAAAGCAGGGATTCGCAGATCGTCAGCGCGGCTGTTCCGGCAATTTCATTCTGGTCTGACATGGCGGGCTTCACTTTCACTGGGGAGGCACACGGCCAGAACCTGGTCGGCACGGACAGACTCTAGGCTCATTTTGCCCCCCAAGACTGATTCAAAGCAGCGCAGCAGAGGTCTATTGCTGCTATGATCATGCAGAATGTACCGCTGCCGATCCGTCAGGAAGGACACCGAGATGTCGATCCTTCAAAGCCCGCTCACCCGCAAGCTTTCGGTCTTCGTCGCGCTTTCCGATCGCGATCTTGCAACGCTCGAACGATTCCATCGACGGCGACGGATTTTTCAATGCGGACATGAAATGATCCACGAAGGGCAGATGAACGCCTCCGCCTTCATTCTTGCCCGGGGCTGGGCCTGTTCGTTCAAGATGCTGCCCGACGGCGACCGGCAGATCGTCGATTTTCAGGTGCCGGGCGATTTTCTGGGCCTGCGCAGCATCCTGTTCCGCACCTCCGACCATTCGATCGAGGCGGTGACGCAGATCGAGGCCTCCGAGGTGATCGCCTCCGACATTCTCGATGCCTTTGCCGATGCGCCGCGGCTTGCGGCCGCGGTGCTTTGGGCGGCCTCGCGCGACGAGGCGATGGTGGTCGAGCATCTGGTCGATCTGGGGCGGCGCAGCGCCGAGGAGCGCACAGCACATTTACTGCTCGAACTCGGGGCGCGGCTGATGCTGGTGGGGGTTGGCGACCGCTCCGGCTTCGACTGCCCGCTGACGCAATATCATCTGGCCGATGCGCTCGGGCTGAGCGCGGTTCATGTCAACCGCGTGCTGCGGCACCTGCGCGAACAGGGGCTGATCACCTTTCAGAAAGGACGCGTGCTGTTCGACGATTTCGACCGGCTACGGGCGCTGGCGCGTTTCGACACCGGCTATCTCGACCATGAGGGGCCGCTGCTGCACTGAGCCGCCCGTGCAAGCACATGGGCGGCGGAATCGAGCCGCCGATTGCACTCGCCCTCCCACCCCCTGCGCTGCGCTTCTTCGGCGGCCTGAATGTGCCCTTCGGCGGTTTCCCTCGCGCTGCCCGCCGGGGCGGCCGCGCAGCGCGCGCGGATGGCGCGCATCTTGTCGTCGGTGCTGGAAAAACGCGGTCTGCGCGCCATGGGATGTCCTTTCGCGGACGGGCCGGAGCCTGACGGTTCAAGACAGCCTAGCCTTTCGGGCCGACAGTCAAACTGATCGAGATCGGCCTGGCGGGTCATTGCCACTACACCGTCGCTTTCAGGCGCTGATTTCGATCAGCCTGGCATGGGGGGCGAGCTGGTAGTCTGGACAGGACCACAAGGAGAAGGGCCATGCACGGATTTGTCGGACAGATTGACCGCCTCACAAAAGACAACGACGCCTTCCGCCGCGTCCTGTTCGGATCGGCGCAGATGGATCTGATGCTGTTTGCGCTGCGCCGCAAGGACAGCCTTGGCGCCGGAGACGGCTCTGCGCGCGATCAGTTCCTGCGCATCGTCACCGGCAAGGGGCGGATGACGATCGGCGCGACCAGCTTTCGGGTGAGGGCGAAGGATGCAATCCTGATCCCGGCAGGCATGGGCTTCACACTGCACAACATCGGTCGCAAGCGATTGCGTTTCCATGCCTTGCAGGCACATGGCGGCGCAGCCCATGCGGCACCCGACGGCGGCCGCGCCGCCGCGGCGCGCGCCAGCTCCGACCGCGCACGTCAGGACATGGTTTCGGAAGGGGCGCCCGCGGATCTCTCCACGCCATGACCCGTCTTGCCGCCGTCACCGCCCTTGCGCTCCGCCTTGGGGCAGACCCGGACCGGATTGGGGGGCCGGTACATTTGCGCCAATACGGGCGCATCAATCTGGGACTGCCGAACGATGCCTGGCTTTCCTTCACCGCCGAGGAAATCCTGTCCGTCACGGCCTGCGCCTTTTCCTGGCGGGCGCGGCTTGGCCCGGCCCATGCCGTCGTGATGCACGACAGTCTTGATGCTGGCAAACCGGGTCAATTCGGCGTCCGCGCCTTCGGTCGCCTGCCCATTCCCTTCGCCCCCCGTCCGCAGGCGCTGCCACGCAGCCAAAGGCTGCGCTATCTGACCGAATTGCCGCTCGCCCCCGACGCGATGCTGCACAATCGCACCCTGCGCTGGGACGAGATCGATGAGAGCCATCTGCGCGTCGCCACGGGTCTTGGCGTCGAGACGATCGAGGCGACTTTCACGCTTGGTGCGGATGGCCGCGTCGCGAGCGTCTTTCTGCCCGATCCCTGGAATTTTCCGCGGCGCCGGGACGCTGCAGCGGGCTGGTTCGGCAGCTATGCGGATTACGACCTCATCCGCGGCCGCTGGATCCCGTTTCACACCGATGTCCGTCGCAGGCTCGCCGATCGCAACATCGGCCTTTGGGTCGCGACCCTCGTCGACTGGCAGATGGCGGGCGACGGTGTCATGCCGCCGCGCCATTCGGTTCCCCGAATGGGGCCGCCAGCCGACGCGGCACCCCACCCTTTGCAAGGAGCAACCCCATGATTTCCGATCACGCTCTGAGACTGCAGGTCCTTGACGAACTGGCCTGGGAGCCAATGGTGAACGCCGACAGCATCGGCGTTACCGTTCACAATGGGGTGGTGACGCTCTCCGGTCATCTTGAGAGCTATTGGCAAAAACGGGCGGCGGAAACCGCCGTTGCGGGGCTGCGCGGGGTCCGCGCGATTGCCGATTGCGTCGAGGTGCTGGTCGAAGATGGTTTCGTCACGCTCACTGGCATGGTCACGCATCAGTATCAGCGCGAGGCGGCCTTTCGCGCGGTCGATCCGCTTTGGGGCGTGCGCGGGGTCGCCAATCAAATCACGATCCGGGGCGCCCAACGCGAGATCGGCAGGACCGACCGCGTGCGCGAAGACATCCGTCGTGCGCTCGAACGCAAGGGTGTGCCCGCGGAGTCCGTGGCCGTCGAGGAGCAGGACGGAACCGTGACCCTCTCGGGCACGACAAGGTCGCTGCACGAACACGACATTGCCGTGGCTGCTGCCTGGGCGGCGCATGGCACCACGATGGTCGAGGACAAGATCCGCATCGATTGAGGGCGCTGCGCAGTATGGCAGGTGGAGCGGAACCCCAGGGCTGGGGGTCCGCTTCTCCATGTTCAGGTGTCGTGCGGCTTGGCAAGCAGGAAGGATATATCGCGCAAGGCGCGGCGGATCAGCTTTTGCTGACGTGCCTGCTGACCCGGAAAGGTCAGGGCGAATTGCTCGACCAGATAGCGCAACCGCTCGGCCGCCTCGGGCCAGGTCTTCGCCGGTCCCAAAAGAAGCAGGGCATCGACGCCATCGCGCGGCCGGGCGGCGCCTCTCTCGGCGTCCGATCTGCCACAGATCGCCCGCCGCACGAGGACCGCAAAACGGTCCTCCGGCGCGCGCCGATCATCGAGCGTGACCACCTTGAGCGGGGCCGTGCAAGGCAGCGGATCCGGTGCGCAAGGCTGAAGCAGCGCTGCGGTTGCGGGACGATCGAGGGTGTCAGGGGGGAACTCGCCTGTCATCACGCCCCCCGGTTCCGCAGAGCCGCGATGCAGCCTTTCGCAACGGCGCGTTCGAAGCCTTCCGCCAGCGCGTCCGGCAACCAGCCGGTCTCGAACATGATTTCGAGCTGTGCAAGGGGCGCGTCCTGACGCAATGCGACCAGCTTGGCTTCCCGCTCCGGGTCGGTCCTCGCCCGATCGACACATAGCGGAACCAAGGCCCGCACCACCTCCGCCTCGGCCGCATGCTGCACGCCGGAGCGTATTTCCCACTCCGCCCAGACGAACCCCGTCACCGTCGTCAGAAAGACTCCGGCAAAGGCACCAACGGCACCGGGCATGATCCAGTCCGGTTTCAGCATGATGTTTCCTTTCACGAAAGGGAATTCCGGGATCGACGCGGGCGCAGAAGCGGGAACCGGACGGCCCACGCCCTTCGGGCACACGACGGTCAGATCCCCTGCGATCACATGCACCTCAGCAAGATAGCTCAACCCAGCGCAGATGATGCTGATCCGGGTTAGCATGCCCACTTTCCGGTATCCCGATCAGCTTGAGATTGTGCCTGCCGGACCAACATGGATCAGTATCCCTGACCCCAGGCCGTGACAAAGTCTCTTAGCCAGAACCGGGCGCCGTCCGGGGAGGGCGCCGGAGCGGGAGCGGGAGAGGGCGATGTCCATTCGCCCTTGATCGGGGCTGCAGCCGGGGCTTGGTTCTGTGCCCACATCTCTTCCGATTGCCCCAACGCTGCCCGTCGCGGTGCCTAACGGCCCGGTCACCAAAGGATTTTGTCATGCCCGAACTCATCGTCATCGGCTATGAAACCGCCGCAGCTGCCGAGGCCGCCCGCACCGAAGTCCTTGGCATGGCCAAGGAATATCTGGTCGAAGTCGGTGATGCTGTCGTCGCCGCCGTGGATGACGACGGCGGCATCCGGCTTGCCCAGATGGTCGATCTCTGGGCGGTGGGGGCGACCGGCGGCGCGTTCTGGGGGCTGCTGACGGGCATCCTGTTCTTCAACCCACTTTTGGGCCTCTTCATCGGCGCCGCGGCCGGGGCGGTCTCGGGGGCGCTGACCGACTACGGGATCGACGATGCTTTCATGCGCAAGGTATCGACGCTGTTGAAGCCGGGACATGCGGCGCTGTTCTTGCTGCTGAAAAGCCCCGCTTCGGAGCGGATGGTGAACCGGCTCGGCGCGAAGGGGGGCGACATCCTGCGCACGAATCTGGAGCCTGCCGCGGAATCCGCCCTGCGCGAGGCTTTTGCGACGGCGCGCGACGGGCTGGGCAAGTCCCTGCGCAGGGTCGATTATGCGTGATGAAACGCGCCCGCCGCGTCCCGATCCGGCGACAGGCGCCGGACATTGCGCCGGGCACTGCCACGTCTGCGGACACGCGCTGCCCTCAACCGAGCTGCAACCCTTCCTCTCGGTCCGCCCGGGGCTTTCTGCGCTGATCGAGGCCGAGGCACCCGGCTGGGCCGAGGGCGGCCGGATCTGCCGCCCCGACATCGCCCGGTTTCGCCGTCTCTATGTCGAGCGGATGCTTGAAGACGAGCGTGGTGAGCTGGGCGAACTCGACCGGGCGGTCCTCGACAGCCTGGAAACCGGCCGCACGCTGAGCCGCCATCTCGACGCCGACATGGCCGAAGGGTTGACCTTCGGCGAGCGCATGGCCGATGCTGTGGCCCGTTTCGGCGGCAGTTGGCCATTCATCTCTATCTTTCTGGGGCTGCTCGTGCTCTGGATAGGGCTCAACGTCAGCGCGCTGCTGCAGCGGCCGCCCTTCGACCCCTATCCGTTCATCCTGCTCAATCTGCTCTTGTCCTGCATCGCGGCCCTGCAGGCACCGATCATCATGATGAGCCAGCGGCGGCAGGAAACCAAGGACCGGCTGCGCGGCGAGAACGATTACCGGGTGAACCTGAAGGCCGAACTCGAAATCCGGCAATTGCACGAAAAGATCGACCATCAGTTGGCGCATCAATGGCAGCGGCTGGTCGAGATGCAGCAGATCCAGATCGAATTGCTCGAGGAGCGTCGCAGATGAACCAGCTTGCCCTCCATGAACGACCGGATGTCATCCCCGCGCTGCGCCTTGCACTGGAGTGCCATTTTCAGTTCGAGTTGCCCCGCCCCACGCCAATGATCGCGCGGCTCTGGACGCACCAGAGCAGACTTGCCGATCTGGAAACCCCGGACCAGTTGCGCACTGATCCGCCGGTGCCGCTGCAGGCGTTTCACGACGAATTCGGCAACTTCTGCAGCCGCCTCGTCGCCCCGGCCGGATGCTTCGGGATCGAGATCGCCGCGGTGTTGCGCGACTCCGGCCGGCCTGATCCGCCACACCCGGATTACGCGGGCACCCCGGTCGAGGACCTGCCCGAGACGGTTCTGGGCTATCTTTTAGGCTCGCGCTATTGCGACACTGATCTGATGGTGCCAATCGCCTGGGCGCGTTTCGGCACCCGTCGCAGCGGACAGGCGCTGGTACAGGAGATTTGCGACTACGTGCAGGCGCAGATCCGCTTCGATTACGTGCAGGCGCGCGCCACCCGTACAGCCTCACAGGCCCATGCCGAAGGCGTGGGGGTATGCCGCGACTATGCACATCTGGCGATCACGCTGTGCCGCTGCATGAACATCCCGGCGCGCTACTGTACCGGCTATCTGACTGAAATCGGCAGTCCCACCCCCGAAGCGCCGGGCGATTTCGCCGCCTGGATCGAGGTCTGGCTCGAGGGCGGCTGGCGGCTCTTCGACCCGCGCAACAATGTCCCGCGGATCGGCCGGGTGCTGGTGGCGCGCGGGCGAGACGCGGCCGATGTGGCGATGATCCACAGCTTCGGCCTGCACAGGCTGACCAACTTTCGCGTCCGCGCCGAACCGTTGGCATGAACTGCAAAGACTGGCCGGGCATCCGCTCCGGCCCAACCGGCCCCGTGGGCCAAAGAGGGAGAGATTCAATGCCCAAGGGCAAGAGCCATTCGAACCGCGAAGCGAAGAAGCCGAAGCAACCGAAGAAACCGGCGGCGGCGAAACAGGCCGATCTGTTCACCAAGGGGGTGCAGCCCGGCATGGGCGAGAAGAAGAAGCCCTGAGCCCCCGATCCCGGCCGAAAGGACACAGAATGCCCGGCCCAGATGACCACGCCGCGCGGTTTCACAAGGTGAAGCCCGCGGCGATGACGACCTTTGAGCGCATCGATGCGGCAGCGCGCGAAATCATCGCCGAGCAAAACCGCAAGCGTGCCGATCTGACGCTTCGGCTGCGCCTTGCCCGGCTGGCCCGGGACGCGGCAGCAAAACCGGCAAAACTGCCGCGAAATCCCCCTTGAGCGCACCGCGTTTACGGATGCGTTCGCGGCTGGCGGTTGTTTCAGCAGCGCGGCCGCACGCAAGGCTCCCGAAGATCATGGAATTCTGGACGCGGCATCGGGGTCTCACCCTTGACAAGCCCCAACCGGTCCAAGAGCAGCGCCCTCGCACGAGAGACGCGGGCGCGCACCGCCTCGGGCGACAGGCGGATGGTTTCGGCGGTTTCGCGATGCGTGAACCCCAAGGCGCCAACCAGCACGAGCACGCGCCGGTGCGGCGCTGAAAGCTGCCGAAAGGCGTCCAGAAATTCTTCCAGCGCCAGCACCCCGTCATGCGCGGGCAGCGCCACCGCGGTTGTCCACCCCAGTTGTCGCATCACGACCGTCTCGCGCAAAGCCCTGTGCCGATTGGAATAATGGATGTTGCGCTCGATCGTGAAAAGCCAGGCGCGCAGGTTGGTCCCGGGCTGGAAGCGGTCGAAATGAAGAACAGCGCGCAACATCGTATCTTGCACGAGATCGTCGGCCCTGTCGGGATCGCGGGTCAAGGACAGTGCGAAGCGACGCAACGCGGCCATGTGCTCGCCGATCCGGGCTGAAGGCACCGGGGGACTTTGATCATTCACCGCGAAATCCGTTCGGCGGGCCATGCTCCGTCCGATCCTGCGCGGGGCTCTCGATCCGGCTCTCCACGATCGCCCGCATGCGCTGGATGAATGCCTCGGTCTCGGCCTTCTCGAGACGGCGCGCCGCCGCGATCGCAGCCCGGCTCCGGTCGATGCCGATGCCGGTCCGGGGGGCAAGCCCTTGCCGCTCGGGGCGGATCTGGTCCAGTCTGGTCGCGGGATCGCTCATCCGGGTCGCCTTTCGGGTTGGGACGTGCATCGGCCTGCCTGCGGCAACGACCGACCCGACGCGCGCCATGCGGACCAACGGGAGACGCTGATCCACAAGGGCGTTTCGGTCCGGCCGTCGCCGCACGACCGCCCGGAGCCAAGGGGGCCGCAATCTTGCGATCACGGGCAGGAACGGGCGATACGCACAATCGTAACGACTGCGCAAACCACGGCCATTACCCATGTTAGCGCCATAGATCAGTTTCAGGATCAAACGGTGCGTCGCCCGAAGCGCCCACTGCCAGAGAGTGCATTCCCCTGCGTCAGGCTGTCATCGCGCCTTGAGGCAAACCTGCATCAGCATGCGACTCGGGGGGATGGGTCAGGGTGTTGCATGGCAATCGAATAGCCGCTTGCCATCGCCTCTGCCCAAAGCACTGCAGACTGCCCTGCGCGACGGATAATTCCATCACCTCGCACAGATCGACGTAGCCTGTTGCCGCGGCAGACCGCACAAGGACGAAACCGATGAATCTCAACACCATGGCGTCGAACGCCGAACGCATGAAAACCGTCAAGGCCGCTTGGGACAAGGCGCCCGACGGCCCGAAGAAAGAGGCGGCGCTGACGCATTACCAGGCCGCCGAAAAGGCGCAGACCGCCAAGGATGATGCCGCCGTCGGCAAGGCGCTTGACGCCGCCGTGGCCGCGCTGGCCTGATCCGACAGGTGCCGCCCCGGTTTCGGCCGGGGTGGCGCAGTCGTTCGACGACCGGGGGCCCTTGGCCCCCTTTTCGCTGTCAGCCGGTCAACTTGCCTTCGCCCACCACGATCCGGCGCGGACAGCTGGCGGCGATCGTCTCGTCATGGGTCGAGATCAGGAAGGTCGTGCCCTCGTCGCGGTTGATCTGGCCGATCAGTTCCATCACCTGCAGCGCCGAGGCGCGATCGAGATTGCCGGTGGGCTCGTCCGCCAGCACCAGTTCGGGCGCGTTCATCAAGGCGCGCGCCACCGCCACGCGCTGCTTTTGCCCGCCCGAGAGCGTGGCGGTGGGAAACTGGATCCGCGCCGCAAGCCCCATCCTGTCCAGCAGATCCGCCCCCCGCGCCCGCGCCTCGGCTGTTTCGCGCCCGGCCCGGATCGCGGCAGGAAAGACCACGTTTTCGAGCGCGGTGAAATCGGGAAGCAGGTTGTGGAACTGAAACACGAAGCCGATATGGCGGTTGCGGAATTCGGTCAGCGCGGCATCGCTGGCCCGGGTCAGATCGACGCCCAGCATCTCATGTCGGCCCGAAGTGGGCTGCATCAACGTGCCAAGGATCGTCAGCAGCGTGCTCTTGCCCGAGCCCGAGGGGCCGATCAGCGCCGCCCGCTCGCCGCGCTCGAGCGTCAGGTTGGCGCCGCGCAGCACCCGGGTTTCGGCCTCTCCGGTGCCGAAGGTCTTGACCAGATCGGTGACGGTCACAAGGCTCATTGGCCGATCGCCGTGACCGGATCGAGCCGCGCCGCCGCCCGCGCGGGCAAGATCGCGGCGGCGATGGCGCACAGCACCGTAAGCGTGATTGCCAGCCCATAGGCGCCCTGCGTGATGTCCATCGGCAGCGTGCCGGGACGAAAATTCTCGCGCGTCGGGAAGGCCAGAAGCACCCCATAGCCGGTGGTCGCGCCCAAAAGCCCGCCCATCGCGCCGATCAGCCCGCCCTGCAGCACGAAGACGCCAACGACGAAGCGCCGCGACGCGCCCATCGCCCGCATGATCCCGATCTCGGGGCGGCGGCGATAGGTCGACAGCAGCAACGACGAGGCGACGCCGATGATGATGGTGATCATCGCGAAGCTTTTCAGGAAATAGCCGGTCTGCTTTTGCGCTTTCAACGCCTCGAGCAGCCGCGCCCCCTCGCGCGTCCAGGACGCGGCGGGCAGGCCGGTCAGGCCGCGCAGGCGCGCGGCACTGGCATCGGCGGCATAAAGGTCGAACAGCTTGATCTCGATCCGGCTCAGCCCCTGCGGCAGCGCCATCAGGCTGCGGGCCGTGGCCAGGCTGACATAGGCCATGCGCCGGTCGGCCCCGCCCGCGCCGATTTCGTAGATCCCGCCCAGCGTCAGCCGCATCGTGCCCCCGTGGCTCGATTGCAGCACGACGCTTTGGTTGAGCGAGAGGCCCAAATCCTCGACCAGCCCCTTGCCCAGAACCACCACACCGGCGCCGAGCCGCACCGATCCCGCAACCCGGTAGCGCTCCAGATCCAGAATCGCGGTTTCCCGCCCCGGCTCCAGCCCGACGATCGAGACCTGCGCCTCCTGTCCGCCCCGGCGCAAGACGCCCGCCCCGATGATCTGCGGCGAGACCGCCTTGACCTCGAGCAGGGCTTCGATCAGCGGCAGGAAGTTTTCCGCCGCGCGCAGGGTGGCAGTTTCGCGCGTCGCCTGTTCGACCCAAAGCACCCGGCCCGGCGGCACCGTAAGCCGGGCCGGGCTGCGTGCCTCGGCTTCGATCGTGACATGCGCCATGTCGCCCGCCGTGCGCGCCAGAATGAACTCGGCCAGCCCCCCGATCAGCGCCGACATGAAGATGAAGACGAAAACGCCGGCCGCCACCCCCACCACCAGAAGCGCCGTCTGCGCCTTCGAGGCGCTCAGATACCGCGCCGCGATCCTGATGGCATACAACATCACTTGCCCTCCTCGCGCAGGAATTGCCCGTCGTGCAGGCCGGTGCTGTCGGTGATCACCCTGTCTCCGGGCGCCAGCCCCGCGGTGACGATCAGCCGTTCGGCGGGCCAGTCGATCACGCTGACCGGAGTTGCGACCGCGCGCCCCGCGCGCAGCACGAAGACCGCCCCGCCTGCCAGAGCCGTGCGCGGCACCGTCAATGCGCTGCGGCTGTCGATCACCACATTCGCGGTGACGGTCAGCCCGACCGGGGCGCGGATCGGCGCATCGAAACCGATCTTCACCGCAAGCCCGCCCGTGTCCGGGTCCACCTTTGGCGCGACGGTCTCGACCGTCCCCATCCGGGTCTCGGCGCTGCCAAGCAAGAGAAGTCGCACCCGCTGCCCCGGCGCGATCTGCAACGCGTAGGTTTCGTCCACATCGGTCTCGACGCGCAACCGCGACAGATCTGCCAGAGTGTAGAGCGTCGTCGTGGCATCGACGCGTTGACCCGGATCGACGGCCCGCGTCAGCACCGTGCCCGCGCGCGAGGCGCGGATCGTGTAATCGTCCAGCGAGATCCGGGCTTGATCGCGCAGGGCTTCGCATCGTGCGACCTCCTGCGCCGCGCCCTCGAGGCTGCGGCGGGCATCGTCCAATGTCACCCGCGGCACCTGCGCGCCCAGATCGCGGTTGCGCCCGAACTCGGCCGCCGCCTGCGCCTGAAGGATCATCGCCTGCGCCAGCGCCGCCTCGGCCTGCCGCAGCACAGCCGCCTGGTGCCGGTCGTCAAGCGTCGCCAGGACGGCACCCGCCTGCACCACGTCGCCCGCCTCGGCATTCAGGCTCAACGCGACGGCGCCGACCGCCGCACGGATTGCCACCGACTCACGCGGGGCGATCTTGCCGTTCACCGCCAGAACCCGCGTCACCAGCCCGGGCGTCATCGTCTCGACCGTCCCCACCGGCGGACGCGCGGTGCGCAGCTGCCACCAAAGCGCAAGCCCGACGCAGAGCGCCGCCGCCAGCGCCAAAGCGCCGAGACGGTGCCATAGGGGCCGGTCGGGAGGAGAACGGACGTGGTTGGGCATCGGGCGAACCTTGCGGCGGATTGCCCGCAGTCTAGCGCTCCCGACCGGAGCCGGGCTGACCTGGATCAGTGACGACGGGGGTGGAAAATGCGTCGATGCACGCGCCCCCCAGTTACGAGGCCCCGATGGACAGCGTCCCGATTCTTGTTCCTCCCGTGCTGAACATGGTCAGCGCGCTCGCCGTCGGCGCGCTGATCGGCGCCGAGCGCGAGCGGCGCAAGGGCGAGGGGCCAGCCCGCTCACCCGCAGGAATCCGAACTTTCGCGATTGCCTCGACCGCGGGCGCGGTCGGCTTCGCTTTGGGTGGGGTGCTGCTGCTTGCGGTGGTGGCCGCCTGTGTCGCGGCAATGCTGGCGGTAGCTTACGGCAAGCGATCGCATCAGGACCCCGGCCTGACCACCGAGATCGTGCTGATCCTGACCGTGCTCTTGGGCGGGCTCTGCATTCCCGGGCCCCAGATGGCAGCGGCGATCGCGGTGACGATCACCGGGCTGCTGTACATCAAGGCCTGGTTGCACAATCTGGTCACGACGCTGATTTCCAAGGATGAACTGGACGATCTGCTGATCTTTGCCGCAGCGACGCTGGTGATCCTGCCTCTGGTGCCCGATCGTCCCATGGGGCCATGGCTTGCGTTCAACCCACATGCCGTCTGGATCGTGATCGTGCTGGTGATGGGCATCGGCGCGGCAGGTTATCTGGCGGTGCGGCTTCTGGGGGCGCGGTTCGGGCTGCCGCTTTCGGGGGCGTTGTCGGGCTTCATTTCCAGCACGGCAACAATTGGCGCGATGGGATCGCGGGCGCTGCAATCGCCCGAACTGCGTCCGGCCTGCGTTGCCGGAGCGGTGCTGTCCTCGGTGGCGACCGTCGCGCAGCTGGCGCTGGTGGTGGTGGCGATCAGCCTGCCCACCCTTTCCGCCCTTGTCCTGCCACTGGCGCTGGCCGGTGGCACCGCTGCGATCTACGGGCTGGCGCTGACGTTGGCCGCGCTGCGCCACCCCGCAGGCGAAGGCACGCATGGCGGCAGCGCCTTCAGCCTGCGCGCGGCGCTTGCCTTCGGTTCGATCCTCGCCCTTGTTCTTGTCGTCTCGGCCGGGCTGCAGGCGCAGTTCGGCGGCTCGGGCGTGCTGCTCGCCGCGCTGGCGGCGGGGCTTGTCGATACCCATGCGGCGGCGATCTCGGTCGCTACCCTTGTCGCCTCTGGCAAGGTCGCCCCCGCCGATGCGGTGGTGCCGATCCTGGCCGCGGTAAGTGCGAACACGGCAAGCAAGATCCTTGTGGCCGCGGTCACGGGGGGGCGCGCCTTCGCGCTGCGGGTGGTGCCGGGGCTGTTGCTTATTGTCCTTGCTGCCTGGATTGGTGACGTCGCGAGGCCGATATGACGCCGCACCCACACTCTATGGCTGTAAAATTTGAAGCCGCGCAGATTTGAGTTGTTTTGAAAACCCACAAAGAATCATTGCAAATTCTGCAAATCCTGCTATCGAGATAGGTGCGAAGTTCCTCTGACCGCACCCTGTCTCCTTCATCGGCTTCAGTCTGCTCTCTCGTCTGACCAAGCCGAGCTGTCGCATTCTGTGGGCAGCATTCCCCTGAAGGAGTAAACACGATGGCCAATGGCACCGTGAAGTTTTTCAACCAGAACAAAGGCTTCGGCTTCATCGAGCCGGAAGGCGGCGCGCAGGACGTGTTCGTTCACATCTCGGCCGTCGAACGCGCCGGCATCGCGCGCCTGGCCGATGGCGCCAAGGTGACTTTCGAGATCGAGTCCGGCCGCGATGGCCGCAAGTCGGCCTGCAATCTGGCCTTGGCCTGATCCTGATCGATCGCGGACGACAGCCGATGTCGCGCCTACGCACCAATCCATCTCCCGGCCTGTTCCGGGAGATCCCCCTTGCACCGCAGACGCCGCACGACAAGACGGCTGCCGCTGCAAAACTGATCATCGAGACGGAAGCGACGAAGCGCGCCGATCGCAGCGCCGCCCTGAAGGCGGCACGGCTGGCCCGCGATGCGCTGGAAAATCCTCTCAAGCGCCCCGAACGATGATCCCCCAAGCCAAGCCCGACACCCGGGGCGGCGGAAAGAGTCAAATGACGTCCCACAGAACCGCCCTGGGCACTTCGCCCAAGGCCCGTTTCCCGCATGCGCGCCCGGCACAGACCGGTCTTGGCTGGCGGGAGTTCTTCGAGCGCCTTGGCCAAGGCACATTGCCGCAAGGACCGCGCCGCCAATACCGTCCGGCGCTGGACCCGATCCGGTCCTTCAACGGGCATGCAACGCAATCCGAGTTCCGGTGACGGCGTAACGGCTGAAGGGTGGCGGCGGATGCTGTCCCTCTTCCCCGAACGCATCACCGGGAGGGAAGCGGCGCGGTCCTCACCGCCGCTTCCGCCCTTTCACCGCAAGGAGTGACGCCATGGGTTATTCGACCCCGAAGAAACAGCTCGATCTGAAAGAATTTCTGGCGCAGCCGGCGTCGAAGCCGAGTTTTCGCAACGGAATGTCGTTCCGCAAACCGGGTGGACGTGGCGCTGGCAGCACGGTGCCCAAGGCGGTGACGCCGACCAAGTCCGACGCGCCGGAAGGCGTTTGAGCTTTGTGACGCCGGATCAAGCGGTCGTTTGAGCATCCCAAGCCCCGCATGCTGCACGCGAGGACGGAAAGCACGGCGAGGTCCACCCGCTCAAACGACGTCAGCTTGGGAAATATTCGACGCGTGTTTCACCGGTGCGGCCGAAATAGACGACTTGTCGGCCGAGAAATGACACGAGATAGCCCGCGCAGCCGGCTGCCCACACCGTTCACTGACGGCGGCATAGCTGTAATCTTCCGGGTTGGTCTGTGCCCAGCGGACGAGGCGCGCAAACTCTCCTGCATCGAAATCAACCGCAACCGGACCGCGGGCTTGCGGCATGTTCCGCATCAGCCCATCACCATCCGACAGGTAGAAGGTCTGCGTGTTCCTGCGTTAGTCGACCGCATACCCGTTGCCCATGCGTCGTTACCAGCTCGCCGTCGGTATCGAACGGCCGCTATCGCGGATTGCCGCGAGTGCGATGCCGCAAACTCACGGACCGCTCCCCGCCCTTTTCGAAGGCGCCGCGCGTCATGCTCGCGTGAGCCATGACCGACCGCAGGCGACAGCGCATCTTGGCAAGCGGATCACTGATCGCACGCGCTTCCCCGAGGGTGGATGACAAAGTTGACGCATGCTTCAGGGGTCTGCATCCAGGTCGATGGCAGCGTGACCCGCACCGCGCTGCAGGGCTTGAACGAAGCGCTCGTGGATCCGCAAACGACGGTAGGCGAACCCGTAGGGCTTCTCCGGCGGACCGATCGGATGAACTCCGACTTCTTTCAGCTGTTTCCTGGTCGCGTCCCGATCGAGGCGAAGCCAGTCGGCGAGTTCCTTGCAGGTCATGAACTCCGTGCGAAAATCGCTTAGATGCGCCTCGGTCACATAGTATTGCGGCTTTGCGGTCACCGGGTTCGGGGCGAAGTCTGCCTTCATCACGCCATCTCGGATCATCGCGCGCATCTGAACCTGGGTTACGCCCAGGCGCTCCGCCGCCTGCTCCACGGTAAGACCCGTCGCCTTGGCTCGCAGCAGGAGCGGACGAATTTCCCGGATATTGACGAGCACCGCGAGATAGCCCTCGCGCCCGGTGTGCCGACTGATCTTTTTCAGCTTCCCGTCGAAGATCAACCCCACGATTTCCTTTGCGGAACAGACGAGCCGACGGCAGGCCGAGGGGATGTCGTGAAAGTCGTGCATGGCCTGAGATGTCGCCACGCCCCCGAGCAAGAGGCGATCAAGGAAGCTCTGGATCTCGGCGGGATGAAAGCTTGGATAGGTGTCCGCGCCGGTCGGAAGCGGGCAGATGAACCCCGCCTTGACCATGATCTCAAGCTGGTCGCGCGGGAAGTTGAAGCGCTCGATCACATCGGTCCAGCCAAGGCCTTCGAGCATCGGGCGCACCAGCGCCTCTGCGGCATCGGCGTCGAACAGGTCCCACGCTGCGCGCCTTGCCGAAGTTTCAGGAACCAGCCCGGCATCGACGAGGGCCTTGCGCAGACGGTCCGTGCCCATGCCCGTCGCGTTCGACAGCGAGCGGATGGAATGGAGGCGGCGCTTCTCGACCCGGTGGCCCAGGACGTCGTCGCCGGTGGCGAGCGGCCATGTCGTCAGAATGTGCTCGCGCAGGAGGGTGCGAAACGGGGTGAATTCCGGGCCCTCGAGATCACGCGAAAAACGGTCGTAAAGGGGGCCGAGGCGCGCATGCAGGCCATCGTTCGGCGATCCGTCGCGTGCCTGAAGATGGAGGAGCGCCTCGCGGATTTGCGCCTCGCCCTGAGAGGCCGAGAAAAAGCCGACATCCGCCGCCATGCGCCATCGCACCGGACTGAGCTTCAGCGAGCGTGGGAATTTCTCCAGCAGAAGGGAACGCCCGAGGAGCTCGGTGAAGGTCGCGGCGGCGGTCAGCTCGAACCTGTCTAGCCAGAGTCCGGTGGTTTCTCCATCCAGGCGCCGCACGAGCCATTGTTCGAACGGCGAGACTGGCAGGGAGGGCGTGTCTAGGGCGCCGGTTATCACCTGCGGCATGAAGAGGCCGATCCGCGTTGCGAAATCGTGGCGCTTGGTCCGGTCGCTGTCGGTCAAGACCTCGACAAGAGCGCGGTTGTGGCTGGGGCAGGCTCGGAGGAAGGGAACCTGCCAATTCGAGCGAAAGGCCATGCCGATCTGATGCGGCAGGCCAGAACCTCGGGCATCTTCACGCAGGCAATCGGGGCAGATCCGCGTGGCGGGGCTGCGCACGACATGGCGCGGAAAGACGTTTCCGTTACGCTCGAAGCTGCGGGTGCTCACGCGCGAAAAACTGGCAGATCGGAGGGGGCGAGGATCCGTGTCCGCGATCTGCGCAAGCCCCTCGATCGCGTGGGGCGCGCCGTCGATCAGATCGGAAAGGTCGATCCCGATCAGGACGGCAAAGCTCTCCAGGTTGGCGCCATTCCGCATGGCGAGGCGCGACAGATATGAGGCCGGCGCTTCGCCGGGCGCGGGGTCGAACCTGAGGGTGAGGCGGGGAAGCGCTGAGGGCATGATCCGGCTGGCAATTCTGGCTTCCTTGCTTTGCCCTGAAACCGCCAGGTCCTCAATCCCTGAGGATTAGGGGGGCAATCTTGCCAAAACCGCTTCAAAACCGGGGGATGCCGCTCGAGGAAGCCCCGAATCGCACTTGCGGAAGCTGCAAGTGTCAATTTTGCGGCGTTTCGTTGTCATTGCGGCAAGTTTGAGTGGCACACCACAGTAAGCCGCATCCCCCGGCTTTGAGGCGGTTTGGCCAGAGCGCCCCTTCCGACCCCGCCGGAGCCCGCGCCTTGGCCCTTCCCCGCGTCAGGCGGCGTGGTGTTCCCTGCCGCGCTGCCCTTCGCGCTGGTCGCGTTCCTGAATCGCAATCAACTCCGCAAGCAACAGCCGGATTTCCTGCGCGGCACCACTGAGCGGCGCAGCATCCCGTTTGGAGGCCTCGGCAACCTGGCGCTGCAAGGCCGAAACCTGCAGTTCCAGATCCGCGATCCTTTCCTGCGCCGCCGAAGCCGACTGCGCGGCAAGACGCTCTTCGATCCGCGCCATCAGCGCTTCGGCCCAGGCCGGGGCTTCGGCAGAGGAAGCCGCCTTCTGTGCCGCCGCCAAAGCCGCGATCTGGCTTTCGAGCGCCCGCATCTGCCGCCGCAAATCCTGTTGTTGCGCAATGCTTTGCGCCGAGAACACGACCAGTTGCTGATCGAGCCGGGCAATGCTTTCGCGCAGCTGCTTGCGCATCCGGTCGACCGCAATCGCATTGTCCTCGAGGGCGCGGCCGACCTGTTCCGTGCCGACGCCGCGCAGACCTTCCACACCGGCATCGATCTTGTCGAGCAGCCCGATCATGTGGCGCAGCACCGTCTCGACCCCCTTCCAGATCACCGAGATCTGGCTGTGCTGCCACTCCTCATCCGCAGGCGCGGCGGGCGCCGCAGTCTCCTGCGCAGGCACCGTTTCTTCGGGCACCGTTTCCCCGGGCGTCGTTTCTTCGGACATCGTTTCAAACTGCGGATCGGTCTTGCCGTCGTGCATGGCACTCTCCTGCGCTGCGCTTGAGACGGTTTTAAAAGCGCGCACATAAGATTTCATGAACGCTGACCGCATAAAACCTTTGCGCTTAACGGCAATTTTACCGGGCAGGCGCACCCTTTTCGCCGTGCTTCACAGGTATCCAGAATGACCGAGACGTATATTCAGACGCAGGCGTCCTATCCCGATGGTCTTGCCGAGGCCATAATGGATTCGGTCCTGGTCTTGCACATGACGGCGGACGGGGTGATCGATTTCTGTTCCGATCATGCCCTTGCAGAATGGGCGATCGGGTTCGATGAAATCGTCGGCCGGAAATTCCTCGACCTGATCGACCCGCAAAGCGAATTCGGTGCAAGCGCCGAAACCCGGTTGCAAGGCCTGTCCGAGGGCGAGGGATTTTCCCAGCGTTTTGAAATGCGTCTTCCGAATGGGCGCAACTTCTGGCTGAAAGCCGCGATGATGCCCACGCGGACGGCGGCGGGGGCGTTCAACGGCGTCACGGTCACCGCGCTTGATGTCAGCCATGCGCAGCGCCGGGAATTCGACATCCGCACCCGTCTGGCCGCGATCGAGAACACCCAGCTCACCGCCGAATTCATGGCCGGGGGGATGATCCTGTCGGCCAATGCGATTTTCTGCAACGCCCTTGGCTATGACCCGAGCGAACTCGTCTGCGAGGAGGCGCGCCGCCTGCAGGACGAGGCGATCCTGAGCGATTCGGACTATGCCGAATTCTGGTCGGATCGCGACGCCGGCCTGCCCTTTGTCGGCGAATTGCAACTGCGGTCGAAATCGGGGCGCGACATCTTCATTCAGGGCTCGCTCGATCCGGTGATGGATGCGGCGGGCTGCGTCGACCGGATCGTGCTTTATGCAACCGATGTGACGGAACGCAAGACCGCGCTGAACGCGCTGTCGCGGGCGATTGCCCTGATGAAACAGGGCGAGCTGGAGGCCCGGATCGAGGATCCGTTCAACATCGAACTGGAACCCCTGCGCGAGGATTTCAACCAGATGGTCGACGGGCTGAAGACGCTGGTGCAGGCGATCTCGCTCGAGGCGAAGGGGGTCAGCGATATTTCGGGCCAGGTGGCCGCCTCGGCCGAGGTGTTGCAAGGCCGCTCCGACGAGCAGAACCGGACGCTGACCCAGACCTTGCAGACGATCGACGAGACCTCGCGCAAGATCGAAACCACGGCAGAGACGGCCAGCGCGGGCAACCGGGTGGCCGAAATGAGCCTGCAGCGGGTCACCGAAAGCGGCCATGCCGTAAGCTCGGTCAAGGAAGCGATGGAGGCGATCCGCAGCGTCAGCGGCCAGATCAACCGCTTCACCAGCCTGATCAATTCGATCTCCCTGCAATCGCGCATCCTCGGCTTCAACGCTGCCGTCGAAGCCGCCCGTGCGGGCGAGGCGGGCCGGGGCTTCACCATTGTCGCCAACGAGGTCCGCTCGCTTGCCAGCAAGACCGCCGATGCCGCCACGGAAATCACGGGCCTTGTCAGCGGGATCGAGAAAAGCATTCAGGTGGCCAGCGACCGGGTGACGGATTCGGGCAAGGCGATCGGCCATGTCGAGGCCGCGGTGCAGGAATTGCATGGGCAGATGGGGCGCATCACCACGCAATGCGCGGCACAATCGGCGGCCATGCGCGACCTTGCGGGCCAAATGGGCGCGATGGATCGGCTGACCCGCGATAACCGGCAGATGGCGCAGGAAAATCAGGCGGTCGCGGCCGGACTTCTGGAAAAATCCGACACCTTGATGAACAAGATGTCGCTATTCCATCTGGCTGCGGCGGTCTCTGAAGCGGTGGAATGGAAATCAAGCCGGACCATGCGGCGCGAAAACACGCCCACCCCGGAATGGCGACAGTATGGATGAGCGCTAAATCAAATCAGCTGCAGCATATTTTTATTTGAAGGCCGCGAAATCCTGCGCGGCCTTTTCGTTATTGCCTTACATACCACGCTTGCAGATTTTCGCGATTTGCCGCCTTGAACAGGCGCCGATTTACGGCGGTTTAAGCCCTGCATCCTAAGGTAGAAACGGGTGAAATGTCGCCCGTCTTGCAATCTGAGGAGAGCCCTATGGCCATCGAAAAGAGCCTTGCTTCGGCCAGCATCGCCGAAGTCATCGATCGTGTTCTCGACAAGGGCATCGTTGTCGATGCTTTCGTCCGGATTTCCCTCGTCGGGATCGAACTGCTGGCGATCGAGCTGCGTGCGGTCGTCGCGTCGGTCGAAACCTGGCTGAAATACGCCGAGGCCATCGGGCTTACGGTCGATCCGCAGACCCCCTGAACCGGATCGTCATGCCGGGGGATCGGCTGGTGCAGCGGCGTGACGCAGCAGCTGCGCTACAGCTTCGATATCCCCGGCAAGCGGTCGGTCGGCGCTGAGCCCCGGCGAGACCGCCCGGATCTCCGCGCGCATCTCCCGCGCCGCCGCCGACCATGCGACCTGCTCGCCTGCGGCCTCGATCAGGTCCATCGCCTGGGCAAGGGCAAGGGCCAGGATCGCCTGAATCTGCGAGAGCGGCAGCAATTGTGCCCGCGCCCGCCGCGCCGCGATCGTCCCCATCGAGACCACATCCTGATTGGCGCCATTGGTCGAGAGCGACTGCACCGAAACCGGCGCCGCATTCACCCGCATTTCCGCCAAAAGCGCCGTGGCCGTGACCTGCGCCCCCATGAAGCCGGACTGCAGCCCCGCCTGGCCCACATGCAGAAAGGCGGGAAGGCCCTTGTTCAGCTTCTCGTCGGTCAACCGCGCGACCTGGCGCTCGACCAATCCCGCAAGCGTCACCATCGCGGCATTCAGCGCATCCGACGCCAGGGCGACATGCACACCCATGAAATTGCCGCCATGCAGGGCGGGCACGGCGCAGCCCTCGGGAAAGACCGGATTGTCGGTGACGGAATTGAGCTCGCAGGTCACGACGCGATCATGCCAGTCCAGCGTGTCCCAGACCGCACCGACCAGTTGCGGCACCACCCGCAGACTATAGGCATCCTGCGCGGGATGGTCTTCGGGCCGCAGATCCTCGGCCTTCAGGCAGCGCGCCGAGGTCAGCGCCTGACAGACGCGCGAGGCCCCCGCAAGCGCCTGCGTCAGCCGCCCGGTCGCGCGGACCTGCCCCGGATGCGGGCGCAGCTGCGCGAAAGCCGGATGCCAGGCCTCGGCGTGCCCCGACAGCACCTCCATCAACACGGCGCTGAGCCGCAGCGACCAGTCGATTGCCCGCGCCGCCTCGACCCCGCTCAGCGCCGCGATCGCCGTCATCGCCGAAGTGCCATTGACCAGCGCCAGCCCGTCGCGGGCCGCCAGCGTCAGCGGGCCGCCGCAAAGCCGCTCCATCACCGCGCGCGCGTCATGCCCGCGGCCCTGCGCGTCGATCATCCGCCCCCGGCCCTGCAGCGCCAGAACCATATGCGAAAGCGGCGTCAGATCCCCCGAGGCGCCAACCGTGCCCTGCGCCGGCACCTCCGGCGCCAGCCCCGCATTGAGCACCGCCACGATCCGGTCGATCGTCTCGGGCGAGGCCCCCGAAGCGCCTTGCAGGATCGAGTTGAGCCGCGCCAGCATCAGCGCCCGCGCCTCGGCCCAGCTCAGCTTCGGCCCGACGCCGGTGGCCAGATGATAGATCAGGTTCTGCTGCAGCTCCGCCCCCTGATCCGCGCCGATCAGACGGTTGGCCAGCGGCCCGAAACCGGTGGTGATGCCGTAAATGTGGCGCTGCTCCGCAATCGCCTGTTCAAGCCGGGCATGGGCGCGTGCGCAGCGCTCCCGCAGCGGGGCGCTCAGGGAAATCCGGCAGCGATGCGCGGCGATCGCCTCGCACTGGACCAGTGTCAGAGCCCCGTCCAGAACAAGACACTCGGTGACCGTCTGTGGCTGCGTGTTCATGCGCTTTCTCCCGCTGGTTGCATCGAGCATAGCGAGAACACGGCTAATGGACGGTTAACGCCCCTCGGCCGCGCGGGCGAAAGCGATCCAGCCGCCCAGATCGAGGATGCGCCCGGCAAGCCCCATCCGCGCGGTCAAATCCGTGCAATCCGCGGCCGCAAGATCGGACAGGCTGTGGATCTCGCATTCGTTGAGCATCCAGATCAGCCCCGGTCCCGCCCCGGGCAGGCGCGCAAGATCCAGAGCCCGCTCCGGCGCGGAGGTCTCGGGCGCGGCCAGGCCTGACGGGGCGATCTCCTGAACAACGGGATCGGGCGCCCCAAGCGCAGGGGCCATGGCCGCAGCTGCCGCAGGAACGGGCGCCACCGCCGGGACTTCCGGCACCGGCTCCGGGTCCGGGCTGTCTTCGATCGGCGCCTCGGGCAAGGCCGCGTCTTCCACCGCCGCGACCGCGAGGTCAGGCTGCGGCGACGGCTCCGGCTCGACGGCGGCGGCGGTTGCCCCGGTTTCCGCAGCCATGACCTGCTCCGGCGCGGCGCAGGCGCTCTCCGCTTCCGGCGCGCCCCCGGCAACCGGGCCTTCGGGCACATCCGGCGGCCCCTCGGGCTCGGTCCCGGACACAGGCTCCGCCGCGGGCTGCGCCGAGACGCGGGCCTGCAGCATCCGCCGCATGCCGGGCGACAGCGGCAGCCTGGGATTGGCAGGCGGCGGTTCCGGCGCGGCCTTGAGCGCGGCGGCGGGCTCGGTGGCGGGCGCCTCCGGGACGGGCGCGGCGGGGGCCTCCTCCGCAAGCGCGGCCGGGACCTCCTCCGCAGCCGCGACGGGGGCCTGTGTCGCAGCCGCGACGGGGGCCTCGACCTCCGGCTCCACAGCGGCGGCCGCCTCTGCCACGACGGGGTCTGCCGCAGCCTCCTGCGCGCGCGCCGCCTCGCGGGCGGCCAGCCTCTCTTCGCGCAGCTGGCGCAAATGATCTCGCGCCGCCCCGCGCACGAAAGCGGCGCGCGCACGGTAGGCGGGGGAACCCTCGGTCATCGGCAATCCTTCCCTTCGATGTCACTCCACAGCGCCAGGGCCTCGCCCCGCAACTGGTCAAACTTGTCCTGCAGCGCGCGACGGGCCGCGAGCACCAGCAGATCTTCCAGCCGGTCCTCGGCCAGGCACTCCGCGGCCCCCTCCACCACGGCGCCGGGCGGGCAGCCGGGGGCCTCCAGCGCTTCGAGCCAACCGATCAGCGTCTGCAGATCCTCGGCGCGGGCCTCGAACGCCCGCATCCCGGGCAAAGCGACCGAAGCGGAAAACCGCCCCCCCGCCTCCCGGCACAGCAGGATCTGCCCGGCCGCCGGAGCGCCGCGCTCCCAGCACAGATCGCACAGCAGCTCTCCGGTTTCAGCGGCGCCCGAAGACAGGGGCGCCGAGGCCTCCGCAGCGGCCCCGGCCTTCGCCTTGCGCTGCGCCGTCCGCTTCGGGGATGCGGCGCCGGGGTCCCTTGCCGGGCCGGCGGCGCGAGATTTCCTGGTCATGATTCGGCTTCGGGGTTCTCTGCACTCATGCGGCGAGTAGACGCGAGCGCCGTAAAAGAGCCGTAAACGCTGTTTTCAGCGCAAAACGACGCCGAAAGATCGGATTTTATCAACCTTCAGTTGAAGGCCTCAGAGAGGCGCATCTGCGCCCCCGGAAAGAAATCCGACAGGAAACGGACCATCTCGCTCGCGCGCGCGCGATCAGAGAAGACATAAATCAACTCCGCCGCCCCGTCCGGCACGACCGTCAGCCTGATGAGTGGTTGCCAAGAGTAACCGGCCATTGTCCATATCCTTGGTTTGCCGAAAACAGGCTCGCGCGTTTTAGGATTTTGTTCAAGCCTTGGGTCCACCTTTTTCGACAAGTTCGACTGGGTCGCCTCGAAGGGCGGGCCTGAAAGTTGGAGAGGAGTGAGCTACGGATGGATATTGTTGGACAGCTGATGACCGATAACGGGCGCTACACCTTCCGTAGCGACACCCTGAACCTGCGGGTGACGGGGGACTTCCCGGAATGGGTCATGGCGGCGGCCGCCGAGATGGTGGGGATCGTCGCCCGACGCGAGGTCGACTCGAAGATCGATGAATTGCAGGCGCTGGTCGAATTCGGCGAGGCCTCGGAAATCGAGATCGACTCGGTCAAATACGATGCCAAGGAACGGTTCGAGATCATCCCGCAATGCGTGGTGACGATGGGCCGGACCGACTACCGCTGGGTCGCCCCCGAGGGGCGCGCCAAGCACCGTGCCACGTTCGACGGCAATGCCGTCACCCGTGTGCAAGACATGTCCATGACCCGCCACGACAGCTTTCTCGACAACGAGAACGGCGTCGACACCAGCGGCCACTAATTCAACCTGCGCGAGGAAAGAACATGGAAATCATTCCGTTCGGGACGAACGACATCGACAACATCCTGGCGCGCGAGCCCGCGCGTGCGGAAAGCCTGCCGTTCGGCGCCGTGCTTCTCGACCGCATGGGGCGGATCGCCAAATACAACAAGGCCGAAGGTCTGATCGCGGGCCGCGATCCCTCGGCGGTGATCGGCCGCGACTTCTTCAACGAGATCGCGCCCTGCGCCAAGGGCAAGCGGTTCCACGGGGAATTCCTGAAATTCAACCGCACCGGCCAGGCCAATGTGATGCTGGACTACAAGTTCAACTACAAGGGCGCCGAAGTGGCGGTGAAGATCCACCTCAAGTCGCAACCCGACGGCCAGTTCTGCTGGCTCTTTGTGAAGCGGGCCTGAGCCATGGCCGCCCCCCGGCCCGAAATTTCCGTCTCGATCTCGCCCGCGCTTTTGCAGCTGCGGCGCGCGGCTCGGGCGGCCGGACCGGCCGGGGGCCCCGACAGGATGCCGATGCAGGCCCGCCCGTCCGAAAGGGCAAGCGCTTTGCCGGTCTGGCAGGGGCCACCGCCTCCGCCCGAACCGGAGCCGCAGGCGCAAGGGCCGGTGACGGCGCCCCCCCCCGACGCCGGGGAGACTGACACCTGCCCGTTGGCGCTGCGCGAACGTGTCCGCCTGCGCCGGGACGGCGCGCGCCCGCTTGTGTTCCTGGGCGCGGCCTTGCTCGAAGAGACGGACGAGGCCGATTTGCGGCTGGCAGACTGCCCGGTGACGGTCCGCCAGCACCTGGCGCTTTATCTGAGCGCCGATGACAGCCTTGTGCTCGCGGCCCGGCGCGAGATCGAGGGGGTCACGGCAACCCGGCCGATGCATCTGGCGCGGCGGGTGACGGATGTGGCGCAACTGCCCCGGCTTCTCGCGGGGCTCGATCCTCTGGTCCTGCTGCTCGATCCGGTTGGCCTGGCGCCAAACGAGACCGAGCGGGGGGCGATGGAAACCTTCTTCGGCCAGGCGCCGCGACGGCTGATGTCGCATCTGCGGGGCACGGTTCAACAGTGACAGACTTGGAGGCATCATGGCCTATATGACGGAAAGCAAGCAATTCGCGGCTCCCCAGCAGGCTTACGAGGAAACCACCCCGTATGGAGATCCCTCGATGCTGGAATACAGCCTGCGCCGCGTCGGTGCGCGCCCGCTGCAATTCCGTGGCGCCGAGCTGGGCATGGCGATGAGCTTCACGCCCGACCTGCCCTACTGGTACGAGATCAACCTGTTCCGCACCGCCGATGGCGGCTTCGTGACGGCGATCAAGACCTTCTTCTCCTCGGTCGACGAGCGCGACGTGTTCCGCGCCTGGCGTGCCGACACGCTCGACGCGGCGATTGCGCAATTCGAGGCTTTCGACCCGGCACAGGATGTGCGGCCGCAGGCGAAACTGGGCGGGGCCGGGCTGTCGGCCGCCGAGCTTTACGGTCAGGCGCTCGAATTGCAGGCCCGCATTGCCGCCGCACGGCAGCATTACGCGGCGCTGCTGGGCGAGTTCCTCTACGAACTCGACGATGCCTGAGCTCCGGCGCGCAGGCCCGGGCGCTCTGCCGCAACCGGCCCCCGGCGCGGTGGGGGGCGACCCGGACCTGCCACAGGCCCCCGACGCGGCGATGCTGCGCCATCTGCTGATCAGCCTGATCCGCGCCGAGGCCCGGCGCGGGCGCAACCAGATCCTGCCCGCGGCTGCCTTCGCCGGCGATCCGCGCATTGACGAGGACGGTCTTGGCTTCGACTCGCTCGCCCGGCTCGACCTGATCGGGGCGGTGCGCGATTTCTTCGACCTCTCCCGCACCGGGATCGAGGATTATGTCTATATCGAACCGACCCTGCAGGGCTGGACCGACCGGATCTTGCAGCATTTCGACCTGCTGGCGGCGCGGGGCGAAACCGCGCAGGCGGTGTTTCGCACCTCCGGCTCGACCGGCACGCCAAAGCCGATCCCGCATCCCTGGCCGAAGCTGATGCGCGAAGCCGCCAGCATGGCCCGCGATCAGGGTCTGGTGCCCGCCCCCGGTGGCGCGGTGCTCGGGCTGGTGCCCGCCCATCACCTGTTCGGCTGCCTGTTCACCGCGCTTCTGCCCGGGCTGGCGGGCGTCCCCCTGCGCGATCTGACCGCGGCGCCGCCCGCCTCTGCGCTTTCTGTGGCAAAGCCCGGCGATCTGATCATTGCCACGCCGCATCTTTGGGCGCATCTGGGCAAGGCTGGCCCCTTCCCGCCCGGTCTGCGCGGGGTCAGTTCCGGTGCGCCAATGCCCGACGCGCTGTGGCACGGCCTGCTTGCGGCAGGACTTGAGGATCTGACCGAGGTCTATGGCGCCTCGGAAACCGGCGGGATCGGCCTGCGCTCCGCCCCCGGGGCGGCTTTCACCCTGTTGCCCTTCCTGTCCCGCAGCGCCGGGGACCGGATTGCCGACGGCCCGGACCCGCTGCCGCTGCAGGATCGGCTGCGCTGGACCGGACCGCGCCGCTTCGTTCTCGAGGGGCGGCTCGATCAGGCGGTGCAGGTCGGCGGCGTGAACGTCCGTCTGGACCATGTCAAAACCGTGCTGGCAGCCGAGCCCGGCGTCGACGCGATCGCCCTGCGGCTTGGCGGGGACCGGCTCAAGGCTTTCGTGGTCTGCACCGCCGCGGCGGAAGCCGATCTTGAGGCGCGGCTGCGCGCCCGCGCCGAAGCCGGGCTTGATGCCCCGGCGCGGCCGCAACACTACCGTTTTGGCCGCGCCCTGCCGCTGAGCCGCGAAGGCAAGGCGCAGGACTGGGACTGACCGCGCCCGCTCAGACGCTGCGGCCAAGCGGGCCGAGATCAAGCACCAGATCCGCGGGCGCAAGGCCGAATTTCGCCGCCACCTCATGCAGCGCCGCTTCCGCCCGCATCAGCGTCAGCCCCAGCGTCTCCTCCTGCTCAGGCGTCAGGCTGCCCGCTTCCATCCGCCGGATCGCCTGCAATTCCATGAGCTTGCGCAACAGCTCGACAATCCCCAGCACAAGCCGCGCCAGATCCTGTTCGACCCGCTCGGGATCAAGCGTCAGCCGCCCCCCCGCCGCAAGGCTGCGCGCGGCCTGCGACAGCACGGCATCGACATCGCCAAGCTCAAGGCTCATCGTGGCGCTCATGTCACGGCTCCGTCACACTCGAGCGAGGCGAAAGCCAAGGGCGGCAAGGGGGCGATCACGTCCCAAATCCCGGCCCGGCTTTCCCGCTCAAGATCCGCCGAAAGAGCCGCGGCGAAAGCCTGCAAGCCCGCGCGCGGCACAAGCACGGCGCGGCGCAGCCGCAAGGTCTCGACCGTTCCACCGGGCGCCAGCGCCGCAATCCGGCCCTCGCGCGGGAAAAGCGCGCTGACCACCCGTTGCACCTGCGCCGCGAAAGCGGTGCTGGCCCCGGCCTCGCGCGTGGCCCGCTCCGCCCGCGCCTGCAACCAGCCGCGCCCCCCGGTGATTTCGGGGCGCACGAGGCCGAGGTCGGGGCCAAGGTCGGGGCCAGGGTCGGGGCGGCAGATCTCCAGTTGCACGATCAGTTGCAGCCGGCCCCGAACCTGCCGGTGGGCGCGCTCCAGGGCCGGGGCGCGGGTCGCGACCAGACGTTCCGCCTCGGCGCGGGTCGGGGTCGCGCGCGGGCTGAGCGGCAGAAAATCCACCGCCGCACGGCACCAGCCGACCTGACGGCGCAGATGGTCCTTCGGGCTCTCCGCCCCGGCTGCGCCCATCAAGGCCCAGCCGTCATGGCAGCCAATCACATCCGGCAGACCGGCGCTCCAGGGGGCGAGACCGCTGATCCGGGGCTCAGCCATGGGACCGCAAAGCCTCCGGCGAGGCCAGCACTGCGCTCAGCCCGACATAGACCAGCTCGACATCGGCCACGGTCAGCCACAGATCGCCATGCAGCACGATCCCATGCCCCAAAAGCCCGTCAAGCAGATCGGCAAGGCCGCCGGAGGGGGCGTCAAACACCTCCTCCGGGCCGAAAAGCCGCAAGCTGAACCCGTCATCCATCGAGCGCCTCCATGGCCTGCGCCGCGAAACGATAGGGCGGCCAGGGGCCGTCAAGGGTGAGATCGAGCCCCGCGGCATCGAACAGATCCGCCTGTGCGGCAAGCCAGCGGTCAAGCCCGGCGCGGTCGTCGCGCGCGATCAGAAGGTGCCAGCGCAGCCCCCCGTCGCGCGGCGCAGGCGCGGCCAGAGACGGCACGCCGCGGCTGCGAAGCGCCTGTTGCAGACCGGCGAGGGTCTGCTGTCGATCCGTCTGCCGCGCCTGACCACGGTCGCGGACCGCCTTGCGGGCGCGCAGCCAATCCGCGCCGGTCGCGGCAGGAGCGATTGGCGCCGCGGCGGGCGCGGCCGCGGCCGCGGGCAGGATCGTCAGCACCATCTCCTCCTTGCCCGAAAGGGCGTCGAGCGCCGCACGCAACTGCGCCGCCTTGGGCGCAAGCGCCGCCTGCAGCGCGGTTTCAGAGGAAAACACCGTCCCCAGTCGCACCGGCAACACCGGCCCCTGCCGGTGCCAGGCCGATATCAGCGCATGATGGGCCAGCGCGGCCGCCTGCGCCATTTCGGGGCTGTCGAGATCCTCCGCGGCCTCGGAGACCAGCGCGATCAGGCGATCAAGCGCGACGGCACCCGAAGCAGGCGCGGCAGGCGGGCCGCTCCAGCCATCCGGCGCGACAAAACCATGCAGCGCAAGGCCCGTCATGCCGCCACACTCGCCCTGGCCGTGGCGGCGGTGCCGCCGGGGCGGTGATGCACAAGCTGCGGCAGGCTGAGCGGAACCGATCCCCGCAGCGCCGCAATCTCTTGGGCGCGGATCAGCAGGCGCGCGGCCGCACGGAGATGTTCGGCGGCATTGGCGGCCAGATCGGGGCGGCGCAAGGCCGCCTTCGCGGCCTCCCTGACCGCCGTCGCCCCGGCATCGGGCCTCAGGCCAAGCAGATCCGCCGCCGCGGAAACCGCCCCGGCATCGACGCGGTCGATGTCCAGCAGCGCATGGCTGATCGGCGCGCTGGGACCGACAAGCCGCAGCCGCAGGCCCTCGGTCCAAAGCGCATCGATCGCCTCCAGAGCCGCGTCCAGGCGGGGCTCGTCCTCGGGGCGCAGCAGAAAGACCACATTGAGCAGGCCGCCCGGCGCCCGCGGTTGTTCGACCGGATCTTCCGCGACCGGGTCGAGCAGGCGCAGGGCGGTGGCGCTCAGCCGGTCCGCAAGCGCCGTGATGGCCTGGCGCAGCGCCTCGGGGGTGACCGGCGCCCCCACAAAAAGCGGCGCGAGTTCGGGGCTGTCGCGAAAGGCCGTCAGCACGCGGCTTTCGTCCCAGTCAAGCGCCAGCTGAAAATGGCGACGGGGGCCGATCTCGGCGGCCAGACGCGCGATCAGGGGCGCATCGAGCCTCAGCAACAGCGCGGCCTCATCGGGGTCACAGGCGATGCCCGCGGCGAAGGGCAGGACCGGCCCCAGCGCCAGCAAGGCCTCCAGCCGGCTGTGATGGCGCACCGCCGTCTGTTTCGGCCCGCCGGTCAGGCGCTCGGTCCAGCCCGGTGCAGGCGCCAGAACCGCCGTCGCCCCCCCGGCACTGACGCGCGTCAGCCCCGCGGGCAGCGGGACCGTATCGCCGGGCAAAATCGCAATGATTTCATGCGCCACCGGTCCGTGCCTCCGCCGCTTGCCCGCGCTTGAGCCGATCGAGCAGGATTTCTTCCGCCAATTCATACTCTTCCTCGGTGATTTCCCCGGCTTCGAGCTGCGCCTCGAGATTGCGCAGCAGCCGCCGCACCGTGCCCGGATCGGTCAACTCACCCTCGGCCGTCTCGGCGATCTTCTCGACGATCCAGAGCGCCCCGGTGATAGGCAGGTCCACCGGCGCCAGCAAAAGTTTGCGCAACAGGCCCATCAGGCAGCCTCCGAAGTGTTGTCGAACGCCAGCGAGAGCGAGAGGAAGTGATAGGGCGGCGCGGGGCCGATCACCTGCAGCTCCGGTTCGGCGGCCCCCGCAAACCCCAGCCCCGCGGCCAGATCATGCGCTTTGCGCGAGAAGGCATCGACCCCGCCAGCCGGGACCAGAAATTCCGCCCGCAAGACCTCGATATCCTCTTCGGGGGCGCGCAGGACATGGTCGCGCGCATGCGGGCGCAGCGCCGCCAGAAGCTGCTTTTGCGCCCGGGTGCGGCGGGTGTCCAAAGCCTCGGCCAGACGACGCCCGAATTCGGCCTGCGCGAAATAGGCCCCGGGCCCCTGCCCCATCAGCCTGTCGCGTTCGGCGACGAAATCGGGCGTTTCGGCCATCACCTGCGCCAGCGCCCGGTCGCGGGCAAAACGCACGCGCAGGCCGATTTCCACATGATCGAGAAGCCGTCGCGCGTGATCGGCCAGCTCTTCCCGCCGTTCGCCGATCATCGCGGCGACTTCCGCCAGATCCTGGGCGATGACGCCAAAGCGCACCGGCAGGCAGGTGGCCAGCGGCATCAGCGCCTCGAGCATGCGGGTATGCGCCAGCATGTTGCGCCGCGTCTGCGTGATTTCCGCCAGATCGCAGGGGCAATGGACCAGCAGCATGCCCTCCACCGCCGAGAGCGCGACCGGCCCGCCAAGGCTTGCCACGCCCGCGGCCGCCGCCTGCATCTGCGCCAGCGTGCCGCGCGCCGGGGGGGCCAGAAGGCAGTAAAGATAGTGGCCCATGGCTCAATCCGGATCGAAACGCAGCGTGCCGCCGCCGATCGAGATGCGCCAGGCCGCGCCGGGGCGGACATTGGGCAGATCGATCTCGACCGGGGGCGTATCGCCAAAGGCCAGGGTCACCTTGCCGCCGGGCGGATCCGGGTTGTCCGCCGTCGTCTGCGCCTGCGCCGTTGCATCCGCGGGCGCCTGCGCGGCTTCGGGCGCTGCGGAAGCTTGCTGCCGCGCCGCCAGAAATTCGTCGACCGTGCCGACGAAACTGCGCGCGCGGCTGTGCGCCGTGCCCTCGGGCAGGGTCGAGAGGGCTTCCTCGAAGGTCTGGCCGAGACGGCCGAGAAGCTGCGAGAAGCGCCGTTCGATTTCCTCAAGCGCCTCGCGCCCCTGTTTCGGGGGGTTGGGGGGGCTGGTCATGGGGCCTCCTTGTAGCGACGGAACACGGGTTGAACGATGCCCGCCGACAGGGTCCCCGAAAGCTCCGGGGAGACGGGGGCGGGAGGGATTTCGGCAAGCGCGGGGGGCCGTCCGACCTGCGCGCCCAGCGCGGCGAGCTGCGCTTCAAGCTGGGCCAGACGGTCGCGCAGGGCGGCGGTCTCGGTTTCGCTTGCGGGATCGCCCGGGCGGGGGCGGCCGTTCAGATAGGGATCATGGCTCCACCAGTCGATCCCCATCTCGCGCGCCTTGTCGACGGTGGCGATCAGCAGCCGCAGGCGGATGGTCAGCAGCTCGATCCCGACCAGAGAGACCGACACATCCCCGGCGATCACGATCCCCTTGTCGAGGATGCGCTCGAGGACATCCGCAAGCCCTTCTGGCTGCGACGCGCTGCGATAGCCCATCAGCCGTCCTCTCGATGATACCTGCGCAGACGGGAGTAGCCGACCAGACTGCCATCGGGGCCGAAGCCGATCCGGTAGCAGCACAGAAGATCGTTGGTGCCCATCTTCGCCTTGGCTTCGAGCACGTCGATGTCGATGGTCCAGCCGCCATGGGCATTCAGTTCGGAATTCACCACGGCATCGACGGCGCGGCCGGTCAGATCCTCGGCGGTGCGGCTGGCCAGCGCCAACGCCTCGATCAGCGCCATGCCCCCGGCTTCGGCCTTCCAGCTTTCGCCGGCGGCGGGCGCGGCGGGCGCAGACGTTGCAGTGCCGGGCGTTGCGGGGCCGGGCGTTGCGGCGGCGGAAGGCGGCGCGACAAGGCTTTGCGCCTGTGCAAAGGGGTCGATCTGCTGGGCACCCACGCTCACGGCTCTTTTCCTTCCATCAATCGGCTCAGGTTGTTGCGGATCGTCTCCGAGGTGCGGACAAGGCGGCGCGAAAAGGCGGCGCCGCGTTGCCGCGCGGTCTCGATTTCATTGAGCAGCCGGGCGCGCTCGAATTCGAGCCGCAAAAGCTGCGCGGCGATTTCGAAACGGGTGCGCGGCATCCGGCGCGCGGCATTGGGCGGTTGCGGGATCGTCACGCGGCGCAGCTTCTTCATCGCGTCTCTCCCGCACGGGCGGCTTGCGCCGGATCGGGCGCAGGCCGCAACAGCATGGCCATGACATCGTCGATATCACTGCCGCGCATCCGCGTGCCCAGAACATCGCCGCAAATCTGCACGAAGACCGGATCGGCGGGATCGGGCGACACCCCGGCCGCACGGGCCAGCCGCGCGATCATGATGCCCGATCGCATCGAAATCTCCATCGCGCCGGGCTTTTCGGCCCGCAACAGATGGATCAGCGCGCAGATCGCCCGGGCATCCTCGGGCGTGGTGCGCGCGGCGGTGGCGACAATGCCCACTTCGGTTTCAAAGGACATGCCGTCGAGCGAAAAGGTGATCATCCGGTCAAGCAGCGCATCGGGCACCGCCTGCACCCCCACATAGTCGCGCGGGTTCGAGGTCAGGATGACGCGAAAGTCAGGATGCGCCACGATATGGCTGCGCCCCGCGGCGGGGTCCGAAAGCGGCAGCACCCCCTCTTCGATCACCGACAGCAGCGCGGCATTCGCCTCGGGGCGCGAGCGCGAAAACTCGTCATAGACCAGGATATGCCCGTCGCGCATGGCGCGGGCAAGCGGCGCCTCCTGCCAGTCGATCCGGCTCTTGCGCTCGGCGCGGCGGACCGAGGAGATGTAGTGATCCTGCACCGTCGAGACGGTCTCGCCCAGATCGCGCCCGAAGATATCGGCGCGGCCCAGCCAGTCGTTGCCGACGAAGAAGGTCACGGGACGCTCGAACCTTTGCGCCAGATGCAGCGCCAGTGTCGTCTTGCCGACCCCGGCCGGACCGCGGAAGTGAATGGCGATCCCCTCGCGCAGATAGATTTCCGCGCGATCGAGCAGGGACCGCAGTTCCTCGTCCTCGAAGAGCGGCGTGCGCGCATCCCCCCAGGGCAGTTCCCGCGCAACCGTCATGGAGGGCGTCGAAGCCTCCGGCGGCGGCGCCCCGGCCGCGGCGGCGATCGGTTCAGACATCTTGGGCAGTGTTGCCGTGACCTGGTTCACACCGGCCTCCCGATCCCGTCGTTACTCTCTACGAAAACATGCTTAACCGTGAGGGCTTAAGAACGGATGAACGGGAACGGGTCGAATCACCTCTCGCGACGGTCTGAAAGGGCGGATCGGGACGGGGCGAAACCCGGGTTCGGGCCAAGGAAAAAGGGGCCTGACGCAGATCCGCCTCCGGCTCCCCGTCCCGGGGATCGCCGCGAAAGCCGCCCGGTCCTGACCGCGGGCCACCGGGGATGTCCCCCCGCTTGACGGACACACCTCCGAGGCTAAGTGTCGCAGACCCCATCGCCCCGGAGCCAGCATGTTCTTCCGTCAAAGGCCTGCCCCCCCGTCCCTGATCGAAACGGCCATGAGGACAGCCGCGCAAGGCGCGCTGGCGGTCAGCGTGGTGGACGAGGCGGGAACCCTCGTCCAGCTCAACGAGACCTATGCCCGGCTTCTGGGCTACACGGTCGCCGAGCTGCAGGGCCGGCCGCTGGCGCAGGTGCTGGAGGCCGAGGAGGCATCGCCCGCGGCGAGAGCCCGGTTCTGGCAGGCGCTGCGCGCAGGCACGGTGACACGCGCAACGGCGGTCCGGCGCACCCGGGACGGCGCGCCTGTCTGGCTCGAAACGAGCTATATCCCGATGACGGACGCGACCGGCAAGATTACCTGCTGCGCCGGGATTTCCGTCGATGTGACCGAAAGGATGCGCGAAACCAGACACAGGGAAGCGCATCTTGCGGCCATCGACCGGTTCTCGGCGATGATCGAATTCGATCTCGAGGGCAAGGTGATCGATGTCAACGCGCAGTTCCTGCAGATGACGGGATATACCCGCGCAGAGGTCCTCGGGCGGCACCATGCGATGTTCGTGCCGAAGGATATCGCCGCGTCGAACTATTACCAACGCTTCTGGGATGCATTGCGGGGGGGAGATTTTCAGTCCGACACCTTCCAGCGGCTGAACAAGGCGGGCGAGACGATCTGGCTGCGCGGCACCTATAGCCCGGTTCATGATCTCGACGGCAATCTTGTCGCGGTGATCAAGATCGCCCAGGACGTGACCGAGGAGGCCCTGCGCTCTGCCGATGCCGCGGGCAAGATCGCCGCGCTCGATCTCAGCCAGGCGGTGATCGAATTCGATCTGAACGGCACTGTCCTGCGCGCCAATTCGACTTTCGAACAGACGTTCGGATACAATGCCTACGAAATCATCGGCCAGAATCATGCGATGTTCGTCGCCCCCGAGGAGCGCGCCAGCGCTGACTACAGGCGTTTTTGGGACGAGCTGCGGCGCGGGGTGCCGAAAATGGCCGAGGTCTGCCGGATCTCGAAATCGGGCAAGAGGCTCTGGCTTCAGGCCAGCTACAACCCGGTCATCGGACCGACCGGCAAGCCCTGCAAGGTGGTGAAATTCGCCACCGATGTCACCGCGCGCAAGGAGGCGATTCTCGACTTCGAACAGGCCATTGCCGCGCTCAGCGCGGGCGAGCTTGACCACCGGCTCGACCGGCCGATGGCGGCGGAATTCGAAGCGCTGCGGCAGAACTACAACGAGGCGATCCGGCGCATGGCCGAACTGGTCGGCTCGATCCTCGACAGCGCGCAATCGATCCAGAGCGAAACCGAAAGCCTGTCCGGGGCCTCGGCGGAACTGGGGCGGCGCACCGAAACCCAGGCCGCCTCGCTTGAGGAAACCGCGGCGGCGATCAACCAGCTCGCCTCCTCGGTGGAAAGCTCCTCCTCGGGGGCGCGCAATGCGGCGGGCGCGGTCGGCAAGGCGCGGCACCGCTCGACCGAGGGGCGGCGCGTCGTGCAGGAGACGATTTCGGCGATGAACGACATCGCCCGCAGCTCGGAACAGATTTCGCGCATCACCAGCGTCATCGACGACATCGCCTTCCAGACCAATCTGCTGGCGCTGAATGCGGGGGTGGAAGCGGCGCGCGCGGGCGAGACCGGGCGCGGCTTTGCCGTGGTCGCCTCCGAGGTGCGGGCGCTGGCGCAGCGCTCTTCGGAAGCGGCGCGCGAGATCGCCGAGCTGATCGAAACCTCGGGCCGGCAGGTGCGGCAGGGGGTGGATCTGGTGAATTCCTCGGGGCAGGCACTGGACGAGATCGACCATCTCGTCGCCGAGGTCGATACGCTGGTGCAGGCGATCGCCAATTCGGCGACGGAGCAGGCGACGGGTCTGGGCGAGATTTCCACGGCGGTGAACCAGCTCGATCAGGTGACGCAGCAAAACGCCGCGATGTTCGAGGAAAGCTCGGCCGCGGTAGCGGTGCTGCGCGATCAGGCCGGGCATCTGTCGGCGCGCGGCGCGGTGTTCCGCACCGGCGCGCCGCCCGAAACCGGGCGCTACCGCATCGCCTCATAGAAGTGCCGCAAGGGCGCTGAACGCAGCCCAGACCTTGCCAAAGCTCCGAAGACCCGATGCCGGGGCGCCTCGCGAAAGATCGCCGTCATCCGGCCCGGCCGCGGGCCGATACCCGGCTTCGGCCCGGGGGGCGGACCGCGCGGAAATGGCGCTGCGCCCGCAGGACGGGCCGGTCAGATCGCGGCGGCGACAAGGCGGGTGATGAAGGTGTTGAGCACCGCCTTGCTCATCGCCACGGTCATCGCCTGCTTGAACTCGGGCGAGAGTGTGACCCCCGGGATCGGGGCACTTGTGCGGTTCGCGGCGGGCCGTGCCGTCGGGCGGGTCAGCGCGGCCTTCGGGCAATGGGCGCAGATATGATCCAGGATCGCCCCCACCTCGCCGCGCCCGACATGGTAATGCACGATCACCGAGGCCGCGCCGCGGTTCACCTCAACCGCCAGCACGCCTTCGAGCGCCCCCACCTTTTCATGCAGCCGCTGCGCCAGACCGGCGTCGCGGCGCAGCGCCTCGATCTTGAAACGGGCGCGGCCGGGGATGTGATGCACGCAGCAGACCATGAAAGCCTCCGTCCTGACCCGGGCAGGATGCAAAAGCAAAGCAATTCTGTCAAGAATTATCCGGGCCAAAGCGCCCCCCTGGCCTTCTCCTTGCATCAGGGCCGCGCGGGGCGTTCGGGAAAGCCCGCCTGCGCCAGCGCATGCAGCAAAAGCGCAAAGGTCGAGCCGTTGTGCATCAGCGAGGCCGCCACCGGCGAGAGCCGCCCCGAGGAGGCCGCCACGAACAGCCCGGTGTTGATCGCAAGCGCCAGCGTGGTGTTGGCGCGGATGATCGCCATCGCCCGGTCACAGGTCTCGCGCGCGTCGGCCACGGCGCCGATCCGGTCCTCCGACAGGGTGATGTCGGCCGCCGCCCGGGCGATGTCGGCGCCCTGCGCCATCGCAATCCCCACCCCGGCCGAAGCCAGCGCGGGCGCGTCATTGATGCCGTCGCCGACAAAGGCGATCTGCCGCCCCTCGGCCCGCAGGCGCGACAGGATCGCGGCCTTGTCCTCGGGGCGCAGCTCGGCATGGACGGCGTCAAAGCCCAGCGCGCGCCCCAGCGCCTCGGCCCGCGCGCGGCGATCGCCGGTCAGCATGACCAGCTGCGTCACCCCGGCGCGGCGCAGCCGGTTGGCAGTGTCGCGGGCATCCGCCCGCAGCCGGTCGCGCAGCCCGAACAGCGCCGACGGACGCCCGCCGACCGCCAGATAAAGCGTCATCTTTCCGGCCTCGGCCAGGGCCTCGATCTGCGCCGCATGGGGGCTGAAATCGACCCCCTCGCGGGCCATGAAATGCCGCGCCCCCAGCAGCACCGCCTGCCCCCCGGCCTCGGCGCGCAGCCCGTGCCCGACCTCGACCGTCACATCGCCGGACAGATCCGCCGCAAGGTCCCGCGCCCGCGCCGCCGCACAGATCGCCCGGGCGATCGGATGCTGCGCCTGCCGTTCCAGCGCCGCAGCCAGCGCCAGCACCTCGGCCTCGGTCTGCCCGTCCAGCGGCAGCACCTCGCACAGATCAAGCCGCCCCTCGGTCAGCGTGCCGGTCTTGTCGAAGACAAAGGTATCGGCGGCCGAGAGCTTCTCGATCGAGGGGCCGCCCTTGATCAGGATCCCCCGCGCCACCGCCGCCGACATCGTCGCGCGCACCGCGACCGGGGCGGAGAGTTTGATCGGACAGGCATAATCGACCAGAAACACCGAAGACAGCCGCCGCAGATCGCGCGTCACCGCCAGCGTCGCCGCGCCAAGGCCCAGCGTCATCCAGACCTGCCGGTTCGCCTGCGCGCTGGCCAGTTTCTCGGTCTCGGAGCGTTCCTCCAGCGCGCCGCGGATCAGCGCCGCGATCCGCGCCGTCGTCGTCTCCATCCCCACCTGCTCGGCGCGGATCCGCAACAGCCCGCTTTCCAGCGTCGAGCCCGCAATCGCCTGCGCCCCCGGTTCCTTCGTCACCGCAAGGCTTTCGCCGGTGATCGAGGCCTCGTTCACCTGCGCCGCCCCCGCGATCACCAGGCCATCGACCGGCACCGCCTCGCCGGTCTGCACCACGACGATATCGCCCTGCGCCACCTGCTCGAAGGGCAGATCACACACCGCCCCCGCCCGCTCGACCCGCGCCGTCGCGGGGTTGGGCATCAACAGCCCCTGCAGCAGTGCGCCGGACTGCCGCATCGTGGTCTCTTCCAGATATTCGCCCGCCTCCATCATCAGATCGGTGGTCAGCGCGGTGCCGAAACTGCCGCGCGCGACGCCAAGCGAGACCGCCAGCGCATCAAGCACCTCGACCGAGACGCCCTGGCTGACAAGCGCGTCAAACCCGCCCAGAACGCGCGGCGCAATCGCCCAAAGCACCAGCGCCCGGCCGACCGGCTGCGGCAGCACCGGCAGCGCCGCCAGAAGTGCCAGGCGACCAAGGATCGGCGCCGCCGAGGGCGCCCCGGCGGCGGTTCCGCACAAAGGAAGGCGCAGCTGATCCGGGTCGAGGCGGCCGATCCGGTCCAGCAGCCGCGCCCGCGTCGCCGCCGTGCCGTCATGGGTCACGATCACGCTGGCCGCCGCCGGATTGAGCCGCACCGACCGGACACCGCGGATCTGCCGCACTGTCCGGGCAAGGGTGTCGCTGTCCAGACCGGGCCGGGCAAGCCAGGGCAGTTTCAGCCGCAGCCGCCCGGGCGCCTCATGGGCGATCCGCAGGGGATGGATACGGGCGGGCGGGCCGCCGGTCAGGGAAAGATCAGGACGCATCCGGCCACCTGCCCTTCGGGGTTACTTCTGCTGCTGCGATCGCACCTCGGATTCGGCATCGCGGAAGCGTTCCTTCGCCTCCTCGATCCCGCCCTGCAGCCCCAGCCAGAGCTGGGCAAGCCCCCCCATCAGCTTGCGCTGCGCCGCCTCGTTGGTCAGGACGTAAGTCACCAGACCGCCCACGACCGCCCCGGTCAGAAAGCGCGGGTTCGACAGCAGCCCGGGCTGGCCGCTGTCCCCTGAGGTCGCGGGGGTCTGCGCATTGGGGTCGGTCATTGCGTCACCTCCGCATCCCCGGCGGTCGTTTCCGGGGCGGTTTCGGGGGCCGCCTCGGGGTCGGGCTTGCGGCTGGACCTGGCAAAGTAAAGCACCCCCGCGGCCAGCGCGACCAGCCCCAGCACCGGCGCATTGCGCGCCAGATGCGCGGCGAGCGTCGCCACCGCGCCCGCCCCGGCGCCGATCGCGGCGCTGTTCGCCGTGGCCCGCATCGCCGCGTCGGTCGTGGTCTGGCCGTTGCGCACCCGGATCCCCTCGTTGATCGCGGTCCAGGCGCCGGTGATCGCGGCACCGTTGACCCCGGCACGCAGGATCTGCGTGCCCGAGGGCATCAGCGGCGCGGCTTTCGGTTGCGAAGACATCTCAGCTCTCCTCTGTGGGGGGGGTGGGGGTCGGCGCGGCGGGCGGGGTGCCCATGGCGCCCGAGCCGCCCATGCCAAAGCCCTGCGCGGCAAAGCCCGCGAACATCGCCTTGAGCGCGGGCAGATTGGCCAGCGCCAGCGCCACGGCCGAACCCGCCACCGCGCCCTTCCAGAAATCACGGTCGCGCAGGTTGAACAGCATGCCCAGCGTCTCGGCCGAGACATCGCCGCGGGCAAGACGGTCGAAGGCCTGCATCAGATCGCGATTGTCGGGCTGCTGCGGACCCGGCCCCGGCCCCGGCCCGAATCCCGGCCCGAACCCCGACCCGAAACCTGATTGCGGGCCGTTTTGCGCCCCGCCCTGCCCCGGCCCCGCCTGCGGCCCCCAGCCGGGGGCGCAGCCCGCGACCCAGGGCGGTTCCGGCCCGAAATAATACCACCCCACCGGCGGCGGCGCGCCCGGCCCCCCCGAATCTCCGCTGCGGCGGTCGTCCTCGTCGTCGCGCTTGCTCATCGCCTCTCTGTCCCGTCTCGCTTGCACCAGTTCAGCGCGAAGTTGAATAGCGCACCATGACATGGGTCAAGGAGAAATGTTGAGTGTTTTTCTAGGGTCGCAAAATGCCGCAGGACCGACGGGGCGTCCCGCAAGGCTTCCGGCCGATGCCGTTAGGCGAATCGGAAGATAATTCCACAATCAAAGGTTGATTTTTGAATAATCCATTCGCGCAAAGGCGTTACGCCCTTTCACATATTGCTTTGAATTTGACCGAAACCGTGTAGCATCTTGGTTGAACCGCCTAAAATATATTCAACCTACGGTTGCCGCAAAGGATGACATCATGTTTGACGTAACCACGGCCCGACAAGTCGATTACCGGGACAGCCAGGGAAATCAACTGCAGGTGACCGTTTTTCAGGACCGCGAGGACAAGGGTCTGTGGTATCTGGTTCCCGTGCCGCGGCTGCGCATCGACAACGGCCAACCCGCCTTCAACCTGACGAAATATCTGAAAAATCAAGATGGAAGCGCCGGGATCTGCAGCTTCGAGGTCGAGCTTTTCGCCCCCGAAGACGCCAAACGCGCCGCGCAGGAGCAGATCCCCGAGATCCGGGCCTGGGGCCAGTTCACCTGGGTCAGCGGCGACGTGTTCTTCGATTTCGACCTGCCGGTCGAGGGCAAATCCGAAGGCCAGCAGATCTGCGTCGCGCCCTCGCTGTTCGGCTCCAATGTCGCGCGCTTCCTTGTCGAGCTGGAGACGGAGGCGGCGCTCAACACCTTTGTCGGCGCCTTCACCGGCGCGGGCGGGCTGGCGCCCTTCTCGGTCAACTATTCGATGGGGGTGCTGACCCAGCTTCTGGGCGCGCGGGCGGAGGTGAAATACACCGCTTCGGTGGCGATCGACTACGAGCGCACCTATGAAACCAAGAAGGACACCTGGGGCAAGTCGAAACAGGTTCTGGTCGAGGTGAAGCAAAATCTGAAATCCTCGGGCGCGGGCGATGTCAAGGTGACGCCGGGCGCGGGCGGCACCCCGGAAGTGGTGCAGATGGTGCGCGACTGGGCCTGGAGCGTGCTGGAAACGCAGGTCGCCTCGGCGATCGAGACGGCGCAGCGCCAGGCCACCGGCAACGACAACCCGATCTCGGTGGTGAGCGACATCTTCCTGACCTATGCGGAAGATGCGATCGTCGAATGGAACACGCCGGTGTCGCGGTTCCTGCCCCGGTTCGACCCCGCGACCTGGGAAAAACTCTATCACGAGGTCGACAACCGCGAACTGGTCGTGGTCTTCGAACTGGCGGGCGATCCGACCGATGCGGCAGGCGTGATCGGGTTCGAGGATGTCGAGGTCGAGGTCCGCTACCCCACCCGCACCACCGACACCAGCTTCAAGCTGAGCCTTGGCGCGGGCGGCGCAAGCTCGGTCGTGTATCGCGCGCCGGGCGGCGGCACCTTCGACCCGAACTATGCCTATCGCTACACGGTCAATTTCGGCGGCGGCGCGCCCGCCTATACCTCGGACTGGATCCCGGACCTTGCGACGCGGGTCACCTTCCGGCCCAACCGCCTTGGCCTGCGCAACGTGACCTTCCTTGGCACCGGGATCCCGTTCAACGCGGGGGCGCAAAATCAGGTCCGGACGCTGTTCATCGACTTCTTCGAAACGCCCCCCGCGGGGCAACCGCCGAAGCTGCAGACCCAGGAGATGACCCGCAACGATACGCCGGTGGTGTTTTCCTCCACCTATCATGTGCCGATCGCCAACGACTACAACTATCGCCTGCGCTATCAGCTGGAAACCGGCGATGTGATCACGGTGCAGCCCGACGCGCAGTTCGGATCGGACAACGCCGACACGGTGTTCGTGCTCACGCCGCAGCGCTATCTGACCAGCTTCTCGTTCCGGGCGCTGGCGATGCGGGGCGGCAGCGGCTTCCTTGAGCTGGACATCAACGGCGCCTATCACGACGACCAGAACCCGTCGCAGAAAGTGCCGCCGAATTACAACTGGGACGGCTGGGTGCCGGAACCGCAGCCGGGCCTGTCCAGCTCGCCGACCTGGGCATTCCAGGCGCAGCCCGATCCGCAGACCGCCTATTTCGATCTGAACGGACAGGTGATCTATGGCGACGGCGCCGTGGCGACGCTGTCGAATGTCAAGGTGCCCTACAGCCGCCGCGCGCTGATCCTCAAGGATACCGAAGAGGTCTACAGCGTCGAGATCTTCACCAACGAGATCGACTGGACGCAGGTCAAGCAGGTGTCGCTGAACATCATGCAGCTGGCCGATGCGACGGGCGCGGTTCTGGCCGATCCGCACGAGGCGGCGCAGCAAAGCTTCGCCCTGACGCGGGCCCTGCACGGCACGCCACCGCAGCCCGACCGGGACAGCGGGCGGGGCGGATCGGTCTCGGCGGTCAACCTGATCGCCTATAACATGATCCCGCCCAGCACGGACATGATCGTGAAGGCGCTGCCGCTTTACTACACGCTGTATCGGCCGCGCGGGGCGCCGAACATCGTGTTCTACTACAATGCCGACTATGTGCTGAACGATGGCAGCCGCAAGAGCACGGGGCCGCTTGAGGTGACGAACAAGCTGCAGATCCACCTGCCGCCGCTGGCCAGCGCCACGCCGGGCGTGCTGCATACCGCCCACATCTCTCACCGGTAGCGGCGGCAAAGCGATGGACCCGGTTCTGAGCCGTGCCGCAGCGGTCGGCAGCACCGCCCCTCTGCCCGCCCCCGACCCTGCCGAAGCGCTCTTGCGGGCCTGTCGGGCGGCGGGCGGGACCGATGTCCCGGCCGAGCGATGGGATCGGGAGCTGCGCGCGCTTTGCGCCGCCCCCGAGGCGCAGGACAGCAATCTCTCGGCGATCGGCGATCCGGTGGAGTTCCAGGCGCTCTGGACCGCCACGGGCGCCGAGCAGGTCCGCGCCACGCTGGATCCGGCCCCCGGCGCCCCGGGCGCCGAGCGGCGGGCGCGCGCGGTCGCGGCGGTGCCGGGCCTTTCGCCCGGGCAGCGCGCCCTGCGCGAGGCTGTCGTGGCCGCCCAGCAGGCGCAGGGCGCCCGGTTCGGCGGCTGGATCGGGTTGCGCCCCGGCGGCACCGGCCTGCGGCGCAAGCTTTATCTGGAACTGCCCGGGACCGCGGAAACGCTGGCGGCGCTGCCCTTTGCCCCGCTGTCCCGCCGCCTGCCGGCCGTGCGCGCCCTCACCCCGGTGCTGCTCGGGCTTGATCCGGTGCGGGGCGAGGTCGAGATCTATGCCGCGATCGCGCCGCTGGCGCGGGACGGCCTGGCGCTGCTGCTGGCCGATCTGGACTTGCCGCCGCTGGCGCCCGAGGCCTTGCGGCTGCTCACCGATCTGCGTGACCAAAGCCTGCGCCCGGTGCTGCCGACGCAGGATCAGGGGCTCAGCATTTCCTGGGGCAGCGACGGATCGGCCGAGGCGCTGACCTGGTATGTGCATTGCGATGCGCTTCTGGGTCCGGCGGCCCGGGCGCGCGAGAGCCTTCTGGCCTTTGGCCAGCGCCGCCGCTGGGCGATGTCGCGCTACCGCGCGCTGAGCGCCCCGGTCGCGGGCCGCATCCCCTGGCACGGGCTGGTCGGGCTGACGCTGGCCCGGTCGGGGCTGGCGCTCTCGGTCACCTGCGCGACGCGATGCGAAGCCTGGCAATCATGCGCGCGGTGCTGATCCGCCAGACGGCGCGTGGCGCTTTCCCCTCGGAGGTGGCGGGGATCGGAGACGAGACCTGTTTCGTCACCGCCAACGTGGCTCTGTGTCTTGACCCCGCGGCGCATCGCCCGGCGCTGGAGCGCGCGCTTGATTTTATCGAAACCTGTGAGGATCCGCGCCATCCCGGGGCCTTCGCCTTCTATCCGCCGGGGGGCCAAGGGCCGATGCTGGTGCGCGGCCTGCCGCCCGATGCCGATGACACGGCGCTGGCCTGGCTGGCGCTGCTGCACGGCGGGCGGCGCGGCACCGATCGGGCGCGGGCGGCCTTCGAGGCCAGGATCGCCCCTGCCGCCTGCCTGCTGGTGCCGGGCGGCGCCCCGCCCTGGGTGCGCCGCGGCGCGGTGCGGACCTGGCTGATCGAGCGCGGCCGCGACAATCCGGTCGATCTTGCGGTCAATGCCAATGTGCTGGCGCTGGCCTGCCGTCTGGGTCTGGCCGCGCATCCGGTGGCGCAGGGCGCCGCCGCCTCGCTGGCCGCGGCCGCGGCGGGGGGCTTTGATCCGGCATGCTTCGGCCGTCGGCTGGCGCCCTATTATGCCGATGTGAGCGAATTGTGGTTCGCCGTCCGCCGCGCCGCCGCGCTGGACGACGGCACGCTTGCCCCGGTGCTGGAGCCGGTGCTGGCCTGGCTGGCACCGCGGCTGGGAAGCCGGGCGCTGGCACTCGACAAGCCGCTTTACTGCAACGACCACGGACGGCCGATCTGGCGCGCGCCGGTGCTGCAACAGGCCCGCCGCGCCACCCTCCCGCCCCGCCTGCCCCACACCAATGCCTGCGCTTTCAAACAGACGCCTGCGCTTTCAAACAAGGGAGACCAGCATGACGTTCTTTTCCTCTGCGGCGCTTGAGGCCGCCCCGGTCGGTGCCACCCCGGCGCTGCGGGTCAGCACGAATTACATGGAAACCTTCCTGCCGCTGCAGCCGGTCTCCTCGGGCACCGAGATCCAGACCTATCTGAACACCGCCGGGATGCTCGACATCTACAGCGTCGGCACCAACGGCCGGGTCTATCGCTATCGGCGCACCGATGCGACGCTTGCCCCCTATGAGGAAGCCGATCTGGGGATCCGCGCCAGCCAGCTTTACTTTTTCGACGCCGCGGGCGGGCGCTCCAACACGCCCTCGATCTTCGGGCTCAACAGCGACAGCAAGCTGACGCTGGCCACCTATCAATCCGGCGGCTACGGGCAGCGCAACACCGGCCCGCAAAACGAGGTGATCCGCCACTTTCTGGGCGTGCGCGGCGTGACCGGGCGGATCTACATCAACGTGCGGCTTTCCGACGGGCGGCTGTGCACGAATTACTACGAGCCGCAGACCGACAAATGGGGCGGGCCGGTCTGGGCGCCGGTGATCGGCCCGGACGGCAAGGATGCGGTGATCAAGGACATGGCGATGGCCGCCAACAACCCGGTGCAATCGGCGCTGTTCGCGATCGGCATGGATGACGAGGTGCTGTTCGCCGAGGACAGTTTCCGCACCTCGCGGCTGCGCAAGCTCAACAAGAAGGCCTCGCATATCGCGGCGATCGCCGATTCCGAAAATCTGCTCAACATCCTGGCGGTGGAGCGCGACACCGGCCTTTTGTGGGTGAAGAGGCAGCGCAAGCGGTCGACCTCGGGGATCCAGTTCGACGACTGGGTGCAGGTCGATCCGGGCCAGAGCGGCCGGCTGGGTCGGCTGACGGCGAACCTGCGCCGCGACGGGCTGATCGAGGTCTTCGCGATCAACGAGGCGGGCGATCTGACCTATACCCGCCAGGTCACCAACAGCGCGGGCAAGCTGCAGGGCTGGCGGGTGATCTTTCCGATCGCGCGGGCCATGGAAAACCGGCTCGTCGCCGTCGGACGCACTGCGAACGGCTATTCCGAAGCCTATTCGGTGACCGACGAGAACCAGATCTTCCGGTTCTGGCAGGCCCCCGACACCGAACAATGGTTCTCCGAGGTGCTGGATCTGCCCAAGGCCGAGGACAAGCTGATCTCCGTGCCCACCCATTCGACCGAGATTTTCGTCGTCGATGCCGAGGGGGCGCCGATCTATGACGCGCCCGTCAGCATCAACGCGGCCTTTCTCAACACGCTTTGGGTGAACGGCAAGGCCTATCGCTCGAGCCTGGTCGATCCGGTCAACCTGCGCACCGACGCGAGCGGCAAGGTGGTGATCTTGCAGCGCGCCAATGCGCTGGCGGGGGCGACGCTGCTGATTTCGACGCCCAGCACCGGCGCGGGCCAGCCGATCATCGTGCAGCCGAATGCCCAGCTGCAGGCGAAGATGGCGCAGACCACAAAGGACGACGTGCTGAAAGCCACCGACAGCGCCGGGACGCTGCTGCTGCCCGCCGACACCAAGGACCGCGCGCGCGTGGCCGAAAGCATCGCCGAGGTCACCCGGCAATCGATGCGGATCGCGCAGGCGGATGAAACCGCGCGGGCGGTCCAGTACAAATTCGCCGCGCCGCAGGCGCTGCGCCACAGCCTGCAGGCAGATTTCCGGTCGCTTGGCACGGTGTCCTGGGAGATCGATTTCGGCTCTGGCGTGCCGATCTATCGCAGCCTGGACAGCAGCGACATCGCCGCCTTCCGCAGCGCCCATGCGCCGCAGCTGGACGCCGGGGGGTCGTTCCTCGGCATCGACTGGGGCTCGGTCTGGCGCGGCATCCGCGACGGTGTCGAATGGCTGATCAACGGGCTGGAAAAGATCGTCGTGACGATCGTCGACGGCATCGCGAATGTGCTGTTCAAGATCGCGGGCCAGGTCTTTCAGGCGGTGATCAAATTCGCGCAGCAGGCGCTCGATTTCATCGAAGGGGTCTGGAACTGGCTCAAGGTGAAGCTGGAACAGCTTTACCAATGGCTGGCCTTCCTGTTCGATTTCAAGGACTTCGCCCGCACGGCCGAGGGGATCAAGCACAGTGTCGGGGTGACGCTCGATTTCACCGCCGATGCGGTCCATGCGCTGCGCGGCCGGGTCGAGGAAGGGTTCGACTTTCTCAAGGCCGGGCTGGACGGCATCGTCAACAACCTGATCCTGACCCTGAACCGCGAGGGCGACCCGACGATGGGCGCCTATTTCGACCAGGAGGAGCCCAGCGAGGCGGAACAGCATGCCTCCGATCACAACATCTTTCTCAACGCCTTCCGCGAGAACGAGACCGGGCTGACGGTCAAGGCGGACGGCGCCGCGATCCTGCGCGCCACCACCGCGCTGTCCGATCCGCTGCAGGATCTGTTCGCGCGGATGAAGTCCTTTTCCGACAATTTCCAGTTCGGCGACGGCAAACAGGCGCTGGACGAGGCCTTCGGCTATTTCAACAACATCGGCAACGAACCCGGGCGGGCGGCGCAGCTGTTGCTGAGCGGTCTGGTGAAGGCGCTGGAGGCGGCGGCGCTGTTCGCGCTTGATGCGGCCGAGGGCATCGTGCTGACGCTGTTCGATCTGGTCGAGGATCTGATCCGGCTGGTCAAGCTGGCGCTGTTTCAGGAATGGGAAATCCCGATCCTGTCGCAGCTTTACCAGCTGTTCACCGGCGACCGGCTGACGCTGACGCCGATCGATGTCGTGGCCTGGATCGCGGCGATTCCGATGACGATCACCAGCAAGCTTGTCCTGGGCCGGGCGCCCTGGACGGCGGAGCAGCTGGCCCGCTTCAAGGCGAGCTTCACCGTGGAGATGCTGAAGGACCGGCTGGGGATGAGCCGCGCCAAGGCGCTGACGGCGGCCGAGGCCAACGGCTGGACGCCGGAATGGCGCGAGAATTTCCTGACCGGCTATTGCGTCGTGATGGCGTTCCGCTCGTTGCTCGATCCCAGTTCGGCGCTGGCGAATGCCTCGGGCGCGGGGCTTGGCCCGGCCGGAATCGTGCCCGCGGCGGCGGGGCTTTTGTCGACGATCTTCACCATGCCCTGGGCGCTGTCGCCGCTGGCCGGGGCACCGAACTGCCAGCCCGGCGATCCGGGTTTCGGCGTGACGATCTGGATCTGCCAGATCCTGTGCGGCCCGGGGCGCGGGATCGCGCTGCATTATCAGCCCTGGATCACCGGCGAGGCGAAGATCACCACCGCCGAATTGACCCAGACCGCCTGGGGGGTGGCCTATCTGATCATGCTCTCGGTCAATTTCGCCAATCAGGAGCAGACGACGCGCAACAAGCTGGCGTTCAGTCGCGGCATCCTGAACCTGGTTCCCGGCCAGGCGCTGCGGTTCCTGGCGATCCCGGCACTGAACAAGGGCACCTACATGATCCCGGCGGCGATCCTGGGCGTGCTGAGCTTCCTGTCCTGCTGGGGCTCGCTTGGCGTGGCCATCGCAGAGATCCATCTGAAGGATCAGGCGCAGGCCTGACCGCGCATCCTGCCGGTCCCGAACCGGACCGGCAGGCCCGGCGCGGGGCGGAAAGCCAGGCAGGGCCGCGGTCAGGCGGAGACATGGCCCTGCGACATTTTTTCACCGCCCCGGCAAAAAGGCACGCCCCGGGCGGTTGCCCCGGTGTGACGAAGCGGGCAAGGTGGCGCCCGTACCGCCCCTGCCCCGAACGGACCGATGCTGCCCGCCGAAGACCCCGAAACCGCGCCCCGCGCGCTGCGCGAAACCGGCTTGCTCCTGGTGCAGATCCGCTGGATGGCGATCGGGGCGCAGATCGTCGCGACGCTCTTTGCCGCCCGCGTTCTCGGCCTGCCGCTGCCGCTGGAGCGGATGGCGCTGATCATCGCCGGGCTGGTCGGTTTCAACCTGATCATCGCGGCGGCGCTGCGTCGCGACCGGCGTCCGCCCGATGCGGTGCTGGCGGCGCAGCTGGGCATCGACACGCTGTCGCTGGCGGCGCTGCTCGCGCTTTCGGGCGGGGCGGCCAATCCTTTCGTTGTGCTGTTGCTGGTGCCGCTGCTGCTCGCGCTGTCGCTGTGCGCCCCGGCGGCGGCGCTGCCGATCTATCTGCTGTCGAACCTTTCGGTCTGGGCGCTGGTGACGCTGGTGCCCGCGCCCGCGGGCGGTCCGGCAACCGCGCTTGTGCCGGCTTTCGGGCTGACCTCGACGCTGATGGCCTGGTTCGTGCTGCGCCTGCGGCTCGCGGCAGAGGCGCGCGCGGCGGCGATCGAGGCGCTGCGCAAGTCCAAGGCCGAGGCCGATCAGCTGGCGGGGCTTGGCCTTTTGGCCTCGGGGATGGCGCATGAGCTGGGCACGCCGCTGACCACGCTTGCGGTCACGCTGGACGACTGGGCCGAGGTCGGCCCGCCCGAAGGCCCGGCGGCGCAAGCCGAGCTGGACCGGATGATCGCGCAGCTGCACCGCTGCCGGGCGATCGTCTCGCGCACCTTGCAGGCGGCGGGGCGGGAACGTCTGGAGACCGCCGCCGCCGTGCCCGCCGAAGCCGAAATCCGGCGCATCCTGGCGCTCTGGAGCGGCGCGCGGGGCCGGTCGCGGGTGCCGGTGGTGGCCAGCGCCAGCCTGCGCGGGGCGCGGATGCTCTCGGCCCCGGTGCTGGAGGCGGCGCTGATCAACCTGCTCGACAATGCCGAAAGCGCCGCCCCGGGCACGGTCGCGGCCGAGCTCTCGGGCCGCGGCGGGCAGATGATCCTGCGCCTGACCGACCGCGGCCCGGGCTTTCCCGATTTCGTCCTGACCGGCCCGGCCGCGCCTTTCGTGACCGGATCGGGGGCGCCGGGGCGCGGCCTCGGGCTGTTTCTCGCCCGCAATGCCATCGACCGTCTGGGCGGGCGGATGGAGCTGCGCAACACCGCCACCGGCGCCGAGGTGCGGATCGCCTTTCCGCTGCTCGCCCCCGCCACGCCCCAAGAGACGCCGCATGACTGAGCCCCGCCGCCTGCTGATCGTCGAGGATGACCCGCATCTGGCCGAAACCCTTGCCAGCGCCTTCACCCGGCGCGGCTATGCGGTGCACACCGCCCCGCGCGAGGAGATGGCGATCACCCTTGCCCGCCGCCTGCGGCCAAGCCATGCGCTCGTCGATCTGAAACTGGCCGAGGGCTCGGGGCTGGGCGTTGTCAAGGCGCTGGCCGCGCTGGATCCGCCACCCGCGATCGTGGTGCTGACGGGCTTTGCCGCGGTGGCGACGGCGGTCGAGGCGATCAAGCTTGGTGCAACGCAATATCTGGCGAAACCCGCCACCGCCCGCGAGATCGAGGCCGCCTTTTCGCATCGCGCGGGCATGGCGATGCCGGAAATCGAGGCGCCGCAGGTCGGCGTGAAGGCGCAGGAATGGGAGCTGATCCAGCGCACCCTGGCCGAGACCGGTTTCAACGTCTCGGAAACCGCCCGCCGCCTCGGCATGCACCGCCGCACCCTTGCCCGCAAGCTTGCCGCGCGCAAGGCCGCGGGCGAAGACCTTGGCGCGATGATCGATTTCGAGGACTGACCGGCGGTGCGGCGCTAGCGGCGGCGCAGGCATTCCCTCTGGTGACGGCGCAGCAGTTCGACCAGCCTGCGCGCCGAAATCCGGCCGTCACGCTTCAGTTCGACGATCACGCATTCGGTCTCGTCCAATGCCCCGGTCTGATCCTTGAGCCGCACGAGCATGCCCACCGCATCCTCGCCAATCGCCTTGTTCATGTCGAGTTTCGTGATCCGCGCAAAACGCGCAACAAGGTCGGCCACCGCAGGCCTTGGCTTATTCATTTGCACCCCATCACCTGAACTGAACCGTTTCGCTCTATTGCGAGCGGACCCTAAAGCGGCGGCCAACATCCTGTCCAGAATGAGAATTTCAGATCATCTGCGACAGAACGTCCGCCCGTCCAAAAGGCAGGACTGCGGTCGAAACCGTGCCGATCCCCTGCCGGGGCAAGCTTGCGGAGGCAAGATCGGCACGCATTTCGGGGGGGGGGGGCTCAGACGGCGGCGGCAGCTTTCCCGGCCCGCTTGCGGGGGTATCCAGCGCGCCAAGGCAGATGACAGCATTGAGATCGAAGGCAGCGCGAGCTACAGCATCATCGGTGACACCACGCCCAGCACCTTTTACGAGGCGCTGAACGGCAAGATGATGGCAGACGGGTTTCTGTCGCGGTTCGTTGTCATTGAATACCACGGCCAGCGCCCGCCGCTGAACGAGAGCCGCCAACCCTTTCACCCTGACGCCGTGCGGTGGTTCTGTAACATCGTTGGGCAAGCGGTTCAGCGGTTTGCACGTGAGCCGCAGCTTGTCCCGCCCGACGCGGATGCCTTGCAGCGCTTGCGGGACTTCGACCGGCAATGCGACCAGAACCTGAACGCGACCGAGAACGAGGCGCGACGGCAAATGTGGAACCGGGCGCACCTGAACGCGCTCAAGGTCGCGACGCTGCTGGCCGTTGCTGACAGCTACGGCACCAGAGAGCCAGTGGTGACGGCGGCACACGCGGATTGGGCTATCGCGCTCATCATGCGGAATATCGCCAACATGCAGACCCGTCTTGACGGCGGCGACGTGGGCGAGGGCGACGGGGCGCGGGAACGCAAGCTCGCGGCGGTGCTGCGCCACTACATGCTCAACCCCCTTGCCGCGTCCTACAAGATCCCCGAGGCCATGCGGCAGGCCAGCATTGTGCCAGTGAGCTACCTGCTGAACCGAACCGCGCAGCACGCGGCCTTCTATACCCACAAGCTCGGGTCCAACTGGGCGCTGCGTGACGCGCTGCGGTCCATGGTTGAAGCCGGGTATCTCATGGAGGTGAAAAAGGACGCGACGATTGAGGCCTATAGTTACCACGGGCAGGCCTACCGCGTGGTGCGGCTCCCGAACTATGACGAGAGCGGCTTGTAGGTGTTGAACCGAGATTATAGCGCGCGGCAGAAGTGATGCCTTTTGCCGCGCATCCAAGATTTGTGCAAATCCCGCTGATTATAGCAGCAACCACAGCATTACAGGGACTTAGCTACTGCTTTAATATTTTAATACGTTTAATCTTTTGCTTGCTGTAGCGCTATAAGGGGCTGCTTTGGGGCCTCTGCCGCAGGATTAACGTATTATTGAATAACTTGCATCTAGTAGGTCGACCGTTTGGTTTGCGGTCAATGGCAGGCGGGCGGCAAGCGCTTGGACATGCTTGCGCTTGGCCCGTGGTCATACAGATCGAAAAGAGCTGCATAAATTCCCGCCCAACCATGATCGAGTGTAACCTCAAAAATACCCCAAGTTGCCCTCACTTGAACCGCTCAAAGAGGCTTGGAAAGCGCTCAGGGATAACTTCAATCACTTGTGTCCCTTGCCGTTCATAATACTTGCCATTAAAGAGTGTTGGGTTGTTCTGGCCTTCGACCTCCAAAACAAAAGCTGTCTTGTCAAAGTAGCTCACGCACTTGATTCTGGCATTGATATATGACTTGAGTGGCTCGGAAAGGGATGAGGCGGCAACTCTGTCGGAAACTTGCTGGAACAACTGGTCAAGGTTCTTGCCGAGGTGCTTTGCTTCATGCTCTACGCCCGTGATGTAGAAGCCATTGTATTGCAGGGATTTGACCCCAAAAAGTTGCTCCACTCGAAGTGCTGTTGCAGCCTTTTCAGCCACACCGATAACAACGTAACCCCGATGTCCTTTCCCAAGGTTGGCTATTGCTGCGCAGGTCTCCAGTATCTTGTTGAAAGAACTATCATCAAAAGCTGGTTTATCAGAAAGTTCCAAGAAGCCCTGCTTGAAGTCGTATGCAGGCTGTTCCGTCTTTGAATTAGTCAAGAGGTTCTGCAATTTTGTAACCCAATGCACTTTTGCCGGGTCCGGGTTCTTATCTTCTTCAAAGTATTGCTGAATCATTCCGACAACGGCTTTCACCGCGTCGGCTCTGTTGTCCGCGCCCCATCTGCCGCCCTCTTGAATGACGATGTTTTTGCCTCTGTTGGTAAGCCCTGCAATGGTGCCGGCGCGATCGGAAATTGCAAGTCCCTTCTTAACAACTAGTTCGTGGATAGCCAGAAATACTGCCTGAAAATACCTTGGGATGGGGTTATTTGCATTGTCGCCAGGGAACAATAGTGAAGAAAATGTGGTCTGAGCTTGGTCAAGGATCATGACAAGTGTGTCGTGCGTCCTTTGGAAGTCGAGGTCAACTAGGTCGGGGTTTCTTTTTCTTACAGCTTGATCAATAGCTTGAAATCTCTCAAGATGCGCCCCAGTCATCGGAAAGCTAGCTGCGTAGTAGTCGTCCAAGAGTTCGGTTCTAGACGCGGTTGGTTCGTCCGAGACCATATAAGCGACTAGGTCAGCAACAAGCTCTTCGTCGCGGCTTTGCCTTAGCAGGGTGCTGAAGAAGTCGCCTTTGCGGAACAGTTTTCTTTCGGCGCAACCTGCTGGGTTTGGTTTCGGCTCGATCGACGCTGGCGATCTACATGCCTGGCGCGGTTTCCCAGCATCAGGCTGCGAGCAGCCGGGGCAGTCGGGCGAGGTTGTTTGCGGCCATGGTGAGGATGAAGCGGGAACGCACCCGTTCGACGCCGCGATAAACGGTCTGGGCCATGCCGCCGACGGTTTTGGCCCAGCCGAAAGCCTCTTCGATCCGTTTGCGGTTTTTGATCGACAGGGCGTAACCCTCGTGCCGGGTCGTGCGGCCGTCGATCGCCGAGTATCGGGATTTCTGCGCGACATGCGGGGTCACACAGGCTTGCCGCAGGTCGGCGACGAACTCGGCGGCGTCGAAGCCCTTGTCCGCTCCCAGCGTCAATCGTAAGCACCCGGTTGTGGCCGCCTTCTGATGCTGCCTGTTTCAGCCTAACCACCCGTCGTTATTGACGTCGTTAGCGACGTCGTCTGTGGCGGATGGGATCATGCGGCAAGAGATTTTGACGGGGGTTGAGCGGCGGCGGCGCTGGTCGGATGCGGAGAAGCGGTCGATCCTCGCGGAGGTTGGCGTGGATGGGGCGCGGGTTGCGGATGTCGTGCGCCGTCACGACCTGACCCGGCAGCACATCTATCAATGGCGGGCGGAGTTCCGGCGGCGGGGCGAAAGCTTGACGGAGGAGACCGCGTTCCTGCCGGTGGAGCTGACGACCGAGAAGACGGTCACGCCCGCCGTCACACCCTCGCCGGTCGAGATCGTGCTGATGAACGGTCGGCGCCTGCGCGGGATCGAGGGGCTGTCGGCATCAGGGCTCGCGCAGCTGATCCGGGTTCTGGAAGGCGCATGATCGGGCCGGGGAACGGCGTGCGCGTTTTTCTTGCCGCCGGCACGACAGACATGCGGTGCGGGATTGCCGGGCTCTGCGCGCGGGCAAAGAAGGTGTTGGGCGAGGATCCGGCGGGTGGGGCGCTCTTGGTGTTCAGAGGGCGCATGGGCGACCGGCTGAAGATCCTGCACTGGGATGGGCAGGGCTTTTGCCTTTATTACAAGGTGCTCGAGCGCGGCCATTTCCCTTGGCCCAAGGCCACCGAGGGTAAAGTTGCACTGACCCCGGCGCAGATGGCGATGCTCTGGGAAGGCATAGACTGGCGCCAACCACGCTGGACGAGCGCGCCGACGCGGATGTGAGTCAAAGCGCCGCTTAGCCCTTGTTTTGTTGAGATTACGGGCTGCAGCATGGTACCTTTGGCCATGTCGCTCACCGCCGCTTCCCTGCCGGATGACCCCGCCGCCCTGAAGGAGATGATCCTTCAGCTGCAGGCCAGCCTGCGCGCGCATGACCTGCTGGTGCAGTCGCTGCGAATGCGGATCGCGCGGCTGCGGCGGCAGGCTTTCGGCAAGGGCTCCGAGAAGGTCGCCCGCGAGATCGAGCAGCTGGAGTTCGCGCTCGAGAGCCTGCAGGTGGCCGAGGCCGAGGTTGCGCCACCGCCCGAGCAGGACAGCGTCGAGACCGCGCCGGTCTGCAGCACGTCAGACGACCAAGGCGACGCCGAAGCCTCGGAGAAGGCGCCGCGCCGACGCCCGCGGGTGTCGCCCGACACGCCGCGCGAGCGCCGCGAGCTCGATCCCGGCGAGACCTGTCCGGAATGCGGCGGCGCCCTGCGCCTCGTCGGCGAGGATGTGAGCCAGATCCTCGAGATGATCACGGCCCGGCTGAAGCTGATCGAGGTGGCGCGGCCGAAGAAGTCCTGCCGGTGCTGCGAGAAGATGGTGCAATGCCCGGCGCCGACCCGGCCGATCCCTGGCAGCCTTGCTGGTCCGAGCCTGCTCGCCTTCATCCTCGTCGCCAAATACGACGACCACCTTCCGCTCTATCGCCTGAACGAGATCTTTGCCCGGATGGGCGCTGACATCCCCGACACCACGCTTGCCGGCTGGTGCGGCGGCGCGATGCGGACGCTGGCGCCGCTGGTCGAGCTGATCCGCAAGGATGTTCTGGCCTCGGACCTGCTGCATGCCGACGACACGCCGATCCGGGTGCTCGACCGCGCGAAGAAGGGCGAGCTTGGCAAGGGCGTGAAAGAGGGGCGGATCTGGGCCTATGTGCGTGACCAGCGGCCCTGGTCGGGAGCCGCGCCCCCGGCGGTGGCCTATCACTTCTCACCCGATCGCAAGGGCGAGCACCCGCAGAAACACCTCGGGGCGGGCAAGGGGATCCTGCAGGCCGATGCTTACGCGGGCTTCAGGGATCTCTATCTGGCAGAGGGAAATGGCGAGGCCAGGTTCCAGGAGGCCGCCTGTTGGGCGCATCTGCGCAGGGCCTTTTTTGACGTCGAGAAGGAGACCGGCTCGGAGATCGCCCGCGAGGCGCTGGAACGGATCGGTGCGCTTTATGACATCGAAGCGCAGATCAACGGCCGCAGTGCCGACGAGCGCCACGCTGTCCGGCAGGCGCACAGCCGCCCGAAGGTCGAGGCGTTCAAGGCCTGGGCGGAGGAGAACCTCGACTATATCTCGGGCAAGAGCGATCTGGCGAAGGCGTTCCGCTACGCCCTGAACCGCTGGGACGCCTTTTGCCTCTTTCTCGAGGATGGGCGCGTGGCCATTGACAACAATCCGGCCGAGCGCGCCATGCGCCCGATCGGCGTCGGGCGGAAGAACTGGCTTTTTGCGGGCAATGACGCCGGGGGCGAAACCCTGGCGCGCGCGATGACCCTGATCGAGAGCGCGAAACTGAGCGGTCTCGACCCGCAGGCCTATCTGGCCGACGTGCTGGCGCGCATCAACGACCACATCAACCCGCGGCTTTACGAACTGCTCCCCTGGAATTGGAAGCCCCTGCCAGCCGGTGACACCAAGATCGCCGCCTGATCGGCGCAGATCTCGTTGACGTCGCTAACGACGCCAATAACGACGTCGTATCAGGCACCCCAGATATCGCCCGAACGCGCAAGGGCGGCCACAATCGAGCGGTTACCGTCAATCGCCGGGTCGATCCGGGGGAATTTCGATGGATCATGTCCAGCGCGGCGCGCCGTTCGGCATGGCCATCCGCCTGGGTCAGGTCGCCCTGCACGATGAGCCCGTTCCGGTTCTCCATCAGGGCATGGCCGATGAAGCAGAGCATGGCGCCGGTGCCGGGGGATTTCTTGTAAAGGCGCGCATCGGGGTCGGTGGTCGAGGCATGGGTGGCATTGGACCGCTTCTCGCCCCGGAAATCGACTTCGGCATTGCGGTTCTGGCGGTGGTCGCGGTGCATCGGGGCGGCCTCGGGCTCGGTGGGTTGGTCTGCTTCTTCGATGGCTGTGTCGGGGGCTGTGTCGGGGGCGGTGTCGGGTCCGGTCGGGCTGCCCGGATCGTCGTCGGGCGGCGTGTCGTCCGCCTTGGGCTGGAAGCTCTTCATCGACGCCCAAGCCTTGATCAGCGTGCCGTCGACCGAGAAATGGTCGTCCGACAACAGCGGCGCGACCTCGCGATGCGCCAGGATCGCCGCCATCACCTTGCGCGACATCTCGGTCGTCAGCAGGCGGTCGCGGTTCTTGGTGAAGACGGTCGGCACCCACACGGCGTCGTCAATCCCGAGACCGACGAACCAGCGGAACAGCAGGTTATACTGCATCTGTCCCATCAACTGACGCTCGGAGCGGATCGAGAACAGGATCTGGGTCAGGCTGGCCCGGATCAGCCGTTCCGGCGGGATCGAAGGGCGGCCGAAATCGGTGTAAAGCGCATCGAACTCGCCATCCAGGCTCGCCAACGCCTCGTTCACCACCTGCCTGATCTTGCGCAACGGATGCCGCGCGGGGATGCGAGCCTCAAGATCGACATAGCTGAACAGCGACCCGCTCGTCTCGTCCGTCCCCCGCATCTTTGCCCCCTACGTTACCGTGCCGAGGGTGAATCATGTTCCTCAAACCGGGCCAAGGGCCGACTTCTTCAGCAGCCTGCTAACGAATAATAGCGAAGAACTCAGGTTTGGTTCGGCGTTGGTTCAGTGTGCCGCTATCCGCGCCCCAAAGATCTGCTTGCGTTATGATCCGCGTTACGCGCGTGTTATGCGGGTGCATCGCATTTCGTAACGCGATATTTCCTTCAATAACATAGAGTTGCTCGCGATATGTTTTGCGTTACGCATATTCTCTCTATCGGGGCTTTTATTGCATTTTTTATCCTGTACTGATTTTCTGTTTTTTGGAAATAATTCAATTCTCAAAACAGCATAACATCCATAACAGATCGTTGAAACAAAAAGGATTTCACGCGTTACGCTTGGGATGTGCCTTCATAACGGGCCATAACATCGGCGCACTTCAGGGAGTGGTCGAGTGACGGGTACCTTGGCTTGCGTCGCACCCTGTGGACGCTTGCGGTGCGCGCGCTGCAAGGGGGCTGGGGGAGTGTTGCGCGTTCGATGCGGGGACGTGTCGCGTTCGCGGGCATCGTGCGCTGTGACGTGGTTTTACGCGCGTGTCGTGTGGCGTCGTGTGTCGCGTGTCGTCTGCGCGTCAGCCCCCACGTTATCCAGGTGTCAGCCCCGCCCGTCTGATTCCGTGGTTCATCATGTCTGACCCTGCGTCTGCTCGGGGCCGTCATCGGTCATGCAGCATGATACTTGACTAGATGATTATGTGACTGGGTGCGGAGATGGTGGGAAGATGCCCCCCTAGGTAGGTGGGGGGTGGGGGGGGGCAAGGCAGGGGGGCTTAACAGGCCGCTGAAATAGTCGGCCTCGACCGCGGATGCAGAACATGATTCACCCCTTCCCATAGCGAAGGGGGATCACGATGCGGGGCACGGACGAGACGAGCGGGTCGCTTTTCAGCTATGTCGACCTCGAGGATCGCATCCCGGCCAGGCATCCGCTGCGCAAGATCCGGCAGGTGGTCAATGATGCGCTGGCCAGCCTCGATGCTGATTTCGAAGGGCTTTACATCCGCTTCGGCCGCCCCTCGATCGCGCCGGAACGGCTGATCCGGGCGAGCCTTCTGCAGATCCTGTTTTCGATCCGCTCCGAGCGCCAGCTGATGGAGCAGATGGATTACAACCTGTTGTTTCGCTGGTTCGTCGGGCTGGGGATCGACGATCAGGTTTGGGTGCCGACGGTTTTCACGAAGAACCGCGACCGGCTGATGAATACCGAGATGTCGCGCAAGATAATGGCCGCGATCCTGGCGCATCGCGAGGTGGCGCCGCTCCTGTCGGACGAGCATTTCTCGGTCGATGGCACGCTGGTGAAGGCTTGGGCGTCGATGAAAAGCTTTCAGCCGAAGGCGCCGCCGCCCGAGGCCGAGGATCCCGATGATGATCCGGGTGACGAGGATCCCGGCGCGCCGCCGCCGCCAAGCCCCGCCCCCGACGCGACCGAAGCAAAGCCCGATCCGATGCCCCGCAGCCGCCGCCAGAACCGCAATGCCGAGGTCGACTTCCGGGGCGAGAAACGCTCGAATGCGACGCATGCCTCGACCACCGATCCCGAGGCGCGGCTTTACAAGAAATCCCCCGGCACCGGCGCGATGCTGTGCTTCATCGGCCATGCGCTGATGGAGAACCGCTCCGGCCTGATCGTGCAGGGCGAGCTGACCCGCGCCGATGGCCACGCCGAACGGCAAGCCGCGCTCGACATGATCCACCGACATTCGCCGGGGTCAACCCGGCGCCTGACGCTGGGCGCCGACAAAGGTTATGACGCCGCCGAATTCATCCGAGATCTGCGCAGGGCCTGCGTCACGCCCCATGTCGCGCAAAAGGCCCGACATTCCGCCATCGACCGCCGCACCACCCGCCACGACGGCTACGCCCTTTCCCTCAAGCATCGAAAGCGGATCGAAGAGGCTTTCGGCTGGGCCAAGACGGTCGGAGGGATGGCGCAGACGATGTATCGCGGCATCGAACGGGTGCAGTCGCGGTTCATCCTGACGATGGCCGCCAACAATCTGGCAAGACTGCCCAGGCTGCTCGCCGCCTGAGGACGAAGAGCAGTGGACCGGCGGGCGCTCAAGCCCAGAACTCGTACGAAAACGGGAAGTCCTTCTCGTCTGCCGACTATTTCAGCGGCCTGTTAACGATCTACACTTGCGCCAAATTTTCGGTCGGGATTTCGCTCGATGTGGGATTGTGCAGTCAGATCAGTGCTTTGCGGGTTGTCTGCGAGCCTGACGCGCGCCACTGTGGAAATCGCAAAATGTCTGCTATATGTCTGACAGTCGCAAATGCGATACGAGGAAGCGTTGCCGCTTCCCCTGTAACTCGTTGAAATCTTTGAGGATTTCTGGCTCCGGCGGTAGGGATCGAACCTACGACCAATTGATTAACAGTCAACTGCTCTACCGCTGAGCTACGCCGGAACATGTGGGGGTGTATAGCGGCGGCTGAATCGGGGTGCAAGGGGGGGGCAACGTTTTTTTCCCACCCCGAAACTTGCCTCCGCAACCGCCCCTCCCGTCGGCGTCGGGGCGAAAACGGGCGGTTCCAGCCTTATTACGCAGGGCGACAGGGCCGTCGGACCTGCCCCCAGCCGCCTGCCCGCAACGCCAGATCGAAAACGGCGACGCCACTGTTCACGAAAACGTTTGCTTTCGGGGCGGCACCCCGTGGGTGCGGCGCAGCGGGATTCGTCTCGAATCGCGGCCGCGCCCACAAGGCCTGCCCCGGCATCCCCGGCCGGGCGGCCCGTCCGACAAAAGCTGAGACAAACACTCATATTTATTTCTTGACTGATTTAGTCATGCATGCCATCCCGATCTGGCCCGATACCGGGCGACATGACCTTTCCAGCCCCGGAGGCCCTGCCATGACCCTTTCCCCGCGCGCCCTGCTTCTGACCTCGGCCCTGCTTGCCCCCCTGCCCCTCGCGGCGGCCGAGCTTAATCTTTACACCTCGCGCGAGCCGAAACTGGTCGAACCGCTGCTCTCTGCCTTCACCGCCGAAACCGGGATCACCGTCACCACCGTCTTCCTCAAGGACGGGCTGGCCGAGCGCGTCGCGGCCGAGGGCGCGGCCTCGCCCGCCGATGTGCTGATGGCGGTCGATGCCGGCAACATGGCCGATCTGGCCGCCAAGGGCCTGACGCAAACCATTGACTCCGAAGCCGTTCTGGCCGCAGTGCCGAAAGAGCTGCGCGATCCGGAAAACCAGTGGGTGGCGCTGTCGATGCGGGCGCGCGTCGTCTATGCCGCCAAGGATCTGGGCCTGAGCGCGATCACCTATGAAGAGCTTGCCGATCCGAAATGGGCGGGCAAGATCTGCATCCGCTCAGGCCAGCACCCCTACAACACCGGGCTTTTCGCCGCCTATCTGGCGCATCACGGCACGGCGGCGACCGAGACCTGGCTGACCGGGCTCAAGGCCAATCTGGCGCGCAAGCCCGGCGGCGGCGACCGCGATGGCGCCAAGGACATCCTGGGCGGCATCTGCGACATCGCGGTGGCGAATTCCTATTACGTCGGGCTGATGCGCACGAATGAAAAGGAGCCCGAGCAGAAAGCCTGGGGCGAGGCGATCACCGTGCTGCTGCCGACGTTCAAGGACGGCGGCACGCATGTGAACATCTCGGGCGCGGCGATTGCGAAACATGCGCCGCACAAGGCCGAGGCGGTGAAACTGCTCGAATATCTCACCTCGGATGCGGCGCAAAAACTCTATGCCGAGGCGAATTTCGAATATCCGGTCAAGGCCGGGGCCGAGCTGGCGCCGATCATCGCCTCTTTCGGGCCGCTCTCTGTTGATCCGCTGCCGCTGACCGAGGTGGTGAAAAACCGCAAGGAAGCCAGCGCGCTCGTCGACAAGGTCGGCTTCGACAACTGAGACCCGCGATGGCCGTGACCGATCTGAGCCCGCGCCTGCCCGGGCGCATCGGCACCCGCCCCTTCATCGGGGGCGGGTCGCCCTGGCTTTGGGCGGCGGGCAGCATCGCCGCGCTGGTGCTGGCGCCGGTGGCGGCGCTGCTCTGGCAGGCGGCGCAGGGCTCGGACGGGCTTTGGAACCATCTTTGGGCGCATGTGCTGATCCCCGCGCTGGGGCAGACGGCGCTGCTTCTGGCCGGGGTCGGGCTGGTTGTCACGGTTCTGGGCACCGCCTTGGCCTGGCTGGTGGCGGCGCATGAGTTTCCGGGCCGCAGGCTGCTGGATTGGGCGCTGCTTTTGCCGCTGGCCGTGCCCAGCTACATCATCGCCTTTGTCTATCTGGAGGTGACGCATCCGCTCGGCCCGCTGCAAGACGGGCTGCGGGCGCTTTTGGGCTATGCCTCGCCGCGGGAGTTCCGGCTGCCCGACATCCGCTCCCTGCCGGGGGCGATTTTGCTTTTGGGGCTGGTGCTTTACCCCTATGTCTACCTGCCGGTGCGGGCGATGTTCGCGATGCAGGCGGCGGGGCTTCTGGAGGCCGGGCGGATGCTCGGCTGCACGCGGCGGGGGCTGCTGTGGCGGCTGGCGCTGCCGCTCGCCCGTCCGGCGATCGCGGCAGGGGCGAGCCTGGCGCTGATGGAGACACTGAACGACATCGGCGCGGCGGAGTTTCTGGGCGTGCGCACGCTGACGGTGTCAATCTATGCGACCTGGGTCACGCGCTCGGATCTGCCCGGGGCGGCGCAGATCGCGCTGGTGATGCTGGCCGTGGTGGCCGCGCTGGTGGCGCTGGAACGCTTCGCCCGGCGCAGGCAGCGCTTTGCGGGCGGGGCGCAGCGGATGCGGCCGCTGGTGCCGGTGCGGCTGGCGGGGCTGCGCGGCTTTGCAGCGCTCGGGCTGGGGCTGGTGCCGGTGGTGCTGGGCTTTGGCGTGCCGCTGGCCTGGCTTTTGTCCGAGGCCGTGACGCGGATCGCCGAGAGCGGGATTTCCGCGCAGCTGCGCGCCGAGATGCGGGCGACGCTGCTGCTGGCGACGGCGGCGACGGTGACGGTTGTGGCGGGCGGGCTGGTGGTGGTGCTGACGGCGCGGCTTTGCCCCGGCGGGCCCGGCGCGGTGATCGGGCGGCTCGCCAGCCTTGGCTATGCGATGCCCGGAACCGTGGTGGCGCTGGGCGTGCTGGTGCCGATGGGGGCGCTGGACCGGCTGCTCGACGCAGGCGCGCGGGCGGTTCTGGGTCAGGGCACCGGGCTGGTGCTGATCGGCTCGGGGCTGGCTTTGGGCTATGCCTATCTGGTGCGGTTTCTGGCAATCTCGGTGGGCGGCTGCGAAAGCGGTTTCGCGCAGATCCCGCGCGCGCTCGATCAGGCGGCGCGCAGTCTGGGCCATGGTCCGGCGGCCAGCCTGCGCCGGTTGCATCTGCCGCTTCTGCGCCCGGCCCTGATCGCGGCGGCGCTGCTCGTCTTTGTCGACACGATGAAGGAACTTTCGGCCACGCTGCTGTTGCGCCCGCTCGGCGTCGAGACGCTCGCCACCCATCTTTACGGCGAGGCGGCGCGCGGCAGCCATGAAGACGGCGCCATCGCGGGGCTTGCCATCGTCGCCGTGGGCATCCTGCCGGTGATCGCGCTGGCGCGGCTGGCGCAGCGGCGGGGGGCCTAACCGGCGCGGGCGAAGACCGCGTTTGCCGCCAGACCCGGCTCTGCCACCACCCAGCCCTGCCCGACCAGAGCCACCAGATGCGCGAAAAGATTGCGCGCCGCCGCCCGGTGCAGGGCCGCGGGCGTCTCGGCATAGACCCGCGCGGTCAGCGTGGGCAGCGTCGCGGGCCCCGCGGCCAGCGCCGCAAGGATCTGCGCCGTGCGGGCCTGCCGATGCGCCGCAAGCGCGGCCAGCCGCGCCGCGGGATCGGGCACCGGATCGCCATGGCCGGGATAGAACACCCGCGCCCCCTGCCCCGCCAGCCGGTCAAGCGTGGCGAAATAAGCCTCCAGATCGCCATCGGGCGGCGAGATCAGCGTCGTCGACCAGCCCATCACCACATCGGCGGTAAAGACCGCATCGCCCATCGCGAAACACAGGTGGTTGCCGAAATGCCCCGGCGTGTGCAGCGCCGTCACCGACCAATCGCCCAGCGCCAGCACCTCGCCATCGGAGAGCGTCTCATCGGGACGAAAGCCCGCATCCACCCCCTCGCCGCCACCCGCCAGCCCGGTCTCGGCCAGCGCCTGCATCGCGGCCGAACGCCCCGCCGCCGCATCGCCAAAGGCGAAGACCGGCGCCCCGGTCAGATCGGCCAGCGGCCGCGCCGCCCCGGAATGATCCAGATGCGCATGGCTGACCAGAATCGCCACCACCCGCTCGCCCGGGGCCAGATGGTCCAGCAGCGCCCGCAGATGCCCCGGATCGGCAGGCCCGGGATCGAGCACCGCCACCGCCCCCCGGCCCAGCACATAAGAACAGGTACCCCGATACGTCAGCGCCGAGGGGTTGGGCGCCACAAGCCGCCGCACGCCCGGTTCCAGATCCTTCATCCCTCTTTCCCTCTGCCGCTTCCGACGTTAGGTTGTGGCATGGATTTCGCCTGGCTCAAACACTTCCTGCCGCGCGGGCTTTACGGCCGGGCCGCGCTGATCCTGATCCTGCCGGTCGTCACCATCCAGCTGGTCGTCTCGGTCGTCTTCATCCAGCGCCATTTCGAGCGCGTGACCGAGCAGATGACCACCTCGATGCTGCGCGAGATCGCGCTGGTGGTCGAGCGCGCCGATACCGCCGCGACCGAAGCGCAGGCCACGGCGCGGATGGCGGAGCTCGCTCAGGCGCTGGACCTGCAACTGGCGCTGCCCGCGCCCGGGACCATCCCCGCCGCCGACCGGCGCGAGATCACCGATTTCACCGGGCTGACCGTGCAATCGACGCTGCGCGCGGGCCTGCCGGGGATGATCGCGCTGGATCTGACCGCGGGTGGGCGGGTGCAGCTTTGGGTCGCGACCCGGCACGGGCCGCTTTACATCGGCTTTCCGCGCGGCTGGGTCTCGGCCTCCAATCCGCATCAGCTGCTGGTGCTGATGGTCTTCGTTTCGGTGCTGATGACGCTGATCGCGTTTTTGTTCCTGCGCAACCAGTTGCGGCCAATCCAGCGGCTGGCCCGCGCTGCCGAGGCCTTCGGCAAGGGCCAGATCGCGCCCTATCGCCCGACCGGCGCGCTGGAGGTGCGGGCGGCGGGCAAGGCCTTTCTGGAGATGCGCGACCGGATCGAGCGGCAGACCGAAAGCCGCCGGCTGATGCTGTCGGGGATCAGCCACGATCTGCGCACGCCGCTGACGCGGCTCAGGCTTGGCCTGTCGATGCTGCCCGAAGAGCCCGAGACCGAGGCCGAGATCGCCGCGATGGCGCGCGACGTGACCGAGATGGGCAAGATGATCGACGCCTTCCTGAATGTCGCGCGCGAGGAGGCGATGGCGGGCGAGCCCGAACGGGTCGAGATCTGCGGCTTTGTCGGGCAGGTGGTGGAGGATGCGATCCGCGCCGGGCAGTCGGTACAGCTGATCGCCTGCCCCGAGACGCCGGTGCATGCGGTGGTGCGCCCCGATGCGCTGCGCCGCGCCCTGGAAAACCTGATCGGCAATGCGGTGCGCTATGGCACGCGGGCCGAGGTCTCGGTGACGGTGCGCCCGCGCAGCCTGCGTCTCGTGGTCGAGGATGACGGCCCCGGCATCCCCGCCGAGCGGCGCGAAGAGGCGATGCGGCCCTTTACCCGGCTTGATCCGGCGCGCAATCAGGACCGCGGTCAGGGCGTCGGGCTGGGGCTGGCGATTGCCGCCGACATCGCGCGGGGCCATGGCGGCAGCCTGACCCTGCTTGAGGGCAAGCGTCTGGGCGGGCTGGCGGCAGAACTGACGCTGCCACGCTGAGGCGGCCGGTCTGACGCTGTGGCTCAGAAGATCAGGACGAAAAGGCCGATCCAGGCCGCCGCCCCCGCAAGCACGATCGGCAGGATCCACCAGCCCGAGGCGGTTTTGACAGGCCGAACCTCGACCGCAACATCCCCGGACAGATCGACACATGCTCCGGCTGTTGTGCTCACCGCTTCGCTCCTTCACCTCGAACCCGCGTTCCCGCAACTGCAGGATGCGCGCAAAATCTTAACGAAACCTTTCGCGGCGCGCGGCCCCTGTGCATGGCGTCGGCGGCAAGATGTCGGGGGCAAGCTCTGCGCCCCGGCTCTTGCGCACCGGGTTTCGGCAGCGAGGGTCAACCCTTCCGCGATCTTCTCGGCATGACACACAAGATCGGGCGGCAACAGCAAAAGTTTGTCGGGCATCCGAGCCAAGCTTTGCTTGCAGCACGGGGCATTCTGCCGCAGTGTGAAGACTTGATGACGGCGGGGCGGGCCGTCGGTTCGCTGCAGTTGAACTGTGCCTCACCCCCCCCTAGATATGGGGCATGGGAAGGGACGGGTTGCCAATCGCGGGACCGGTGCCTTTCGCCGCAAACAAGGACAGAGAATGACCGCACTCCCCACCACCCATCCGGTCCTGCCGCTGCGCGACATCGTGGTGTTCCCGCATATGATCGTGCCGCTTTTCGTCGGCCGCGAGAAATCCGTGCGCGCCCTTGAAGAGGTGATGGCCGACGACCGGCAGATCCTGCTGGCCAGCCAGATCGACCCCTCGATCGACGACCCCTCGCCCGAGGGGATCTTCCGCGTCGGCGTGCTCGCCAATGTGCTGCAACTGCTGAAACTGCCCGACGGCACGGTCAAGGTGCTGGTCGAAGGCAAGACCCGGGTGCGGATCACCGATTTCGTCGAAAACGACCGCTTCTTCGAGGCGCAGGCCGAAACCCTGACCGAGGTCGAGGGCGACCGCGACACGATCAAGGCGCTGTTGCGCTCGGTCGCCGAGGAATTCGAACGCTACGCCAAGATCAAGAAGAACATCCCCGAAGAGGCGATGGCCGCGGTGTCCGAAACCCGCGAAGCCGACAAGCTTGCCGATCTCGTTTCGGGCCATCTGGGGCTTGAGGTCAAGCTCAAGCAGGAGCTGCTGGAAACGCTGGACATTTCCGAGCGGCTGGAAAAGGTCTACGGGCTGATGCAGGGCGAGGTCTCGGTCCTGCAGGTCGAGAAAAAGATCAAGTCGCGCGTCAAGTCGCAGATGGAAAAGACGCAGCGCGAATATTACCTGAACGAACAGATGAAGGCGATCCAGCGCGAGCTGGGCGATGGCGAGGACGGTCAGAACGAGCTCAACGAGCTTGAGGAAAAGATCGCCAAGACCAAGCTGTCGAAAGAGGCCAAGGACAAGGCCGAGGGCGAGCTGAAGAAGCTGCGCTCGATGAGCCCGATGTCGGCCGAGGCGACGGTGGTGCGCAACTATCTGGACTGGCTTCTGAATCTGCCCTGGGGCGTGAAAAGCCGGGTGAAGAAGGATCTGATCGGCGCCGAAAAGGTGCTCGATGCCGATCACTACGGGCTGGAAAAGGTCAAGGAACGCATCGTCGAATATCTCGCCGTGCAGGCGCGCTCGGACAAGCTGAAGGGGCCGATCCTGTGCCTTGTCGGCCCGCCGGGCGTCGGCAAGACCTCGCTGGGGCGGTCCGTTGCCCGCGCGACGGGGCGGGAATTCATCCGCATCAGCCTTGGCGGCGTGCGCGATGAAAGCGAAATCCGCGGCCACCGGCGCACCTATATCGGCTCGATGCCGGGCAAGATCATCCAGGCGCTGAAAAAGGCGAAGACCACGAACCCGATGATCCTGCTCGATGAAATCGACAAGATGGGGCATGATTTCCGCGGAGATCCGGCCTCGGCGCTCTTGGAGGTGCTCGACCCGGAGCAAAACGGCAGCTTCGTCGACCACTATCTTGAGGTCGAATATGACCTCTCGAACGTGATGTTCCTGACCACGGCGAACAGCTACAACATGCCCGGCCCGCTGCTGGACCGGATGGAGATCATTTCGCTGGCCGGTTACACCGAGGACGAAAAGACCGAGATCGCCCGGCAGCACCTGATCCCCAAGCAGGTCAAGGCGCATGGGCTGAAGAAGGGCGAATTCACCCTGACCGACGGCGCGCTTTCGGATATCGTGCGCTATTACACCCGCGAAGCCGGGGTGCGGAACCTGGAACGCGAGATCGCGAAAACCGCCCGCAAGGCGGTGACCGAGATCCTCAAGGCCAGGGGCGCGGTGAAATCGGTCACGGTCGATGAGGCGAAGCTGGGCGATTATCTGGGCGTGAAGCGGCACCGCTATGGTCTGGCCGAGGCCGAGGATCAGGTGGGCGTCGTCACCGGTCTGGCCTGGACCTCGGTTGGCGGCGATCTCTTGCATATCGAGGCGCTGAAACTGCCCGGCAAGGGGCGGATGAAGACCACCGGCAAGCTGGGCGACGTGATGAAGGAATCGATCGAGGCGGCGTCAAGCTATGTCCGCTCGATCGCGCCGGAAATCGGGGTGAAGCCGCCGAAATTCGAGACGCTGGACATTCACGTCCACGTCCCCGATGGCGCGACGCCGAAGGATGGCCCCTCGGCCGGTCTGGCGATGGTGACCTCGATCGTCTCGGTGCTGACCGGCATTCCGGTGCGCAAGGATATCGCGATGACGGGCGAAGTGTCGCTTCGCGGCAATGCCATGCCGATCGGGGGCCTCAAGGAAAAACTGCTGGCGGCGCTGCGCGGCGGCATCAAGACCGTGCTGATCCCCGAGGAGAACGAAAAGGACCTGGCCGAGATCCCGGCCAACGTCAAGGAAGGGCTGGAGATCATCCCGGTGACCCATGTCCGCGAGGTTCTGGCCCGTGCGCTGGTGCGCGCCCCCGAGCCGGTGGAATGGGACGAGGCGGCCGAGGAAGCCGCCGCCGCCGCCCGCGCTGCCGCCCGGGCCGAAGCGACGGGCGCCACGGCGCATTGATCTGCCGCTGAAACAGGCTCTGACGCGCCCCCCTTGCGGGGGCGCGTTGTTTTTTCTGCGCCCGGCCTTGCCGCGCATGGATTGTTGCGCCGTTGCGGCCTAACCTTGGCGCGACAGCAAACCGAGGGGGGCGCGATGCGCAAATCCACGAAGAAATCCACCGCGGCAAAGGCCGTGAAACCGCAGCCGGTGCCGGAAGAGCCGGTGCCGGAAGCGGTCGCGCCCGAGGCGACGCCCGTCGCGGCCCGGGTGCAGGTGAAGAAAAAGGACTTCGTCGAGCGCGTGGTGCTGCGCAGCGGCGCCAAGAAGCCGGTGGCGCGCGATCTGACCGAGGCGGTTCTGGCGGTGCTGGGCGAGGCGCTGGCGCAGGGCGAGACGCTGGTTCTGCCGCCGCTGGGCAAGATGTCGGTGGCCCGTTCGGTCGGCAAGGCGGGCGGCGAGATCCTGCATGTGAAGCTGCGGCGGATGGCTTTGCCGGAAGATGCGAAAAAGGATGCAGATTCCGCATCAGACCCCCTTGCGGATGCTGAGGAGTGACGTTAAACACCGCTCCACCGGGCGATTAGCTCAGCGGTAGAGCGCTTCGTTCACATCGAAGATGTCAGCGGTTCAAATCCGTTATCGCCCACCATGTTTCCCGTTGAAAGCGCTGGATTTTTCCGGCGCTTTCTTCATTTCAACGAAGCGCGCTCCGGTTCGGTGAACCTAGAATGTCACTTCGGAACCTTCCGCAAGTTCATGAAGTCGAGCGCCGCGACGGCATCGTCCATCTGGTTCGGCAGGTAGCGCGCATAGGTTCGGAACGTCACCGCGGTGTTGCTGTGGCCGAGAACCTGCGAGACTTTTTCGAGCGGCACCCCTGCCCCGAGCATGTGGACGGCCGCGGTGTGGCGCAGCTCGTGGATGGTGACATGCCCCAGCCTGGCCCGGCGAACCGCCGCACTCACGCCGTTGCGGATGCACGCCACAGGCCCACCCGCATATTCGATCACCGAATCGGACAGTGCCGCCTCGCGCGCCGTGTAAAGTGCGGCGCGCACGCTGGCATTCATCGGCACGATGGCCCTGCCCTTGCGGGTCTTGCTGTCGGCGATCCGCAGGTTGATGCAGTTGCGCTCGAAATCCACCCGGTCCCAGGTCAGATCCAGCACGGCGCCAACCCGCGCGCCGGTCCCCAGCAACAAGATCAGCGCCAGCCGGATATGCGGCGCGCTGGCGTGCTCGATCAGCCGCCGCGCCTCGCCTGCATTCAGGATGCGCTTTTCAGGATCCGGTTTCGGCGGGCGCCAAACGTGCACGGTTTCCCCGGCATAAAGACGGGCTTTCTTGCCGTAGTTCAGCGCGCTTTGCAGGTGGCCGAGTTCGGTCCAGATGCTGCCCTGCGATATCCCGGCCGCTTCGCGCGCCGTGGCATAGGCCCGGCAGGCGGTGCGGTCGATCTGCTCCGGCGCCATGTGACCAAAGGCGGGCAGGATCGCCTTGCCGGTGTAGCCCATCGTCTTTGCTGTCGGTTTGTCGCCGAGATCCCGGACGTAATCTGCCCAGATCGAGGCCACCGTTACCGCGCTGGTCGATGCCGCCGTCTTGGCGCGATAGACGGTTATTGCCTCGCTCTCGGCTTCCTTTCTGGTGCGTGCCTCAAGCTGATAGCGGCGGCGTCCGGTATCGTCGTGCCAGTAGACGCAATATCCGCCCCGCAGGCGTCCGATGCTGATGTCGGGCATTGCTCCGCGTTCCTTTCGTATTCTTCGACGGCGTCGGGTTTGATGCGCAACAGGCGGCCGACTCTGTAAGCGCGCAGTTCGCGCCGGTGTATCAAGTTGCGCACCGTCTGCGGAGAGACGCCCCACAGATCGGCCAGGGTGTCCGGCGTGAACGGGCGCTGGTCATGTTTGGTCATTGGCTTGCACCCCTTTGCTTCCCGGCATTTCGTCCCATGTGCGCCCATCGAGCAGGCGGCCAGATGCGCACTTGCCGATGCGATACATGCTGCAGCCGGTGATGATGTTCCAGGTGGCGCCGGTCCAGCCGATCTTGGTTTTGTCAGCCATGATCAGCTCTCTCCCCAATAATCCATATCGCTCTCGGCGCAGACCTCCGGGCCTTCACTGCCGAATTCAGGATCTGCGAAGTACGATTCCGCGACCTCGCTGGCATAGGCCGCGACCGGCGTGCCGTCGTCGAAATGGGTAAACCCGCATTTCGTCAGGCAATGCGCAACGAACCGTTCGACGAATTGCTCCTTGGTCAGTTGATCAGCCATTGCGGGCCTCCTGCTGCCGCTCGGCGCAGCCGCCCCATTGATCAGCACAGGCTTCGGCGAGGCCCTGGAAGGTGCGGCTGCGGATCTTCCACCGATCCGGCCCGGGGCTGGCGCGGTGGATCGCGGACCATTTCGCGTGCCGCTCCGGCTCTTCGGCTTTGCGCGGCGGCACCAGCTTGTTCGTCGGGACGAGGGGCGGCAGGCCGCGCAGGTAGAAGCCGGTGGCCTTGAAGAACGGATCACCGAACCACCACGGCTGGACGATCTGCGGGCGCGGCAGATCCGCGGGCAGGCGTTCGCGCGCGTGCGGGTTCATCACCGGGTTCTCGACAGCCACGCGCGGCACCGGCGCCTGCCAGCAGGTCGCAAACAGGGCAGCCCCGCGGTCGAGGTCGGCCCACAGGAAGGCGAGCCGCTCCTCACGACTCATGCGCAGGTAGGCCTCCCGCTCCGCCGCGGCATAGGTCTCCGGCAGGCGCTTCGAGGGCTCGTGCAGCCACCTGACACCGCTGTTGCACAGCCGCGTGCAGGGCGGGTGCATCACGGCAAGCAGATCCCAGCCGTCCGCCAGATAGTCGCGGAGGTCGCCGACAATGTGCCGGTTGCTGCCATCCTCGCTGGGGAGCAGATCGACGCTCCAGGCATCATGCCCTCGGGCCGAGAATGCGCGGCGCATCACGCCTGAGGTTTCGCAGCCGATCAGAACGCGCATCATTGCCATGCCGCGCAAATGAGCCACGCGCCCAAAGAGCCAAGCGCACAGCAGGCATAGGCTGGCAACAAGACGCTGAGGCCGTCCGCCACATGATCGGGTCCGCCGTTTTCCGGATCGGCGATGATCACCCGCCTGATGGCAAGGATGCCAAAGACGGACACAAAAACAAGAATTGCCCCGATGATGGTCATATTTCGCTCCTGTCTCCCGGGATGCCGCCCCGCGCGGGGGCGGAGAAGGCCGGTCAGTAATCGGTCATCAGGTCTGCCCCGAGTGGGGTCACCCGCCAGACGCCGTGCCCGGTCGAGTTTTCAAAGCGGATCAGGCCAGCATCTCTGGCGGCGTGAAGCTCTCGATCCGATGCATTCGGGATGCCGGTTTTGTTGCGCATCACCGCCGCGACAGCTGGGCGGTGGTGTTGAAGATGCGCGAGCGGTGCGTCTTGGTTCATGTGTGCCTCCTTAGTTCTCTCTCCTGTCTCTCGGGATGCCGCCCCGCGCGGGGGCGGTCACCGGAGGGTCAGACGGCCTTCGCAACGACGCAGGCACGGGCCGCGGGCGGGACAGCGGCGTGATTTTCAGCGCAAGGCCGCTCAGCAGGCGGGACATGATCTGCCCCTGAAGCCAGCCGCGACCGGCGGGGCTGTGATAGTCGATCTCGCACCGGCCGGTGTCGCGGATCACTTCGTCAAGCTCTGGGTCGATGACTTCGACGCGGACAGGAAAGGTCATGGATGGCTCGCGTGTTGGGGGCTGCGGCGCGTGGAGGGGGGGATGACGCGCCGCAGCCTTGCCCGTGCGGGTCAGCGCACGGGATCTCAGATCATGCCGAGGGCGGTTTTGTAGAGATCGAGGATCGCCTCTTCCTCGGCCAGATCGTTCTTGTCGCGTTTGCGCAGGGCGATGATCTTCCGGATCACCTTGGTGTCATAGCCGCGCCCCTTGGCATCGGCCATAATGTCCTTCTGCTGCGCGCTGATGTCCTTCTTTTCAGCATCAAGCTGCTCGTATTGCTCGATAAACTGGCGCAGCTCGTCGGCGGCGACGGCATAGGCGCGATCGCGCACCGCGCGATCGGCGGCCGTCTCTTTCATCGGGGTCTGGTCCAGCATTCTGTGTCCTGGAAAAAGGGCCCGGGCGCGGTGTCGCTTGAACGCCCGGGCCAGTTGCCCGGCCGGGAGTCAGCGGCACTCGGGATAGAGGGGCGCCGCCGCAAGGGCCGGGTGGCAGATGTGCGGTTCGAGCGCGAGAGTGAGGTTCAGCGCGGTGCGCAGGCCAAGATGGCCAAAGAGCAGCGTGGCCGCGAGGATCGCCGCATAGGCGGAAAGCGAAAGCGAGGGGTGATGCGACGTGGCAAGCCCGTCGCGCAGTCGCAAAAATCTGGGTTCGTCGCGCCGCATCACTGCCTCCTCTGCTGTAGCTGGAGGCTATAAGATGGACAAAAAGTCCATCAGTCAAGTCTCAAAATAGACTAAAGGTCCATTGTTGTTCTTCTGGGTCTTTGAGATAACCCCCCAGAGGGGGATGAACGCATGTACTCAATGCTCGATCTGCTGGTTCTCGGAGCGGCGCGCATGACCGGGGCGTCTGTCAAGCAAACGTACTGCGCGGGATGCAGCGTTAAGGCGAAGCTCAATGCTCTTTGGGGTCGAGTTTCGCGGCGGCCTTAGCCGTCCTCGCGGCGTGCATGTTCTCAGCTAGCGCGGCGCGGATTTCGAGCGGTGCATCAGAAAGGATGCCCCGGTAAATAAAGTCTAGTCCTATCCCGTAGAGATCGGCGATCTTGGCTCCCATCGCAATGTCGAGGCCTTTCGTTCCAGCCTCGACCTTGGTGAGCGTGCTCCGATCCAGGGCGATTGAATCGGCAAAGGCAGCCTTGGTCATGTTCAGCGTCTCGCGGATCGCAGTTATCCGCTCCCCGACGCGATCAGGGTGCATTTCGGGCGAGAGAACGGCTGCGGCGATGAGCTTTTTCATACCTGAAGGTTGCGCGGCGTTGGAAAAAACGTCCATCGACCTTTTGTCCATTGTTGACTGATGGACATTTTGTCCATTATGGAATAGGTATGAGAGCATGCAAAACCGTCCGTGATCTGATCGACAAGTGGCCTGTGCGGCGCGACCTCGCCTCTGATTTGGGGGTGACTGTAGACCGTGTGAATAAGTGGGCGCGGGTGGAAGCTATTCCTGCGCGTTACCATGCCGGGCTGTTGCGTGCCGCTGGGCTCAGAGGGTTTTCTGTGTCCGCGGAGGATCTGGTTCTCATGCACGACAGATCCAGATGCGAAGGCGCGGCGGATGGTGTGGCGTTGCCCTCGACACCCTCGGGTGTCGAGGGCGCGAGCGTGACGCTGGATCATCGCACCTTGCCTGCCGTTCAAATGGCGCCTGCCCTTTCTAAAAATTCCTTGACCGATACGCGGCATCCTGACGGTGCGGAGGGACCTCTCCCATGAGAAACGGCACTTTGATCTCGCAAGAAGATGCGGCGCGGCGGATCGAGGATGCGCTGCGGCTGCGGGTCGGGCGGGGGCGGCGGTTCTCGTTTCCGGCGCTGTCGGATGCGACGGGCATCCCGACGCGGACGCTGGAGAGCTATGTGCAGGGGGCGACGCCGCAGCTGAACGCGCTTTTGTCGATCTGCTCGGTGCTGGGGCCGTCCTTCACCAGCGACATTCTGGCGGCCTGCGGGCAGATGGCGCATGAGGCGAACCCGGGCGACCCCGAGCATCTGCGGGTGGCGGCCTCGCTGGGCGAGCTGGTGATGCAGATTTCCGAAGCGGTGGCAGATGGTTACGTCGATCACCGCGAGGCGGCGCAGATGCGCCCGCTGGCGGCGCGGCTGATCGAACTGCTGGAGCCGCTGGCCCATGACCCGGCGGCGCGGGGGCGGCCATGAGCGGCTTTCCGGCGGTGGTGATCGATGGCGCCAGCGGCACGGCGCGGATGGCGCTGCGGATCGAGACCGGGCGGATGGCGCGGTTTCTGGGGCTGATGCGCGACCGGCTGGCGCTTCTGGGCGATGGCGAGATCGACGCGGTCGAGCGGTTTTGCGACGCCGCGGGGCTGGTGCGGCTGGTGCAGGCACCGCCCGAGGGCGGCGCGCCGGTGCTGCTGGCGGTGCCGAGCCTGCGCATGCTGCATTTTCTGGACCGGATCGGCTGCGCGCCCTGGGCGGCGCTGGCGGTGGCCTTTGCCGGGGTCGAGGTGCCGCCCGAGGCGGGCGAGGTCGATGATCTGCTGGCGCGGGCGTTCTGAGGACGGGAGGCGGCACGATGGGCGTGAAGCTGATCAGCGGGCCGCGGGCACAGCTGTCGCCTGTCGGCGGGGCAGTTCTGAATGCGGGGAGGATCTGCGATGGTTGAGGCATTCCATGGGGCCGGGGCGCAGCGCGCCGCGATCTTCAAGCCGGTGGGCGCCGAGGAGATCCGCGACTATCCGCTGTCGAACGAAGACCGGCTCGACAGCCATTATTTCGTGCCATGGGAGCGGCGGCGCTGGCTGAACTCCGACATGCGCTTGCGCGGCACGGCCGAATGCCGGGCGCTTTATCTCGATCTGATCTTCATCTCCTATGACCAGTCGCCGGTCGGCACGCTGCCGATCGACACCGACATTCTGGCGCGGCTGGTGATGGTCGATCCGGTGCATATGCGGGCGCTGTGCAGCCTGCCCTACGGCCCCCTGCACCGCTGGGAGCGCTGCCGCTGCGATGGCGGCGAGATCCGGTTGATGCATCCGATGGTGCTGCGCACCCTGACCGAAGCGATCGCGCGCAAGGAAGACAACCGCGCGAAGAACGAGGCGGCCAATGCCGCCAAGCGCCGCCAGCGGCTGCGGATCACGATCTCCGGCTATGCGGCGGATCTGGCCAAGAACGATGCGGCGCTGCTGTTCATGGATGAATGGCTGGTGAGCCAGGGCTGCGAGTACCGGTCCTCGGCATGGGTCGAGCGGGCGCTGGCGGCCTGGTCGGATCACATGCTGGCGCTGACCATGCGGGCCAGATCGGAACGGCAATAACTGTCCAAGATTGTCCGAAAGACAGTGTCAAGACAGTCTCAGACACTCTCGGACTGTCCTGCACGACAGGGAAAAGGACAAGACATTGAAAGGGATAGAAGCCGATCCTCAGACAGACCCGAGCGGGCGAACCTGTGGATATGTGGATAAGTGCTGAGAAAGGAGCAGGGACGATGACAGGGCAGGACAAGGAACAGGACGGGGAGCGCCAGGACGGGGGCCGGAGCGAGGCGCGGGTGCGCGCCGAGTTGCTCGGGCCGATGGCCGGGCTGCGGCGCAGCCGCAAGGTGACGGCCGAGGACCATGCCCGCGATCAGGCGATGATCGCGCGCAGGCTGTCTTACATGAGCCGACAGAACCTGCGGGGCCTGTGCGAGATGGCGCTCAAACAGGCGCGCGGGGTCTGGCCGGAACCGGCGCTTTTGCTGAGCTGGGCCTATGGGCTGGAGCAGCCGCCGCCGCAAAAGAGCGATTACGTCGCCTCGTTGCTGCGCTCGGCGGCGGGGCGCGAGGCGCGCGACGGCGGCTATCTGGTCGAGCTGATGCGGATGGCCCGGCGGCTCGGCCCGCCGCCCGGGCGTTACATGATCTCGAAGCTGCGCGAAGAGGCCGCCGACAATGCCCGCCGCCGCGCCGGGCTGCGCCAGATGCTGGAACGCGGCAGCAGCCTGCGCCGCGAGGATCACGCCTGGCTGGAAGCCTATCACGCCGATCTGGCGCTGGCGGAAGCGATGATGAAGACTTCGGACGCAGAGGATCGCGCGGCATGAGCCTGATGACATTTCCCGGGGGGCGGGTCGTTCCCGCGAAGGTTCTGGCGGATCTGGCGGTGCGCCATCTGACGGGCACGGCCGATCCCGCAGCGATCCGGGCGCTCGCCGCGCGCGATCGGGCGCAGTTCCGTTTCTGGGTCGAGGTGCTTGACTGGGCGCTGACGACGAAAGCGGTGGAGCGCAGCGAGCTTTGGGCGCGGCGGGGCGGCGCGGGCAGCCCGCTGGAGGTGGTGCTGTCGGTGACGCGGATGCAGGCGCTGGCGCAGGCCTGCGTGATGGCGCGGGCGGCGGCGCCGCAAAGCTGCGGGCCGGAGATCGCGGCCGCGCCCGCGCGGGGCGCCGCGCTGCGGTTTCAGCCGGTCGCCATGGTGCCGAAGGGCGCGGAGGGCTTCGCGGCGGAACCGGCAGGCTATCGCGGCCGCGATGCGGTGCGGCGGGCCGATCTCTTCGACAAGATGGAGCGGGCGGCGCAGCGGCGCGGTCAGGCGGCGCCGTTCTCGCCCGGGCAGGTTCTGGCGGGGCGCAGCTATGCGGCGCTGGCCGAATTCGTCTCGGCGGGCGGGGTCAAATGCTCCAGCCTCGAAGGGCGGATCGGCGGCGGCGGCGCGGGCGGGCTCGACTGGATCGAACGGCACGCCCAGGCGGCGGTGCGGCTGGCGCGGATGCGGGTGCTGATCGGCCCCGGCGCGGCGCTTTCGGTGCGCCGGGTGCGGCCCTCGAAACGCGCCGAAGAGGGCGGCGCGCGCACCATCGCGGACCGGGCGCTGGTCGATGGTTTCTGCCTGCAGGGCCAGAGCCTCGGCGATGTGCTGCTGGCGCATGGCTGGGCGAAGAGCGGGCAGAACATCGAAGTCCTGCGCAAGGCGCTGGCGGCGGCGCTGGAAAGGATGCGACTTTGCGCTTGACCGTTAAATCGCGAATGCGTATGGGTTTTGCATGATCTCGAATTGCGCCCGAAGGCTGACCAGCCTTGCGGGCGTTTTCATTTTCCGGGGACGACATGGCGATCAGGAAGCTGTGTTCGGCGCCGGGCTGCGAGGCGCTGGCCCTGCCCGGCGGCTCGCGTTGCCCCGAACATCTCGCCCGTGACAGGGAACGCAAGGCCAAAGCCGCACGCTCGGCCGAAGCCACGCGCTGGCACGCGCTTTATCAGGATCCGCGCTGGAAGCGGGCGGCGGCGGCCTTTCTGGCGGCGCATCCGCTTTGCGCCGATTGCGCCGAACTGGGCGTGATCGAAGCCGCGCGCGAGGTCGATCACATCACCCGCCACAAGGGCGATGCGCAGAAGTTCTGGGACCGGGCGAACTGGCAGCCGCTGTGCAAGCGCTGCCATTCGCGCAAGACCGCGCGCGAGATCTGGCACGGCGCGGACTGAGCCTCCCCCGGGGGGTATCCGGAATTCGGCCCCCTTCCCTCCGCACCGGCGGGAGGAGGTCCGTTTTCGCGGCCGGGAAATTGGGATCAAAAACCCACTTGGAAGAAAGGAACACGAGGGCGGCATGCGCGGCGCGAAAGGCAATCTGAGGATCGTCACCCCGATGAAGGGCGAAGACGAGGCCATTCCGGCGCCGCCCGACTTCATGAGCGCGGATGCGCGCGAAGTCTGGCTGCGGCTTGCCCCGCAGCTGGTCCGGCTCAAGCGGCTCGAACCGCATTACCACGAACTCTTCGCGGGCTATTGCGAAGAAGTCGCGGTCTATATCGCGATGACGCGCGATATCGGCGAGAACGGCGTGACCTATGAGACCGGCGCGGGGCGCAACGGCAACCAGAAGCGCACCCGCCCCGAGGTGCATCTGCGCAAATCCGCGCTCGAAGGGATGATCCGGCTCGGCGCGCTTTTCGGGCTGTCGCCGATCGACGAGAAGCGGCTCGGCGCGGCGAGCCAGGGCGATCTCTTCGAGGATCTGATGCGGGCGGTGAATGCGCCATCCGCTTGATCACCCGGTCTCGCGCTATGCGACCGATGTGATGGAGGGGCGGATCGTGGCGGGCGAGCTGGTGCGGCTGGCCTGCGCGCGCCATCTGCGCGATCTCGACACCGGCGCCGAACGCGGGCTTTACTTCGACTGCGCCGCCGCCGACCGGATCGTCAATTTCGCGCGGATGCTGCAACATACGGTCGGCCCGATGGCGGGCAAGCCGCTGGAGCTGCAGCCCTGGCAGGTGTTCCGCCATGGCTCGGTCTTTGGCTGGAAGCGCGAGGGCACGGGGCTGCGCCGGTTCCGCTCGACCTATCACCAGGTCGGCAAGAAGAACGGCAAGACCACCGATACCGCGGTGCCGATGCTGTTCACCCAGCTCTTGGACGGCGAGGCGGCGCCGCAGGGCTTTTGCGCGGCGACGACGCGCGATCAGGCGGGGCTGCTGTTCAAGGAGGTGGGGCGGATCATCAGGCGCTCGCCGATCCTGCGCGAGTTTATGGCGCCGATGCGCCACGAGATCGTCACGCCGCGGGTGGACGGGGTGATCAAATGCCTGTCGCGCGATGGCGATTCCAGCGACGGGATCAACCCGAGCTTTCTGGCGCGCGACGAGATGCACCGCTGGACCGACCGCGAACTGGCCGAGACCATCGTCGAGTCGATGATCGCGCGGGCGCAGCCGATCGACTGGGTGATCACCACCGCGGGCCATGACCGCCATTCGCTCTGCGGCGAGCTGCGCAACTATGCCGAGGGCGTGCTGCGCGGCGCGATCACGGACGACGCCTTTTTCGGCTTCGTCGCCGAGCCGCCCGCCGATTGCGACCCGCTCGATCCGGCCTTCTGGCCGATGGGCAATCCGAACCTCGGCGTGTCGAAGCCGATCGAGAAGATGCACGAGGCGGCCTCGAAAGCGGCGGCGATCGCCGCCTCGATGCCGAACTTCAAGCGCTTCCACTGCAACCTCTGGACCGAGGGCGAACAGATGTGGATCGCGCGCGAGAGCTGGGATCAGGGCGCGGCCGATGCGCCTTTCGATCCCCGCATGCTTTACGGCCGCGATGCCTGGGTGGGGGTGGACCTGTCGAACAAGATCGACACCACGGCGATTGTCGTCGCGGTGCCGCTCGACGGGCTGATCTACCTGATCGCCTATACCTTCCTGCCCGCCGGGCCGAAGGGCTTCATCGTGCGGGCGCAAAAAGAGAAACGGGAATATGTCGCCTGGCGCGACCAGGGCTGGCTGGAGGTGCATACCGGCGGCTCGATCGACGAGGCGCAGATCGAGGCGCGGATCGGCTGGATCGCCAAAAAATTCGCGGTGCAGGAGATCGCCTATGATCCCTGGGGCATGAAGTACATGGCCGACCGGCTGGCAAAGCAACGCCTGCCGATGGTCGAGCACCGGCAGGGCTTTGCCAGCATGTCAAACCCGATGAAGCGGGTCGAGGAACTGGTGGCGCAAAACCGGATCCGCCACGGCGGCAATCCGGTGCTCGCCTGGCAGGTGGGCAACGTGCATCGCGACGAGGACGCGGCCGAGAACATCAAGCCGAACAAGAAACGCTCGACCGGGCGGATCGATGCCGCGGTGGCGATGATCATGGCGGTGGGACGCGCCGCCGCGGGCGAGCGCAGGCGCAAGCAAGCAAGAGGGGTGGAGACATTATGAACCTGCGCGGTCTTCTGGGCCTTGGTGCCCGTGCCACGTCGCCTGCCATGCCGCCTGCCGCGGCGCGGATCGAACCGGCGCTGACCGGACTGGCGACGGAACGGGCGACGGCGGGCGCGGCCGCCCTGCCCGTCTCGCAGGATGCGGGCTGGCGCGAGTTCGGGATCACGGGGGCAAGCCGGGTGCGCAGCCTGCCGCGGGTGACGCCCGATCTGGCGCAAAAGCATGCGACCGTGGTGGCCGCCTGCACGGTGATCGCGGGCGATCTGGCAAAGCTGCCGCTGGGCGTGTTTCAGCGCAACGGCAGCGGGCGCGAGGTCCGGCTGCGCGACCATCCGCTTGATCACCTGCTCAATGCCGAGGCCGCGCCCGGCGTGCCCGCTCATGTGATGCGCTTTGCCATCGGCTATGCTTTCACCCTGCGCGGCCGCGGCTTTGCCTTTGCGCCGCGCGACGGCGCGGGCGAGGTGACGCTGATCGAGGCGATCCGGCCCGATCACTGCACCGTGCTGCGCAGCGGGCGCGAACGCTATTACGAGTTTGAGGACGGCGCGCAGGTACACCGCCGCGTTTCGGGGCGGGTGATGGCGCATCTGCGCTACATGGCCGAGGACGGCTGGACCGGGCGCAGCCCGATCGAGGTGGCGGCCGAGACGCTGGGCATTGCGCTCGCACGTCAGGAGGCGGCGGCGCGGCTGGCGGGCGGCAAGGGCTTCAAGGCGGTGGCGAAGCTTGAGGATTTCGGCGCCGATGACGAGACCTGGCAGCGCGCGCGGGCGCGGCTCAAGGCGGCGATGGCCGAGGATGCCGACGAGGGCATGCTGATCATCGGACAAAGCGACGACATCAAGTCGCTTGGCCTCTCGGCAGCGGATCTGGAGCTGCTGGCCTCGCAGAAGTTCGACCGCGAACAGATCGCGGCGCTTTACCGGGTGCCGCCCGCCAAGCTGCAGATGCTCGAATACGGGGTGAAGGCGAACGGCGAGCAGCAGGCGCTGGATTACAAGGCCGAATGCCTGACGCATTGGGGCAAGTTCCTTGAATCGGGTCTGGGCCAGGGGCTGCTCAGCGAAGCCGAGCGCCGCGCCGGGCTGTTCCTGCGCCACCAGTATGACGCGCTGCTGATGGCGACGACGAAGGAACGCTACGAGGCGATCACCAAGGCGGTGGGCGGGCCGATCCTGACGCCCAACGAAGGGCGCGCGATCGAGGGCAAGGACCCGATCGCGGGCGGCGACGTGCTTTATCCGCCGCCGAACATGACCCGCAAGGACGGCGGCGCAACCGGGAAGGAAGGCTGAGAGATGGGCAGAACGGTGCGGGAGGTGCTGGCCGCGGGCGGCGGGCTGATGGCGCTGGACACGGCGCGGGCCGCCGAGCTTCTGGCGACGGCCTGGCCCGCGGCGGCGGCAACAGGGCCGCAGGTCCTGGCGGGCGATCTGACGCGCTACACGCGCGAGCGCGGCCTTGCGGTGATGCCGGTGCGCGGCCTGCTGACGCCGAATTCGGAGCTTCTGGAACGCTATCTGGGCTGGGCGACCTATCGCGGCATCACCGAGGCCTGCGCGGAGCTCGCCGCCGATGAGGCGGTGTCGGCCGTGGTGGTCGAGTTCGACACGCCCGGCGGCTATACGCTTGGCATCGGGGATGCGGTGACGGCGCTGCGCGATCTGGCGGCCGTGAAGCCCGTCCATGCGCTCGCCGCGCCGCTCGCCGCCTCGGCGGGCTATTGGCTGGCCAGCCAGGCGCGCGAGCTGGTGATGACGCCCGGCGCGGCGGTGGGCTCGATCGGGGTGGCGGTGACGGCGGCGGCTAATGTCGCGCCGGGGGCCGCCTCGGGGGTGCAGCTCTTCGATTTCACCTCGCGCCATGCCCGGGCAAAATGGCCCGATCCGGCAACCGAGGACGGCAAGGCCGAGATCCGCCGCGGCCTTGATCAGACCGAGGCACGGTTTCACGCGGCGGTGGCGGAAGGGCGCGGCATCGCGCCCGAGGATCTCGCCGCGCGGCTTTCGGTCAGCGACGATCCGGCCGATGGCGGCGCGGTCTTTGACCCCGCCGAGGCGCTGGCGCGCGGGCTCGCCGACCGGATCGAGACCCGCGCCGCCTTTTATGCCCGGATGCGGGCCGCCCATGCCCCCGCCCCCCGCAAGGGTCTGGCGCGGGGGGCGCGGGCGCTGGCCGCGGCGGCCCGGGCGCAAGCCCGTCTTTAAGACATCCCGGGCGCAAGCCCGTCTCTGAGACATCCCGGCCCCGGCCGGTGTGACCCCGCGCGCGGTGGCGGCGGGGAATGTGGCTGCGCGCCCGGCGCCGCGGCCTTGGATCCCGGAAAGGAAGAACGATGACGATCGATGATCTGCGCCGCGCGCGAAAGGCGGCGGCGGACGGAATGGCCGAAAAGGCCGAAGCGCTGGCCGCGCTGGAAGCGGCCGAGACGCCCGATGCGGCGGCGATCAGCGCGGCGGAAACCGCCTTTTTGGCGGCGCAGGGCGCGTTCGAGGCCGCCGACAAACAGGTGAAGCGCGCCGAGGCGGTGGAAGCCGCCCAGGCCGCCGCCGCGGGGCCGGGCGACACCGATCCGGGCGCGAACCTTGGGGTGGGCGCGGCGGCGGTGCCGAAAGACCCCGCGCACAAGGGCATCGAGGTCGGGCTGATCGTCGGCGCGCTCGCTGCGCACAAGGGCGATCTGGGCCGCGCCGTCGCCCAGCTGGACCGGGCGGGCTTTGGCCAGGTCGCGGCCGCGCTCAACGCGACCGAAGTGACCGCGGGCGGCGTGACGGTGCCGCGCCCGCTGGCCGCGGATCTGATCGAGATGCTGCGCCCGCGGGTGGTGATGCGCCGCGCCGGGGCGCGGGTGGTGCCGATGCCCGCGGGGCAGCTGCGCAAGGCGCGTCAGGCGGGCAGCGCGAGTGCGGGCTATGGCGGCGAGACCGTGGCGCCGCGCGCCAGCGCCCCGAGCTTCGATGCCGTCGACCAGAGCTTCAAGAAGCTGCGCGCGCTGGTGCCGATCTCGAACTCGCTGCTCTCCTATTCCTCGCTGCAGATGGGCGCGCTGGTGCGCGATGATCTGCTCAAGGTGATGGGCGCGCGCGAGGATCTGGCCTTCCTGCGCGGCGACGGCACGAACGAGGCGCCCAAGGGCGCGCGCAACTGGATCCCGGCGGGGCATTGGCTGGGCGCGGTGGCGGGCACCGACGCGCTGGCGATCGACAAGGCGCTGCGCAAGCTCGTCTCGCTGGTCGAGGATGCCAATATCCTGATGGTCACGCCGGGCTGGATCATGCGCCCGGGGGCGAAGAACTTCCTTGCCGCGCTGAAGGACATGCATGGCAATGCGCTCTATCCCTCGATCGACGCGCGCGGCGAGCTGATGGGATTTCCGATCCACACCACCACCCAGCTGCCCAACAACCTCGGCGCCGGGGCGAATGAGACCGAGGTGATGTTTGCCGATTTCTCCTATCTGGTGATCGGCGAAAGCGGCCTGTTGCGGATCGCGCAATCGACCGAGGCCGCCTATCTCGACGCCAATGGCGAGATGCAATCGGCCTTTGCCAATGACCAGACGCTGATGCGCGCCATCGCCGAGCATGACTTTGCCCCCGAACATGATGTGGCGATCGCCGGGCTGCAGGGCATCGGCTGGGCGCTGTGATCCCCCCGGGCCGCGCCCGGTCGCGGCCCGCCTTCTGACCGGAAAGGAATGACACATGGCCAGGCTGGTCACGGTAAGATTTCTGCGGGGCTCCGCGCCCTACAACACCGGCGAGATTGCCGGGTTCGAGGCCCCCGTCGCGCGCGCGCTGATCGCCAGCGGCGCGGCCGAGGCGGTGAAAGCCGCGCCGCTGGCGCCCGACCCGGCCGCCGGGCGGGAAGCCCCCCAGCGCGTGGTGCTGACCTTCCTCGCCGCCGCGCCGCCCTATCATGCGGGCGATGTGGCGGGCTTCGATCCGCTTGAGGCCGCGGCGCTGGTGGCCCGGGGCAAGGCGGTGCCGCTCGCCGCAGGGACGGCGGCCGGGGATGATCCGGCCGAAGAAGAGGCCTGCGACGCGGAAGAGCCCGCCGCCGATCCCGGCGCGGAAGGCCCCGATGACGGGATCGACGACGACGCGGCCGAGCCGGAGTTCGTGCTCGTCGATCATGACGACGGCGCAGGCGAAGACCTTGACGATGACGCCGAAGACGGCGCCCCGCCGGTGCAGGGGCGCGCGGGCTGATGCGCGTTCTGGGAGCGGTCCCGGCCGCGGTCAGCGTGGCGGAGTTCAAGCGCGCCACCCATATGGACGAGGGGAGCGAGGACGATGCCGCCCTCGCCGCCTGTCTGGCGGCGGCGCAAAGCCTGGTCGAACAGGCCACGAACCGCCCACTCGGCCCGCGCGAGGTGGAGATCACGCTGGAGGCCGTGCCCGGCCTGCGGCGCTGGTGGTTTCCCTGCGCGCCGGTGCTGTCGGTGGCGCAAGTCGTGGTCGAGACCGAAACGGGCGCGCAGGCGCTTGACCCGGGGCGCTGGCGGCTGCGCCTCGCCCATGACGAGCCGCGGCTCGACTTTGCCGCGGGCGCGCTGCCGTCCATCGCCGCCCCCTGCCCCGTCACCGTCACCGCCACGGTCGGCGCCGATCCCGGAAATCCCGCGCTCCTGCCGCTGCGCCAGGCGATCGTGCTGATCGCGCGGGAATGGCACGAGGCCGGGATCACCATCGCGGGCGAGGCGGCAAGCCCCGGCGCGCTGTCCTTCGGCGCGCGCGCGATGCTCCGGCACGCCCGCTATCTGCGCCCGCGCGTGTTTTCGGGGGGCTGAGAATGGGCGAGCGCCTTGACACAAGGGCAACGATCCTGCGGCCGCGGCTCGGCGATGACGGGCTGAGCCGAACCTTCACCGGCTGGGAAGAGCTGGCGACCCTCTGGGCTAGCCTGCGCGAGAGCCTGGGCGAGGAAGCCGCCGCGGCCGGGCAGATCGGGACGCGGCGCGGTGCAAGGTTGCGCCTGCGCGCCTCTCGCCTCGCCCGCCAGATCACCGCCGCGGACCGGGTGCGGGCGCGCGGCCAGCTTTGGGAGATCCGCGGGATCTGCGCCCCGGGCGCCGGGCTGATCGAGCTTTCCCTTGCGGCGGTCCCAAACCGAAAGGAGGCAGTATGACCGGCACGGTGAAGCTGGAAGGGTTCCGCGAGCTCGAACAGGCGCTGGCGCAGATCGAAAAGACCGCCACGGCGAAAGCGGTGATGCGCCGCGCGCTGAAGACCGCCGCCCGGCCGGTGGTGGATCTGGCCGCGGCGCTCGCCCCCGAGGGGCCGACCGGCAAACTGAAGCGCTCGATCAGCATCAGCACCAAGCTGAGCAAGCGCCAGCAGCGGGCAAACCGCAAGCTGCAGGCCGAGGGAAAGGCCGCGGTCGAGATGTTCCTCGGCCCCGATTACAAACTGGCGGGCAATCACGCCCATCTGGTGGAATTCGGCACCAAGCCGCACCGCAACCGCGGTCAGTTCGCCGGAACGCAGCACCCCGGCACCGCACCCCGCCCCTTCCTGCGCCCCGCCTGGGAGGCCGAGGGCAGACCCACCCTCGATCGGCTGGGCAAGACGCTCTGGGTCGAGATCGAAAAGGCGGCCAGGCGGGCGGCCGCAAAGGAGAAAGGCTGATGGAACAGGAAAAGGCGCATCCCGATGATGTGGTGAAGCTGCTGGCCGATCTCGCCGCGCAGCATGGCTACCGGCTGGTCGGGGTCGAACTGGTGGCGCGCAAGCCGCTCGGCGCCGCGCTGCCGCGTCACAGCTACAGGATCTTCTGATCCATGGAAGAGAGCTTTGAAGACAGCTTTCGCGCCGCCCTCTTGGCCTCGGACGCGGTCACGGCGCTGGCTGGCGACCGGATCGATTTCGGCGCCAACCCGCTGGACACGGCCTGCCCGCGCCTCGTGCTCTGGACGATCTCCGACACCGGCGGGCTGCTCCTGTCCGGCCCCGATGGCGTCTCCCGCGGCCGGGTCCAGGTCGATTGCTACGGCGAGAGCTATGGCGCAGCCAAGCGCCTTTCCCGCGCCGTGCGCGCCGCCCTCGATGGCTACAGCGGCGGCGGGTTTCAGGGGGTCTTTCACGCGGGCACGCGCGATTCACACGACAGCGAGGCCCCGTTCCGGGTCTCGCTCGATTTCATCACGGTTTACACCAGCTGAGGAGGGCCGCATGGCCAGCAAACAGATCATCGCTTACGGGGCAACCGTCGAGCGCTCCACCGATGGCGTCGCCTGGGCGGCGATCCCCGAATGCAAGGGCATCGCCATCCCCGCGCCGAGCACCGATTACATCGATGCCACCTCGCTCGACAGCCCGAACGGCTTCAAGGAATACGTCCGCGGCATGCGCGACGCGGGCGAGATCTCGCTGCCCTGCGGCTACACCGCCGCGGGCTACGAACAGCAGATCGCCGATTCCGCCCGCGATGAGCCGGTCTTTTACCGCACCACCCTCAAGCCCGCCCCCGGCCAGAAGACCGGCGATGTCTTCCAGTTCCGCGGCTTCCCGACCCCGCAGGTCGAGGGCAACGACGTGACCGGCCTGATCGCCATGACGATCAGCATCCGCACCACCGGCGACGTGATCTGGACCAAGGGGACGAAGGCATGACCGGCATGAACAGCTTGCGCGGCGCGGTGCCCTTCGCCGGGGACCGGTATTTCCGGCTCTCCACCAACGCCCTTGTCCGCTATCAGGACGCCGCGGGCGAGACCCTGCTCGAGGCGATGGCCGCGCTGGAACAGAGCCCCGGCGACACCCGGCGCATCCGCCGCATGGTCTGGGCGGCGCTCTCGCATGAGGGCCTCACCGAAGAGGCGGCGGGCGATCTGATGGATGAGATCGGCCAGACCGAAGCGGCGCGGCTGCTGGGCGAGGCGATCCGCGCCGCCTTCCCGCAGGCGGGCGCTCCGGGGGCGGATGCCGGAGAGACCGGGGGAAACGGGGCGGGCCGGAAGAAACGGACCCCCTGAGCGCGCTGCTGCGCGCCTGGCTTGAGGCGGGGCAGGATTATCCGGGCTTCTGGGATCTGACCCCGCGCGAGGCGGTGATGATCCTGCGCGGCGCCGCCACGCGGCAGCGCGCCGGGATTGAGGCCGCCCGCGCCCTCAATCACCAGTTGGCCGGGCTCGTGGCCTTCGCCTTCCACGATCCGCAAAACCTGCCGGAGTTCCGGCCGGACGATGCCGCCGCCGCGCCCCCGCAGGGCGCGCGCGAGCTGGATCATGAACGGGTCCGGGGTGCGCTGATCGCCATGGCGCTGCGCCCCCGGCCCTGATCCCAAACCCGGCCGCCTTCGGGCGGCCCTGTCTTTTCGGGGAATGCCCATGTCTGCCTCCGCAGTGATCGGCGCGCTGCGCGTCAATCTCGGCCTCGACAGCGCCAGCTTCCAAAAGGGCGTTGCCAGATCAACGGCCTCGCTTGGCACGCTCAAGGGCGCGGCCACGGCCGCCTCGGCCGCGATCTCCGCCATCGGCGCGGCGATCGGCGGCCCGGCCCTGGCCGCGATCGTCACCTCGGCCGCGCGCTCCGCGCAGGAGATCACCCGCCTGTCGCAGGTTGCGGGCGCCTCGGCGCAGGAGCTGCAGCAATGGTCCTTCGGGGCGCGGACGGTCGGCATCGAACAGGAAAAGCTCGCCGATATCCTCAAGGACGTGAATGACAAGGTGGGGGATTATCTCTCCACCGGCGGCGGCGAGATGGCGGATTTCTTCGAAAAGATCGCGCCCCGCGTCGGCGTGACCGCACAGGCCTTCCGCGATCTCTCGGGGCCGCAGGCCTTGCAGCTTTATGTGTCGAGCCTCGAAAAGGCCGGCCTCTCGCAGGCGGAAATGACCTTTTACATGGAGGCCATCGCCGACGATTCCACGCTGCTGCTGCCGCTTTTGCGCGCCAATGGCGCGGAAATGGCACGCCTCGGCGAGAGCGCCTCCAGCTTTGGCGCCGTGCTCGGGACAGATGCGGTCAAAGCGCTGCGCGCGGCGCAGCGGGCGCTTGACGACATTTCGGTCGTCCTGGAAGCCACGCGCAACCGCATTGCCGCCGATCTCGCCCCGGCGGTCGAGGCGATGGCGCGCGCCTTCGTCAATTCCATGCGCGAGGGCGGGTTTCTGCGCGGCGTGATCGACGGGCTGATGGCGGCGCTGCCGCATCTGACCGCCTATGCCGCCGCCTTCACCGCCGGGCTGATCGCCTGGCAGGCCGCCGCGCTCGCCGCGCGTCTGGCCACGATGGCGCTGTCGGTCTCCATGGCCGGGCTGCGCACCGCGATCGCCGCCACCGGCGTCGGCGTTCTGGTCGTCGCCATGGGCGAGCTCGGCCTCGCCATCCTCGATGCGGTGCGCAAGGCCGGGGGCTTTGCCGCCGCCTGGTACAAGCTCAAGGCGAAGTTCTTCGAGGCGCTGGAAGAGATGGCCCTCGCCTTCGCCACCTTCACCTGGGACATCGCCGAGGGGTTCAACGATCTCTTCGGCACCAGCCTGCAAGGCGTCGGCCCGGACGCCTATAACGCGCTCAAGCAGATGCGCTACGAGGCGCTTGACGCCGCCTCGGCCGCGCAGGAGGTGGCCACGGCCGCCACCGGGGCCGAGACCGCGCTGACAGGTCTCGGGGGGGCCGGGTCCGGCGCCGGAAAGAAGGTCAAGAAAGGCCTGACCGAGGCGCAAAAGGCGGCGCAGGAGTTCGCCGATACGCTGCGGGACGGCTTGCGCTCTTCGGTCGAAGGCGCGGTGGACTGGATGCTCGACGGGTTTCAGGGCGGCTTCAAGGGTCTGGTCAACCTCGCCCGGGACGCGCTCAAGCAGGTCGTGGGGCTGTTTCTCAAAAACCGGATCACGCTCTCGCTCGGCCTTGGCGTCAGCGGCGGCGCCGCAACGGGGGCGGCGGGGGCGGCCGTCTCCGGGGCGGCGGCGGGCGGCTTTGCGGGGTCTCTCGGCCTTCTGGGCACGGCGGGCAGCTTTCTGGGCTCGATCGGCTCGGGCGCGGCGGGGCTGGTCAACGCGCTCTTCGGCGGCGGTGGCGGCCTTGGCGCCGCGGGCACCTATCTCTCCGCGGTCACCAGCACCGCCACCACCAGCCTCGGGGCTTTCGGCGCCGCCATCGGCGCGACGCTGCCGATCCTCGCCGGGGTGGGCGTGGTCTTCTCGTTCTTCCGCAAGAAGGTCACCCAGCTTGACGCCGGGCTGCGGCTGACCGTCACCGACATGGACACGCTGGTCGAGACCTTCAGCAAGACCAGGACATCGCGGTTCTGGGGGCTCTCGAAGAAGACCCGCGAGACCTTCGCCGAAGCCGGTGCGGCGATTGCCGACCCGATCGAGGCCGCCGTGGCCGGGATCGTGCGCGGTGTCGCGGACATGGCCGACAGGCTCGGCATTGCCGGGCGCGACGCGCTCAAGGGCTTTGCCACGCAGATCAAAATCTCCACCCACGGGCTTTCCGAAAGCGAGGCGCAAGAGGCGATCAAGGCGGGGTTCACGCAGCTGTCCGACGAGCTGGCGCGGATGATCCTGGCCGCGGGCGAAGGGTTCAGCGGCAACCTCGCGGCCTTCACCTCGGCCTTCGCGCGCCGGGGCGAGAGCGCAGGCGAGACCCTGACCCGGCTTTCCTCGGCGCTGGCCATGGCCAATGCCTGGCTCGACCGGCTTGGCAAGACCGCCTACAGCACCTCGCTGGCGGGCGCCGATGCGGCCTCGAAATGGGCCCAGGCCTTCGGCGGCCTTGACGCCATGTCCGAGGCCGTCAGCGCCTATTATGCCGGGTTCTACAGCCCCTCCGAACGCCTCGCCCAGGCGCGCAAGGAGCTGTCGCAGGCGCTGGCGGGGCTCGGGATCGACGCCCTGCCCGGCTCGCGTCAGGCCTTCCGGCAGCTGATCGACACCGCCTTCGCCAAGGGCGACAAGGATCTGGCCGCAAAGCTGATCCAGCTGGCCCCGGCCATGGCCGAGATCACCGATCAGGCCCAGGCGCTGACCGCGGCGCTGAAGGATCTCGACACCCAGTCGCTTTATCGCAGCGGCGCCGAGGCGCTTTATGCCGCAACCTCGGAGGGCCAGCGCCGCCGCCTGACCGGCACCGATGCCACCGTGCAGGGGCTGCTGGCCGAGGTGGTGCGCGCGATCCGCGAAGGCGACATCAACAATGCCCGCCTCACCGCCCGGCTTCTGGCCGTGCAGGAACGCATGAGCCTGGACCCCGCAAGATGAAGATCCTCAACCCGATCGCCGTCACCGATGCGATGCTCCTCTCCTGCTCGATCCCGGAGACGGATTTCGCCCCCTGGAGCGCGCAGACGACCTATCCCCGCGGCGCCTTCGTCATCAGCCCCGCCACGCATACCGTCTATCGCGCCCTGCAAGGCGACAACACCGGCCATGATCCCGACCTCGAACAGCTCGCGCTGGCCGATCCGCTGATCGACGACCCCGATCCGGTCTTCTGGCAGGTGATCGGCGCCACCAACCGCTGGCGGCTCTTCGACGGCAAACCCTCGGTTCTGGCCACCGCCGCCGAGATCATCCGTGTCACGCTGGCCCCGGGCGTGGCGGTGGGCGGCGTCGCGGGCTTTGGCATCAGCGCCGCCGAGATCCGCGTGACGATGACCGATGCCGGGGCGGTGGTCTACCAGACCACGATCGCCATGCAGGACGAAACCATCGTCAGCGACGGGCTCAGCTACTACGTCGCGCCGATCACCGAGCTCTCCGAATTCGTCCTCACCGATCTGCCGCCCTATGCCGCGGCGCAAATCACCCTCGAGGCCAGCCGCCGCGGCGGACAGGTCAGCGTCGGGCAGTTCCTCCTCGGGCCGGTCTGGTCGCTCGGACGCCCGGTGATCGGCGGCACCGGGTTTCAGGGGGTCGATTTCTCCTATGTCAAACAGGATGACTACGGCGATCTGACCACCGTGCGCCGCGCCGCCACCCGGCTCAGCACCTTCGAGACCTGCCTGCCCAACGCCCAGCTGCTCGGCTTTGACGCCCGCATGCGCAGCCTGCGCGGCGGCACCGCCGCGGTCTGGATCGGCTCGGCCGATCCCCGCAAGGCGGCAATCAACTACGGATTCTATCGCAGCTACCGCGCGGCCTATCAAACCGACGCCTGGTCGCTGATCTCCATCGAAGTACAAGGAATCGTCTGATGGCAAAACCCGCCAAACCGATCGTGCCGCCGCCGCCGCTGCGCTCCAACCCGGAGACCTTCAGCGCGCGCATGGAAGCCTCGCTCCTGTTCTGGAAGACCTTCGCCGACTATCTCGACGCGCTCGGCGATCATGCCGAGGCCCAGGCCGATGCGGCGCTGGCCGCGGCCCTCGCGGCGGGCGCCGGGACCGGGCTTGCGCTGAAAGGCAATGGCGGCAAGGTGATGGCCGTCAATGCGGGCGCGACGGCGCTGGAGTTCCTGACAGCCTCAGGCGCCGGAAAGGCGATCCTGGCCAATGCCAGCGCCGCCGGTCTGGCGCTGGCCAGCGGCGCGGACGCAGCCGCGCAGCGCGCGACGCTCGGCCTTGGCGCGGTCACCACCCTGGCCGAGGCGGTGACGGATCTGAACGCGATCACCGTCTCGGGCTGGGCCAGATTTGCGCCCGGGGCCGCAAACGCGCCCATGGCGGATAACTCCGGCTATGTGCTGACAATCCTGTCCGGCAGTGTCGGCGTGCAGATGGTCTGGGGGCATCTGGGCAGCGCGGACAATACCTTCTCGTGGATGCGCTGGCGCGCTTCGAATGGCTGGAGGCCCTGGGTGCGGCTTTACGGCTCGGACAGCGAGATCAGGACGGGCGTGCTGAACGCCAGCGGCGATGCCCCGACCTACGCCTGTCGGGCTTGGGTCAACTTCAACGGCGTCACCGGGGCAATCCGCGCGGCGGGGAACGTCTCGTCGATCACCAAAAACGGCACCGGCGACTACACCGTGAACTTCGCGACCGCGATGCCCGATGCGAACTTCTCCGTGACGACTTCGTCTGGTGGCTCGGTGGCGTCCCCCGGGCAGTACAATTGCAACACCCTGTCTCCGACCACCAACAGCGTCCGCGTTCTTTCCTTCCTTGGGGGGGAGGGGACCGGCATCGGGGGGCCGCTGGACAACGACTACATCAATGTCGCCGTCTTCCGCTGAGGTAAAAATGGAAAAGCGCATCATTTACAAAGACCAGAACGGCAGCTCGTGCGTCATCATCCCGTTCCTCGGTTCCGGTCTGACCATCGAGCAGATCGCGGCCAAGGACGTTCCGAGCGGAGCGCCCTACGAAATCGTGGACGCCTCCGAAATCCCGGTGGACCGCGGCGCGGCACTCGCTCAAGCCCTCGCCAATCTCAAATTGGCGCGCGATGCGGCCATCGCCCGCGGCATCGAGGTCAACGGCCTGCATGTCCAGACCGACGATCTGAGCCAGAGCCGCCTCACCGCCGCGGCGCTGGCCGCCCGGCTCGACCCGGAGGCAACCGTGCGCTGGAAGCTTGCGACAGGCGCATTCGTCGAGCTGACCGCGCCGCAGATCATCGCCCTCGCGCTGGCCGTGCGCGCCCATGTGCAGGCCTGTTTCGACCGCGAAGCCGATCTGGCCGCGCAGATCCGCGCCGCCGCCGACCCGGCCGCGGTCGCCCTCACCTTCTGATGCCCTCGGGCGCCGTCACCGTCACCGCCCGCCGGGCGGCAAGCCGCGAAAGGGCAGAATCATGAGCGATGCGAGGGGTTTGGTCGAGCTCGTCGATGCCATCTGGGGCGGTGCCGTCACCACGATGGCGGCGGCGCTGGCCGGGCGGCTGATGTGGCATTCGACCGAGGTGCGGGCGCGCAGGCGCCGGTTCCTCAGCCGCGAGCTGCTCTGGGAACTGCCCGTCGCGGTCGGCATGGCGATCATCGGCGAGGCGGTGGCGGCTTATTTCGAGCTCGGGCGGACCGTCACCACCGGCGTCGTCGCCTCGCTCGCCTATCTCGGCCCGCGCGGCGCCCAGGTGGCGCTGATGAGAGTTCTGGGCAAGGACAAGGAGGTGTAAGGATGGAGATCAAGCAATTGCAGGCGGCGCTCGATGTGCCGCAGGACGGCAGCATCGGCCCCGTGACCACCGCCGCGCTGATCGCCGCCGCCAGGGCCGGGCGGGTGACGGTGGCGCCGCCGCCGGTGACGGCGCCCGACAAGGTCCCCGCCGCGGATATCCCTGCCAGCGGCCTCGCCAAACTGGACGGCGTGCATCGTGATCTGGTGGCTGTGATCGCCGCGGCCTCGGCCGCCTGCGACACGCCGTTTACGGTGATCGAGGGGCTGCGCACCGTGACGCGGCAAAAGGAGCTGGTGGCGCGTGGCGCGTCGAAGACCATGCGCAGCCGCCACCTGACCGGGCATGCGGTCGATCTGTGGCCGCTCGATCCGGTCACCGGGAAAGCGCTGCCCGCGGGCACGCCCGCCGCAGAGGCGCGGCTCTGGGCCGATCTGCGCATCATTGCCGCCGTGGTCAAGGCTGAGGCCAAGGCGCGCGGGATCGCCGTCGAATGGGGCGGCGATTGGGCCACCTTCAGGGACGGCCCGCATTTTCAGCTGACATGGGCCGCCTATCCGGCGGCGTGAAAGGAGACACCCCGATGACTGACACCCTCCTCGCCACGATAATTGCGCAGATCGTGCTGCCGATCGTCGCCACGATCACCACCGCGCTGATCGGCTGGGCGGCGGCGAAACTGCGCGCGCGCTGGGGCATCGAGATCGAGGCCGCGCAGCGCGAGGCCTTGCACCAGGCGCTGATGACCGGCGCGCAGCTCGCCCTGACCCGGCGCGGGCGACGGCAAGACGGCCGCGATCTCGACCTCCTCGCCCGGGATGCGGTCGCCTATGCCCAGACCTCGGTCCCCGACGCCATCCAGGCCCTCGCCCCGCGCGACGGCGTGCTGAAAAACCTCGCCGCCGCCAAGATCGCGGCCCTGAGCCGGTGAGATCGCCCGCCGGGAAGGTTCTGTAACGAGTGACGTTTTGGCCTCTTGGGAGGCCAGAGGGGGCGCCAACCCCCTCCGACACGGGGAAACCGCTAAGCACCCCCGTCGACCAGCCTAAGCTCATGGCCGCTCCCCCCTCGCGAGGGAGGGCCCTTGGAACATACTCAGATGATGGAGTCCATGATTCCCGTCGCGCCGGTTGCCCCTGCGGCACCCTGGCTCGGCGGCAAACGCAACCTGGCGAAACGGATCTGCACGATCCTCGACGAAACCCCCTGCCGGACCTATTGCGAGCCCTTCGTGGGCATGGGCGGGATCTTCCTGCGCCGCCGCGCCCGCCCGCGGGCCGAGGTGATCAACGATGCAGGCCGCGACATTGCGAACCTGTTCCGGATCCTGCAGCGGCACTACCCGCAGTTCCTCGAAATCCTGCGCTTCCAGCTGACGGTGCGCAGCGAGTTCGAGCGCCTGCTTGTGACCCGGCCGGACACCCTCACCGATCTCGAACGCGCGGCGCGGTTTCTCTACCTCCAGCGCACCGCCTTCGGCGGCAAGGTCAGCGGCCGCAACTTCGGCGTCAGCCGCGATCGCCCCGGCCGCTTCAACCTGCTGACGCTGGAACCGATGCTGGAGGATCTGCACGCGCGCCTCTCGGGCGTGGTGATCGAATGCCTCGACTTCGGCGCCTTCATCCAGCGCTATGATGCGCCCGAGACGCTGTTTTACCTCGACCCGCCCTATTGGGGCTGCGAGAGCGATTACGGCAAGGATCTGTTCAGCCGCGACGATTTCCAGCGCCTGGCGGATGGGCTGCGCGGCCTGAAAGGGCGGTTCCTGCTGTCGATCAACGACGTGCCCGAGATCCGCGAGATCTTCTCCTGGGCAGAGATCGAGCCGGTCCGCACCACCTATTCCATCGCCGGGAAAGGCCAAAGCATCCCCGCCGCCGAGCTGCTGATCCGCGGGAATGGGAGGTAGCGAGGGAAGGGAAAGGCGTGGGGGGGCGCCCTCCCCATGGGAACCTTCTGTCTGATGAGGGGAAAATCCCAATCGTCCGGCAGAAAGGCCCGCAGCCAAATGCACCACGCTCATATCATTGCGGAACCCCAGCAAAGGGCTCCAATGCCGCGGAGCGGCTTCGTCCAAGGGCCGGGCACGTTGGTCCGCTCGAAGCCTTCACAACGGGCGGCAAGCTGCCTTTCGATGATGACGCAAGCGCCATGGCGTTCCGTCACGGGGCAAGGCGGTCGCCCTGCGCATCACACCTCTTTCGGCCGTTCTGTCAGGAGACGGCGGGCGATCGGGGGCGGTCCGCAAGCCACTGACGCAGGGTCACCGCCGCCAAGATGGCCGCCCCGATCACGGTGGAGATGATCTCGGGTGCGATCATCAGCAGCGCCGCAATCGGCAGCGCCACCCGTTCGATCAGCAGCAGCGGGCGCAGCAGCCAGTTGGTGATGGCCGCCGACAGCGCGATGATGCCAAGCACGGCCCCGCTAAACGCCAGCGCGAACGACCCCCAGCTGAAATCTGCCGTCACCAGCAGCAAGGAGGGCGAGAACACGAACATGAACGGCACCAGCGCCTTGCCCATCGAAAGGCGGAACGCGGTGTTGCCGGCCTTGAACGCATTGGCCCCCGCGATCCCCGCGGCGGCATAGGCGGCCATCGCCACGGGCGGCGTCACATCCGCCAGCACGCCAAAGTAGAACACGAAGAAATGCGCCACGAGCGGCTCGACATTCATCATCGAGAGGACCGGGGCAGCCACGGCGACCATGATGATATAGTTTGCCGTCGTCGGGATCCCGCAGCCCATCAAGATGCACACCACCGCCGTCATGATCAGCGTGAACAGCAGCGCGAGCGTGGACATGCTGAACAGTTCGATCGGCAGGAAGGCGAGGAAAGCATGCGTGCTTTCGGCCCAACCCTGGGCCACGCTGGTCAGCATGAACGCGATCTTGAAGCCGATGCCCGTCAGTGTGACAACCCCGATGACAACCCCCACCAGCGCCGCCGCCGCCGTCACCGCAAGCGCGCCCTTGGCGCCCGAGATGAAGCTCTCGTAGATGCCCGCGGCGAACTCGCGGATGCCCGTGGCCAGCCCCGCCGCCATCACCCGCTGAATGGCATAGATCACGATACAGGCGGTGATCGCCCAGAAAGCGGCCAGAAACGGCGTGCGCCCCGACATCAGCATGTAAACCAGCAGGATCAGAGGCAGAATCGACAGCCAGCCCTCGCGCAGCACCCGCATCGCATTGGGCAATTCTTCCTTGCGCAGGCCGCGGATGCCCAGTCGCCGGGCCTCCAGATGCACCTGAACCAGCACCCCGAAAAAGTGCATGAAGGCGGGCACGATGGCCGCAATCAGGATGGTGCGCAGCGGGATGCCCAGATATTCGACCATCAGGAACGCCACCGCCCCCATCACCGGCGGGGTGATCTGACCGCCGGTGGACGCGGCCGCCTCGACCGCCGCCGCGAAATGACGCCGGAAGCCGATCTTGATCATTGCGGGAATGGTCAGCGCGCCGGTGGTCACCGTATTGGCGATGGACGAGCCCGAGATCGACCCCAGAAGCGCCGAGGACACCACCGACACTTTCGCCGGACCGCCGGAAAAGCGCCCGGTCAGCGCCGTCGCCAGGTCAATGAACAGCTGCCCCAGCCCGACGCGCTGCGCCATCGCCCCGAACAGCACGAAGTGGAACACATAGGTCGCGATGACACCCAGCGCGGTGCCGTAGACACCCTGCGACGAGAGGTAAAGGTGGTTGACGATCCCCGACCAGTCCGCTCCGGGATGCACGAATATCCCCGGCATCGACTGGCCGAAATAGGCATATCCGATGAACATCAGCGCGATGAGGGGCAAGGGCCAGCCCATCGACCGGCGCACGGCCTCAAGCAGGGTCACCAGAAGGATCGTCCCCATCACAACGTCGATCTGCAGCGGATTGCCGATGCGGAAGGCAAGCTGATCATAGATCCACGGCACATAAAGCGCGCTGACCAGGGCCCCGAGGCCGAAAAGCCAGTCCGTGACCGGCAGGCCAAGCACGGCAAAACCATGTGTCCTGTGGCGCCGCGATGACAGCGCGGCAAAGCTGAGGAAGATCAGAAGCAGCGACACCCCCATGTGGATGCCGCGATGGGTGGTGGCGCGCGGGATGCCGAAACCGGACGTATAGTAGTGATAGCAGGCCAGCGCGAAGAGGATCACCCCCGCCAGAGTGGCCACGGGCCGCGTGACGGTGCGAAAGCGCGCTTCGGGATCGAACTGTTCTTCGATCGCTGCAAGCTCCGCTGCGGTCATCGCGCGTTGGCCGTCACTCATCGGGGTATCCTCAAGGCTCGTGTCGTGAAAGGAACGCGATCGGCGGTTGCGATCGCGTTCCCGGTCGGTTCAGAACTGGCCGATCACTTGATCGCGCCGACTTCCCTATAGAACTTTTCGGCGCCCGGATGGAACGGGATACCCGCGCCCTGCACCGCATTTTCCAGCGTGATGAACTTGCCCTTGGAATGTCCATTGGCAAACAGCTTCTGGGTGGTCTCGTTGAACATCGCCTTGGTGATGCCGTAGACCAGCTCTTCGGAGAGATCGGCCGAGGTCACCAGCTGCGCGCCAACCGACAGGGTGGGCACTTCGGCGTCCTGACCCTTGTAGGTGCCCGCCGGAAGCACGTCCCCGGAGAAGAACTTGTATTCGGCGCGCAGCGCCTCGACCTCGGGGCCGGTGATCGGCACCATCACCACCTCATGCTGGCTGGACAGTTCGGCGATCGCACCGGCCGGATAGCCGCCCACGAAGAAGAACGCATCCATCGCCCCGTCGCGCATCCGGTCCGCAGCCTGATCGGGTTTCAGATATTCCGGCGTGATGTCGGCTTCGGTCAGGCCGAAGGCGCCCAGAATGATCTTGGCATCGACCAGCGTGCCCGATCCCGGCTCGTCAAGCGACACCCGCTTGCCCTTGAGATCGGCAACAGAGGTGATGCCCGACGCCTTGGTGGCGACCAGATGGATGCTTTCGGGGTAAAGGGTCGCGATCAGCCGCAGCTTTTCGACCGCAGGCTGACCTTCCCAGATGCCGGTTCCGGTCTGCGCCCAGAAGGCGACGTCGGACTGGCTGAAGCCAGCCTCAAGCGTGCCGCCGTTGATCGAATTCACGTTGCCGACCGACCCGTTCGAGGCCACCGCAGTGGCGATCAGCCCGGGCACGCCGCAAGATCCGCCATCGGCGCAGGCGCGCGATCCCGGCGGATTGGAAATCGCGTTCGCGATCAGACCGCCGATCGGATAGTAGGTGCCGGCCGTGCCTCCGGTTCCGATCCTGAAAAACTGCAGGTCTTGCGCCACAACTCCCTGCGCCATCAGGCCGACGGCAAGCGCGGCTCCCGCAAGGGATTTGAAAGAAACGAACTTCATAGGTAGATCCTCCTGGACGTCAGTGGGGTAGATGCCGCCGAGAGCAAGCAGACCATCCTGACCGTAAGGGATGATCCGCGGGAGGTCCAGCTTGACGGCCATGCAAGGCTTTTCCGGCAGGCATCACGACACGGCACCCCGCGGCAGGGTTTCGTGACACAGGACCAATCGCCATCCCTCCGATCACACATGGTGAAGGGGAATCGCATGGCCGTTCCCCTGAACGAGGCTGACAAGTGCGACCGGCAGCTCAGGGCGGAGAGCTGCCTGACGGCGGCGCGGCTTGGCGCTCGCCGCAACCTTGTCAAAGAAGCCGTTCGGGCAGAACGCAGCGATATTCCAGTAGGAACCGCCACCAGGGCAAGGAAGTCGTCTGATAGGGGGCGAGGTGTTGCGATCGCATCAACCATAAATCAACAGCCGCTCGTGCGGAATGCTGCGAAACACCCATAGACTGGAGCCACGCCTCGCTGCGCGCCAGACCGCCACACTCAGTGCCCCTGACAGCGGGGTGTTCGCCGAAGCCGATTTCTCTGGACACACGCGTTAATGCAGTGCTCCTCTATCGTAAAGCGACAAACTACTATCGGACAGAAAATGAGCGAACACAATCCGACAGTTGACCAAGTTACCAGCCATCTAAAGACGTGGGTTAATTCAAAAGGAAATCCGCATTTTGCCATTTTGATCGAAGGAAAGTGGGGTAGCGGAAAGACACACTACATCAAATCTCTCCTCGATGATCCTGAGTTCACAAGCAGGAGGAAGATCTACATTTCAATGTTTGGAGTTTCTGATGCGCAGGATTTCCAGAGGAGCCTATTATACGCATCCCTGTCGACGGGACGGCGGATTCTTCATCAAGGGGCGGGGATAGCCGGGTCTATTCTGGGGGGTTCTATAAATCTGGGGGGTGGCGGGATATTCTCCGGAAGTGTAGATGTCGAAAAGGCCTTCAGCTCCGCTGCGGCCGCAATATCAAAATCATCCGACAATATTAATGATAGTTTCATAGTGGTCGACGACTTGGAACGATGTGGCTTTGATGTTGCAAATCTTCTGGGCATAATGAATAATTATGTCGAGCACGGCGGAGCGAGAGTCGTTTTTATTGCTAATACCGATGAAATAGAGGCTGATAAATTCAAAAAATTTAGAGAAAAAATAATAGGTCAATCATTTGAATTGCCAATCCACCCTGATCTGGCAATAAGGTTTTTCATCGACGATCTTGGGGAGAGTCGGGAGACGCGGGCAATCCGCCAGCACGTTCCAACATTGATCGAACTGTACGGGAAATCTAAGATAAATAATCTCCGCGCGGTCAGGCAATGTCTATGGTTGGTGAAATCTATCGTCACCTCCATGGAGGATAGGTTTTATGAAAAACCGGAGATAATTAACGGGCTTATCAGGCAAGCCTATATATTTCTAACCGAGTTCAAGCTCGGACTTGATCGGTCCCTAGGGATTCTGACCCCGGACGATATCATACCAAAGCATGGCATGGAAGGCGAGGCTGCGAGGTTCCTCTTTGCCCTCCCACCTCAGAAGGGTGAGGATGCATCTCCGTTGTATCGACTCTTGTCAAAATATGAATTGGGCTGCGGTATCCGCACGGATATTTCACTTTCTCAATGGCGTAGCATTATCACAACAGGAGTTATTGACCGAAAATGGCTCAATTCTGACTTGGGCCAATCCGATGCTATGAAGGGGCCGGAGACTTGGCCATCGTGGAAGCGCTTGTGGCATATATATAGCTGGGACTTCTCCGGCGGATCTAGCGCCGAGTTCGACCGTGACATTGATGATCTTCTGGCTGCTTTTGACGAATGCAGATACACCGAGCCGCTCGAGTTTATGCACGCGGTTGGGGTTGCACTTAATTTGAGGAAGAATGGACTGCTTCCGAGTGATGAAAGCCTGTATTTGAAGTTTTTACAGTGTATAGACCAATCAATCGTACCCGCCTTGAACGAAGAGAGGTATAAGCACGCTCAATGGGGTTTCGATAGCGGATACGATGGCCTGGGATATTCAGAACGCGACAGCACCGAGTTCAAGGAAGTGCTCAAGCATATGCGAGATAAATCAGACGCCTGGAGAAGTGGTTGGAGAAAGGAAGTATTGTGGTCTGATCTCCTGCAGCGGATATCTGATGACTTCTATGGATTTATCGGTGACTTTTCCATTACAAGCGGTGGGGGCAGGCAGAGATATCTTAGTGATCCCGTTTTGATACATATTCCGTTTCGAGATTTTGTAGATACATGGACATCTTTGCCGCGATCGCAGGAGAGAATTCTCACGTCGCTTCTAAAGCGAAGGTATGAGTATGACGAAACTGTCCGATCTGCAGAAGAAAGCTGGTGGAACAGCGTGAAGGCCCTCCTTCTTGAAGACGCCAACAAATGTGAGGTAGCACCCCGAGCATTCCAATTGAGAGAACTTGCGCGGGGAATTGACGAAATGCTCGATCCTGAAGATGATGATCGCGCGTAGGGTCGTGGTGCAAAAGGTGTCCCCAGGCATTTCGCTGGGGCAAACATTCGTTCTCGATGCCGCGAAAGTACGCCTCATCCTAAACGTGAACATTTGCTGCAGAGAAATGCTGCGGTATGCGCGAGTGACCGCTTTGGAAATGCCGGCCGCAATTGCAGCTGGGACCCGAAGGTCCGTTGAGGGCCGAACGCGTCGATCGATTCGTCGTCGCAGAGGGCGGGAAGCGGAAGTTCGCTGCGCCGGTCATGAACGGCGTCTATCCGCATTTGCAGATGGTGGCAGACAGTCTCTGCCAGACCGACGGTTGTATCTGCTTTGGCACCCAAGCGGTTTGTCTTTTCTGAACTCGGGTCTTCGCAAACGCCCTACCCAGCCGATTACCTGCCGTCTCCATCCTCACTATTGTCAAAGTCCAAGTCCTCTATGTCTTCATCTTCGACTTCTTCGCCATAGGTGAGATTTTCGAGCGCCGAGACTTCCAGTAGTTCACGGCGCTCTTTGAAGTTCGTGACGTCCCCGTAAAGCGCCTCTAGCTCATCGAGCACAGCGATCTTTTTCCTGTCGCACCGGAGAGCTGCCAGATATTCGCCCTCGCGAGCAGGATCAAACGGCAAGGGTTTAATCAGATCGCGGATTAACTGCGCATTCGGGCCGCAGGCTTCGCGTGAGAGGAAATAGGCCAGCAGTTCGGCCTGCAGGATGTCTTCGTCCTCGAAGTCAAATTTCTTACTGAGGAAAATCTTTGAAGCCTTAGACTGGGAGCCGATCTCATAGGTGTAGATATTGAGCCGCCTGGCTTCATCGTTGATGATCTGGTGGACTGGGTTCACGATTTTCGAGACTACCTTTCCTATGAATTTACGGTGCTTGCGCTCGTTCCGCGTGATCGTCAGCCAACCACTGGTATCAATCTTGATGTCGAGGTATTTTTCCAGGAATTTTACAAGCTCGTCGCGCTCATGAGCAGGCGCGAATACCGAGTTCAAGCTATAGCGACTGTAGCGCTGGGATGTGTAGAACTGGCCCAATAGAGCAAGGAATTCGTTTTCTCTTGCAGGAAATTTCAGGCTATGTGGTTGTCTCAACCGTAGGGCCAGGTCTTGGTGTGTGTGAGTGATCAGGCTCTTTTCGAAGGATTCTTGGTCAACTGCGGTATCGTGCTCGGTCAAGATAATCGCAATCTTCAACAGACGCTCGACGCCGACTGCGACTGAGTACAAGAACTCGAAGGCATCCTCCTCGGCTGCAAAATGCTCCATCTCGTGGAAAGCCTGCAGCCCATTGAACAGAAATCGGCCGGCGATATCAAGCTCAGTTCCAAGGTTGAAGTTCTTCCAATATTCGTCAGGCCGCAATTAGATCTCCCTGTTTGTGCTGTAGACTGCAGGCCGCGCCTCTTGCGGCACCCGTAATTCCAGACCTTCGGCCGTTTTTCGGCCAATGCCACCCGGGCATGACCTTGCCCCCGGATTCCGGACTGAGTTGATATTCACCATGCAACCATCGCGGTAGTTATGTCAATCATTGGAGACGATCAAATCTGGATATTTCCAACGGCATGGGTCAGACACTGGCCATTTGCGACAAATCTCATGAACCTACGCATTGGGCCGAACATGTCGACGATGCCATAACGAACGTGAGAGGCCGGAAAGCCAGAGGCTTTCGCGCGGTTTTCCATCAATGTGAATGTTGTCGACGATCAAGGACCAGTCCGGGTTCATTCTAATACGACCTCTCTTGTTCGTGGTAAGAAACTCAGCGGCTTCATCCAAGTTTGAACAGCGGGTCATATATTTGGCCATTGTCTGGCCTTCCGGGTAACAGTGGTAGTAGCCATCTGTGCCGGGCTCAGCTGTTTGGACTATTTTGCCGCCTTCGACTTTCTAGATTCGAGTGACCATTCCGCGCCTTCCATCCCCAAAGCCAACTACTTCGCCCCAGCCGATTTTAAATACCTAATGAGCGCATAGCGCAAGCGCTCGAATGTCCGCAACGCGGGCTGCCAGTGCAGCAATCGTTCGTTCGGGCCAACGACCGGTTAGGGAGCACTGCGAAGCTGCATCCCGCCCGGATGACCGGCAGCAATTGGGCCGGACGCGTCGCGAGCCGACGACGCCTGACCAGACCAGATCACCCCGTGCTTGGCCTCAGCTGCACCACCTGCGCCGACTCGCCGGTCACATAATCCGCACTCCGCTGCATGAGCGCGGCGCGCTGGTCGGGGTAATCGGATCTGGCGTAGGCGCGGCGCACCTTGTTGCCGATGACGTGGTCAAGCGCCGCCTCGGCCGCCAGATCGTGCGAGCCTTCCAGCGTATCCTGCACCCAGGTTCGGAATGTCGTGCGGAAACCGTGCGGCCTGCCCGCCTCGCCGATCTTGTTGACCGCCTTCAACAGCGCATTCTGACTGATCGGCTCGCCAAGAAATGCGAGCGCGGCAAGCGCGGGAGAAACGGCAATGAACGGAACAAGCACAGAACAGGAACCTGATACCCTCGGTGATACCCTTGGGGCTCGCGTGTTCTCTAAGTCATTGAAAGCCTTGGAGGCGGGTACCGGAATCGAACCGGTCTTCACGGATTTGCAATCCGGTGCGCGTTTACGAAGCGCGCGGCGGTTCATTGAACTGGGCGAACCTGAAACACCTTTGCGAGACGGTCAAAACGGCCTCAATAAAAACAGCGCGATCAGCCAAAAAACAATAGCTTGGCCTTGCGGCGCTTTGTTCACATCGAAGATGTCAGCGGTTCAAATCCGTTATCGCCCACCATCATTCCAAAAGGCGCTGGAAACTTTCCAGCGCCTTTTCCTTTTCCGGGCCGCCACAGGCCGCCAAAGCCGGGCGCGGCACCGCCGCGGCCGGGCTCAGGCGCCCGGGCGCGGCGGCTCTTCTTTCGGCTCGGGGCTGGCCGTGCCGGGCAGGCTGACGCCGTGCTTGTCCATGTAGGGGCGGAAATAGTCGCGGAAGGCCTCGAAGCTTTCGGCCAGCATCAGGAATTCGGCGCGGTTCATCACCAGCAGCTTGGTGTCCTCGATCGCATGCACCGAGGTCTTGCGCCGCGTCGCCCCCAGAATCAGCCGCTCGCCGAAATGGCCGCCGGGGCCGATCACCCGCGTCTTCAGCGCGCCCGACTCGGGGTCGGTGCGCACCATCTGCACCGCGCCCGAAATCACCGTATAAAACCCGTCCGAACGGTCGCCCGCCTGATAGATCCGGTCGCCGGCGCGGTAATAGACATGCCGCATCGGCGGCTTCTGATAGGTGCGCAGCTGCACGAGGCTGCGCGCCCCCAGAAGGTCGAGCGACCAGTTGATCATCACCCGGATGCGGGTGCCGATGCCGGGCAAAAGCGCCAGATAATAGGACCGCCAGATGAACCAGGCCGGGAAGCCGGTGATGTTGCGCCCGAAAATATCGGCCACGCCGCGTTTCGCGCCCAGCGAGGCCAGCGCGCCGCGCGAACTGTAGGCAAAGACCCCGGGGGCCCGCCCCTTCAGCGCTGCGGTGATATTGGCGGCGACCCGTTTCGCCTCGCGCACGGCGAATTGCGCGGTGGGCGGGGCGAAGTCGTGGCGCTCGCTCGCATCCTCCTTGAGCGGGATCAGTGCGCAATCGCCCAGCGCCCAGACATCGGTCCGGCCCTTGACACGCAGGCAGCGATCCACCGCAACGCGGCCCTTTTCCAGCGGCAGCCCCATGCGCAGGATCACCGGCAAGGGCGCATTGCCGATCGTGGCGACGATGGTGCGGGTGTCGATCACCTCGCCGTCGCTGGTCACCAGCTGCCGATGCGTGGCCGAGCGCACGCCAGCGCCCAGTTTCAGCTCGATGCCACGGTCAAGCAGATGTTTCGTCGCGTAATCCGCCAGCTCCTGCGGCATCTCGCTCAGGATCCGCGGCGCATATTCAACCAGCAGCACCCGGACCTCGGAGGGGTCGATGTTGGAATAGAAGGGCAGCGAGCGGTCGAGCATCTCTTTCATCTCGCCCACGGTCTCGACGCCGGAAAAACCGCCGCCGACGACGGTGAAGGTCAGCGCGCCGCGCTTGGTGTCGGGCAGCCCCGTGACCTGCGCATGTTCGAGCTGCTCGATCACATGCTCGCGCAGACGCCGCGCATCTTCCAGCGTCTTCATCTTCAGCGCATGTTCTTCAAGCCCGGGCATGCGCGAGAAATCCGTCCCCTGCCCCAGCGCGATCACCAGATGGTCATAGGGCACCTCGATCGGGCGGCGCTGGATGCCCTGAAAGACGACCACCACCTTGCGCTCGAAATCGACGCTGTCGACGACGGCCTTGCGCACCTGCACCCCCCTGAGCAGGAAGCGCAAGGGCGAGACCGCATGGGCGGGCATGATCTGGCCCGCGCCCACCTCGGGCAGAAGCGGCTGGAAGACGAAGTAATTCTCGGCGTTGATCAGCTCGATCTCGGCCTTGCGGCCCAGCCTGCGCCTGAGCGCGCGGGCCGTGTACATGCCGCCGAAACCCCCGCCCAGAACGACGATCCGCGTGGCCATATCACCCTCCATGCTGCTGCGCGAAGCATAGCCGAACGGCGCCGGACCGCCAGAGCCTATTCACGCCCGCCCGCCCCCGCGGTGCAGCAAGGTGACCGAAATCTTGCCGGAGGATGTGCCAGGAAGACTGGTGCCGGCGGAGGGACTCGAACCCCCGACCCCCTGATTACAAATCAGACGCTCTACCAACTGAGCTACGCCGGCCACGGTGCTGAAATAGCCTCCCGGTCGCCCCGGCGCAAGACCGGACGGCGGGGCTTTGCCTTCCCGGCTTTGGCCGCTATGGTGGCGCAAGGAGAACACCAATGGATCTGGTCTTTCATCTGGGCGCGCATGCCACCGATGACGAACGCCTTGTCAGGACACTGGCCACCAACCCCGAGGCGATGACCGCGGCGCGGTCCCATGCCCCCGCCCCCGCGGCCTATCGCATGGCGCTGCGCGATGCGCTGATCGGGCTGAAGGGGCGGCCCGCCGATGCCGAAACCCAGGACCGGCTGCGCGCGGCCTGCCTGCGCGGCGCCCGCGGCCCGGTCGAGCGGCTGGTCTTCAGCTACGAGAATTTCCTCGCCCTGCCCGAGCGCGCGATCGGCGCCAGCGGGCTTTACCCGGCTGCCGCCGACAAGCTGGTGCCGCTGGCCAATCTGTTCCCGCAGGACCGGACCGAGTTTCACCTCGGCCTGCTGGACCCCGCGCTGCTGCTGGTGGCGCTGGCGGCGCGGCAGCCCGGCCGCGACTTCACCGACATGCTCTGCGGCCATGAGCCCGAGGATCTGCGCTGGGGGCCGGTGGTGGCGCGGATGGCCGAGGCCGCGGACCGGGTCGGCGCCAAACTCGTGCTCTGGTGCAACGAGGATCTGCCGCTGCTGTTCCCCGAGGTGCTGCGGCAGATGGGCGGGCTGCCCGAGGCCGGGGCCTTGATGGGCGAATATGGTCTGGTCGAGGAGCTGATGCAGCCCGAGGGCGCCCGGCGGCTGCGCGGCTATCTGGCCAGCCATCCGCCGCAGACGGCCGAGCAGCGGCGCAAGGTGCTGATCGCGTTTCTGGAGAAATTCGCCCGCCCCGAGGCGCTGGTGGCCGATGTGCCGCTGCCGGGCTTCACCGCGGATCTGGTGGCCGGGATCGCCGCGCGCTACAGCGCCGATCTGGCCGACATCGCCCGCCTGCCGGGCGTGACGCTGATCACGCCCTGACGCCAGGCCCGCGCTTTACGACATGCCAAGCGCGGCCTTGTAGATATCGAGGATCGCTTCTTCCTCGGCCAGATCGTTCTTGTCGCGCTTGCGCATGGCGATGATCTTCTTGATCACCTTGGTATCATAGCCGCGGGCCTTGGCTTCGGACATGATGTCCTTCTGCTGCTCGGCGATGTCCTTCTTTTCGGCGTCGAGATGCTCGTATTGCTCGATGAACTGGCGCAGCTCGTCCGCGGCCACGGTATAGGCGTCGTTCGACATGAAGGCTCTCCGAAGGTCGTTACCGGGATGAAGCCCCTGACTAGCGCAGCCCCGCCCCCCCTTCAAGCCGCAACCCGCCGCCATCGCGGCGCTTGCCAAGCCCCCGCGCGCAGGGTAGCCCGGGCAAAACGGAGGCGGTGATGGACTTTCTGATCTGGGCTGGCGCGGCGGTCTCGCTTTTGGGGATGGTCGGCATCCTTTATTGCGCGGCGCAAGTGGCCAAGGCGAAAAAGGCCGGGCTGGACGATGCGGGCCTGCGCGCGGCGCTGCGCGGCATCGTGGCGCTGAATCTGGGCGCACTTTTCGTTTCGGTGATCGGGCTGATGCTGGTCGTGCTGGGCGTGACCTTCAAGTGAAGCGCCCGGCCAGGGTCTGGCCGTCGCGGATCAGCGCATCAAGGAGCGCAGGCGGCGGGGCCGCCCCCTCGGCCACCAGCGCGCGCAACCGCTTGCGCAAAGCCAGCGCGCCGATCCGGTCGGCCTGAAACATCGGCCCGCCACGCGGCGCGGGAAAGCCAAGCTCCGCCCCCGCCATCAGATCGATGTCGCCCGGCCGGAATGCCTCGCCCGTCTCCAGCGCAGCAAGGCCCGGCTGCGCCAGCTCGGCCAGCATGCGGGCCAGAATCTCGGTCTCAGACAAGCGGCGCGGCACGATCCCGGCCTCGGCGCGCAGCGCGGCCAGCGCCGCTTCGGCCCCCGCACCCGTCATCCCGCCCGTCATCCCGCCTGTCGCCTCGCCCAGCACCGCCAGCGTCGCCAGAACCGGGCCCGGCCCCGGCCCGGCAGCGCTCAGCCGGTGCGCGGTCCGCTCGGCGCCCAGCCGCGCGACGCGGGCAAAGGGCCCCTCGGCAAAGCCCCAGCGCGTCAGCGCCGCATCGACCGCCTGCGGCGCCGCCCCGGCCAGAACGCAGCGATCGGCCGCGCCAAGCCAGGCCGCCTCCAGCCGCAAGGCCAGCGCCCGGGCATGGATCACCCGCATCCCGCCCGCGCGCAAAACCGCCGCCAGCCGCGGCAGATCGGCCAGCCGGTCCGGCGTCGCCGCCCAGATCGCCGCAAGGCGCTGGCTGCTGCGGTCGATGCCCAGCTCGCCCGGGCCGGGTGCCGTGCCCGAAAGCGCCAGAACCGCCCCCGCAGGCAGGGCCTGCCGCAGAAGGTCGCGCTCCGCAAGGCTGGCGGGTTTCGCAATCACCAGATCGGTCGGCCCGAAGGCCTCGGGCGCGGCCACCGGATCAAGCCGCGCCCAATCGGCGGCGCGGCGGGCGGGGTCCAGCTGCCCCGAGGCCACCGCCTGTTCCTGCGCCCGGGCGATCCCGGTCAGAAGCTGCGCCAGCGCCTCGGGCGCGGTGGTGCCGATCTGCACCGACAGCCCGCGCCGCAGCAGCGCCCCCGCCTGCGCCACCGAGGGGTTCCACAGCGCCACCCGGGCCACCGGCGCCACCGCCTCGGCCGGCACGGCGGCCAGCGTCGGCTCTGCCGCCCGCGCCCGCACCAGATGGCGCAGCGCCGCCGCCGCCTCGCTGCCGGACAGATCGTCATAAGCCACCGCCTCGACATCAAGCGCAGCGGCAAGCGGCAGCAAAAGCGCCGCCTCGGCAACCTCGGCGATGCGGGCGATGGCGGGCAGATCGGCGCGCGCCGGATGGCGGGCCCGCGCCGCCGCCAGCGCATCAAGCGCCGCGCCCGGGTTCGAAAGCGCGCCCTCGCGCGGGGAAAACGGCGCCTCGGCGCCCAGCGCCGCACCGCGTAGCGCCTCGGTCAGGGCGGCGGTCTCAAGCGTGTCCTCGGAGGCGACGGCATCGCATAGGCCCAGCGCCATCGCCTCGGCAGGCTCCAGCACCCGGCCCGAGAGCAGCGCCTCCAGCGCCGCCCCGCCCGCGCGGCGCACCAGACGCACCGTGCCCCCCGCCGCGGGCAGAAGGTTCAGCCCCGCCTCGGGGCAGTGAAACCGCGTCGCCGCCAGCGCAAGGCGCAGCCCCGCCGCCTGGCTCAGCGCCAGCGCCCCGCCCGAAATCGTGCCCGACAGCACCGCCACCACTGGCACCGGCATCTGCAAAAGCCGCGCGCAGAGCGCCGCAAGTGTCGGCTGTTCGGGGCCGTAGTCCTCGGCCGGGTCAAGACCGCAGGGCCAGCCGCCCGGACCCGCGCGCAGAACGATCGCCTGCAGCCCCGGCGTGGCGAAAGCCTCGGTCAGCGCGGCGTCCAGCCCCCGGCGCAGCGCCGGATCGAAGCCGCAGCCCTCCGGCCCTGTCGCGGCGCCTTCCAGCGTCACCAGCGCCACACCGTCCCGCCGCTGCACGCTTACCCGTCTTGCCATGCCCCCTCCGGTTTTGCCGCAGGTTACGCGCCCGACCCCGGTCACGGCAAGCGCAACCCGGCCCCAAGCCCCGGTCAGAACAGGAAAATCTTCACGACCCCGGGGCCGTGGCTGCAAGCGGTCTCTCAATGCCGGGCGGCGTGGTCGCGGCAAAAGGGGGTGGCGGGCAGAAGGTCAAGCCGCTCCTCGGCGATCGGTTCGCCACAGGTGACGCAATAGCCATATTCGCCCTCATCGAGCCGGGCCAGCGCCGCCCCGATCATCCGCAGCTCAGTGCGCGCCGCATCGCCCAGATCGGCAAGCACCTCGTCTCCCTCGCGCTCGGTCGCCATCTCGGCCCAGTCCTTGGCCTCATGCGTCTCGAACTCATCCGAGATCTGCGTCATCCGCGCCGTCAGCGCCGCCTTGCGGGCCAAAAGCTCCGCCCGCCGATGTTCAAGGGATTTCATCGCCGCCTCCTGTCCGGCAAGAGAAGCGCAAAACCCGGGAAAATGCCTTGATTCAGGTCAATCGGGGGGCGCGGGCGACAGGCCGGAACGACCGGCTCAGAACCCCGAGCCGATCTTCAGCGGCGGCAGCTCGCCCGCCGGATCCTCGGCGCCGAACCCGTCCAGCGTCAGCCCCATCGGCGGCAGATCGGCGCCGCTGTCAAAGCCGCCCAGACCGCCCAGTCCACCCAGCCCGCCCAGATCGTCGCCGCCCTCGAGCCCGCCCAGACCGCCAAGTCCGTCCAGACCGCCGCCGCCGGGCAGCGGATCATAAGCCGGGGAATCGATCCGGTCGAGCGGCGCGCGCGGCCCGCTGGGCGCCGACTTCCCGGCAAAGGGGCTTGGCCCCGCCTCGAAGGGCGGCGGCACGACGCGGCGCACCTTCGGTTCGGGCGGCGCCATCAGCTCTTCTTCCTCGTGTTCGATCAGCCGCACCGCGCGCAGACCGCGATGCTGGCCCAGCCGCGCGGCCGAGAGCTTGCGCCGCCCCACCCCTTCGACCGTCAGATTTTCCAAAGCGTCCGAGGGGATCGGAATGTCCATCCCGGCGCGCAGCCGCATCACCGCCGCCAAGGGCAGCGTCACCCGATGCAGCACCGCATCAAGCTGCGCCGAGGCGCCCATCACCGAAGTTTCCAGCCGATGCGCCCATTCCGCCGCCTCGCGGTCGGGGGAGATCGGCCCCTCGTCGGCCAGCCCGGGCATCCGGCGCAGCGAATGGCCGCGCCCGTTCACCGGCACCGCCCAGACCAGCTTGCCCTTGCGCTCGAACCCGGCGCCAAAGCCGATTTCCAGCTGCCAGAGCCGGTATCCCATGTCTTCCAGCAACAGCCCCAGCGGGCGCGGATCATCGAGATAGGAGGCGTAGCGGAACCCGCCCGCCCAGACGACGGCCTCGGTCTCGACCAGCGTTTCCTCGATCATCGAGAGCGTCGCATCGAGAAAATCCGCCACCATCGAGGCGTCGATCCGCGTCGGCTTGCGCGGCGGCGGCGGGGCCTTGCCCAGATTGCCGGTGGTCTGCACCTCGATCAGCACCGAAAGCGTCTCGGGCGGCAGGGCGATGATGCCCATGCTTTCCTCCGGTCCCTCGATGATCGCGATGAGCGAAAACGGATCGATCGCCTCGGGCAGGTCGGCCAAGGTCCGCCGCCCCTCGCTCACCTGCATGACCTGCGCGGGCAGCTGGAACATGTCCTGCGCCACCTTCGAGACCGCCTGCACGATCGCCCGTTCGGCCGTGACCGGAGAGCCGTCCGCCGCGGGCCTGCCCGCCTCGGCCTTGCGCCGCATCACTGTTTGAAGCCGTTCTTCCGTCATCCCGTCCCGCCGTTTCCCTGTGCGTCGACGGATAAGGAATCGCAGATCAGGGTTTACAAAAGGTTGAGATCTGCCCCCGGACTTTACACTTTTTCGCGGTCTTTCCCGGGACTTGTCACGCCTGCCCGAAGGGCGCCCCCGTGCCCTGGCGGCGCAGCGGCAAGGTCACGCGGAAGGCCGCCCCGCCCTGCCCCGGCAGATAGTCGATCGAGCCGCCAAGATTGGCCATGATCTCGCGGCAGATCGCAAGGCCCAGCCCCGCGCCGCCCGCCTTCGAGGTGTCGGTCAGCCGCGAGAATTTCTCGAAGATCAGCCCCTGCGCCGCCTTCGGGATCCCCGCGCCATTGTCGCAAAAGTCGATCTGCACCAGCTTGCCGCGCCGCTTCACCTCGATGCGCAGCACCGCGCGCTCGGCGCCGCAATATTTGCGCGCATTCGAAATCAGGTTGATGAAGACCTGCACCAGCCGGTCGGTGTCGGTGAAGACCGGCATGTGTTCGGCGGGAAAATCGCGGTCATAGCGGAAATCGCGCTCGGGCCGGGTCGAGGAGGCCGCCTGCACCGCGCGGTCGATCAGGTCATGCAGGTTCGCCACCGAGATATTCAGCTGCACCTTGCGGTTTTCCAGCACCGCAAGATCCAGAAGATCATCCAGAAGACGGGTCAGGCGGCGGGCCTCTTCGTGAATGATTTCCGCATATTGCGCCCGCAGCGGCTCGGGCAGGTCGGGCTCCATCAGGATTTCCGAAAAGGCCCGGATCGAGGTCATCGGCGTGCGCAATTCGTGAGAAATCTGGCCAAGGAACGCATCCTTTTGCACCGACAGCGCGGTCAGCTTCGCATTCGCTTCCGAGAGCGCGCGGGCGGTGCGGGCCAGTTCGGCCGATTTCGCCTCGAGCTGGGCGGAATATTCCTTGATCTCGGCCGCTTCATTCGCCACCGCGATCAGATCCTGCACCGAGACCGCGGCGCCGCCGGTGAGCTGCGAGATCATCGCATGCGCCGTCGCCGCGCCGACCGATCCCGCCAGCTGCCGTTCCAGCGCGGCCAGAAAATCCGGCGTCGGATCGGGCAGGAAGCCGCGCTTGCCCTGCGCCGCCGCCTGCGCCTGAAAGAAAAGCTGCGCCTCCTCGGCGCCCAGGATGCGCTGCGCCATCGACAAAAGATCCTCGGCCTCGGCCTGGGTGCGCGACCAGCCGCGCGCGCCCGGCCGCCCCTCGAAGACATTGACAAAGGCGACGCCCTGCAAACGCTCCACCGGGCCGGGGAAGGACAGGATCGAAAACACAAGGAAAGCCAGGGTGTTGAACAGAAGGCTCCAGAGCAGCGCATGAAGCAGCGGGTCCAGCCCCGCGATGCCGAACAGCGCCTGCGGGCGCAGCCATGAAAGGCCCAGCGGCCCCTCGGCCATCAGCTGCGCCGAAATCAGCCCGCTTTCGCCCACCGAGGGCAGGAAAAGCGCATAAAGCCAGATCGCAAAGCCGGTCAGCAGCCCGATCGCCGCGCCCAGATGCGTCGCCCCGCGCCAGTAGATCCCGCCCAGAAGGGCCGGCAGCACCTGCGCCGCGCCGACAAAGGCGATCAGGCCGATCTCGGCCAGCGCCCCGGCCCCGCCCGAGAGCTTGTAATAGCCGTAGCCCATCGCCAGCACGAGCCCGATGGAGAGGCGGCGCGACATCAGCACAAGGCCGCGCACATCGCCGCGCTCGGCCGGTTCGTCGCGGTAGATGGCGAGCCACAAGGGCGTGACGATGTGGTTCGACACCATGGTCGAGAGCGCGATGGCAGCGACAATCACCATCGAAGTGGCCGAGGAAAACCCGCCCAGAAAGGCCAAAAGCGCCAGGCTGCCGCGGCCCTCGGCCAGCGGCAGGGTCAGCACGAACAGATCGGGATTGCTCCCGGCGCCGGGATGGCCGAGCCCGACGACGGCAATCGGCACGACGAACAGGCTCATCAGCAGCAGATAGGCCGGAAAGGCCCAGCTGGCGGTGCCCAGATGGCGCTCGTCAGTGTTTTCGACGACCAGCACCTGAAACATCCGCGGCAGCGTCAGCACGGCGGCGGCCGAGACGAAGGTGAGGCCCGCAAAACGACCGGGCTTCAGGCTCCACTCGGCGATCTCCGAGGCGTCGATCCGGGCAAGGATGTCGGAAATCCCCCCCGCGACGCCCCAGACGACCCAGATGCCGACGGCCAGAAGCGCCAGCAGTTTCACGATTGCTTCCAGCGCGATGGCGGTGACGACGCCGTGGTGACGCTCGTTCGCGTCCAGATTGCGGGTGCCGAACAGGATGGTGAACAGCGCCAGCCCCGCCGCGATCCAGAGCGCGGTGGCCGATTGGTCGGGCAGTGCCCAGGAGCCGGGCGTCTGCGCCGCAAAGACGCCAAAGGACAGCGTGACCGATTGCAGCTGCAGCGCGATATAGGGCGTGGCCGAGGCCACCGACATCAGCGTGACGATCACCCCCAGAAGGTTCGACTTGCCGTAACGGTTTGAAATCAGATCGGCAATCGAGGTGACACGCTGGGTCCGGCCGATCCGCACCAGCTTGCGCAAGACCCACCACCAGCCGACGAAGACCAGCGTCGGGCCAAGGTAGATGGTCAGGAATTCCAGCCCCGAGCGCGCCGCATAGCCCACCGCGCCGTAAAAGGTCCAGGCGGTGCAATAGATCGACAGCGAGAGCGTATAGACCCAGGGGCTGTGCAGGAAGCGCAACCGGCCCCGGGCGGCGCGGCGCTCGGCGACGAAGGCGACCAGAAACAGCACCAGCACATAGACCAGCGAAACGCCGACCAGCACGTCGAAGGACATGGCTCAGCCCTCGCCGGTTTCGGGGCTGCCCTCGGCCTCTTCCTCGGCGTCAAGCGCCGGGGCCAGACCGCGCGCCAGCGCCGCGGCGGCGAGGATCAGCCCGGCCCAGACCGCAAAGAGATAGATCATGCCGCGCGCGGTGTCGGGCACCGGTGTCTCGCCCGGATGCCAGAGCATCGGCAGCAGGAACAGCACCAGCCCGACCAGCGGCAGAAGCCGGGCCGCATCCATGATGCGGCGGCGCCGATAGGAGCGCCGGGCGAGAAACAGCGGCGTGCCCGAGCCCGGCATCAGCCCGCCTTGCCCGATCCCGCCAGAACCGGGCCTGCCAAAGCCGGGTCCGCCAGAACCGGGGCGGCGATCGCCTCAAGCGCGGAGAGCACATCGGCATTGGCAAAGGGCTTGGCCAGAAAGGCCGAAGCGCCCGCAGCGGCGGCGGCCTCGCGGTCGCGGACCTGCCCGCGCGCGGTCAGCATCAGGACCGGCGTGCGGCCCAGCTCGGCATCGGCGCGCAGCCCGGCCAGGATTTCCAGCCCCGAGCAGCCCGGCAGCATCAGATCCAGAATGACCGCCGTCGGCCGCAGCACCGCGATGCGCGCCAGGGCCGCGGCCCCCGAGGCCTCGACGGTCACATTCCAGCCCGCCCGCGTCAGGATGAACCGGATCGCCTCGGCGATGTTCGGCTCGTCCTCGACCAGCAGCACCTGCTTTTCGGCCATGATCGTCCTCCTCCCCCGGGCCAATCTATCCACGCTTGGCCCCGCGCTGTCAAACCGCCGTCAGCGCCCCGCAAGCAGCGAGGGCTCGCGCCGGCCGGCACAGTCGAGCCGCGGGCAGACCCGGCAGGAGGTGCCGACCGGCCGCGCCGTCTCAAGGCGGCTGGTGGCGGGGGTGACCAGCATCATCGCCTCCATCAGCACCGGGGCGTCGAAACTGGCTGCGGCGCCCTCGGGCGGGCGGGGGGCGGCGAAGGCCCAGGACTGGAAGCGCTGCGGCAGCCGTCCGGCCATGTCGAGCGTCAGGCGCAAGGGCTGCATCGGCCGCGAGAGCGCCTCGTAAAGCGGCCAGAGCGGGCAGCCCGCGGCCGAGCGCGGCAGGGCAAAACCGGGCAGCGGGCGGCGCAGGGTCAGCATGCCCGAGCCGTCGCAAACGACCAGACCCAGCGGCGGCAGGTTCGCGGCGCCCTCGGGCAGGGTCGCCAGACGGCGGAAGACCGCGGCCATCGGCGCACCGAACCGCGCCGCCAGCCGTGCCGGGTCCAGCCCGGTCTCGCCCAGCGCAGCAAGAAAGGGCTTGAGCGGCAGGATGCGGCTGTCGGCCAGCGCCCGGGTCAGATAGGCCAGCGCCAGATCGCGCGCCGCCGAGGCGGCCAGCTCCGGCGCCTGGGCGATCAGCTCGGCCGGATCGGGCGGATCGGGGCGCTCGAAATCCGGCAGATGCCAGCCGCGCGCCGAAAGCCAGGCCTCCATCTGGTCAAGCGGCGCGGCCAGACCCGAATCCGTCGCCTCGATACTGTCGAGATAGGCCACCAGCCCCTCGGCCGCCGCGCTCAGCCGCAGGCTTTCCGAGGCGATCGAGGACAGGAACCGCGCCTGCCATTCCGGTTCGATATCCGGGGTCTCGACCAGAATCGCCGCGCTGGAACGCAGCGAGGTCACCGCCGACAGCACCTCGTGCAGCGCGTCGAGCAGATAGGGGTCCTGCCCCATCCGTTCGGAATAGGATTCGAGCACCCGTTCCAGCGCCGCCAGCCGGGCCTGCCTTGCGGCCAGAACCTTTGCCCAGCCGGGAAAGCGGCCGACGAATTCCTCGATCCGCTCCAGCTCGGACGGGTCGATCAGCGCGCCCGTGGCATCGCCGCCCGTCATGCCGCCGCCCGCCGCCGCCTCGCGCAGGGCTTCGAAAAGCGTGCTTTCGGCGCCTTCGGAAAGCGCCACCGGCGCCACGCCCAGCGCCTTGGCGAAACTGTCCAGAAGCGGCTCGGAGACCCGGCGCCGGTTGTGTTCGATCAGGTTAAGATAGGCGGCGGAAATGCCGACCGCGCGGGCCAGATCGGCCTGCCGCAGTTTCAGCGTCAGCCGCCGTTCCCGTATCCGCGTCCCCGTCAGGGCAGACCTTGCCATCGCTTCCCCGCTTGCCGCCCGCCGCGCAGCCCGAACCGGGCCGCCGTGCCGTCACGCCGTGACCTTACCGGCAAGCTGTGGAAAGACAAAGCGTTTCAAGAAAGCCGCGCCGGGGCTTGGCGGGCGCAGCCGAGGGCACGGGGAAGCCGGGCGCGGGTGCGCCCCTTGCCCCGATCAGCAGGGGTTCTGCACCGTCACGCTCGACAGCTTCGACAGGTCGGACACGCCGCCTTCGCATTTTTCGGGCGCTTGCGTGCAGCCCGCAAGGGCGGCAAGCGCCACAGCGGCGACAAGGGCAAACGACGCCTTGCGGGTGGATGTGCAGGTCATGTGCGGCCTCCTCCAGAACGCGAACGCCGCGGGTCAGCCCGGGCGAGGTGAACTACATGGTTCACAGCATGCGCCGCTGCCCCGATCTGTGTCAAGCGGTCTGAAGGCTCAGTCGAAACTGCGGAAATGCGCGCCATAGGTGACGGCTTTCTGCGAGCAGAGATCCATCGCATATTGCAACCAGACCGAGGATTTCTGCCCGGAGCTCTGCTTGTCGGCCGCGAGTTTCGCGCGCCCCTGCGCGATGGCCGGGCCCATCTCGGCCTCGATGTCGCGCATGCGTTTGACCCAGAATTGCGCCGCCTCTTCGAAATAGCTGCCCGGCGGCGCGCCGCTGGACACGATCGACTGCGCCACGTTCAGGCAATAGCCCGCCTCGACGGCCAAAGTGGGGGTGTTGAACAGATGTGCCGAGGGCGCGGCGAACTGGCTTTTCCAGACCACCCAGAACAGGCCCGCCACCAGAAGCAGCAGCGCAGGCCCGCCGCCCCAGACCAGAAGCGGGGAGAGTTCCTCCTCGGGATTGACGCGGGGTTTCGATTTCTTGCTGGCAGTCGTGGGCATGGCATCCTCCGCCCCCAGCCTGCCGCAGAACGGTTAAGAAACCCCGAAGGAAAATGGGGGCGGTCCCCCGCCCCCCCGTCGCGTCACTCGAGCGTGTCGAGCACCGATTTCAGCGTGCCGATCAGCTCGTCGATCTGCGCTTTCGAGATGATCAGCGGCGGGCTCATCGCGATGATGTCGCCGGTGGTGCGGATCAGGATGCCCTTTTCATAGGCCTTGAGGAAGGCGGTGAAGGCCCGTTTCGTCGGCTCGCCCGCGATCGGCTCCAGCTCGACGGCGCCGATCAGCCCCTCGTTGCGGATATCGATGACGTGACGGGTGCCGCGCAGGCTGTGCAGCGCCTCCTGCCAATAGGGGGCAAGCTCGGCGCAGCGCTCGAACAGCCCCTCCTCCTTGTAGGTTTCCAGCGTCGCGATCCCCGCGGCGGCGGCGATCGGGTTGCCCGAATAGGTATAGCCGTGGAACAGCTCGATCATGTGCTCGGGGCCCTGCATGAAGGCATCGTGCACCGCCGCGGTGGTCAGCACCGCCCCCATCGGAATCACGCCGTTCGTCAGACCCTTGGCCGTGGTCATCATATCGGGCAGCACGCCGTAATGCTGCGCCGCAAAGGCCGAACCCAGACGGCCAAAGCCGGTGATCACCTCGTCGAAGATGAGCAGGATGCCGTGTTTCCGCGTGATCTCGCGCAGGCGCTGCAGATAGCCCTTGGGCGGCAGGAGAACCCCGGTCGAGCCCGCCATCGGCTCGACGATGACGGCGGCGATGGTTTCCGCGCCATGCAGCGCGACGATGCGTTCCAGCTCGTCGGCCAGGTTCGCCCCATGTTCGGGCTGGCCCTTCGAAAACGCGTTCTGCGCCGGAAGATGGGTGTGCGGCAGGTGATCGACGCCGGTCAGCAGGCTGCCGAACATCTTGCGGTTGGTGACGATGCCGCCGACCGAGATGCCGCCGAAGTTCACCCCATGATAGCCGCGCTCGCGGCCGATCAGCCGGGTCCGGGCGCCCTCGCCGCGGGCACGGTGATAGCCGATGGCCAGCTTCAGCGCGGTCTCGACCGACTCGGACCCCGAATTGGTGTAGAACACATGTTCCATCCCCTCGGGCGCGATCTCGATGATGCGGTTGGCCAGCTCGAAGGCCGCCGGATGCCCCATCTGGAAGGCGGGCGCGTAATCCAGCTCGGCCGCCTGTTTCGCGATCGCCTCGGAGATGCGCGGCCGGCAATGGCCGGCGTTGCAGCACCACAGCCCCGCCGTGCCATCCAGCACCTGACGGCCATCGGCAGTGGTATAATGCATGTCCTTGGCGCCCACGAACATCCGGGGCGCTTTCTTGAATTGCCGGTTCGCGGTGAACGGCATCCAGAAGGCGTTGAGGTCATTGGGCGTCTTGCGGTCGAGCGCCATGGAAGTCTCCCTGATTGGCCCGTTTGGGCCGTTTTTTGCACCCGATCGGCAGGCCGGGTCGTTTGACCGAATGGTCAGCATCAGGCTAACATCGGCACGGGCGGCGTCAAGTTTTCCGCGCCCGCGCAAGAGGCCGAAACGGCCCCGCCAAAGGATAGTGACCGCATGCCTTCCAACCCGATGCCTTCCGCGCCGGTGCCCGCCGAATCCGCGGCGACCGATTCCCTGACCGCCGGACCCGCCCCGCGTCCGCTCACCCGCATCCAGAAGCGCAACATCGACGCGATCCTTGAGGCCGCGCTGGAGGTGTTTTCGGCCCAGGGCTTCCGCGGCGCGACGCTGGATCAGATCGCCACCGCGGCGGGGCTGTCGAAGCCGAACCTGCTTTATTATTTCCCTTCCAAGGAGGCGATCCATCTGCAGCTGCTCAGCTCGCTGCTCGATGTCTGGCTGGCGCCGCTGCGCGAGATCCGCGCCACGGGCGAGCCGCGCGACGAGATCATGCGCTACATGCGCCGCAAGCTGGAGATGAGCCGGGCGATGCCGCGCGAAAGTCGGCTTTTTGCCAATGAAATCCTGCAGGGGGCGCCGCGGATGGGGGGCACGCTGGCGGTCGATCTGAAGGCGCTCGTCGATGAAAAGGCGGCGATCATCCGCGGCTGGGCCGAGGCGGGCAGGATCGCCCCGGTCGATCCACATCATCTGCTGTTTTCGATCTGGGCGCTGACGCAGCACTACGCCGATTTCGACGTGCAGGTCCGCGCCGTGCTCGGCCCCGGTCACGATCCCTTTGCCGAGGCGGAGCCCTTCCTCGACACGCTTTTCACGCGGTTGCTGCGGCCCTGACCCCGGGCGCGGCGTTAACCCTTCGGCAAAATGCTTGGATTCGGTAACTCTTGGGTAACTTGCCGGGCGCATCCTTGTTGACAGGGGTAAAACCGCGAGGAGAGTGGGGAAATGGACCGCATATCGGGGCTGATGCCCCAAGTCGGATGGTCACCTTTGCTGAGCATGGTGCCACCAAAGAAAGCGCCGGCGACGACTGTCGAACCGGCAAACACGTCGTCGGGCACGAATTCCGGCATGGGGGCCGAGGTCGGCACCCAGGCGCAACTTGCGCGCAGCGTGCAATTGCAGACGCGCAACCGCGATGTGGCCGTCGAGACCGCCGTTCTGGCGCAAAGCCGCGCCGAGGCGGTGCCTGATCCGGATGCGCCGACCGGCCCGCCGCCGACCTTCGATGTCACGCCGCTTGAAGCCCAGGCCGCGGCGCTGATGGCCGTGCCGCCGCAAGAGACCGCGCCCGCCCCGGCGGCCGCCCGGTCCGAAGAGCCGGAGCAACCGCCCGCGGAGCCTTCTGTCGCGGCCGAGCCGCAGGCGCAACCCGCGGCCGAGGCTGCCCCGCAACCGGCGCCGCAACCGGCACCGCAGCCCAATCCCGACTGGCAGGCCACCTCGGAGACCGCCGAACCCAGTCTCGACGTCGTGCGCTGAACGCGGCCGGGCGGTCGTCCCGGCCCTGCGCATCTTCCGCACACCCGCGCAGCCCGCGGGCGGTGTTTCGGACTCTGGCCGCACCGACGCCTTGCCGCCGACCCACCGGGTCGTGCGGCCGATGGCGCAGGTGCGGCCCGTTTTCATCGCCACAGCGGCCCGTGGCGGCCCGCCCGGGGCCTTGCCCCTGCGTCATCCGTTCACGCTTTCCTCGCCCGCGCGGCTCGCGTATAAGCGGGGCACATGAACGCACCCCATCCAAGCCCCGGGGCCCCTGAAGAGTTTTTCGAGGACCGCATGACCAAACAATCGCATGAAAACGACGTCGCCTTCATTCAGGCGCTGGCGGAGTTGCTGAACAAGAACGACCTGACCGAAATCGCGGTCGTGCGGGAATATGGCGAAGACGACAGTCTTGAAGTGCGCGTGGTGAAACAGGCGACCGTCGTCGCCGCCCCCGCCCCGGTCTATGCCGCCCCGGCGCTGGCAGCCCCCGTCGCCGCCGCGCCCGCCGCTGCTGCCGCCGCCGCCCCTGCGACCGATGCCGATCCGGCCAATCACCCGGGCGCCGTCACCTCGCCGATGGTCGGCACCGCCTATCTGGCCCCCGAGCCGGGCGCCTCGGCCTTCGTGAAGGTCGGCGACACGGTGAAGGAAGGCCAGACGCTCTTGATCGTCGAGGCGATGAAGACGATGAACCACATTCCGGCACCGAAATCGGGCACGGTGAAGCGCATCCTCGTCGACGACGGCTCGCCGGTCGAATACGGCGCGCCCCTGATGATCGTCGAGTGAGGTCGCAATGTTCGACAAGATCCTGATCGCCAACCGGGGCGAGATCGCGCTGCGCGTGATCCGTGCCTGCCGCGAGATGGGGATCGCCTCGGTGGCGGTGCATTCCACCGCCGACGCCGACGCCATGCATGTGCGCATGGCGGATGAAAGCGTCTGCATCGGGCCGAACCCGTCTTCGGAAAGCTACCTCTCCATTCCCGCGATCGTCGCCGCCTGCGAAATCACCGGCGCGCAGGCGATCCACCCGGGCTATGGCTTCCTGTCGGAAAACGCCACCTTCGTGCAGGTGCTCGAAGATCACGGCATCACCTTCATCGGCCCGAAGGCGGAACATATCCGCATCATGGGCGACAAGATCACCGCCAAGGACACGGCGAAAAAGCTGGGAATTCCGGTGGTTCCGGGCTCCGACGGCGGTGTGCCCGACTTCGAGGCGGCGAAAAAGGCCGCCGCCGAGATGGGCTATCCGGTGATCATCAAGGCCACCGCGGGCGGCGGCGGGCGCGGCATGAAAGTCGCGCAATCGGAAGCGGAACTCGAAATCGCCTTCCGCACCGCGCGCAGCGAGGCCAAGGCCGCCTTCGGCAATGACGAGGTCTATATGGAGAAATATCTCCAAAGGCCGCGTCACATCGAGGTGCAGATCTTCGGCGACGGCCGCGGCCGCGCCGTGCATCTGGGCGAGCGGGATTGCAGCTTGCAGCGCCGCCACCAGAAGGTGTTTGAGGAAGCCCCCGGCCCCTGCATCACCCCCGAACAGCGCGCCCGCATCGGCGGCATCTGCGCCAAGGCGATGGGCGAGCTGGGCTATTCCGGCGCGGGCACGATCGAATTCCTCTATGAAGACGGCGAATTCTACTTCATCGAGATGAACACCCGCCTGCAGGTGGAACATCCGGTGACCGAGGGCATCTTCGGCGTCGATCTTGTCCGCGAACAGATCCGCGTTGCGGCGGGCGAGGAGATGGAGTTCCGCCAGGAAAATCTGCAGATCCGCGGCCATGCGATCGAAGTGCGGATCAACGCCGAAAAACTGCCGAACTTCGCCCCCTGCCCCGGCAAGATCACGCAATACCACGCCCCCGGCGGCCTGGGGGTGCGGATCGATTCGGCGCTTTATGACGGCTACAAGATCCCGCCCTATTACGACAGCCTGATCGGCAAGCTGATCGTGCACGGCCGCGACCGCAACGAGGCGCTGGCGCGGCTGAACCGCGCGCTGGGCGAGCTGATTGTCGATGGCGTCGACACCACGATCCCGCTGTTCCGGCAATTGCTGGAAGAGCCCGACATCCTGAAGGGCGATTACTCGATCCACTGGCTCGAGAAATGGCTGGCCAAGACCTACGGTTGACGAAAGCGCCCCCGCAAGGGGGCGTTTTCATGTCTTCGGACGCAAGACACAGGTGGCGCGGCGCTTGCCCTTGGGGCGGAAGTAATCGGCCACAAAACGCCGCTTGTTCGGCCGCACATCGGACCAGTCCACCCAGTCGGTCCGGTAGCCCAGCACATCCGCCATCGCCTCGAGCGCGCCAAGGCTTGGAATCCCGATCAGCGCCTTTTCCTGCCCCGCGACCTGCGCCAGCGCGTTCAGATCCTTGCCCGGGTCCTCGCGCACAAGGTCGATCACCTGCCCCGGCCGCTGCGAAAACTCGCTGTCGAGCAGCACCAGCCGTGGCTGGAACCGGGTCACCAGCTGCAGCAGCCGGAAATGGTCCATGATGTGGTAAAAGATACCCAGCACGCCGACCACGTCATAGCGCGCCCCCGCCGCCAGATCGGCCTCCATGCCCTCGAAAATGTCGCCGCAGCGCAGCGTGACGCGGGCGGCGGCTTCGTCTTGCGGGAATTCGGCGAAACGGTCGATCAGATGCTGCCGCCCCTCGATCCCCACCACCTCGGCCGCCCCCGCCGCAGCGAAGGCATAGGCCCAGCGCCCGTCATGCGCCGCAAGGTCCAGCACCCGCGCCCCGGCCAGATCGGCGGCAATCGGCGCGATCAGCTTGCGATGGCGTTGATTGAGCCGTCCGATCCCGTAATCATCGCGCTCATAGCGCGCGACCGAGCGCAAAAAATCGAAAAATCCCATGGCATTGCCGCGCTTTCGTGTCAAACTCGGGCAAGTCTATGGAGCGGGGTGACGGTTGGCAACGATGACGGCAGGGCTTAGTCCGGAATTACTGCTTTCGGCCTATGCACAAGGCATTTTCCCGATGGCCGCGGCGCGCGACGCGGCAGAGCTGCATTGGTTCGAACCGCGGCTGCGCGGCGTGGTTCCCTTGCAGAATTTCCACATTTCGCGGTCACTGGCGCGGGTCATTGGCCGCGAGACTTTCACAATTCGAACAAATACCGCGTTTCGCGCCGTGGTCGAAGGCTGCGCCGACCGGCCCGAGACCTGGATCAATGCGGCGCTGTTCAGCCTGTATGACGCGCTGCATGATCTGGGCGCGGCCCATGCGGTCGAGGTCTGGCAGGGCCGGGATCTGGTGGGGGGCCTCTTCGGGGTGACGCTGGGGGGCGCGTTCTTTGGCGAAAGCATGTTCTCGCGCGCGCCCAATGCGTCGAAAGTGGCGATGGCCTATACGGTCGACCGGCTGATCCGCGGCGGTTTCAGCCTGTTCGACACGCAATATCTGACGCCGCATCTGCAAAGCCTGGGCGCGGTGGAAATTCCCCGGATCGAATATCGCAAGCGCCTGCGGCTGGCGCTGGGGCAGCGGGCGGATTTCGCCGCCCCGCCGCCCGCGACGGCTCAGTCGATCTTGCAGCGCAGGACCCAGACATCATAGCGCTGATGATCCAGCGCCGAAAGCGCCGGGTTCTGCGCGATCATCCAGCCGCGGAACACCTCGCGGTCAATCGCGGTATCGGTGATTTCGAGAAAAGCATAAGCGTTCGAGGCCGGGTCCTCGGCGGGATAGCGGCAATCGACCAGACGCACGGAGAGCGAGCCGTAGGTGACACTTTCCCCGACCGAGAGCGTCAGATCGCTGGCCGCCCCGGCAATCTTGTCGAGCCCGCGCAGAAAGGCGCCCGGGGCCGCAGCCAGCCCCTCGGGGGCGTTCTGCGCCACGGCGGCCCCGGCTGAGAGCAAAACAGCGACCAGCGCCGCGCGAATCACGGCGCCGACCCCTCGGGGGCCTTGTCGCCATCCTTGGCACCGGCGAATTTCATCATCAGCCCCAGCGCCGAAACCGCGCCTTGGGTATCGACGATTTCCTCGCCCGGGCCGAGATTGACCGGGCTGCCGCCGGGGAGGATCTCGACAAAGGCGCCGCCCAAGAGCCCCTCGGTCGCGATCAGGATCTGGCTGTCATCGGGAATCTCGATGCCCGATTTCATCGCCACCGTGGTATCGGCAAAAAACGTCTGCGGGTTCAACGCGATATCGGTGATCGTACCGACCTTGACCCCGGCCATGCGGACATCGGTGCCCACCGAAATCCCCTCGACCGAGCGGAACGAGGCCTTCAGCGGATAGCCGCTTGCGGAAGCGCCGAGGCTGTGCCCCTGCCCCGCCCAGAGAAAAAAACCGACCGCGACGGCCAGAACGGCCGCCCCGGTGAGCACTTCAAGACGATTTTCACTCATGATTTCCAGCCGGTTGCGCGGAGGGACAGGTCTGGTCCGGGTTACTCCGGCTGCCAGGCCTCATAATCGGTGCGGGCTACCGGCTCGGCGCGGCGCAGCGAGCCCGGCGGCACGAAGGCCGTGGCCAGACCGGTCTGTGTCGGCTGATGCGGCAGCTCCCAGGGCTTGTGGTCCAGCGGCGCCTTGGTCGGCGGCTCGTTCCAGGTGAAATGGATCCAGCCGTGCCAATCGGGGGGGATGCGGCTGGCTTGCACTTCGCCGTTATAGATCACCCAGCGCCGCTTGCCATCCTTGCTTTGATAGTAGCAATTGCCCTCGGCGTCCTCACCGACCTTCACCCCGTGACGCGCGGTAAAGATCTGGGTGCCGAGAGTCTGGCTGTTCCACCACGTCAGCAGGCGCAGCAGGAATTTCATATCTCACCTCCGCATCTTTGGCCCCGTTATAGCGGCAGGGCCGTCAAGGTCCAGTGTTTTGCGGACCCGATCAGCACAAAGGGCGGGTTTCCCCGCCCTTCTGGTTCACGCCGACCGGGGCTCAGCCTGCGGTCTTCGGTTCTTTCTTGCCCGAGCTCTCGGCGTAGATCAGCAAGGGCTTGGCGCCATTGGCCATTTCCACCGCTTCATCGTTCACCACCACCTCGCGCACGCCTTCCATACCCGGCAGTTCGAACATCGTGTCGAGCAGGATGTCCTCCATGATCGAGCGCAGGCCGCGCGCGCCGGTCTTGCGCTTGATAGCGCGGGCGGCGATCGCCTTCATCGCATCGGGGGTGAAGGTCAGCTTCACGCCCTCGATCTCGAACAGCCGCTGGTATTGCTTGACCAGCGCGTTCTTCGGCTCGGTCAGGATCGTCACCAGCGCGGCTTCGTCCAGATCTTCCAGCGTCGCGATCACCGGCAGACGGCCAACGAATTCCGGGATCAGACCGAATTTCAGCAGGTCTTCCGGCTCAAGCTCCTTGAACAGCTCCCCGGCCCCGCGCGATTCCGGGTCCTTCACATCGGCCCCAAAGCCGATCGCCGAGCCCTTGCCGCGCTGCGCGATGATTCGATCCAGCCCCGCAAAGGCGCCGCCGCAGATGAACAGGATGTTCGTCGTATCCACCTGCAGGAATTCCTGCTGCGGATGCTTGCGCCCGCCCTGCGGCGGAACACTCGCCACGGTGCCTTCCATGATCTTCAGAAGCGCCTGTTGCACCCCCTCGCCCGAGACATCGCGGGTGATCGAGGGATTGTCCGATTTGCGGGTGATTTTATCGACTTCGTCGATATAGACGATGCCGCGCTGCGCCCGTTCGACGTTGTACTCGCTGGCCTGCAACAGCTTCAGGATGATGTTTTCCACATCCTCGCCGACGTAACCGGCCTCGGTCAGCGTCGTCGCATCGGCCATGGTGAAGGGCACGTCCAAAATCCGCGCCAGCGTCTGCGCCAAGAGCGTCTTGCCGCAGCCGGTCGGACCGATCAGCAGGATATTCGACTTCGCCAGCTCCACATCCTGTTTCGAGGCGTGGTTCAGACGCTTGTAATGGTTGTGCACCGCAACCGAGAGCACGCGCTTGGCATGCATCTGACCGATCACGTAATCGTCCAGCACCTTGCAGATGTCGCGCGGCGTCGGCACGCCATCCGTCGCCTTGAGACCGGTGGTCTTGGTCTCCTCGCGGATGATGTCCATGCACAACTCGACGCATTCATCACAGATGAACACGGTCGGGCCCGCGATCAGCTTGCGCACCTCGTGCTGGCTCTTGCCGCAGAACGAACAGTAAAGGGTGTTCTTGCTGTCGGAGCCGGAATTGTTCGCCATCGTCATCCTCGAATGGCCCGACCCGGGCCTTTGGGGGCTGTCCTGGACCGAAGTCTAGGGCAGCACCACGTTCTTCTCAATCGCAAATTCCCCGCTCCGGTTAAGAGCGGTCATCGACCAGTCATTTTCCGCCGTCGAGACTCGGCCGCGCCGAAAGAATCTCGTCGAGATGGCCCCATTCCAGCGCCTCTTCGGGCGACATGAAGCGGTCGCGCTCCAGCGCCTCGGCCACTTCCTCGAGCGACCGGCCGGTGTGGCGGACGTAGATTTCGTAAAGCCGCTGGCGGATCTTTTCGGTCTCGCGGGCGTGGATCATGATATCCGTCGCCTGACCCTGGAACCCGCCCGAGGGCTGGTGCACCATGATCCGCGAATTCGGCAGCGAGAAGCGCATGCCCTTTTCGCCCGCACAGGCGATCACCGAGCCCATCGAGGCGGCCTGGCCGATCACCAGCGTCGAGACCTTCGGGCGGATGTATTGCATGGTGTCGTAAATCGCCAGACCCGAGGTGACGACACCGCCGGGGCTGTTGATATACATGGAAATTTCCTTCGAGGGATTCTCGGCCTCGAGGAACAGCAGCTGGGCGCAGATCAGGCTCGACATGCCGTCATGGAACGGCCCCGCCAGGAAGATGATCCGCTCCTTGAGCAGGCGGGAATAGATGTCATAGGCCCGCTCGCCGCGCGAGGTCTGCTCGACCACCATCGGCACCAGCGTGTTCATGTAAAGGTCGACCGGGTCTTTCATTCGCTGCCTTTCCTCGTGATGTCCGCCAAGCCTTAGCGCGCGTCTGTTACCCAAGTCTTAGTGTCGCGCGGCCCCCCCTGCAAGGGCAGCGGCTCAAAAGAGCGGGGTTGGGAGGATTCTTGGCGATTAATCGGGCAGAAAGAGTTGCGGGCTATGGTGTGCGGCAAATGTTCACGGGAAACGCATCCCCGCAACCGGAGTCCGACCATGAAGTTTCGCGCCGCAACGCTTGCGCTTGCCCTTCTCGCCTTGCCCGCCCAGGCCGAGGATATGTCGACGCAAATCACCAACATCGTGAACACCGAATTGCGCGCCTGGGCGGCCGACCCGGCCCTTGTCGCGGCGGTGATCGCCGCGAACGAGGCGCATGCGACGCTGACCCAGTCGCAGATCGACGAGCTTGACGCCACCTGGCGCGCCGAGCTGGAGGCCGCAACTCGCCCGACCATCGATCAGATCCTGTCCGCGCCGCCGTCGCAGGCGCTCAAGGCGAAAATCGAGGCCAGCGGCGGCCGTTTCACCGAAGCCTTCGTGACCGACAACCGCGGGCTGAACGTTGCCCAGTCCGGGGCGACCTCGGATTACTGGCAGGGTGACGAGGCGAAATTCGGCTTCACCTATCCGAAAGGCGCCGAGGCGATCCATATCGGCGAGATGGAGTTCGACGAATCCTCCAACAGCTATTCGGTGCAGGCGTCCTTCACCGTGACCGATCCCGCCAGCAACGCCCCGATCGGGTCGATGACGGTGGGTCTCAACGCCGAAATGATTCAGTAAACCGGGGCCCCAGATGAGCGCCAAGACGTCTGCTTCCGTCAGCTTCTTTCATTCCAGCTTCTTCCGCGCCACGCTTCTGGTCGCCGTTTCCGTGCTGACGGTCGCGGTCTCGATGACGCTCTACAACGTGCATGCGACCTCGGAACTGGCCCTGAAGCAACTGCAACAACAAGCCCAGGGCGCGAACGGCATCCTTGCCAAGCAATTGGTCGGGCCGATGCGCTTTGCGGACAATCTGGCGCTGGGCAAGGCCATCAAGGAGGTTGTGGACGATCCCTCGAACCCGTCCGACTCGATCATGGCGGTCAACACCAAGGGCGAAGCCGTCGCCAGCTATGCCGCCCAGGGGGTTGACACCTCCGGGCTGAAAGCCATGGCGAAGACCCTTGTCGGGCAGAATTCGGTGGTCACCTCCGAAGACGGCCTGTCGATCGCCACCCCGATCATCAGCCCGTCCAACGGCTCTGTCCTTGGCTTTGTGCTGTCGCACTGGTCCGACGCCAAGACCAATGCCGAGATCGCCGCGAACACCCGCACCGGCCTGATCGTTGCCGGGCTGATCCTGATCGTGGCGATGCTGATCACCAGCTTCGTCTTCCGCGCGATGATCGCGCAGCGGCTGGGCCGGATCAACAGCGCGATGTCCGCGATCGCCGGCGGCGCCCTGACCACCGCCGTGCCCTATACCGGCACCAAAGACGAAATTGGCCATATCGCGAAATCGCTCGAAGCCTTCCGGCACTCGCTGGAACAGGCCGAAGCGACGAACCGCGTCGCGCTGATGCGGGGCACGGCGCTGACCTCGGCCTCGACCGCGATCATGCTGACCGACTCGGCGCATGAAATCACCTGGGTGAACGCGGCGATGGTGAAGCTGATGCGCGTGCATGCCGCGGCGATCCAGGCCCGCAACCCGGATTTCGACCCGGAAAACATGATCGGCTATCGCGCGGATCGCCTGCTCGAGGGCAGCAGCGAGATCGCGCGCGGGCTGGACGCCGACACCCGGACCTCGCTGCGCACCGAGCAGGATCTGTCCTCGGGAACCCTGGTGGTCGAAGCCAATCCGGTGCTGACGGCGGAGGGCACCAAGATCGGCCATGTCGCCGAATGGCACGACATCACCGAGGCCCGGCGCAACGTTGCAATCACCGAAGCGATCGACGCGACGCAGCTGCGGGTGGAATTCACCCCGGACGGCCGGATGAGCGCGGCAAACGGGGCGATGTGCGTGGTCGCGCGCCGCGACGAGTCGCAGCTGATCGGCATGGATTTCTCGCAGCTGATTCGCGTGGCAGCGACCGGCGAGATCGCTTTCGAAGCGATTGCGCGCGGCGAAAACGTGATCGGGCGGATGCTGATTTCGATCGACGGGCATGATCTTCTGCTCAACGGCGCGATGACCCCGGTGCGTGACCGCAAGGGTGCGATCCGGCGCATCGTCGCCATCGGCACCGACATGTCGGAGATCGACGCCCGCGAAGCGAGCGCCCGGATCGAACGCGAACGTCTCGCGGCCGAACAGCGTCAGGTGGTGGACCAGCTGCGCGATGTGCTGCGCCATCTGGCCGAAGGCGATCTGACGCAAGCGATCCGCGAGCCCTTCCCGGGGGATTACGAGCAGCTGCGCCTCGATTACAACGACGCCACGGCGAAGCTGCGCGAAGCGATGGCGCTGGTGCTGGAAAACTCGAACCTGATCCGCAGCGAATCGGGCGGCATCTCGCGTGCCGCCGAGGATCTCTCGCGTCGGACCGAGCAGCAGGCCGCCACGCTCGAGCAAACCGCCGCGGCGCTGAACCAGCTGACCGCTTCGGTGAAATCGGCCGCCGATCGCACGCTGAAGGCCAATGACATGGTGGCTCTGGCGCGGCGCAACACCGAATCGAGCGGTCAGGTCGTGCGCGAGGCCGTGCAGGCGATGGGCGAGATTTCCGAAAGCTCGAACAAGATTTCGCGCATCACCTCGGTGATCGAGGAAATCTCCTTCCAGACCAACCTGCTCGCGCTGAACGCGGGGGTGGAAGCCGCCCGCGCGGGCGAAGCGGGACGCGGCTTTGCCGTCGTCGCCTCGGAAGTGCGGGCGCTGGCGCAACGGTCCTCGGAAGCGGCGCGCGAAATCGCCGGTCTGATCTCGGATTCGGCCAGCCAGGTGAAACGCGGCGTGGAACTTGTCGGCCAGGCGGGCAGCGCGCTGGACGGCATCCAGGGCTCTGTCGCCGAAATCGTCACCTTCATGTCGGACATCACCGCCTCGACCACCGAGCAATCCGCGGGTCTGAGCGAGGTCAACACCGCGATCCTGCAGCTCGATCAGGTCACCCAGCACAATGCCGCGATGTTCGAGGAAACAACGGCCGCCAGCCAGTCGCTGGCCCGCGAGGCGGATGGGCTGAACGCGACGATGAGCCGGTTCCGCCTTGGCACGCAGCAGGCGACCGCGGCTCCGGCAAGCAACTTCCGCTCAACCCGCCCCGTGGCGGCGGCGCCGGTGGCACCTGCGCCCGCCGAACCGGCAGCGCCCCCCCCGACCCGCGCCGCCGCCCCTGCGAAGGCGCCGGTACCGACACGGGCACGGACACCTGCCCCAGCACCGGCTCCCGCACCGCGCGCCAGCGCCCGGGCCTCGACTCTGGCGGTCAAAAACGCCCCGGCCGAGGACAACTGGGAAGATTTCTGATCCGGCTCAACTGCCGCGATAGGTCGAATAGCCGTAAGGCGACAGCAGCAGGGGCACATGATAATGTGCCCCTGCGTCATTCATGCCGAAGCGGATCGGAATTTCATCCAAAAACAGCGGCTCTGCCGCGCCTTGCCCGCTGTGCCGCAAATACGCGCCGACGTGGAAGACCAGTTCGTAACAGCCGGTCGCGAATTCCGCCGCGGCGAGGATCGGCGCATCGGTCCGGCCATCGGCATTGGTGCGGCTTCGGGCCAGCAGATGGCGCCCCGTGGCGTCGATGCGGCTCAGCTCGATCTCGATGCCCTCCGCCGGGCAGCCCCGCGCGGTATCAAGCACATGGGTCGTCAGATATCCGGCCATCGCCGCCTCCTTTGCAGTGCCCCCCCTCGCCGCGAGTTCGCACGGCAAGGCACGAAACGGATGATTTCCTTTTCGAAAAAAACCTGAAACTCTCGCCCATGCAATCCCCTTGCAGCCGGACCGGAGGACCAGATGATCCGATATCCCAGAGACATGCGCGGCTATGGCGGCACCCCGCCCGATGCGCGCTGGCCCGGGAAGGCCCGGATCGCGATTTCTCTGGTGCTGAACTACGAAGAGGGCGGCGAAAACTGCATCCTGCATGGCGATGCCGCCTCGGAAGCCTTCCTGAGCGACATTGCCGGGGCCGCGCCATGGCCCGGCCAGCGCCACTGGAACATGGAATCGATCTACGAATACGGCGCCCGCGCCGGGTTCTGGCGTCTGCATCGGCTGTTCACCGGGATGGCGCTGCCGGTGACTGTTTACGGCGTCGCCACCGCGCTTGCCCGCAGCCCCGAACAGGTCGCGGCGATGAAGGCGGCGGGCTGGGAAATCGCCAGCCACGGGCTGAAATGGGTCGAGCATCGCGACATGGCCGAGGACGAGGAACGCCGCCAGATCGCCGAGGCGATCCGGCTGCATGCCGAGGTGGTGGGCGAACGGCCGCGCGGCTGGTATACCGGGCGCTGTTCGGCCAACACCGTGCAACTGACCGCAGAGGAAGGCGGTTTCGATTGGATTTCCGATAGTTACGATGACGACCTGCCCTATTGGCGGCGCCTCGGCGCCCGCGATCAGCTGATCATCCCTTACACGCTCGAAGCCAATGACATGCGCTTCGCCACCGCCCCGGGCTATATCGAGGGCGAGCAGTTCTTCACCTATCTGAAGGACAGTTTCGACACGCTTTACGCCGAGGGCGCGGCCGGGGCAGCAAAGATGTTTTCGATCGGGCTGCATTGCCGCCTGATCGGGCGGCCGGGCAAGATCGCGGGGCTGCAACGCTTCCTGGACTACGCCCGCAGCCATGACGGCGTCTGGTTTGCCACCCGCGGCCAGATCGCGGCGCATTGGGCCGCCACCCATCCGCCGCAAGACTTTGATCGGCCAAGCGAAATGACGCTAGCCGACTTCGTGGCCACGTTTGGCGCGATCTACGAACACAGCCCCTGGATCGCCGAAAAGGCGCATGGGCTGGAGCTTGGCCCGGCGCATGACTGTGCCGAGGGCGTCGCCAGCCTGCTGGCGCGGGTGTTCCGCTCGGCGCCGGAGACGCAGCGGCTGCGCGTGCTCAAGGCCCATCCCGATCTGGCGGGCAAACTCGCCCGGGCGCATCGGCTGACGGCGGAAAGCACCGCCGAGCAGGCCTCGGCCGGGCTCGATGCGCTGACCGATGCCGAACGGGTGGCGTTTGAGGAGCTGAACCACGATTACACCGAGAAATTCGGCTTTCCCTTCATCATCGCGGTGAAGGATCACACGAAACCGGCGATCCTTGCGGCCTTCCGCCGCCGGATCGCCAACGACCGCGCCACCGAATTCGCCGAGGCCTGCCATCAGGTCGAACGCATCGCCTGGCACCGACTGAAGGACCTGCTGCCATGACCGGCTATTACACCCCGCCCGGCGGTCTGCCGCCACAAACCGCGCTGATGACCGGACGCGCGATCTTCACCGAAGCCTATGCGGTGATCCCGAAGGGCTGCTTTTCCGATATCGTGACCAGCTTCCTGCCGGGCTGGACGCAGACCCGGATGTGGCTGATCGCGCGGCCGATGAGCGGCTTTTCCGAGACCTTCAGCCAATATGTGATGGAGGTCGGCGCCGATGGCGGGGCCGACCTGCCCGATGCCGAAACCGGGGCGGAACATGTGCTGTTCGTCACCGCGGGCGCGATGTGGCTTTCGCTCGACGGTCAGGACCACGAGCTGGCGGCAGGCGGTTATGCTTACATTCCCGCCGGGTGCCGCTGGGCGGTGAAGAACGGCGCCGATGATCCGCTGCGGTTCCACTGGATCCGCAAGCTTTGGGAACCGGCGCCGGGACTGGAAAAGCCCGCCGCCTTCGTGACGAACGAGCGCGAGATCAAGCCCGTCGCGATGCCCGACACCCAGGGCCGCTGGGCCACCACCCGCTTCGTCGATCCGACCGATCTGCGCCACGACATGCATGTCAACATCGTCACCTTCCAGCCCGGCGGGCTGATCCCCTTCGAGGAGACGCATGTGATGGAGCATGGGCTTTATGTCCTTGAAGGCAAAGCCGTTTACAAGCTGAACCGGGACTGGGTCGAGGTCGAGGCGGGGGATTTCATGTGGCTGCGCGCCTATTGCCCGCAGGCCTGCTACGCCGCCGGGCCGGGGCCGTTCCGCTATCTGCTTTACAAGGATGTCAACCGTCACGCCCGGCTGCGCGGCGTGCTGGGCCGCTAAAGGATCAGGAAAGCCCGGAAATCATTGACATTGGTCAGCGTCGGTCCGGGCTTCACCTGAGCGTCAAGCGCGGCGAAGAAGCGATGCGCATCATGTCCGGCCAGCGCCGCCGCGGGATCAAGCCCCAGCGCCCGGGCCTTCGCCAGACTATCCGGGCCGATCACCGCACCCGCCACCTCGGCCGCACCATCGACGCCATCGGTATCGGCGGCCAGCGCCCAGATCCCCGGCGCACCATCCAGCGTGCGCAGCGCCGATAGCAGAAATTCAACATTCGGCCCGCCGATACCGGCGGTTCCGCGCAGGGAAACTGTACATTCCCCACCAGAGAGCAAAACCAGCGGTGGCTCGCCCGGGCGGCGGGCGCTGGCATAGGTCTGCGCCATCCGCGCCAGTTTCGCGCCCAGATCCGCCGCCTCGCCGGTCAGCGCATGGCCTTGCACCCGCACCGCGGCGCCCTCCTTGCGGGCAAGCGCCGCCGCCGCCTGCAAGGACTGCGCGGGGGCGGCGACGATGACGGTCTCGCAGCGCGAAAGCGCCGGGGCGCCCGGAGCCAGCACGCCCGACCCCGCGTGCAGCCGCTCCAGCACCCTCTGCGACACCTCGATGCGATGATCTTGCAGGATTTTCAGGGCATCGGCCGGGGTGCTGTCATCCCCCACCGTCGGCCCCGAGGCGATGAACCCCGGGTCATCCCCCGCCACGTCAGAAATCAGCAGCGCCCGCATCCGCGCCGGAAAGGCCGCCGCCGCCAGCTGCCCCCCCTTCACCGCGCTCAGATGCTTGCGCACCGTGTTGATCTGCTCGATCGGCGCGCCCGAGGCGAGCAGCGCCGCGGTCACTGCCTGCTTTTCGGCCAGCGCCAGCCCCTCGGCCGGGGCGCAGAGCAGCGCCGAGCCGCCGCCCGAGATCAGCGCGAGCACGAAATCCCCGGGCGCAACTCCGCGCAGCAGATCCAGCATCCGCCGCGTCGCCGCCACCCCCGCGGCATCGGGCACGGGATGCGATGCTTCTACGATTTCAATGCATTGACAGGGCCGTGCATGGCCATAGCGGGTGATGACCAGCCCCTCGCAGGGGCCCCAGAGGCGCTCCACCGTCTCGGCCATCCGTGCCGAGGCCTTGCCCGCGCCGACCACCACCACCCGGCCGGGCGGGCGCGGCCCCAGCACCCGCGGCAGAACCCGCATCGGGTCCGCGGCCGCCACGGCCGTTTCGAAAAGCTTGCGCAACAGCTCAGCTGGGGTCAGGACAGCCACGTTTCATCATCCGAGGCCAGCAGATGCTGCGGGTCCTCGTCCTCCTCGATATCCGCGAAATGACCGATCGATCGCGCAGACGGTGGTGATCCCGGATCGTTTCATGCCGCACCTCTGCCCGGAGGGTTGCGCAACACCCGATCACAAGCAAGTGAAAAGCGGGGAGAAATTCTCCCCGCGGCGCAATCCGGGCGAAGCCTCTACCTGCGCGCGATACGGCCATCGACCGTCGCCGCATAGGGCGAGTGCTTTGCCAGAAATTCCGCCGTCACATCGGCCAGATCGGGGCCGAAGTCATAGGCGTTCATCCCCTCGGCCGCGAACATCCTGTAGCCGTCGCCACCGCCGCGCAGGAAGTTGTTCGTCACCACGCCGTAGGTCGCTGTGGGCTCCAGCGGCGCCCAGCCGAGCGCGGTCGCCACCTGCACCGCGCTGACACGCGCCCCCGCGGGCTTTGCCAGATCGAAGCTGAATTTCAGCCCGGCCACCTGCGGAAACCGCCCCTCGCCCTCCTCGACCGCGCTGACACCGTTTTCCAGCGCCGCCAAAATCGTCGCGCCCTTCGCCTCGAAGGTCGAGAGCGTGTTCTGGAACGGCAGCACCGTCAGCACCTCGCCCATCGTCACCGGCCCGGCATCGATCGACGCCCGCAAGCCCCCGCCATTGGTGATCGCAATGCGGATGCCCTGCCCCTTGACGCGGTCCAGCATCGCTTCTGTCACCAGATTGCCCATCGCACATTCCATCTGCCGGCAATGATCGCGCGCGCCGTCGATCTCGGTGCTGCTTTCGGCAACGACCTTGTCGCGGATCTTCTGCAAGGGCTTCGCCAGCTCCGCCACCCGCGCCGCCACCGCCGCATCGGGCGTGACCGAGGCGTCAAGCAGGATCGGTTCCCCGCCCGCCGATTTCAGATTGCCCGCATCGTCGAAGGTCAGCACCAGATGGCCGAGGTATTTCGAATAGGCATAGGCCGAGACGACCGGCACCCCGCCGACCATCGTCGGATAGGCGGCGCCATCCTTGCCAAAAAGCGTGTGCGAATGCCCGCCCACCACCGCGTCAATCCCCGGAACGGCGGCGGCGATCTGCTGGTCCTTGACGAAACCGGTATGCGGGATCGCGATGATCTTCGTCACGCCCTGATCGGTCAGCGCCTGCACATCGGCCTTCAGACTTTCGATCTCGTCCTGAAAGACAATGTCCGGCCCGGGCGAGGACGTTTCCACCGTATCGGTGGCCAAAGCCGAGACGAGACCAATCGTCTCGCCCCCGACCTGCAGCACGACGGTATCGGCAATCTTGTCTTTAAGCGATGTTCGGCTCAGATCCAGGTTGCCGGAAAGCAGTGGAAATTGCACTTTTCCAACAAAGGCCGCCAAACCCTCGGGACCGTCATCGAATTCGTGATTGCCCAGGGCCATCGCATCATAGCCGATCTTCGACATGAACTCGGCCGTGTCCGCGCCCTTGTAGCTGGTGTAGAACAGCGAGCCCTGAAACTGGTCGCCCGCATCCAGCACGATCACGTTCTGCCCCGCCAGCTCGGCCCGCAGCGCCGCCACCTTGGCCGCGACGCGCGCGATGCCACCAAAACATTTCGCCGCGGCCGCGTCCTTCTCGGAACAGGTGCTGTCGTATTTGTTGATCTCTTCGATGCGCGAATGCAGATCATTGGTGTGCAGGATGTGCAGCGTGTAATCGGCCTGGGCGGTCCCGGCGCTCAGCGCCAGCGCGGCAGGGGCAAGCAGCAGACGGACGGACATTCGATCCTCCTCGGTTGGGAATGGGCTGACTGTGACGCGCGCGGGGCGGCGCTGTCAAAACCGGATTGTGCTTTTCAGTGACCGCCACCGTGACAGCGCCATGACGAAAGCCCGCAGCCGGGGATTGACCATTTTCCGGGCAAAGGGCATGAAACCTGCATGCTGATCTACAAGATCTTCCGCCGCCCCGAATGGGATGCGCTTTGTGCCGCGGGTGAAACCGCGGGGGCTCCCATCGATCTGGCCGATGGCTATATCCACTTTTCCACTGCCGCGCAGGTCGTCGAAACCGCGGCGAAACATTTCGCCACGGAAAGCGATCTGGTGCTGGTGGCGGTGGCGATCGAACCGCTGGGCGCCGATCTGAAATGGGAAGTGTCGCGGGGTGGCGCACTTTTCCCCCATCTTTACCGCCGCTTGCGCCGGGCCGATGTGGTGTGGGACACCGCGCTGCCGCTCGGCCTGTGCGGCCATATTTTTCCCGAGGCGCTGTTATGAACATCACCGAACGGCTGGGGCTGACGCTCCTGCACGGGCTTGACCCGGAAACTGCGCATGGTCTGGCGCTGAAAGCCCTGCAGATGGGTCTGCTGCGCGGCTCTGGCCCGGTGACGGGCGCGCGGCTGACAACCACGGTCGCGGGGCTCGCGCTGCCCAATCCGGTCGGGCTGGCGGCGGGATTCGACAAGAATGCAGTGGCTTTGGCGGCCCTGATGCGGTCGGGCTTCGGCTTTCTCGAGGTGGGCGCCGCGACGCCGCGCCCGCAGGAGGGCAATCCGAGGCCGCGGCTCTGGCGGCTGGCGGAAGATCGCGCGGTGATCAACCGTTTCGGCTTCAACAACGAGGGGATGGAGCCGATCGCGGCCCGTCTGGCGGCGCGGCCTGCGGGCGTGCCGGTCGGGCTGAACCTTGGCGCGAACAAGGACAGCGCCGACCGGGCCGCCGATTTCGCCACGGTGCTGAAGCGCACCGGCGCGCATATCGACTTTGCCACGGTGAATGTCTCCTCGCCCAATACTGAAAAGCTGCGCGAGCTGCAGGGCAAGGAGGCGCTCTCGGCGCTTTTGCGCGGCGTGCTGGCTGCCCGTGCCGAGCTGTCCCGTCCGCTGCCGGTTTTCCTGAAGATCGCGCCGGATCTGAGCCTCAACGAGCTGGAGGACGTGGCCGAGGTCGCCCATGCTGTGGGGATCGACGGGATCGTGGCGACGAACACGACGCTTTCGCGTGAAGGTTTGAAAAGTGCAAGTTCAAGCCAGGCTGGCGGGCTTTCGGGCGCGCCTTTGTTCGAAAAGTCCACGCGGGTTTTGGCGCAGCTGTCGAAACTGACGGATGGAAAATTGCCGCTGATCGGCGTGGGCGGGATTTCTTCGGCCGAGGAGGCCTATGAAAAGATCCGCGCCGGGGCCTCGGCGGTGCAGCTTTACTCGGCGATGGTCTACAAGGGGATCGGCCTGGCGGCCGAGGTGGCCCGCGGCCTGGATGCGCTTTTGGCGCGCGATGGCTTTGCCTCGGTCGCAGAAGCGGTGGGCACCGGGCGCAGCCGCTGGCTGTGATCCGGCCGACGCGGCGGGGGGGCGGCGCCCCCCGCCTTCGGGTCACCCCCGGTTCATCCGGTTGTCGATCAGCTCCTGCACCACGCCCGGATCGGCCAGCGTCGAGATGTCGCCCAAGCTCCCATAGTCGTTCTCGGCGATCTTGCGCAGAATCCGGCGCATGATCTTGCCCGAGCGCGTCTTCGGCAGACCCGGCGCCCATTGGATCAGATCCGGGGACGCGATCGGCCCGATCTCGGTGCGCACCCATTTCACCAGATCCTTGCGCAGATCCTCGCTGGGGTCGATCCCGTTCATCAGGGTCACATAGGCGTAGATGCCCTGGCCCTTGATGTCATGCGGATAGCCCACCACCGCGGCTTCGGCCACTTGCGGATGCGCGACCAGCGCCGATTCCACCTCGGCCGTGCCCATCCGGTGCCCCGAGACGTTGATCACGTCATCGACCCGGCCGGTGATCCAGTAATAACCATCCTTGTCGCGACGGCAGCCGTCGCCGGTGAAATAGTAGCCGCGATACTGGCCGAAATAGGTCTCCTGGAAGCGGTCGTGATCGCCCCAGACCGTGCGCATCTGACCGGGCCAGCTGTCGGAAATGCACAGCACCCCCTCGCATTCCACCTCGCCGATCCGCACCGCCGTCTGCGGGTCCAGAACCACCGGCTTCACCCCAAAGAACGGGTTCGTCGCCGAGCCCGGTTTCGTCGGCGTCGCGCCGGGCAAGGGCGTGATCATGTGCCCGCCGGTCTCGGTCTGCCAGAAGGTGTCGACGATCGGACATTTCCCTTTTCCGACATATTTGTCGTACCAGACCCAGGCCTCGGGGTTGATCGGCTCGCCCACCGAGCCAAGGACGCGCAGCGAGGAAAGGTCATATTTCTCAACCCATTCCGGGCCCTGACCCATCAGCGCGCGGATCGCCGTCGGCGCGGTGTAGAACTGATTGACCTTGTGCTTTTCGCACACCGCCCAGAACCGGCCCGGATCGGGGAAGGTCGGCACGCCCTCGAACATCACCGTCGTCGCGCCGTTGGCCAGCGGCCCGTAGATGATGTAGCTGTGCCCGGTCACCCAGCCCACATCGGCGGTGCACCAGAACACATCGCCGTCCTTGTAGTCGAACGTATACTGATGCGTCATCGCGGCATAGACGAGGTAGCCGCCGGTGGTGTGCACGACGCCCTTCGGCTTGCCGGTCGAGCCCGAGGTGTAAAGGATGAAGAGCGGATCTTCCGCATTCATCGGCCGCGGCGGGCATTCGGGGCTGACGTGCTCCATCAGGTACAAAAGGTCGACATCGCGGCCATGCACCCAGCTGATCTGATCGCCGGTGTGCTTGACCACCAGGCAGCGCACCTTGTCCGAGCAGTGCAGCAGCGCGGCATCGGTGTTCGCTTTCAGCGGCGTGCGGCGGCCACCGCGCGGCGCGGTGTCGGCGGTGATGACGAGCTTGGCACCGCAATCATTGATCCGGTTCGCCAGCGCATCGGGCGAAAAGCCCGCGAAAACAATGGAATGGATGGCGCCGATCCGGGCGCAGGCAAGCATCGCATAGGCGGCCTCGGGGATCATCGGCAGGTAGATCACCACCCGGTCGCCGCGCATGATGCCCTGCGAAAGCAGCACATTCGCCATCCGGTTCACCTTTTCGGACAGCTCCTTGTAGGTGATGTGCTTGGCCGGTTCGGCCGGATCATCGGGTTCGAAGATGATCGCCGTTTGCAGCGCGCGGTCGCGCAGGTGGCGGTCGATGCAATTGACCGAGGCGTTCAGCACGCCATCCTCGAACCATTTGATCGAGACCTTGCCGAAGGTGAAATCGGTATTCTTGACCTTGGTATAGGGGGTGATCCAGTCGAGCCGCTTGCCCTCGCGGCCCCAGAACGCATCCGGGTTCTCGATCGAGTCCCGATACATCTCCAGATATTTCGCGCCATCCGCATGCGCCGTCTCAAACCCAGCCGGAACCTCCCGAAGCGCAGGCGCGACGATCCCCTGATCTTGAATACCCATCTGTCCCTCCCTCTCTGACGGCGCGTCACGGGCCGCAGAAACCCGTCACACCCCAAGGCATCATTCCCCTAGGGCAATGTAAAGGGATTGTCACACCCAATGTAATTGTCCATTCCGACTGTGGGATTTTGTAAATTCGTTCACAGTCAGGTCCGGTTTTTTTGTAAATTTCTTGAGTTTCCCGTCCTGTTCACGCTTTCGGGAGCAAGGGCGCGGGCGCAGGCGGGAGAGCCGGGATGCGCCGCGGCGATCTGCCGCGGCGGGGCTTGTCGCGCAGGCATCCGCGACACGGGCCGAATCGCCCTCAGGCGGCGTCGAGCCTGGCCAGCGCCGCCTCGGTATCGGGGCAATAGCACAGCAGCGGTTCGGCCAAGCCCTGCGCGCGCATCGCCGCCTCGATCGCGGGCGTGGCGCCCAGCACCATCAGCCGCTCGCCCCGGCGCCCCAGTTTCTGCGCCATCTGTCCGATCATCCGCGCCCCGGTGCTGTCGACGAAGCCGACCTCGGACACGTCGAGCAGGATCGCCCGCGGATAGCTGGCGATCCGGTCCAGCACCGAGCCAAGCCGTGCCACCGAACCGAAAAACACCGCGCCGCGCAGGTGATAGGTGACGACATCGCGACGCGCGGGCCCGGCGCTGCGGGCATGCGTGGCGCCCTCGTCCAGCGCCGTCATCTCGGACATGCGACGGATGAAGACCAGCCCGCCCAGCGCGAAGCCGATCACGATGCCCTCGGCCAGATCGCGGAAAATCACGACGACGAAGGTCACGATCAGCACCAGTGCATCGCCCCTGGAAGACCGGATCAGTGCCGCCATCTCGTGCCGCTCGATCATGTTCCAGGCGACGATGCCCAAAAGCCCGGCCAGCGCCGCCAGCGGAATGTAGCCCGCCAGAGGCGCGGCGACGATCATGAAACCAAGGATGAACAGCGCATGAAACATCCCCGCCGCGGGGCCGCTGGCGCCGGCGCGGACATTGGTTGCGGTGCGCGCGATGGTGCCGGTGACGCAAAAGCCGCCAAACAGCGCCGCCCCCATATTGGCGATGCCCTGCGCGACAAGTTCCATGTTCGAGCGATGCTGCGTGCCCGACATGCCATCGGCAACCATCGCCGACAAAAGCGACTCGATCGCGCCCAGAAGGGTGAAGCTGAAGGCCCAGGGCAGCGCTGCCCGCAGCGTCTCAAGCGAGATCTCGGGCAGGGCCGGGGCGGGCAGAAGCCGCGGCAGGCCGCCAAAACGCGACTGGATCGTCTCGACCGGCAGGTTCAGCAGCGTCGCGGCGAGCGTGATCGTGGCGATGCCCAGAAGCAGGCTGGGCAGGCGGGGGGCAAAGCGCTTGAGCGCCTCGATCAGGAGGACGGTGGCCAGCGCCACGCCCACCGCGGCCGGGCTGACCGTATCCCGCGCCGCCCAGAGCGCGGCCAGTTTCTGCAAGATCGGCCCGGGCTCGCCGCCCGCCAGGGTCAGCCCGGCCATATCCTTGATCTGGCTGGCGAAAATGATCACCCCGATGCCCGAGGTAAAGCCAACCGTGACCGGATAGGGCATGTAGCGGATGGTTGATCCAAGCCGCAACAGCCCCAGCACCGCCAGCATCAGCCCGGAAAGGAACGTCGCCAGCACCAGCCCCGCAACCCCGGTCGTGGTGACACAGGCCATCACCAGCACGATGAAGGCCCCGGCCGGACCGCCGATCTGGAACCGCGACCCGCCCAGAGCCGAGATCAGGAAGCCGCCGATGATCGCGGTGAACAGGCCCCGCTCCGGCCCCACCCCCGAGGCGATGGCGATCGCCATCGACAGCGGCAGCGCGACAATCGCCACCGTCAGCCCGGCCAGGAGATCGGCACGCAGCCGCCCCAGATCGTAGCCCTCGGCAAAGGCGGTGACGGACATCGGCAAAAGGGGCTCGGCCCCGACCCTTGCGGGCAGGCTCTCGTTGCGCATGGCGACTTCTTCGTTATGGATAGGGGCAGCAAACAGCGCCGCCAGGGTCGCTGTCAAGCCTGATGCCCTCACCATTCGGAGAGCCGATGACCGAAACCCCGAAAGATCCCGTGCAACCCGCCGATGATCAGGCCCGGCAGCTGGCGCAGGACCTGATCACCGCGGCGCGGTTCGGCGCCCTGGGCGTGATCGACCCCGAGACCGGCTTTCCCATGGTCAGCCGCATCGCCCTTGGCGCGACGCCCGAGGGCGGGCTTTGCACGCTGGTCTCGGGGCTTTCAGCGCATTCGCGCGCCTTGCGGGAAGATCCGCGGGTCTCGCTTCTGCTGGGCGAGCCCGGCCCGAAGGGCGATCCGCTGGCCCATCCGCGCCTGACGCTTCTGGCCACGGCCATGCCCCTGCCCCGGACCGCAGCGCTGCATGCGCGCTGGCTGCGCGATCACCCCAAGGCGAAGCTCTACATCGATCTGCCCGATTTCTTCTTCGTCGGCTTCTCGTTGCACGCGGGGGCACTGAACGGCGGCTTTGGCCGCGCCTTTCGTCTTGCCCCCGCGGATCTCAGCTGAGGCCGCGCCTCAGTTCGGGGTGTCCATCCGGATCACCAGGTTGATCTTGCCCTTGGCGGCCTCGGGCCAGGTGACATTGACCAGCTTTTTCGACGTGCCCTGCTCGGCGGTGATGAAGGGCATGGCGGTCACCCGCGCCCCCGCGGCATTGGTGATCGCCCCCACCGCCACCAGGCTTTCGACATTCCGCGCCCAGCCGCCAAAGGGCAGATAGGCCGAGGCATCAGCGCTCCAGACCGATTGCGCGCTCGACTGCGTCACCTGCACCATCACCGGGTTCACCGTCATCTGGTTGACCGCGTTGAAGATGTTGTTCTCGAAGGTGATGTTGCGCATGCGGGAATAGTCGAGATCGGCAAAGCTCGTGTCCACCTTCTCGATCCGGTTGATATTGCCATTGAGCGACTTGAAGACATTGTTCGACACCGTCAGCCCCTGGATGTAATGGCCGCTGCCATAGGGCTTGATCGAGATCCAGGTCACCCAGGCCGCGACATCATCCATGATGCAGGTGTTGCCGGTCAGCGTCAGCCCGCCAAAGGAATATTGCGTGCCAAGGTTCGGATCGGGCGAATACTCATTCGTCCATTCGATGAAGTTGTTGTCGATGTAATTGCCGGTCACCGTCGACTGCACGTTCGGCGCGGTGAAGACCAGCCCCGGCACCCGCGGCCCGTCCACCTGCCCGTCGCCCTGAAACCAGTGATTGCCCACGATCACATGGCCGGTGCCGTCCAGGACCATCGTCGTGCCGAAACGCACGAAGCGCGAATCCCGGATCTTCGTGTCATTCGCATTGACATTGACACAGACCGAGGTCCGGGTCTCGACATTGACATCCATCTCGTTCGACAGGAAGTCGCAGCGGTCGATGTAAAGGTTCTGGCAGCCCCGCCCGATCGAGGTGATGGCGCGGTCCTTCGGCTTCACCATCCAGCAGTCGCGCAGCCCGAAGGTGTCGCCCTCGCGCGCCAGCAGGATGCCGCTGGCGAACCCGCCCAGCAGGAATTCGACATTGTCGATGGTGAAGCGGGACAGAGAGTCGAAGCCGGAAAAGTCGAGCGCATATTTGTAGCGCCGGAACGTGTAGCTGCGCGTGCCCGAGCCGCCGTAAAGCGGTTGCGACAGCGTCAGCTTGGCGGCGCCGGGATCGACCGCCTGCACATAGACCTCGCGGCCGACGCCGGTGCCGCTCACCCGCGCGCCCACCGGGATATTGGCGATATTGGTCACATTGCTCAGGATCGTCGGTTGCGCGGTGGAATAGGTCGCGTTCGAGGTGACGGTGACGGTGGCCCAGGCCGCAGTGTCGCTGACCGAGATCTGCCCGTTCGCCAGCACCCGCCGGTTCGCCCAGCTCGAGGTGTCGGGCACCGCCGCCCTGACATCGATCGGCCCGGTCAGCTCGACGCGCCGCCCGCACAGGTCGAAAACGTTGTTGTCGGTATAGGACAACAGCGCCTGCAAGCCCTTCTTCAGCCCCAGCTCCTCATCGCCAAAGGCTTGCGCATAGGTCGGAAAATCGAAATTCTTCTGCAGCACCAGCCGCGCCGCGGTCGGCATGCTCAGCGTGCCGGTGAAGCGGATCGGGCTGTCGATCGACAGCGACGAGGCGATGCGATAGCTGCCCGCGGGCACGACCAGGCTGCGCCCGTCGGCGGCGGCATCGGCGGCCAGAAAGGCGGCGCGGTCATCGGTCGTGCCGTCGCCTTTCGCGCCATAGTCGCGCACATCGACCACATCCATCAGATCGCGCAGGAAGGCCTCGGTGATATCCTCGATGACGATATCCTCGATCCGCACCACGCCCCCGGTCTGCCCGGTCAGATCAAGCCCGAAATGGCCATAGGCGGGTGCCGTGCCCCAGGCCATGTCAACGCCCGTGCGCGTGCCCGAGCCGACGATCGCCTGCACCGTCACCACCTTGCCATAGCTGGTCAGCGTGACCGAACTGCCCACTTCGACCAGCCCGGTCACATGCGCATTCGCCGCGCTCATCGCATAGCCCGCGATCCGCACCGCACAGAAATTGCCCGAGACCGCCTTCACCTTGGCGGTGATGCGCAGATAGACGCCGGGCAGGATCGGCGTCTGCCCCATCCAGCGCAGCTTCTGCGTGCTTTGGGTCTTCACCAGCTCCAGACAGGAGCCGAAATCGGCATCCGCCGGCACCAGCACCGCATTCGCAGCCCCGGCATAGCTGGCCGAGCCCGCCGTGCCATTCTCGCTCGACCATTGGCCCAGCCCCAGTTCGAACGCAGGGGGGGTCAGGTTCACCCCGTCAGTGATCGCGATATTCATCCCAGACTCCTTCATGTTCAGCCCCCCGCGCCACGGCAGGCGCCCACCGGCCGCGGCGCGAACACGCCGCGCGACCGCCCATGGCGCTGCGCAGGATCGGGGATTTCACCGGGAGATCGCACCCGGTCCAAGCAGAACTAGCCGCGAAGATTGAAGAAGACCTGACGACAGCGCGCGCTGCCCGGGCCCCGGACAACGCGCGCAAAGGTATTTCTTATCAGTGATTTAAGACCGTAATCAGGGCTTGATCAGCCCGCCCGCCAGCGCGGTCTCCATCAGCGCGATGGTTTCGCGCACGCCATAAAGCGCGATGAAGCCGCCAAAGCGCGGCCCTTGGCTTTGGCCCAGCAGCACTTCGTAAAGCGCGGTGAACCAGTCCCGCAGCGGCTCGAACCCATGCGCGGTGCCGACGGCGAACACGATCGTTTGCAGCCCCTCGGACGGGTCTTCGAACTGCTCGTGCAGATCGGTCGCAGGCAGCGCCTTCAGCCGCGCCAACAGATCCTCCATCGCCGCGCGTTCCTTGTCCGTGGGCAGCCGGAAGGTCCGGGTCGGCGCGACGAAATCATGGAAATAGCGCACCGCAAAGCCCGCCGCCGCGTCCAGATCGGGATGGGTCTCGGGCGTGGCTTCCGGCGCATAGCGCTTGATGAAGCCCCAAAGCCCGGCCTTGTCGCTTGCCCCCGCCACCGAGGCGAGGTTGAGCAGCATCGCAAACGGCACCACCAGGTTCGACTCGGGCGGCTGGCCGCCGTGGATGTGCCAGACCGGGTTGTCGATCTGCTTCTCGACCGGCTGGGTCGGATAGGCGCGCAGCTGCTGGTGGTATTCATCCACCGCTTTCGGGATCACATCCCACCACAGCCGCTTCGCCGTCTTCGGCTTTTGATACATGAAATAGGACAGGCTTTCGGTCGCCGCATAGCTCAGCCATTCGTCGATCGTCAGCCCGTTGCCCTTCGATTTCGAGATCTTCTGCCCCTGATCGTCCAGGAACAGCTCATAGGTGAAATGCTCGGGCTTGCGGCCGCCCAGCACCTCGCAAATGCCGTCATAAATCGGCGTGTTGGTCGAGTGGTCCTTGCCATACATCTCGAAATCGACATCCAGCGCCGCCCAGCGCATGCCGAAATCGGGCTTCCACTGCAGCTTCACCTTGCCGCCCGTCACCGGCAGCGTCCATTCGCGCCCGTCCTCGTCGTCAAAGGTGATCAGCCCGTTTTTCGCATCGACATGCTTCATCGGCACATACAGCACGCGCCCGGTTTCCGGGTGGATCGGCAGGAAGCAGGAATAGGTCTGCTGGCGCTCTTCGCGGAGGGATTTCAGCATGATCGCCATGATCGCCTCATAGCGTTCGGCGCAAAGCATCAGCATCTCGTCGAACTTGCCGGACTTGTAATAATCCGTCGCGCTGGCGAATTCATAGTCGAACCCGAAGGTGTCCAGAAACCGGCGCAGCATGGCGTTGTTGTGATTGCCGAAACTGTCGAACTCGCCGAACGGATCGGGCACGGCGGTCAGCGGCTTCTGGATATTCGCGTAAAGCAGCTCCTGCTGCGGCACGTTTTCGGGCACCTTGCGCATGCCGTCCATATCGTCGGAAAAGCACAAAAGCCGCGTCGGAATGTCCGAGATGATCTCGAAGGCGCGGCGGATCATCGTCGTGCGCGCCACCTCGCCGAAGGTGCCGATATGCGGCAGACCCGAGGGGCCATAGCCGGTCTCGAACAGCACATGGCCCTTTTTCGGCGGCGCCTTTTCGTAGCGTTTGAGCACCCGGCGCGCTTCCTCGAAAGGCCAGGCTTTGGAGTTCATCGCAGCGTCGCGCAGGGTGGTCATGGCAAATCCTCATCCGGGCGCCCCATGCGCCTCGCGCCTGACCTATTGAACGAGGCCTGAAACGTCAATAATTCTTGCGGCAGAGCCAGAAAAGGAAACCCCCGTGACCGACACCCTTCCCTCGCTTTCGCCGCAGGATGCGCTCGTTGCCGTGATGGTGGCCGTTTCGGCCTCCGACGCCACGATCCGCACCGCCGAGCTGGTCGCCATTGAGCGGATGGTGAACCACATGCCGATCTTCGCCACCTATGACATCGACCGCATCCGCATCGTGGCGCAGACCGTCTATGCGCTTTTCGAGGAGGAGGAGGGGCTTGCCGCCCTGTTCGGTCTCGTGCGCGAGGCGCTGCCCGAAAAGCTCTTCGAGACCGCCTATGCGCTGGCCTGCGACGTGGCGGCGGCCGATGGCGTGCTGCACCAGCCCGAATTGCGCATGCTCGAGGAAATCCGCGACGAGCTGGCGATCGACCGGCTGCATGCGGTGGCGATCGAATGGGGCGCGCGGGTGCGTCACGTCAAGCTCTGACAGCCGCCCGATGCGGACAAGACCCGCATCCAGCCGCAAAGCCGATTGACACCGCCCCCGCCCGCCCCCATCTTCAGCGGGCCTTGGTCCTGCGGCACGCTGCCGCAGGGTAATAGGGAAGCCGGTGCAACTCCGGCGCTGCCCCCGCAACTGTAAGCGGCGAGCCTTCTGCAACACCCACTGGCCCCGGCCGGGAAGGGGCAGCAGGCGCCCGAGCCGCAAGCCAGGAGACCTGCCAGGCCAAAGACCATCCCGGGCGGCGGGCCCGGAGGCATGGAGCCCGCCTGCGCGGGCCGCGCCTGTCCGCCCTCGGCCCGACACAACGGAGCGGCCAGGCCATGGAACCGAAAGACACGACGACGAACACCGCCTTCAAGGGCTACACGAACACCAGCTGCCCGTTCCTGCCCTGCCATCCGGGGGTGAAACGCGCCTTCAACTGCCTGTTTTGCTACTGCCCGCTGATCGCCTATGAATGCCCCGGCCCCTATCAGACCTACACCGACCGCAACGGGTTGACGCGCAAGGATTGTTCCGCCTGCACCCTGCCCCATGACGGGCACGAGCAATCCTGGAACTTCATCCAGAAATGGCTGGAATACCCGCAGCCCTGGTCGGGCAAGCCGCAGACCGAACCGCCCACCGCCCGCCCGCGTCCGCCGGGATCGACCGATCAGCCGTAAAGCGTCGCCCAGCGGGTGATCAGCTGGCTTTGCAGCAGTTTCGAGCGCCCGACCCAGCCGCGCGAGCCCTCCGCCTGCTCGGCGTCGCGCGATTTCGCCCGCCGCGCCAGATCGCCGGTGAAGATCGCGAAGGTCAGCTCGGTGCCGTCGGGCGCCGTGATATAGCCCGTCAGCGTCGAGACGAAATTCAGCGTCCCGGTCTTCGCATCGACGCGGATCTGCGCGCCCTTGACCTTGCCGCCCGCCTCGTCGCGCAGGTTGAAGGGCTTCATCAGGCCCCGCAGCCCGACCTTCGGCCCCAAAAGCGTCACCGCCTTGACCATCTCGATCGGCGCGATCCGGTCATCGCCGCCCAGCCCCGAATGATCGACAAACCGCGCCCGCGTGCCGCCCAGCCGCCCGCTCAGCCAGTCGCTCATCGCCGCCCCCGAGGCGCCGCGCGCCGCATTCGCCCCCCGCGCCGCCGTCGCCGTCATCCCCACCGCCTCGGCGGTGATGTTGGTCGAATATTTCATCATCGAGCGCAGGATCTTCGGCAGCACCTCCGAGGGCTGGCTCACCAGCACCTGCGCCCCCGCGGGCAGCGCCCGCACCGGCTCGGGGGCGGGCAGATCGATGCCGCGCGCCCGCGCCAGCGTCTGGAACACATCGCCCGCATAGGCCTCGGGCAGCCGCACCGGCAACCAGCGGCTGCCGTCCTTGCCCAGCGCGCTTGCCGCCACCGTCCAATGCTCGCGCCCGCCCGCCTGCCGATACTCGAACAGCGGCGCCTGCCGCGATACCGCCGCCACCTCGGCGGTATAGACCTTGGGCACATGGCGCTCGGACCGCGCATCCATCGCCAGCGCATAGCCGCCCTTGGCCCGCTTCCACTCGAAATGGACGCGGTTGTAATTCAGGATCAGCCCGGAAATCGCCGGGTTGTAGCCCACATGCACCGGCTGATCGGCCGCGATCGCCTCGGCATAGGGCAGCGCGCCGCCCCAGACCAGAAACCGCCCGCGCACGCCGGTCACGCCCCGTTGCGCCAGCGCCGCCGCCAGATCGGCCAGCCCGTCGGTGCTCAGCGTCGGATCGCCGCCCCCCGCCAGGATAAGATCGCCCTCGACCCGCCCGCCCGCAACCGGCCCCGTCGCCAGCACCCGGGTCTGAAACCGGAACTGCGGCCCCAGCGTTTCCAGCGCATAAAGCGTGGTGATCGCTTTCGCGGTCGAGGCGGGCGCCATCGGTTTCGTGCCGCCGCGCGCCTCCAGCACCAGCCCGCTGCGCGCATCGGCCACCACATAGCCGACATCGCCGCCCAGCCGCGCTGCCGCGATCAGCTCCTCGCCCGACAGCAGCCGCAGCGCCGCCCCCTCGGCCCGCAAGACCGCAGGCATGGCCAGACCAGCCCCCGCCCCCAGCATCCCGCCCAGGATCTTCCGCCGCGTCACGTCCATGCCCGTCTCCCTTCCGCTGCGCCGCGCCAATCGCCCCCGGCCCGGATCGCGGAGGAGGACAGGTCCGACATCGGCATCTGCACGAAACACCAGGCGGGCAAGTCCGCGCAAGCCAGATGCCGCGCCTGCGCCGCCCCAAGCCGGGCGCGCGCGAAGATCCGGGCCGCAAGCGCCTGCCGCGCCACCATCCGATGCCCCGGCCGCGCCAGCACCCCCACCGGCACCGCCGCCAGAATCGACCGCCAGTCCTCCCAGCGGTGGAACTGCGCCAGATTGTCCGCGCCCATCAGCCAGACGAATCGCACGCCCGGATAAAGCGCCTTCAGCCGCGCCAGCGTCTGCGCCGTGTAGCGCGTGCCCAGGCCCGCCTCGAGCCCGGTGATCACCACTTTCGGATCGGGCATCACCCGGCGCGCCCGGGCGATGCGCTGCGCCATCGGCGCCGGACCGCGGCTTTTCAGCGGATTGCCCGGGCTGACCAGCCACCAGACCTGATCCAGTCCGAAGCGGCGCAGCGCCTCGCGGGTGATATGGGCATGCCCGGCATGGGCCGGGTCGAAAGACCCGCCCAGAAGGCCGATGCTCTGGCCGCGCGTGGCGATCGGAAACCCCTGTTTCATGCCCCTGCCCTACCCGATCGCTCCGGGCTGCGCCACCGGCTTGTGACAGCGCCGCAACAGCCGTTCGGGCTGGCGGTTCAGGTCTGCGACCGCGACCCGAAACGCAAAGGCGCAATCGTCCAGCGCCCGCGCCCGGCGCGTTTCGATTGATACATCGCCGCATCGGCCTCAGCCATCAGCTCCTCGGCCAGGGCCGGACGGCATTCCAGCGCAATCGCCACCCCGACCGAGGCCGAAATCCGGCAATCCACCCCGTCCAGCCGGATCGGCTCCTCGATCCGGCCGATCAACCGCTCGGCCATGGCTTCGATCATCGCCCGCTCGACCGGGCCGCGCAGCAGGATGATGAATTCGTCCCCGCCCAGCCGCGCCACAAGATCGCCGCGCCGCACCTCGTCGCGCAGCACCTGCGCCGCCCGCACCAGCACCGCATCGCCCGCCGCATGGCCCAAAGTGTCGTTGACCTGCTTGAAGAAATCCAGATCGATATGCAAAAGCGCAAAGTTCCGCCGCCCGCGCGTCGCCGATTTGACCGCATGGCCCAGCGCCGCATCGAAAGCGCGCCGGTTCGCCAGCCCGGTCAGCGGGTCCAGCTGCGCCTCGGTCTCGGCCTCGGCCTTGGCCAGCCGCAGCCGCCCGGTCAGGGCGGTCAGCTCGCCCAGCACCGCCGCCTTCGCCTCGGCCAGAAACAGGAATTCCATCGCCAGATCAGAGGCGGCGAAATCCGCCTCGGTCAGGCCGAAATAACGCACCGCCTCGGAAAGCTGGATGCCGAAGGACAGGTTCACCAGCACATCGGCCTGTTCGCCCGGGCCCAGCGCCACCGCAAGGCCGCGCAGGTTGAACATCGGATAGCGCACCAGCGACATCACCAGCCGCCGCCCGGTCAGCCCGACGCCGCGCCCCTGCTCGACGCCCCGCGCCCGGCGCAGGGTGAAATATCGTGCAAAATCTGTGCCTTCCGCCCGCTCCGGCCCCTGACCAACGATCCGCGACAGCGTCGGCCCCATGGCGCGAATCCGCCCGCGCGCATCCAGCCACAGAAACATCGGCATCAGCCGCGCCAGCATCTCGGTGTTCAGCGTCAGCACCGGCTCCGGCACAGGGATCGGCGCGGCCACAGGCTGGATCCGGGTCATGAGGCCTCTCCCAGCTCGGGGGCGGCCAGATCGAACTGGCGCGCGGCGTGATAGGTGGTGAAATGCAACTCGACCTGCACCCGCTCCGTCCCCTCGCGCGGCTCGAGCAGATCGATCAGCACCAGCGCGCCGTAATCATCGGCCATCGCCCGCATCAGTCCGGCCATCACCGCGCCCCAGCCCGGGAAACGGCCCCGCACCAAAAGCGTGAACCGCCCCGGCGCCTCCGATTGCAGGGTCAGTTCCGGCAATTCCAGATCGGGCAGCGCCATCTGCGCACGGCCCTGCAGATCATCAAGCGAAAACAGGAATTCCAGATAATCCGGGCCACCAAAGCGCAACAGCCGCCGCAGCGGTTCGGTCTGCGCCACTTCCGCACCGATATCTTCCAGCAATTGCTCGCGCGTCTTGCCGGTCAGCCCCTCGGCCACCGCCAAAAGCGCCTCGGTCGTGTCATCGGCATAGGTCAGCATCGCCTCGAACCCCTCGGGGCCAAGACGCAGACGATCGGCCACCTCGCGCCAGATGGCGCTGCCGTGGTGCTTGCACAGGAAAGCCTGGATGGATTTGTTAACGATGCCGAGCATGGACCCTCCTCGCGCGGAGCATAGCGCAACGGCTGTTAACAAACCCCCAATCTGGAAGCGTTTTAAGGCGTCATGCCGATCTGCCAGCGGCCCAGCCGCAGCACCTGCAGCGTCACCGGCGCGGTTTTGACCCCGCCCGCGCGCAGGGTCGCGATCATCTCGGTCACCGTCACGCTTTCCTTGTCGGCCTCCGACAGCGCCTCGGTGTCGCCGAGCAGGATCTGCCCGCCGCGCACCCAGTCGCCGCTGTCCAGACGCCGCAGCACCTGCACGCCATCGGCACGGAAAAACTCGGCCGCATTCAGGAAAACCGCTTCAGGTCCGGGGGTTTGCGGCAACAGATCGGCAAGAACCAGCGCACAGCGGCCGCTGCCGCCGCCCGCCGCGACAGCGCAGCCGCCCAGATCGGGCGAGCGCAGATCCCCCGCCAGCCTCTCGGCCAGCCCCGCGGGCCAGGCCGCGCCTGCAGGCCACAGCGGCACCGCCGCCCGCAGCCGGTCCAGCGCCGGCGCCCCGGTCTCGGCCGCATGGTCGAACTGCCAGCGCCCCTCAGAGGTCTCCAGCAGCTGCAGCCGGTCCGCCAGCGCGGCCTCGTCGCGCGCCCGCAGCCGGTCCAGCCCGCGCTGCCCGGCAAGGCCCCAGTCGTGCCGCATCTCCCACAGCGGCAGCTGCGCCACCGTCATCCGCCCCGCCTCGAACCGCGCCAGCTGCGAGCGCACCGCGATCGCCTCGGGCGAGAGAACCGGGCTCAGCCACAGCACCGCCAGAGCCAGGATCGCCAGCGCCATCGCCACATTCACCCGCCGCAGCCGCGCCCGCCAGCTCCGCCCGAAGCCCAGCGCCGCCAGATAGCCCAGCCCGTAGCCCGCCACCACCAAAGCCAGCGCCGCCGCCGCCACCCGTTCGGGCGTCCAGCCATATTGCCCCACCCGCAAGGCCAGCGCCCAGATCGCCAGCCCCGCCAGCACCGGCACCAAAACCATCAGCCCGCGCGCCGAGAGGGTCAGGATCAGCCCCTGCGCCGCCTCGACATCATCCTCGTCCGCCACGATCGAGATCAGCCCGATCGCCGCGATCGCCGTCGCCAGCAGCGCCGAGGCCGCCGAGATCTCGCCAAAAAGCGCGCCAAGGCCGCGCAGCGGCAGCGCCGCGACAAAGACCACCACGACGCCCAGCACCAGCGGCGTCAACAGCCGCAACAGCCGCAGCAGAAGATAAGGAGAGACGGTGTCCGACAGCTCCGTCACCACCGCAAACGCCAGCCCCAGCACCGCGCCCGAAATCAGCCACAGCCCCAGATCGTCGCGCAGCACATCGCGCAGCACCGTCACGCCCACCAGCTGCAACAGCGCGCTCAGCAGCCACAGCACCAGAAGCGCCGTGGCCACGAACAGCCCCGCCGAGACATAGCGCACGACAATGTTCCAGCTTTCGGTGAACAGCACCCGGTAATCGGTCAGCCCGGCCCGCCCGCCGATCCCCCAGCCCAGGACGAAAGGCACCGGCATCATCGCCAGCACCGCCATCGCCATCCCCAGATGCCCGGTCTCCAGCATCTGCGCCCCGGTCTCGAAGCCAAGCCCCCGCAGCGCGGTCATCCCGCCCGCCACCGCCGCGATCGCCGCGCCCGCAAGCGCCGCCCGCCGCAACCCCAGATCGGCCGCCATCGCCAGCGTCGCGAAAAAGAAGGCCCCGGCCCCGACCAGCGCCGGCACCGCCAGCCGCCAGGTCTCCAGCGCCCCGAAGGCGTCGAAAAGCCCCCAAAAGGCGAAACCACCCAGCATCCCGATCAGGATGAACTGCACCCGACTGCTCATCTGCGCCTCCGTTTTGGTCAGCTTACCCAGCCCCGAGGGGATTGGCGAGCCACCGGTCAAAGTCCCGCCAGCCAGCCCGCCAGACCGTCGATCGTCGGCAGGACCACATCGGCCGCAGGCGCCAGCACCTCGGCCGGGGCCGGGCCGGTCAGCACCGCCACCGCCCGCATCCCCGCCGCCCGCGCCGCCGCCATGTCGTGCAGACTGTCGCCCACCATCACAACTTTTGCGGGAGAAACGCCCAGATGCGCGGCAAAGGCCAGCAGCTGGCCCGGGGCGGGCTTGCCGCCAAAACCGCTGTCATAGCCCGCAATGAAGTCGAAGAACCCGGATATTCCCTCGCGCTGCAGTTGTGCCCGCGCCGAAGATTCGCTGTCGTTCGTCGCCACCCCCAGCCGCAAACCGGCCCCCCGAAGCCCGCCCAGACAGCATTCCAGATCCACCGCGGCCACCTGCGGGGCGCGACATGCCGCCGCATCCAGATCCCGCACCAGCGCCGAAACCGACCGCCCGGGCAGATGCGCCACGATCCGCTCGGCCACCTCCGCCACCGTGCCCGCGATCACCGGGGAATGGCACTCGAACCGCCCCGCCGCCAGATCATAACCAAGCGCCTGCGCCAGCCGCCCGGCCAGCGCCGCATCGCCCGCGGCCAGATCGAAGATCACGCCGCGCGCCCAAGCCCCCCAGGTCGCGTCAAAGTCGAAAAGCGTCCCATCCTTGTCGAAAAGGATCGCAGCGATATCAGACACTTGAAACCTCATGTCCAGTTGCGCCCCGCCGCGCCATCCAGCACGGCGGCGGCCTGCGCCAGCTCTTCGGGCCGCACCGCCAGCGCCGCGGCGCAGGCGCGCACCCAGTCATCCTCGCGCAGAAGATGCGCCAGCACGGCGCGCTGCATCGCCGGTTGCGCCGCCTCGGCCCGCACCTGCGCCGCATCCGCGCCGCTGGCCTCCAGAAACGCCCGCCAGACCGCCTCCTCGCCCGCCATCCAGCCCAGCGTGCGGATCGCAAGAATTTGTGCCAAATCCTGCTGCAATCTGTATCACCCCTAGAATTGAAAGAGTTTGTTAACCTTTGGGTAGCCATGATAGGCTCTGCGGGCGGCAGGTTAAAGGAGCGGAACGGTTCATGGCAGGGAAAATCCTGATCGTGGACGATGTGGCCACGAATCGGATCGTGCTGAAGGTGAAGCTCTCGGGCGCACGGTACGAAACGGTTCAGGCTGGCACGGGACAGGAAGCTCTGCGTCTGGTGACGCTGGAGCTGCCCGATCTTGTCCTGCTCGATGTGCAATTGCCCGACATCAGCGGCATCGAGGTGTGTCAGCGGCTGAAATCGAACCCTTTGACGCAGAACCTGCCGGTGATCATGGTCACCGCCTTCCCCTCGCCGGAAACCCGGCTCGAGGCGCTGCGGGCGGGCGCCGATGATTTCATCGTCAAACCCTTCGAGGAACTGACGCTGCTGGCCCGGTTGCGCTCGCTGATGCGGATGCGCGAGACCGACGAGGAATTGCGGCTGCGCGAAAGCACCTGCCACGAGCTTGGCTTTTCCGAGCCGTCGGTGCCTGTGGCCGAACCGCCCGCGATGATCTGCCTTGTCGCGCCCGACCGCGAAACCTGCGTCGGCTGGAAGACTGCGATGGCGCGGTTCCTGCCGCAGGACATGCTGCGGGTGCTGGACTACAACGAGGCGCTGACCGCCGCCGCCGAGATGCCGCCGCCCGATGCCTATGTGATCGCAGCCGATCTGGCCCGCCCGGGCGAGGGGCTGCGGCTGATGTCGGAGCTGCGCTCGCGCGCGGGATCGCGCCATGCGGTGATCTGCATCGCCGTGCGCGAGGGGGCGCGGGAAACCTCGGCGGTGGCGCTTGACCTTGGCGCCTCGGATCTGACGCCGGTGAAGCTCTCCGACCCGGCCTTTGCCGAGGAAGCGGCGCTGCGTCTGCGCACCCATATCTCGCGCAAGCGCCGCCACGACCGGCAGCGCGAGCGCGTCGCCGACGGGCTGCGGCTGGCCCTCGTCGATCCGCTGACCGGGCTTTACAACCGCCGCTATGCGATGCCGCATGTGGCGCGGCTGGCCGAACGCTCGCGCCACAGTGGCCGGGCTTTCGCGGTGATGGTGCTTGACATCGACCGCTTCAAATCGGTGAACGACACCTATGGCCATGCCGCGGGCGACCGCGTGCTGATCGAGGTGGCGCGGCGGCTGACGCTGAACCTGCGCCAGGTCGATCTGGTCGCCCGCGTCGGCGGCGAGGAATTCCTGATCGCCATGCCCGAAACCTCGCTCGAGGCCGCGCGCGCCACTGCCGAACGGCTGTGCCGGGTGATGGAGGAAACCCCGTTCGAGCTGCATGACGGGCTGGCGCTGCGCATCACCGTTTCGATCGGCCTGGCGCTGGGGGGCGGCCACGGCGGCACCGGCACGGTCGAACAGGTGATCAACCAGGCCGACCATGCGCTGATGAGCTCCAAGGCCGAGGGGCGCAATCAGGTCAAGATCTTCAAGCTGCCCGCCGCCTGATCCTTTTCCGGGGGCGCACAACGAAAAACCCCCGGTCTGCGGCCGGGGGCTGGTGTCACTGTGCCGGAGCGGGGGACGCAGGTCCCGGCCCGTGCGGGCCGTGGTTGTGTTCCTCCAGATGTTTCGACAGCCGGTCGACCCCCCGCCGCAGCCGCTCGACAAAGCGCTCCCGCTGCTTCGGCGTCATCGTCGCCAGCCGCTCGAGGATCAGGTTTTCGCCGATATCCATGCGCTTGAGCGTGCGCGCCCGGATCTCGGCCAGCACCGACCGGACCCCCTCGGCATCGAAGGGGTCAGCCTTCAGCGCCGCTTCAAGCCGTTGAAAATCCCGGCGCACCGCCGCCTGCATCGCGGCGAAATTCGCACCGCGCTCCTCGGCCGCCTGCCGCATCGCCAGCCGGTCCTCGCGGTTGAAGGCACCGCCCAGCGGCCCGAAGGTCAGCGCATCCGCGCCACGATCCATCACCGGCGGCGGCGGCTGCATCCGATGCGCGATCACCCCGCCGACGACAGTGCCCAGCACAAGGAAGTTCACCGTGACCGAGGCGATGAGCGCAATCTTCATCCAGCCGCGCGTCCCGAAACGGGGCGCGGGATCTTCCGGCGGTGTCGTCGTCTCCGGGTTCATCCTGCTCTCTCCCCTTGCGTCATTGCATCACCGCCAGCGCCAGCACATCGGCATCGGGCAAATAGCTGTCGGCCTCGGCGCTGACGGTGCTGCCAAGCCCCACCGCCTGCACCAGCGTCGGCGCCCCGGCCAGCCCGATCCAGAGCCCGGCCACCGTCGCCGTCGCCATGCCGCCAGCAAAACCGCTCACCACAGCCCAGCCGCCAAGGGCCGTCGCCAGCGCCGACACAAACCCGCGCCGCCGCCGTGGCACTGGCACCGCGGGCCGATGCCGCAGCCCCTCGGCCTGCTCCGCCAGCCGGGCCAGAAACGCCCCGGACGGCTCTGGTGCCGCCGTGCGGGCGGCCCGGAAAAACCGTTCCAGATCGGCCTCTTCGAAGTCAAAACGGTCAGTCATGGCGATACCCCAGTTCCGCCCGGCGCGGCGCCAGAAGCTGCGCCAGCGTCCGTTTCCCCCGCGCCGTCAGGCTTTCCACCGCCTCGACGCCAATCTCCATCGCCGCCGCAATCTCGGGGTTGGTCAACCCTTCGAGATGGCGCAGCACCACCGCCTGCCGCTGCCGCTCCGGCAGCTGCGCCAGCGCCAGCTCCAGCGCCCGCGCCCGGTCAGTCTCGATCATCCCCTCCAGCGCGGAAGCCGCGCCATCGGCCAGCTCGGGCGCCTCGTCCAGCCCGACGCCGCGGCGCCGCCGCAGCCGGTCCGTCGCCAGATTGGTCACCACCCGGTAGAGCCAGGTCGAGACCTTCGCCTCGCCCGTGCGCCAGTCGGGGGCGACCTTCCACAGCCGCAACAACGCTTCCTGCGCCAGATCCTCGGCCTCGCTCCGGTCGCCCAGCATCCGCACCGCCAGCCGATAGGCCATGGGCCCGAGCCGCTCCACCAGCGCGCGCGCCGCCGCCCCGTCGCCGTTGCCGTAGCGCACCAGCAGGGTTTCGTCGGACAAGCTGCGGATCTCGTCGAAGGCCATCTCCATAGGTCCCAAGCCGTAACGCCAATGCGCCGTCAGGGCAACCGCGACCCCCGATCCGGGGGCCGCCGCCTGCCCGCTCAGTTCTGCGCCGGACCGTACCAGCCATGACCGTCCAAAGGACCATGCCCGTCCCGCCGATCCTGCATCCGGTCCATCATCTTCTGCCGCATCGCCGCGCGCGCCTGCGTCAGCTCCGCCTCGGTCACCGCACCGTCATTGTCGGCATCGATGCGGTCAAACAGCCGCGCCGCGCCGGGCGGAACCATCATCTCCGCCGCCGAAAGCTTGCCGTCGCCATCCGCATCCTGCGCCGCGATCCGCGCCTTGACCCGATCCTCGGCGCGGACCTTCTCCCGCACCAGATCGGCCGCGATCATTTCCTCGGCGCTCAGCAACCCGTCGCCATCCGCATCGACCGCCTTGACCCGTTCGGCCCGGCCCGCCTGCACCTCGGCCCGCGTCACCTTGCCGTCGCCATCCTTGTCGAAGGCCTTGAAATCGAACTGCAGCCAGACCGGCGCGCTGCCGTCAGGCCCCCCGGCACCCGCCATCGGTGCCGCGGGCGGCGCTTCCTGCGCCAGCGCAGGCAGCCCCGAACCCAGCGCCACGCTCGCCGCCAGAACCGCCGTCATCGTTTTCTTCAGGATCGCCGTCATCGTCGTCACTCCCCTTGCCGCGGCCCCGTCCCGCCGCCGATAAATCCCAAACGCCGCAGGCCGCGGTTTCCGTCGCCGCGTACAAAAGACCTGAGCGCGGCATTCTTCTTTCGCCCGCGCCGGGGCTGCGGTTAGACTGGCCAAAACCCAGCGCGAGGCCCGATGAGCACCCCCGATCCCCAGCCCGAAAAATTCCCCCCCGAAAGATCCGTCCCCGACCAATCCGCGCCCGACAAGACGGCCCTGCGCGATGCCGCCACCGTGCTGGTGCTGCGCCGCGATCTGGCCGCGGGGCCAGCGGTGCTGATGGGGATGCGCGGCGCGGGGGCGGCCTTCATGCCATCGAAATACGTCTTTCCGGGCGGCGCGCTCGATGCCGCCGATGCCGCCGTGCCGCTGGCCCGGCCGCTTTCCGCGCCCGATGCCGCAAGGCTGGCGCTCGAGGCTCCCGCAGGCATCGGCCCGGCGCTGGCCGTCGCCGCGATCCGGGAATTATGGGAGGAAACCGGGCTGATCCTCGGCACGCCGGGCGCCTGGGAGGGGCCGGTGCCCGCGGACTGGCAGGGCTTTGCCGCCACCGGCCATCGCCCCTCGGCCGCGGGGCTGCGCTTCGTCTTTCGCGCCATCACCCCGCCGGGCCGGCCGCGCCGCTTCGACGCGCGGTTCTTTCTGGTCGATGTCGCCGAAATCGCCTCGGACCCCGATGATTTCTCGCGCGCCTGCGACGAACTCAGCCACCTGCACTGGGTCGCGCTGACCGAGGCGCGGGCGCTGGCGTTGCCCTTCATCACCGAGGTCGTGCTGGCCGAGGTGCAGGCCAGGCTCGCCTTCGACACGGCCGAGCCCGCCTCGATCCCGTTCTTCGACAACCGCGGCCCGCGCGCCACCTTCGCCCGGCTGGGCTGATCTCAACCGCCGATGCGCTTCAGATCATAGCCATTGAAATCAAGCACTTCGCGCGCGGCGCCCAGCAGATCGCCGCGCCCCATGCCGGGCCGCGCCAGCACCACCGCCCAATCGCCCGAGGGCGTGCCCAAAGCCGCCACGCGGTAATCCTGATCGACCCAAAGCACCCAGACCGGCGTGCCGCGATAGCCCTTGTCGGGGGCAAACCGCCCGCCCGGGCCGGTCAGCGCCGCCCGCCCCTGCAAGACCGCAGGCGCCGCCCCGGTGCAATCGACGCCCGACAGCGCATAGGCGCCCCGCCCGTCCCAGCGCCAGCTTTGCCGCGCGCCCGCACAGCGCGGCGTGGCACTCATCGCCACCTGCCAGTCGCCGCCAAACCGCACCGGATCGAACAGCGCCGCCGAGGTGATCATCGCCTGCGGATCGCGCAGCGGTGCCGTGGGTGCGGGCGCTTTCGTCCCGCAGGCTGCCAGAGCCAGAAGCCCGGCCAAAATCACTCGACGCATTGGTTCCCCTCGATCCCGGCATCATTCAGCACGGCGTTGCAGCCCAAAAGCGGCTTTGCCGGAGCACAAGTCCTTGAGCGCGCAAGACATTCCCCCGCGCAGTCCAGGCCGCTTCGGCAGGATTTGCCCGCGTCCTTGGTGCGGGTGATGCAATATTCCATCTTGCCCTGCCGCGCCCATTGCCCGCCCTTGCTTTCGCACAGGGTCCGCGCCGCGGCCATCGCCTCGGGGCCGCCGCCCTGCAAGACGCCCGCGCCACCGCCGGGCTTGCAGGCGGCAAGAGCCGCCACCAGCAGCAGCGCCAGAACCTCAGAACGGCATCGGATGGCCATGATGCACCCTTTCGATCGCGCCCAGCAGGGTCTTGTCCAGCACCATCCCCGCCGCATCGAGCGACTTTTCCAGCTGCCCGACCGAGGTCGCGCCGATGATCGGCACCACCGGGAAGGGCCGCGCCCGCACCCAGGCCACCGCCATCGTCACCGGATCGAGCCCCGCCTCGCGCGCCAGCGCCACGTAAAGATCGGCAATCTCGAAGGCGCGCGGATTGGAGCGCCCGCCGAGTTCGCGGTTGATCGACCGGCGCGAGCCCGCGGGCACGGCACCGCCCGAATATTTCCCGCTCAGCATCCCCGTCGCCAAAGTCGAATAGGCCAGCAGCGTGATGCCTTCCTGCACGCCCACCTCGGCCAGATCGGTGTCGTAAAGCCGACACATCAGCGAATATTCGTTCTGCAGGCTGGCGACGCGCGGCCCATGCCCCGCCTCGGCCAGCCGCAGCGCCGTCATCACTCCCCAGGCACTGTCATTCGACAGGCCGAAATGGCCGATCTTGCCCTCGCCGCGCAGCACGGCCAGCGTCTCGAGACAGGCGCAGAAATCCTCCTCGATCTCGGCCTTGCCGGGCTGTTTCGTCGCGTCGAATTTCCAGTTCTGCCGGAAATGATAATCGCCGCGGTTCGGCCAGTGGAACTGATAAAGCTCGATGTGATCGGTCCTGAGCCGACGCAGCGAGCCCTCGACCGCGGTGCGGATCGATGCCGGGGTGATCGGCCCGCCATCGCGCACCGCCTTCATCGCCGTGCCCGCAATCTTCGTGGCCAGCACGACATCGCGCCGCCGCCCGGTCTTGGCAAACCAGCTGCCGATGATCTCCTCGGTCCGCCCGACGGTCTCGGCGGAAATCGGATTGACCGGGTAAACCTCTGCGGTGTCGATGAAATTCACGCCGCGATCGAGCGCCAGATCGATCTGGGCATGACCCTCGGCCTCGGTGTTCTGCGTGCCCCAGGTCATCGAGCCCAGGCACAATTCGCTCACCATCAGACCGGTGCGCCCCAGTTCCACTTTCCGCATCTTGCCCCCTTCGGTTGGCGCCGACCCTGCCACAGCGGGGGGCGATTTGGAATCCCTCTCGACGCGGCTCAGATCACTTCCGCCGGAACCAGCCCGCGCAAAGCATTGCCCAGAAAGAACCGCCCCTCGGCCAGATCGGACCAGCGCAAAACCGCCTCGCGCGCGCGGCCCGTGGCCAGCAGTTTCGCGCGCAAAACCCCCGGAAGCGCGCCACAGCGCAAGGGCGGCGTCCACAGAAGATTGTCGCGCCACAGAAAGACATTGGTGATCGTGCCCTCGACCACCTCGTTGCGTTCATTGAGAAAAACCGCCTCGTCCCAGGCCGCGGGCAGATCCGCCCGGACCCGGTCATAGAAATGCCGTTCAGTGGATTTCACCTGCCGCCACGGATCGTCCGAGGCCACGCGCCCCTCGGCCAGCCCGACCCGCCACAGCGCTTTCGCCTTCGGCAAGGGCGCGGTCACCAGATCCGGCCTGCAATCCAGCCCCACCGTCAGCCGCAGCCGCAAAGGCTCTGCGGCGCTGACGGTTTCGATCAGCCTCTCGACCCGCCACAGATCGCAGTCGATGCCAAGCTTCCGACACCCGGCCTCAAGCCGCGCCAGGTGATGCAGGATCAGCGCCACCCCCTCGCCGGGGGTCCAAAGCATCGTCTCGATCAGCCGCACATCGGCGGGGGCGCCGTCACGAAGGCCGCCTTGCTCAGCGCTTCCGCCCATTCCGTCCCCCCCTCGCTGTCATGCACCACCCCGCCGCCGACATTCAGCACCGCCGCGCCCTGACGCAGGGTCAGGCTGCGGATGGCGACGTTGAACGCCATTCCGCCCGCGGGCGCAAGCCAGCCGATGGCGCCACAATAAACCCCGCGCTGCGCGGGTTCGAGGTCGCGGATGATCTGCATGGCGCGGATCTTCGGCGCCCCGGTGATCGAACCGCAAGGGAAAAGCGCCCTACATATTTCTTCGAAATCAACCCCTTGCCGCAGCTGCGCGGTGACGGTCGAGGTCATCTGATGCACCGTCGCATAGGTCTCGATCTCGTAAAGCGCGGGCACCTTGACCGAGCCGATCTCGGCAATCCGGCTCAGATCGTTGCGCAGAAGATCGACGATCATCAGGTTTTCGGCGCGATTCTTTTCCGAGCCCCGCAGCCAGTCTACCGCCTGCGCATCCGCCGCGGCCGTTGCCCCCCGCGCCACCGTGCCTTTCATCGGCCGCACCGTGGCCCGGCCCGCGGCGTCGATGGCGAAGAACAGTTCGGGCGAGCGCGAGAGCACCGCGAAACCCTCCGCCTCGACCAGCACGCCATGGCCCACCGGCTGCGCCGCCTTCAGCCGGGCGTAAAGCGCGCGCGGATCGGTGTCACAATGGGCCTGCAGCGGAAAGGTCAGGTTGATCTGATAAACGTCGCCCGCGGCGATATAGTCCTGCACCCGGGCAAAGGCCTGCAGATACTCGGCCTGAGAAACGACCGGGACAAATTGCGGCACCGCCGCGGCGGGCGCGGTTTCGGGCAGGGGCGCTTCGGGCGCATCATAGACGCCAAACAGCATCAGCGGCACATCGCGGTTTTCGGGCAGAAGGGGCGCGAGTTTCGCCGAAAAGGCATATCCCAGCTCATAGCTCAGCAGCCCGGCCAGCCATTTTCCCGCCGCCCGCGCCTCTGCGATGGCGTCAAAGGCCGGGCCGATTTCGGCCAGGGTCTCGGCCCGGATCACCGCCGAGGGCCGCGCAAATCGCGCGGCGCGGCCTTCGGGACCGCAGTCGAATTCGAAACTCAGGCTGCCCACGTCTCCCCCGCGCTCACTTCGCCCCAATAAAGCGGGGTTTTGCTGCGCGGCAATGCCTCAACCGACAGAAAAATGCCACTCTCCGTCACCCAGCGCCGGGCTGGCCTTGTCCAGAACCAGATCCGAGCGCGAAAAGACGATCGGCGTGCGCAGACCGGGCAGGCCCTCGGGGGCAATTTTCATCCCGCGCGCGGCGATCTGCGGCTCGGCCAGCGCCTCGGCCACGTCATTGATCGGGCCGCCGGGCACGCCCGCCGCTTCCATTGCCGCGATCAGATCGGCTTTCGACCGGGTTGCCGTGACCTCGGCGATACGGGCGCAAAGCGCATCCCGATGCGCCACCCGCCCGGCATTCGTGGCATAATCCGGGTTTGCGGCCTCGGCGGTCAGACCCAGCATCCCGCACAGGGCCTGAAACTGCCGGTCATTGCCGCAAGCGATGATGAAATGCCCATCCTTCGCCGGAAACACCTGATAAGGCACGATATTCGGATGCGCATTGCCCAGCCGGTGCGGCACCATCCCGCCCAGAAGATGGTTCATCGCCTGATTGGCCAGTACCCCCACGCCGCAATCGAGCAGGCTCATGTCCACCTGCTGCCCGCGCCCCGACCGAGCCCGCTCGGCCAGCGCCGCCTGCACGCCGATGACGCCATAAAGCCCGGTGAAAATGTCGATCCAGGCGACGCCGACCTTTTGCGGCTCGCCGTCCTTCGGGCCGGTCAGATCCATGATCCCGCACAGGCCCTGCACCAGAAAATCATAGCCCGGCTGCGCCGCCCGCGGCCCGGTCTGACCAAAGCCGGTGACCGAGACATAGACCAGCCCGGGGTTGTCGGCGGCCAGACTCTCGTAATCCAGACCGAACTTTTTCAACCCGCCCAGTTTGAAATTCTCGATCACCACATCGGCCCCGGCGATCAGCCGTTTCAGCCGCGCCAGATCGTCGATGTTCGAAAAGTCACATGTGATCGAGGTTTTTCCCCGGTTTGCTGCCTGAAAATAGGCCGCCACGGTTTCAAAAGTGCCATCCTCCCGCAGTCGCTCGATGAAGGGCGGACCCCAGCGGCGGGTATCGTCGCCCTCGGGCGCTTCCACTTTTACAACCTCGGCGCCCAGATCGGCCAGAACCTGGCCGATCCAGGGACCGGCGAGTATCCGCGCCAGTTCCACCACCTTGAGCCCCTTGAGCGGCGCATCGGACATCGGACCCTCCCTTGCTGTATTCTTCCTAGTCCGGGGCGGCGGCCAGATCGACCGCCGTTTTCACCGCCAGATATGCCTTTTAGGCATGGGGCTCAGGGGGTCATCTTGTGGCCCGACATGTCGGGCGCCTTGCCCGCCGTCGTCACCATGAACTCCACCGGCACCTTGCCCGCATGGTCAAAGACCAGCGTTCCGGGCAACATCACCCCTTCGGCGATCGGCGCGCTCAGCCCCATAAACATCACATGCAGCCCGCCCGGCGCGAATGTCACCGTCGCCCCCGCGGGCACCTCGACCGCGTCGACATCCAGCATCCGGGCCACGCCCGCCGCATCGGTCTCGGTCTTGTGCAGCATCGCCATCGTGGCGAAATCCACCTCGACCGCGGTCAGCCGGTCGGCGCTTTTGCCCGCGTTGACGATGGTGAAATAGCCCGCGGCAGCCTGCGCCCCCGGCATCACTGCCGGGATCGCCGGATGGATGATCGTCAGCGCCCCGGCCTGCGCCTCATGCGCCTGACCCGACATCGGCATCAGCGCCAGCATCAGCGCGCAAAGCGGCGCCGCAACTCTCTTGATCATCGTTCTCTCCCTTGTTCGTGCCCGCGGGCGGTGCTGCAATTTGCCGCAGGCAAGCGCAAAGGGCAAGTCACCCCGCCAGCAGCGCCGCATTGCCGCCTGCCGCCGTGGTGTCGACGCACAGGTGTCGCTCATGCACGACATGGGCCAGATCGGGCCGCGCAGCGATCAGCGGCACCAGCGCCCCGGGCCGGGCCGCCAGCGCGCAGGCATAGGCGCGGCCGGTTTCAGCCTCGCCCCACCACAGCACAGCGGCCAAAGGCTCCAGCGTTTCCAAGGCTTTGGGGGGCACCGCCCCGCTTGCCTGCACCGCCTGCCCGCCCAAGGCGGTGACCGCTGCCGCCTGCGCCGCCGCCGCCTCACGCCCCGGCCCAAGGCAGAGGATCGGGCCGCGGACATGCCGGGTCAGCCGGTTCAGCTCGCCCGTCGGGCCGGGCAGGAAGATCTCGTCCAGCTGCATCTCCCTCGCTTCGGGCAGGACCGGCGCTGCGGCCTCGGTCCACACCCCGGCCACCGAAACCGGCTCCGGCGCGTAGAAACGGCCCAGATAGAGCGGCCCGCCCGCCTTCGGCCCGGTGCCCGAAAGCCCTTCGCCGCCAAAGGGTTGACTGCCCACCACCGCGCCGATCTGGTTGCGGTTCACATAGATGTTGCCCGCCCGGATCGTCCCGGCCACGGTTTCGACGCGGGCATCGATGCGCGAATGCAGCCCGAAGGTCAGCCCATAGCCGCGCGCATTGATCGCCGCGATCACCGCGGGCAGATCCTCGGCGGAAAATGTTGCAAGATGCAACACCGGGCCAAAGATTTCGCGCTCCAGATCGGCAATTCCGCCGACCTGCAGCAGCGCCGGCGCGACGAAATGGCCGCCCTCGGGCGCGGTGCTGCGGTGCAGGATGCGCGCCTTGTTCGCGGCCAGATAAGCCTCGACCCCGGCCTTGGCCTCGGCGTCGATCAGCGGGCCGACATCGGTCGAAAGCTGCGCCGGATCGCCCGAAACCAGCTCGTCCATCGCGCCTTTCAGCATCCCGATCAGATGCGGGGCAATGTCGTCCTGCACGTAAAGACAGCGCAGCGCCGAGCAGCGTTGCCCGGCCGAGCGGAAGGCCGAGGCCACCACATCGCGCACCGCCTGTTCGGGCAGCGCCGTGCTGTCGACGACCATCGCATTCAGCCCGCCGGTTTCCGCGATCAGCGGCGTGCCGGGCGCCAGATGCGCGGCCATCGTGCGGGCGATGATCTGCGCGGTCTCGGTCGAGCCGGTGAAAACCACGGCCTTGACGCGCGGATCGCGGGTCAGCGCAGCGCCGACAGTTGCGCCATCGCCCGGCAAAAGCTGCAGCGCCGCGGCGGGAACCCCGGCCCGATGCAGCAGCCGCACCGCCAGCGCCGCGATGATCGGCGTCTGTTCGGCGGGCTTGGCCAGCACCGCATTCCCCGCCATCAAAGCCGCCGCGATCTGGCCGGTAAAGATCGCCAGCGGAAAGTTCCAGGGGCTGATCGCCACCACCGGGCCGCGCGGCGGGCGCGTGTCCGCTGCCCCTTCGGCCGCATAATAGCGCAGGAAATCAACGGCCTCGCGCAGCTCTGAGACGGCATCGCCAAGCGTCTTTCCGGCTTCTTGCGCGAGCGCGGCAAAGATCGGGCCGAAGTTTTCCTCGTAAAGATCGGCGGCGCGGCGCAGCACCGCCGCGCGTTCTGCCGCGGGGGCGGCCCAGAGCCGCGCGGCCTCCAAAGCCACCGCCACCGTCGCCGCATCGGTCTCGGTCACCTGCGCCACCACCGCGCCAGTGGCCGGGTTCCGCACCGGGCGCGACGGGCCCGAGACCGGCCCCGCCACGATCGGCGCGGCGTCCGGCAGGGTCACATCCCGCGCCGTCTCGATCCGCGCCAGAACCTCGGGGTCGCTCAGATCGAAGCCTTGCGAATTGGCCCGTCCCGCGCCGAACAGATCCGCGGGCGCCAGCAGACCGCGCGGCGCCCGGGCCGTGGTCAGCGCCGCAAAGGGACAGGCCGCGACCTCGGCAGGCGGCACGCTTTCATTGACGATCTGATTGACGAAAGACGAATTCGCGCCGTTCTCCAAGAGCCGCCGCACCAGATAGGCGAGCAGGTCGCGATGCGCCCCTACCGGCGCGTAGATCCGGCAGCGCCCGCCGGTCTCGCGCAGCACGATATCATGCAGCCGCGCCCCCATGCCGTGCAGGCGCTGGAACTCGTAAGGCCGTCCCGCCGCCATCTCCAGCACCGCCGCCACCGTATGCGCATTATGCGTCGCAAATTGCGGATAGATGCAGTCGCCCAGCCCGAACAGCTTCGCCGCAAGACAGATATAGGCGACATCGGTCCCGGTTTTCGAGGTGAAGAGCGGAAAGCCCGGATGCCCCTCGACCTGGGCGCGCTTCATCTCGGCGTCCCAATAGGCGCCCTTCACCAGCCGGATGTTGATCCGCCGCCCGGCCGCCCGCGCCATTGCAGCGAGCGCGTCGATCGCCGCCCCGGCGCGCTTGCCATAGGCCTGCACGACGGCGCCAAAGCCCTGCCAGCCCGCAGTCTCGGGATCGGCGATCACCGCCGCCATCACCCGCAAGGACAGCGCCAGCCGGTCCTGTTCCTCGGCGTCGATATGCAGCGCAATCCCCGCCGCCGCCGCCGCCCGCGCCAGATCGCGCAGGATGGGTACCAGTTCGGCCATCACGCGCGCCTCCTGCGCCACCTCATAGCGCGGATGCAGCGCCGAAAGCTTGATCGAGATCCCCGGATTGGCCGCGATCGAACCCCGCGTCGCCGCCGTGCCGATCGCCGCGATCGCCTGCGCATAGGCCAGCCGGTAGCGCTCGGCATCCGCCGCCGTCAGCGCCGCCTCGCCCAGCATGTCATAGCTGAACGTATAGCCCTCCCCCTCGCGCTTTTGCGCGCGTTCCAAAGCCTTTTCAATGGTTTCGCCCAAGACAAACTGCCGGCCCATCTCGCGCATCGCCTGTCCGACGGCGGCGCGGATCACCGGCTCCCCCAGCCGCCGCACCGCGCCGCGCAGCGTGCCCGCGATGCCGCCCGCGCCGTCCTCCAGCACCTTGCCCGTCAGCATCAAGGCCCAGGTCGAGGCATTGACCAGCGACGAGGCCGCCGTGCCCAGATGCCTGCCCCAGTCCGAGGGGGCGATCTTGTCCTCGATCAGCGCGTCGATCGTGGCGGTGTCGGGCACGCGCAGCATCGCCTCGGCCAGACACATCAGCGCCACGCCCTCGCGCGTCGAAAGCCCGTATTGCGCCAGGAAATGCTCCATCAGGCTCGGCTTCGCCTCGGCCCGGATCCGCGCCACCAGATCGGCGCCACGCGCCGCGATCCGCTCGAGCTGCGGCTGAGACAGCGCCGCCTGCGCCACAAGTGCTTGCAGAACTTCGGCCTCGGGGGCGAATTTGGCCTTTGGGCCAAGGGCGGAAAGGTCAGTCATGGTCGGGCACTCCTGCGGCATCCCCCGATGATACCAGCAAGGCTCTGGACGATGTGACCATTCAAAGCCATGATGAAAGGCGATCCGACCAAAAACGGGATAAAAGACGTGACCGATCCGCTTGACGCCACCGACCGGCGCATCCTGCACGAGCTTTGCGCGAATGCGCGGATTCCGGTCACCGAGCTGGCCCGCAAAGTCGGGCTGTCGAAAACCCCGGTCGCGGCGCGCATCCGCGCGATGGAGGAGATGGGGCTGATCACCGGCTACCGCGCGATGCTCTCGCCGATCCAGCTCGGGCTGATCCATGTCACCTATGTCGAGGTGAGATTGTCCGACACCCGGCAGAAGGCGCTGGAGCAGTTCAACGCCGCGGTGCGCGATATCCCCGAGGTCGAGGAATGTTACATGATCGCCGGGGGCTTCGATTACCTGCTGAAGGTGCGCAGCCATGACATTGCGGAATACCGCAAGATCATGGGGGAGAAGCTTTCGGCGCTACCACATGTTGCGGCAACCTCGAGCTATGTCGCGATGGAGGCGGTGGTGGAGCAGAACAGCCCCAGCCTGTGACTCAGACGATCCGCAGCCGCGGCGTGGCGCTTGCGTCCAGCACCCGGCCCACCGCCGCGGCATGGTCAAAGCCGTGACGGCGGAAGGTCGAGAGCACCGCCTCGACTGCGTCCGGCGCGCAGGCGACAAGCAACCCGCCCGAGGTCTGCGGATCGGTCAGAAGCCCGCGGTCAAGATCCCCCAGATCGGCGGGCAGGTCGATCCCGGCGCCATAACTTGCCCAGTTCCGCCCCGAGGCGCCGGTCAGATGGCCCTCGGCCGCGGCCTCCATCACCCCGGGCAGCCGCGGCACCGCGGCCCAGGAAATCTCCATGTCGCAGCCCGATCCGCGCGCCATTTCAAGACCATGTCCGCCAAGGCCAAAGCCCGTCACATCGGTCATCGCATGCACCGCCGCCATCTCGCCCAGATCGGCGCCCGGCGTGTTGAGCTGTGTCACCGAGGCGATCAGCTCGGCCTCGGCAAAGGGCGGCAGCTGGCCCTTTTTCAACGCGCCCGAAAGGATGCCGACACCGATCCGCTTGCCCAGCACCAGCACATCGCCCGGCCGCGCCCCCGCATTGGTCTTGACCCGGTCGGGATGGACAAGGCCCAGCGCCACCAGCCCATAGATCGGCTCGACGGAATCGATCGTATGCCCGCCCGCCACCGCGATCCCCGCCGCGGCGCAGACCTCGGCGCCGCCCTTCAGAATCGCGCCGATCGTGGCCTCGGACAGAACCTTGACCGGCATGCCGACGATGGCCAGCGCCAGGATCGGGCGCCCGCCCATGGCATAGACATCGGAGAGCGCATTCGTCGCGGCGATGCGGCCGAAATCGCGCGCATCATCGACGATGGGCATGAAGAAATCCGTTGTCGCAACAAGGGCCTGGCTGTCATTGAGCCGCCAGACCGCGGCATCGTCAGAGGTCGCGATGCCGACCATCAGATCCTTCGGCACCAAAGGCACGACGGTATCGGCAAGGATCCGCTCCAGCACTCCGGGCGCGATCTTGCAGCCGCAGCCGCCCCCATGCGAGAGCGAGGTCAGACGCGGCTCGGTCTTCGGGGCGGTGTCGGTCATCGCGAACTCCTGTGGCGCCGAAACTGCGTGCTTATAGGCGCAGCCCCGCGCCGGGCCAAGCATGATTGCGCAAAACCTGTCGCAGGCCCCCGTCGCAGCTTGGATTTGGCCCCAAAGCCGTGTATCCGGCGGCGCGGCCAGCCGGCGCGAGAGTCGCGCCCGCCGCCCTCAGGAGGACAGATGACCGGGAAAATCGTCGCATTCGTCGATGGCTCGATCTACGCCACAAGCGTGTGCGACCACGCGGCCTGGATTTCGAAACGCACCGGCGCGCCGGTGCAGCTGGTCCATGTGCTGCGCCCCGGCGGCGCCCCGGCGCGGACCGATCCCTCCGACCCCGCGCCGCTTGGTGCGCGCAGCGGCGTGATGGAAGAGCTTGCGGCGCTCGATGCGCAGCGGGCGCGGCTGATGGCGGCGCATGGCCGCGCGCTGATCGAGGATGCGCGGGTGCTGCTGGAAAAGGCGGGCGTGGCCGAGATTTCGACCGAGCTGCGGCAGGGCGATCTTCTGGCCACCGTGCAGGCCTTCGAGGCCGAGGCGCGGGTGATCGTGCTGGGCAAACGCGGCGAGGATGCCGATCAGGCGATGGATCATCTGGGCGCCAATCTGGAACGGATCGTGCGCTCCTGCGCGCGGCCGGTCTTTGTCGCCTCGCGCGCCTTCAAGCCGATCGAGCGGGTGCTGATCGCCTATGACGGCGGCGTGTCGGCGATGAAGGCGGTCGATCACCTGTCGCGCAGCACGCTTTTTCCCGGGCTCTCGGTGCAGATTGCCGCGGTGGGTCAGGCCACGCCCGAGGTGAAGAAGGGGCTGGAGGCGGCGCAGTCGATGCTGGCGGCGGCCGGGATCGTGGCGGAGACCACGGTTCTGGCGGGTCAGCCCGAGGCGGCGCTGCGCAAACTGGCCGAGGAAGAGAAATTCGATCTGCTGGTGATGGGCGCCTATGGCCATTCGCGCATCCGCAGCCTGATCATCGGCTCGACCACCACCGCCACGATGCGCGCCTGCAAGGTGCCGGTGGTGCTGATCCGCTGAGGCGGGCGCTCAAAAGCCCGGCGCCAGCTCGCGCAGCTCCGGCTGCGCGGGCGGCGGCAGGAAATCGCAAAGCTCCGCGGCGCCCGGCCGCCCGGTCTCGGCGGCGGGTGCCTGCGCCATACCCTCGGCCACGAAGAGCGCCAGCTGCAGCACCTTCGCGGCCATCTCGGCATGCGCCCGGGCGGCCTCCTCGGGGTAGAGCAGCGCGACACTGCGGCGGGCGACGATCTCGCGGCACAGCTCGCGGCAGGCGTCAAAGCCCGGCTGGCAGCGGCAGACCTGCCGGTGCAGCGACAAAAGCAGCGACCCCTCGACCATGCCCGGATCTGCCCCCGCCCCGCAGCGCGCCAGCCAGGTCACCAGGATCTCCTCGGCCATCGCCAGCAGCCGATCCAGCCGCGGCAGCGGTTCGCGCCCCTGTACCCCGGCCTCCAGCCGGGCGATGATTTCGGCAAAGGGTCCGGTCATCCGCGGGCCTCCGCCCGGCGCGGGCGCTCAATTTCCGGTTGTCTTGCGATGCAGTGAACCCTCATCTCGGTCCCCTCCCTCGGGCGGATCATGGTTGCAAGCTCACAGATGGTCAGCGGTGAGGACGCAGGCGTCTTTCAGCCGTTCCGAACCGTTCCGGCCCGGCCTTTCGGACCCCCCGGGCCTGCGCGCACTCACCCCTGGGATGAGTCACGCTCTCTCAGCACCCCGCCGATTGTCAAAGGAATTCGTTGCTGCGTCGCGGCAGCGCGCGACGGGCGGACGCGATGATCCGCCCGGATGCAGGCCAAGGGCGACCGGGGCGACGGCCCCGGTCAAATCCCCCGTCAGCGCAGCGCCGCCTCGATATTGCCGCCGTCGACGGTCATCACATGCGCCGTCGTGCGCTCGGCCCGGGCCAGCGCCACGAAGGCCTCGGCCACGTGCCGCGCCTCGACCTCGGCGCGCAGAAGGTTCCCCGCCATATAGGTCCCGGCATCGATCCCCCGCGCCGAGGAGCGCGCCGCGATCATCTCGGGCGTCAGCAGCCCCGAGCGGATGCGGTCGGCATTGATGCCGTTGACCCGGATCCCCTCGGGCCCGAGTTCCAGCGCCAGTTGCCGCAACAAAAAGAAGCTCGTCGCCTTCGGCAGGCCATAAGCGGCAAAGCCCTTGCCCGGGTTCACCGCCTGTTTGCTGACGTTGAACAGGATCTGCCCCGGCTCGGCGCCGCGCGAGCCACGCCCGGCTCCTTGCGCCCGGTAAAGCGCGATGGCGGCTTGCGAAAACGCCAGATGCGCGAAGAAGTTCAGCTCGAAACTGCCGCGCAGCACCTGCTCGTCCAGCGTCGCGATATCGCCGGTGATCGCCGCGCCCGCATTCGAGACAAGGATATCCAGCCCGCCGAACCGCGCCGCACAGGCCGCCACCGCCGCCGCCGCCGCACCCGGTTGCGTGATGTCGCAGCCATGCCCGGCATGATCGCGACCAAGCGACGCCACCGCCTTCTCCAGCCCCTCGCCGGGACGATCGACGATGAAGACCGAGGCGCCAAGGGCCGCGAAAGCCTCGGCCGTGGCCAGACCGATCGCCCCCGCGCCGCCGGTCACCAGCACCACCCGGCCCTGCAGGGCGGGCGCCCGGGCATGGCCCAGCTTCGCCAGTTCCAAGGGCCAATATTCCATGTCGAACAGGTCGGCGTCGGAAATCGAGCGGAAGCCGCCCGCCACCTGACCGTCCGCCTTCACCCGCGCAGATTGGCTGCCGATATCGGCCGCGATCCGCGCGGCCTTCGCATCGGCGCCCGCGCCCACCGCGCCGATCCCTTCCAGCCAGATCAGCCCCGGCATCGGATTGAGCATCGCCACCGGACCGCCAAAGCGGGCCTTGTTGGCGTCGAAATAGGCGCGGTAGCGGCTGACATAGTCGGTCACCGCGGCGCGCATGCGCTCGGGCGTCTGCGCGTCTTTGCGCAGCACCAGAACCTCGCCCTTGGTGCGGATGACGTGATCGGGCGTCACCACCCCGGCCCGCGCCAGATCCTCCAGATCGGGGCGGGAGACAAAGGCCCGCGTCGCCTCATCATCGCGCAGATCAAGCACCGGCAGCGCCGCCGCCTCCGGCAGCGCCGCGGCCAGCGCGCCGCGCAGACCGGCCAGCACCGGGGCGATCTCGGCCACCGGCAGCGCGGCCGCGGGCACAAGCCGCGCGGGGCGGCGGTCGGCCAGCCAGGCCTCGACCGTGTTTGCATGCTCGATCACCTTGAAATAGCTGGATTTCGCATCCGGCCCCCAGGTGAAATGGCCGTGGTTCTTCAGCAAAAGCGCCTCGACGCCGGGGTTTGCCTCGTAAGTGGCCAGCCCCGCCTTGGCCAGTCCGAAGCCCGGCTTGACGAAGGGCACAAGCGCGATCTTGTCGCCGAAAAGCTCGCGCAGCGCCGCCTCGGCCTCGGGCAGGTTCGCCAGCACCAGAAACGGCGTCGCATGGGTGTGATCGACGAATTTATGCGGCAGGAAAGCATGCAGCAGCATCTCGACCGAGGGGTTCGGCGCGGCGGGATCAAGCAGGTTGAGCCGCTGCAGCTTCACCAGCACGTCATCGGCCACCGCCTCGCAGGCCGCAAGCCGCAGCATCGGCTCAAGCCGCACCGCAGGCATGCCCGCCGCATCGATCGTCGCCAGATCATGGCCCGAGCCCTTGACATGCAGCACCGAAACCGTCTCGCCGAACAGGTCCACCGCTTCGGTCTTCACCGAGCTGTTGCCGCCCCCGTGCAGCACCAGCTCCGGCTCCGCGCCGATCAGCCGCGCGCTGTAGATCCGCTGGCCAAGATCGTCGCCCGCCGCGGCGGCGGCCTCGTCACTCCAGAGATTGCGGATCATCGGGGTCTCCTTTTCCTCACGGGCGCTGGATTTCCTTACTTTTGTCACCTATCTTTGTCAAACGGCGAACCCGGAGGGCAAGATGGCGGGCACGACGCGGAAGCGATCTCTGGGGCGGTCACCGGGCCGGTCGCCGGGGCGCGCACTGGGGCGCGCACTGGGGCGGATCAGTGGCGAGAACGCGGTGATCGAGGTGGCGTGGATGTATTACCACGACGGCCGCAACCAGCAGGACATCGCCGAGGCCCTGGGGATTTCGCGGGCGACGGTGGTGAATTACCTGCAGGAGGCGCGCGAAACCGGGCTCATTCGCATCACTTTGGCCGCCCCCGCCTTTACCGCGCATCGGCTGTCGTTGGACCTTTGCGCGAAATTCGGTCTGACCGAAGCTTTCGTGGTGCCCGATGACGGGCTGGAGGCCGGAGCCGCCTTTGCCCGCGTCGTGCGCGGCGCAGCGCTGTGGCTGCCCGATCTGCTGGCGCCCGGCGACCGGCTGGGCGTGGCCTGGGGCCGCACCGTCTATGATCTGGCCGAGCAGGTCGAAAGCCACGAGATCGCCGATCTGACGGTGTTGCAGCTCGTCGGTTCGATGGCGACGCCCTATGGCTTCACCGCCGAGGCCTGCTCGACCCGGCTGGCGCAACGGCTGGGGGCGCGCTGTCTGAACCTGCATGCGCCCGCGGTGCTGTCGCGCGCGGCCCTGGCCGAGGAGCTGCGGGCCGAGCCGATCCTGCGGGCGCAATTGCAGGCGCTGCAGGGGGTGAACAAGCTCTTGTTTTCCGTCGGCACGGTGAGCGAGAACAGCCATGTCGTCAGCTCGGGTCTGGCGACGCCCGAGGAGCTGGCCGCCCATGTGGCGCGCGGCGCGGCGGGGGTGATCTGCGGGCGCTTTGTCGATGCGATGGGGCGGCAGATGCCGGGCGAGACCGAGGCGCGGATGATCGGCATCGACCTGCCGCGGCTTGTCGGGCTGGACATGGGGCTGCTGGTGACGCCCGGTCTTGACAAGGTGGTGCCGAGCCTTGCGGCGATCCGCGGCGGCTATGTCACGCATCTGGCCACCTCGACCCGGGTGGCCGAGGCGCTGCTGGCGGCGGACTAGGGGACAGGGTGCGAAAGGCCGGGGCGAGGCCCCCGGCCAGAGCGGCCTCAGCCCAGCATCGCGGCTTTCAGATCGGGGAACATCGCCGCCATCGCCGCCTCGTTCGCCGGGCACAGCCCGCGCTCGGTCAAAAGCCCGGTCACCAGCTCGCAGGGCGTCACGTCAAAGGCCGGGTTGCGCGCGGGCGTGCCATCGGGCGAGATCTGCACAAGCTGGATCTTGCCATCCGCGCCGCGGCCCTGCACCAGCGTCACCTCTTCGGAATTGCGCTCCTCGATCGGGATTTCCTTCACCCCGTCCTGCACCCGCCAGTCGATCGTCGGCGAGGGCAGCGCGACATAGAAGGGCACGCCATTCGCCCGCGCCGCCAAGGCCTTCAGATAGGTGCCGATCTTGTTGCACACGTCGCCGCGCGCCGTGGTGCGGTCGGTGCCGACGATCACCATGTCGACCTCGCCATGCTGCATCAGATGGCCGCCCGCATTGTCGACGACGAGCGCATGCGAGATGCCGTGGTGGTTCATCTCCCAGGCGGTCAGCTGCGCGCCCTGATTGCGCGGGCGGGTCTCGTCCACAAAGACATGCACCGGAATCCCCGCCTCATGCGCGTGATAAATCGGCGAGGTGGCGGTGCCCCAATCCACCGTCGCCAGCCAGCCCGCATTGCAATGGGTCAGGATGTTCACCGTCTGACCCGGCTTTTTCGCCGCGATCGCCTTGATGATCTCCAGCCCGTGCTGACCGATGCGGCGGTTGATCTCCACATCCTCGTCGCAGATTTCGGCGGCGCGTCTGGCCGCCACCGCGGCGCGCAGCTCGGGCGGAACCGGGCGCAGCACCCGCACCATTTCATCGAGCGCCCAGCGCAGGTTGATCGCGGTCGGACGGGTCTCGTGCAGCACTTCCCAGGTCTCGGTCAGACCGGCGTCCGAGGGGTCTTCCTGCATCGCCACCGCCACGCCCCAAGCCGCCGCCGCCCCGATCAGCGGCGCGCCGCGCACCCACATGTCGCGGATCGCAACGGCGAAATCGGCGCGGCTTTGCAGATCGACGATGCGCAATTCATGCGGCAACCAGCGCTGGTCGATCACCTGCACGACGCCGCGCGCATCCTGCCAGATCGTGCGATAGGGGGTTCCGTCGATCTTCACCGCATCCTCCTTCCCGCCTTGCGGGCCTGATTTGGCCGCAGGTGTTCCATCGGATGCGCCATAAGTCAACAGCACATGACAAATGCAAAGCCGGATCATCCCGCCTGCGACGAAGCGCCCCGCGGGCTCAGCCGGGCAGCTGCGCGATCCAGGCGCGGATCAGGCCGACCGCCTCGGGCTCGTCGAGAAAGGGGATATGCGGGCGGCCCGGAACTTCGGCAAAAAGCAGATCGGGGCGGCGGCGGCGCATCTCGGCCACGGTTTCGGGCGAGAGCAGGTCGGAATTGGCGCCGCGGATCAGCGCGACAGGCAGACCGGCGCAGGCGTCAAAGAGCGGCCAGGCCTCGAAAACGCCCGCGTCGAAGGCGTGGATGAAAGCGTCGCGCAGCGCCGGGTCGTAGTTGATCTTCACGCCCTGCGGGGTTTCGATGTTGTGGCGTTCGGTCTCCTCCCGCCAGCGGCTCATCGGCACATTTTCATAGCCCGTCATCGCGGCGGGGAGTTTCTCGACCAGCTCGGCAAAGGTCCTGGCCACCGGATTGCGGCCCACCACATCGAAGATCCGCTCCAGCCCCGCGCGCTCGATCGCCGGGCCGATGTCGTTCAGGCACAGCCCGGTCAGACGATCCTTCGCCACCGCCGCCAGATACATGCCGATCATCCCCCCGCGCGATGTGCCCAGCACCGCGGCTTTTTCCACCCCCAGATGATCAAGCAGCTGCACCGCATCGGCCGCCTCGCGCGGGACGGTATAGGTGGCGCCGCCGGTCCATTGGCTCTCGCCGCGACCGCGGTAATCCATGCGGATCAGACGGCAGGGCGGCAGATGGGGCGCCAGATAATCGAAATCGCGCCCGGTGCGGGTCAGGCCCGCCAAGGCCAACACCACCGGCCCCCCTGCCCCCTCAGCGGAAAAAGCGATCTTCGCGCCATCGTCTGCGGTGAAAAAATCCATCACTCAACTCCCCAAAAGCAAAGGGCGCCCGCAGGCGCCCTTGAACCCCGATCGGTCGATCAGATGTTTTCCGGCTGCGGCATCCCCAGCACATGATAGCCGCAGTCGACCATCACCACATCCCCCGTCGTGCAGGCACCGTAATCGGAACAGAGGAACACCGCCGAACCGCCCACCGCCTCCAGCGTCGCATTCTGGCGCATCGGGCTGTTCGCCTCGGTGTGGCGGAAGGTCTTGCGCGCGCCGCCGATGGCCGCGCCCGCCAGCGTCTTCATCGGACCGGGCGAGATCGCATTGACGCGGATCCCCTGCGGGCCAAGGTCATTGGCCAGATAGCGCACCGCCGATTCGAGCGCCGCCTTGGCCACGCCCATGACGTTGTAAAACGGCGTCACCCGGTTCGAGCCACCATAGGTCAGCGTGATCAGGCTGCCGCCATTCGGCATCAGCTCCGAAGCGCGGCGGGCCACGTCGATGAAGCTGTAGCAGGAAATCGCCAAGCTGTTCTTGAAGTTGTCGCGCGTGGTGTGGATGAACCGCCCCGCCAGCTCGTTCTTGTCGGAATAGGCGATGGCATGGATGACGAAATCGATCGTGCCCCATTCGTCCTTCAGCCGCTGGAACGCGGCATCCAGCGAGGCATCGTCGTTCACATCGACATCGACGAGGAAGCTTGACCCAACGGAAGCCGCCAGCGGCTCGACCCGCTTGCCAAAAGCCTCGCCCTGATAGGAAAAGGCCAGCTCGGCGCCCTCGGCGGCGAGCGCCGAGGCGATGCCCCAGGCGATCGAGCGTTCGTTGGCCACGCCCATGACGAGGCCCCGTTTTCCCTTCATCAAATCCGCCATCGGCCTTACCCCTTGTAGGCGCTCATCACCAGCGTGGCATTGGTGCCGCCAAAGCCGAAGCTGTTCGACAGGACCGAGTCGAACTCGACGTTTTCGACCAGGCTGGTGGCGATTTCCTCGGGCTTGATCGCCGGGTCCAGCTCGGTGATGTTGGCCGATCCGGTGATGAATTTGCCCTGCATCATCAGCAGGCAATAGATCGCCTCATGCACGCCGGTCGCGCCGAGGCTGTGGCCGGTCAGCGATTTCGTGGAGGAAATCGGCGGCACCTTGCCCGCGCCAAAGACGCGGCGGACGGCCTCGACCTCGGTCACGTCGCCCGCGACGGTCGAGGTGCCATGCGCGTTGATATAGGTGATCTTGCGGCCTTCGGGCAGGGTCTCAAGCGCCAGCCGCATCGAGCGTTCGCCGCCCTCGCCCGACGGCGCCACCATGTCATAGCCGTCCGAGGTCGCGCCATAGCCGGTGATTTCGGCATAGATTTTCGCGCCGCGGGCCTTCGCGTGTTCAAGTTCCTCCAGAACCAGAACGCCGCCGCCGCCCGCGATCACGAAACCGTCGCGGGTCGCGTCAAAGGCGCGGGCCGCGGTGGTCGGCGTGTCGTTGTATTTCGACGACATCGCGCCCATCGCATCGAACAGGCACGAGAGCGTCCAGTCCAGCTCCTCGCCGCCGCCGGCGAAGATGATGTCCTGCTTGCCCATCTGGATCAGCTCCGCCGCGTTGCCGATGCAATGCGCCGAGGTCGAGCAGGCCGAGGTGATCGAATAGTTCACGCCCTTGATCTTGAAGGGCGTCGCCAGACAGGCCGAGTTCGTCGAGGACATGCAGCGCGTCACCATGAACGGCCCCATCCGCTTGGGCGAACCTTTCTGGATCACGGTCTGATGCGCTTCGAAGAAATTCGAGGTCGAGGGCCCGCCAGAGCCCATGATCAGCCCGGTGCGCGGGTTCGAGATGTCGCTTTCCTCAAGCCCCGAATCGCGGATCGCCTGTTCCATCGACAGGAAGTTGTAGGCGGCGCCGCGGCCCATGAAGCGCAGGTTGCGCTTGTCGATATGATCTTCCAGCACGATCTGCGGCGCGCCGTGGATCTGGCTGCGGAAACCGCGCTCGGCATATTCGGGGGCAAAGACGATGCCCGAGCGACCGGCCCGCAGGCTGGCCGAAACCTCTTCGGCATTGTTGCCGATGGGGCTGACGATGCCCAGCCCGGTGATGACGACACGCCGCATGGGGGCCTCCTGTCCTTCTTCGATCAGCTCTCGGAGAGAGCCACTTTCATGTCCTTGACCACATAGATCACTTCACCATCGGCCTCGACGATGCCGTCGGCCACGCCCATGGTCAGACGGCGCGTCTGCAGCGCCTTGGTGAAATCGACCTTGTAGGTCAGCATCTTGCGGTCGGGGCGAACCATGCCGGTCAGCTTGACCTCGCCCACGCCCAGCGCATAGCCCCGCCCCGGCCAGCCGCGCCAGCCGAGGTTGAAGCCGGTGAGCTGCCACAGCCCGTCCAGGCCCAGACAGCCCGGCATGATCGGATTGCCCGGGAAGTGGCAGTCAAAGAACCACAGCTCCGGCGTGATGTCGAATTCGGCCACCACATGGCCCTTGCCATGCAGCCCGCCATCTTCCGAAATCTCGGTGATGCGATCCATCATCAGCATCGGCGGCGCCGGCAGCTGGGCATTGCCCGGCCCGAACAGCTCGCCTCGCGCACATTTGAGCAGATCTTCCTTGCCGAAGCTTGTCGGATAGAGTGACATCGGCGTTTCCCCCCAAGGTCTTGTCCCCCTTCCTCTAACACCCCCCCGCCCGCAGGTGCAAGGCCCGCCCCCGCCCCGGGGGTGCGTCAGAATCCCGTTGAATGCGATGCCGGTTCAACTTATAATAGTTACAGGGAAAAAAGGTTTTCGATCATGAAGACGATGGCTCAGGAACGTGGACTGCGCTGGCTTGCCGCGGGCGGGCTGCGGCCGACCCGGCAGCGGATGTCCTTGGCGTCGCTTCTGGTCGGCGACGGGATGAACCGGCATGTGACCGCCGAGGGGCTTTACGCCGCCGCCCGCGACGCCGGGGAAAAGGTCTCGCTCGCCACGGTCTACAACACTTTGCGCGCCTTTTGCGAGGCGGGGATCATGCATGAAATCACCGTCGATGCCGGGCGCAGCTATTTCGACACCCGGATGGACGATCACCCGCATTTCTTCTGGGAAGGCGAGAACCGGATCTCCGACGCCCCGGTCGAGGAGCTGGAACTCGTCCGCGTGCCGAAAGCCCCCGAGGGGACCGAGGTCAGCCGCGTCGATGTGGTGATCCGGCTGAAAAGGATTTGAGTTGAAGCAAAGATGCTGCGCGAAAGGCCGGGACATGTGCCCGGCTTTTTCTTTGTCGCCAAAGCCCCTTTCATCTTGCTTCAAATATCCCGGGGGTCCGGGGGCGGAGCCCCCGGCGGGTCGCCGCGCATCGCGCGGCGAAATCCGCAAACCAAAAGGCACCCCGCAGGGTGCCTGATGATCGTCGCTGGTCCGCAGGATCACTCCTTGGCGCGTTCCACATAGGAGGTGTCGGCGGTGTTGATGATGATCTTCGTGCCCACGCCGATATGCGGCGGCACCATCACGCGGATGCCACCGGTGCACATCGCGGGCTTGTAGGAGGAGGACGCCGTCTGCCCCTTCACCACCGGCTCGGTCTCTTCGACCTCGACCGTCACCTTTTGCGGCAGCTCGATCGACAGCGCCACGCCTTCATGCGTCAGCAGCCAGACCCGGATGCCGTCGCGCAGGTGGACTTTCGCATCGCCCACCACATCTTCCGACACGGTGATCTGGTCGTAGGTCTCGGGGTTCATGAAGTGGAAGCCCTCGCCATCCTCATAAAGGAAGTCGAATTCGTTCTCGTCCACATGCGCCTTTTCCACGCTGTCGACGGTGCGCCAGCGCTCGCTGACCTTCACCCCGTCCGAGATGCGGCGCATCTCGACCTGCGTCACCGAGTTGCCCTTGCCCGGGTGGATGTTTTCGGCGGTCAGCACGATGTACAGCACGCCGTCCATGTCGACGACGTTGCCCTTGCGCAGCGAAGAGGCGATGACTTTGGCCATTTGAGGTTCCTTGAATGGGGTCTAAGACAGGCTCTGGCGCCCGGATGGCGAAGCGCCTAAACCATCGCGAGCCGTATTTCCAGCAAAAAGCCCCGAAAATGAGCCAAACGCCCTGGTGGAGCCCCTCCCGTCACGCCGATCGCCGCCCGGCGCTGCTGGCGCGCGCCCGCATTCAGACCGCCCTGCGCGGCTGGCTTGACCGCAATGCCTTCCTTGAGGTCGATCCGGTGGCGCTGCAGGTCAGCCCCGGCAACGAGGCGCATCTGCATGGCTTTGCCACCATGGCCATCGGCAATGATGGCGCCCCGGTGCCGATGTATCTGCACACCTCGCCCGAATTCGCGATGAAAAAGCTTCTGGCCGCAGGCGAAACCCGGATCGCGGCGTTCGCCCATGTCTGGCGCAACCGCGAACGCGGGGCCTTGCATTCGCCCGAATTCACCATGCTCGAATGGTATCGGGTCGGCGAGGACTACACCGTGCTGATGCAGGACTGCGCCGATTTCCTGCGCCTCGCCGCCACGGCGGCGGGCAGCAGCGTTCTGCGCTACAAGGGCCATGAATGCGACCCCTTTGCCGCGCCCGAGCGGCTTTCGGTGGCCGAGGCCTTCCAGCGTCACGCTTGCATCGACCTTCTGGCCACCTGCGGGGCAGATGGGTCGACCGACGCCGAGGGCCTGCGCGCCCAGGCCCGCGCCGCCGGGATCAGGGTCGGCGACGCGGATACCTGGTCACTGATGCTCTCCAAGGTTCTTGTGGAAAAGGTCGAACCGCATCTGGGCCATGGCCGGGCGACGATTCTGGACCGCTATCCGGTGGCGGAAGCCGCGCTGGCCCGCCCGGCCCCCGATGATCCCCGCGTCGCCGAACGGTTCGAGCTTTACGCCTGCGGGGTGGAGCTGGCGAATGGCTTTGGCGAGCTGACGAATGCCGCCGAACAGCGGCTGCGCTTTGAGGCCGAGATGGAGGAAAAAGCCCGCATCTATGGCGAGCGTTACCCGATCGACGAGGATTTTCTGGCGGCGCTGGCGCAGATGCCCGCAGCAAGCGGCATCGCGATGGGCTTTGACCGGCTGGTGATGCTCGCCACCTCGGCGCCGCGGATCGATGACGTGATCTGGACGCCGGTCAGCGATCAGATCGCGTAAAGCCGCAAGACCTCCAGCGGCACCACCTCCAGTGTGCGCTGATGCGTGGCCTCCAGCCGGACCTCGGGGGCGCAGCCCTCGTCATGCGCCTGCAGGAAGCGGCTGGCACAAAGGCACCAGCGATCCCCGGGCTTCAGCCCCGGGAAATCATGCTCGGGCCGCGGCGTGGACAGATCATTGCCCACATAGGCCGACCAGGCCAGGAATTCCGCCGTCATCACCGCGCAGACCGAATGCAGCCCGCGATCCTCCCAGCAGGTGTTGCAATGGCCGTCGCGGAAAAAGCCGGTCTTGGGCTGCATCGAACAGGATTCGAGCGGCCCGCCCAGCACATTGACCGAAGGTTCCATTTCCATGCGATCCCCCTTTCAGGGCCGAGCCTGCGCCAGTTGCCGGAACATCGCAAGGTTTTCATCGGTCACGCCATCCGCGGCGAAGCCCAGATCGGCGGCATTGACCGCAATGACCACCTTACGGGCGGGGTTGATGTAGATGAACTGCCCGTAGATACCCTGCGCCATGTAGTCGTTGCCGAAATTCGCATTGTCTTTCGGCACCCACCATTGATAGCCATAGCCCGCCCCATCCGCAGCCTGATGCGCGGTCGAGGCCGCAACCCAATCGGCAGGCACGATCTGGCGGCCATTCCAGAAACCGCCTTGCAGGAACATCTGCCCGATGCGCGCATAATCGCGGGTGCGCAGATTGAGCCCGCCCAGCACGAAGCCCGTCCCCTCGCCATCGGTCAGCATCACCGGGCTGGACTCCAGCCCCATCGGCGCGATGATGCGTTCCTCCATCAGATCGACCGGATCACGCCCCGTCGCGCCCTGGATCACCATGCCCAGCACATGCGTATCGACCGAGACATAATGCATGTGGCTGCCCGGCGCGGTGTCGCGGGTCTTGAGCGAGGCGGCAAAACCGTCCATCGAGCCGCCCAGCGCCAGAACCCGGCCCATCCGGTTGATATCGGAAGAAAATTTCATGTAATCTTCGTCGAAATGCACGCCCGAGGACATCGTCAGCACATCGCGGATGCTGACCCCTTCATAGGCCGAGCCCTTGAGGGATGGCACGAAGTCGATGACCTGCGCGTCAAGGTTCGGGAATTTCCCCTCGGCAACCAAAGTGCCGAACAGCGCCGACAGCACCGATTTCGCCATCGACCAGCTGATCCGCTGATCCTCGGAGCCGGTGTCCTTGTAATACTGCTCGAAGGTGATTTGCCCGTCGCGCAGGATCAAGAGCGCGGTCACCGCCCGCCGCTCGACCCAAGCTTGCGCCGCAGGCGAAAGCGCGTCGGGCGGCCCCGCCGGCAGGGACGAGACGTGACCTTTCCCGCGATCAAGGGTGCGGAAGTGAAAGAGCCGGTCCATATGCGAGAAGTTTTCGACGATGCGCCCCTCGTCGAACAGCGTCTGCACCGCCATCAGCCGGGTGATGTCGTCGCGTTTGACGAAAGCGGCCCCCGCGCCCAGCACGAGTGCAACCAGAAGAACGCGCAAGCCGATGCGCAGAAAACGCCGCATGATCCCCTCCCCAAGGTCCGCCCCGCCCGGAGGCCAAAGCGCAAGCCGGACCGGCAAAGGAAAGCACGCCGCCTGCCCCGGGGGCAAGCGGCGCGATGCAGCCTGTCGCTGCGTCAGCCGTCAGTAGATGTAGCGGATCTGATCCGACCAGTAGCGCTCCATCCGGCGCAGGGTGCGGTTCATCTCGTCCATCGCGTCAAGCGTGATCACATTGCGCGTGTCCATGCCCTTGGCATGGCGTTCAAACAGCGCCGTGACCCGTTCACGCAGATCGACGCCCTTCGCGGTCAGCTTGACCCGCACCGAACGACGGTCGATCTCGCAGCGCTGGTGATGCATGTAGCCGCATTCCACCAGCTTCTTCAGATTGTAGCTGACATTCGAGCCCTGATAATAGCCGCGCGTCTTCAGCTCGCCCGCCGTGACCTCGTTCTCGCCGATGTTGAACAGCAAAAGCGCCTGCACCGGGTTGATTTCCAAAATCCCCAGCCGTTCGAATTCGTCCTTGATCACGTCCAGAAGCAGACGATGCAGACGTTCAACCAGAGACAACGTGTCCAGATAGCAGGACATGATACCGGGAGAGGCGCCTTCTTCCGTTCCGGGCGCTTTCATCGGGGTTTGAAATGACATTCGGTTCTCCGCCAGCCTCGCTTCCTGAGACCACCTTGGCGGCAAAACCCGAAAATACGGTTAAACCCGGACGAAGTTTCGGAAATTCGTCACGATTTCTGCAAGATAGCAGATCAGCCCCGCGCCAGCCTGCCCTGCATGAAGACTCTGATTTCCGCAAACAAATCAACATATTGTGGTGGGCAGGGCTGCGACCCCGAAAACCAGGGGTAGAGATCCTGGTCATTTTCCTCCAGCAGCCTGTCGAAAAGATCGAGCTGCGCGGTCTCGAATCCTTCCAGCTTCGCATCGGCATAGGGTCCCAGAATCAGGTCCATCTCGCGGATGCCGCGGCGCCAGCTGCGCATCTTCATCCGCTTGATCCGGGCTTCGTGCGTTTCGCTCATGATCCACCTTCCTTGCCGTGCGTGGCCCTGCCTTGCACCTGCCAACCCCGCCCGTCAACTGCGTTTTCCTTGAACGCCCGCGCCTGCACGCGTAAGGAGAGGCAACCCAGAACAGGAGCCCGCCATGGCCTTTTTGTCCGATACGCTTGCGCGCGTGAAACCCTCGCCCACCATCGCGGTGACCAACAAGGCGCGCGAACTGGCCGAGGCCGGGCGCGACGTGATCGGCCTTGGCGCGGGCGAGCCCGATTTCGACACCCCCGCCCATATCAAGGCGGCGGCGATTGCGGCTATCGAGGCGGGCCGCACGAAATACACCGCCGTCGATGGCATCCCCGAGCTGAAGAAAGCCATCTGCGCCAAGTTCGAACGCGAAAACGGGCTGTCTTACAAACCCAGCCAGATCACCGTCGCTTCGGGCGGCAAGCAGGTGCTTTACAATGCGCTGGTCGCCACGCTGAACCCGGGCGACGAGGTGATCATCCCCGCGCCCTATTGGGTCAGCTATCCTGATATGGTTCTGCTCGCGGGCGGCACCCCGGTCTTTGTCGAGGGCCGGATGGAGGCGGGCTACAAGATCAGCGCCGAAGATCTCGAAGCCGCGATCACGCCGCAGACGAAATGGGTGATCTTCAACTCGCCCTCGAACCCCTCGGGCGCGGCCTATACCCGCGATGAACTCAAGGCGCTGACCGATGTGCTGCTGCGCCACCCCCATGTCTGGGTGATGTCGGATGACATGTACGAACATCTGGTGTTCGGGGGCTTCACCTTCACCACCCCCGCGCAGGTCGAGCCCGGGCTTTACGACCGCACGCTGACCTGCAACGGCGTCTCCAAAGCCTATGCGATGACCGGCTGGCGGATCGGCTATGCGGGCGGGCCCGAGGCGCTGATCAAGGCGATGGCCAAGGTGCAGTCGCAATCAACGTCGAACCCCTGTTCGATCAGCCAATATGCCGCCGTCGCCGCGCTGAACGGACCGCAGGATTACATTACTGAGAGCCGCGTCGCCTTCGAGCGCCGCCGCGATCTGGTGGTGGCGGCGCTGAACACCTGCCCCGGCATCAGCTGCCCCGTGCCCGAGGGGGCGTTCTACGTCTATCCCTCGATCGCCGGGCTGATCGGCAAGACCTCGGCCGCGGGCACGGTGATCACCGATGACGAAGCCTTTGCCACGGCACTGCTTGAGGAAACCGGGGTCGCCGTCGTCTTCGGCGCGGCCTTCGGCCTGTCGCCCGCCTTCCGCATCAGCTACGCTACCTCGGATGCGGCGCTGATCGATGCCTGCGCGCGGATCAAATCCTTCTGCGAAGCACTGAAATAAGGCGGGACAGCCCGGGGAGAGGTGCGATGGCCGGGGAATTGCCCGAATATTATTTCCGCATCCGCGACAATGGCGCGGCGGTGTTTCGTGTCGATACCGAAAACCGGCAGCGCCGGATCGAGATGGAGCAGATCGCCGTCGTCAACGTCAGGAACGGCGAAATCAAGCCGCAGGGCGAGCGCAAGCTGACCCCCGCCGATCTGCACGCGATCGAGGTCTGGATGGCGAAACGCATCGCCACCCTGGCCGCGCGCGATGTCGATGACATCCTGCGCACGGTCGATCACCTGAACCTGACGACGCATTGGGTGCAGGCAAAGGCGACGGGGGCGCAGCTCGACGAGGTCACCGATCCGCTGTTGCTGGCGATGCATGACCTGCGCACGGTTCTGGTGCGCAAGAAGGCCGAGCGGATGATGAAGGCCGGTCCCGGGGCTGACACAGAGACGTGACCCGGTTTTGCTTGCCTGAACGGGCGGCGCGGGGCTAGCCTTGCATTCGAAAAATGGAATGCAAGGAGGCCCCCATGACCCATATCGTCATCCTCGGCTCGGGCTTTGCAGCGCTGACGGCGGTGCGCGCGCTGCGCAAGCGCGGCGTGAAGGCCGAGATCACCCTGATCTCGCCGCGGGACAGCCTGCATTACCTGCCCTCGGCGATCTGGATCCCCTCCGGTCTGCGCGAGATCGAGGAGTTGCAGATCCCGCTGGCCCCGTTCCTTGCCCGCCACAAGGTGCGCTTCCTGCGAACCGCGGTCAGCACGCTGGATGCGGGCACCCGCAGCGTCACCACCCTCGACGGGCAGGTGATTTCCGCCGATCACCTGATCATCGCCACCGGGGCGCGGTTCCTGCGCAAGCTGCCCGGCATCGAACATGCGCTGATCCCCTGCGAGGGGCTGGCCCCGGCGCAGGCGATTTCCGAGCGATTTCATGCGCTTGAGGGCGGCACCATCGCCATCGGCATGGCCACGAACCCGAATGAGCCGGGGGCGATCCGCGGCGGGCCGATGTTCGAATACCTGTTCATCCTCGACACGCTGCTGCGCCAGCAGATGCGCCGCGACCGGTTCAAACTGGTGTTCTTCTCGCCCTCGGACCGGCCCGGGCAGCGGCTGGGCGAAAAGGCGGTCGACGGCATTCTGGCCGAGATGAAACGGCGCGGCATTGAGACGCATCTGGGGCACAAGATGGTGCGGATCGAGCCCGACAAGGTGGTGACCGAGGCGGGCGAGATCGCGGCCGATCTGATCCTGTTCCAACCCGGCATGACCGGGCTTTCCTGGTTCGAGGGCACCGATCTGCCGCTCTCGCCGGGCAAGATGATCGAAGCCGATGCGCTCTGCCGCGTCGCGGGCAAGCCGGGCGTCTGGGTGGCAGGCGATGCCGGGTCCTATCCGGGGCCGGACTGGCTGCCGAAACAGGCGCATCAGGCCGATCTGCAGGCGCAGGCGATCGCCGCCAACATCGCCGCGATCGAAAAGGGTCTGGAGCCGGCGACGCCGTTCCGGCCCGAACTCATCTGCATCATGGACAGTCTCGACAGCGGCATGCTGGTGTTCCGCCGCGGCAAGATCAACCTGACCCTGCCCGCGCTGAAACCGCTGCACTGGCTCAAGCGGCTTTACGAAGGCCACTATCTGCGGGCGTTCCGTTAAGCCAGGGGCCGCGCCAGAACCGCACCATCAGCGTGATACCGACACAGGCCAGCCCGATCACCAGACCCAGCCACAGCCCCACCCCGCCCAGATCGAAGCGGAAGGCGAGGATGTAGCTGGCGGGCACCCCCACCAGCCAATAGCTGATCGTGGCAATCACCATCGGCACCCGGGTATCATGCACGCCGCGCAACAGGCCCAGCGCCATCACCTGCGCCGCATCGAACAGCTGGAACAGCCCCGCCACCGCCAGCAGATGCGCGCCAAAGACCAGAATCTCGGCCGCCTCGGGTTTCGTGCGGTCCACAAACAGCCCGACCAGCGTTTCCGGCATCGCCAGAAAGACCGCGATCGTCAGACCGGCAAAGACCATCGACATCAGCACCGCCGCCTTGGCGCCCGCGCGCAGCCGCGCGGGATCGGCGGCGCCGTAAGCATGGCCCGCCCGGACGGTGGCCGCATTCGACAGCCCCATGTGGATCATGAAGGTCAGCGAGGCCAGCTCCAGCGCGATCCCATGCGCCGCCAGCTGCACCGTGCCCAGCCAGCCCATCATCAGCGCCGAGGCCTGAAACAGCCCCGCCTCCGACAGATGCGTCAGCCCGGCGGGCAGGCCCAGCCGCACGACGGCCCGCATCGCCTCCCAATCCGGGCGCCAGAACCGGGTGAACAGCTGGATCTGCCGCAGCTTCGGATGCCATGCGGCATAGGCCGCCAGCAGCAGCGCCGAAGTCGTCTGCACCAGCACCGAAGACAGCGCCGCCCCCCGCACCCCCAGCTCGGGCGCGCCGAAATTGCCGAAGACAAAGGCCCAGTTGCCGAAAATGTTGACGCCCACCCCCAGCACGGTGACCCACATCACCACCTGCGCGCGATGTTGCGCCCCCAGATAGGCGCGCAGCACCGCCACGACCAGCGCCGGCACCAGACCGAAAGCGGCAATCGACAGGAAATCGCTGGCAAGCCGGGTCAGATGCGGGTCCTGCCCCAGCGCGCGCAGGATCGGCGTGGCGGCAAACAGCACCGGCATCGCAACCAGCCCGTAGCCGATCGAGATCCAGAGCCCCATCCTTGTGTCGCGGCGCAGCTGCGTGACATTGCCCGCGCCCAGCGCCGCGGAGATCCGCCCCATCAGCGCATAGGAAAAGCCCGAGCCGAGGATGAAGAGGAAAAAGAAGAACGACGATCCAAGGACGACGGCGGCCAGTTCGGCCACGCCATACCAGCCCAGCATGATCGTGTCGGTGACGTGAAGCGCCATCTGGGCAACGTTGGAGCCGATCATCGGCAGGCCCAGAACCAGAGTGGCGCGGATATTGGCGGCAAGGCCGGATTGCCCTGCGGGAATGTTAACCTGTGTCATGCGCACAAGTTAGCGCGAAACCCTGCCGCCGTCCATATGGCTCAGTCGGGACGGCGCCCGGTGATCATCGGGGTGATAAGGTCTTCGCGCTTCCACAGCCGGTAGAAGAAGATCGCCGCCACATGCAGCCCGACCAGTGCCAGGATCAGCGGCGCAAGGCTCTTGTGCCAGCTCAGCACCAGCTTGTTCACATCTTCCGAGACATAGTCCGACAGCGGCCCCATGTTCACGTAATCATCAGTGCCGACGAAAAGCCCGGTCAGCACCTGCAGGCCCAAAAGCACCAGCATCGCCACGACCGCCCAGCCGCCCAGCGGATTGTGGCCCGGCGTATGGCTCGGCTGGCGCTTCGGCAGCGTCAGCAGATAGCGCAAGACCGGCCCCGGCCCGGTGACGAAATTGGCAAACCGCGCCGTGCGCGGGCCGACAAAGCCCCACAGCAGGCGGATCAGCAAGAGGCCCCCCACCACATAGCCCAGCCAGAAATGCAGCGTCATGATGTCCGGGCCGAATTCGCCCAGAATCCAGGCCCCCACGACGCAGATCATCAGCGTCCAGTGAAACACCCGCACCAGCGGATCCCAGATCATCGGGCGGCGTTTCGGGGCGGAATCGGTCATGTCGGTCATCGCGCAATACCTTCAACGGAAAGGAAGAAGGGGCGGGGTTTCCCCCGCCCCGGACAGATCAGTCTTCTTCGCGGTAGTCGTCGTGGCAGGCCTTGCAGGTGCCGCCCAGCTTTTGCAGCGCCGCGCCGAAGGCGGTCGCATCACCGGCATTGGCCGCGGCGATCACTTCCGCACCGGCGTCATTCATCGCTTTGCCCTTGGCGCCGAAATCCGCCATGTTGGTCCAGATCGCCGCCTTGGCGGTGGTCTGGCCGGGCAGATCGGTGCTCGAGGTGCCCGCCGGGAACAGCGGCGCCACATCGGTCGCCAGAATCTTTTCCAGCGCCGCGGCTTCGGCCTTGGCGGCCTCGGCGTCAAACGACTTGGCCACGCCGGTCATCGCCTTCATCGATTTGCCAAGCGATTTGAAATAGGCTTCGCGGGCTTCAAGAACCTCTTTGGTATCCGCGGCATAGGCGGCAGAGCCCAGAACAAGGGCGGCCACCGGAAGAGCGAGAAGGATTTTGCGCATGCGTCATCTCCTGAAAGGGTTGGGGTCAGTGCATCGAGCTTACTAAACGCACGACAAGCACGGTTCCGTCTATGCCACGGGCAATAAATTGTCTGTGACGAGATCACAGGCCGCCATCATCTTGCCGGTTTGACCGCAACAAAGTCGATCAGCGCCGCCTTGCCGCTGTGCCCGGCGCCCTCGGCCAGCTGCGCGTCGTAATCGGCCTGGTGCCGGATCTCCCAGCCGGGAAAGGCCGCGCGCAACAGATCAAGCGTCCAGAGTTGCGCGACCTCTTTCGGACCGCCCGAGGCATTGGCCAGCTGCCGCACCGAAAAACCGTGCAAAAACAACATGCCCCCGGGTTTGAGCGCCTGCGCCATGCCGCGAAACATCGCGCTGCGCTGCGCGGGCGGGGCGAATTGGATGAAGACGCCGAAGACCGCGTCATAGGCGGCGACAGGCCAGATGAAGCGCTCCAGATCGGCCAGTTCGGTGCCCAGGCTCACCCCCCGCGCCGCGGCGAGCTTCTGCGCTTTCGCCAGCGCCGGGGCAGAGCCATCCAGCGCATGCAGGCACAGCCCCTGTGCAGCCAGCCACACCGCATTGCGCCCCTCGCCCTCGGCAACCGAGAGCACCTGCGCCCCCTGCGCCAGCCGCCAGGCCTGCGCCACGACAAAATCTGCCGGCTCAGTGCCGTAGACATAATCCTCGCCCGAAAACCGTTCGTCCCACATGGCCCGTCCCCCGTTGCCCCGCCCCAAGATGGGCCGGGGCCGGGATTCACGCAAGGGACTTCAGCTTTTCGCCCTTGCCGCGGGGCCGCGCCGCCCGGGGTGCAGCGCACTGGCCAGGATATGCGCCGCGCCATGCACGACATGGCTGGCATGGCCGACGATCAGCGGATCGGGGGGCGTGACGATCGCCGGATCCTTGTCGGGATAGTCGAGCGAGGACAGGAAATGCTTCATGCAATTCAGCCGCGCCCGCTTCTTGTCATTCGACTTGATGATCACCCAGGGCGCATCGGCGGTGTCGGTATAAAAGAACATCGCCTCCTTCGCCTCGGTGTAATCGTCCCATTTGTCGAGGCTTGCCATGTCGATCGGCGAGAGTTTCCAGCGCTTGAGCGGATCGGTGGCGCGTTCGGTGAAGCGCCGCCGCTGCTCCTCGCGCGAGACGGAGAACCAGTATTTGTAAAGCCGGATGCCCGAGCGCACCAGCATGCGTTCGAATTCGGGGGCCTGACGCATGAATTCCAGATATTCGGTGGGGGTGCAAAAGCCCATCACCCGCTCGACACCGGCGCGGTTGTACCAGCTGCGGTCGTAAAACACCATTTCCCCCGCGGTGGGCAGCCAGCGCACATAGCGCTGGAAATACCACTGCCCGCGTTCCTCGTCCGAGGGCTTGTTCAGCGCCACGACGCGGGCAAAGCGCGGGTTCAGGTGTTCGGTGTAACGCTTGATCGTGCCGCCCTTGCCCGCGGCGTCGCGGCCTTCGAACAGGATGACGAATTTCTCGCCCGTCTCCTGCGCCCAGCGCTGCACCTTGAGCAATTCGGTCTGCAACAGCGCCTTTTCGCGCTCGTAAGCCACACGGCCCATGCGGCGCGGATAGGGATATTTGCCGCTCTCGAAGGCCTTGCGGACGCTCGCGGCATCAAGCGTCGGGAATTCCTGCGGCCCGGTCAGCGCGGCGCTTTCGCCCGCAGCGGGTTCGGGAACAGCTTCGGGCACAGCCTCGGCTGCGGGCTCCGGCCCGGCGGCCTCCGCCTGCGGCGGCGGTTCGGTGGCGGCCTGCGGCGCCCCCGCAGTGACATGATCTTCCATCCGAAACCCTCCCTGCTGTCCGCCCGAGCCTGGCAGGGAAAGCTGAAAATCGCCTTGATACGGGTCAAGAAACCGTCATCCGGCCGTCGCATTTTCCGCCTTCCCTCGGCGCCGATCCCGGCGCAGCATGAGCAAAACAGGAGGGACCGATGATCACACTTTACGGCATGTACCGCTCGCGCGCGACGCGCAACATCTGGGCGGCGACGGAACTGGGGCTCGACTGGCAGCTCAAGCCGGTGATCCAGGCCTATCGGCTGGAAGCGCAGGGAATCGACGCCTCTCACCCCGAGGCGCCCTTCAACACCCGCACGCCGGAATTCCTCAAGCTCTCGCCCGCAGGCGCGATCCCGGTGATGGAGGATGCGGGGCTGGTGCTGTCGGAATCGCTGGCGATCAACCTTTACATGGCGAAAAAGGCGGGCGGGGCGCTGGCGCCGAAAGACCTGCGCGAGGAAGCGCAGATGCTGCAATGGGCGCTTTACGGCGCCACCGCGATCGAGGGCCCGGCGCTGGACATTTCCTTCGCCTATGCGCGCGGCGAGGCGGCGACCGAGAATGGCGAGGCGAAGATCGCCGCCGCCTCAGCGCAGCTGCAACGCCCGTTCAAGGCGCTGGAAACCCATCTGACGACGCATAGCCACATCGTCGGCGGGCGCTTCACCGTGGCCGACATCAACATGGCGGAAATCATCCGCTACGCCCAGGCCCACACCCGGCTGATGGCGCAATTTCCCCGCCTCTCCGGCTGGCTCGATCTGTGTCAAAGCCGTCCGGCCTTCCGCGACCTGATGGAAAAACGCGCCGCCGAACCGGCATGAGCAAGCCCGCGCCCTGCTTTTTCTTGGGGAAAATACGCCGGGGGTGCGGGGGCAGCGCCCCCGCCCGCCCTTGACCCGCAGCCCGGTCTCGGTCAGATGACCCCATGGTACCGCTCGACAAACTTGCCCAGATCACGGCCCGTTTCGAATTTCTCGAAGCGAAGCTGAACACGGCCCTGCCCCCGGCCGAGATCGCCGCGCTCTCGCGCGAATACAGCGAGCTGCGCCCGGTCGTCACCGAGATCGCCGCCTATCGCCAGTCGCTCGACGATCTGGCCGAGGCCGAGGGCTGGCTGGCCGACCCCGAGATGAAGGCGCTCGCCGAGGAAGAGCTGCCGCGGCTGAAAGCCCGCATCCCGGCGATGGAACAGGCGCTGCGGCTGGCGCTGTTGCCGAAAGACGCCGCCGATGCCCGCCCGGCGATCCTGGAGATCCGCCCCGGAACCGGCGGCGAAGAGGCGGCGCTGTTCGCCCATGACCTGTGGCGGATGTATGAACGCCACGCCGAAAGGATGGGCTGGCGCTTTGAACGGCTCGAATTCACCGCGACCGAGCTTGGCGGCGTCAAGGAAGCCATGGCCCGGATCGAGGGCGAAGGCGTCTTTGCCCGGCTGAAATACGAATCCGGCGTGCATCGGGTGCAGCGCGTCCCCGAAACCGAGGCGAGCGGGCGCATCCACACCTCGGCCGCCACCGTCGCCGTGCTGCCCGAGGCCGAAGAGGTCGACATCGACATCCCGGCCAGTGACATCCGCATCGACACGATGCGGTCTTCGGGCGCGGGCGGGCAGCACGTCAACACCACCGACTCGGCCGTGCGCATCACCCATTTGCCCACCGGCATCATCGTCACCTCGTCCGAAAAGAGCCAGCACCAGAACCGCGCCAATGCGATGGCCGTGCTGCGCGCCAGGCTTTACGAGATCGAACGCGACCGACTGGCCAGCGAACGGGCCGAGAACCGGCGCGCTCAGGTCGGCTCGGGCGATCGCTCGGAACGCATCCGCACCTACAACTTCCCGCAGGGGCGGATGACCGATCACCGCATCAACCTGACCCTTTACGCCCTGCCGCAGATCCTGGCGGGCGATCTGGGCGAAGTGATCGATGCGCTTGTCGCCCATGATCAGGCGGCCAAACTGGCGGAGATGGACGAATGAAGGCACAGATCGCGCTGATGTTGGGCACGCGCCAGCTTGAGGGTGCGGGCATCCGCGGCGCCGCCACCGATGCCCGCCGCCTGCTCGCCCATGTGATGGAGGTGCCGCCGGAGCGGCTTTACCTGTCGATCCATTCCGAGCTCCCGGAAGAGCGCCACAAGCAGTTTCTCAAATGCCTTGCCGCCCGCGAGGCGCGTCAGCCGGTGGCGCAGATCACCGGCCATCGCGCGTTCTGGAAACACGAGTTCCGGGTCACGCGGGCGACGCTTGACCCGCGGCCGGAAACCGAGCTGCTGGTGGAAGTGGCGCTGGAAAAACCGTTCGAGCGGGTTCTGGATCTGGGCACCGGCACCGGCTGCATCCTGCTCAGCCTGCTGGCCGAACGCCCCGCGGCCGAGGGCGTGGCCACCGACATCTGCGCATCCGCGCTCGCCGTGGCGCAGGAAAACGCCGAGCGTCTGAGCCTGCATGAACGCGCGCATTTCGTGCAGGGCGACTGGTTTCACGGCGTCGAGGGCCGGTTTGACCTGATCGTCTCGAACCCGCCCTATATCACCGAGGCCGAGATGGCCGATCTTGCCCCCGATGTGCGCGACTGGGAACCCCACACCGCCTTGACGCCCGGCGGCGACGGGCTGGGCGCCTATCGGGCGATTGCTTTCGGGGCCTTTGCCCGGCTCCGGCCCGGCGGGCGGATCGCGCTGGAGATCGGCCCGACCCAGGCGGCGGCAGTTTCGGCAATGCTGAGCGCGCAGGGCTTTGCCGATCTCGAGGTCCGGCAGGATCTGGGCCGCCGCGATCGCGTGGTGCTGGCGCATCGGCGCTGAACGGCGGCGCTGAACGGCGGCCCTGAGCCCCGAAACGCGGTTTTCCGGGCGCAATCGGCAGATTTTCACGATCTTTTCCCCCGCCGCGCCTGATTCCGTCTTGCACCACTGCGCCCGAAGTGTTTAGTGCAACCGCGTGAGGGGATGGTTTTCGTCCTCCCCCCCGGTCAGCTTCCTTCCAGGGTCGGTTCCGTTTGCAGGCGCTGCCTGCGGGTTTCGAACCCCGGTCAGACGGGCGCCCAAATCCGGTCCGGCCCAGACCTTCCACCCGCAAGGGTCCAACAGACGCAGGCTCATGAGATCCTCCAAGTCCCGTTCGCGCAACAAGTCGAACCGCCAGCGCAGCATCGGCAATATCATCAACCGGGTCTTCGACAGCTCCGGCCCCGAGGGCAAGGTGCGCGGGACGCCGCAGCAGATCATCGAGAAATATCTGGCGCTGGCGCGGGATGCGCAGCTGGGCAATGACCGCGTGGCGGAACAGAACTTCCTGCAACATGCGGAACATTACACCCGCCTGCTGGGCGAGGCGCAGCGCGAACTGGCCCGCGAGCAGGAAGAGCGCAACCGCAATTACCAGCAAAACGGCAATCAGACCGGCGGCAACGCGCAGCAGGGCGGCCAGAGCGGCAACTTCCGCGACCGGCCCGAGCGGGAACCGCGCGAGCCGCAGCAACCGGACCCGGTCCGCTTCGAGGAGGCGCCGCAGCCCCGTTATGAAGGCGCGCCGGTGCTGATGCCCGATTTCTTCGCCGCTGCCGAAGACGACGGCCCGGGCCTCGTCGAAACGCCGGAAACCCGCCAGCCCGAAGCGCCGCGCGCCGAAAAACGCAGCCCCGCGCCGCGCCCGGTCGAAGCGGCTCCGGCTGAAACCGACGCCGCCGCGACGCCCGAGGCCCCCCCGGCCCCGGCAAAATCCGACGCCGCGCCGAAGCCCCGCAGCCGCGCCCCGCGCAAGCCGCGCAGCGACAAGCCGAAGGCCGAGCGGCCCGCCGAAGCACCGCCCGAAGGCTCTGCCGCAGAATGAAAAAACCGCGCCTTCGGGCGCGGTTTTCGTTTCAGACAGCCGGATCGGGCAGCCGGGTCAGCCCGCGGCCACCAGCCGGGCCAGATGACAGAACTGCTCCAGACTCACCCGCTCAGCCCGCTCGGTCGGCGCGATGCCTGCCTCTTCCAGCAGCGCCTCGATGCGCGGATGCACCCCCTTCAGGCTGGAGCGCAGCATCTTGCGACGCTGGTTGAACCCCGCCGCCACCACCCGCTCCAGCACCGCCGGATCGGCGGGAAAGCGCGGCGCGGGCAAGGCGGTCAGATGCACCACCGCCGAATGCACCTTCGGCGCCGGGGTAAAGGCTTCGGGCGGCAGCACCATGACGATCTTCGCCTCGGCCCGCCACTGCGCCAAAAGCGCAAGCCGCCCATAGTGATCGCTGCCGGGCTTCGCCACGATCCGCTCCGCCACCTCTTTTTGAAACATCAAGGTCAGGCTTTGCCAGAACGGCGGCCAGACCGCGGGGGTCAGCCAGCGGATCAGAAGCTCGGTCCCGACATTATAGGGCAGGTTCGCCGCGATCCGAATGGGCGGCGTCAGATGCGAAGCCACATCGACCGCCAAAGCATCGCCGTTGATCACCTCGAGCCGCCCGGGGTAATGCGCGGCAATCTCGGCCAGCGCGGGCAGACAGCGGCTGTCCTTCTCCACCGCCAGCACGCGCCGCGCGCCCTCGGCCAGAAGCCCCCGCGTCAGCCCGCCTGGCCCGGGCCCGACTTCGAGCACGTCACAGCCGGTCAGATCCCCCGCCGCCCGCGCGATCTTCGCGGTCAGGTTCAGATCCAGCAGAAAGTTCTGCCCCAAAGCCTTTTTCGCCACCAGCTCATGGGTCGCGATCACCTCGCGCAAGGGCGGCAGCCCGTCAATCGCAGCCAAAGCCCGTCCTTCCCTTTCATCTTGCCTCAAATATCCCACGGGGGTCCGGGGGTGTGAAACCCCCGGCGGCGCGTCACAGCCGCGCGGCCCCCATCTTCGCCGCCATCGTCAAGGCCGCGATCAGACTCTGCGGACTGGCCTTGCCGGTGCCCGCGATATCATAGGCCGTGCCATGATCGGGCGAGGTCCGCACGAAGGGCAGCCCCAGCGTCACATTCACGCCGCCGTCGAAATCCAGCGTCTTGATCGGGATCAGCGCCTGATCGTGATAGGCGCAGATCGCCGCGTCATAGCGCGCCCGCGCCGCGGGGTGAAACATCGTGTCGGGCGGCAGGGGGCCGGTCACCGCCAGCCCCTCGGCGCGCAGCCCCACGACCACTTCGGCGATCCAGTCGATTTCCTCGTGCCCCATCGCGCCGCCCTCGCCCGCGTGGGGGTTCAGCCCCGCCACCGCAAGCCGCGGATTTTCAAGGCCGAAATCGCGCCGCAGCCCCTCGGCGGTCAGCCGCACCACCTCGCGCAGAAGCGCGGGCGTATAGGCGTCGAAGACCTCGCGCAGGGCAATGTGGATCGTCGCGGGCACGACGCGGCAGGGCGGATCGACCCGCTCCGAGGCCAGCATCATCACCACCCGCGCGCCGCCCGCCAGATGCGCCAGATATTCGGTATGGCCCGGAAAGGCGAAGCCCGCCCCGTCCTTGAGCACCTTCTTGTTGATCGGCGCCGTGGTCAGCGCCAGCCCCGCGCCGCGCGTCACCAGATCGACACCGCGCGCGATCACGTCGATCACCGATTGCGCATTCGCCAGATCGGGTTGCCCCGGCACCGCCGCCGCCGGAAACGGATGCGGCAGCACGCACAGCGCCGCCCCGGCATGGGTCATCGCCTGCTCGGGCGTGTCGATTTCGCGCACCGCCGCGCCGCGCGGCAGATGCGCCGGATCGCCCAGCCAGACAAAGGGCAGCCGCGCCCCCAGCGCCTGGCTCGCCCGCACCGCCAGTTCCGGCCCGACCCCGGACGGATCGCCGCAGGTCAGGATCACCGGCCGCTCGATCCCCGCCACCTCGGTTGCGCGCAGGCTCATTTCCGCACGATCACCGCTTCGGCGCGCAGTTGCGCCAGCATCCGGTCGGCCAGGGCGCCCACCCGCGCGTTCAAAAGCTGATCCCGCACCGCCTCGCGCGAGGGGCCGGTCTCGCCCACCGCGGCATTGATCGCCCGGCCGCGATCGCAGAGCATCACCAGCACGTCATTGCCGCCGCGCGTGATCACCTGCATCTCGTTCAGATCGAGCCGCGGCAAAAGCCGGGCGATATCGGCCGGGATCTGCCCGGACCGCGCCGCCTCGACCCGCTCCAGCCGCTCGGGCGGAAGCTTGCCCGCCACCGAATAAAGATCGTCGCAGCGCTGCGCATCGGCCTCGGCACGGGCGCGCAGGGCGGCGGCCTCGGGCGAGCCGGAGGCCCCCAGAAGCAACGTCGCATAGCCGATCGCCGCGGTTTGCGGCGTCAGCGGCGCCCCCTCGTCCAATCCGCGCAGGAAGAAGACCGACACCGAATTCGGCGTCTGGACCGGCGCCGAGGCGCGGCCGGGCCGCAGCCCCAGCACGGTTTCGCGCACTTCGGGCGGCAGCGCGGTGACCGGCATCCAGTCCAGCCGCCCGCCCTGTCTGGCGCTTTTGGCCGAGGACAGCTCTTTTGCCAGCGCGGCAAATTCCGCCTCGGTCTTCGCCGCGGCGGCCTTGCGCGCCTTGGCCATGGTCTCGGCATCGCGGCCGGGGAAATTGCGGATCACGATTTCCGAGACCAGCACCTTCGGCGGCTCGGGCTCGGCGCCCCTGGGCGCCTCATGGGCCAGCGCCCGGTCGATCTCGGCATCGGAAATCCGGATCCGGCCGCCGCCATAGGTCGCCTTGATCACCTCGCGCCAGGTCACCCCGGAGGTGACGAAATCGCGATAGGTCTGTGCCTCGACCCCGGCCTCGGCCAGAACCTTGAGGAAATCTTCGGGGCTCAGATTGGCGCGGGAAGCGAATTCCGCCATGCCGCGGCTCACCGCCTCGGAGGAGACGGACACACCAAGGCTGCGCGCCTTCCAGCTTTGCAGCCGGTCGTCGATCAGCGCCTCCTCGGCCATCTTGCGCGCATTTTGCCCCGCCCCCAGCAGCTCCATGAAGCGGGCGCGCTGGGCGATTTCATAGCCGCTGATCGCCAGACCGTTGACGGTGATCGCCGGGGCGAAATCCCCCGCCGATTGCGCCTGCAGCGGCGCGGCGGTGCCCAGCGCCAGCCCGGCCGTCAGAACCCATCCGAGAAGCGAGGGAAAATGCCGCATCATTCGTTCCGTCATCCGTTCGTCGTTTCCTTGCGCGGGCCGCGCATCCGGGCCCGGTTTCAGCGCCGGCAGACCCGCTCGGTCCGGTTGCCGCCCGATCCGGCGCCAAAGCCCGCCAGCGTGACCGACAGGCCGAAGTCGGTTTCGGGCTCCACACTAGTAGAGGACGTGAACCGGCGCGAGAGGGAAAGATCGACGGTGACGCATTCGTTTGAATATTGCAGCCCCAGCGCGGCCCTTGCGGCGCGGTCGGCGATCAGGTCGTAGCGGGTGTCGAAACCGGTTGACCAGCCGCGGCGCAGCTGCCAGTCGGATTCGAACAAAAGCTCCGAGGTTTTCGACACCGCCCCGAACTCGCGCATCCACAGATAGCCCGCCGCCACCTTTGCCCGCTCGCCCAGATAGGCCAGCCGCAATTCATCGCGGTCAAAGTCCAGATCGTCATCGACCAGCATCCGGTTCGACACCACCAGCCCGCCCGCCGTGCTCAGATGCGTGGCGATCAGCCAGTCCGAACTGGTGCCCGAAAGCCCCGAGCCTTCGACGAAATCGCCAAGGTCATCCAGCCGGAACACCCGCCCCGCCGTCAGCCCCAGCGACCAGCCCGAGGCATCATGCCGCGTCCAGCTCAGGCCAAGGTTCGCCCGCGTGCCGCGTTCGCGCCGGTCCCCGCCCGGATAGCGGGAAAAGTCAAACAGGTTGCCCTCGTCGAATTCGGTCAGCAGGCTGTCCTCGTCGGGCAGCTGTTTCAGGCTCTTGCCGCTCCAGATGATCTGCGCCACCGGCTCGATCACCTGCACCGCGCGGCCCTCGCTTTTCACCAAAGGCCAGCGCAGCTCGACCCCAAGCGAGGGCAGCGCGCGCAGGCTTTCGCCGGAAAAATCCTTGTCCTGCCGCACCGCCGTCGCGTCGATCGCCAGCTCGCCCTCCAGCGCGGCGAGCAGGCCGCCGCCCAGAAGCCAGTTCCGCCGCCATTCCGCCACGCCCGAAAGCCGCGTCATGTCGCGCCCGTCGGCGGCATCACCGGCATCCGGCCCGTCCGTCGCCAGGCCCGAGGCCCGCCAATGCGCATGCAGGCTGCCCTCGAAGCTCAGCTCGCCGCCGATCAGCCCGGGCCGCCAGACCCGGGTCCAGGCGGCATCGGCCGAGCGCATCGGCTCGGTCTCGTTGCTTTCGCTCTCGCGCAGCGAATGGGTCTTGCCGATCTTCGCCCGGATCAACTCGTCGCGGCGCACCCTGTCCAGCGTCACCCCCGACCACAGCCGGTCATCCTCGGTCACGTCGTAATTGAGCAGATAGGACGGGTCCGAGACCATCCGCAGCTGCAGCCCGAGCGTGTAACCGGCGGGCAGCGCGAAAGTGCCGGTGCCGAACAGATAGCCGCGGGTCTTGCCCTCGCGGATGGAATCGCGGCTCGCCGCGCCCTCGATCTCGAAACTACCGCTGCGCAGCGCCTGACGGTAGCGCAGCCCGAGCGTGCGGGTGTAATTCGCCGACAGATAGGGCGTCACCGTCAGATCGGCCGAGGGGCCGAAGGTCAGGAAATAGGGCACCTTGAGCCCCGGCCCCAGAAGCGAGGTGGTGCGCAGGGTCGGACGCAGCACGCCCGACATCCGCTCCACCGTCGGATCGGGCATGCGCAGCCGCGGCAACCAGACCAGCGGCACGCCCATGGCACGGAACTGCGCGCTTTCAAACAGAAGCTGGCGCGTTTCGGTGTCATGGGTGATGGTGCGGGCGCGGATCTCCCACAAAGGTTCGGGATCGGTCAGACAGACCTTGCACGAGGAGGCCACGACCTCGCGCAGCACGGTGCGGGTGCCGTCCTGCCGCTCCATCCGGTTCGCCGCCAGCTGCAATTCGCGCGACAGCACCATCCGCGCGCCGCTCAGCACGCCGTTTTGCAGATCGCGGCTCAGCTCGGCGGTATCGGCAAGGATCACCGAGCCGGTCGCTCCCGGCTGCACCAGCCGGATCGGCCCCTCGATCGCCAGCCGGTCGCTGGCCTTGTCATAGAGGATGCGGTCGGCGGTCAGCCGGTGTTCGCGCCAATAGACCTCGACATGGCCCGAGGCGATCAGCCGGTCGGTGCCGGTGACCTCGATCCGGTCGGCGAGCAGCGTCGCGGCATCGGAATAAAGCGGAGCCGCCAGCGCGGGGGCGGGCGCGGCCGGGGTCTGCGGCTGCGCCGGGACGGCAAGCGTCAGCGCCAGAGCCGAACCGAGCGCCGAACCAAGCGTCCAGTGCCGCAAGCGGCGGTTGCGCATCATCCCTCCTCCTGCTGCAGAACCAGCGTCAGCGCCAGCATCAGGGCGATGGCGGGCGGCGCCCAGGCCGCCAGCGCGGCGGGGATCTGCCCGTTGTCTCCCAGAACCTGAGCGATATTGCGCAGGAAGAATAGCGCAAGTCCGGCCAGAAGCGCCAGCATCACCCGCCCGCCGGTGCCGCCAAAGCGCGCCGGACGCAGGGTGAAGCCGGCCGCCACCAGCACCATCGCGGCGAGCATCAGCGGCTGCGCCAGCTCCACCTGCAGCCAGACGATATGGCGGCGCGCGGAAAAGCCCGCCTCCTCCAGCGCGCGGATGAAGCCCGGCAATTCCCAGATCGGCATCGCCGAGGGGGCGCCGAAACTGTCGGCGATGCTTTCGGCGGTCAGCGTCGAGGGCAGCGAGAGCGTCCGCGCCCGCGTCGCGTCGCGTTCGGGGTTGGTCGAGCGGCCCAGCGGCCAGTCCTTCGCCTCTGTCAGCACCCAGGACCCGGGCGTCAGCCAGGCCGAGGCGGCATCGATCCGGCGCACCGGCCCGGCCTTGGCGTCGAACAGCAGGAAGGTGACCTGGTAAAGCGCGGTGGCATCGGCATTGCCGCGCATCGCATGGATCACCGCCTGCCCGCCATCGGCGGTGCCCTGGCGCATCCACAGCCCCTCGCGGCCGATCGAGACGGTCTGGCGGCCCTCGGCGCGCAGCTGGCCCTCGATCTCCTCGGCGCGCTGGCTGGTGGCGGAAACGATCGGATTGCCGACCGCGACCAGCAGGACGCCGATCAGCAAAGCCACCGTCACCGGCGCCAGCAGCATCCGCAAGGCCGAGCGCCCGGCGGCACGGATCACCACCAGTTCCGAAGACCGCGCCAGACCGAGAAAAGCGACCACGCCCGAGAGCATGACGACGAGCGGAAAGATCGTGTAAAGCGTCGAGGGCACCGACAGCGCCGCCAGCCGCGCCGCATCCGACAGCGCGCCGCGGGCGGGGTCGAGACGGCGGATCTGCTCGACCATCTCGATCAGGAACAGCACCCCCCAGAACGCCCCGGCGACGATCAGAAAGGCCTGCCCGAAACGGCGCGCGATATAAAGCGACAGCGTCATGCCCGGCCCTCCGCCGCCGTCAGGGGGGGCGACCTGCGCCGCCGCCCGGCCCAGGACAGCGCCAGCACCACCCCCGCAAGCCCGGCCAGCGCGGGCATGTAAGGCAGCGCCCAAAGCTCGGGATCGGCGCGGGTCATCGAGGTGGCCAGATTGGACAGCGACTGCAGCCCGATCAGCGCCAGCACCGCCAGCCCGATCTGCCGCCACAGCCCCAGCCGCGAAAACCCGCCCAGCATCATCGCCGCCACCGCGATCAGCGCCGCCACCGGCGCCAGAAGCGGCTGCGCCAGCCGGTCATGCAACTCCAGCCGCGCCGCCGCCATCGTCGAGCCGGTCGCCGCCAGCAGCTCCGGCCCCGGCGCGATCAGATCGCGGCTGGGCACCTCTTCCCAGTCGATGCGCCCGCGCAGGCCGGTGCCGATCGCGCCGCCCAGATCATAGGTGAAATCGGCAAAGCGCGTCAGCGCCAGCGAGCCGTCCGAAGGCCGCAGCGTCTGCGCCGTGCCATCGAACATGACGAGCTTCGGCCCGGCCTCCGAGGGCACGATCAGCGCCTTTTCGGCGGTATAGATCGTCTCGGCGCTCTCGCCGCGGGCATCATAAAGGAAAATGTCCAGAAGCTCGCCCAGATCGGAAATCTCGCGGATATAGACGGTGATGCCCGCGGTGGGGGTCTGGAAACTGCCCTCGGTCAGAAAGCGCGCGGTGACATCTTGCGACACCTGCGCCTGCCGCTCGGCCAGCCGCGCGCGGGCGGCGGGCACAAGCTCATGCACCAGCACCAGCATCAGCGCCGCGACAATCAGCCCGAAGACCGCGACCGGCCGCGCCAGCCGCCACGGGCTCGCCCCCGCCGATTGCATCACCACCAGCTCGGATTCGCCCGAAAGCCGGTTGATCGCGTAAAGGACGGCGGCAAAGGCCGCCACCGGCAGCACCAGCGAAATCACCTTGGGCAGGGTCAGCGCGGTGAATTCCAGCACCACCCAGGCGGACTGGCCGTCACCGATCAGCTTGTCGAACAAAAGCACCGCCCGGTTCACCCAATAGACCGAGACCAGCACCAGCGCGAAGAATCCGAAGATCGCCATCAGCTGGGACAGGAGATATCGGTCCAGGCGTTTCAATGTCGGATCTCTCCCGCGGGGTTTGCCCCTCTCTAGCGCGGGATCACAGCCGGGAAAAGCCCGAAGACCCGGGCCGGTGCAGCTTCCCGCCCATCATCGCACGGCTATACAAGCGCGGTGGCGCCGCTTAGGCTTGCGCCGAACCAACCAGCCGCAGGGACTGCCATGATCCACCCCGTCGCCCTTCGTTTCACCGCCTCCGATGCCGAGACCCTTGCCGCCCGTGAAGGCCGTCTGGCGCTGATCGTGCCGCCCGAGGGCAAGCTCGGCGTGATGGGGCGCAAGCTGGACCGGCTGACGCGGGGCGCGGTGCGGCGGGCGCTGGCCTCCGAGGGCTGGGGCAAGCTGGCGGTGGGTGATTCGCTCGATCTGGGCTTTCCGGGCGGGCTGGCCTGCGAGACGCTGGCCCTGGTGAAGCTGGACCGCCGCGCCGGCGTGGCCGAGGCGCGCAAGGCGGGCGCAAGCATCGCCAAGGGGCTTGGCGAGAAAGGCGCTCTGGTGATTGCCGAAGCGCATCCGCGCGCCGCCGACATTTCCTTTGGTCTGGCGCTGCGGGCCTACCGTTTCGATTACCTGAGCGAGCCGAAAAAGCCCTTCGGCCCGGTCGAGATGATGGTGGCGGCCCCCGAGGCCGTCGCCGCCGCGGCCGCGCCGCATGCCGCGCTGGCCGAAGGCGTCTTTTTCACCCGCGATCTGGTGAACGAACCGGCCAATATCCTGACCACCGACGATTTCGCCGCGCGGCTGGCGGCGATGCACGAGCTGGGCCTTGAAGTCGAGATCCTCGACGAGGACGCGCTGGAGGAACTCGGCTTCCGCGCGCTCTTGGCGGTGGGCCAAGGGTCGGCCAGCCCGTCGAAGGTCGTGGTGATGCGCTGGCAGGGCGGCGAGCCCGATGCCGCGCCCTTGGCGCTGGTCGGCAAGGGCGTCTGCTTCGACAGCGGCGGCATCTCGATCAAACCCGCGGCGGGCATGGAAGAAATGACGATGGACATGGGTGGCGCGGCCGTTGTCGCGGGCGTGATGCGCACGCTGGCGCTGCGCAAGGCCCGCGCCAATGTCGTGGGGCTGGTCGGTCTGGTCGAGAACATGCCCGACGGGCGGGCGCAAAGGCCGGGCGATATCGTCAAGAGCCTGAAAGGCGACACGATCGAAGTGGTCAACACCGATGCCGAGGGGCGGATGGTTCTGGCCGATGTGCTTTGGTATGCGCAGGAGCGTTTCGCCCCCGCCGCAGTGATCGATCTGGCGACGCTGACCGGCGCGATCATCGTGGCGCTTGGCCATGATCATGCGGGCATTTTCAGCAATGACGACAAGCTTGCGGGCGATCTTCTGAGCGCCGCGAAGGCCGAGGGCGAAGGCGCTTGGCCGATGCCGCTGACGCCCGGCTATGATCCGCTGATCAAGTCGCGTCTGGCCGATATCAAGAACTCCGGCGGGCGCTGGGGCGGCGCGATCACCGCGGCGGCGTTCCTGAAGCGCTTCATCAAGCCCGATATGCCCTGGTGCCATATCGACATCGCGGGCGTGGCACTGCCGCCGGGCGAAAGCCCGCTGGCCCCCAAGGGCGCGACCGGCTGGGGGGTGATGACGCTCGACCGGCTGATCCGCAGCCGCTTCGAGGCCTGAGCCCATGCCCGCGCTGTTCTATCACGTCACCCAGTCGCCGGTCGAAGGGGTGGTCGAAACGCTGCTCACCCGCGCGCTGGCGCAGGGCTGGCGGGTGGAATTGCGCGGGGTGTCCCCCGAGCGGATGGACTGGCTTGACCAGAAACTCTGGCTTGGCCCCGAGGAAGACTTCCTGCCGCACGGGCTGGCGGGCGGGCCGCATGATGCGCTGCAACCCGTGCTGCTGACCACCACCCCGCGCCCCGAGGGGCGGCAGGCGGTGATGACCCTTGACGGCGCCGAGGTCACCCCCGCCGAGGTGGCGGCGGCCGAACGGGTCTGGATCCTGTTTGACGGCCGCGACGAAACCGCCGTCGCCCGTGCCCGCGATCAGTGGAAGGCGCTGACCGGGGCGGGCACCGCGGCGCAATACTGGAGCGAGGAAAGCGGGCGCTGGCAGAAGAAGGCCGAAAAGTAGCGCCCCGCCCCGCCCCCTCGCCCCCCGCAAAACACAGTTTTCGCTTGCGGCTTTCGCGCCGGGCCTTATGGTCCCGTCCCACCTCGGGGTGCTCTGACAGGGGCTGAGATGCGCTTGCGCAAACCCGTTGAACCTGAACCGGTTAAGACCGGCGGAGGGAAGGTATCCGGGCGCTCTCCCGGCCTGACCCCGCCCGTCAAGCCATTGGAGAGAAAGATGAAAACTGCTCTGATGCTGGCGGGTTGCGTGCTTGCCGCAACCCCTGCTCTGGCCGAGGACAAACCCGTCCTGACGGTCTATGCGCCCGAGTATTTTACCAGTGAATGGGGCCCCGGCCCGGCGATTGAAAAGGGTTTCGAGGCCGAGTGCGGCTGCGATCTGCGCTTCGTCGCGGGCGATGTGCTGCCGCGGCTGATGCTGGAAGGCGAGAAGACCGAGGCCGATGTGGCAATCGGGCTGAATACCGACATCACCGCCCGCGCCCGCGCCACGGGCCTGTTTGCGCCCCATCATCAGGATCTGTCGCGCCTGACCCTGCCGATCACCTGGGAAGATGACACGTTCCTGCCCTTCGACTGGTCCGAGGTCGCCTTTGTCTATGACAAGACGAAACTGACCACCCCGCCGAAATCCTTTGCCGAGCTGCTCGACGCCCCCGAAGGCGCCTTCAAGGTCGTCATTCAGGACCCGCGGTCCTCGACCGCCGGCCTCGCGCTGCTGCTTTGGGTCAAGCACATCTATGGCGACAAGGCCGGCGAGGCCTGGGCGAAGCTTGCGCCCAAGGTGCTGACGGTGACGCAGGACTGGTCCGAGGCTTACGGGCTTTTCACCGAGGGCGAGGCCGACATGGTGCTGTCCTTCACCACCTCGCCCGCCTATCACCGCATCGCCGAACAGGATGACAGCAAGGCGGCGGCGATCTTCCCCGAGGGGCATTATTTCTACACCGAGCTCGTGGCACAGCTGAAAACCTCGGATCAGCCGGAGCTGGCACAGAAATTCATGGATTACGTCCTGTCAGATACGTTTCAGGGCATGATCGCCACGGCGAACTGGTCCTATCCGGTGATCGAGAAACCGGGCGTCCTGCCCGAGGGCTTCGCCACCCTGCCCCGGCCCGCGACAACCTTCTTTTACAGCGAAGCCGAGGCCGAGGCGCTGCGCGGCCCGGCGCTGGAAGAATGGCGCGCGAATTTCGGCAAATGATCCCGGCGGCATCGGCGGCGGTCCTGGTGGCCGCGCTGGTGCTGGCCCCCCTCGGCGCGGTGATCCTCCGCGCCGGGGGGCTTTCGGCTTTGACCACCGCCGATCTGGAGGCGTTGCGCTTCACGCTCTGGCAGGCCGGGCTCTCGGCCCTGTTCTCCTGCCTGCTGGCGATCCCGCTCGCCCGGGCGCTGCACCGGCGCCGCTTTCCCGGCCGCAGCCTGTTCATCGCGGCGCTTGGGGCGCCGTTCCTGTTGCCCACCCTTGTCGCGGTGATGGGGCTTCTGGCGATCTTCGGCCGTCGCGGGCTGCTCAATGGCGCGCTTGACGCCCTTGGCCTGCCCGGGGTCTCGATTTACGGCCCCTGGGGGGTGGTGATCGGCCATCTGTTCCTGAACCTGCCCTTGGCGACGCGGATGCTGCTGCAGGGCTGGCAGGCGATCCCGGCCGAGCGGGTGCGGCTGGCGCTGTCGCTTGGCCTTGGCCCGGCGCAGATCGCACGGCATCTGGAGGCGCGGATGCTGCGCGCCGTCCTGCCCGGGGCCTTTCTGGCGATTTTCCTTGTCTGCCTGTCGTCCTTTGCCGTCGCGCTGACGCTGGGCGGCGGTCCCCGCGCCTCGACACTCGAGGTGGCGATCTATCAGGCCTTCCGCTTTGACGCCGATCTGGGCCGCGCCGCGGCGCTCTCGGCTTTGCAGGTGGCGCTGGCGCTGGCGGCGCTGGGCATCGCGGCGCGGCTGACGCTGCCGCCCGGCTTTGGCGCCGGGCTCGATCGGGCGCTGCCGGTGCAGCTGGCGCCGGGGCGGCCGCATCGGATCGGGGATGCGCTGATCCTCAGTGCCGCCGCGGCCTTCCTGCTGTCCCCGCTGGCCGCCATCGCGCTGCGCGGGCTGCCCGCGCTGGCCGATCTGCCCGGGCAGGTCTGGCAGGCGGCTTTCACCTCGGTCTGGCTCGCCATCGGCGCTGCGGCGCTGACGATGGTGCTGGCGCTGCCGCTGGCTTTGGCCGCGCCGCGCCGGATCTGGGCCGAACCCGCGGCGATGCTGCCGATGGCGGCCTCCTCGCTGGTGCTGGGCACCGGGCTGTTCCTGATCGCGCAGCCTTTCGTGGCGCCGACCGCGCTTGCCCTGCCGGTGACGCTTTTGACCAATGCCGCGCTCAGCCTGCCCTTTGCCCTGCGCCTGCTTCTGCCCGAGGTGCGCGCGCTGCAGGCCGATTACGACCGTCTGGCCGACAGCCTGAACCTGCGGGGGCTGGCCCGGCTGCGCTTCCTCACCCTGCCCCGGCTTGCACGGCCGACGGGCTTTGCCGCGGGGATTGCCGCGGCCTTTTCGATGGGCGATCTGGGCGCGATCGCGCTGTTCTCGGATGGCCGCAGCCAGACCCTGCCGCTCGCCGTCTATCAGCTGATGGGCAGCTACCGGATGGATCAGGCCGCGGGCGCCGCCTGCCTTTTGATGGCGCTGACCTTTGGTCTTTATGCCACCTTTGACCGGATCGGAGCCCATGCTGACCCTCGATAAGATCCTGATAGAACAGGATGATTTTAGCCTGAGTGCGGATTTCGCCATTGCCGAAACGGCGCGGGTGGCGCTTTTGGGCGCCTCGGGCGCGGGGAAATCGACGCTGCTGTCGACGCTGGCGGGGTTTCTGGCACCGCGCCGCGGCCAGGTCCTGTGGCGCGGCACCGACATCACCGATCTGGCCCCGGGGGCGCGGCCGCTCTCGATCCTGTTTCAGGACCAGAACCTGTTTCCGCATCTGAGCGTGGCGCAGAACCTTGGCCTTGGGATTTCGCCAAAGCTGCGGCTGGCCCGCGCCGATCACGCGCAGATCGCGGCAGCGCTGGATCGGGTCGGGCTTTCGGGTCTGGGGGATCGGCGGCCCGCGACGCTCTCGGGCGGGCAGCAAAGCCGGGTGGCGCTGGCGCGCTGTCTGCTGCGGGCCAAACCGCTTCTGCTTCTGGACGAGCCCTTTGCCGCGCTGGGTCCCGCGCTCAAATCCGACATGCTGGCGCTCGTGGCCGAGATCGCCACCGAGCAGCACGCCACCGTGCTGATGGTCAGCCACGAGCCCGCCGATGCGATCGCGCTTTGCCCGCAGACCGTGCTGGTGGCCGAGGGCATCGCCCATGCGCCCGCCGCCACCGCGGGCCTTCTGGCCGATCCGCCGCCCGCCCTTGCCGCCTATCTGGGCAAATGACGGAAAAAGCCGCCCGATCCCTGCAAGCCGGGTTCTCTTCCGCCTTTCCGGCCTGTATAGAAAGGGCGATTTCGCGGCCTTGCCGCATCTGCCGGATGGAAGACCATGCTCACCAAATATGCCCTTCTTGCCCTTGCCGCGCTGAGCCTGACCGCCTGCGGCCCTTCGCCTGAAGAAGAAGCCGCCGCCGAGCCCGCGCCGGTGCCGCATCTGACGCAGCCGGTGTTCCAGACCGGCGTGCTGGAAAACCGCTCGCCCGACACCTGCCATGCCGCGCGCTATGCCTCGGCGCTGGGGCAGCCCGCGACGATCATCCCGACGCTGGGCATCACCGATCCGGTCAACGTGATCGAATGGCGGGGCATCGAGCCGCAGGAATACAATTCGCACCGCGTGGTGTTCCGCCTCGATCCCAAGGGCAACATCTTCAACATCGACTGCGGCTGAGCCGATGCGGGCCAAAGCCCCTCTCCGGCTGATCGCCGCGCTGTCGCTGGTCAGCCTGACCGCGGGCTGTTTCATGGTCGTTCCGGTGCCGCTGGGCACCACCGCCGCGCCGTCCGCGACCAAAGCGCCCCAGCCCGACAGCTGCGGCGCCGCCGGGCTGCAGGATCTGATCGGACAGCCGAAATCCGTGCTGAACGGGCGCGATCTGGCCCCCGTGACCCGGGTCATCCTTCCCGGCCAGCCGGTGACGATGGATTCCTTCCCAGAGCGGCTGAACGTCTGGATCGACGACAACGGGCGGATTTCCAGCGTGATCTGCGGCTGAGCGCAGCCAGGACTAGAAAAGCAAAAGACCGGAAAAGCAAAGGGGGCCGCGGCCCCCTTTTCATTGCAGCTTGAAGCGGCCGTGACAATCCTTGCAGGCGGCCTGCACCGGGGCCAGCGTTTCCGCCAGCGCCCCGCTGTCCGCCCCGTCCAGCGCCGCCGTGGTCTTCACCAGCTTCGCGGTCTTTTGCCGGAATTCCGAGGGCGCGGTCCAGATCTCGGGCAGCGCCTGCGAGGCCGGATCATCGGCCCGGCTGCGGAAGGCCGGGGCCAGACCTTCGGCCCCCGCCTGCAGCGCCGCAATCGCCGCCGCGACCTTGTCGGCCGCAAAGGGCTGCGCCCCCGAAGCGGCGTCGGACAAAAGTTTCATCTGCGCCTTGTAGCCCTGCATCAGCTCGACCCGGGCCCTGACCTCCGGGTTGCTGACGCCATCGGCGGCATAGACGATGCCTCCGACAAGAGCCAAGGCGACGGTCAGGCCAAGATGAATGGCCACATACAGTCGTCGTTTCAATTGCATGAAGTTCTCCCTCTTCATGCGCCCAAATGAGGGCGGCAGGGGGCACATGGCAAGCGTTCCGATGATCACGAAAAGGAAAGCCCCGCCCGGGAGGGGGCGGGGCTTTCGCCGCGAAAAGCCGCCCCGGCGCGCGAACTGGGTGGGGGCTGTCGACCGCGCGCCGGGGCTTTCGGCGTTTCCCGCCGCGGCCCAGACTGCGGGCCAATCGCGGCGCAATCGCGCTGGTCAAAGGGCATTTTGCAGACCTTTTCGCGACAAGTTTCAGACAGGATGAATCGCGTGAAAGCCCTGTGAAACAAGGGCGGATTGATTTTCGGACGCAAGACTGTCACGCTTTCGCCATGACCTTCGAGCCGCCCACGCCCTTCCCCGGACCCGCCGCCGCGCCCGCGCAGGTGACCTTTGATCGGCGCGAACTGGGCGCCATCCTGACGGTCTACGGGCGCATGGTCGCGGCGGCCAGCGCGCGCGATTACGCGCTCAGTTTCGGGCGCGAGGCGGCGGTCTTTGCGATCTTACGCCGCACCATGGAAAGCCCGCTCTACCGCCTGGAAAAGCGGCCGGCGCTGCGCAACCGGCAGGGGATCTATGCGCTGATCGGCGCAGAGGGGCAGGTTTTGAAGCGCGGCCACGATCTGGCGCCGCTGTTGCGGGTGATCGAGCGCAAGCTGATCCGCGCGGTGGAGTGAGCGGCGAATCACCCGCCGCCGTCAGAGCGGCCGCTTGCGGCCGAAGTAGCGGCTGCCCTCGGTGGCGGCGATGCGGGCCAGACAAGCGGCGATCGGCTCGCGGCTGACCTGCATCGCATGGCCGTTGGCATGCAAGAGCGTGCCGTTATCCAGCGCGATCGCGACGTGACCGGCCCAGAAGAACAGATCGCCGCGTTCGGTCGGCACGGTGTCGGGCAGGACATCGCCAAAGGCGGCGCGCTGCTGGTCGCTGTCGGCCGGGCAGGCGCGGCCCGCCAGCGTGAAGGCAAGCTGCACAAGGCCCGAACAATCGATGCCCGCGGCGGAATTGCCGCCCCAGAGATAGGGCGTGCCGATCAGCCGTTCCGCCACCGCGACCGGATCGGGCTCGGGCTCAGCCAGCGGCCGCAGGTGGCTGGCGGGAAGGAAGCCATCGGGCGTGCGGGCCAAAGCGCCCTCCTGCCCCAGCACCGCAACGCGGGCGCCAAGGCTGAGCGCGCCGATCTCGCCACGCTTGATCAAGGCCTCACGGTACAGATGCGTGCCGCGGCTGGCGACGACATGGGTGGCGGGCACCGGCGCGGCCAGCGCAGTCTCGGGCAGCCAGCCGCAGGCGCCATCCAACGCCGCCTGCGCGAAGGCGAAACCGTCGCGCCGGTCGATCACCGTGACCGCGGCGCCATGCAGCCATTGCCGCTCGCGCGGGCCACCGGGATCCAGCGCCAGATCCACCAGCATCGCGCCGATCCGCGCCGGTTCGCCCGCAGTGAAGGCCGGGGCGTCGATCTGACCGCGCAAGGACGCGTGCGCGACCCGGCCCGAAAACGGCATCAGACGGCGGTCGGTCACAGCCCCAGCACCTCGGAGAGCGCGCCCAGCACCGCGCGGCCGCCCTGCCCCAGCCCGCCCTTGCTCCGGCCCGGCGCGGCGGCGGGTTGCCAGGCGTAAAGGTCGAAATGCGCGAACCGCTCGGTCTCGGTGACGAAGCGGCGCAGGAAGAGCGCGGCGGTGATCGAGCCCGCCATGCCGCCCGAAGGCGCGTTGTCGAGATTTGCAAGGCTCGGCTCGATCAGCGGCTCGTAGGGCGCCCAGAACGGCATCCGCCAGAGCGGATCGCCATTGCGCAGCCCCGAGGCGGTCAGCGCCGCCGCCAGCTCGTCGTCATCGGTGTAAAACGGCGGCAGATCGGCGCCCAAGGCCACCCGCGCCGCGCCGGTCAGCGTCGCCATGCACAGGATCAGATCGGGCGCCTCCTCGTCGGCGGCGGCCAGCGCATCGGCCAGGATCAGACGCCCCTCGGCATCGGTGTCATTGACCTCGACCGTCAGCCCCTTGCGCGAGGTGTAGATGTCGCCCGGCCGCATCGCATTGCCCGCCACCGCATTTTCGACCGCCGGAACCAGCAGCCGCAGCCTGACCGGCAGGTTCAGCGCCATGATCATATGCGCGAGCGCGAGCTGGTTCGCCGCCCCGCCCATGTCCTTTTTCATCAGGGCCATCGTGGCCCCGGTCTTCAGGTTCAGCCCGCCGGTGTCGAAACAGACGCCCTTGCCGACCAGCGCCAGATCGGGGCCAGCCTCGCCCCAGCGCAGCTCGATCAGCCGCGGCGCCCGCGCACTTGCACGCCCCACCGCATGGATCAGCGGATAGCCCTGCGCCAGAAGGTCGTCGCCGGTGACCACCGCGACCTTTGCGCCATGCCGCGCGGCAAGATCGCGGACGGCGGCTTCCAGCTCATCCGGTCCCAGATCATTGGCGGGGGTGTTGATCAGATCGCGGGCCAAAGCCTCGGCCTCGGCCATGATTTCAAGCCGGTGCGCATCAAGGCCCGCAGGCGCCACCAGCCGCGCCGCGGGCACGGATTGCGGGCCGTAACGGTCGTAGCGATAGGCTTCCAGAAGCCAGCCCAGGACCTCGGATTTCTGCACCTCGGCCGGTAGCGGGCTGGCCAGCGCCCAGGCCCCGGCAGGCAGTTTTGCCGCCGCCGCCGCCAGCTGGAACCGCGCCCGCGCCCGTTTGCGCGCATCGCCATAGCCAAACAGCGCCGCCGCGACCGCCCCGGTCTCGTCCGGCAAAAGGCACAGGCTGCCCAGCGCGCCGGTGAAGCCCTGCGCCGTGGCAAAGGCCCGTTGCGCCGCGGTCAGCGCCACAGGCAGGTCTGCCCCCGCCTCGACCAGATGCAGCGGACGCGGCCCGGCATCGGCGGGCGCGAAGCGCATCTCGGGACGGAAACGGAAAAGATCGGACATGCTCGGGCCTCCTGCGACTGTCGCGCCAGCCTAGCGCGGCGCCCGCCGCCCGCAAGCCCCGTTCGCCGGTCTCAGAGCTGCAGGTCCTGATAATCCCAGACCGCCGTCAGAGAGGTTTCGGCCAGCCGCACCAGCCGCGCCAGAACCGCCGCCTGCGCCACCGCATCGGCCCGCGTGACACAATCGCGCAGGTCCTGCGCCACCCGGGCCAGAAGCACCATGCCGACCTGCCGCGCCAGACGCGCAATCTCGGCCGCACCATGATCAAGCACGTCAAGGCGCCGCTCCTGAGCGGCCAGCTGCACCGCCACCAGATGCACGGCCAGATCCTCCATCGCGGCGGCAATCAGCCGTTCTGCCGCGAACTGCCCCAATTCGGCATAAAGAACCACCAGCCTGTCCGGATCGAGCCGCACCGGCTCTTCCATCCGCAATTTCTCGATCGCGCTCACCCCAGCCTCCGTCTTCGTCTTGGTCTTGGTCTTGGTCATTCCGGCCCCCACGGCCTCGGCCAACATGACCGGCAAGTTTCAAGAAAAGGTTGAGGCGCGGCGAAAAAACCCTCGCATTCAAGCGGGTTGACGCCTATCAGGTTTGGGACTTGCGACGGGGATGACAATGAAAGAGCACGTGCGGCCCTTGCCCTCCTACCTGACCAACCGCTACCACGGCTGGCGCGCCACCACCTATACCGAGAACCGCCCCTGGTATCGCCGCCTGGCCGATGCCGGTCAGCACCCGCGGGCGATGGTGATTTCCTGCTGCGACAGTCGCGTGCATGTCACCTCGATCTTCGGCGCGGACGAGGGCGAATTCTTCATCCACCGCAACATCGCGAACCTGGTGCCGCCCTACAACCCGGACGGCGATCACCACGGCACCTCGGCGGCGATCGAATATGCGGTGCGCAATCTGCGGGTGGCGCATGTGATCGTGCTGGGCCATTCGCAATGCGGCGGCGTCGCGGGCTGTCATGCGATGTGTTCGGGCGATGCACCGGAGCTGGACGACAAGACCTCCTTCGTCGGCACCTGGCTGAACCTGCTGCGGCCCGGTTTCGAACGGGTCAAGGACAAGGCCGAGGCCGAGCGGATCACCGCGCTGGAGCAGGAATCGGTGGTGATCAGCCTGGAAAACCTGCTGACTTTCCCCTTCGTGCGCGCCGCGGTCGAGGCGGGCGACATGAGCCTGCACGGGCTTTGGAACGACATCGGCGAGGGGATGCTCTGGCAGTTCAACCCGGAGAGCAAAATTTTCGAGCCGATCTGAATCAATCTTAATTCGATTCATCTTGTATTAAGGTCAATGCGCGAGTCTTGGGACATGACCCAGCACCGACTCGTCACCCTTCGCCTTCCGACGGACCTGATCGCCAGGATCGAGGCCGTCGCCCGCCTGCAGGAGGAAACGCCTGCAGAGCTGATCCGACGCTCGCTGGCCGATGCGCTGCGCGAGGCCCCGAGCGTCGTGCAAAAAACCGAGATGGCGGTGATCACCGCCGCCTTCGACAAGGCGCAGGGATGGCTTGATCTGCAAGCCAAGCTGCGCAAGGCCGGCTTCGTGCTGCGGCTCGAGGAGGAACGGCTTGGACTGCACGAATGGCCCTCGGACCGGTTCGTGCTCTGGATAGAAGAGATCGGCCATTCGCTGTCCGATCTGATGCTGCAATACCGCGCCCCCTTCCCCGGCGCGCTGACCCGGCGGGCGGGGCTTGCCCCGCGCGAGGTCGGTGTGACCGGCAGGGGACGACACCCGGGGCGGGCCGCCTGAAGGCGACCCCGCTGCACCGCCAGAATGGCGGCGTGATCCGGCCTCCGGCATGCGGGGCCAAGGCCTGACCGGCGGCAGAACGCCCCCGGTCAGGTTTTTCATTTCCGGCCAGGCGCGGAGGCCCGGCCCGGGCTCACTGCAACACCAGATCGGCGGGCCAGCGCATCTTCGTCTCCAGCCGGATCGCCTGGGTCGCCCCCGCAGCCAGATCGAGATCCCAGGCCAGAACGCCGCGCTTGTCGTCGTAATCGGTCTGCGTCGCGGGCGGCGTCGCGGCATGGGTGATCTGCAGATCCTCCTGCTCGGCATAGGGCACGCGATCGATCACCCGCAGCGCCCAGGGCTTGCCGGTCAGGTTCTCGACCGTGATTTCAGCGGTTTCGGTCCGTTCGTTCGATTTCGTGATCAGGCCGCGGTCGCCCTCGTTCGCCTGCGGAATCACCCGCTTCAGCCGCAGCCCGTCAATCGCGCCATAGCCCAGCCGCAAGGTGTCGCCCGCCGCGACCAGCGGCAGATCGGCCGTCCCCACCACTGCGCCATCGAGCCACAGCACCGCCGGGCCGGGCAGGATCGGCTCGGCGCCCGCCGTCTGCCCTTCGACGACGCGATAGGCAGTCTCGTCGAGCATCGGCACCGCTTCGGCCAGCAGCTTGACCGGCGTCTCGATCCGATCCAGCTTCAGGCGCAGGTCTTCCACCCCGTCACGGATATCGACCGCGGCCGGATAGGTGTAGGTCACCGTTTCGCCTTGCAATTCCATCGCCATCCGGCCCGCCGCCGGGGCTGGCGCGGCCTCCATCACCGGGACGGCATAGCTGTCCATCGCCGCTTTCGGCGCCGCCATCCCCACCATCGGCGGCGCGGGCGGGCCGATGCGGCGCAGATCCGACCAGAGTTCGGACGGATCGGTGCGCTCCGAGGGCCGCGCAGTCGACAGCACCAGCGCCACCCCGCGCCAATCCTCGCCCGAGGCCTGATGCACCGACACGAAGCGATCGAGCGCCAGCTTGCCCGCGGCACTGTCCAGCCGCGCATCGTAGCTGGGCGCCCAGCCGGCTTGCGCCACAAAGGTCGTCACCGTGACCGTCCCCGCCCCCGACACCGTCAGCAGCAGGGAATCGCTGTCCTTTTTCGGGTTTTCCAGCACCTCGAGCGCCTGTTTCGCCCGTGCCACCGCCTCTTTCGCCGGTTTCAGCGCCGCTTCCGCCGTGCGCAGTTCGGCCCGGGCGGCGATCCGGGCCTGTTCGGCGGCCAGAACCCCCTCGGAGACCGTCCGCGCCAGCGCCGCGATCTTGTCGGGCGGGGTGTTCGAGGTGTCGAGCGCGGTGAAGAAATCGGCCTCGGCCTCGGCCGCGGTGATCTTTGCGCGCAGCAAAGCCAGCTTGTCCTGCTGCACAGCCAGATCGGCGCGCGCGGTCTCAAGCGCGGCGCGGGCCGCGCTGACCTCGGCCGAGGGCATGCGCGCGGCGGCGGGTTCGCGATCCGCCATCAGCGTCACGGCGCCGATCTCCACCCCCTCGCCCACCACGCGCAGACTGGCCGGATCGGTGCCGTCGGGCAGATCGGGCACCAGCACCTCGGTCACGCCCGCGGGCACGGAGAGGCTGCGGGTCACCTGCGCCCCTTCGGGGAAAAGCGTGACAGCGGAAAGGGTTGCGGGGATCTCGGCAGGCGCGGCGAACAGCGCTGCAGGGGCGCAGGCCAGACAAAGGCTGGCGAAAAGCGGCAGACGGGGCATGGGGTCCTCCCGGGAAAAGATGCCCTCAGCGTCCCTTGGCTCGCCCACAAAAGCAAGAGGGCGCCCCAAGGGGCGCCCTCACGTTTCAGCGGGTGGCCCGTGATCAGCCTTTTTTCAGGCAGCGTTGGCCCAGCACTTCGGCGATCTGCACCGCGTTCAGCGCCGCGCCCTTGCGCAGGTTGTCCGAGACGCACCACAGGTTCAGCCCGTTCTCGATCGTGCTGTCCTGGCGGATGCGCGAGATATAGGTGGCATATTCGCCGACGCATTCGACCGGCGTGATGTAGCCGCCCGCTTCGCGTTTATCCACCACCAGCACGCCCGGGGCTTCGCGCAGGATCTCGGTCGCTTCTTCCCAGTCGAGGAATTCCTCGAACTCGATGTTCACCGCTTCCGAATGGCCAACAAAGACCGGCACGCGCACGCAGGTTGCGGTCACCTTGATCGACGGATCGAGGATCTTCTTCGTCTCGGCCACCATCTTCCATTCTTCCTTGGTCTCGCCGGAATCCAGGAAAACGTCGATATGCGGGATCACGTTGAAGGCGATCTGCTTGGGATAGACCTTGGGGGCCACTTCCTGACCGGGGACATACATGCCCTTGGTCTGGTTCCACAGCTCGTCCATGGCTTCCTTGCCGGTGCCCGAGACCGATTGATAGGTCGAGACCACGACGCGCTTGATTTTCGCACGGTCATGCAGCGGCTTGAGCGCCACCACCATCTGCGCGGTCGAGCAGTTCGGGTTCGCGATGATCATCTTGTTGGTGTAGCGCACGACATCATCGGCGTTCACCTCGGGCACGACCAGCGGGATCTCCGGGTCGTAGCGATAGAGCGAGGAGTTGTCGATCACCACGCAGCCCTGCGACGCGGCTTTCGGCGCGTAGACCTTGGTCGCGTCCGAGCCGATCGCGAAAAGCGCGATGTCCCAGCCAGTGAAATCGAAAGTGTCGAGGTCCTGGGTCTTCAGAGTTCGGTCGCCAAAGCTGACTTCGGTGCCAAGCGACTTGCGCGACGCCAGCGCCGCGATTTCGTCCACCGGAAACTCGCGCTCGGCGAGAATGTTCAGCATTTCCTTGCCAACGTTGCCCGTGGCTCCGACGACGACGACCTTGTAGCCCATTCGGACCTCCTTCTCGAAAGAACGACCCCCGCTAGCGGAAACGGGGGGGTTTGGAAAGGGGTTCGGGAAAGTTTCGGGAAAGTGGTGCCGAAACACCCGCCCGGATCATGCCGGGCGGGCGCGCGAGAACAGATAGACCGCCAGACCGGCCACGACCGGGATCAGGAAGAACAAAAACAGCCCCCGGTAAGCCGCCACCGGATCGCCCGCGCCTGAGGCAACGGCAAAGACCGGACGCGACAGGAAAAGCCAGATCCCCGCCCCGGCGATGGAAAACAGGTTCAGAAGCGTCACCCCCCGGCCCAGCAGATGCGACGGCAGGAAGGTCCGCCCATGCGCCATCAGAGCCGGGAAGGAGGCGCCAAAGAACCCCACCGCGGCCAGCAGCGCCGTCGCCTGCCACAGCCCCGCATCGGGCGCGATGGCCAGCGCGGCCAGGGCCAGACACAACAGCGCATTGCCCACGATCGCCACCCGCTTGTGGCTGCCAAGGATGCGGTCGGCAGGGCCATAGGCGAAATTGCCCAGCACCATCGCCACCCCCATCGCCAGCGTCACCGAGCCGATCAGGGCCGCATCGGCGCTGTGCAGCGCGCTGAGCCAGGGCCCCGCCCAAAGGCCGCGGATCGCCGCGGCGGCGGTGTAATTCGCAAAGATCAGGGGCAGGATTAGCCAGAAACCGGGCAGGCGCAGGATGTCGAGCACATTGCCCTTTTGCCCCTTGTGCGCGATGCGTTCCGGGTCGCGGGTAAAGATCAGGATCGCCAGCGCCACGATCAGGGTAATGGCGGTCAGCCCCCAGAGCGTGCCGCGCCAGCCAAAGGCCGCAATCGCCGCGGCGAGCGGCGCCGCCCCGGCCAGATTGCCCAGACTGCCGACGCCGATCACCGCCGCGGCCAAAGTGCCGAAGATCGCGGGCGAGAAGCTGCGCGCAAAGATGTAGTAAGACCCCATCAGCACCGGCGAGCAGCCGATGCCGATCAGCACCATCGCCAGATGGATGCCCCAGGGCCCGGTGGCCAGCGCGAAGGCGGCCGCGCCCCCGCCCCCGCCCAAGGCCAGCAGCCAGCCCACGGTGCGGCGCGGCCCGATCCGGTCCAGAGCCTCGCCGACCGGGATCTGCATCAAGGCGAAGGCCAGATACCAAAGGCCGAGCGAGACGGCCAGATCCTCGGCCGAGGCCCCCAGCTCCGTCTTCAGAACCGGCGTCAGGACCGCAAGACAGGCCCGATAGAACTGGCTGAGCACATAGCCCGCCACAAGAAACGCAATCGACAGTCGCATGATCCCTCCCCGGAGCCCGGCCAAGCTGCCTTGGGCGCTGCGCAAACACAAGGGGGGGCAGCCCCGAAACGACCTGCCAGGGCCTTGCGGCGTGCAAGGCGCGGCGCGAGGTCCATGATGGTTTTCCAAGGCTTCTCATTCTTGCGGGGCGGGATGACGGCATGAGCACCGCACTCGGCGATCTCATCATGGCACCTGCGCGTGTCGCAGGCGCCGCCTGCCGTGACGCTGCCAATTTCCTGGTTCTCCGGAATCTGGCTGAGCAGATCAGGGAGCACCGGCGCATCGCCGATGTGGCTCTTCAGGCCGCCACCCGGCGCACCGCATACCACGGCGGGGCATCCCCCCCTGGTTTCGGGTCACGGGGTACGAAAACACACCATTTGCCTGTGGCCACCCGCCGCACGGAAAAAGCTCTTGTTCTGCCTTCACTTGCCGCATATACGGGCAGGCGGAGCGGTGGCCGAGTGGTCGAAGGCACACCCCTGCTAAGGGTGCAGGCGGGAAACCGTCTCGAGGGTTCGAATCCCTTCCGCTCCGCCATTCACAATGTTTTGATGTTAGACAAGCCCTTGATCTTCAAGGGCTTTTCTATTTTCACCCCATGCAGGCGCCCACTTCTGCTATACATTTTGCATTACATTTTGTGATACACTCGCCCGAAGCACCGGGGGCAAAGCATGGCAATCAAAACGCGCGACGGTTCAGTAAAAGGAACGCTTCACCTCTACCGGCGCGTTCCGAAACGCTATGCCTCGGTTGAACCGCGCAAGTTCGTCTGGATAAGTCTGCACACGGATTCCCCCTCGGTCGCCAAGACGAAAGAGGCCGCGACATGGGAACAGATGGTTGCAGCTTGGGAAGCCAAGCTCGCCGGTGACAGCACCGATGCCCAGGAACGCTTCGCCGCGGCCCGTGACCTCGCCGAAGCACGCGGCTTTCGCTACATGCGCGCCGAACAAGTTGCGAAGCTGCCGCTCGAAGAGCTGCGCGACAGATTCGCCGCCGTTACCGGCTTCAAGGATAGCCCCGAAACACCCGACATGCGCGAGGCCGCCGCCCTGCTTGGCGCAGAGAAGGCCCCGCCCCTTTCGGTCAGTGCCGCGCTGGAACTCTATTGGACACTCGCCAAGGACAAGACCTTGGGCAAGTCCGAGGATCAGCTTCGGCGCTGGAAAAACCCGCGCGTGAAAGCCGTGAAGAACTTCATTGCCGTGGTCGGCGACAAGGCGATTCACGACATTACCGGCGACGACATGCTCGACTTCCGCAACTGGTGGATGGAACGGCTCGAAGAGGAAGATCTGACAGCGAACAGCGCAAACAAGGATCTGATCCACCTTGGCGACGTGCTGAAGACCGTGAACCGGATGAAGCGGCTCGGTCTGGTGCTGCCGCTTTCGGACCTGTCCTTCAAGGAAGGCGATGCAAAGAAACGTCCGCCCTTCTCGGTGAAATGGATCAAGGAAAAGCTTCTCGCGCCGGGCGCTCTGGACGGGCTGAACCCCGAGGCACGGGCAATCCTGATTGCGATGGTGAACACCGGATGCCGTCCTTCCGAGCTGGCCGCCCTGACGGTGAACACGATCAAGCTCAATCACAATGTCCCGCACATTTCGATTGAGCCGGAAGGTCGGCAGGTGAAGACGAAACACGCCCGACGCATCGTTCCCTTGCTGGGCGTGTCGCTGGAGGCCCTGCGCGCCTTTCCCGAGGGCTTTCCGCGCTACCGCGACAGCAGCGCCAGCCTGTCCGCGACGGTCAACAAGTTCCTGCGCGAGAACGGCCTGATGGAAAGCGACGATCACACCCTTTATTCGCTGCGCCATTCCTTCGAAGACCGGATGCTTGCGGCGGGCATTGATGACCGGATCAGACGCGACATTCTCGGCCATCGCTTGTCGCGCGAGCGTTACGGCGACGGGGCCACGCTCGAACACATGCAGCAACTGCTTCAGGCTACGGCTCTGTGACACGCCGCGATGGCGCGGGCCCGGCTGATTGCATCATCCTTCGCCTGATGGGCGGCCAGCTCCAGCTCGATGCGCTCGAAAAGCGGCAGATAGACAGGATCAGCCACGACAAGCGCGGCGGCCATTCTGTGCATCTTCTGAAGTTCGGGCAAGGTGACAGGTTCAGGCATGAGGGCTCTCGGGGACGTTACCTTCATTCTATAGGCCCGCCGGGCGAATCTGTTCGGCGGGATAAGTGAAAAGGGCGTTGTTGCAGAACTCCGGCCTGCTAGGATTCACATTGCGAATCCATGTGGTTAGACGGGTTGCATGAGCAGACCATCCCCCGCCCGTTATCGCACGACGAACTGGTCCAGCTATACAGCCTCGCTTCGCAAGCGTGGGTCACTACTGATCTGGTTGGACAAGGACATGGCCTGGGAAGCTACGCGCGATGGCAAGCCCGGTCGCCCAGCGGTGTTCTCTGATGCCGCGATCCAGTTGTGCCTGAGCATCAAGGTCCTGTTCAAGCTGCCGCTGCGGCAAACGACGGGAATGGTTGCCAGCCTGCTGAAGTTGGCGGGTCTGGACTGGGCCGTGCCAGATTACACGACCTTGTGCCGCCGTCAAAAGACCCTGGCCGTCCAGATCCCCTATCGGCGCGCCGACGGGCCGCTGAACCTGCTCGTGGACAGCACTGGCATCAAGTTTCTGGGCGATGGCGAATGGCAAGCCCGCAAGCATGGTGTTCAGGGCAGACGCCAATGGCGCAAGGTGCATCTGGCGATGGACACGGCAACCTCCGACATCCGGGCGGTCGAATTCACCCCCAGCAGCGATGGCGACAGCCCGGTTCTGCCGGAACTGCTCGCCCAGATTCCCGAGGGCGAAGACATCGGCACCGTAACCGCCGACGGGGCCTATGACACCCGCCGCTGCCACAGCGCCATCATCGACCGGCAGGCCATTCCGATCATCCCGATCCGCAAGAACGGGCGAGTGTGGAAGGAAGACTGCCCGGCCGCAATCGCCCGCAACGAAACCCTGCGCGCCACCCGGCACTACGGCAGGGCATTCTGGAAGCGATGGACAGGATACCACGTCCGAAGCCGGATCGAGGCAAAGATGCGCTGCCTCAAGGCCTTCGGCGAGCGCATCGCGGCAAGAGACCCGGACCGCCAGACCGCCGAAATCCAGATCCGAGTTGCCCTCATCAACCGCTTCAACGCACTCGGCACCGCCGAGATCGTCCGCGTGGCGTGAAGTCGACGGGGAAAGGGGAAGTCACCCCTCAAGCCGTCGTTGTGCAACAATGCCCATCGTGGCGGCGCTTGCGGGCGCGGTCGGCGTCTTTCTGGCAAGTGCAGCGCTCGCCATGCGGCACAAGGCGGCCACAGGCGCAGATATGGGGCGGGCGGGGCATGTCAGGTCATCGCTTTCAGACGGCGCAGGCCCTCGCGGTCAAAGGCCGGGTCGAAGCCCAGCTCTTCGATCTCGCGCAGCCGCGCGGGGGTGTATGTGTCGGGACCGGGACCGGCGGGACCGCTGGGACCGGCGTTGCCCTCGCCGCCCTGCAGCGCAATCAGATGCGCGAGCTTGCCGTCGAGCGCCTGCGTGATCTCGGTCGGTGTTGCGGCCCAGGTCTCGGCCGGGCTCCAGCCAAGCCAGCCCGTGCCGAAGCGGTAAAGCTCGGCATAGGCGTCCGCCCAGGGCTTCGACTGTGCCGGGGCGGTGGTCTCGGCCGTCTCGGTCATCGGGGCAAGGAAAAGAGTCAGAAGCGCACCGAGCGGCGCGGTGACGGCCTCTTTCACCGCCGAGATGGGGGCGGCAGCGAAAGAGGCCAGAAGGGCCTCGGCGGCGTTGCGATCAACCGCCGAAGCCCGGATGATCGCCTGAACGGTCTGCAAGCGGAACTGTCCGAGCCCAAGGAGAAGACCCGGCCAGCCATCGTGCAGGCGTTCAAGCGTCATCGCCGCGCGCAGCGAGGGGCGCAGCACCACGGCCCAACCCCCGTGATGCAAAGTCACCTCTTCACTGCGCGCAAGCGGGGTCATGGCTCAGGCGGCAAGCTTGAGCTTCACCAGCGCCTCGCCCAGCGTCACCCGGCCACCGACACGGCGGCGGGCGTGCAGCTTGACGATGCCGTTCGCCGCGCCGGTGTAGTCGTCACGCATGACGCTGAAGCCGGTATGGTCGGCGATCGTGTAACCCGAGGCGAAGTCACCGAAGACGATCGGCGTCTTGCCGGTGGTCGCGTCGTCCATGTCGGGCGCCTCATAGACCGGGCGGCCGAGCAGAAGCGACGGTTGGCCCGCCGCAAGGCCGCTTTGCCACAGAAGTTGCCCGTCGAGGTCGGCCAGCTTGCGGATGCTCGCCATCGTCTTGCGGTTCATCAGCCACGCGCCGTTCTGCGCATAGGGCGTCTTCACCGCATAGAAGAGGTCCAGCAGCGTGTCGGCCGTCAGGGTCGGCGCGTCGAGTTCCTGCACCTCGGCTGCGGTCAGAACGCCCTCGGCGGCGGTGGTGCCGTTCCCTTTGACGAACCATTGCGCTTCAAGCTGGCCGAAGCGGCGGGCGATATGGGCGCTCAGATAGCCGTTCAGATCGACCTGCGCATCTTCGAGCAGCACCCGCGTCACCGGCACAATCACCGCCATCTCATGCGGCTTGAGGTCGATCTGTTCGAAGGTCGGCTCGGATTCCGGGCGGGCGGCGGTCTCGGTCACATGGGCGGGCTGCACCTCGTTGACCAGCCGGGGCAGTTGCAGCAGCGGCCCGCTCATGGAAATGACCGAGGCAAGGCCGCGCACGGGCGATTGTTCGGCGATCTTTTCGATGATCGCGGTCGAGACGGTTTCGGGGGCGAGGATGCCGCCGGTCGAGGGGGCGCCATAAGCGAGGCTCTTCGTCTCGGACTTGTCGCCGGTGCGCAGGTAATGCACGAAGCCCTTCACCTCGTCGGCGGCCATGATCGGGCTTTGCACGCCGGTCACGGCCAGGCTCGGGCGGTTCGTCTTCGCTTCAAGCTTGTCGAGGCGGGCCTTGATCTCGTCAAAGGCTTTGGTGTCGATCTGCGGCGCTTGGGCCGGGGTGTCTTCTTGTTCCATCTGTGTGAACTCCGAATTGCAATGCGTTGATTTCAAAGAGGTGATCTGCGCGCCCGGATGCGCCGGGACGGCAACAATGCTGATTTCGTGCAGCTCAAGCGCGGTGATCCGGCGGCCCCGGCCGTCGCGCTTGGCATCCTTGGTGACAAAGCCGATCGACAGGCCCGAGACGGCCCCCGCCTTGACCATCGCGCGCACCTCGCGGGCGCGTTCCACATCGTCGATCAGAAGGCGCCCCTTCACCGTCAGACCGGCCTCGGTCTCGGCGATCCGGTCCCAGACGCCAATCACCTGCGCCTGATCATGGGCAAAGAGCATCGGCAGCGCCGCGGGGGCTGCGAAGGCACCTTTCACGATCACGTCGCCCACGCGGTCGGCAGAGCCGAAAGGCCAGGCAATCCCGGTGATCTCGCCCGCCTCGGTCACGGCGAGCTGCGCCTTGATTTCGAGCCGGTCGGTCATCGCGTCACCTCAACACCGCTCCAGCGCGCATCCAGGACCGCGAAGGCGAGCGGGAAGACCTCGGCCAGCGGGCGGTTCTCGGCATAGGTGGTGCAAAGGTGCTTGGCTTCCTCGGGTGTCATCCCCGCGCCGATCAGGCCAAGCCGGATCACCTGCGCGAGAACCTGCACCGGGAAGGCCATGTTGACGAGCTGGGCATAGAGCGCGCCGGTGCCAAGGCCGGTCAGGCGCTCCAGCTCGGTCAGCATCGGGTCGGTCAGGGTGAAGGCTTGCTCGGCATCGCCAAAGAAGGCGCGCAGGGTGATGCGGTCAGTCATGCGGGGCATCCTCGGGGGCAGGATCAGCCACCGGATCAACCGCAGGGGCGGCGCCGGTGGTGGTGTAGGGGTTTTGCAGCGTGTCGCCATCGGCGCGCGGAGGCAGGTTCAGCCCGGCGCGCACCTCGTTGGCGGTCATCGCGCCCATACTGCGATACTGCCCATAGGCGGCGGCACGGGCGGCGGTGTCGGTGGTGGTCAGGTCGTCCGTGACGAACTCGACATAAAGGCGGCGGCGTTCCTCGGGCGAAAGCAGGCAGCGCGCATAGGCCCAGGACCACGACGCAAGCCACGGCTTCAGCGTCACTTGCAGGAATTGCCGGGCCATCTCTTCGGTATTGCTCCAGGTGCCCCGCGTCAGCTCGAAGAGCATCGTCGGCGGCACCCGGAAGGCACGCCCTCGGCGCAGGTCGCCTCGTACAGGGGATCGAGTTCGACCCGGTCGGCAAGCGCCGCGCCTACTGGCTGCATGCCGAGCACCCGGGCGACGCCTACGGAGCCTTGCAGAACGGTCTGCAGAGCCGCCCGGTCCCGGCCACCGAGATCGCGCACATCTACGAGAAGCAGCGCACCCAGGCCCGCGGCGTGCCCTGGGGCGCGCCGGTGATCCGGTCCTTGCGCGATCTCGACGACTACGAGGTGGCGGAACTGGTCCGCAAGAAGACCGAGGCCTGCGTCACCGCCATCGTCTTCGGCGACGACGAGGCGCAGCAGGGCATCGCGCCGTCCGTGGTCGACGCCGACGGCAACCGGGTGGAGCAGTTCGAGCCGGGGCTGATCGCCTATGCCCGTGGCGGCAAGGACATCCGGTTCAACCAGCCCTCCGCCACCGGCGGCTATGGCGAATACAAGCGGGCGAACCTGCACACGATTTCGGCCGGGTTCCGCGTGCCCTACGAGCTGCTGACCGGGGACCTGTCCCAGGTCAACTATTCCTCGATCCGGGCCGGGCTCGTGGAGTTCCGCCGACAGATCGACGCGGTACAGTGGCAACTGTTCATCCCGATGTTCTGCGCGCCGGTCTGGCGCTGGTTCACGGAAGCGGCATGGGCCGCAGGCCAGATCCCGTCGCCGACCGTCCCAGTCGAGTGGTCGCCGCCGAAGTTCGAGGCGGTCGATCCTCAGAAGGACGCCATGGCGAACCTGCTGTCGATCCGCTCGGGCACCATGACGTTGGCCGAGGTGATCGCCCGGCAGGGCCGCAACCCCGACGCGGTGCTGGCCGAGATCGCCGCGACCAATGCCAAGCTTGACGCGCTGGGGCTGGTGCTCGACAGCGATCCGCGCCGGGTCACCAAGACCGGCAGTGCGCAGACTAGCGATCCGACAGACGTCATGGATGAAGCTACGGAGTAGAGGTCACCCCAACAAAGGACGGCCTACAAGGCCGCGCGAAGTTCGAGCCGCTGGTTGGCCGGAAGCAGATCGGCGACGGCGAGCATCAGTTGGAGCAGCCGCCTGTCTTCGCCTTCACTTGAGGCCGCTTCACGGAATTCTGGGCGGACAACCATCAGCCGCACCTTCTGAGCTTCGCCGCCGCGAGGACGCTTGCCGAACGTTCCCAACCACTCGGAGAGTTGCTTGAACAAATCTTCATAGGCCGGAGACCCAAAACGCAGTTCTACAAACCACTTCGACAGTGCGTGCTCGGTGTTGCGCCCATCAAGTGACTTGTAGTCTCGAAGGTAGTCGTCCGGCGTCAGGCCCTCATAGCCGACGAACTTCGAAAAACCAAAGCTCGGACCTTCATCGCCTTCGAGGACGTAGAACGCGTGGGCTTGTCCCAATCGGTCCGCGAGCTCCGGATACTCATGCAGGCTACCGTTCAGAGTTTTGATGGCAGCCAGCGCGCTGTCGAGGCTTGTGACGAGGTTTGGCATTCCGCCCTCCTATCTAAATCATCTAAATTTGATCTAGATGAATAACACGAACGCGTCAATCTAAATCTTCTAGATCAGATCTAGTTTGGGATAACGCATCGGCGCTGCGAATGCCCGCGTGAAAGCAAGGAACCGTTGATGGACACGATAATCGAACTGCCGGCCATGCGTCGGTCGGCGGAGCTTGCGCCGAACACGGCCGATGCCGACACCCGCACCATCGAGGTGGTCTGGTCCGCCGGGGCCCGCGTCCGCCGCGCAACCTTCTTCGGTGAGCCCTATGACGAGGAGCTGAGCCTCGATCCCGCCCATGTCCGGCTCGACCGGCTGAACGCGGGCGCGCCCTTCCTGAAGGTGCACGAGCTCGACACGCTCGACGCGGTGATCGGCTCGGTCGTCCCCGGTTCGGCGCGGATCGAGAACGGCCGGGGCATCGCGCTGGTGCGGATCTCGGAGCGGGCCGATGTCGAGCCGATCTGGCGCGACATTCAGGCCGGGCACATCCGCGCGGTCTCCATCGGCTACCAGGTCCACCGCTTCGAGGTCTCGAAGCCCGATGGCGGGCGCGAGCTTTGGCGCGCGGTCGACTGGACCCCGTTCGAGATCTCGGCCGTGCCGGTCGGCGCCGATCCAGCCGCGGGCTTCCGCGCCAACCCGGATCCGCGAGGCTAGCGACGATCCGACCCAGTACCTGGAAATCGCCTATCGCGTGCCGGAACGCCGCTTCGGAGCCTGGCCCGATGCCATGCGCGAGGGCTTCGCCGCCGCCCGGTCCGAGACCACCGGCAAACCCGTGTTCCGGCTCGAGACCCGAGACCGGTGACGCGCGGCGGCGGGACGCCCGTGCGGCAACGCCGGGCAGGTTCCCCTTCGGCACCCGGTCAACCCCGCCGCCGCGCCCTTTCAATCTTTCGGAGAACCCCATGGCCTTCCGCATCATCACCGCCGACGAACGCCTCTCGGCCGCCGAGAACAAGACCTCGCTCGCCATCTTCGGCCCACCGGGCGTGGGCAAGACCACACTCCTGAAGACCCTGCCTGCCGAGGAAACCGTCTGCCTCGACCTCGAGGCCGGGATGAAGTCGGTACAGGACTGGCGCGGCGCGTCGATCCCGGTGCGCAGCTTCACCGACTTCCGCGATCTGGCTGTGCTGATCGGCGGGCCGGACCCGGCGCAGCATCCGCAGTCCTGGTACGGGACCGAGCGGCATGCCTGGCTGCAGGCCCAGCAACGCGACAGCGGCATCGAGGCCTTCCTCGCGGCGCGGCGCATCGTCTTCGTTGACTCGATCACCGATCTGACGCGGCAGGCGATGGCCTATGCCCGCCAGCAACCCGAGGCCTTCTCGGACCGGACCGGCAAGCCGGATGTCCGCGGCGCGCTGAACCGCGACACGATGGAATTGCATGCGGAACTGGTCCCGTTCGATGCCCGCCTTGCGCAGGAGATGTCGGATCGCGCCGTCGCTGTTGTCCAGTGCTCGGCGGCGGGCGAATGGTTGCCCCGCATGGCCACCGAGCCGACGGCGGTCGTCTGCCGGGGCGGCATGGCCAGCGGCAAGTGGCACGCGCCCTGTGCTTGGGCGGAGCGGTGCTGGAGGGGCGGCGGTGTCTGACTTCATCCCCTCGGCCGCGCAGGCCGCCGCCATCGCCGAAGTCCGCGACTGGTTCGAGAACCGCACCGATGAGCAGCAGGTCTTCCGGCTCTTCGGCTATGCCGGATCGGGCAAGAGCACGGTCCTGAAATTCGCTCTCGACGACCTCGGTCTGTCGCCCCACCGCAGCGCCAGGGATGGCAGTTGCGTGTCGGGCGTCGTCACCGCCAGGCGCACCATCCAGTAGGGGCTGCGCGCTGTCTTATAAATGGCGAGCCCCTTGCGCAGTTGGCGCAGCGAGGTCATCCGGTTCGGGGAGTCTGCGGTCATGGTGCCGAGGATTGAGTGTATAACTGTGTATAACTTAATCCGGGGCTCAAAATGGATCAACGGCGATCCAGAAAATCCAACGATATCAGAGATTTAAGTGGTGCCCAGAGCCGGAATCGAACCAGCGACACGCGGATTTTCAATCCGCTGCTCTACCAACTGAGCTATCTGGGCACCGGGCCTGCTCGACAAGATCGTCAAACCGGTGTTGGTGCGGGGTTACTAGACGAGGGCGCCTGGACTGTCCAGAGGGTATCGTCACTTTCTTGCGCAAAAATCGACCGGCCCCGACGGCGCGTAAAAGAAACCGGGACAGAACCTGTCGGATGTCCCAATACCGGCTTCCGGGTCGGGACGCGCCCAGGTCGTCACGCTCCGAAACCGCGCGCCAAAGCCGCCTAGAAGACATTTCTGCCGCCCGTTCCGGCATCGCACCCTGGCCCGAAGATCCGGCCCCCGCCCTCGCGGCCCGGGAGAGGCCGCGACCCGGAGGAGCCGCGCAAGCGCCAGATCGCCCCGCCCCGCCGTCGATTCGGGCCAAAGCCCCTCCGGGCGGAGAATAAAATTCCATAATCACGACAAACTAAGGCGTGATTATTTCCTTGCCAATCTCGACTAAACCAGTGGACATTAACAACATCGCGCCGATCACCCGCCGGAAAGGAGATGCCGATGATCGATCCTGCTCTGACCGCTCCCGCTGCAAGCCTGCGCGCGCCGATGCGGGCGATGATCTGCCCCGGCCCGCGCCATCCGGCCCCCCACAGGTCCGCCGCCCCTACGTCCCATCCGCTTTCCCCCCTCTTTTCCTGATCGAGAGACCCATGCTGACCACGATTTCGCTGTCCCGCCACATCACCGCCCAGGGTCAAAAGACCGCAGACCATACCGACGGCCGCGTCACCATCGCCGATGGCGCCCGCCGCCTGACCGGCTGGCCGATCGCCCGCATCGCCCGCTCCACCAGCGCGCTGGTGGCGCTTGTGCTGGCGGGCCTTGTCGCCGCGCCGCAACTGCAGGCCGAAACCCTGCTCAATGTCAGCTACGACCCGACGCGCGAACTTTACCGCGAGGTCAACGAGGCCTTCACCGAACACTGGGCCGCCGCAGGCCATGACGCGCCGAAGATCGAGACCTCGCATGGCGGCTCGGGGGCGCAGGCGCGCGCGGTGATCGAGGGGCTGAACGCGCAGGTGGTGACGCTGGCGCTGGCCTCCGACATCGACAAGATCGCCAAGGCGGGCAAGCTGCCCGCGGATTGGCAGGGCAAGCTGCCGCACAATTCCTCGCCCTATACTTCGACCATCGTCTTCCTGGTGCGCGAGGGCAACCCGAAGGGGATCAAGGATTGGGGCGATCTGGTCAAGGAGGGCATCGAGGTGATCACGCCGAACCCGAAAACCTCGGGGGGCGCGCGGTGGAACTATCTGGCCGCCTGGGCCTGGGCGGAAAAGAACGGTCAGGACCCGAAAGCCTTCCTGCATGACCTTTTTGCCCATGTGCCGGTGCTGGACAGCGGTGCGCGGGGAGCGACGACGACCTTTGCCCAGCGCGGCATCGGCGATGTGCTGCTGGCCTGGGAAAACGAGGCCTATCTGTCGCTGAAGGAATTGGGCGAGGATCAGTTCGACATCGTCGTGCCCTCGGTCTCGGTTCTGGCCGAGCCGCCGGTGGCGCTGGTCGAAAGCAACATCGCCAATGACGATCAGAAGGCTCTGGCGACGGCCTATCTGGACTTCCTGTACAGCCCCGAGGGCCAGGCGATCGCCTACAAGCACTTCTATCGTGCCTGGGATGCCTCGAAGGCCGATCCGGCCGATGTGGCGCGGTTCCCGAAGATCGAGCTGGTGGACATCGCGCATTTCGGCGGCTGGGCCAAGGTGCAGCCCGAGCATTTCGGCGACGGCGGCATCTTTGACCAGATCTACACCGCGAAATAAGCCCGGCCCCGGTCCGGCTTGCGGCGCCCCTTCGGGGGCGCCTGCCGTTGTGCCGCAACGGCACGGGGGCTGACGCAGATCAAAGATTAATCAAAGATTACTTGTCGGCTTTCCTGTCCTATGATCGGGCAATCGTTCGGCCGGGCGTCCCGAATCGCCCGCTCGACGCCGGACCCGGTGCAAAGGGAGAGACGATGCGCAAGACGGCGCTGCATGGCCCCATCTTTCCGGCCCTGGTGCTGGCAGGCCTGATCCCCTTTGCCCCGCCGCTCGCCGCCGAAGCCCCGCTGGCGGTGGAGCTTGTCACCGCCCATACCGCGCCGGCCTTCGTGCATTTCGAACTTTCGGGCAGCATCGAGGCGGCCGAGGCGGTACCCGTGGGCTTTCGCGCCGGCGGGCGGATCATCGCGCTGCAGGTGCAGGTGGGCGATCAGGTGCAGGCGGGCCAGGTGCTGGCAGAGCTGGACCCGACCCAGGCTGCGGCCGCGCTGCGCGGCGCCGAGGCGCAGGCCGATGCGGCGGCGGCGATGCTGACGCAGGCGGAACAGGCGCGCAGCCGGGCGGCGGAACTGACCCAGCGCGGCGCGGCGACCCAGGCCGCGCTGGATGCCGCGACCGAGGCGGCGCTGTCCGCCCGCTCGGCCCAGGATCAGGCCCAGGCGGCCCTGGCCAAGGCCCGGCAGACGCTGGCCGATTGCACCCTGACCGCGCCCGCCGCGGGGATCGTCACCGCCCGCGCGGCCGAGACCGGCCAGATCGTCGGCGCGGCGCAGACGGTGCTGACGCTGGCCCGCGACGGCGCCCGCGAAGCCGTGCTGTACGTCCCCGATTTCCCCGCGCTCGACCGTTTTCGCGACCAGACCGTGACGCTGCGCCCTGTCGAGGGGACCGGCCCCGTCATGCAGGCGCTGGTGACCGAGATTGCCCCTCTGGTCGCGGGGGCCACCGGCACCGTCCGGGTCAAGGCCAAACTGCCCAAGGACACCCAAGCCCCGGGGCTGGGCACCGCGATCGTCGCCGTACTGGATCTGCCGCTCGGCTCGGCGATGGGGCTGCCCTGGACGGCGCTGGTAACGAAAGACGGCCGCCCCGCGGTCTGGACGATCGATCCGAAAACCCGGCGCGCCACGCTGCGCCCGGTGCGGATCTCGCGCTACACCGACCGCGGCATCGATGTCGCCGAGGGCCTGTCCGAAGGCGCGCTGGTCGTCGCCCGCGGCGCGCATCTGCTTTACCCCGGCCGCGCCGTCCGGCCACTGGAGACGACGCCATGATCCGCCCGCTCGTGCTTGTTCTGCTGGCGCTTGCCCCCGCCGCCGCGCTGGCCGAGGCGCCGGTCCGCCCGGTGGTGTCGGAAATCGTCACCGGCCTGGCCATCGCCACGCGCGATTTTCCCGGCGTGATCGCGGCCGAGGTGGAAACCACGCTCGGCTTTCAGACCGCGGGCCGGATCGAGACCCGGCCGGTCAATCCGGGCGATGCGGTCAAGGCCGGACAGGTGCTGGCGACGCTCGATCAGGTGACTTTGGCCGAGGATGTCGCCGCCGCCGCCGCCGGGCTGCGCGCGGCCCTGGCCGAGGCGGATTTCGCCCGGCAAAGCCTTGAACGGGCGCAGGAATTGCACCGTCGCGGGGTGGCGCCGATGGCCACGCTCGAGGCCGCCGCGGCAAAAGCCGCCGCCGCCCGCGCCACGGTCGACCGCGCCCGCGCCGATCTGACCCGGGCCCGCGATGCCGAACGCTTTGGCACTCTCAGCGCGCCCTCGGCGGGGGTCGTCAGCCAGATCCTGGCGGAACCCGGCGCCGTCGTCACCCCGGGCACGCCGGTTCTGCGTCTGGCCACCGCCGCCGGGCGCGAGGCGGTGATCGATGTGCCCGACGAGATGCTGGCCGTGCTGCCGCAAGACGCGCATTTCACCATCGAGACCCGCGGCGACGGCCCGAAAACCCTGTCCGGGCGGCTGCGACTGATCGAGCCGGTCGCCGATGCCTCGACCCGGGCGCATCGGCTGCGGATCTCGCTGGCCGACGGCGGCCATGCCTTCCGCCTTGGCACGCTCGTCACCGCGCGGCTCGATCAGCCCGAGGCGCCGCTTCTGACCCTGCCCATGGCCGCGATCCGCCCCGACACCGACCCGCCGCAGGTCTGGCGCATCGGCCCGGACCGGCGTGCCGAAGCGGTGCCGGTGCGGCTGGGCCAGCACCTTGACGACCGCGTGGTGATCACCTCGGGCCTTGCGCCCGGCGACGAGGTGGTGATCCGCGGCATCCGCTCGATCACGCCGGGCCAACCTCTCGGACCAAGGGTATCGCCATGAGTTTCAACCTGTCCGACTGGGCTTTGCGGCATCGCTCGATGATCTGGTATCTGATCCTCGTCTCGCTTCTGGCGGGGGTTCTGGCTTATCGCGACCTTGGCCGCGAGGAAGACCCCTCCTTCACCATCAAGATCATGATCGTCACCGCGATCCTGCCCGGCGCCACCGCCGAGGAGACGCGCGAACAGGTCACCGACCGGATCGAGAAGAAGCTGCAGGAACTGCCGAACCTGAAGTTCACCAAATCCGAAACCTTCCCGGGCCGCGCCGTGGTGCAGGTCGAACTGACCCCCGAAACGCGGGGCGAGGCGGTGACGCGCAGCTGGCAGAAGGTGCGCAACATGATGGCCGATATCCGCCCGGATTTTCCGGCGGAATTCGCGGGCTTTTACTTCAACGACAGCTTCGGCGATGTCTATGGCTCGATCTATGCCTTCACCGCCGACGGGTTCAGCCCGCAGGAAGTGAAGACCCGGGTGGAGAAGGTCCGCTCGGCGGTGCTGACCCTGAAGGCGGCGGGCAAGGTCGAGCTGATCGGCACGCAAGACCCTGTTGTGCATGTGGAATTTTCCGCCCGCAAGCTCGCGGCGCTGGGGCTTGATCAGGCGCAGGTGCTGGGCACGCTGGCGGCGCAGAACGCCATCGTGCCCTCGGGCGTGATCCGCACCGCGGACGAGCTGATCGCGGTGCGGATGTCGGGGCGCTTTGCCGATGCCGCCGAACTGGCCGCGGCGCCGCTGCGGGTGGGCGATATCTTCTTTCGGCTCTCCGATGTCGCCACCGTCCGCGCGGGCTTTGCCGATCCGCCCGACAGCCTGTTTCGCTACAACGGCCAGCCCGCGGTGGGGCTGATCATCGGCATGAAACAGGGCGCCAACATCCTGGATTTCGGCGCCGATCTGACCGCGCTGATGGACCGGGTGGCGACCGAATTGCCGGTGGGGATTTCCCTGCACAAGGTCGCCGATCAGCCGCTGGTGGTCGAGCAATCGGTGAACCATTTCCTGCGCGCGCTGGCCGAGGCGGTGGCGATCGTGCTGCTGGTGTCGTTCGTCTCGCTGGGCTTGCGGGCGGGGCTGGTGGTGACGATGTCGATCCCGCTGGTTCTGGCGCTGACCTTCGTCATTCTGGAGGCGATGGGGGTGACGCTGCAGCGGATTTCGCTGGGCGCGCTGATCATCGCGCTCGGGCTTCTGGTCGATGATGCGATGATCGCCATCGAAACGATGATCGCCCGGCTCGAGGCGGGGGACACGATCACCAAGGCGGCGTCGCATGCCTGGACCTCGATCGCCTTTCCGATGCTCTCGGGCACGCTCGTCACCGTCGCGGGCTTCATTCCGATCGGGCTCAATTCCAGCCAGGCCGGGGAATACACGCTGTCGCTGTTCTACGTCATCGCGATTTCGCTGATGCTGAGCTGGGTCGTCGCGGTGCTCTTTGCGCCGCTGATCGGCGCCACCTTCCTGCCAAAGACGATGCCGCATCACGACGCCACCCCGGGCCGGCTGCGCCGCGGTTTTCGCGTCCTGCTGCTGGGGGCGATGCGAGCGCGCTGGCTGACCATCGTGCTCACCGTCGCGCTGTTTGGCGCCTCGCTTTACGGCATGCGCCATATCGAGCACCAGTTCTTCCCCGCCTCGGACCGGCCGGAACTGCTGATCGACGTGACGATGCGGCAGAATTCGGCGATTGCGGCGACCGACGGGGCGATGGCAGAGCTTGACCGCTGGCTCGCCACCCGCCCCGAGGCCGCCTATTGGACGACCTATGTCGGCCGCTCCGCACCGCGGTTCCTGCTCTCGCTCGATGCGCCGACGCCGGTGCCCTTCATCGGCCAGATCGTGGTGATGACCAAGGGACTTGAGGAACGTAACGCGCTGCGGCAGGCGCTGATCGAGCATGCGGCGAAACTGCCCGGGGTCGATGTGTTCTCGAAGCTGATCGAGCTGGGACCGCCGGTCGGCAAGCCAGTGCAATACCGGCTGATGGGTCCGGACCGCGGCCTGCTTTTGACCGAGGCGCGGGCGCTGGCCGAGCGGCTGGCGCAGGACCCGCGGCTGTCGAACATCACGCTCGACGAGGGCGAGCCGGTGCGGGTCGCCCGCGTCGTGCTCGATCAGGAGCGGCTGCGCCAGCTTGGCCTGACGCAAAAGGACGTGGCGCAGGCGCTGCAGGCGCTGTTCGAGGGCGTCACGATCACCGAATTGCGCGACGGTCAGACGCTGGTCGATGTGCTGGCCCGCGGCGCCGAGGCGGACCGCTCGCGGGTGGGCTCGCTCGCCTCGCTGCAGCTGCCCTCACCCTCGGGGGTGCCGGTGCCGCTGCTTAGCTTCGCGACGCTGGACTGGCAGATGGAGGCGCCGGTGCTGCATGCCCGCAACCGGGTGCCGACGATCACCGTCAAGGCCGCGGTGGTGGGGTCGAACCAGCCCTCCACCGTCACCGCCGATCTGGCCCCGGCGATTGCCGAACAGATGGCGCGGCTGCCTGCCGGAACCACGATCGAGCCGGGCGGCGTGGCCGAAAGCAGCGGCGAAAGCCAGGCGCCGATCGTCGCCGTCGTGCCGTTGATGGTGCTGATCATCCTCACCCTTGTGATGGTGCAGATGCAAAGCTTCCGGCTGATGTTCATCGTTCTGGCCGTCGCCCCCCTTGGCCTGATCGGCGTCGTCGCCGCCATGGTGCCCTCGGGACAACCGCTTGGTTTCGTGGCGATTCTGGGCGTGCTGGCGCTGGTTGGCATCCTGATCCGCAATTCGCTGATCCTGATGGCCGAGGTCGACGAGCAGATCGGGGCCGGCAAGACCCGCTGGGACGCGATCTTCGAGGCCTCGGACGCGCGTGCCCGGCCGATCCTGCTCACCGCCGCCGCCGCCTCGCTGGCGCTGATCCCGATCTCGCGTGAGGTGTTCTGGGCGCCGATGGCCTTTGCGATGATGGGGGGGATCATCGCGGGGACGCTGGTGACGCTGGTCTTCGCCCCGGCGCTTTACTGCGCGGTGTTCCGCGTGCCCGCGCCGCCGCGGCCGCCGCGCCCGAGCCTTGAGGCCGAGGCCCTGCCGGACGGATATTAACCGGATATTAACCCTCCGTTCACCAATTCCTGTCATCCTCGGGCATGTCTTGCCCGAGGCCCGCTCATGCTGATGCCCCTGCCTCTGCCCACCGCCCCCAGCCTGCTGCCCGCGGGAACGCAGTCCCTGCCGCTGCCGCAGGGCGCCGATCCGCACCGCGGCGCGGCGCTGACCCTGCCGGATCTGCCCGATCTGCCGACTTCGGCACCGACATCCCAGCCCCGCCCTGCCCCAGGCTCTGGCCCCGCCGCCGAGCTGCCCGCGCCGGGCGCTGCCCCCGATCGTGCTGCCGCCCTGATGGCACGGGCCAGCGCGCTCTCGGCCGAGGTGCTGGCCACCGCCACCCGGGCCGCGGCCCCGCAGGGCGGCGGCGCCACGCCGATGTCCCTCGTCGCGGCGCAGATGCTGGTCGATCCCACGGCGCTGCAGGCGGTTCTGGCGCAGCAGGCGGCCACCCGCGCCCTGCCCGGCGCACAGCACCGCCGCGCACCGCATTCCGACGATCCGCCCGCGCCGCTGCTGGCCGCTGCGGACGACAGTTTCGATCCCCATGCGCCGCACCCGCCGCCGGTCCCGCCCGGCGCGCAGGGCACCCGCGCCCCGCCCGACAGCGACGGGCCCGAGGCCACCGCCCCGCCGACCGAACGCAAGCGCCAGCAGGATCCGGCGCCGCTGCCACCGCATCGCCCCGATCTCGCCGCGCCGCCGCTATCTGGCGATCCAGGTGCGCGGCCGACCCTCTGGGCGTTGGCGGGGGCGGTCTTCACCGGCGTCTTCGTGCTGGCCCTGCTGTTGATCTGAGCGCTACAGAGCAAAGCCAAAGGGCCGCAAAGCAAAAGGCCGCCCCTAAGGACGGCCCTGAACCCTTAAGGTCTGCAAGATCTTACTTGATCTTGCCTTCCTTGTATTCGACGTGCTTGCGCACGACCGGGTCATATTTGTTCACCGTCATTTTCTCGGTCATGGTGCGGGCATTCTTCTTGGTCACATAGAAGTGCCCGGTGCCCGCCGTCGAGTTCAGACGGATCTTGATCGTCGTCGGCTTCGCCATTCTCAGTCTCCCAGAGTCGGATGCGCCTGCATCCGCGAAATCCTTGAAGCCTGCCTTTTAGTCAGCCGCCGCGTAGAGTCAACCGCAAAGGCGCGCGACGGCGCGTTTTTTCGCAGCCTCCCGCGCCGGATCACGCCGCGGGCTTGCCCATGCCCAGATGCACCTGCGCCACGGTCTCGGGATCAAGCGCCAAAGCCGCCGCAAGGCTGCGCAGATAGGTCTTTTCCGCCTCGGTATCGACGGTGATCGCCATCAACGCGGCGGAATAAACCTGCACCCGCGCCGCCTCGTGGACATCGCCCGCCAGCCCGAGAATGTCGATCGGGCGATCCAGCTCGGCCTGCACGAAGGACACTTCCTCCGCGCTCGCCTCGCCCAGCTGCGCCAGGATCTGCGCCCGCTCCGCCTCATCGATCGTGCCATCGGCCTTGGCAGCCTGAATCATCGCGCGGATCATCAGCTTGGCGTGCTCCTCGGCGCCCGCCGCCACAGCCGGATCGGCCAAAGCCGCGCCCATCACCTCGCCCAGGCCCTTCGCCCCTGTCCCCGCCGCCGCACTCATCGAGCCCAGCATCGCGCCGATATTCGTCTGCGCCGTCTCGGTCGCCGCCGCGGCCTGGGTGCCGAACGTTGCCAGCATCCGGCTGACCGTCTCCTTGCCGCCCGGAACGCCCATCCGGGCCGCCCAGTCGCCCATCTGCTCGGCCATGCCGCCGGGCTTGCCCGCATCGCGCAGCGCACCCTTCATCGCGTCGATCCCGCCCGCCTGCTGGAATCTCTGCACGCCCTTGGCGGCGGCGAAGCCCACCGCCAGCGTGGCCAATGTCTTGACGAAACTCATCCCGTTCCTCCCGGTTTGATGGTGTCGATCCGGCCCGGATCGCGCCCGGAGGCGACCGATCGCGCCGCTCTGCCGCCCCCAGCCTTGTTTCTCAATCTCGGGGCACATCCGCCCCGGTTCAAGAGGAATCACGCCAAAGCGAAAAGACCCGCAGGCCGCCGCCCCGCAAGGAGGCAGCGCGCGGAAGACCTGTAAGCCGGATTTTGTCCGGGGTTGCCCCCTGGATGACCATTCCTCTGGGTCTGCGGTCACCCGCAGCCTCAAGCCGCCAACCCGGACACCTCGGGGCGAAGCTCCCCTGCCGTCCCCCGTTTCCGGTTGCGGCGCGGCATCCCTATTCGGCGTTGCTCCCGGTGGGGCTTGCCGTGCCGGTCCTGTTGCCAGTCCCGCGGTGGGCTCTTACCCCACCGTTTCACCCTTACCCTGCATGCAGGGCGGTCTCTTCTCTGTGGCGCTTTCCCTGGGGTTGCCCCCGCCGGGCGTTACCCGGCACCGTTGCTTCATGGAGTCCGGACTTTCCTCGGCCGCCCAGCTATCCGAAAAACGGAGCTATGGGCCGCCGCGGTCATCCGGTCTTCCGCGCCCGGCCCTGATACGCTGCGCCCCGGCCAAAGGTCAATGGGGGCGCTGCCCCCATACCCCCGGGATATTTGGAGCAAGATAAATGAGAATCCCCGTTTTGGCTTTTATCTTGCCAGAAATATCCCGGGGGGAGGCGCAGCCGGGGGGCAGAGCCCCCCTCCTCAGCTGGACCGCCAGGCGCCGCCGTCCGAGCCGAAGCGCAAGGCCAGATCGTTGATCATCGCAATGTCGGTGGCGTCAAGCGGGCCGTCATGCCGCGGCCGGAACCGCAGCCGGAAGGCGGCCAGCAGCACCTCGACCGGCGCCTCGGGGTAGCCGAAGGTCTCGGCCAGCGCGAGGAAGGCCTCGGGCGTGACGGGCGGCACACGGCCCGCGGGCGCGGGCCAGATCGCCAGATCCTGCCGGGCAAGCCGCGCCCAGTCGAACCGCGGGCCGGGATCGATCTTGCGGCCGGGCGCACAGTCGGAATGGGCGATCACCGCCTCGGGGCCAAGGCCCCAGCGCGCCATGATCCCGGGCAAAAGCCCTTCCAAGGCCGCCATCTGCGGTTCGGGAAACGGCGCGTCGCCCGGATTGGCCAGTTCGATCCCGATCGAGCGGGAATTGATGTCGCCCTGCCCCATCCAGCCGCCCGCCCCGGCATGCCAGGCACGAAAGCGCTCCGGCACAAGGGCTTCCACCCGGCCATCCTCGGCAATCAGCCAATGCGCCGAGACCTCGGCAGCGGGATCACAGAGCCGCTCCCGCGCCGCGGCGCAGGTTGCCATGCCGGTGTAATGCAGGACGATCAGCTCGGGCTGCGCGCCGCCGCGCCGCTCTCCGAAATTCGGAGAGGCGGGGGCCTCGGTCATTTCCGCGCCGCCTGGAAGGGACGCGGGTCCCAGGCGCAGGCGAAGCCGTCGCCGTCGGGGTCAAGATTGCCCGGATCCTGGACCGGGCCGCCCTTTTCCAGAAACGCCCGCTGCGCCAGATCGGAAGAGACGAATTTCGCGCAGGCTTTTTCGGTCGAGGTCATCTTGAAGCCGTTGCGCGCATAGACCTTCTGGCCAAGGCTGTTCGTTGCAGCCAGGGCATAGGCGGCAAGGTTCGGCCCCGCCGCGCCCTGCGTCGTCATGTCGGTGACCGGCGCGGGCCGGGTGGTGCCGAAATGCGACATCGCATCCATCGGCTGACCGGGCGCGCGCGGTTGGCCGTTCACGCCGATATATTCGCCGGTCGCCGGATTGACCGGGGCCGGGCCGGGGCTTGAGGGCGCGGTGGCGCGCAGCGCGGCGATCGCATCGGCGCCGATCGTGCCCTGCGTCGTCTTTGCCGCCGCCGCATCCAGCGCCGCGGTCGAGCCTGCGGGCGGGGTGGTGGCGCTCAGCGGCGCCCCCTGCAGCGCACCGTCGCGCGGCTGAGAGCCCGGATAAGCGCCAAACCCCACGCCCGCCGCCGAATTCGGCACCGAGGGCTCGCAAGCCGCCAGCACCAGCCCCGTCAGAACGAACCCGACCGCCTTGCGCATCGCCGTCTCCTTACCACCATTTCGCCGGTTTCGCGGCAAAGCCCGCGGCTTTTTCCAGAACCAGCGCCTGATTGAGCAGATCACCCTCTTCCCAGGGCCGACCGATCAGCTGCAGCCCCATCGGCAGGCCCTTGGCATCCAGCCCCACCGGCACCGAAATCCCCGGCAGACCGGCCAGGTTCACGGTGACGGTGAAGACATCGTTGAGATACATCTCGACCGGATCGGCGTCTTTCATCTCGCCCAGCCCGAAAGCCGAGGACGGCGTCGCCGGCGTCAGGATCGAATCGATCCCCGCCGCGAAAGCCTGATCGAAGTCCTGCTTGATCAGCGCCCGCACCCGCCGCGCGCGGTTGTAATAGGCGTCGTAGAACCCGGCGGACAGAACATAGGTGCCGATCATGATGCGCCGCTGCACCTCGGGGCCGAAGCCCTCGGCGCGGGTCTTTTCATACATGTCGACGATGCCCTCGCCCGCCGAGAGTGTCGCGCGATGGCCGTAGCGCACGCCATCATAGCGCGCGAGGTTCGAGGACGCCTCGGCCGGGGCGATCACGTAATAGGCGGGCAGCGCGTATTTCGTATGCGGCAGCGAGATTTCAACGATCTCCGCGCCCGCATCGCGCAGCATCGCCGCGCCGTCGGACCAGAGCTTTTCGATCTCGGCGGGCATGCCCTCCATGCGGTATTCGCGCGGAATGCCGATCTTCTTGCCGCGGATGTCGCCCGTCAGCGCCGCTTCGAAATCCGGCACCGGAATATCGGCACAGGTCGAATCCTTGGCGTCGTTCGAGGCCATGGCGGAGAGCATGATCGCCGCATCGCGCACCGATTTCGTCATCGGCCCGGCTTGGTCGAGGCTCGACGCAAAGGCGACGACGCCCCAGCGCGAGACCCGGCCATAGGTCGGCTTGATGCCGACGATGCCGGTGAAGGCGGCGGGCTGGCGGATCGAGCCGCCGGTGTCGGTCCCGGTCGCGGCCAGACACAGATCGGCGGCGACCGCGGCAGCCGAGCCACCCGAGGAGCCGCCCGGCGTCAGCTGCCGGTCATCGACCTTCCACGGGCTGACCACGGGACCGTAACAGGCGGTCTCGTTCGACGAGCCCATGGCGAATTCGTCCATGGAGAGCTTGCCCAGCATCACCGCGCCCGCATCCCAGAGGTTCTGCGTCACGGTCGATTCATATTCCGGCTTGAAGCCCTCAAGGATGCGCGAGGCGGCCTGCGAGGCCACCCCCTTGGTGCAGAACAAGTCCTTGATCCCAAGCGGAATCCCGCACATCGCCGGGGCATCGCCCGCCTTGATCCGGGCATCGGCGGCCTTCGCCTGCGCCAGCGCGATCTCGGGCGTCTTCGCGCAAAACGCATTCAGCGCGCCCGCGGCGTCGATCTCGGCCAGACAGGCCTCGGTGATCTCGATCGAGGTCACTTCCCCCGCCTTCAGCGCATCGCGGGCGGCGGCGATCGTCAGTTTGTTCAGGCTCATTCGACCACCTTCGGCACGGCAAAGAAACCCTCGCGGGCATCGGGGGCGTTTTTCAGCACAGCTTCGGGATAATTCCCGTCCGTGACCACATCGGCCCGCCGTTTCAGCCGCATCGGCGTGACCGAGGTCATCGGCTCGATGCCGTCCACGTTCACTTCGTTCAGCTGCTCCATGAAGGTGAGAATGCCCGAGAGCTGCTCGGCCAGTTTCGGCAGGTCGGATTCGGGCACGCGGATCCGCGCCAGATGCGCCACCTTGCGGGCGGTGTCGATGTCGATGGACATGGGTTGCTCCGGTTGACTTGGGCCGGGTTTAGCGTCCGGGGGCGGGCGATTCAAGCGCCGCTTCCCTTTGCGGCGGCCTGCGCTAGACTTTGCGCGGAAAATGGGAGGAACGGCATGAAACTGACATGGTTCGGGCATTCCGGGTTCCGTCTTCAGATCGAGGGCGCGGTGATCCTGATCGACCCCTGGCTGAGCGGCAATCCGATGTTCCCGATGGCGCGGCGGGCCGAGGCGCTGGCGGGGGCGACGCATATTCTTTTGACGCATGGGCATGGCGATCATTCCGCCGACACTTTGGCGCTGGCGCGCGAGCTGGGCGTGCCGGTCGTGGGCATCTATGACACGATCAGCCATTGGGAAGCGGTGGAGGGGATCGCGGGCGTGGGTTTCAACAAGGGCGGCACGGTTGATCTGAATGGCGCCAAGGTGACGATGGTGCCCGCCTCGCATTCCTCCTCGATCAGCGGTCCCGCCGGTCCGGTCTATGCGGGAACCGAGTCGGGCTACATGATCGCGGGCGAGGGGCGGATGATCTATGTCTCGGGCGACACCGGGATTTCCGCCGAGATGGGCTGGATGGGCGAGTATTTCCGCCCCGATATCGGGATTCTCTCCTGTGGCGGGCATTTCACCATGGACATGAAGGCCGCCGCCTGGGCCGCGAAGAAATACTTCGATTTCAAGGTGGTGGTGCCGTGTCACTACCGCACCTTCCCGCTTCTGGAGCAATCCGCGAAGGTGCTGGCCGATGGCTTGCCCGGCGTGCAGGTGATCGAGCCCGAGGTGCTGGTGCCGATCGTGCTGTGAGCAGGAAGACTTGACCGAGGCCATCGCCGAGGTCATGCGGCACATCAGCCCCCTGACCGCCGAGGGCCCAAAGGCACTCGGCCAGCGCCCGCCCCGCCCTCGGCGGGCGCTTCTCGCCCGCCGGGGCTGGCGCCGGCCTCTCGCGGGCTTGGGGAAACGGTCCTGCACGCCCCCCTGGCGCCGCCGGGCGGGGAAAAGCGGTGCTTTTCCTGATCCGCCCGAAACCAAGGCGGGCTTCGGGCCTTGACCAACTCGGCTGCACAGCCCGCTTGCAAGCCAGCGCATCCGCCCTTATATGAGCGCTTGAGAGGTTGGCGCGGGCGAGCGCCTCGCCAACCCGGTCAGGTCCGGAAGGAAGCAGCCGCAACGAGCCCCGCTTGGGTCGATGTCCAGCCTCTCACCCCTCCCCCCATTCGCGATCCTTCCGTCCAAGGGATCGGTTTGACTTGCGCTCCCCCGCGCGTAAAGTGGCGCCGAACCGAGGAGACCCCATGACCGACGCCGACAGCCCCGCCGCGACCTCTTCGGGCTATCAGGTCCTTGCGCGCAAATACCGCCCCGCCACCTTTGCCGATCTGATCGGGCAGGAGGCGATGGTGCGCACGCTGAAAAACGCCTTTGCGGCAAGCCGTATCGCGCAGGCCTTCATCATGACCGGCATCCGCGGCACCGGCAAAACCACCACCGCGCGGATCATCGCCAAGGGGCTGAACTGCATCGGCCCCGACGGCAAAGGCCAGCCCACGACCGAGCCTTGCGGGATATGCGAACATTGCCGCGCCATCGCCGAGGGCCGCCATGTCGACGTGCTGGAAATGGACGCCGCCTCGCGCACCGGGGTCGGCGACATCCGCGAGATCATCGAAAGCGTGAACTACCGGGCGGCCTCGGCGCGCTACAAGGTCTATATCATCGACGAAGTCCACATGCTCTCGACCTCGGCCTTCAACGCGCTTCTGAAAACGCTCGAAGAACCGCCCGCGCATGTGAAATTCATCTTCGCCACCACCGAAATCCGCAAGGTGCCGGTGACGGTGCTGAGCCGCTGCCAGCGGTTCGATTTGCGCCGGATCGAGCCCGAGGTGATGATCAACCACCTGTCGAAAGTCGCGACGCAGGAAAGCGCGCAGATCGCCCCGGATGCGCTGGCGCTGATCACCCGCGCGGCCGAAGGCTCGGTCCGCGATGCGATGTCGCTGCTCGATCAGGCGATTTCGCATGGGGCGGGGGAAACCACCGCCGATCAGGTCCGCGCCATGCTGGGGCTGGCCGACCGCGCCCGGGTGCTGGATCTTTTCGACATGATCCTCAAGGGCGATGCGGCCGCGGCGCTGACCGAACTGGGCGCGCAATATTCTGACGGCGCCGATCCGATGGCGGTGCTGCGCGATCTGGCCGAGATCACGCATTGGGTGTCCGTCATCAAGATCACGCCCGAGGCCGCCGAGGACCCGACCGTGCCACCCGAGGAGCGCACCCGCGGCCAGGCGATGGCGCAGGCGATCCCGATGCGGGTGCTGTCGCGGCTCTGGCAGATGCTTCTGAAGGCGATCGAAGAGGTGTCTTCGGCGCCGAATGCGATGATGGCGGCGGAAATGGCGCTGATCCGGCTGACCCATGTCGCCGACCTGCCCGACCCGGAAACGCTGATGCGCAAGGTGATGGCGGGGCCGGGCGCCGCGGGCGGGCATGGCCCGTCGCAGGGCGGCGGTGGCGGTGGCGGTCCGCGCGCCGAGGCCACGACACGGCACATGATGGGCGGGCGGCCGCTGTCGGTGCAGGGCTCTGCGGCGCTGGCACTCTCGCCCGCCGCCTCGGCCTTGGCGAAATATGCGCGCTTTGAAGATGTGGTGGCGCTGATCGGCCGGATGCGCGACGTGAAGCTTTTGGTCGAGGTCGAAAAAGGCGTCCGGCTGGTGCATTACGCGCCGGGCCGGATCGAATTCGAACCCGCCCCAGGGGCGCCGCGCGATCTTGCGCAGACTTTGGCGCAACGACTGCAGGGCTGGACCGGCGCGCGTTGGGGGGTCTCGGTCGTCTCCGAAGGCGGGGCCGCCACGATCGACGAGACCCGCAATGCCGCGACCCTTGCCGCCGAGGCGGAGGCGCGGGCGGAAAACCGCGTCGTGCAGGCGATCTTCGCCGCTTTCCCGACGGCGAAATTCGAAGAAATCGTGCTGTCCGACGCGCTGGAGGCCGAACAGGCCGCCGAGGCCCTGCCCGAGGTCGAGGACGAATGGGACCCGTTCGAGGACGGCTGATCCCCCCGGCTGCCCCCCCTGCGGCGCCGACTGCCTTGCCGCCGCCGCGGCCGATGCTTATCTGTGATCCGCGAAACCGATCGGAGGACCACGATGTTCAAGGGACTGGGGCAGCTTGGCGACATGGCCAAGATGATGAAAGCGGCCAAAGAAATGCAGGAGCGGATGCTGACCCTGCAGGAAGAGCTGGGCCGGATGATCGTCATCGGCGAGGCGGGCGGCGGTCTGGTCAAGGCGCGCGTCACCGCCAAGGGCGAGCTGACGGGGCTGGATATCGACCCGACGATTCTGGTCGCCTCGGAAAAGGAAGTGGTCGAGGATCTGATCGTCGCCGCGGTGAAAGATGCGCAGGCGCGCGCCCAGGACAAGGCGGGCGAGGAACAGCGCAAGCTGATGACCGAACTTGGCCTTCCCGCCGACATGGGCCTGCCCGGCTGAGATGCGCCCCTGAAATGAGCGGCCCCCGCGACGAGATCGAGGCGCTGATCGCGCAAATGGCGCGATTGCCGGGGCTGGGGCCCCGTTCGGCCCGGCGTGCGGTGCTGCATCTTCTGCGCAAGCGCGAGGGGCAGATGGCGCCCCTTGCCGCGGCGCTGTCGCGGGTGGCCGAAACCGCCCGCGATTGCCCGGTTTGCGGCAATATCGCGATGGGCGCCAGCTGCGAGATCTGTGACAGCCCCGCCCGCGCCACGGGCGAGATTTGCGTGGTCGAGGATGTCGCCGATCTTTGGGCGCTGGAACGCGGCGGCGCCTTCAAGGGCCGCTATCACGTCCTGGGCGGCACGCTCTCGGCGCTTGATGCCATCGGCCCCGAGGAATTGCGCATCCCGCAGCTGATCGCCCGCATCCGCGCCGAGGCGGTCACCGAGGTGATCCTTGCGCTGAATGCCACGGTCGAGGGGCAGACGACGGCGCATTACATCGCCGAGGCGCTGGAGGGGACGGGGGTGCGCGTGACCTCGCTTGCGCAGGGGGTGCCGATCGGCGGCGAGCTGGATTATCTCGACGACGGCACGATCTCGGCGGCGCTGCGGGCGCGGCGGGCGCTGTGATGGCAACCCGCGCCGAAACGGTTGAATTCTTTCTGGAACAGCTCGAGGGCCGCGGCATCAGCGCGCGCAAGATGTTCGGCGAAGACGGCATCTGTGCCGGGGGCAGGATGGTGGCGCTGCTGGCGTGCAGCCTGCCCGCGCCGAAGCCGAAAGCGCGCAAACCCGCCAAATCAAAGGGGAATGGTTAACGCCCGCGCATGAAGCATTGATCCCACCCCCTGCCGGGTCTATCAGGGGGAAAAGCTTGCAGCGGGTGTTGCCGATGAACCGCCTATATCACGTTGCTCTGTCGCCGTTTTGCCGCAAGGTGCGGCTCACGCTCGCCGAAAAACGCATCGAGGTCGAGCTGGTCGAAGAGCGCTACTGGGAAAAAAGCACCGATTTCCTGCGCCGCAACCCGGCCGGGAAAGTGCCGGTGCTGCGCTATGACAACCGGCTGTTCTCGGAAAGTCAGGCGATCTGCGAATATCTGGACGAGGTGGTGCCCGGCCCGGCCCTGATGCCGCGCGACCCCGAGGCGCGTTATGAAGTGCGCCGCCTCTGCAGCTGGTTCGACGACAAGTTCAACACCGAGGTCACCGCCAAGGTGATGGGCGAACGGGTCTGGAAGAAGGTGCAGAAAAAGGGCTACCCGGACAGCAAGACGGTCAAGGAAGGCCTGGGCGCGATCAAATATCATATCGACTACATGGCCTGGCTTCTGGACAGCCGCCGCTGGCTGGCGGGCGACGTGATGACCTTGGCCGATTTCGCCGCCGCCGCGCATCTGAGCTGCCTTGACTATATCTCGGATGTGGACTGGCACCGCTCCGAAGCGGTGAAGGAATGGTATGCGAAGATCAAGTCGCGCCCGGCCTTCCGCTCGCTGCTGGCTGACCAATTGCCCGGGGTGCCGCCCTCGCCGCAATATGCGGAGCTGGATTTCTGAAGCAAGCCGGGGGCTCTGCCCCCGGACCCCCGGGATATTTGAGGCAAGATGAAACACGCCCCTTTCATCTTGCCTCAAATATCCCGGGGGTGAATTTGCCGTCAGGCAAAGAGGGGGCAGCGCCCCCTGCCCCGGCTGAGGAGGCGGAACTGGAAACCTTGAAGACCCGCCTGATCGAAGAGGCCCGGGCGATCGGCTTTGCCAAGGCCGGCATCACCCGCCCAGACGCCTGTCCCGAGCTGCCCGCGCGGCTTTCCGCCTTTGTCGCGGCCGGGTATCACGGCCAGATGGCCTGGATGGCCGAGCGGATGGAGTGGCGGGGGAACCCGGCCGCGCTTTGGCCCGAGGCGCGCTCGGTCATCCTGCTCGCCGAAAGCTACGCGCCCGAGGTCGATCCGCGGGAGGCCACGCGGCACCCCGGGCATGGCGCGATTTCGGTCTATGCGCAGGGCAAGGATTATCACGATCTGGTGAAGCGGCGGCTGAAGCGGCTCGGGCGCTGGCTGATCGAGAATTCTCCTTGCGAGATCAAGGTTTTCGTCGATACCGCCCCGGTGATGGAAAAGCCGCTTTCGCAGGCCGCGGGGCTGGGCTGGCAGGGCAAGCACACCAATCTTCTGGCGCGCGATCTGGGCAATTGGGTGTTTCTGGGCGCGATTTTCACCACGCTGGATCTGCCGCCCGACGCGCCCGAGATCAGCCATTGCGGCAGCTGCACCGCCTGTCTCGACGCCTGTCCGACCGGGGCTTTTGTCGCGCCTTATCAGATGGATGCGCGGCGCTGCATTTCCTATCTGACGATCGAGCACCGCGGCCCGGTCGATCCCACGCTGCGCCCGGGGCTGGGCAACCGGATCTATGGCTGTGACGACTGCCTTGCCGCCTGTCCCTGGAACAAATTCGCCGTCGCCGCGCGCGACATCGGCTATGCGGCGAAACAGGGCACGCCCACGCTGACCGAGATCCTGGCGCTGGACGATGCCGCCTTTCGCGCACGGTTTGCGGGCAGCCCCGTCAAGCGCATCGGCCGCGACCGGATGATCCGCAACGCGCTTTACGCACTCGGAAATTCCGCCCGCCCCGAACTGGCCGCGGCCGCGCGCCCGCATCTGCACGACCCCGATCCCGCCGTGGCCGAAGCCGCCGCCTGGGCGCTGGCGCGGCTGGCACCCTGACCCTTTTCTTCGGCCCGCAAAGGCGTAAGCTGGCCGCATGTCCGCCCCCTCCCCCGCCGCCAGCCAGAACCCCAACCCGGTCACCGGGATCACGTTGAAGATCCTGTCGGTGCTTGTCTTCATCGCCATGTCGACGGTGATCAAGCTGCTGGCCCCGCATGTTCCGCCGGGCGAGACCGTCTTCTTCCGCTCGCTTTTCGCCATTCCGGTCATTCTGGCCTGGCTTTTGTGGCGGCACGAAATCCGGGTCGGGCTGAAGGTGCGCGCGCCCATGGGCCATGTCTGGCGCGGCGTCGCGGGGACATCCGCGATGGGGCTGGGCTTCGCGGGGCTCGCCTTTTTGCCCCTGCCCGAGGTCACGGCGCTGGGCTATGCCGCGCCGCTGCTGACCGTGGTCTTCGCCGCGATGTTTCTGGGCGAGGAGGTCCGGGCCTTTCGGCTGAGTGCCGTCACGCTTGGGCTGATCGGCGTTTTGATCGTGCTTTGGCCGCGGCTGGGCGATTTCGAGGGCCGCGACCCCGCCGCGACGCTGGGCGCGATGCTGGTGATCATGGGCGCGACCTTTGCCGCGCTGGCCCAGGTCTTCATCCGCAAGATGGTCGCGACCGAGCGCACCTCGGCCATCGTGTTCTGGTTTTCCGTCACCTCGACGGTGCTGTCGCTGATCTCTGTGCCCTTCGGCTGGGTCCTGCCCACGCCCTTTGAGGCCAGCCTGCTGATTTCCTGCGGCATTCTGGGCGGGATCGGGCAGATCCTGCTGACCTCCTCATATCGCTACGCCGATGCCTCGATCATCGCGCCGTTTGAATATGTCTCGATGCTGTTTGCGCTGGGGATCGGCTACTGGATGTTTGCCGAGGTGCCGACGGCCTGGATGCTGGGCGGCGCGGGGCTGATCATCGCCGCCGGGGTGATGATCATCTGGCGCGAGCGGCGGCTGGGGCTGGAGCGGCAGCGCGCGCGCAAGGCGGTGACACCGCAGGGCTGACAGCGCGGGGCAGACCGCGCGGGGCGAACCCGGGCGCAAGACTCCGCCGGTCCATGATCCTGCGCAAAGACAGGGCGGTGATTCTGTGCTAGCCTTTTCTCAGATGAAGCGAAGGAGGCAAGCATGACCCGTTCCATCATCGACCATGCCGAACAAGCGGCCGAGGGCGCGCGGATGCGGCAATTCCTTGAGATCGACCGGCGCAGCGGCGTGCATCCGGCTGTGGATGCGCTGGTGCGGCGTCCGGCGGAACGCTCGGGAGCTAAGGTCCGGGAGTTCCTGCGCATCGATCGCGAGGAAGCCCGGAGGGACGAGTGAACCGACGCCCCTGACAGCCGGGGGCCGCAACGGTGACGGGCATGTCTCTGGCGTGCCACCGTAGCGGCGGCATGAAAAAGACCAAGGCGGGCCATCTGCTGATGGTCCGCCTTGGTCTTTTCGGGACCGGCCTATCCGGCCGTTTGCCCCCCGGCCGCGGAAGGCCGCGGTCGGGGGGGATCGCTCAGGCCCGCACCAGCTTTTCGTAGCTTGCCGCCACCTCGCGGGTCAGCGCGCCGACCTCGAAGTGGAAATCGCCGATCTGCCCCACCGGGGTCACCTCGGCCGCGGTGCCGGTCAGCCAGCATTGCTCGAAGCCCGCCAGCTCCACCGGCTCGATATGGCGTTCATGCACGGTGATACCCTTGCCCCGCATCATCTCGATCACCGTCTGCCGGGTCAGACCGTTGAGGAAGCAATCCGGCAGCGGCGTATGCACTTCGCCGTTCTTCACGAAGAACACGTTCGCGCCGGTCGCCTCGGCCACATAGCCGCGGTAATCCATCATCAGCGCATCCGAGCAGCCCTTGGCCTCGGCGGCGTGTTTCGACATCGTGCAGATCATGTAAAGACCCGCCGCCTTGGCGGCCGAGGGGATCGTCTTCGGATCGGGGCGGCGCCATTTCGAGATGTCGAGCTTGGCGCCCTTCATCTTCGCATCGCCGTAATAGTTGCCCCATTCCCAACCGGCGATCGCCAGCCGCACCGGGTTGCGCCGCGCCGAAACCCCCATGTCGTCGCCCGCCCCGCGCCAGGCGATGGCGCGCACATAGGCGTTCGTCCAGCCGTTCGCCGCCAGCATCGCATATTTCGCCGCCTCGATCTCCTCCACGCTGTAGGGGATCTCGAAATCAAGGAGTTCCGCCGATTTGCGCAGGCGGATCGAATGCTCGACGCCCTTGAAGATCTTGCCGTCATAGCAGCGCTCGCCCTCGAAGACCGAGGAAGCGTAATGCAGCGCATGGGTCAGGATATGGACCTTGGCATCGCGCCACTCGACCAGTTTCCCGTCCATCCAGATCTTGCCGTCACGATCGTCATAAGCCCCGGCCATCACGCCCTCCTTGGCTGCTTCGTTTTCACTAATTGCGCCAACTCGGTCCGTCTCGGACATAATATTGCGCAAAATCTGCGCCTCGGTAACAATTGATTCTTGGAAAGTCAACAAGGCTGACATAAACTCGCGCAAAAGCGAGGATCACATGGCCGATACCGGAGCCCCCGGGGGCGAAACGCTCCTGTTTCTGACCGACGAACAGCTGCGCAAGGGCATCGAGGCGATGTTCTTTGCCTATCGCGGCTTCACCGCCGATCCGGACCGGATCCTGGATCAGCACGATTATGGCCGCGCGCATCACCGCGCCATCCACTTCATCAACCGCGAGCCGGGGCTGACGGTGACGACGCTGATCTCGGTGCTCGGCGTGACGAAGCAGAGCCTGAACCGGGTCCTGCGCACGCTCATTGACGACGGTCTGGTCGAAAGCCGCGTCGGGCGGCGCGACAAGCGCGAGCGGCATCTGCACCTGACCGAGAAGGGGGCGGAGCTGGAACGCGCGCTCTCGGAGGCGCAACGCGGGCGGATGCGCGCCGCCTATCGCGCGGCGGGGCCGCAGGCGGTGGCGGGCTTCCGGCAGGTGCTGGAGGCGATGATGGACCCGGCGATGCGGCGCCACTATCAGATGCTGAAGGAGACCGAATGATGTCGGCCTCGCCCCCGCATCTTCTGATCGTCGATGATGACGAGCGGATTCGCGGACTTCTGCAGAAGTTCCTGATCCGCAACGGCTTTCTGGTCACCGCCGGGCGTGATGCGGCGCATGCCCGCCGCCTGCTCTCGGGGCTGGAGTTCAACCTGATCGTGCTGGACGTGATGATGCCGGGCGAGGACGGGCTGTCCCTGACCCGCGATCTGCGCACGAAGATGACAACGCCGATCCTGCTTCTGACCGCGCGCGGCGAGACCCGCGAGCGGATCGAGGGGCTTGAGGCCGGGGCCGATGACTACCTGGCCAAGCCCTTCGAGCCGAAGGAACTTTTGTTGCGCATCAATGCGATCTTGCGGCGCGTGCCCGAGGCGGTGACGGCGGGGCCGAAATATCTGTCGCTTGGGCCGCTGCGCTATGATCTTGAGCGCGGCGAGCTGAGCCAGGGCGATCAGCCGGTGCGACTCACCGCGACCGAGGCGGCCCTGATGCGAATCTTCGCCGCCCATGCGGGCGAGGTGATCGGCCGCACCGAACTGATCGAGGAGCTGGGCCGCGACCGCTCTGCCGGCGCCGAGGAGGCCGCGGGCGACCGCGCCGTCGACGTGCAGATCACCCGTCTGCGCCGCAAGATCGAGCCCGACCCGCGCGAGCCGCGCTATCTGCAGACGGTGCGCGGACTTGGCTACATGCTTGCGCCCGATTGAGGCCTGCAAGCGCCTGCCCCAGCGACAAAAAAGCGCGAATCGGGCCGTGCCGCGGCTTTTCGCCTCACCCGCTTGTGAATGTATGCTGGACTGCGGGTTTCCCGGACGCTAAACGAGCACTGTCCGGCCGCATTCTGTGTGGCCCGCAAAGGCGCATCGACTTGAATTTCAAGTTCGGGGAAGGGAGAAGACACGTGTCCCACGCAGAAGACAACGCAGGCACTCGGAGGGATTTCCTCTATCATGCCACCGCTGCCACCGGGGTGGTGGTGACCGGTGCGGCCGTCTGGCCGTTGATCAACCAAATGAACGCTTCGGCCGACGTGAAGGCGCTGGCATCGATCTTTGTCGATGTCTCGGCGGTCGAGGTGGGCACCCAGCTGACCGTGAAATGGCGCGGCAAGCCGGTGTTCATCCGGCGTCGCGACGAAAAGGACATCGAGCTGGCCCGCTCGGTGCCGCTGGGCGCGCTGCGCGACACCTCGGCGGAGAATGCGAACAAGCCGGGTGCCGAGGCAACCGATGAAAACCGCACGCTTCCGGCCTTTGACGGCACCAACACCGGCGAATGGCTGGTGATGCTTGGCGTGTGCACCCACCTCGGCTGCGTGCCGATGGGCGACAAGTCGGGTGATTTCGGCGGCTGGTTCTGCCCCTGCCACGGCTCGCACTACGATTCGGCGGGCCGTATCCGCAAGGGTCCCGCGCCGCGCAACCTCGACATTCCGGTCGCGGCCTTCGTCGACGAAACCACGATCAAGCTGGGCTGAGGGGAAAGACACATGTCCGGAATTCCGCACGACCATTACGAGCCCAAGACGGGCATCGAGAAGTGGCTGCACGACCGCCTGCCGATCGTCGGCCTCGTCTATGACACCATCATGATCCCGACGCCGAAGAACCTGAACTGGTGGTGGATCTGGGGGATTGTCCTCGCCTTCACCCTGGTGCTGCAGATCGTCACCGGCATCGTGCTGGCGATGCACTACACGCCGCATGTCGATCTGGCTTTCGCCTCGGTCGAGCACATCATGCGCGACGTGAACGGCGGCTGGGCGATGCGCTACATCCACGCCAACGGCGCCTCGCTGTTCTTCCTCGCCGTCTACATCCACATCTTCCGCGGCCTCTACTACGGCTCCTACAAGGCCCCGCGCGAGATCACCTGGATCGTCGGCATGGTCATCTACCTGCTGATGATGGGCACCGCCTTCATGGGCTACGTGCTGCCGTGGGGCCAGATGTCGTTCTGGGGCGCCACCGTGATCACCGGCCTGTTCGGCGCGATCCCGGGCATCGGGCCGAGCATCCAGGCCTGGCTTCTGGGCGGACCGGCGGTCGACAACGCGACGCTCAACCGCTTCTTCTCGCTGCACTATCTGCTGCCCTTCGTGATCGCGGCGATGGTCGCCATCCACATCTGGGCCTTCCACACCACCGGCAACAACAACCCGACCGGGGTTGAAGTCCGCCGCACCTCGAAAGCCGATGCCGAAAAGGACACCCTGCCCTTCTGGCCGTATTTCGTGATCAAGGACCTGTTCGCGCTGGCCCTGGTGCTGCTCGCCTTCTTCGCCGTCGTCGCCTACATGCCGAACTATCTGGGCCACCCGGATAACTACATCCAGGCGAACCCGCTCTCGACCCCGGCGCATATCGTTCCGGAATGGTACTTCCTGCCGTTCTACGCGATCCTGCGCGCCTTCGCCGCCGACGTCTGGGTGGTGATCCTGGTCGACGGCCTGACCTTCGGCATCGTCGATGCGAAGTTCTTCGGCGTGATCGCGATGTTCGGCGCCATCGCCGTGATGGCTCTGGCTCCGTGGCTCGACACTTCGAAGGTCCGTTCGGGCGCCTATCGTCCGAAGTTCCGGATGTGGTTCTGGCTGCTCGTGCTCGACTTCGTGGTGCTGACCTGGGTGGGCGCGATGCCGACCGAGTATCCCTATGACTGGATCTCGCTCATCGCTTCGACCTACTGGTTCGCCTACTTCCTCGTGATCCTGCCGCTTCTGGGCGCGACCGAGAAACCGGAACCGATCCCGGCCTCGATCGAGGAAGACTTCAACAGCCACTACGGCAATCCGGCCGAGTGAGGAAAGGAACCGACATCATGAAAAAACTTCTGATCTCTGCGGTTTCGGCCCTGGTGCTCGGCTCTGGCGCGGCCCTGGCGAACTCCAACGTCCCGGATCACGCCTTCAGCTTCGAAGGGATCTTCGGCAAGTACGATCAGGCGCAGCTGCGCCGCGGCTTCCAGGTCTTCAGCGAAGTCTGCTCGGCCTGCCACGGCATGAAATTCGTGCCGATCCGCACGCTGGCCGATGACGGCGGCCCGCAGCTCGACCCGAACTTCGTGCGGGAATATGCGGCTGGCCTCGACCCCGTGGTCGACAAGGACAGCGGCGAAGAGCGCGAACGCAAGGAAACCGACATGTTCCCGACCCGCGTCGGCGACGGCATGGGCCCGGACCTGTCGGTGATGGCGAAGGCGCGGGCGGGCTTCTCGGGCCCGGCCGGTTCCGGCATGAACCAGCTCTTCAAGGGTATTGGCGGGCCGGAATATATCTACAACTACGTCATCGGTTTCGAAGAAAACCCGGAATGCGCCCCGGAAGGGATCGATGGCTACTACTACAACAAGACCTTCCAGATCGGCGGCGTGCCGGACACCTGCAAGGACGCCAACGGCGTGAAGATCACCCACGGCAGCTGGGCGCTCATGCCCCCGCCGCTGGTGGATGATCAGGTCACCTACGAGGACGGCACCCCGGCCACTGTCGATCAGATGGCGCAGGACGTGTCGGCCTTCCTGATGTGGGCGGCCGAGCCGAAACTGGTGGCGCGCAAGCAGATGGGTCTGATCGCCGTGGTCATGCTCGGCCTGCTGAGCGTGATGCTCTACCTGACCAACAAGCGTCTGTGGGCGCCCTACAAGCGCCAGAAGGCCTGAGGTCTGCCGGACAGCAAAACCGAAACGCGCCCCACGGGGCGCGTTTTTCATTTCGGCAAGGAAAAAGACGAAAGGCCGCCCCGGGGGCCCCTGCCCGCTCAGCCGCGGGCGCCGTAGCGGGCGAGGAACATCTCGATCGCGCCCTCGATCACCCGGGCGCGGCGCTCGGGCCGGAATTCCGAGGTCACGCCGCACAGGAAGCCCTGATAGGCGTCGACCTTGCACAGCTCGGCGAACTGATCGGCGGCGAGGTCGAAATCCTCGATCACCAATTCGCCCCGCGCCACCGCGGTCTTCAGATATTCGACCATGCGCACCCGCACCAGCAGCGGCCCCGAGGCATAGAACTGCTGGCCAAGCGCCGGAAACCGGTCGGTCTCGGCGACGCACAGCCGGTAGGTCTGAAGCCCCAGCGGCGAGGTGATGTAATCGATCAGCTTGTTGGCCGCATAGCGCAACACTTCGCGCACCGGCCGGTCGCCTTCGTTGAGAAATTCCAGCGCATCATCGGCCTGACGCTGGCATTCGCCGGTCGCGATCGCCATGAACAACAGCCGCTTGTCGGGGAAATAGCTGTAAAGCGTCGCCTTGGACACCCCCGCCTCGCGCGCGATGTCATCGACCGAGGCGCCCTCGAACCCGTCGCGCAGAAACACCTTTCGCGCGCCCTCGAGGACCTGGTCGAACTTGCGTCCCTTCTTGATACCGACTTGAACCTGCGTCATGACAAGCCCGCCTCCACGGGCGTGTCACCTTAGACCCTGCGTGGAATCCGGGCAAGCGGCGGTGGAGCGGAAAACCCCGGTCCGGCCTTGCCCCCGGCCCCGGCTGCGCTAGACTGGGGCCATGTTCAAATTCCTGACGGGCCTGCTGGCCGATCCGCATCCGAAACCGCTGACCGCGGATGACGCCGACCTTGCGCTGGCGGCGCTGCTGGTGCGGCTGGCGCGCGCGGATGACCGCTATGACGAGGACGAGCGGCGGCATATCGAGCAGGTGCTTGCCGCGCGCTCCGGCCTGTCCTCCGCCGAGGCGTCGGAACTGCGCCTGCGCGCCGAGGCGCTTGAGGCCGAGGCCCCCGACACGGTGCGCTTCACCCGCGCGCTGAAGGACAAGATCGCCTGGGAGGACCGGATCGGCGTGGTCGAGGCGCTGTGGCAGGTGGCGCTGGCCGATGACGCGCGCAACCCCGAGGAGGATGCGCTGATCCGCCTCGCCGCCCGGTTGCTGGGCGTGTCCGACCGCGATTCGGGTCTGGCGCGGCAAAGGGTAGCGGCCGGGCCGGCCTGACCCGGGCTTTGCCCGATCTTGCGGCATCTGCCCGGGCTTTTGGCGTCTTGCCCCTTGCCAGACGCAACTCGCCCGTTGCATTTGCCCCCGAAATCGCGCCAACTTGGCCGACCGGACAAAGAGAAGCCGTTAAAGTGACCGACAGCCAGACTGCCCCCCTTGCCACCGCGCCCGTCATCGAAATCAGGGACCTGCACAAGAGCTACGGCGCCCTTGAAGTGCTCAAGGGGGTGTCGATCCGTGCCGAACGCGGCAAGGTCGTGTCGCTGATCGGCTCTTCGGGCTCTGGCAAATCCACGCTTTTGCGCTGCTGCAACCTGCTGGAGGACAGCCAGTCCGGCGAGGTGCTCTTTTCCGGCGAGGCGGTGACGTGGCAGGGCAGCGGCCTTGCGCGCCGCCCCGCCGACCGCGCGCAGGTGGTGCGGTTTCGCACCAATCTTTCGATGGTATTCCAGCAGTTCAACCTCTGGAGCCACATGACGATCCTGCAAAACGTCATGGAGGCGCCGGTGACGGTGCTGGGGCGCGACCCGAAACAGGTCGAGCCGCTCGCCCGCAGTCTGCTGGCCAAGGTCGGCATCGGCGACAAGGCCGATGCCTGGCCCGCGCAGCTCTCGGGCGGCCAGCAGCAGCGCGCCGCCATCGCCCGCGCGCTTTGCATGCAGCCGCAGGCGCTGTTGTTCGACGAGCCGACCTCGGCGCTTGATCCCGAATTGCAGCAGGAAGTGGTCAAGGTGATCAAGGATCTGGCCGCCGAACACCGGACGATGATCCTTGTGACGCATGACATGCGGCTGGCGGCGGATGTGTCGGATCATGTCATCTTCCTGCACAAGGGCCGCATCGAGGAAGAGGGCCCGCCCGAGACCCTGTTCGGGGCGCCGAAATCCGAACGGCTGCAGCAATTCCTGTCGGCGACGCTGCCGGCGTGACAAGAACAAGACCCCAACCGTGGAGAGAGCCATGAAGAAGCTGATCCTGACCGTCGCAGCGCTTGCGCTGAGCGCAGGCACCGCCCTTGCGGGCGATGTCGTGCGCATGGGCACCGAGGGCGCCTATCCGCCCTACAACTTCATCAACGACAAGGGCGAAGTGGACGGGTTCGAACGCGAACTGGGCGACGCGCTTTGCGCCAAGGCCGCGCTGAAATGCGAATGGGTGACGAGTGAATGGGACAGCATCATTCCGAACCTGCTCGCGGGCAACTATGACACGATCCTTGCCGGGATGAGCATCACCGACGAGCGCAAGCAGAGCATCGCCTTCAGCGACAACTACATTCCGCCCGCGCCCTCGGCCTATGCCGCGACCAAGGCGGATGCCGATCTCAAAGGCGTCGTCGCGGCGCAGGTCGGCACGATCCAGGCCGATTACGTGGCGAAATCGGGCGCGACGCTGCTGGAATTCCCGACGCTCGACGACACCATCGCCGCGGTGAAGAACGGCGAGGCCGACGCGGTCTTTGCCGACAAGGACGCGCTCAAGCCCTTCGTCACCGAAGGCGGCGAGGTCATGTGGACCGGCGCCGACGTGTCGCTGGGCGGCGGCATCGGCGTCGGCCTGCGCAAGTCGGACACCGAGCTGAAAGCGAAGTTCGACACCGCCATCGCCGCGATGAAAGCCGACGGCTCGCTCAATGCGATGATCAAGAAATGGTTCGGCGACGACGCGCCGGTGTTCTGAGAAAGAGCCTCCGGCGGGCGTCTTGCGCCAGGAAAGCAGCTGTTTTCCCGGTGCGATGCCGCCCTGCCGGAGGCGCCCCTGACCCATGTTCGACATCTGCGCCGATCCGAAATCCCTCGAGGGCCTGGCCTGGGCTCTGTGCTACCTGACCTCGGGCAAGCACCTGCTTTTCTACGCCTCGTTCTTCGTGGTTCTGGCGCTGATGCTGATCGTGGCGCCGATCGCGCTTGCCTTCGGCTTTGGCGGCGCCATCGCCGCGCGCTCGGCCTTTCTGCCGCTGCGGTGGTTCGGCAAGACCTATACCGCGATGGTGCGCGGCGTGCCCGACATCGTGTTTTTCCTGTTCGTGCCGGTGGCGATGGACCAGGGGCTGGAATATCTGCGCCATCTCTGGGCCTGTCCGCCCTCTGACGCGCCGGTCTGGGCGAATGGCGAATTCGCCGTCTGCGCCGCGGCGAAGCTGCCGCTGTCGACCGCGCCGCAGATCTGGCACGAGATCTATGGCTTCGGCCTGGCCGTCGTCGCCTTTTCCATCGTCTTCGGCGCCTTTGCCGCGAATGTGCTTTACGGCGCGATGAATGCCGTGCCGCGCGCGCAGCTGGAAACCGCCGAGGCTTACGGCATGACCGCCGCGCAGGTGCGCCGCCGGATCCTGATCCCGCAGATGTGGACCTATGCGCTGCCCGGCCTCTCGAATCTCTGGATGATCCTGATCAAGGCGACCCCGCTTCTGTTCCTGCTCGGCGTCGAGGATATCGTTTATTGGGCGCGCGAGCTTGGCGCGACGAAATCGGCGCTTTACGACTACCCGCACCCGGACTGGCGCGTCTGGTATGTGCTGGCGCTGCTGGTCTTCTATCTGTCGATGACGAAAGTGTCGGAAATCGTGCTGGAGCGGGTGACCAGCCGGCTCTCGAAAGGCCAGGCGACGATGGCGGGCGAAGCGCAACGGAAGGCCGCGGCATGAGCGACAGCTGCACGCAGATCATCGCGGATTACGCGTTCCGCTCGCTGGGCTATGGCGAGCGCCTGCTGCCGCGCGGCGACTTTACGCTGTGCCATCAGTTCACCCTGATCGGTTCGGGGCTGATCTGGAACATCTATTTCGGCGCGCTGGCGCTGTTCTTCGGCTTCTTCGCCGCCACGGCGCTGGCGCTCGCGAAAGCCTCGCCCCGGGGCTGGCTGCGTCGCCCGGCCGAGGCCTTCATCTTCGTCTTCCGCGGCTCGCCGCTGTTCATCCAGTTCTTCCTCGCCTATGAAATCCTGGTGCAGCTGCCCAAGGCGGGGATCACCCTGGGCGGGCTGCTCATCCCGACCGACTGGACCACCTCGGCCTGGGCGGGGGCGCTTCTGGTGCTGTTTCTCAACACCTCGGCCTATTCCGCCGAGATCTTCCACGGCGCGCTAATGGCGGTGCCCAAGGGCGATATCGAGGCCGCCGATGCCTATGGCCTGACCGGCTGGCAGAAGTTCCGCCGCATCCTGTGGCCCACCACGCTGCGCCTGGCCTGGCCCGCCTATACGAACGAGGCGATCTTCCTGTTCCATGCCACGACGCTTGTCTTTTTCTCCGGCTTTCCGGCCTATCAGCAGCGTGGCGACGCGCTTTATTACGCCAAATTCCTCGCGGACAAGACTTTCAACCCATTCATCCCCTACCCGATTACCGCCTTCTACTTCGTGCTGATCACCTTGGCGCTGATCGGGCTGTTCGGGATGGTCAACCGCCGTCTGAACCGGCATCTACCAGGGCAATCCCGCCCAAAGCTGAGGATCAGACCGCAAATCATCAGGTGAGGACATGGACTGGCTGAAGGAGCATCCCGAGGTGCGCACCATTCGCGTGGCTGCGGCGGACCTCAACGGGGTGGCACGGGGTAAGCGCATACCCGCACGTTTCGCAAACAAGGTTTTTTCCGAGGGAACACGCTTTCCGTTCTCGGTGATGAACCTCGACATCTGGGGCGAGGACATCGAGGACAGTCCGCTGGTGTTTGAAACCGGCGACTGCGACGGCCTGTTGCGCCCGACCGAACGCGGCTTCATGCCGATGCCCTGGCTCGAGGCGCCCACCGCGCTGTTGCCGATCTGGATGTTCCACATGGACGGCCGCCCCTATTCGGGCGATCCCCGGCAGGCCTTGGCCCGGGTCAAGGACCGCTATACCGCGCTTGGCCTGACGCCCGTGGTGGCGACGGAACTTGAATTCTTCCTGATCGATGATTCCGGCACGAAATTGCGCGTGCCGCCCAGCCCCCGCTCGGGCAAGCGCCGCACCGGGGGGGAAATCCTGTCGCTGCGGGCGCTGGATGCCTTCGACAATTTCTTCACCGCGCTTTACGAGGCCTGCGAGGTGATGGACATTCCCGCCGACACGGCGATGTCCGAAGCCGGGCCGGGGCAGTTCGAGATCAACCTGATGCATCAGGCCGATCCGCTGAAGGCCGCCGATGACACCTGGCTGTTCAAGATGCTGGTCAAGGGTCTGGCACGCCAGCACGGCTTTGCCGCCTCGTTCATGGCGAAACCCTATGACCTGTGGTCGGGCAACGGCATGCACACGCATTTCTCGATCCTCGACCGGAACGGCGACAACATCTTCAACGATGGCACCGAAAAGGGTTCGGACGCCTTGCGCGCGGCGGTGGCGGGCTGTCTGGCTGCCCTGCCCGGCTCGACGCTGATCTTTGCGCCGCATCAGAACAGCTATACCCGGCTGGTGCCCAATGCCCATGCGCCCACGGGCATCGGCTGGGCCTATGAGAACCGCACCGCGGCCTTGCGCATCCCCGCCTCGGGGCCTTCGGCGCGGCGGATCGAACATCGGGTGGCGGGGGGCGACGTGAACCCCTATCTGATGATCGCGGCGATCCTCGGCGCGGCGCTGGTGGGCATCGAGGACAAGATGGTCCCCGACGAGCCGATCGTCGGCAATGCCTATGCGCAATATCTGCCGCAGCTGCCCGCGACCTGGAATCTGGCGATCAACAAGTTCGACAGCTGCCCGCTGATCAAGCGCATCTTCGAGGAAGAGCTGATCGAGAACTTCCTGATGACCAAGCGTCAGGAGATCCACTACATGGCGGAACTGTCCGAGGAAGAGCAGACCGAGCTTTATCTCGACACGGTCTGAACGAAGCCGGGGGGCTGCCGCCCCCCGGACCCCCTGCGCGTATTTTGACCAGGAAAAATGCAGCGGCCCTTCTTTTTGATCAAATTCCCGAGCAGGCGTCAGGGGGGCGGCCTGGTCCCCCTTGTCCGGGGGCTGTGCCGGGGTTAGGCTTTGAAAACCCAATCACGAGACTTCCATGCGTATCGGCATCCTGCAGACCGGCCAATCCCCCGACATCTTGCGGGCGGAGGCGGGCGATTATCCCGACATGTTCGTGGCGCTGTTGCGCGACCACGGCCTGACGTTTCAGACCTTCAATGTCGAGGCGATGGACTTTCCCGCCTCGGTGCAGGACTGCGAGGGCTGGCTGATCACCGGCTCGCGGCATGGCGCCTATGAAAGCCATCCGTTCATCGCGCCGCTTGAAGCGTTCATCCGCCAGGCGATCGCGGCAAAGGTGCCGATGGTGGGCATCTGCTTTGGCCATCAGATCATCGCCCAGGCGATGGGCGGCAAGGTGGAGCGGTTCCCGGGCGGCTGGGCCGTGGGGCCGCAAAGCTATGATTTCGGCGGCGATCCGGTGGTGCTGAACGCCTGGCACCGCGATCAGGTGACGGTGCGCCCCGAAGGCGCGCAGGTCATCGCCTGCAACGACTTTTGCGAGAACGCGGCGCTGGTTTACGGCGATGCCGCGCTGACGATCCAGGCGCATCCCGAATTCCGCGACGCTTTTGTCGAGGGGCTGATGGCGACGCGCGGGCCCGGTCTTGTCCCCGATCCGCTCCTGGCCGAGGCGCGGGCGAAACTGGCCACCGGGCGCGGCACCGATTCCGCCCGCGTGGCCAAGCGCATCGCCGATTTCTTCCGCGCGAAACGGAGCTGATCATGTGCCCCGCCCCGCTGCCCTGCCCCTCTCCCTTCACCGCCCCCGCGGCGATGGAGGGGCGGCGCGCGGCGGCGGCGCATCGCAAGCCGATCCTGACCGGCTGTGCCGATCCTGAATTCTTCTCCGAAGGCGTGCCGCTGGCGCGGCTGATGCCCGACCCCGGGGCGTGACTTTCCGCCCTGCCAGGAATTTTCTGGCCCGAAACATTTTGGAACGCGAAAGACATGTCACGCAAATCCCAGGACTGGACCAGCCTGATCCCGAAAGCCACCCGCGACTACATCGCCGGGCGCCGCCTTGACGAGGTGGAATGCATCGTCGCCGATATCGCGGGTGTTGCCCGTGGCAAGGCCATGCCCGCCTCGAAATTCGCCTATCAGGACCGCTTCTACCTGCCGAATTCGATCTTTTTGCAGACGATCACCGGCGAATGGGCCGACAACCCGATGGGCGCCTTCACCGAGCCCGACATGGTGCTGACGCCGGACTGGTCCACCGCCTCGGCCGCGCCCTGGACCGCCGACATCACGCTGCAGGTGATCCACGACGTTTTCGACCAGAACGGCGAACCGATGCCGGTGGCGCCCAGGAATGTGCTCAAGCGCGTGGTCGCGCTTTACGAGGCCGAGGGCTGGAAGCCGATCGTCGCCCCCGAGATGGAATTTTTCCTTGTCGCGCGCAACCTTGACCCGAACCAGCCGATCATCCCGCCGATGGGGCGCTCGGGGCGGCGGGCGGCGGCGAAGCAGGCCTATTCGATGAGCGCCGTCGATGAATACGGCCCCGTCATCGACGATATTTACGATTTCGCCGAGGCGCAGGGCGTCGAAATCGACGGCATCTTGCAGGAAGGCGGCGCGGGGCAGGTCGAGATCAACCTCGCCCATGGCGATCCGGTGGCCTTGGCCGATCAGATCTTCTACTTCAAGCGGCTGATCCGCGAGGCGGCGCTGCGCCACGATTGCTTCGCCACTTTCATGGCGAAACCGATCGAGGGCGAACCGGGATCGGCCATGCATATCCACCAGTCGGTGATCGACGCGAAGACCGGGCAGAACATCTTTTCCGACCCCGATGGCGGCGAGAGCGAGGCCTTCCTGCATTTCATCGCCGGCATGCAGACGCATCTGCCTGCGGTGGTGGCGCTGCTGGCGCCTTATGTGAACAGCTATCGCCGCTACGTCCCGGATTTCGCCGCGCCGATCAACATCGAATGGGGCCGCGACAACCGCACCACGGGGCTGCGGGTGCCGATCTCGGACCCGTCGGGGCGGCGGCTGGAAAACCGGCTCGCGGGGATGGATTGCAACCCCTATCTCGGCCTCGCCGCCTCGATGGTCTGCGGCTATCTGGGGCTGAAAGAGAAAAAGATGCCGCGGGCGGAATGTCAGGGCGACGCCTATATGGGCGAGACCGACCTGCCCTTCAATCTGGGCGATGCGCTGGATCTGTTTTCCGACAGTGGCCCCGTGCGCGAGGCGCTGGGGATCGAGTTCTGCACCGTCTATGAGGCGGTGAAGCGTAACGAATACAAGGAGTTCCTGCAGGTCATCAGCCCCTGGGAACGCGAGCACCTGCTGTTGAACGTGTGACGCATGGACCTGTTGCATGTGAATGACCGGGCGGGGGAATACCCCGCCAGTTTCTACGCATCCACCCGCGATCCCGCGCCCGAGCGGCCCGCTCTGCAAGGAGAGATGCGGGCAGATGTCTGCGTCGTGGGCGGCGGCTATACGGGCTTGTCAAGCGCGCTGCATCTGGCGCGGGCGGGGCGCAAGGTCGTCGTGCTGGAGGCGCATCGGGCGGGCTTTGGCGCCTCGGGGCGCAATGGCGGGCAGATCGGCTCGGGGCAGCGGCTCGATGTCGGCACGCTGGAAAAGCTGGTGGGAAAGGCAACGACGCGCAGGCTTTGGGACATGGCCGAGGAGGCGAAGGCCCTGACCTATGCCTTGGCCGATGCGGCGGGCGTGCCCGCGCATCGCGGCGTTGCGCATCTGGGCCGCAAGCGATCCGAGGTCGCCTGGCTTCTGGACGAGGCAGACCATCTGGCCGCCCATTACGGCTACAACCAGATCGAGGTGCTCGACAAGGCAGCGGCGCAGGCGCTGGTGCCCTCGCCCGTCTATACGGGGGGCGATCTCGATCACGGCGCGGGGCATGTGCATCCGCTGAACCTGTGTCTGGGTCTGGCCCGTCTGGCCGAGGCGGCAGGCGCGGTGATTTATGAGCGTTCGGCGGTGGTGAAGATCCGCCACGGGCGCCGGGCCGGGGACACCAGCCGGATCGAGACCGAAGCGGGCGCTGTGATCGCGGATCAGGTGGTGCTGGGGGCGAACGGCTATCTGGACCGGCTGGAGCCGCAGATCGCCGCCCGCGTCATGCCGATCAACAATTACATCGTCGCGACCGAGCCCCTGGGCGATCGCGTGCGCGAGGTGCTGACCCGCGACATCGCCGCCCATGATCTGAAATTCGTGGTCAATTACTGGCGTTTGCACGAAGACCGGCTGATCTTTGGCGGCGGCGAGACGGTCAGCTACCGCTTCCCCGCCGATATCGCCGCGAAGGTGCGCAAACCCTTGGAAGAGGTCTATCCGCAGCTGAAAGGCGTGAAATTCACCCATGCCTGGGGCGGCACGCTGGCGATTACCGTGAACCGGATGCCCTGCTTTCGGCGTCCGGCGCCGAATTGCCTCTCGGCTTCGGGCTATTCCGGCCATGGGGTAGCGCTGGCGATCCATGCGGGGAAACTGATGGCCGAGGCGATCAGTGCGACGGGCGACGGTTTCGACGTGATGGCGAACCTGCCGCAACCCACCTTTCCGGGCGGCACCGCGCTGCGGTTTCCGCTGCTGCTGGCGGGGATGACCTGGTTTTCGCTGCGCGACCGGCTGGGCCTCTAGGCGCCGCCCGGCCACGTCGCGAAACTTTCACTTGGCGGGCGCGGGGCACGGGTCTAAAGCGTTTCTGAATGTCACATTCAGGAAAGCTGAACATGCCCCGCGACGGTCAGACCCCTCCGAATTGCTATGATGCCGAACCGATCCCCGAGGCCGCCCGCGCCGAGATCGAGCGGCTGCTCGCCACCGGGGATCTGTTCCGCTACACCTCCGAAAACGCGCCGGTGGCGCAACTCGAGGCCGAATTCGCCGCATTGATGGGGGTGCGCTACGCGGTCTGCGTCGCGTCCTGCTCGGCGGCGCTGTTCCTGTCGCTGAAAGCTTTGGACCTGCCGCGCGGCGCGCGCGTGCTGGTGCCCGCCTTCACCTTTGCCGCCGTGCCCTCGGCCATCGTGCATGCCGATTGCGAGCCGGTGCTGGTCGAGGTGGGGTCGAATTTCCGCATCGATCTGGACGACTTCCGCGCCAAATTCGACGACACGATCGCGGCGGTGATGATCAGCCACATGCGCGGGCATACCTCGGACATGGATGTGATCCTGGAGCTGGCGAATGCGAAAGGCGTGCCGGTGATCGAGGATGCGGCGCACAGCTTGGGCACGCTCTGGCACGGGCGCAAGATCGGCACGCTCGGCAAGATCGGCTGTTTCAGCTTCCAGAGCTACAAGATGGTGAATGCGGGCGAAGGCGGCGTCCTGGTGACCGACGATCCCGAGCTGGCCGCCCGCGCCATCATCATGTCGGGCGCCTATGAACAGAACTGGAAGAAGCATCCGGGGTTGCAAAACAGCTTCGTGCATTGGCAAAACAAGCTGCCGCTTTACAACACCCGGATGCAGAACCTGTCCGCCGCGGTGATCCGCCCGCAGCTGCCCGAGCTGGAGCGGCGTGTCAGCGCGGGGCTGGCGAACCACGATTATGTGGCTGAAAAGCTGAACGAAAGCCCCTGGCTCGACGTGCCGCCGCCGCTTGCCCCCGAGACCCGCGCGCCCGACAGCCTGCAGTTCAATCTGGTGGGCGACTGGAGCGATGCGGAAGCGCTCGGGCTGCAGGACGCGGCGAAAGCCCGCGGCGTCTCGGTGCAGGTCTTCGGGCTCTCGCCCGACAATGCCCGCGCCTTCTGGAACTGGCAGTTTCTGGGCGAGCTGCCTGACCTGCCGAAGACCCGCGCCATGCTGATGCGCGCCTGCGACACCCGCCTGCCCGCGCGGCTGACCCGCCCCGAGCTGGACTTCATCGCCTCCGCCATCGTCGAGGCCGCGGCGGCGGTGAAGGGCTGACACCGCGCCGCTCCGGCCCCGCGGCGAAAAGAGCGTATTTGGGCCAGGAAAAAACCCCGGGCTTTTTCTTGGGAAAAATACGCTGGGGGGTATGGGGGGCAAAGCCCCCCTGCCTCACAGCCCCAGCCGCGCGATCTCGAGTTTCGGGCAGCGGTCCATCACCACAAGCTTGCCCGCCGCCCGCGCCCGTTCTGCCGCCTCGGGGTGAATGACGCCGAGCTGCAGCCAGAGCACACGCGCCTCGGGGCGATGGGTCAGCATCTGCGCGACCACCCCGGGCACGGCCTCGGGGGCGCGGAAGACATCGACCATGTCGATCACGACATCTTTCGGAATCGCCGCCAGATCGGCATAGACCGTCTCGCCCAGCGCCACCTGCCCGGCCAGCCCCGGATTGACCGGGATGACCCGGTAGCCGCGCGCCTGCAGGAAGGCCGCCACCCCATGCGCGGGACGGTCGGGATTGGCGGAAAAGCCCAAAACGGCAATCGTGCGGGTCGTGGTCAGGATCTCGCGCAGCTCTGCATCCGTCATCGCGCCTCCGGTCAGAAAAAGCGCCCGGACCACTGGGGCACCGGGCGCGAAAGTGCGGAACGAGGGACAGTGACAGTCAACGCGGAGGTTCCGGCTCCGCGTCTCACCACCGAAACATAGGGATGTGAAAGCCGCGTTAAAGGGTCGCAGCAAAAGATTCCGCGAAGTTCGCCCTTTCGTGATCTCGGCCGCCCCGTCAGCCCTTCGTGCGGGCGCTGGTGGCGGCATAAAGCGCCACCGCCGCCGCATTCGACACGTTGAGCGAACCGAAGGCGCCGCCAAAGGGGATCCGCACCAGATGATCGCAGGTGGCGCGGGTTTTCTCGCGCAGGCCCGGACCCTCGGCGCCCAGAACGATGGCCACGGGACGGCTGCCCGCCTCGGCCAGCCCCTCGGCAAGCGTCATCGTCGCCTCGCCCGCCAGACCGATCAGCACATAGCCCATGTCGCGCAGCGCGCCCATCGCGTCGGAGAGGTTGGTGACGCGCAGATAGGGCTGGCGCTCCAGCGCCCCCGAGGCGGTCTTCGCCAAGGCCCCGGTTTCGGGCGCGGAATGGCGCGCGGGCGCCACCACGGCACGGGCGCCGAAGACCTCGGCCGAGCGCAGGATCGCGCCGACGTTATGCGGATCGGTGACGCGATCGAGCAGCACGACCAAGGGCAGCCCCGCGCCAGTCAGCGCCACATCGGCCAGCTTGCCCCAGTCGAGCGGCTTGACCTCCAGCGCGGCGCCCTGGTGCACCTGATCGGGGCCAAGCGGCACATGGGCATCGAACTTGCGCGGATCGACGATCTCGGGGGCAACGCCGCCCGCCGCGATCGCCTCGGCCAGCTTGTCGGCGGCGTTCTTCGTCAGCACCAGCCGCAGCTTGACCCGATCGGGGTTCATCAGCGCGTCGCGTACCGCATGCAGACCGAACAGCCACAGCGTTTCCGCCGCCGCCGCGCGCTTGGCGCGTTCCTTCTCGATCACCCACTCCGGTTTCTTCATCTTGCACCTCTGTTTCGATCTTCTGTGCGCTGCACGACCCGCTTTGGCAAGAGGCTGAAAAATGCCGCTTGACGCCCCCCGCCCCCTTCGTTACATCGCCCCACGTCGGGTGACGAGCTGCAAGGTGCGGCAGCGGACTGTAACTCCGCCGGGGAGACCCATGCCTGGTTCGATTCCAGGGTCACCCACCACTTCCCAAGTGGTGAGGATACCGACAGGCCCGCTTGTGCCGGGCGCAAATCCCGCTACTGTGACGCCATAGATTGCAGCAGGCGCGAGCAGATGCAGCCGGATTACAATGTTTTCTTCATCGTGCAGGCCGGGCGGCTGGAATACGAGGCGCTGATCTTCGTGGCCTCGTTCCGCGAGGCGAACCCCGATTTCAAGGGCCGTCTGATCGCCGCCGAACCCACGGGGGCAAAATGGTCCACGCCCGTCGCGATCTCCGATCCGGTGCGGCGCTTCCTGCGCGATCACGAGGTCGAGATCCTGCCCTTCGAGAACCGCCATTTCGGCGAAAGCTACCCGCAGGGCAACAAGATCGAGGCGATGGCCGCCCTGCCCGCGGAGCCCTTTGTGTTTTTCGACAGTGACACGCTGTTTCTCGGGCCGCTGTCGCAGGTGGGATTCGATTTCAACCGCCCCTCGGCCTCGATGCGGCGCGAGGGCACCTGGCCCGAGCCGCAGCTTTACGGCGCCGATTACACCACGATCTGGAAAAGCCTTTACGACAAGTTCGGCCTCGATTTCGACAGCTCGCTGGATAAAAGCCAGTATGAAAACTACTGGCAGCGCTATCTTTATTTCAACGCCGGCTGGTTCTTTGGCGCCGATGCCCAGGCCTTTGGCAAGCGCTTTATGCAGTATGCCCATGCGATCCGCTGGGACACGCCCGATGAACTGGCCAGCCAGTCGCTCGATCCCTGGCTTGATCAGGTGGCGCTGCCGCTTGTCATCCACAGTTTCGGCGGCGGCCGGCCGGGGCCGGAGCTGGCGGGGCTTGATGGCGCGGTGAGCTGCCATTACCGCGCCCTGCCGCTGCTTTACGCGCGCGAAAGCGATGCCGTGGTGGCGCGGCTCGAGGCGATCTGCGCGCCGCAAAAGATCAAACGGATCTTGCGGCTGCACGAACCGGCAAGGAAGCTGATCTACCAGCGCAAGGGGTTGAAACTGCGCGCAAAGATCGACCGTAACGCGCTGCCGCGGCGCGAGGCGATGCTGCGCAACGCGATCCGGCGCGAGAAGCTCTGGCTGCGCTGAGCCTCGGCAAACGGCACCTTCGTCGATGGCGGCGGGCCATGGCTTGCGCCGCAAGGCCCTGCGCCAAGGAGCCCGCAGACCCCTTCCGCAGCTGCGCCCATATCTGCGAAGGCGAATGTGTTTGAAGGCGCCCGGGCGGGCGGATAGGCTCGCCCGCGACCATTCAGGGAGACCCCGATGACCAACCAAGCCTTTGACACGCTGCAAATTCACGCGGGCGCCGAGCCCGATCCCGCAACCGGCGCGCGGCAGGTGCCGATCTATCAAACCACGGCTTACGTGTTCAAGGATGCCGACCATGCGGCGCGGCTCTTCAACCTGCAGGAAGTGGGCTACATCTATTCGCGCCTGACCAACCCGACCGTTTCGGCGCTGGCGGCGCGCGTCGCGGCGCTGGAGGGCGGCGCGGGCGCGGTCTGCTGTTCCTCGGGCCATGCGGCGCAGATCATGGCGCTCTTTCCGCTGATGGGGCCAGGGCTGAACATCGTCGCCTCGACCCGGCTTTACGGCGGCACGATCACCCAATTCGCCCAGACGATCAAACGCTTCGGCTGGTCCTGCACCTTCGTCGATTTCGACGATCTTGCCGCACTGGAAGCGGCGGTGGACGACAACACCCGGGCGATCTTTTGCGAATCGATCTCGAACCCGGGCGGCTACATCACCGACCTGCCCGCCGTCGCCGCGGTGGCGAACAAGGTCGGCCTGCCGCTGATTGTCGACAACACGCTGGCCTCGCCCTATCTGTGCCGCCCGATCGAACACGGCGCGACGCTGGTCGTGCATTCCGCCACGAAATACCTGACCGGCAACGGCACGGTGACGGGCGGGGTGATCGTCGATTCGGGCAAGTTCGACTGGTCGGCCAGCGGCAAGTTCCCCAGCCTTTCGGCGCCCGAACCGGCCTATCACGGGCTGAAATTCCACGAGGCGCTCGGCCCGATGGCCTATACCTTCCATTCGATCGCGGTCGGGCTGCGCGATCTGGGCATGACGATGAACCCGCAGGGCGCGCATTACACGCTGATGGGGATCGAGACGCTGAGCCTGCGGATGGAAAAGCACGTCGCCAATGCGAAAGCGGTGGCGGAATGGCTGGCGGCCGATCCGCGCATCGACTTCGTCACCTGGGCCGGGCTGCCCTCCTCGCCCTGGCATGAACGGGCGAACCGGCTGTACCCCAGGGGGGCGGGAGCGCTTTTCACCGTCGCGGTCAAGGGCGGCTACGAGGCTTGCGTGAAATTGGTCAACAATCTCAAGCTGTTCAGCCATGTGGCCAACCTCGGCGATGCGCGCTCGCTGATCATCCATTCGGCCTCGACCACGCACCGTCAGCTGACCGAGGAACAGCAGATCAAGGCGGGCGCGGCGCCGAATGTGGTGCGGCTCTCGATCGGCATCGAGAATGCCGCCGATCTGATCGCCGATCTCGATCAGGCTCTGGCCGCCGCCACCGCCTGAGGCCTGCGCGAAAAGCCGCCCTCACTTTCCGGTGGGCGGCTTTTCATGCGCGGTTTTCTGCTTTACCTAGGTTTCAGCGCTGCGGCGCCGGTATCGGCGCCTCTTTCCCTGTGTTACTGCTGCGGCGCTCCCCGACGCGCCCCGCCCCTGTGTTGAAGCCAAGGCATGAAACCCAACTTCGCCCTCAATCTCTCGCATGACGGTATCGGATTGCTTCACCGCGGCAAGAGCGGCTGGGAGCTGGTGGGCGAGGTGGCGCTGGACGCCCCCGATTTCGGCGAGCGGCTGACCGCGCTGCGCCGCGCCGCGAAGACGCGCGCCCCCGAGGGGGTGACCACGAAGATCGTCGTGCCCGCCTCGCAGATCCTTTACGCCGAGATCACCGCCCCCGGGCCGCAATCCGCCGTGCGGCGTCGGCAGATCGCCGATGCGCTGGAGGGGATGACGCCCTATGCCGTGCCCGATCTGGTCTTCGACTGGAGCGGCGAGGGCGAGGTGGTGCAGGTTGCCGTCGTCGCCCGCGAGACCCTGGCCGAGGCCGAGGCCTTTGCCGATGATTGCGGTTTCTTCCCGGTGTCTTTCGTCGCGGCCCCCGATCCGGCGCAATTCGCGGGCGAGCCCTGGTTTGGCATCACCACCACCGCCCCGGCACATCTGCCGCAGGGCGCAAGGATCGAACGCGACACCGAGGCGCTGCCGCCGGATCTGCTGCGTGCCGCCGCGGCCCCCGCCAGCGCGCCGGGAACCGAGACAGTTGCCGAGCCGGGCGCCGAACCGGGCGCCGAGCCTCCCGCGGCCCAGCCCGAACTGGCACCGCCCGCGCCGGAAGCGCCCGCCGCGGCGAGCGCCCCGGAAGCGGCCCCGGAGTCCGAAGCCGCAACCGCCGCCGCAACGGCGCCGATCCCGGCTGAACCGGCGCCCGAACCGCCCCCCGAACCGGCGCCCGAACCGACGCCCGGCCCGACCGCCGAGGCGCAACCGACGCCGCAACCCGACCCCACTCCCGAACCGGCCGCCGCGCCGGTCGAGCCGCCCGCGCCGGAACCGACCCCCGAAGTCGCAGCTTCTGTCGCCCCGCCTGCTGCGGAAGCTCCGGTCGCCGCGCCGAAACCTGCAGCAGCGCAAAAGGCCGCCGCAGCGCAAAAGGCCGCGGCCACCACGCCGCCCGCCACCGCGAAAACGGCGCAGAAAACGGCGCCGAAACCGCCCGCCCCCAAGGCCGAGGCACCGATTGCGCCCCCCGCCGATCTGCTGGCGGCGCTTGACGAGACACCGCTGAGCGGCATCGACACGGTCGCGCCGCTGCAGATCGACATGCCCGAGCCCGTGGCCAAGACGCCGCGCGCGGGCGATGCCGCCCGCGCCGGGGCTGCGCCCCGCAAACCGCTGCCGGGCGCGGCACGTCCTGGCACCGCAGGCGAAGGCCTGGACAGCCCGAAACCCGCCCCGCGCAAACCGCTGGTGGCCGAGACCGACCGGCCCGCCCCCGCCTTTGGCGAGACCGAGGCTGCGGCGACAGACGCCCCCGGCACCGCCGAGGCCCTGCGCAAGATCGCCGAGGACGGGCGCCGTCTGGCGGCGCTCGGGGCGGCGGCGCTGGAAACGACCGCCAGCAAGGCGCTGGCCAAGGCCCGCGCGCTGCGTCCGGCCCCCGACACCACGGATTCCAAACCTGCCGCAGAGGCGCCCGCGGCAGAGGGGGCCGCGGCGCGGACGGTTTTTGGCACCCGCAAGACGCCCCGGATCGGTGGCAAGCCGAAATACATGGGCCCAGCCCTGCTGGGCGGGCTGATCGCCTTCCTCGCCATTGCCGCGCTCTGGTCAAGCTTCCTGATCAAGCCCGAGGCCCCGACCGAGACGAGCGCACCGGCTGCGCCCGAAGCGGCGGCCCCCGCGATGCCGCCGCAAGACGCAACGCCAGAACCGGCGCCCCCCGTCGCGCCCCCCGCCGCACCCGTAGCCCCCGCGCCGGAAACCGGCGCTCCCGCAACGCCCGCGCCGGACCGGCCCGCCTCGGAAACCGGCGCCCCCGCGCCGGAGGCCGGGGCGCCGGTGGCGCTGCCCGCGTTGCCGACCCTGCCGCCGCTCAGCTCGCCGCCCGCGGCCACCACGACGACACCGCCCGCCCCGCCGCCCGTGCCCGGCGCTCCGGCTGCGGCTCAGGCGACGCCCAGCCGCGATGGCACGCTGACCGCCGAGGGCTTCACCCTGTTCGCGGGCACACCGCCGTCGAAATCGAAACCGCGCCCCGCCTCGGTCAGCCGCGCCGCCGAAGCCGCCGCGGCAGAAGCGGCCGCCGCCGCCGCGGCGCCGCCCGCCGATCCGGCGCTGAAGAACGCCCGGCCGAAACCCCGCCCCGCCTCGGTCGCAGCGGCGGCGGAAAAAGCCGCCCAGACCCCGCCCCCCGAAGCAGCGCCGGAGACACCGGCCGCCAGCCCCGATGACGGCGCGCTGCTCGCCCCGGGCCTCTCGCCCGATCTGGCGCGGGTGTTGCGCCGGGCGCAGCCGAAGGAACGCCCGGACTCGGTCGCACGGACCGCTGCCGCCGCACGGGCCGAGGAAGCCGCCGCCGAAGCCGCTCTTGCCGCCGAAGCCGCCGCGGCGGAGGCCGGTCTGGCCTCCTCGCGCCGTCCGATGACGCGGCCGCGCAATTTCGAAGCCGCGGTGCAAAGCGCACTGGCCGCCGCCATCGCTGCCGAACCGCCGCCCCCGGTGCAGATCGCCGCGATCGCCCCCGAGCCCCTCCCCGTCGCGCCGCAAAAGCCGGTCCGCACCAAGCCCTCGCCGCCGCCCGAACCAACGCTGATCCCCGGCCCCGATGTCGAGACCGGCGAGGTCGAATCCGCCACGGTGATCCCGCGCGGCCCCACCGCCGCCTCGGTCGCCCGCGAGGCGACGCAGAAAAACGCGCTGGATCTGAGCAGGATCTCGCTGATCGGGCTTTATGGCACGCCCTCGAACCGGCGCGCGCTGGTGCGGATGCCGAATGGCCGCTTCTTCAAGCTGCAGGTGGGCGACCGGATCGACGGCGGGCGCGTCATCGCCATCGGCGAAAGCCAGATGACCTATCAGAAGGGCAACCGCCCGATCACGCTCAGCCTGCTTAAGGGCGGTTGAGCCGTTCACATCCGGTAACAGGGCCGAAACCTCGGGCTTTTGCGCTTGGCGCAAGGGCCCTTTCTGGTTAGGGTCGCGCCATCCCCCGCGTTTGACGCCGTGCCGCCGCTGCCCCGCAGCCGGGCGTCTTCTCTGAATGGAATTGCATGGAAAGCTTTCTGCTCCAGGCTACGCTTTATCTTGTCGCCATGGTCGTGGCGGTGCCACTGGCGACGCGGGCGGGGCTGGGCTCGGTACTGGGCTATCTGATCGCCGGGGTGATCATCGGGCCCGGGCTGGGGCTGGTGCAGGGCGAGGCGCATGATCTGCAGCATTTCGCCGAATTCGGCGTGGTGATGATGCTGTTCCTGATCGGGCTGGAGCTGGACCCGAAGGCGCTGTGGTCGATGCGCGACAAGCTGCTGGGCCTTGGCGGGCTGCAGGTGCTGATCACCACGACCGCGGTGGCACTGGCGGCGCTGGCGGTGGGCCAGCCGCCGCGGGCGGCGATTGCGCTTGGCGCGATCCTGTCGCTGTCCTCGACGGCGATCGTGGTGCAGATGCTGACCGAAAAGCGGCTGATGCAGACGGCGGGCGGGCGCTCGGCCTTTGCGGTGCTGCTCACGCAGGATATCGCGGTGATCCCGATGCTGGCGCTGTTGCCGCTGCTCGCCCTGCCCGGGGCGCGGGAACTGGCCCGGGCCGAGGCCTCGGGCCATGGCGCGGCGGCCTTTCTGGATGCGCTGCCTGCCTGGGGGCTGACGCTGGTGACGCTCGCCGCGGTGGTGCTGGTGGTGGGGATCGGGCATTTTCTGGTGCAGCCGCTGTTTCGCTTCGTGCAGGGCTCGAAGCTGCGCGAGATCCATACGGCGGTGGCGCTGATGCTGGTCGTCGGCATCGCCTCGCTGATGAATCTGGTCGGGCTGTCGCCGGCGCTGGGCACGTTCCTTGCGGGGGTGGTGCTGGCCGATTCCGAATTCAAGCATGAGCTGGAAAGCAGCCTCGAGCCGTTCAAGGGCCTGTTGATGGGGCTTTTCTTCATCGCCGTCGGCGCGGGGATCGATCTGGACGTGCTTTACGCCGGGCCGCTGAAGATCGCCGCGCTGGTGCTGGCGCTGGTGGCGCTGAAATCGGCGGTGCTGTACGGGCTGGCGCGGCTCTTCGGGCTTTGGGGCACGGACCGCTGGCTGTTCACCTTTGGCCTCGCACAGGCGGGGGAGTTCTCGCTGGTGCTGGTCTCCTTTGCGACGATGCAGCGGATCCTGCCGCAGGAGACCGCGGAAAAGGCGCTTCTGGTGATCGCGCTGTCGATGCTGCTCTCGCCGATGCTGTTTTTGCTGCATGAACGGCTGGCGCGGCGACTGAAACCGGCCGCGACGCGCCCCGATCCCGACCAGATCGACGAGGAACAGCCGATCATCATCGCAGGCGCCGGGCGCTTTGGTCAGGTGGTGAACCGGATGGTCACGATGTCGGGCTTTCGCACCACGGTTCTGGATGCCGATCTGAAGACGGTGCAGATGCTTCGCACCTTCGGCTTCAAGGCCTGGTATGGCGATCCGGCGCAACCGCAGCTTCTGGCGGCGGCGGGGCTGAGCCGCGCCCGGGTTCTGGTGGCGGCGCTGGATGACAAGGAGGCGACGAACCGGCTCGTGGCCTATGCCCGCAAGGCGCGGCCCGACCTGCATATCATCGCCCGTGCCCGCGACCGCTACCACGTCTACGATCTTTACGCCGCGGGCGCCGATGACATCGTGCGCGAGATGTTCGACAGCTCCTGCCGGGCGGCGCGCTATGTGCTGGAAAACGTCGGCCTGAGCGCGTTCGAGGCGCATGAGCTGGAACGGCTGTTCTGGAAGCTCGACCGTTCCGCCGTGCGCGATCTGGCCGAGGTCTGGAAGCCCGGGGTGGACCCTGAGAAGAACGCAGACTATGTCGAACGCACCAAGGCGCTGAACGCCGAATTCGAGGCGCAGATGCTGGCGCATTTCACCGAGCGGCGGCGGCAGTCCGACGCGCAGGGCAAGGCGCCACAGGACCGCGACGTGATCGAGGAGGGCTGAGCCCTCCCCCCCCGGCCCGTCATCCCCTGCCCCGCCCGCAGGGCGCCAAACAGACCCCAAATGAAAACGGGCCCCCGCGGGGGCCCGTTTTCTGCTGTATCGTCCAGGATCAGGCGGCGCGGCCGACCAGAACCTCGTCGACCTTTTTCGCCGCCCCGGCTTCATCGGTGCCCGAGACGGCCGCCACTTCGCGGGTCAGCCGCTCCAGCGCGGCTTCGTAAAGCTGACGTTCGGAATAGGATTGTTCGCGCTGATCGTCGGCGCGGTGCAGGTCGCGCACCACCTCGGCAATCGACAGAAGGTCGCCCGAATTGATCTTCTGCTCGTATTCCTGCGCCCGGCGCGACCACATCGCGCGCTTGACCTTGGCCTTGCCCTTCAGGGTTTCCAGCGCCTTGGTCACGACATCCGGGCTCGACAATCCGCGCATGCCGATATCCACCGCCTTGTGGGTGGGAACGCGGAGCGTCATCTTGTCCTTTTCGAACGAGATCACGAACAGCTCCAGCCGCAGACCGGCGATTTCCTGTTCCTCGATCGAGATGATCTTGCCGACGCCATGAGCCGGATACACAACGAAATCGTCCGGACGGAATTCGGTCTTCTTCATTTTGGTCATTCAGTCGCTTCCTTGCACCCGGTTACGGCCCCATCCAAAAATAGACCAACGCGGCACGAAATGCGCAGCGAGACCTGAATTTTGCGAAAGACACCCCGTCAGACGAGCAGTTCTGGCCGAGGTATGGGGCGTTCTCCTTTGTAACGACTTTATAGCACAAAAATCAGCCGATTCATAGCTTCGCGCAGGGGAACATGCGCGTGAAGAGCCGGAATCCGAGGGAAAAACGGGGTTTTGCCTTAATCTTGCGGCCCGTCGCGCAGCGACAGATCCGCGCAGGCAAGATGCCGCCGACCGGGACCGGAAATCCGGCCCCCGAGACGACTCGACAGGGGCGGGACGCCGCGGCGCCCCGGCCCGAAAGCGCCGCGATCAGTCGCCGGTGCCGGGATTGGGCGAGAAGTATTTCTCGCGCTTGCCGGTCTCGCCGTCGCGGTCCTTGTGGCCCGGCAGCGGGTCTTTCTTGATCGTGATCACCGGCCATTGTTGGGCATAGGTGCGGTTGAACTCGACCCAGTCCTCCATGCCCGGCTCGGTGTCCGGACGGATCGCGTCGGCCGGGCATTCCGGTTCGCAGACCCCGCAGTCGATGCATTCGTCGGGATGGATCACCAGCGTGTTCTCGCCCTCGTAGAAGCAGTCCACCGGGCAGACTTCCACGCAGTCGGTGTATTTGCAGGCGATGCAGTTGTCGGTGACGACATAGGTCATTCTTGAAACCCCAATCTTTGGCGCTGGGTTGTCCTAGCCCTCCGGGGGCGATCAATCAAGAGCAGGAGATATACAAAAACCGGGTGCGGCGAAGTGCCGGGGGGGGGCGTCATCCCGCCTCCTGCCCCTTAGCTGGCGCGTCGATCCGCTCATAAAGCGTTGCCGCCTCGGGCGCGGGGCCGCGGCGGGTGCCGCAGGCCAGGATGCGCACCACCCGCACCTCGGCACCCAGAGCCAGCGCCAGCACATCCCCCGGACCGACCGCACGGCCCGGCTTTTCCAGCTTCTGCCCGTTCAGCCGCACCCGGCCCGCGGTGACCAGATCAACGGCCAAGGCGCGGCTCTTTGCGAACCGCGCCTGCCAGAGCCATTTGTCGATGCGGATGCGCCCCGCCTCGGATGCGTTCGCGTCAGACAAGGATCAAAGCTTGCCCTTGAGCCCCATCAGCGCCGCCGCAAACGGGTTGTCGGGATCGATCGGCTTGTCCTTTTTCGGCGGATGCGATTCGAAGCCGCGGCCACGGTCCTCCTGCGGCTTGCCCTTGCCCCAGGGCTTGCCGCCCTTCGGCCCGCCCTTGCCGCCGTCAGCGCCGAACTTGCGCTCGCCGCGGTTGCCCTCGCCATCGCGGGACCGCGGCTTGCCACCCTCGGAGCGCTTCTCGCCACCCTTGTGCTCGCCACCGCGCTCACCGCCTTTGTGCGGACGCTCGCCGCCCTTGTGCTCGCGCGGGCCGCGATGGCCCTCGCCCCCGTCCCGCGGCTCGCGACGCGGCCCCCGCTCGGCGCGCGGACGCGGCGCCCAGGTGAAGGTGTAAAAGCTCTCCATCTCGGCCGGGGCGGCCGCCACCTCGGCCTCGGCCTCGGCGATCGGCGAGGCCTCCTCGGGGATCGGATTTTCCGAGCCCGCCTCGGGCGCCTTCGCCTCGACCACGGGTTTCGCCTTTTCGCGTTCGCCCTTTTCGGCGCGATAACCCAGCCCGCCCATCAGATCGGCGAATTGCTCCAGCGTCATGCCGGTGATCGACAGCATGTCCGGCGTGGCTTCAAAACCTGCCTTGCTGTCTTGCGTGCGCAGCATGTCGGCCAGCCGCTCCAGCATGTCGATGCGGATCGCCCGCACCCCGGCCGGACGATAGCCCGAGCGCGTATAGGCCGAAACCGGCACTTCCGCGATATAGGGGATCGTCACCAGACCGGGCGGCGGGCTTTCGGGGAACTCGGACAGCCCGTCCCAAAGCGAGGCCAGCACCAGCCGCAGCCGGGTCGGCGCAGGTTTCAGCAGCAGCTGCTGGAAGATCGTGTATTGGCCAAAGCGCACGCCATGCTTGCGCAGCGCGCCGCGGGCCTCCTGGTCCAGTTCCTTGACCTCGGCCGCCACGCCCTCGCGCGGCAGGATGCCCATGTGCTCGACCAGCCGGAAGGCGAAACCGCGGGCCAGACCCGTCAGCGCCTCGTCACGGCTCATCGCCAGAAGCGGCTCGAACAGCGCGGCGATCTTGCGGTCGATGAAATGCTGCAGACGGCGGCGCACCTTTTCGGCGACCTCGGGACCGGCTTCCTCGTCGACGAAGGGCTCGACCGCGGGCTTGAGCGGATCGGCGCCCTTCACCAGCTTGCCCACCGCCTGCGTGCCCCACATCAGGCCACCTTGCTCGGTGAAATCCATCTCGGTGTCGGGGGCATTGTAGAAGCGGTCGGACCGCAGGCTGAATTCGGGCTTCAGCGCCTCATAGGCGGCACGCGCCAGCATCTTCGCCTCGTCGGGCGAGGACGTGGTGTCCTGCCGGAAGCGGAAGCCCTCAAGACGGCCGGCGAATTCGCCTTCGACCATCACTTCGCCCTTGTCGTTCACCTCGGCCACGAGGGTCTCCTTCTGCTTGAGCCGCCGCAACAGAACACTGGTGCGCCGGTCCACAAATCGTTGGGTCAGCGCGCCATGCAGCGCATCCGACAGACGGTCTTCTACAGCGCGAGTCTCTTCGCGCCAATGGGTTTCGTCATCCACCCAGCCTTTGCGTTGCGCAACATAGGTCCAAGTGCGGATGAAGGCGAGACGTTTCGACAAAGTGTCGATATCGCCCGAGGTCCGGTCGATGCGTTCGATCTGGGATTTCAGCCAGTCCGAAGGCACGCCCTTGCCCGTCTGCAGGAACCCGAAGATGCGCGCCAGAAGGGTCGCATGTTCGGTCTCGGAAATCGAGCGGAAATCGGGGATGCGGCAGGTCTCCCACAAAAGCCGCACATCGGCGGGGGCGCGCACCCGGTCGCGGATCTCGGGCATCTCGGACAGGCTTTTCAGCGCGCGCAGGTCATCGGCCTCGCGGCCGCGGCTGAGCCATTCGTTCTGCGGGCTTTCCTCGAGCGACTGGATCAGCCGCGGCACAGTGCCGAATTCCAGCCGCGGATTGCGCCATTGCAGCCGCTGGATCGGCGCGAAGCGATGCTCCTCGATCGCCTCGATCACCTCTTCGGGCAGGGGATGCGCCTCGCCGGTGATGCCAAAGGTGCCGTCCGTGGTGTGCCGCCCGGCCCGGCCCGCGATCTGGCCCAGCTCATGCGGGAACAGAGGCCGCATCCGCCGGCCATCGAACTTCGCCGTGGCGGAAAAGGCGACATGCTCGATGTCAAGATTCAGCCCCATGCCGATCGCATCGGTGGCGACCAGATAATCGACATCGCCGTTTTGATACATCGCGACCTGAGCGTTCCGCGTGCGCGGCGAAAGCGCCCCCATCACCACCGCGGCACCGCCCTTTTGGCGCCGGATCAGCTCGGCAATGGCATACACATTTTCAACCGAAAAGCCGACAATTGCCGCCCGTGGCTTCATCCGGCTTATCTTTTTCGAACCTGCCCAGGACAATTTCGACAAACGCTCGCGCCGGGCGAATTGCACTTTTGGAACCAGCGCCGCGATGGCGCCCTTCATCGCATCCGAGCCCAGAAACAGCGTCTCGTGCAGCCCGCGCATGTACAAAAGACGCTCGGTGAAGACGTGCCCCCGCTCGGGATCGGCGCAAAGCTGGATCTCGTCGATGGCGACGAAATCGGCGCCCACTTCGGGCATGGCTTCGGTGGTGCAGACCCAGTATTGCGCCCGTTCGGGAACGATCCGCTCCTCGCCCGTCACCAGCGCCACGACCGAGGGGCCGCGCGCCTTGACGATGCGGTCATAGACCTCGCGCGCCAGAAGCCGCAGCGGCAGGCCGATCACCCCGCTGCGGTGCGAGAGCATCCGCTCGATCGCGTAATGTGTCTTGCCGGTATTCGTCGGCCCAAGGACCGCGGTGATCCGCCCCGTCATCGCCTGCCCCGCCCCTCGCATTCCCCCTGCAGGCTCACAAGGTGATGCCCGCAAGCTCCTTTTCCAGCCGTGTGATCGAATCCTTCACATCCTGCTGATGCGGGTTCAAGGCGAAAGAGGCGCGAAAGGCCGCCAGAGCCCGCGCCTTGTCGCCCATGTCGGCGAAAATCATCCCCAGACCGGCCAGTGCGCCCCAGTGCCGCGGTTCAAGTCGCAGCACCTGCGCGACATCGGCCATCGCGGGCCCCAGCTGCCCGGCCATGTAATAGGCGCTGGCGCGGGCGTTCCAGCCCTCGGGGAAATCGGGGGCGTGATCGGTCAGCGCGGTCAGATGCTCGATCGCGGCGGGCAGATCGCCCGCATCCATCGCCTCTTCGCCGCGTTTCAGAAGCAGATCCATCGCGGCCGAGCCCGAGCGCGACCAGGCGCGGAGGATATCCGATTCGGCACTTTGCCAGCCCGCATAGCCCGGATCGGCCAGCTCCGCGAATTGCCGCTCCAGCCCCGCAGTTTCCGCCCCGGCCGGAAAACCGAGGTTGACGAAGACGGCAACTGCCGCAACGATACATTTGTCTCTGATCGAAAGCGCCCGCATATTCGGAACTCTATCCCATATGCCGCGAAAATCGAGGGGGCGGCGTTCACAATCGGAGGCAACATGAGCAAAGTCATCGAAAAAGCCGTGGAACAACTCTCGGCGAAGCTGCCGAACGGCTTTTCATCCACCGCGAAATTCATCATCGAGGGCGAAGGCAGCATCATCTGCGATCCCGATGGCGTGCGCGCGGGCGATGACGCAGCCGTGGTCACGCTGACCGCCGACACCGAAACGTTCCGCGGCATGATCGAGGGCCGGGTGAACCCGACCATGGCCTTCATGTCGGGCAAGCTGAAGATCGACGGCGCCATGGGCGTGGCGATGCAACTGGGCTCGGCGCTGTCGTGATCGAGAAGGCCCCCCTTTTCCACGCTCTGGCCGAAGGGCCGGAGGGCGGTCAGGCTTGGTGGCTGACCGCCGAAGATGGCGTGCGGCTGCGGCTGACGCTGTGGGGCGGGGGGGCGAAGGGCACGGTGTTCCTGTTTGCGGGCCGGGCCGAATATGCGGAAAAATATGGTCCTGCGGCGGCCGATCTGGCAGCCCGGGGCTATGGCACGCTGGTGATCGACTGGCGCGGACAGGGGCTTTCGGACCGGCTGATCGCCGATCCGGTCAAGGGCCATGTCGGGAAGTTCAGCGAGTATCAGCGCGATGTCGATGCGATGCTGGCGGCGGCGGCGCAGCTGGATCTGCCGCGGCCCTGGGTCGTGCTGGCGCATTCGATGGGCGGCACGATCGCGCTGCGCCGTCTGATGGGAACGCATCCCTTTGCGGCCATTGCCTTTTCCGCGCCGATGTGGGGGGTTGGTCTGCCCCGGGCGATCCGGCCTTTCAGATCGGCGCTGGCGCGGATGACCCGAACCAGCCCCTTCGCGCTGCGCTATGCGCCGGGCTGGGGGCCGGTCAGCTTCGTCCATCGCGCGGGGTTTCACGACAATTTCCTGACCACCGATCCCGAGATGTGGGCGCTGCTGGTGCGGCAGGCGGCAAAGGCGCCGGAGCTGGCGATTGCCGGGGCCTCTCTGCATTGGGTGGCCGAGGCGGTGCTGGAATGCGACGCGCTGGCGGCGCTGCCCACCCCCGATCTGCCGTGCTATTGCGCGCTTGGCAGCCGGGAACGCATCGTGCCGCAAGAGCCGGTGCGGACCCGGATGGCCAGCTGGCCGGGCGGACAGCTCGCCCTTTACGAGGGTGCCGAGCATGAGGTGATGATGGAAGGCCCGGCGATGCGGGCGCTGTTCTTCGACGCCTGCGCGGCGCTGTTCGACGCGAACCGGGGCTGAACCGCTTACAGCGTGATCCGGCTGAACCCGTCGCGCAGCGCCTCGGACCAGGCCAGCGACATCGCCGCGAATTGCGCATCGTCCTTTTCGATCCGCTTGCGCAGCCCGACCTTGCAGGCGTCCTTCTCGATCACCGCCAGATCCAGCGGCATCCCCACCGACAGGTTCGAGCGCAGCGTCGAATCCATCGACAGCAGCACCGCCTTTTGCGCATCCTCCAGGCTGGTCGCGGGCCGCACCACCCGATCGAGGATCGGCTTGCCGTATTTGTGCTCGCCGATCTGCAAGAACGGCGTGTCCTCGGTCGCCTCGATGAAATTGCCCTCGGGATAGACCAGGAACATCCGCATCGTGCCGCCCTTGCGCTGCCCCGCCACGATCATCGAGGCGGAGACCGTCACCTTGGACGCGTTCATCTTGTGGTCGATGTCCTGCCGCACACTTGCCAGCGTGTTGCCGATGATCTCGGCCACCGCCAGCATCGTCGGCGCCTGCATGATCGAGGTGTCGGTGCTGGAGTCGGGATGCTCGATCGCCTCGCGCAGCCGCGCAATCGTCGTCTGCGTCACCGAGAGCGAGCCCGCGGTGAGGATCGTCACCACCCGCTCGCCCGGATCTTCGAAGACGAACATCTTGCGATAGGTCGCAATATTGTCGAGCCCCGCATTGGTGCGGGTGTCGGACAACAGCACCATCCCCTGATCAAGCAGCAGGCCCACGCAATAGGTCATCATTCCCCCGGAAAAGCAGGCAGCCAGATTATTGTTGCACGGCCTCCAAGGCAACCGTGACATCAAGACGCTCGCTGCCCTCGCCCTGCGCCACGCCCTTGATCGGCGCCGCCTCATGCGCATCAAGCCCAGAGCCGATGCGGATGTAGCGCGCATCGGGGCAGCATTCATTGGCCGGGTCAAAGCCGATCCAGCCGATGTTTTCCACCCAGATCTCGGCCCAGGCATGGGCGGCCTCATGCTTTTCGCCATCCTCGCGGGCGAAAAGATAGCCCGAGACATAGCGCGCGGGCATCCCCACGGCGCGGGCCGCCGCGATCAGGGCCTGGGCATGATCCTGACAGACCCCCTCGCCCTGGGCCAAAGCCTCGGCCGCGGTCGTATGCGCATGGGTGGTGCCGGGACGATAGGCGATGGCGTCGCTGACCGCGCGCGACAGCCGATGCGCCCGCTCCAGCGGGTCTTTCGTGCCACGGCCCGCGGTTTCCGCCAGATCGCGCAGCGCATGGTCGATCCAGGTCGCCGCGGTCTCGCGCAGATAGGCGAAAGGCGAGACGATCTCGCGATGGCCACGCAGCACCCCCGCAGTGTCGGTGGTCTCGACCTGACCGATGGCGGAAATCGTCACCTCGGTCACCGGGCCGCGCAGCGACCAGCCCTCGACCTTGTCGCCCGCGCCGTCGCGGAAATTGCCGCCGCGCAGGCCGCCCTCGACCGCGACATCCCAGCGGATCGTGCGCTGCCCGTCAAAACGCGACGGGAACAGCCGCAAGGATTGCACGGCGCTGCGCATCGGCGCGTCATAGGCATAGGTGGTGACGTGATGCACGGTCAGGATCATCGCGCTTCTCCGCTCAAGTAAGCCGCCTGAACCATGTCGGACAATTCGCCGACATCGCGGATGAAGCGGGTCAGGAATTCATGCAGCCCCTCGTCGAAGATTTCCTCGACGCGGGTTTCGGCGATCTCGCCCACCAGCGCGCGCGCCCGCATCTGCGCCGCCCCGGAGCGCTGATAGCCCCGTGCCAGCGCATCCAGATTTTCCATCGCCATGGTGACGGTGGCGATCAGGGAGCGGGGCGATTGCGGATTGAGGATCAGGAAATGCGCGATCTTCGCCGCGGTGATCTCGCCGCCATAAGCCCAGTGAAACGCCCGATGCGCCGAAAGCGCCCGCAGCAGGGTCTGCCATTGGTAATTGTCCAGCCCCGAGCCGATGAAATCGACCGAGGGCAGCAGGACGTAATATTTCACGTCGATCAGCCGCGCGGTGTTGTCGGCCCGTTCGAGAGCGAAGCCGAGGTTCAAAAACGCATAGCCGTCGTTGCGCAACAGCGTCGCATCGATGGCGCCCCGCACCAGCGCCGCCTGCCGCATCACCCAGTCGGTCAGCTCCGTCAGCTCCATTTCGGACCGCGGTTTGCGTTCCAGCTGCCGCATCTCCTGAAACGCGCCATTGAGCGCATCCCAGACCTGCGAGGTCAGCGCCGAGCGCACGATCCGGGCATTTTCCCGCGCCCGCTCGATGCAGCTGACGACCGAACTGGGGTTGTCGCGGTCAAAGAACAGATAGCTTTCGATATTGCGCTGCACCGGATCGCCATATTTCGCGGCAAATCCCGGCGAGGTGCCCGAGGCCTGCAACAGGCTCTCCCATTCGCTGCGGTAGCCATGCCCGGCCGAGGGCATCAGCGCGATGCGCGCGCCCACCTCGAGCAGCCGCGCCATGGTTTCGGCGCGTTCGATGTAACGCGCGATCCAGAACAGATTTTCAGCGGTCCGGCTCAGCATGGTGTCACTCCGCCAAAACCCAGGTGTCTTTCACGCCCCCGCCCTGCGAGGAGTTCACGACCAGCGACCCCTCCTTCAGCGCGACGCGGGTCAGACCGCCCGGCACCAGATCGATTTTCTCGCCGACAAGGCAATAGGGCCGCAGATCGACATGGCGCGGCGCGATGCCTTCCTCGACAAAGGTCGGCGTGGCCGACAGCGCCAGCGTCGGCTGCGCGATGTAGTTTTCGGGACGCGCGGCGATCTTGGCGCGGAAGGTCTCGATCTGCTCGGCGCTCGATTTCGGCCCGACCAACATGCCGTAGCCGCCCGAGCCATGCACCTCTTTCACCACCAGATCGCCCAGATTTTCAAGCACATACCGGCATTCATCGGGCTTTGCGCATTGCCAGGTGGGGACGTTGTTCAAAAGCGGCTCTTCGCCCAGATAGAACCGGATCATCTCGGGCACGAAGGTATAGACCGCCTTGTCATCGGCCACCCCCGCGCCGGGCGCCGAACAGATCGACACGCCCCCCGAGCGATAGACATCCATCAGCCCGGGAATGCCCAACAGGCTGTCGGGGCGGAAGCAGAGCGGGTCCAGGAAGGCGTCGTCGATGCGCCGATAGATCACATCGAGCTTCTTCGGCCCCTCGGTGGTGCGCATCCAGACGAAGCCGGCCTCGACGAAAAGATCGGCGCCCTCGACCAGTTCGACCCCCATCAGATCGGCCAGGAAACTGTGCTCGTAATAGGCGCTGTTGTAATGGCCCGGCGTCAGGATGGCGATGGTCGGCTCGCGGTCGCATTTCGCCGGGGCGACACTGGCCAGCGTGCGGCGCAGCGCATCGGAATAGCCATCCACCGGCTCTATACGGTTTTCGCGGAAAAGTTGCGGGAACATCCGCATCATGATCTCGCGGTTTTCCAGCATGTAGCTGACCCCCGAGGGGGTGCGGCAATTGTCTTCGAGCACGAAGAACTCGTCCGCGCCGGTGCGCACGATGTCGATGCCGACGATATGGGAATAGATCCCGCGCGGCGGGGTGAAGCCTGCCACGGCGCGCTCGAAGGCCTCGTTCTGAAACACCATCCGCGCCGGGATCTTGCCCGCCCGCACGATCTCGGCGCGGCCATAGACATCCAGCAAAAAGGCGTTCAGCGCCCGCGCCCGCTGCTTGATGCCACGTTCCAGCTTGCGCCATTCGGCTTGCGTGAAGACGCGCGGAAACATGTCGAACGGGATCAGCCGGTCCGGGTCGCCGCCCTCGCCATAGACCGCAAAGGTGATGCCGATCCGGCGAAAAAGCGCCTCGGCCTCGGCCTGTTTCATCGCGCGCAATTCCGCGGGCATGGCCTTCGTCCAGTCTTCGAGCCGCGCATAGGGCTCGCGGACGGTGCCGCTTTCGTACATTTCGTTGAAATAAGTCGTCATGCGTGATTCCCTCGCCCTGGTTGAATCCTAGGCAGGCCGCGGCACAAGCGGAAGCGCCGCAGCAGGAAACGGGCCAGAAAGCCCGACAGGAACGCCTGATCGCTATGCACCTGCACAACGTTTGGGCAAACGTGCAATCCAAACCCGGCTTGCACGCCCCCTGCCCTGCCCCTATCTCTGATCCGACCCGCAAGGAGAAAGCCATGTTCCGTCCCCTCCCCGCCCCCCGTTTCGATGCCACGCCCGCGCAGGCAGGCTCCGGCGACTTCGGCGCCCTGCCCGACTGGGATCTGAGCGATCTTTACACCGCCCCCGACGCGCCCGAATTTGCCCGCGACATGGCCTGGCTCGAGGCCGAATGCGCCGCCTTCGCCCGCGACTACGAGGGCAGGCTGGCACAGCTGGACGCCGCCGGAATGGCCGAATGCATCGCGCGTCACGAGGCGATCGAGACCACGGCCGGGCGGATCATGTCCTATGCGGGGCTGCGCTATTATCAGAACACCACCGATGCCGGGCGTGCCAAGTTCATGTCGGATGCGGGCGACAGGATCACCGCTTTCACCACGCCGCTGGTGTTCTTCAGCCTGGAGTTCAACCGCATCGAGGATGCGCGCTATGAAGCGGTCTTTGCCGATCCGCTGGTGGCGCGGTTCAAGCCGGTGTTTGACCGGATGCGGGCGATGAAACCCTATCAGCTTTCGGATGAGCTGGAAAAGTTCCTGCACGATCAGTCGGTTGTGGGGGCGGCCGCGTGGAACCGGCTGTTTGACGAAACCACCGCGGCGCTGGAATTCACCGTGGATGGCGAGACGCTGAACCTTGAGGCGGCGACGACGCTGCTGACCGATCACGACCGGGCCAAGCGCGAGGCGGCGGCGCGCGAACTGGCGCGGGTCTTCGGGCAGAACGTCAAGCTTTTCGCGCGCGTGCACAACACGCTGGCCAAGGAAAAGGAGATCGAGGACCGCTGGCGGAAGATGCCCACGCCGCAGATGGGCCGTCACCTGTCGAACCATGTCGAGCCCGAGGTGGTCGAGGCCCTGCGCAATGCGGTCGTGGCCGCCTATCCGCGGCTTTCGCATCGCTATTACGCGCTGAAAGCGAAATGGCTGGGGCTGGAGAAACTGCAGATCTGGGACCGCAACGCGCCGCTGCCGACCGAGACTCCGCGCAAGATCCTGTGGGACGAGGCGAAGGCGACGGTTCTGGCCGCCTACGGCGCGTTTTCGCCGCGCATGGCCGAGATCGCCGCGCCCTTCTTTGACAAAGGCTGGATCGATGCCGGGGTGAAACCGGGCAAGGCGCCGGGGGCCTTTGCCCATCCGACCGTCACCACCGTCCATCCCTATGTGATGCTGAACTATCTGGGCAAACCGCGCGACGTGATGACCCTTGCGCATGAGCTTGGCCATGGCGTGCATCAGGTGCTGGCCGCGGGACAGGGGCCGCTGCTCTCGGACACGCCGCTGACGCTGGCGGAAACGGCGAGCGTTTTCGGCGAGATGCTGACCTTCCGCGCGCTGCTCGATGCCGCGAAAACCCCCGCCGAGCGCAAGCAGCTGCTGGCGGGCAAGGTCGAGGACATGATCAACACCGTCGTCCGGCAGATCGCGTTTTACGATTTCGAATGCAAGCTGCATGCGGCCCGCGCGCAAGGCGAACTCACGCCCGAGGCGATCAACGCGCTCTGGATGTCGGTGCAGGCCGAAAGCCTCGGCCCGGCCTTCGAGTTCATGCCGGGCTATGAGACCTTCTGGACCTATATCCCGCATTTCGTGCATTCGCCCTTCTACGTCTATGCCTATGCCTTCGGCGACGGGCTGGTGAATGCGCTTTACGCGACCTATGCGGCGGGCCTGCCCGACTTCCAGACGAAATATTTCGAGATGCTGGAGGCGGGCGGCTCGAAACATCACAAGGATCTGCTGGCGCCCTTTGGCCTTGATGCCTCGGACCCGGCGTTCTGGGACAAGGGTCTGTCGATGATCGCCGGGCTGATCGACGAACTGGAGGCGATGGAGGGCTGAGTTCACCTCGGCGCTTTGCGGCTGCGCCCGGCCCTGCTAGCCTGCCCGAAAAGGGGAGGCGCGCATGGGCTGGGCAAGACGCATCGGATGGGGCCTCGGCGGGGCGGTGATCCTGGCGGCGGGGGCCTTCTTCGCCTTTGCCCCGGGCCTCGTCGAAAAGGCGCAGAACAGGGTCGTGCCGCATGATCCCTGGCCGGTCTCGGCGCAGGCGGCGGCGCTGCACAAGACGCTCATCCTCGGCGACTGGCATTCCGACGCGCTGTTGTGGGATCGCAACCTCCTGACCCGCTCAGACCGCGGCCATGTCGATCTGCCGCGGCTGCGGGCGGGGAATGTGGCGGTGCAGGTCTTCACCACGGTGACGAAAACCCCCGCCGGGATGAATTACGACCGGAACGACGCCGGGGCGCGGGACAACATCACGCTTCTGGTGATGGGGCAATTGCGCCCGGTAAAGACCTGGTTCAGCCTTGCCGAACGCGCGCTCGATCAGGCGGCGCGGCTGGCCGCGATGGCAGAGGCGGCCCCCGATCAGCTGGTGGTGGTGCGGACGGGGACCGATCTCGACCGGGTGCTGGCGGCGCGGGCCGAGGGCGCCGAAACCGTGGCCGGGATTCTGGGCGCCGAGGGCGGGCATGTGCTGGAGGGCCGGATCGAGACCCTCGACCGGCTTTACGACGCCGGGTTCCGGCTTCTGGGGCTCACGCATTTTTTCGACAACGAACTGGGCGGCTCGCTGCATGGCGAGGGGGGCACCGGGCTGACGCCCTTCGGACGGCAGGTGGTTGAAAAGATGGTGCAAAAGCACATGGTGATCGACCTTGCGCATGCCTCGGAACAGATGGCGCGGGAGGTGCTGGCGATGGAGGGCACGCGCCCGATCGTCAGCCATGGCGGCATTCATGGCGTCTGCCCGGTGAAGCGCAACTTCCCCGACGCGCTGATGCAGGAGATCGCGGCCAAAGGCGGTCTGATCGGCATCGGCGCCTGGGCCGAGGTGACCTGCGACGCGACGCCTGCGGGGGTGGCAAGGTCGATCGTGGCGGCGGTGCGGCTGGTGGGCGAAGATCACGTGTCGCTCGGCTCGGATTTCGACGGCGCGGTCGAGACGGAATTCGACGCATCGGAACTGGCCGCGCTGACACAGGCCCTGCTGGAGGCCGGATTGAGCGAGCGGGGGATCGCGAAGGTCATGGGCGGCAACATGATCCGCTATCTGCGCGAGACGCTGCCGCAGTAGGGGAACCGGGATTTCGCCTCGCTTGCGCGAGGCGACCCGCCGGGGGCTTCGCCCCCGGACCCCCAAGATGCGTATTTTGCCAAGGAACCCCCCTTTCGGGTCCGCCCCGACGTGTCGGCCGCCTCAGCCCTGATTTTCCTTGGCAAAATACGCCGGGGGGTGCGGGGGGCGGAGCCCCCCGCGGGTCGCCCCGGCTTGCCGGGGCGAAATCCCCCGCTCAGTCCCAGAGGCTTTCGGCCTCGAACCGGGTCAGGCGCGGATGCGCGGGCGGGCCGAAGGCGGCAAGGCTTTCGAATTGCGGAAATTGCGCCTCGAAAAGCGACAGCATCCGCGGATCGATCCGCCGCCCCACCCCCTCGCCGGGGTGAAAGGCCTCGATCTCCAGCCCGGCAACGCGCAGCGAGCCGTGGTGTTTGAGCACCAGATGATAGACCGTGACCGGCGCCGAAGGGGTGACCTCGATCACGCTGATCCCGTCCAGGAAGGCGCGGGCGGGCACATAGGCCGCCTCGGCGCCCACGACCCGGCGCAGGCGCGGATCGCGCAGGCACAGCCGCGCCCCCGGACCCAGCACCAGATCCAGCCCCGGCCGCCCCGCCCCGAAAGCCTCGGCGGTGATCCGCGTCAGGCTGACCCGGTCCTGCGGATCCTGGCCCGTCCCGGCGCCGGGATAGATCACCATCGCGCCGATCCAGCACACCTGTTCCGGGCGCCCCTCGGCGGTCAGGACGCGCTGGCCGGGCTGCAGATCCTCGATCGCGACCGGGCCGTCCTCGGTCATCAGCACCGAGCCCCGCGCGAGCGCCGAAAACGCCTCCTCGAAAAGCGGCGTCGCCGGCGCAAGCCGGGTGCCGGTCTCGATCCTGCCCGCGGCGGTCAGCCAAGCCGCCTCATAAAGCCGGGTCAGCGGCATCGCGCGCGGCGATTTCGCCACCCCCAAGGGCGGCTTTCGGGCGGCCAGCCCGGCAGAGAGATCGCTGCGGTCAACGGGCAGGGCAGCCAGCCCGGCCCCGAGCCGGTGGGTCATCGACATGGAACAGCCTTCCGGTCCGGTCAGATCTGCGACGGCCCCCACCGCATGCAGAAAGACCGCTCAATCACGACCGCCTTGCGCAAGCGTGTCAAATTTCGGCAAGACTTGCGGCACGACGCACCCCCAATCCCGGCCGCGGCCCCGCCACCGGGCCTGCGGCGGCAACAATGCCCGGATTTCGCCGCAATCGGCGCAACCGGTCCGCTTGCGGCCGGGGGTGGCAGCCCCCGGCCCCTGCGGCGCCGATCAGGCCCGAAGGCGCGGCGCCAAAGGCGGAAAGGATCAGCGGGCGGCGAGCGAGGGACGCCGGGCCGCGACCGGAGCCACAGCTCCCTCGCGTCGTGCCAGCATCTCGGCGCGGCGGGCACCGCGCTGCCAGGGCATCGCGACAGAGGCCTTGGCGGCGCCCTCAACGGCGGTCAGCATCCAGCGCGGGGTCGGTTTCAGGGTCATTCTGCTCTCCTGCGGGTCTTGCGGATCGATGCGCGGCATCGGTCGCTTCTGTGTTTTCCCCCCGCAATACGGCGAGGATAGGGCACCAAGTGTGCTTTCCTGCGCCGCCCGCAGGCGAAATCATGGCAGGCAGTGTTGCGCAAAACTGCAAAATAAAGGGTTAACGGCGATTGCGGCGCGAATTTCGCCACAATCAACCCCCGACAGGCCCGGACCGCCCGCCCTAGAGCCGAATCGCCGAGATCAAACGGCCGTAATCCGCCTCGCCCGCATGGGTGGTGCGGCGGAAGGAATAGAACCGCTCGGGGTCGGAATAGGTGCAGTGCCGGGTCCATTCCGCCTGCCCCACCCCGGCCGCGCGCAGCCGCGACAGCCCGTAGCCCGGCAGATCGAAGAGCGGCTTGCCCGCGGGACCGGCGGCAAAGAACCGCCCCGCCTGCGGATCGTCGCTCAGGAAATTTTCCATGAAGTCATGGCCGACCTCATAGGCGCGCTGCGAGATGCAGGGGCCGATCACCGCGGAAATCCGCTCACGGGCCGCGCCCAGCGCCTCCATCGCGTCAAGCGTCGCCTCCAGCACGCCATCGCGGCAACCGCGCCAGCCCGCATGGGCCGCGCCCACCACCCCGGCGGTGCGGTCGGCAAACAGCACCGGCTGGCAATCCGCCGTCAGCACGCTGAGCACGATGCCGGGCCGTTTCGTCACCAGCGCATCGGCCTGCACCGGCGCGACGGGCAGGTCTTCGACCACCAGCACCTCGGCGGAATGGATCTGATGCACCCCCACCAGCGCCGCGGACGTCCCCCCCATCGCCGCCGCCACCCGCGCCCGGTTCAGCGCCACCGCCTCGGTCTGATCCGAGGAGCCATGGCCGCAATTGAGCCCGGCGAAGATGCCGGAAGAGGCCCCCCCCTTGCGGGTGAAGAACCCGTGCGTCACCCCCGAAAGGGCCGGAGAGGTCAGGATGTCAAGCGTCGTGGGCATGGATCAAACATCGAAGCCCGGGGGCACCGGGGCGGTTGCGGGAAAAATGGCAAGACTTTGGAACACCTGACCCATTTCTTCGGGATGGGTCAAGCGCCGATGCGCGGCCAGATGCGCCTCAAGCGCGCGGCCCGAAAGCTTGGCCGCCAGCGCTTCGGCCCGGGCGGCGATGCCGAGCCGCTCCAGCAGCACCCCCTGCGCGGTCATCGCCGAGGCCTGCGCCCCCGCCCCCCGGGCCGCCGCGGCCAGCGGTTCGAAGGCGACATGGGCGGTCAGATCGGCCTCGCCGGGGGCGGCGAAAGGGTCGCAATACTCATGCGCTTTCACCGCCTGAAAGGTGTCGCCCAGACTGCGCCAATGGCTGTAATCGATCACCAGCGCCGCACCGCCATGGGCGGCGATGCGGCGGGCGATCCCGGTCAGGATCGGCGCGGCGGCGGGGCAGGTCTCGACCACATCGCCCGGTTTCGTATCGGCCAGCCGGTGTTCGAGCGCGGCAAAGCGGGTCGGCGGCGCAAGGCCGGGCACAAGGCGCTCACCCTGCAGACCCACCTGACGCTCGGCCCAACCCGCCTCGGTGCGCAGGAATTGCCGGATCGGCAGGGCGTCGAAGAACTCGTTCGCCAGCAGGAACAGCGGCGCCCCGGGCAGGGTTTCGACGCTGTCATGCCAGGTGACCGGATGCGCGGCGAGCGTCTGGCGCTGCACCGCGCGCAGGGTGGGAGAGGCTTCGATCAGATGCAGCCGCGCCGCCTCGGCCATGCCGGGAACAGAGCGGATCACCCGCGCCACATCGGCCATCAGCGTCCCCCGCCCCGGCCCGATCTCGGCCAGGGTGAAGGGGGCCGGGCGGCCCTGATCGAGCCAGACCTGCGCCAGACAGAGCCCCAGCATCTCGCCGAACATCTGGCTGATCTCCGGCGCGGTGATGAAATCGCCCGCCCGGCCAAAGGGATCGCGGGTGGCGTAATAGCCGTGCTCGGGATGCAACAGGCAGTCGGCCATGTAGCGGTCCAGCCCGATCGGCCCCTCGGCCGCGATGCGCGCCGCCAGAAGCCGCGCCAGCGGGGTCACTTCGTCCCCCGCATCCGCGCGTAAAGCACCAGCATCAGCCCCATCACGATCATCGGCGCCGACAGCACCTGCCCCATGGTGAGGCCGATATCGCCCAGAAAATAGGCATAGCCCATCGGATTGGCGGCGCTGGCGAATTGCGCATCGGGCTGGCGGAACAGCTCGACAAAGGCGCGGGCGAGCCCGTAGCCGATCAGGAACACCCCCATCAGCAGCCCCGGGCGGCGCAGCGCGCCCCGGGCGAACAGCGCCCACAAGACCCCGCCCAGAACCAGCCCCTCAAGCCCGGCCTCGTAAAGCTGCGAGGGATGGCGGGCGCAGGCGTAATCCACCTGCCCGGCCCAGCCGTTGCAGATCTGCGCCGCCTCGACCGGGAAGATCACGCCCCAGGGCAGATCGGTCGGCCGCCCCCAAAGCTCGGGCTTGATGAAATTGGCGATCCGGCCCAGGAACAGCCCGATCGGCGCCACCAGCGCAAAGGCATCGCCCACGGACAGGGGCGCGATGCCGCGCCGCCAGCAAAAGATCAGCCCGGCGATGACGACGCCCGCAAAGCCGCCATGGAAGGACATGCCGCCTTCCCAGACCCGGAAAATCGCCAGCGGATCGGCCAGATAGGTGGCGGGATCATAGAACAGCACAAAGCCCAGCCGCCCGCCGAGGATGACACCGAGGATCACCCAGGTCAGCAGATCCTCGACCGCCTCGGGGGCCATCGGCGCGGTCTTGCCCCAAAGCTTCGGGCGCCGCATCAGCGCGACGACGATGCGCCAGCCCGCCAGAAGGCCTGCGATATAGGCCAGCGCATACCAGCGGACAGGCCAGTCGAGGATCGGGATCTCGAAGGCATCGGGAGAGATGTCGGGGAAAGGAAGGGCCATGGCGTCCTCGGGCTAAAGCGGTGCCAATTGGCCCTTGCGCTGCGGCGAAGTCAACCTTGTCTCGGCGGGCCTGACGGCCCATATAGGGCGCAAGCGGGGCCGGTGCGGCGGCCCGCAGGCAGAAGGTGAAGACGATGCAAGCTCCGAACAAACTTTTCGACGAGATGTCGAAGCTGATGACCAATGCGATGGGCGTGGCGCAGGGCGCCAAGACCGAGGCGGAAACGGCGATGAAAAGCTGGATGGACCGCTGGATGGCCGATCGCGATTTCGTCACCCGCGAGGAATTCGACGCGGTGAAGGCGATGGCCACCAAGGCGCGCGAGGAGAACGAGGCGCTCAAGGCCCGGCTCGACGCGCTGGAAGCGAAGTAAGCTTCCGGCTTTTCTTTTTCTTGGGAAAAATACGCCCGCCGGAGGTGCACACCTTCGGCGGTTTTGTTTTGATCGATCCCTTCGGGCGGATCAGGAAAGGCATCGCCTTTCCCCGCCCGCAGCACGACGCGAATGAAACGACCGCATCCCCAAGCACGACGAGAGGCCAGCGCCCAGCCCCGGCGGGCGAGAAGCGCCCGCCATGGGCGGGGCGGGCGCTGGCCGGGACGCTTTGGCGCCCCGGCGGTCATGGGACATCTGTTTCGCATGGCCTCGGCGATGGCCGAGGCCAGATCAGCGTCACTTCAGCGCCACATCCTGCGCCAGCCCGCCATCGGGCCGGTATACCAGCACCCGGCCGCTTTCGGTGACAACCACGGTAAACCCCTTGCCGAAGGTCACGGTTTCCGCCTTTTCCCCCGAGGGCAGGGCGATCGCAGCGGGCAGCGCGGGCAGCGCGGGCAGCTTCGTCGCCCCCGGCAGGCGGGTGACAAGCAGGAAGATGATCGTTAGAAGGCCGAAGATCATCACCCCCGCAAGGGTGGTGGTAAGAATCTTCAGAAACTTCACTTCAGGCGGCGGCGCCGGATCGGAAGGCATCATGTCGGACATCGCGGCACACCTCCTGCGCTTCGAAATCGGCGAAGACCCCGCCGAGCGGCTTGATAAGGCATTGGCGGCGCTTGTGCCAGAAGAAGCGGCGCTGTCGCGCTCACGTCTGGCGCGGCTGATCGCCGAGGGCGCGGTGACAAGGGACGGCGTGGCGATCACCGATCAGAAGGCCAAGGTCGCCCCGGGCGAGGTCTACCTGATCGCGCTCGAACCGCCCCGCGCCGTCGAAACCCTGGCGCAGGACATTCCGCTGAATGTGCTGTGGGAAGACGACGACCTGATCGTGATCGACAAGCCCGCGGGGATGGTGGTGCATCCGGCGCCGGGCTCCGAGGACGGCACGCTGGTCAATGCGCTGCTTCATCATTTCGGCGGCAGGCTTTCCGGCATCGGCGGCGAGGCGCGGCCGGGCATCGTGCACCGGATCGACAAGGAGACCTCGGGCCTGCTCGTCGTGGCGAAATCTGACCGCGCGCATCACGGCCTTGCGGCGCAATTCGAAAAACACACGGTGCATCGCCATTACACCGCGCTGGTGCAGGGCGTGCCCTCTGCCGCCGATCCGCGGCTGCGCGGCATCCGCGGGGTGAATTTCGAACAGGGCGGCATCCTGAAGATCACCTCGCAGCTCGCCCGCCACCCGACCGATCGGCAGCGCCAGGCGGTGCTGTTCACCGGCGGGCGCCATGCCGTCACCCGCGCCCGCACGGTCGAGGCCTTTGGCGGCGTCGCGGCCCTGATGGATTGCTGGCTGGAGACCGGCCGCACGCATCAGATCCGGGTGCATATGGCGCATGTGGGGCATGGGCTGGTGGGGGACCCCACCTATGGCGGCAAACGGAAACTCTCGGTCCGCGCGGTGGGCGCCGCCGCGGCCGAGGCGGTGGCGGGCTTCCCGCGGCAGGCGCTGCATGCGACGACGCTGGGCTTCACCCATCCGGTCACCGGCGCGGAGCTCAGCTTCACCTCGCCCCTGCCCGAAGATTTCGAGGCGCTGCTGGCCATCCTGCGCGCGGGACCACAGATCACCTGATCTCACGCTTGCGTCATCAGTGCTTGCCCGGCGCCGGATTCCGGCCCATCCTGCGTTCATCCCCATGACCGGCGGCCCTCCCCTTGCAGGGGCAGGCCTGCTTCCCCATTTGGGGCCCGAAGGGAGACTGAACCGATGTCGAGCTATGCCAACCTGCCCGCCCCCAGCCCCGAACAGGGGTTGAACCGCTATCTGCAGGAAATCCGCAAGTTTCCGCTTCTGGAACCGGAAGAGGAATACATGCTGGCCAAGGCCTGGGTCGACCATCAGGATCCGAAGGCGGCGCATCGGCTGGTGACCTCGCACCTGCGTCTGGCGGCGAAGATCGCCATGGGCTATCGCGGCTACGGCCTGCCGCAGGCCGAGGTGATTTCCGAAGCGAACGTGGGCCTGATGCAGGCGGTGAAACGCTTCGACCCGGAACGCGGCTTCCGGCTGGCGACCTATGCGATGTGGTGGATCCGCGCCGCGATCCAGGAATATATCCTGCGCTCGTGGTCGCTGGTGAAACTGGGCACCACCTCGGCGCAAAAGAAGCTGTTCTTCAACCTGCGCAAGGCGAAATCGAAGATCGGCGCCTTCGAGGAGGGCGATCTGCGCCCCGATGCGGTGGCGAAGATCGCGCATGACCTGAACGTCAGCGAAGATGACGTGATCGAGATGAACCGCCGTCTGGCCGGATCGGATGCGTCCTTGAACGCGCAGGTGGGCGCCAGCGATGGCGAAAGCGCCACGCAATGGCAGGACTGGCTGGAAGACGAGGATGCCGATCAGGCCGAGGCCTATGCCGAAGCCGACGAATTGCAGGCGCGGCGCGCGATGCTGGTCGCCGCGATGGATGTGCTGAACGAGCGCGAACGCGACATCCTGATGGCGCGGCGGCTGCGTGACGAGCCGGTGACGCTGGAAGAGCTTTCGGCGCAATATGATGTCAGCCGCGAGCGGATCCGGCAGATCGAGGTCCGGGCGTTCGAAAAGCTGCAGGGCCGGATGAAGGCGCTCGCCAAGGAAAAGGGCATGAGCCTGCCGGGCTGACGTTGCCCGCCCCGGTCCCGCGCGCTAGCTTGGGGCCAAAGGGAGGCGCGCATGCAGCCAGTCAATTTCGGAATTCTCGGCGGCTCGGATTTCGCGGCGCGTCGGATGGGGCCTGCGCTCCATGCGGCGCGGGGCGCGCGTCTGGCGGCGCTGGCGACCTCCTCGCCCGCCAAGGCCGCGGCTTTCACCGCTTTCGCCCCCGATCTGACCCTGCATGAGAGCTACGAGGCGCTGCTGGCCGATCCGGGCGTTGAGGCGGTCTACATTCCCCTGCCCAATCACCTGCACGTGGAATGGGGGATCAAGGCGCTTCAGGCGGGCAAGCATGTGCTGATCGAAAAGCCGCTGGCGCTGACGGCGGCGGAGATCGACCCGCTGATCGCCGCCCGCGATGCCGCGGGCAGATGCGCCGCCGAGGCCTATATGATCGTGCATCACCCGCAATGGCAGCTGGTGCGCCACTGGCTCGACGCGGGCAGGATCGGGCGGCTGAAACATGCCGATGTGGCCTTCACCTTCGACAACCCCGACCCCGCGAACATCCGCAACCGCGCCGAGACCGGCGGCGGCTCGATCCCCGATATCGGCGTCTATGCCTATTCCGCAATCCGCTTTGCCGCCCGCGCCGAGCCGGTGCGGCTCGCGTCGCGGATCAAGCGCGAAAACGGCGTCGACACCTTTGCCCAGGTCTGGGGCGAGATGGCAGGCCCGGGCGGCGCGTTCAGCTTTGCCGCATTGACCTCGACCCGGCTTTTCCCGCGCCAGGAGGTGACCTTTCAGGGCGAGACCGGCCGGATCACCCTCTCGGCCCCGTTCAACGCCGGGATCTTCGATCAGGCCGAGGTGACGCTGCATGGGCCAAACAGCGCCGAGACGCACCGCTTCCCCGGGGTGAACCAATATCTGCTGCAGGTCGAGGCCTTTGTCCGCCACATCCGCGATGGCGAAGCTTTCCTCTGGACGCTGGAAGACGCGCGCAAGGGTCAGGCGATGATCGATCTGGTGCGCGCGGGCGAGATCTGAGGGCAAGGCCGGGGGCGCTGCCCCCGGACCCCCGGGATATTTATGGCAAGATGAATACATGGCCTTTCATCTTGCCATAAATACCTCGGGGGGTGTCCCGCAGAAGGGGGACCATGGCGCCAGTGGCGCCGCGTAAGCCCCTTGAGCGAGCCCCCCTGCCCCGCTTGGCCGATCGCTCAGGCGTTTTTGGCGAGCCGCTCTTCAAGCACGTCGAAAGGCACGCCGGGTTCATCCTTGGCGCAGCGGATGACAAGCGAGGTCTTCACGCTGGCCACATTCTCGGCCGCGGTCAGCTGCCCGGTCAGGAAATTCTGGAACGTGCTCAGATCCGGCGCCGCGCATTTCAGCACGAAGTCGATCTCGCCGTTCAGCATGTGGCATTCACGCACCAGCGGCCAGGCCTGGCAACGGCGCTCAAAGGCGCTCAGATCCGTCTCCGCCTGGCTGTGCAGCCGCACCATGGCGAAGACCTGGACCTCGAAGCCCAGCTCGCGCGGGTTCACATCGGCGTGATAGCCGCGGATATAGCCCGCCTCTTCCAGCGTGCGCACCCGCCGCAAACAGGGCGGCGCCGAGATGCCGACGCGCTTGGCCAGTTCGACGTTCGTCATCCGGCCATCCGCCTGCAGCTCGGCCAGAATCTTCCGGTCGATCTCGTCGAGCTTGCTCGTGCCCATGCCGAACCTCCTTGGCTGCGCAAACCTTATATTCCAGCGCCAAGCTGCGCAATATTGTTTCGCCCTTTCGGGCGCAAGCGCAATCGCCCGGGAAAGCCCCGGGTGCGACACAGCGCAGCCATGCGGGGGTTTTCCCGGACGCGTCTGCCGCTTATATGAGCAACGTCACAACAGGAGGTCCGGCATGAGCGACACGACGCATACGAAGGTTCTGATCATCGGGTCGGGACCGGCCGGCTATACGGCCGCGGTCTATGCCTCGCGCGCGATGCTCAAGCCGATCCTCGTGCAGGGGATGCAGCCGGGCGGGCAGCTGACGATCACCACCGAGGTGGAAAACTGGCCCGGCCGCACCGAGGTGCAGGGCCCCGAGCTGATGGTGCAGATGGAAGAGCATGCCCGCGCGATGGGCGCCGAGATCGTCACCGACATCATCGTGAAGCTGGATCTGGGCTCCCGGCCCTTTGTCGCGACGGGCGACTCGGGCAAGGTCTATACCGCGGACACGGTGATCCTTGCCACCGGGGCGCAGGCGCGCTGGCTTGGCCTGCCGTCCGAGCAGAAATTCCAGGGCTTCGGCGTCTCGGCCTGCGCCACCTGCGACGGGTTTTTCTATCGCGGCAAGGAGGTCGTGGTGGTCGGCGGCGGCAATGCCGCGGTCGAGGAGGCGATGTTCCTGACCAATTTCGCCTCCAAGGTCACCATCATCCACCGCCGCGACAGTTTCCGCGCTGAAAAGATCCTGATCGAGCGGCTGAAGAAGAACCCGAAGATCGAGGTGATCTGGAATGCCACGGTCGAGGAGGTGCTGGGCACCGAGGCGCCTTTGGGCGTCACCGGCTGCCGCATCAAGGACGTGCAGACCGGGGCCGAGCGCGAAATCCCCTGCCACGGCTTCTTCGTCGCCATCGGCCATGCGCCCGCCTCGGATCTGGTCAAGGACCAGCTTGAGCTGCATCACGGCGGCTATGTGAAGGTGGAACCGGGCAGCACCCGCACCGGCATTCCGGGCGTTTTCGCCGCGGGCGATCTGACCGATCACACCTATCGGCAGGCGATCACCTCGGCGGGGATGGGCTGCATGGCGGCGCTTGATGCCGAGCGCTGGCTGGCCGAACAGGGCTGAGGCGCAACGAAAAGGGCCGCCCGAAGGCGGCCCGTTTCAGACTGTGACAGACCTCAGGCCGCGACGGCCTTGGCCTTCAGTTTCTCCGCGGCCTTTTCCTTGGCGCGGATCTGCGAGCGCTTGATCGACTCTGCAATCCCCGCGACCATCGCGATCAGCAGAGCCGCCGAGAGCGTTTCGGCAAAGCTGGCCGGGCCGTAGAGCTGGAACATTTCCATCGGCATCGGCGCATGGTTCCACAGCGCCAGCAGCGACAGGCCGACCACCAAGACCCACGAGACGATCCCCGCCGCCAGCACGTTGAAACGCGAGACCAGCATCCGCATCGCCAGCGCGAAGACGAGACACCAGACCGCCCATTTCATCATGTCGCCGGGATAGCTCATCCCGAGCGTGCTGTAGTACTCTTCCCACTGGCTTTTCAGCCAGACCTGATTGATGCCGTACTCACAACCGGAGATCCACACCCAACCGGCGATGATAGGCGTCAGACTTGATTTCAGACCCATGACTTCCCCTCAAAGCAAACTTCGGGACACGATAGCACCGCTTCGAACCGCAACAAACGGCGTGGATTGACGCAGTTTGCAGAAACTTCGTTCCGGCATTCGGCGCAAACGCACCAAAACCGCCTTCTTTCACCGGCTCCACCCGGCTTTAGCTTGAAAAAACCCCTGTTTGCGGGCAAATCCGCGGCAAGGCGCCGGTGTGGCGCGGCGGTCAGCCCTCGAAAAACAGGTCAAACGATGACTCTTCCCAATCTCGCTCCCATTCCGGAGCTTTATGTCTCGCATGAATCCGCGCAGAAGCTGAAGATCGAGGCGGGCAACCTGCCGTCCTGGGATCTGACGCCGCGGCAGATCTGCGACCTTGAGCTGCTGATGAACGGCGGTTTCTTCCCGCTCAAGGGCTTCCTGAGCGAAGCCGATTACGAGGGCGTCGTCGACAACATGCGTCTGGCCGATGGCACGCTTTGGCCGATGCCGATCACGCTCGACGTGAACGAGAAATTCGCCGAAACCATCGCGCCGGGGCAGGACATCGCGCTGCGCGATCAGGAAGGGGTGATCCTTGCGATCCTGTCGGTCACCGACAAATGGGTGCCGAACAAGGCGCGCGAGGCCGAAAAGGTCTTCGGCGCCGACGATCTGGCCCATCCGGCGGTGAACTACCTGCACAACACCGCGGGCGCGGTCTATCTGGGCGGGCCGATCACCGGCATCCAGCAGCCGGTGCATTACGACTTCAAGGCCCGCCGCGACACCCCGAACGAGCTGCGCGCCTATTTCCGCAAGCTTGGCTGGCAGAAGATCGTCGCCTTCCAGACCCGCAACCCGCTGCACCGCGCGCATCAGGAACTGACCTTCCGCGCCGCCCGCGAGGCGATGGCGAACCTGCTGATCCACCCCGTCGTCGGCATGACGAAACCGGGCGATGTCGATCACTTCACCCGGGTGCGCTGCTATGAGGCGGTGCTGGACCAATACCCGCAATCGACCACCACGATGAGCCTTCTGAACCTGGCGATGCGCATGGCGGGCCCGCGCGAGGCGGTCTGGCACGGGCTGATCCGCAAGAACCACGGCGTCACCCATTTCATCGTCGGCCGCGATCACGCCGGCCCCGGCAAGAACAGCCAGGGCGTCGATTTCTACGGCCCCTATGACGCGCAGACGCTGTTCAAGCAATATGAGGCGGAAATCGGCGTCACCATGGTCGATTTCAAGCACATGGTCTATGTGCAGGAAAAGGCGCAATATTACCCGGCGAACGAAGTGCCCGAAGGCTGCACCGTGCTGGATATCTCGGGCACCGAGCTGCGCCGCCGGCTGCGCGAGGGCCTGGATATCCCGGAATGGTTCAGCTTCCCGCAGGTGGTGTCGGAACTGCGCCGCACCTCGCCCGCGCGGGCGAAACAGGGCTTCACCGTCTTCTTCACCGGCCTGTCGGGCTCGGGCAAGTCGACGATCGCCAATGCGCTGATGGTCAAGCTGATGGAGATGGGCGGGCGTCCGGTGACGCTGCTCGACGGCGATGTGGTGCGCAAGCATCTGTCGTCGGAACTGGGCTTCAGCAAAGAACACCGCGACATCAACATCAAGCGCATCGGCTATGTGGCGTCGGAAATCACCAAGAACGGCGGCATCGCGATCTGCGCGCCGATCGCGCCCTATACCGCGACCCGCCGCGCCGTGCGCGAGATGATCGAGGCCTATGGCGCCTTCGTCGAAGTGCATGTGGCGACCGCGCTCGAGGAATGCGAACGCCGCGACCGCAAGGGGCTTTACAAGCTGGCCCGTGAAGGCAAGATCAAGGAATTCACCGGCATTTCCGACCCTTATGAAGCGCCCGCAAGCCCGGAACTGGCCGTCGACACCACCGGCGTCGATGTCGATCACTGCGCGCATCAGGTGATCCTGAAGCTCGAGTCGATGGGCCTGATCAAGGCCTGAGCCGTTCGGCAGAGCTGCGCAACGCCCCGGGAAACCCCGGGGCGTTCTGCTTTGACCCGCCCGAAATGAAAACGGCAGGGAAATCCCTGCCGCTCCTGTCGCGAGAATGTCGCACGGTGTCAGTGCACGCTGACCGCGGTGATCTCGTTTTGCCGCGCCAGCACGAAGGCCATCTCGCGGTCCTTCACCAGCGCCAGCCGCTCGCCATTGCTGTTGTGCAGCGCATACATGTGCTCGATATGGCCGATCCGGTCGCGGATCTCGGCCGGGATTTCGGTCACCGGCACCGGCCGGACATAGACGATACGCTCGCCCGCGGCGTGGTCGAAGTCAGCTTTATACGTCATCATGCCCCCTTATGTTTGCGGATCGGAATCGTCTGCACCACCGGCTCGGGCTGCGCCCGTTTCAGCTCGACGTGCAACAGGCCATTTTCCAGCGCGGCCCCCGACACTTCGACGCCATCGGCCAGCACGAAGCTGCGCTGAAAGGCGCGGGCGGCGATGCCGCGGTGCAGGAAGATGCGCTCGGACCCGTCATCGGCCTGACGGCCGCGGATGACCAGGGCGCGGTCTTCCATGGTGATCGCCAGATCGGCCTCGGCAAAGCCCGCCACCGCCAGGGTGATGCGGAATTCGTCAGGCCCCGATTGCTCGATATTGTAGGGCGGATAGGCGTCGGACCCGGATTTTGCGGTCCGTTCGACAAGGCGCTCCAGCTGGTCGAAGCCCAGCAGATAGGGATGTGCGCCGAAGCTCAGTTTCGTCATTGGCAAGCCCTTTGGTAAGCGACGTTGCATGGGGACCCCGCAGCCGCGGCAGTCCCATGCACAGGATATGGGCAGCGCCGCCACGGGTGCAAGGGGGCGGCGGCGCGTCGCAGTCAGGAAATTTCCCGCAAAGGCCCCGGATTTGATAGGATCGCAAAAAGGCGGGGCGAGTCGGCGGCTCGGCTCCGTCTCTCTGTCTCAACCCGTGATCGGACCATGCCATGAATGCCCATACCGACAGCCCGATCGAGATGAACCCGGATGATGTGCTGCGCGTCAAGCTGGAGGTGCTGCGCCGCGAACACCGCGATCTGGACGAGGCGATTTCCGCGCTGGTCAACGCCGCCCACCCCGATCAGCTGCGGCTGGTGCGGCTGAAGAAGCAGAAACTGGCGCTGAAAGACCAGATCGCCCGGATCGAAGACCGGCTCACCCCCGACATCATCGCCTGAGACCGCCCCGAACCCTTGCCCCGGCAGTCCTTCTGCCTATAGTGCCGCCACCAAAAGGGGGGGCCGAATGGGCGTGAAAGTGGGAATCATCATGGGCAGCCAGTCCGACTGGGCGACCCTGCGCGAGGCGGCGGCGATTCTGGATGAACTCGGCGTGGCTTACGAGAAAAAGATCGTCTCGGCGCATCGCACCCCGGACCGGCTCTGGGCCTATGGCAAGACCGCGGTGGAGCGCGGGTTGCAGGTGATCATCGCGGGCGCCGGAGGGGCTGCGCATCTGCCGGGCATGATGGCCTCGAAGACCCGGGTGCCGGTGGTCGGCGTGCCGGTGCAAACGAAGGCGCTGGCGGGCGTCGACAGTCTTTATTCGATCGTGCAGATGCCGAAGGGCTTTCCCGTCGCCACGATGGCGATTGGCGCCGCGGGCGCGGCCAATGCCGGGCTGATGGCGGCGGGCATTCTGGCGCTGCAAGACCCCGCGCTGGCCGCCCGGCTCGATGCCTGGCGCGAGGCGCTTTCCGCCTCGATCCCCGACGAGCCCGCCGATGAGTGAGATGCTGAAACCGGGCGCCACGATCGGCATTCTGGGCGGCGGACAGCTGGGGCGGATGCTCTCGGTCGCGGCCTCGCGGCTTGGTCTGACATGCGCGATCTTCGAACCCGGCGCCAATCCGCCCGCGGGTCAAGTCGCGGACCGGGTCTTCACCGCCTCCTATGACGACGAAGCCGCGCTGCGCGCCTTTGCCGAAGCGGTCGATGTCATCACCTATGAATTCGAGAACATCCCGACCTCGGCGCTGGATCTTCTGGAAAGCCTGCGGCCCATCCGGCCGGGGCGCAAGGCGCTGGCCACCTCGCAGGACCGCATCCTCGAAAAGTCGTTCCTGAATGGCATCGGCCTTGCCACCGCGCCCTGGGCCGAGGTGACCGATGCCGCCAGCCTTGAGGCGGCGATGGCACAGATCGGCACGCCCGCGATCCTGAAGACGACGCGGCTGGGCTATGACGGCAAGGGCCAGGCACGGGTCATGACCGCCGCCGACGCGCCCGAGGCTTTGGCCGCGATGGGCGGGGCGACCGCCGTTCTGGAAGGCTTCGTCGATTTCAGCGCGGAGATTTCGGTGATCGCCGCGCGCGGGCTGGACGGCGCGATTGCCTGTTTCGATCCGGGCGAGAACGTGCACAAATCGGGCATCCTGCACACGACGACCGTGCCCGCCCGCATCCCCCCTGCCCTGCGCTCGGATGCGGTGCTGATCGCGGCGCGGATCCTCAATTCGCTCGATTATGTCGGCGTGCTGGGGGTCGAGCTTTTCGTGACGCCCGCGGGCCTGCTGGTGAACGAGATCGCGCCGCGGGTGCATAATTCCGGGCATTGGACGCAGGCGGGCTGCGCCGTCGATCAGTTCGAACAGCACATCCGCGCGGTGGCGGGCTGGCCCTTGGGCGATGGCGGGCGCTATGCCGATGTCGAGATGCTGAACCTGATCGGCGACGATGTGGACCGCGTGCCGGAACTGGCCCGCGCGAAGAACACGCAGATCCATCTTTACGGCAAGGCCGAGGCCAAGCCCGGTCGCAAGATGGGCCATGTGAACCGCATTCTCTGACCGCGGCAGCGGGGGTTTCACACCCCCGCCCCCCCGTGGCGTATTTGCCCTAAGAAAAGCAAAGCCTTTTGCCCTTTCACCTTGCGGCAAATATCCCGGGGGGTGAATTGCCGCAGGCAAGAGGGGGGCAGCGCCCCCCTGCCCGGCTCAAGGCGCCGCGAGCCGCCGCAAGGCCGCGCCCCAGCCCGGCACCGGCTCGAACTCGCCCGTGTCCAGAAATGCCAGCACTTCGACGATCACCCTTGGATCATCCATCATCCAGGTGTGGGTCACTGGCAGCACCAGAAAATCCTTCATCCCCGCTTGTTTGGCGCTTGCGACCGAGACCTTGCCATCATCCGGTCCGGGGATCAGCCAGGAGGTGATCGGGTTCAGGCTGTCCGAGCCCGCGATCACCGCAAAATCGAACCGCGGCACGGGCAGGCGCGCGGGCGCATCCGTCGCAGCGGTGCCAAGGACCAGCCCCGCCGGGCCGTTCATCCAGCCAAACCAGGCCTGATCACGGAAGGTATCGACGATCTCCGAGCCGCCATTCGGCGGCGCCAGCATCACCGCGCGGTGGATGCGCTTGGCGTTTTCCCCGCGCTTGGCCCAGATCTGCAGCAGGATGCCGCCCATCGAATGCGTCACCACATCGACCCGCCCCGGCCCGCAGGCGGCAAAGCCCGCCTCGATCCGGTCCGCCAGCTGCGCCACCGTCTCCTCGGTCGACGGATAGCCAAGGTTCACCACCCGCTTGCCCCGCGCCTGCAGGACTTCTTCCAGCACAAAAAGCGAGCGCGGGCTGCGCGCCAACCCATGCAGCAGCACCACGCAATCGGCGGCGGCAGGCGCGGCACTCAGACAGAAAAGCAGAAAGGCCCGGATCAGCATGACCCGAGCCTTGTCGAATTTCCGCGACCTGTCCAGCGGTTACAGCGTCGAATAAAGCCCCTCGTAGATCGGCACCAGCGTGTCGGTCTCGAACAGAGACGACACCGACGTGCCCGACCAGGTGTTCAGGATCGCCTGCGCGAACATCGGCGCGGTCGGCACGATGCGGATATTGCGGGCGTTCTTCACCTCTTCGGTGGGGTCGATCGAATCGGTGATGACCAGCGATTTCATCACCGAATTCTCCACCCGCTGCACCGCCGGACCCGAAAGCACGCCATGGGTGATATAGGCATGCACCTCGGTTGCGCCCGCCTCCATCAGCGTCTCGGCCGCCTTGCACAGCGTGCCCGCGGTGTCGCAGATGTCATCGACGATGATGCATTTCTTGCCGGTGACCTCACCGATCACCGTCATCCCCGCGACCTCGCCCGCCTTTTCGCGGCGCTTGTCGACGATGGCGAGCGGTGCCCCGATCCGCTTGGCCAGTTCCCGCGCCCGCGCCACGCCGCCCACGTCGGGCGAAATCACCATCAGATCATCCCGCGCGCCTTTGAAATTATGCAGGATATCAAGGGCAAAGACCGGGGCGGCATAAAGGTTGTCCACCGGGATGTCGAAGAAACCCTGGATCTGCGTCGCGTGCAGATCCAGCGTCAGCACCCGGTTCACCCCGGCTTCCGTCAGCAGGTTCGCCACCAGCTTCGCCGAAATCGGCGTCCGGGCCTTGGCGCGGCGATCCTGGCGGGCATAGCCGAAATAGGGGATGACGGCGGTGATCCGATCGGCCGAGGAGCGCTTGAGCGCATCGGTCATGATCAGCAGTTCCATCAGGTTGTCATTCGCCGGATTGGAGGTCGGCTGGATGATGTACATGTCCTCGCCGCGGACGTTCTCATAGACCTCGACGAAGATTTCCTGATCGTTGAAGCGCTCGACGCGGGCATCGACCAGCCCCACCGACATGCCGCGATGCATCGACATCCGCCGCGCAATCGCCTGCGCCAGCGGCCTGTTCGCATTGCCGGAAATGAGCTTCGGTTCGGTCATCGCAGCCATGGCAGTTCCTTTCTTGCCGCTGCGGCAGCAGCGGATTCGGCGGATTGCGCCTGCCTTAGCACCGGGCTAGCCTGCCCGCAAACCTTGCAAGCCGGGGGAGCGATAACATGGCACATATTGATTACTTTTTTTCGGTGTTCAGCCCCTGGACCTATCTGGCGGGCGACCGGCTGGAACGGATCGCGGCGACACATGGCGCCACCGTCACCTACAAGCCGCTGGACCTGCTGGCGCTTTTTGACCGCACCGGCGGCGTGCGGCCAGCAGTGCGGCATCCGTCGCGGATGGCCTATCGCGATCAGGAGCTGACGCGGTGGGCGCAGCATCTGGGCATGGAGATGATCCCGAAGCCCAGGATCTATCCGCCGAATGCGGCGCCGGGGTCCTATGCCGTGATCGCGGCGCAAGCCGAGGCGGCGAAGGGGGGCGACGGCGATGTCGGCGCGCTGGTGCGGGCGATCCTGCGCGCGCTTTGGGTCGAAGATCGCAACATCGGCGAAGATGACGTGCTGCGCGAAAAGCTCTCCGAGACCGGCTTTGACCCGAACCTTGTCACCACCGGGCTCTTCACCGGCGCGATGGCCTATGAGCGGAACCTTGAGGAAGCGGTCGAGCGCGGCGTCTTCGGCGCCCCCTTCTATATCGTGCGCGAAACCGACCAGCGCTTCTGGGGCCAGGATCGGCTTGATTTCCTCGACGCACATCTGGGGAGGCTCTGATGCCCAAAGACATCCGGCAGGGCCACGAGACCTTCTGGCAAAGCTTCGGAGCCGGGCCGCGGCCGATGCTGGCCATTCACTGCACGCTTGGCAATTCCAGCCTTTGGGGGCCGGTGCTGGAGCCCTTGGGCGCAACTGTCACCGCGACGAGTTTCGATCAGCCGGGGCATGGGCAATCGGCCGACTGGTCGGCCGAAGCGGCAGAGCCGGGCGCGTTCCAGCGGCTGGTGACGCAGATCGCGGCCAGTTTCATCGACCGGCCGCTCGATCTGGTCGGCCACAGTTTCGGCGCCTCGGTGGCGCTGCGGCTGGCGGTGGCGGCGCCGGAAGCCATCCGATCCCTGACGCTGATCGAGCCGGTGTTGTTCCGCGCCGTCGAGGGCAGCCCGGACTGGGTCACGCTGCGCGGGCATCAGGATCATTTCGAAGCGCTGATCGCCGCGGGCGATCACGAGGCCGCCGCCCGCGGCTTCATGGGGGCCTGGGGCGCGGGCGTGCCCTGGGAGGATCTGCCCGCGCATCATCGCGCCCGCTTTGCCGCGCAGATGCCGATGGTGGGCAATATTTCGGCGGCGAATTTCGAAGATCCGGGGCAGATCTGGCGTCCCGAGGGGATCGAGACGATCGACGCGCCGGTGATGATCCTGCATGGCGATCAAAGCCCGGACATCGTCCCCCCGGTCTGCGAGGCGATCGCGGCGCGGCTTTCCGATGTGGGGGTGGCCTGCATCCCGGGCGGCGGGCATATGCTGCCCGTGACCCATGCCGCCCAGGTCCGCGATCTGATCGCGATGAACCTCGAGCGCAGTTGAGGGAACGGGAACCGGACGCGCCGGTTCCCGCCTTTCGCCTCAGCCTTTCGGGCTGATCATGTCTTCCGGGCGCACGACGCGATCAAAGGTCTCGCCATCGACATAGCCCAGCGCAATCGCTTCCTCGCGCAGGGTGGTGCCGTTCTTGTGCGCGGTCTTCGCCACCTTGGTCGCGGCGTCATAGCCGATGGTCGGCGCCAGCGCCGTCACCAGCATCAGGCTTTCCTTCATCAGCTTGTCGATCCGCGCCACGTTCGCCTGCGTGCCCACCACCATGTTGTCGGTGAAGGCGCTGGCGCTGTCGCCCAGCAGCTGCATCGATTGCAGAACGTTGTAGCTCATCATCGGGTTGTAGACGTTGAGCTCGAAATGGCCCTGCGAGCCCGCAAAGCCGATGGCGGCATCATTGCCCATGACATGGGCGCAAACCATCGTCAGAGCTTCCGCCTGCGTCGGGTTGACCTTGCCCGGCATGATCGACGACCCCGGTTCGTTTTCCGGCAGGATCAGCTCGCCCAGACCCGAGCGCGGGCCCGAGCCGAGCAGGCGCATGTCATTGGCGATCTTGAAGAGGCTCGCCGCCACGGTCTTCAAGGCGCCCGAGAAGAACACCATCGCGTCATGCGCGGCCAGCGCCTCGAACTTGTTCGGCGCGGTGACGAAAGGCAGGCCGGTGATCTCGGCGATCTGCGCCGCGATCCGGGTATCCCAGCCGACACGGGTGTTCAGCCCGGTGCCGACGGCGGTGCCGCCCTGCGCCAGCTCGTAGATATGCGGCAGGGCGAGTTTCACCCGTTCGATGCCGCGGTCGACCTGGGTCGCATAGCCCGAGAATTCCTGACCCAGCGTCAAGGGCGTCGCATCCTGCGTATGGGTGCGGCCGATCTTGATGATATCCTTGAACTCTTCCGACTTCGCCCAAAGCGCCTTCGACAGCTTCTCCAGCCCCGGGATCAGCACGTCGCGCGCATGGCAGGCAATCGCCACATGCATCGCGGTCGGGAAAGTGTCGTTCGAGCTTTGCCCCATGTTCACATGGTCATTCGGGTGCACCGGCTTTTTCGAGCCCATCACGCCGCCCAGCATTTCAATCGCGCGGTTCGAGATCACCTCGTTCGCGTTCATGTTCGACTGCGTGCCCGAGCCGGTCTGCCAGACCACCAGCGGGAAATTGTCATCGAACTTGCCCTCGATCACCTCGGTCGCGGCGGCGGCGATGGCATCGGCCAAAGCCGGGTCCAGATCGCCCTGCGCCTTGTTCACCAGCGCGGCGGCCTTCTTGATCACGCCCAGCGCGCGGATGATCGGTTTGGGCTGGCGTTCCCAGCCGATCGGGAAATTCTGGATCGAGCGCTGCGTCTGCGCGCCCCAATATTTGTCGGCGGGAACTTCGAGCGGGCCGAAGCTGTCGGTTTCCGTTCTGGTCGCAGAATTGGTCGCGGTCATCGTGGGCCTCCGTGATGCGAAATGTCCCGCGCGTCATAGGACGGCGGGACATTTTTTGCAATCAGCATGCGGAGGTATACCGCCCTCAGGCGTCAACCGACATCCGGTAGACGCGGGCGTTGCGGCACAGCGGATGATGCGCCAGAAGCTCGGCCAGCGCGGTCTCGACGATCCGCGGCGAGCGGCAGTGGAAGTAAAGCTCGACCGCATTCGGATAGGTGCCGGTGCCCTGCAGCCGCCCGGCGGAGCTGACGCGCTCCTCGATCGGGCCCATCAGCGTGGCGGCGACCTGCGCGGCCGACTGGCCCGCGGGCAGGACGGCCGGGTCCAGCTCCAGCACCACGACCTCGGTGGTGCCGAAGCGACGCAGCTCCTTGCCCTCGGCATCGGTGAACCAAGACCCCTTGGGCGAGCCGAGACTGTCGAAATGCGCCACCAGCCGGTCCAGAACTTTGGCATCCAGCCCGGTCACGGTGAAAACGATCTGCGAGGCGGTGCCGCGCCCTTCGGCATTCACCGAGGACTTGCCCGAAGTGACGCTGCCGAAGCCCTCGGCGGCAAGCCATTTCTGCACCGGGGCGTCGTAGCGCAGGGCGCGGTCCTCGGCCAGAAGGCAGGTCGGCAGATGCGCGGTGAGGGTGGTGGTGACTTTCGGTTTGAGGAAGCTGAACATCACTCGGGTCTCATTTGCGGAATTTGTCGAGACTGACCACTTCGGCTTCGACCCGGGGCTTTTCCGGTTCGCCCTGCGGCGCGTCCTCATCCTCGTCGTCCTCGTCCTCCTCGTCGCTGTCTTGCGATTCGAAGCGCAGGCCGAATTCGACCGAAGGGTCGACGAAGGTGAGCACGGCATCGAAGGGGATCACCAGCGGCTCGGGCTGGTTGCCGAAGTTCAGCGTGATCGAAAAGCCCTCGTCGGTGACGACAAGGTTTTCGAACCAGTGCTGGATCACGATGGTCATTTCTTCCGGGTAACGGGCCTTGAGCCAGTCCGCCATCTCCACCTTCGGCGCGCGGGTGTCGAAGGTGATGAAGAAATGATGCGCCCCGGGCAGGCCATGCTCGGCCACCTCGGTCAGGACGCTCTGGATCAGCCCGCGCATCGCGCGGTGCATGAGGGTGCCATAATCGATCGAACGGGTCATCGGGCCGCCTTTCCTTTCGGCCCAGCATAGGGGATTTGGCGTGCAAGAAAAGGGGGCAAGAACAGCGGGAAAGCGCTGTTCCGGGGCGGGGACCGGGCGGAAAGGGAAAGTGCAGGTTTCTGTTGCCAGGCACCTGCGAGCCCCGCCTTAAGCGGCTAAGCGTAAGGACTTTAGGTTTCGGTACCCGAGCTGCTTACGCAGCCAGAGCCACCGGAGCACGGTTGTCGTTGGCAACTGTACATTTGAGCAGATAACGGCTGCGTCCAACCGAGATGCAAGTACCCGTTCAACCGTTCGTCGACCCTAATTCACCCCCGCAGTCCCGTTAGCCCGGGAAGATTGGTGGAGGTGGGGGGATTCGCACCCCCGTCCGATCCAGCCTAGTTGGCCCGTCTACACCCATAGTCCCTTGCGGAACGTCTTCAATCTAGGTGTCGCGGAGCGAAAGCGCAAGACCCCGGGCGCCGATGCCGTCGCGGGTCTGCCGCGCTGCCTGAAACGATGGGACTTGTGCGGCGGCCCGGAGGCCCCTACCTCTGGGCATCATGCCTGCCGATGCCCCCGTTGCGCCGCCGAGTGCGGCCGCCCTGCCCTTTTCCCGCCGCCTTTCCCTGATGCCCGGATCCCCCGATGTTTCTTGAAATCGCCATCGTCCTGCTTTTGACCCTCGTCAATGGCGTGCTTGCCATGTCGGAACTTGCCATCGTCTCCTCGCGGCAGGCGCGGCTGAAACTGCTCGCCGACCGCGGCAGCCGCGGCGCCCGCATCGCGATGCGGCTGGCCGAGGAACCGGGGCGGTTCCTGTCCTCGGTGCAGATCGGCATCACCGCGGTGGGCGTGCTCTCGGGCGCGTTTTCCGGCGCGACTTTGGGCGAGCGGCTCTCGAACTGGCTTGTGGTGCAGGGGCTTTCGCCCAGCCTTGCCGACACCCTAGGCGTGGGCGGCGTCGTGGTGGCGATCACCTATGCCTCACTTGTCTTTGGCGAGCTGGTGCCGAAACAGATCGCGCTGCGCCGGCCCGAGGCGGTGGCGGTGCGGATCGCACCGCTGTTGCAGCTGATTGCCGTGGTCGCGGCGCCGGTGGTCTGGCTGCTCGACATTTCCGGGCGACTGGTGCTGCTGATGCTGGGCCAATCGGGCGCGGCCGACAGCAACATGACCGACGAAGAGGTCAAGATGGTGCTGGCCGAGGCGCAGACCGCGGGCGTGATGGAAGAGGCCGAGACCGAGATGATCGCCGGGGTGATGCGGATTGCCGACCGCACCGCCCGCGGCATGATGACGCCGCGCCACGAGGTCGATCTGGTCGACATCACCGACAGCCCCGCCGCCATCGTCAAGCGCTTCCGCGAGACCCGCCATTCCCGCCTGCCGGTGCGCGACGGCGGCCCCGATGACATCATCGGCGTGCTGTCCTCGCGCGATTTTCTCGATCACCGCCCCCGCGCCGAGGCGGCGGATCTGCGCGCGCTGATCCTCTCCGCGCCGGTGGTGCGTGACGGCATGTCGGCGCTGGACGTGGTCGAAACCCTGCGCAGCGCCCCGGCGCATATGGTGCTGGTCTTTGACGAATACGGCCATTTCGAGGGCATCGTGACGCCGATGGACCTGCTCGAGGCGATCACCGGCGATTTCCACGACCCCGGCGAGCCCGAGGAGCCGAAGATGGTCACCCGCGCCGATGGTTCGGTTCTGGTGGCGGGCTGGATGCCGGCCGACGAGTTCGCCGATGCCTTCGGCTTCCCGCTGCGCGAGGGGCGCGATTATCAGACCGTGGCCGGGCTGGTGCTGGACGAGACCGGCCAGCTGCCCGAGGTCGGCGCCGTCTTCACCCTTTACGGGCTGCGCATCGAGGTGGTGGACCTGGACGGGCGGCGGATCGACAAGCTGCTGGTCAGCCGCGCGCCCTGAGCGCCCATTTGCGCGCCGCGCGCAGCTGCGGCCTCAGTGCCGCAGCGCCAGGGTCTCGGCGCGCAGATCGGCGAGGAACTGGCGCGGATGTTTCAGCGCCTCGGCGATTTCGGCGGCGGTCTTCGGCTGCCCGATCACCGGCGATTGCGGCTTGAACAGCGCGCGCTTGATCTCATGCAGCAAAAGCCCCTGCCGCGGCGTCGCGCCCAGCTTGTTGGCGATCTGATAGGCGCGCGAATTCTTGCCGGGGAAATAGATCGGCAGCACCGACGCGCCCGAGCGCGCCAGCATCTTCGCGGTGAACGGGTTCCATTCGCCCTCGATCGCCGGGCCGAAATAGGTCTTCGAATGCGCCACCGCGCCCGCCGGAAACAGCACGATCACGCCGCCGCGTTTCAGCTGCGCCATGCATTCGGCCCGCATCTTCAGGCTTTCCTCCTGCGCATTCGGCTCATGCGGGAAGGGCACCGGCAGCATGAATTCCTCGATCTCGGGAATGCCGGTCAGCAGCGAGCGGGTCAGGATCTTGTAATCGGTCCGCACCTGCCCGATCAGCCAGGCCAGCACCATGCCGTCAACCAGCCCGTGCGGGTGGTTCGCGACGACGACGAGCGGCCCGGTCGCGGGGATGCGGGCGATTTCGGCGGCGGGGGTCTGCACCTCGATCCCCATGATCTCCAGCGCCTGCGGCCAGAACGGCTGACCCACCGGCGCGCCGCGACGCTCGAACTTGCGGATCAGCTGCAACAGCGTCCATTTCGCCGTCAGCCATTCGATGGTGCGGATCGTATTCGCCTTCCACGGGTTGGTGAATGTCCCCGCATAGGACAGCCGCTTGATATCATAGGGTTTTTGTTCGACCAACATGCGGTCGACGGGTTGGCTGTCGGTCACGACACTTCCCTTCTTGCCTTGCGGCTCACATCTCTTCGCCGAAGCGGTCGGCCACCAGCGCCGCCAGCGCCCCGGACAATTTCTCGGCCTCGGGGCCGAAGGTCGTGACCTCGATCGTGGTCCCGCGCGAGGCGGCCAGCATCAGCAGCCCCATGATCGAATCGCCCGAGACCTTCATCCCGTCCTTTTCGACCTCGGCGCTGGCGTCATGCGCCTCGACCACTTCCACGAACCGCGCCGAGGCCCGCGCATGCAGGCCCTTTTCGTTCACGATCTTCAAGACCTTGCTGACACTCACTTGGCCGAGGCTCCGCCCGTCGAATAGCAATTGATATATTTGCGACCGGCATCCAGCGAGGCTTCGACCGCCGCATGCACGCCCAAAGAGCGCGATTTGGCGAGCTTTATCAGCAAGGGCAGATTGGCACCATAGATGATCTCGCGCCCGCCAGCCTCGCAGGCCATCAGGCTCAGGTTCGAGGGCGAGCCGCCGAACATGTCGGTGACGACGACAACCCCGGCACCGCTGTCGACCGCATCGGCGGCGGCGCGGATCTCGGCCTGTTTCGCCGCCCGGTCATGGTCGTCTTCTATGGTGATGGCACGGATGCCCTCCTGAGGGCCGACGACATGTTCGACCGCCGCGAGATATTCCCGCGCCAAACCCCCATGTGCCACGATCACGATCCCGATCACGCGCCCTCTGCCTCTTTCCCTGTGGGCATGGCCTGTGCCCGCCGTTCCAGCTCCCTGTGCCGTTTAGACACTTGCCAGTTCGCCTGTGCAAGGGCCTTGGCCACCGCTTCCGTTACGGCAACCGAACGGTGTTGCCCGCCGGTACATCCAAAGCCCACGGCCAGATGGGCCTTGCCTTCGTCCAGATGTGCCGGAAGCTGAAACAGCAGTAGATCACACACCTTCTGAATGAAGGGTTGATAGCGGGCATCGCCCTGCACATGCGCCGCCACCGCCGGATCAAGCCCGGTCAGCGGCCGCAACTCCGCGACCCAATGCGGATTCGCCAGAAACCGGCAGTCGAACATCATGTCGAGGCCGCGCGGCACGCCGCGCTTGTAGCTGAAACTGTGCAGCGAAATCGCCAGCCGCGAGATCTGCCCCATGTCGAACCAGCGCCCGACCTCGGCGCGCAGATCATGCGGGCTCATCGTCGAGCTGTCGATCAGCACATCGGCGCGCATGCGGATCGGCGCCAGCATGTCGAATTCCTGCACGATCCCCGACAGCGGCTGCGCCTGCGGCGCCAGCGGATGGCGGCGCCGGGTCTCGGAATAGCGCCGGATCAGCGCCTCGGGCGTGGCGTCCAGATAGAGCACCTCAAGCAGCAGCCCCGACTCGCGCGTCAGCCAGTCGATCAGCTCGATCAGCGCCGCGACCGAGAAATCGCGGTTGCGCACATCGATGCCAAGCGCCATCGGCCGGGTCAGCGGCCCGTCGATCAGCCGCGGCACCAGCGAGAGCGGCAGGTTGTTGATCGCCTCGTAGCCCAGATCCTCGAGCGCCACGATCGCGGTGGTGCGCCCCGCCCCCGAAGGGCCGGTGACAAGAACCAGCCGGTTCACCGTCTCGGTTGCCGCGCGTTCGTTCACATCGCTCTCCCGGCCTTCAGCCATTGCAGGATCACCGCCTCAAGATGACCATGTTGCAGGCGCAGCACAAGGGGCAGGGTGACACCAAGGAAGGCAATCTCTCGTGAGGGCGGCAGCCTTTCGGTCTCGTCGCGGCCCAGATCGACCGCCAGCACGATCCGCGCCTGCGCCAGCGCCTCGGCGCGCAGGATGCCGGCGCCGCGCGCCTCGATCAGACCGGCGATCGGCGCGGGGGCGCGGGCGATCAGCGCCCCCGCCTGCACCGTCAGCGCCACCCCGTCATCGGCGACAAGCCGCGCCCCAAGCGCCATCAGCCGCAGCGCGAGGCTCGATTTCCCCGCCCCCGAGGGACCAAGGATCAGCACCCCCGCATCGGGGGTCAGCGCAACCGCCGAGGCATGCAGCGGCGGGCCCAAGGCTCAGACCGGCAGGCCGACGACGAAACGGGCGCCCAGCGGCTCCGAGGTGATGTCGGCATCGGTCGGGCGGATGTTCTCGGCCCAGATCACCCCGCCATGCGCCTCGACGATCTGTTTCGAGATCGCCAGCCCCAGGCCGGAATGATCGCCGAACTGCCCCTCGGGACGTTGCGAATAGAAGCGCTTGAAGACCTTGGTCAGCGCCTGTTCGGGAATCCCCGGCCCGGTATCCTCGACCACCACCAGCACCCGGTTCTCGCGCTTGCGCGCCCAGACCCGCACCGCGTCGCCCTCTTCGCAGAAGCTGATCGCATTGCTGATCAGATTGACGAAAACCTGTGCCAGACGCGCTTCAAGGCCGGTGATGCGGATCGGCTCCGCGGGCAGGTCGGTGATGAATTCGACCCCCTTCTCTCCCGCTTCCCGGCCCAGATGCTCGCCCAGATTGGCAAGCATCTTCAACAGGTCGAAGGGTTCTTCCTGTTCCTTGACCAGATCGCTGTCGAGCCGCGAGGCGTTCGAAATGTCGCTCACCAGCCGGTCAAGGCGGCGCACGTCATGGTCGATCACCTCCAGCAGGCGGGTGCGCTGATCCTCGCGCTTGACCACATGCAGCGAGGCCACGGCCGAGCGCAGCGAGGCGAGCGGGTTCTTGATCTCATGCGACACATCGGCGGCGAATTGTTCATTCGCGTCGATGCGGTCATAAAGTGCGGTGACCATGCCGCGCAGCGCCCCCGAAAGCCGCCCGATCTCGTCGGGGCGGGCGGTCAGGTCGGGAATGCGGACCCGGCCCGGCGTCACCATGCGAGACTGCCGGTCGCGGCCGATCTCGGCGGCGGCGGCCAGGTCGGAAAGCGGGTTGGCGATGGTCGAGGCCAGCACCAGCGACAGCCCGATCGAGACGATCATCGCCACGACGAACATTTGCAACACCTGTTCGCGCTCGACCCGGACAAGCTTGTCGATCTCGCCCGCGGCCGAGGTCATCGCCACGGTGCCGACATGGCTGCCGTTCTGGAAAAGCCCGGTCGCCACCGAAAAGATCGTCGCCCCCGAGGTGTCGCGCCGCGTCGCCATCACCGTCTGCCTGGCTGCGACCTGCGGCACCAGCGCCTCGGCCATCGCCCGGGTATCGACGGGCACCGCCGAGGCCTGATTGCGATGGGCCAGCCGGGTCAGCCAGTCCCAGGCGCTGTTGAGCAGATCGGTGATCAGCGTCGAGCGGGTGTCGATGCCGAGCCCCTCGACCCTTTCGCGCGGCGCGGTGCCGACCGCGGCGGAATCCGCCAGCAGATTGCCAGCCGCATCAAAGACATAGACTGTCGTCCCCTCGGGCAGTTCGATCCCGCGCATGACCTCGACGACATCGATCCCGTCAGCCGCCGCCAAATTGACCGGCGCCGCCAGCGGCATCCGCGCCTCGAAGACATCGGCGATCAGCTCGGCCTCGCTGACGATGGCGCTTTCGCGCTGAAACACCAGGCTGTCGCGGAACGGGTTCAGATAAAGCACGCCCGCCACCATGACCAGCATGGCAAGCAGGTTGAAGGTGATGATCTTGCGCGCGAGCGGCGAGTGGTTCAGCGAAATGAAGCTGCGCCGTTCCCGGCCCCGGGCCAGATCCTCATCGACCGCGCCCGAGGGCGCGACCCAGTCCTCGCCCAGAACCACATCCGTCTCGGATTTCGCGGCCTTGATCACATCCCCCCGCCTTGCTGCAAGAAATCCGGCAATGGTCATTCTTCGTTGTAACGATAACCGATGCCGTAAAGCGTCTCGATCGCCGAGAAATCGTCATCCACCGTGCGCATCTTCTTGCGCAGCCGCTTGATATGGCTGTCGATGGTGCGATCGTCGACATAGACCTGATCGTCATAGGCGACATCCATCAGCTGATCGCGGCTTTTCACGAAGCCGGGCCGGATCGCCAGCGCCTGCAGCAGCAGGAATTCCGTCACCGTCAGCGTCACCTCGCGGCCCTTCCAGGTCACCGAATGGCGCAACGGGTCCATGGACAGGGACCCGCGCACGATCACCTTGGTATCTTCGGCCACCGGCGCTTCGCCGGTCGAGATCGCCTCCTGCCGGCGCAGAAGCGCCCGGATACGTTCGACCAGAAGCCGCTGGCTGAAGGGTTTCTTGACGTAATCGTCGGCGCCCATGCGCAGGCCCAGAACCTCGTCGATCTCGTCATCCTTCGAGGTCAGGAAGATCACCGGCATCGTCGTCTTCTGCCGCAGCCGCTGCAGCAGTTCCATCCCGTCCATCCGCGGCATCTTGATGTCGAGCACGGCCATGTCGGGCAGCCGCTTGCTGAACGCGTCGAGCGCGGCCTGACCGTCATTATAGGTCTCGACCTCGTAGCCCTCCGCCTCGAGCGTCATCGAGACCGACGTCAGAATGTTGCGGTCGTCATCGACCAGCGCGATCCTCGACATGTGCTGCACCTCATACTGCCTGTATTATGATTGCCGCCATTGTCCGCTTTCCGGCCCCCGGAATCAACCGCGATGTGCGAATCGCCCCCGCTGCGGGAATCATCTCAATGCAAAAAAGCGAAGGTTTGACTAATTTGTCTCACCTCTTCGCGATGATGGCGCTAAATCGGCTCTGTTTGCGCTAGCTGCGACAAACCCTGCTGTTCCTTCGCAATTGCCCCATGGTATAGGGCGCCATCCGCAACAATCTTGCGCGGATCGGTGCCCGCCCGTAACGGGCGCCGCGAGGAACCACTGCGCCGCAGGGCGGCAACGGGAGCGAAACATGAGCATCGGACGCGTGAACCCGGCGAAGAAGCTGGAAGATCAGGGCATCACTGGTCTCGGCAACGTCTATTACAACCTGCTGGAACCCGCGCTCATCGAACTGGCGCTCAAGAACGGGGAAGGCACGCTTGGCAAGGGCGGGGCTTTCTACTGCTCGACCGGCAAGCACACCGGCCGGTCGCCGAAAGACAAGTTCGTCGTCCGCACCGCCAGCGTCGAAGACACGATCTGGTGGGAAAACAACAAGCCGATGGATCCGGCCAAGTTCGACGTGCTGCATGCCGACATGCTGGCGCATATGAAGGGCAAGGATTTCGTCGTCGAGGATCTTTATGGCGGTGCCGATCCGGCGCATCGTCTCGATGTGCGTCTGGTGGCCGAACTGGCCTGGCACGGGCTTTTCCTGCGCACCATGCTGCGCCGCCCCGCCCGCGAAGAGCTGGACACGTTCAACCCGGAATGGACGATCATCAACTGCCCGTCGTTCAAGGCCGACCCGGAACGCCATGGCTGCCGTTCGGAAACGGTGATCGCGCTCAACTTCGACAAGAAGCTGATCCTGATCGGCAACACCGCCTATGCCGGTGAAAACAAGAAGGGCGTGTTCACCCTTCTGAACTACATCCTGCCCGGCAAGGGCGTGATGGCGATGCACTGCTCGGCCAACCATGCGATCGACAACCCCGATGACTCGGCCGTCTTCTTCGGCCTGTCGGGCACCGGCAAGACGACGCTTTCGGCCGACCCGTCGCGCGTGCTGATCGGCGATGACGAACACGGCTGGTCGGAAAAGGGCATCTTCAACTTCGAGGGCGGCTGCTACGCCAAGACCATCAACCTCTCGAAGGAAGCGGAACCGGACATCTACAACACCTGCTCGATGTTCGGCACCGTGGTCGAAAACATGGTCTTCGACCCGGAAACGCTGGAACTTGACTTCTTCGACAGCTCGCTGACGGAAAACATGCGCTGCGCTTACCCGCTGCACTATATCGGCAACGCGTCCGATACCGCGCTCGGTGGCCATCCGAAGAACGTGATCATGCTGACCTGCGACGCTTACGGCGTGCTGCCGCCGATCGCGCGTCTGACGCCCGCGCAGGCGATGTATCACTTCCTCTCGGGCTTCACCTCGAAGACGCCGGGGACGGAAGTGGGCATCGTCGAGCCGGTTCCGACCTTCTCGACCTGCTTTGGCGCGCCCTTCATGCCGCGTCGTCCCGAGGTCTATGGCAAACTGCTCGCCGCGAAGATCGCCGAACATGGCGCCTCGTGCTGGCTCGTCAACACCGGCTGGAGCGGCGGTGCCTTTGGCGTGGGCAAGCGGATGCCGATCAAGGCCACCCGCGCGCTGCTCACCGCCGCGCTCGACGGCTCGCTGCATGATGTCGAGTTCCGCAAGGACCCGAACTTCGGCTTCGAAGTCCCGGTCGCGGTGCATGACGTGGACAGCAAGCTCTTGAACCCGCGCGAGACCTGGGCCGACAAGGCCGCCTTCGACGCGCAGGCGGCGAAGCTGGTGAAGATGTTCGCCGACAACTTCGCGCAATATCTGCCCTATGTGGACGAAGACGTGAAAGCCGTCGCGATCGGCTGAACCGTCTGACAAGACAAAGGGCCGGGGATTTCCCCGGCCCTTTCCTTTTGTTGCTCGCCGCTTATTTGCGGGTGCGTTTCACTTTACGCGAAATCGCCCGTTCCTTCGCCTTGAAGGCCACGGATTTCCGCCCCGGACGGAACGGCCGCTTGCCGCCCCTGCCCGCGCCGGGCATCGCCTGACCTTCGAGCTCCAGCAATTCCAGCTCCAGCCCGCCGGTCACCGGCACGGCCTCGGCCAGCCGCACCAGCACCCGTTGCCCGATGCCCAGCGTGATGCCGCTGTCGGCGCCGATCAGCTGTTGCGCCTCGCGGTCGTAATGGAAGAATTCCCGCCCCACGGATCGGATCGGCACCAGACCATCCGCCCCGGTCTCATCCAGCTTCACGAAGGCGCCGAATTTCTGCACGCCGCTGATCCGCCCGGTAAATTCGCTGCCCACCCGCTCGCTCAGATAGGCCGCCAGATAGCGGTCGGTGGTGTCGCGTTCCGCCGCCATCGAGCGCCGTTCGGTCTCGGAGATGTGCTGCGCGGTGTCTTCCAGCTGGGCGATGTCGTCGCGGCTCAGCCCATCCTTGCCCCAGCCATGCCCGGCAATCAGCGCCCGATGCACGATCAGGTCGGAATAGCGCCGGATCGGACTGGTGAAATGCGCGTAAGACCGCAGCGCCAGCCCGAAATGCCCCAGATTCTGCGGCGCATAATAGGCCTGCGTCATCGAGCGCAGGGTGGAAATGTTGATCAGCTCGTCAAACTCGCTGCCCTCGGCGTCGTTCAGAAGCCGGTTCAGATGCGCGGTCTTCAGCACCTGCCCCTTCGCCAGCGAAAACCCCGAAGCCTGCGCAACCTCGCGCAGCGCATCGATTTTCTCGGGCGAGGGCTCCTCGTGCACGCGGTAAAGCAGCGGGCGGCGCAGCCGTTCCAGCTCCTCGGCCGCGGCGACATTGGCCAGCACCATGAATTCCTCGATCAGCCGGTGCGCATCCAGCCTTTCCTTGAACTTGACCGAGGCGACCTTGCCCGCCGCGTCAATCTCGATCCGGCGTTCGGGCAGGTCAAGCTCCAGCGGCTGGCGCAGGGCCCGCGCCCGGGTCTGCGCCCGGTAACAGGCGTAGATCGGCGCGATGATCTCCGCGACCAAGGGCGCGGTCTTGTCATCGGGGCGCCCATCCTGTGCCGCCTGCACCTGCGCATATTCGAGCGAGGCGACCGAGCGGATGATGCCGCGGGTGAAGCGATGCGCAATCTTGCGCCCCTCGGAGGAGACCTTCATCCGCACCGCCAGCACCGCGCGCGGCACATGTTCGTGCAAGGAACACAGATCGCCCGACAGCCGGTCGGGCAGCATCGGCACCACCCGGTCGGGGAAATAGGTGGAATTGCCGCGATTGCGCGCCTCGCGATCCAGCGCCGATCCCGGGCGGACGTAATGCGCAACATCCGCAATGGCGACCCACAGAAGGAACCCGCCCGGGTTCGCCGGATCGTCGTCGGGGGCCACGAAACAGGCGTCGTCGCGGTCGCGGGCATCGGCCGGGTCGATGGTGACGAAAGGCAGGCCGGTCAGGTCTTCGCGGTCGCCCAAAGCGGCGGGGATTTCGGCATCGGCCTCGGCGATCACCTCATCGGGGAAATCGTCGGGAATGCCGTGCTGGTGAATGGCGATCAGCGACACCGCCCGCGGCGCGGTCGGATCGCCCAGCCGCTCGACGATGCGCGCCCGCGGCAGGCCCATCCGGCCCTTCGGCCCCGATTGTTCCGCCTCGACCAATTCGCCGTCGCGGGCATCACTCGTCGCCCCGGGCGGCACGATCCATTCATTCATCTCGCCCTTGTCGATGGGCGTGATCCGCCCCCCTTCCGCCCCCTTGCGGAAGATGCCGACGATGCGATGACGCGCCTGGCCAAGCTTGCGAATGAGCCGCGCCTCGGGGCCTTCGGGGCCTTGCGCAATCCGCGCCAGCACGCGTTCACCGGGCCCCACGGCGGGATCGTCGCGGCGGGTCAGAAAGGCGATCCGCGGCGCCTCGCCGGGACCGGCCCATTCCAAAGGCCGCGCCCAAAGATCGCCCATGCCATCGGCGGGCAGGATTTCGAGCACCGTCACCGGCGGCAGGCTGGCCTGATCATGATAATGGCTCTTGCGCCGGGTGATCTGGCCCTCGGCGCTCAGCTCTTTCAAAAGGCGCTTCAACTCGATCTTCGCCGCGCCCTTCAGGCCGAAGGCCTTGGCGATATCGCGTTTCGCCCCCTGATCGGGGTTGTCGGCGATCCAGTCGAGGATCTGCTGCTTCGTCGGGATGGGGCTTTGTGTCATGGCCTTGCCTAGCACGACGGCGTCGCGCAAGAAAGTGGGGCTGCACGGGACGGCGGAGGGGCAAGGCGAAAGGCGGCGCATGCGGATCGTGGGGGTCATTCTGGCGGGCGGTCAGGGGCGGCGGATGGGGCGCGAAAAGGCGCTGCTGCCGCTTTTGGGCCTGCCGCTGATCGCGCGGGTGCTGGAACGGCTCGCGCCGCAGGTCGCCGCGGTGGCGATCTCGGCCAATGGCGACCCGGACCGCTTCGGCCTTGGCCTGCCGGTGCTGCCCGACTGGCCCGGGGAATCGGGGCTTGGCCCGCTGGCGGGCATCCGTGCCGGGCTGGACTGGGCAGTCGGGATGGGCGCCGGGGCGCTGGTCAGCGTGGCCACCGACACGCCGTTTCTGCCCGCCGATCTGGTGGAACGGCTGGCCGCGGCGGGGTGTCCCGCCCATGCGCAAAGCTTCGGGCGCAACCATTACACCGCAGCACTCTGGCCGGTGGCGGACCGCGCCCGGATCGACGCGCTCTTCGCCGCGGGCGAGCGGCGGATGCGCGCCGGTCTGGCGGGGGCGGTCGCCGTGCCCTTCGACACGACGCCCGATCCCTTCGCCAATCTCAACACCCCCGAAGACCTCGCCCGGGCCGAGGCGCGGCTGCGCGCGACCGCGCCCTGACCCCGCACCGGCGCCCGCACCGGGGCTACTGGACAAGCCCCGCCATCCGTGCTTCCTTGCCGCTGCGACAGGGGCGTCCGGGGATCCGGGCTGAGAAGCACCCTTTGAACCTGAACCAGATCATGCTGGCGTAGGGAGTCCGCAACCGGTGCCGGGTCCCTGCCCGCCCGGCTTCGGTCTTCCGCGTCATGGGAGGACCGATGACCGAAACCGCACCGTTCGCAGATGTCGGACAGCAGCTTGCCCGGATGCGCGCCGCCGCGCCGCTGGTGCACAACATCACCAATTTCGTCGCGATGAACGTGATGGCGAATATCGAGCTGGCGGTGGGCGCCTCGCCCGCGATGCTGCATGGCTTGCCCGAAGTGACGGAATTTGCCGCGCTTTGCAATGCGCTGTCGGTGAATATCGGCACGGCGGATGCCAACTGGGCCGAAGCCATGGTGCAGGCGGCGCGGGTGATGCGGCGGCTCGACCGGCCCTGGGTACTCGATCCGGTCGGCATCGGCGCGACGCAGTTCCGCAAGGATCTTTGCGCCCGGCTGCTTGATCTGCGCCCGACGGTGATCCGCGCCAATGCCTCGGAGATCCTCGCGCTGGCGGGGCTGGGCGGGCAGGCGCATGGCGTCGATGCGCGCGACACCGTCGCGGCGGCGGAGACGGCGGCGGTGCAGCTGGCCGGGCAGACCGGCGGGGTGGTCGCGGTCTCGGGGCCGGTCGATTACGTCACCGACGGGAGCCGCGCCTTCCGCATCGGCAATGGCCATGCGCTGATGCCGCAGGTGACCGCGCTCGGCTGTTCGCTCAATGGCGTGATCGCGGCCTTTCTGGTCGGGCAAAAGCCGCTTGAGGCGACGGTGGCGGCGATGGCCTATTACGGTCTGGCGGGCGAGATCGCCGCGCGGACCGCGCAAGGCCCGGGCAGTTTCGCCGTGGCGTTCCTGGACGCGCTGGCCAATCTGACGCCCGAGGCGCTGAGTGCCGGGGCAAAGGTGAGCGCGGCATGATCGGGCCGGTTTACGTCATCACCGACCCGGGCGCGGCGCTTTCCGTGCCCGATCAGGCCCGCGCCGCGGCTCGCGGCGGCGCCCGTGCGGTGCAGCTGCGCGACAAGACCGCTTCGGATGCCGAGCTGCTGGCGCTCGCCCGGCAGCTGTTGCCCGAGATGCGGGCGCATGGGGTGAAGCTCTTCCTCAATGACCGGATCGAGGTGGCGATCGCCGCCGGGGCGGACGGGCTGCATATCGGGCAAGGCGACGGCGACCCCGTCGCCATCCGCGCCCGGATCGGGGCGGGGATGCTGCTCGGTCTTTCGATCGACACCGAGGCGCAGGCCCGCGCCCTGCTCGGCTGTGTCGATTACATCGGCGCCGGGCCGGTGCGCGAGACGGCGACGAAACCCGATGCCGCCGCACCCTTCGGCTTTGACGGTCTGGCCCGGATCGCCCGGCTGGTCGCGGTGCCCACGCTCGCCATCGGCGGGCTGACCCGGGCCGACATTCCGGCGCTGAAAGCCGCGGGCGTCGCCGGGATGGCCGTGGTGTCCGCCGTCACCCGCGCCCCCGACGCCGAGGCTGCCTGCCGGGCGCTGGTGCAGGACTGGAGGCGCGGATGATCCCCAACATTCTTTCGATCGCCGGCTCCGACCCCTCGGGCGGGGCGGGGATTCAGGCGGATCTCAAGGCGATTTCCGCCAATGGCGGCTATGCGATGGCGGCGCTGACCGCGCTGACCGCACAAAACACCTGCGGCGTGACCGGCGTCGATCCGGTCCGCCCCGAGATGGTGACGGCGCAGATCGCCGCGATCCGCGCCGATATCCGCATCGATGCGGTGAAGATCGGCATGCTGGGCGATGGCGCGACCATCGCCGCCGTCGCCGCGGCGCTCGGGGGGCTTGCCGCCCCTCTCGTCCTGGACCCGGTGATGGTGGCGAAGGGCGGCGACCGGCTCTTGGCCGCCGAGGCGGTGACGGCGCTGCGCCAGATCCTGCTGCCGCGCGCCGCGGTGATCACCCCGAACCTGCCCGAGGCGGCCGATCTTCTGGGCTGCGCCGTCGCGCAGGGCCGGGCCGAGATGGTCGCGCAGGCGCGCGGGCTGCGGGTGCTCGGCGCGCGGGCGGTCTATCTCAAGGGCGGGCATCTGCCCGGGGCCATCTGCCCCGATCTGCTGCTGGATGCGCAGGGCGAGCTCTGGTTCGAGGCGCCGCGCGTCGAAACGCAGAACACCCATGGCACCGGCTGCACCCTGTCTTCGGCGCTGGCGACGCAGCTGGCCCGCATCCCCGATCTGCGCCAGGCCGCCGCCGCCGCCCGCGCCTATACCCTGCGCGCCATCGCCGCGGCCGACCGGCTTTCGGTCGGACAAGGCCATGGCCCGCTGGATCACTTCTTTGCCCAAAGGTCGTAAGATGAAACCCCTTCTGCTTGCCCTGCTGCTGATTGCGCCGCGGGCCGAGGCCGCCGAGAGCCTCTCGGTCATGCTCGATTGGTTCGTGAACCCCGATCACGGGCCGATCATCGTCGCCGCCGAGCGCGGCTATTTCACCGAGGCCGGACTCGATGTGACGCTGATCCCGCCCGCCGATCCCTCGGACCCGCCGAAGATGGCCGCCGCCGGGCAGGTCGATCTGGCAGTCAGCTATCAGCCGCAGCTTTATCTGCAGCACGCCGCGGGGCTTGGTCTGAAACGGGTCGGCACGCTGATCGATGCGCCGCTTTACTGCGTCATGGCCGATGCCGCGGGGCCGGTGCGGACGATGGCCGATCTGCGCGGTCGCAAGGTCGGCTATTCGCTCGCCGGGATCGAGGCGGCGCTGATGCAGCGGATGCTGCGCCACAACGGCGTCGATCCCGCCGAGGTCGAGACGATCAACGTCAATTTCGCGCTGACGCCCGCGGTGGCGACCGGGCAGGTCGCGGCGGTCTCGGGGGCGTTTCGCAATTTCGAGCTGCATCAGATGGCGGCCATCGGCCATCAGGGCCGCTGCTTCCTGCCCGAGGAAAACGGCGTGCCCGCCTATGACGAGCTGATCTATCTCGCCCGCGCCGATCTGGCGGGGGATGACCGCATCGCCCGGTTTCTGGCCGCCACCGGCCGCGCCGCCGCCGAGATCGCCGCCGATCCGCAGGCGGGCTGGGACACGTTCCGCGCCCATGCGGCGGAACTGGATGACCCGCTGAATGCGAAGGCCTGGCCCGACACCTGGCCGCATTTCGCCCGCGATCCGGCGGCGCTGGATGTCGCGCGCTACCGCGATTTCGGCGTCTTTCTGGTCGAGACCGGGCTGATCGCCACCGCCCCGCCGGTGGAGACGATCGCGGTGGGCAAATGACCGTCGCGCTTGCGGGTCAGGTCTGGCTGGGCGATCGCCCGCTGCTGCGCCAGCTTGACCTGCGGCTGACCCCCGGCTGGACCTGCCTTCTGGGGGCCTCGGGCGCCGGGAAATCGACGCTGTTGCGGCTTTTGGCCGGGCTGCCCGTCGCGGCCCGGCTGGAGGGGACCCGGCAGGCGCCCGACCGCATCGGCTGGATGGCGCAGGCCGATCTGTTGCAGCCGCGGCTGTCGGTTCTGGGCAATCTGCGGCTGATGGCGCGGCTGCGTGGCGAGCCCCTGCCCCGCGCCCGGGCCGAGGCGCTGCTGGAGGCCGTCGGGCTGGCGGGCCGCGGCACCGACCGGCCCGAGGCGCTGTCGGGCGGCGAGCGGCAGCGGCTGGCGCTGGCCCGGGTGCTGGCCGACGATGCCGCGCTGGTGGCGCTGGATGAACCCTTTTCCGCGCTCGATGCCCCCACCCGCGCGGCGATGCAGGATCTGGCGGCGGCCTGTCTTGCGGGCAAGACCGTGGTGATGGTGACGCATGATCCGACCGAGGCGCTGCGGCTGGGCGACCGGGTTTTGCTGCTGCAAGATGCCCTGCTGCACCAGATCCCGCCCCTGCCCGGTCCGCGTCCGGTGCCGCTCGCCGATCCGGGGCTGGCGCAGGCGGCGGCGGCGCTTCTGGCGCGGATGCGGCGGCCATGAGCGCGCGGATCTGGCCGGTTCTGGCGATTTTCGCGCTGTGGCAGGCGGTCTGCGCCGCGGCGCTGGTGCCCGCCTTCGTGCTGCCGCCGCCCTTGCGGGTGTTCGAAACGCTGTGGCGAGAGCGCGGCCTGATCGGGCAGCACGCCCTGACCACCCTGACCGAGACCGCGGCCGGGCTGGCGCTTGGCACCGGCCTTGGCGTCACGCTGGCACTGGCGATGGCGCTGGCGCCCGGACTGCAACGGCTGATCGGCCCGGTGCTGGCGGGGGCGCAGGCGCTGCCGGTCTTCGTGCTGGCGCCGGTGCTGACACTGTGGCTGGGCTACGGGCCGGGGCCGAAGGTGGCGATGGTGGCGCTGCTGGTGGTCTTTCCCGTCGCCTCGGGCCTGCATGACGGGCTTTGCGCCACGCCCGCGCCGGTGCTCGATCTGGCGCGGATCGCCCGGGCGTCACGGCTGCGCAGCCTGATCTGGCTGCGCCTGCCGCATGCGCTGCCGCAGGGCGCCGCCGGGCTGCGCATCGCCGTCACCTATGCGCCCACCGGCGCGGTGATCGGCGAATGGGTCGGAGCCTCCAGCGGACTCGGCTATCTGATGCTGATGGCGAACGCCCGGATGCGGATCGATCTGATGTTCGCGGCGCTTCTGGTCATTCTGGCGCTGACACTGCTGCTGAACCAGCTGACCGACCGGGCGCTGGCGCGGGCGGGGCTGTGACAGCCCCGCCTAGCACCGGCTTACTCCATGCGCTGCATGCGCTGGAACATCCGCATCGACGTGCCAATCCCCTCCGAGAGCCGCATGATCGTTTCCAGCCGCAGCCGGATGTCGGAATGCGACACGTCGAGCTGGTCGATCGTCGCCGAAAGCTGCGTGTTGGTGCCACGCATCCGCCCGGTCTCCACCCGGCCCAGCACCCGGATCGTGTCGAGCCCCAGCATCTGACGGCGGATCTCGGCGCTGGCGCGGCCCAGCACCTCGGCATGGGCGATCGCCTGTTCCATCGCCGCGCCGGTGTCGCGCTGCGCCTGGGCGTCGATCGCGTTCAGGGTCTGGCGTTCCTGCGCCCAGTCGATCCCCGGCACCGGCGTCGCATCGGCGAAGGTCTGCCGCATCTCCGACAGCACCCGATGCGCCCCGATCAGGAACAGCGCCTTCGACGCCTGCCGGGACACCCGGTCGCACAGGTTGTCCGGCCCGGAGACGAAGCTGCGCAGCCGTTCCGAAATCACCTGCGACGAGCTGCGGTAGTTTTCCGAAATCGCCGAGACCGGCCCGCCCGAGGGCTCCAGCCGCGAGGCGATGATGCGCATGTTGTTGGGCACCGATTGCAGCGCCTCGAAGCTGCGCAAAAGGTTGCGTTCCTCGCGCGAGACCTGCTCGAGCGAGGTGTTGAGCGCGATCAGCTGCGCGGTGCGGGCATCGGCCGGACGGCCCAGCCGGGCGTCGCGGGCCGCCAGCTCCTGCCCCATCGCCGCGGCCATGAAACTTGTGTAGCTCGAATACCCGGCCGTGGCGGCAAAGTCGCGCAGCGCCAAGGCCCCCTCGGCCGGGTCCAGCCCCTCGGCGCGTTCGCGCTGCGCGATCTCGGCATAGATGTCGCGGACCCGGGCAAACAGCGGCGTCGAGGGTTTCATCCGCACCGACAGGAACCCGCCCGGAACCGGCAGCAGCACCGCGAAGACCCAGTAGTGATCGCCGTTGCGGGCGCGGTTCTTCACATAGGCGCCCACCGGATCGCCCTTGCCCAGCGCCGTCCACAGGATGCGGAACACCCCGCGCGGCGTGTCGGGATGGCGCACGATCTTGTGCGGCGCGCCCAGAAGATCGCCCCAGCCATAGCCGGAGATGCGGCGGAAGACCTCGTTGCCAGACTGGATCACGCCCCGGCTGTCGGTGCGCGAAAAGAAAAGCTCATGGAAGCCGAAATCGGCTTCGCCCTCCCGGGAAAGGGAGGTCGGAGTGAGTGCATTCATCGGGGTTCTCTTTGAGTGGAAGAGGGTCGTCTGCGTGAGTGGTAACCAATCCTAACCGCGGGATAGTTAGCCAAAGATTGACAAAAGCCCTTGATCACAAAGGAGTTTTTCAACCTGAGCGTGCAACGGTGTGTGTGCGGGCGGGGCGATCGCGGACAAATCACCCGCCGCCGGGCGGCATGACAAAATGTCGCACCACCGGGCGCAACGCCTGCGTGTGCGGGGCGATCCCGCCTGAACGCCCTGAGCGAAATCGTCCCGCTCCGATCCTTTTGCGCGGCTGGAAACGCCACCTTAACCGGTTCGGGGTTTGGTGAGTCGCATTCATTCGAAGGGTCCATTCCTGATGTCCCTGACCTCTGCGCCGCTCATTGCCCTGCTGGCCGCCTGTCCCGGCGCCGCTTTCGTCGTCTCGTCTCCGGGGCGGATTCTGGCCGCCAATGCCGAGGCCGACCGGGTCTTCGGCACCGCCCGGCCTGCCGTTTCGGGGACCGGGCTTTCCGGTCTGCGCCTGGCCGAGGTGATCCCCTGCGCGCTGGGGACCCGGATTCTGGCGGCGCTGCGGGGCGGCGGGGTCCGCGATGCGACGCGGTTCAGGCTGGCGCTCGACCGCGCCGCGGCGCCTCCCCATGTCGTCGAGGCGCTGGTCTGGCCCGCCACGGCCGAGACCGCGGGCAAGGCTGCGGGCGAGACGGGGGGCGGCACTGGACCGCTCTGGATCGTGCTGGTGCTCGACATGGACGAACGGGCCTCGGCCGGGGGGGACGGGCGCATCCTCTGCACCGGCCTTGCCGCGCTGCGCGCCACCGAGGAGGCCCGCCGCAAGGCCCGGGAAAGCGCCGAAGTGCTGCGAATCTCGACCGAAAACAGCGATCTGGCGCCCTGGGTCTATCACCCCGGTCATCGCAGCGGCGAGCTGAGCCCGCATCTGGCGGCGATGCTTGGGCTGCCGGCGCGGCCGGCTTTGGATCTGGCCGGGCTGGCCGCCCGCATCCATCCCGCCGACCGGATCAGGATGCAGCGGGCCTTTGTCGCGCTGACCCGCGGGCGCAGCGACCGGTTCAGCCAGGACATGCGCCTGCGCCGCGCCGATGGCGACTGGGCCTGGTTCACCGCGCGCGGCTACCGGATGCCGCAGGCGACGCCCTGCCAGCCGGTGACCCTGTGCGGCAGCCTGACCGACATCAGCGCCCGCAAGACCGACGAGGCGCTGATCGCCCGCGCCCTGGCCGAAGCCCAGCACGCCCGCCACCGCGCCCAGCAACGCGAAGAAATGCTGCGCACCTCGGGGCTTTGCGCCGGGATCGGGCATTTCTGCTCCAGCCCGCTGCAGGGCGAGGCCTGGACCCCCGACGAGACCTATCGGCTGTTCGGCTTCGAACCGGACGAGTTCCCGACCACCGATGCGGGCTGGTGCAGCCTCGTCCACCCCGAGGATCTGCCCGGGGTGCGCGCCGCAATGGAGGATCAGAGGGCGGGCCGCACGCCGCTTTTCGACCATGTCCACCGCCGCCAGCACAAGGACGGCAGCTATCACTGGTATCGCGCCGTCGCCCGCCGCGTCGAGCGCGGCGATCCGGGCCTGCCGCCGCTGGTGGCCGGGGCGCTGATCTGCATCGATCAGGCCAAGGAAACCGAGACCCGGCTGGCCGATGCCGCCAAGGCCGCCCGCCTTGCGCGCGAGCGGCTCGACACTTTGGCCGACAATGCGCCGGGCGCGCTCTTCGAATTCCGGATGGGCGCTTCGGGGCAGATGCGGCTGCCCTATTTCAGCGCCCGGCTGCCCGATCTGGCCGGGGTCCCGGGCGGCGAGATCCTGAACGACGCCCGCGCCGTCTTCCGCCATGTGCCGCGCGCGCAGATCACCCGGCTGCTGCGGCGCGCAACCGCGGCGCAGCGCGGCGGCGCGGCGATCGAGATGCGGCTCTCGGTCCGCCATCCCGCCCGCGGCCTGCGCTGGCTCAGCGTCGCCGCAGCACCCTTCCGCCGCGCCGATGCCGCGGTGTGCTGGTTTGGCCAGATCCTCGATGTCACCGAGAATGTCGAAACCGAGGCCCGGGCGACGCATGCCGCCGCCGCCGCGCTGCAGGCGCATGAACGTCTGGCCTCGATCGCCGCGGTGGCCCCGGTCGGCCTTTACGAGGTGCAAAGGTTCCGCAACGGCCGCTCGATCGTTGCCTATACCAGCCCGCAGTTCCGCAACCTGCTCGGGCTGGAGGCGGGCGGCGTGACCCTGCTGGGTGAGGCGGGACGCGAGGACAGTCACCTTGATCTGGACGCCCTGCTGTCGTTCCTGACCTGCGACGACGCCTGGCAGAACCATTTCGACCTGTGGAACCAGCGCTTCTGCATCCTGCATCCGCGGCGCGGCCGGGTCTGGCTGTCGAATTCCGCCACCGCCAAGCCTCTGGCCGACGGGTCGGTGGTCTGGACCGGCGCGCTGCACGATGTCACGACCGATGTGCAGCGCGAGGCCGAATTGCGGCAAGCCTACCGGCTGGCCGAGGATCGGCAGCGCGCGAACGAATGGCAGGCGCTGCATGACGGGCTGACCGGGCTGCCGAACCGGCGCTATTACGATCAGGTGCTGGCGAACCGGATCGCGCAGGCGAAGGCCGCGGGCGGCTGCCGCTGCACGCTGATCCGTATCGACCTCGACCGGTTCAAGCATGTGAACGACACGCTGGGCCATGATGCGGGCGATCTGGTGCTGTGCCGCGTGGCCGACGTGCTGCGCGACTGCCTGCGCGAGGGCGATTTCGCGGCCCGGATCGGCGGCGACGAATTCTCGGTGATTCTGGCGCGCGGGCTGGGCCGCGAGGATGCCGGAACGCTGATCCGGCGGATTCAGGACAAGCTCCTCGAACCGCTGATGTTCGCCGGGCGGCAATGCCGCTTTGGCGCCTCTTTCGGGATCGCCGAGGCGGAGAACCTGGCCAGCACCGGCCCGGAAATCCAGTTCTTCGCCGATGCCGCGCTTTATCGGGCCAAGGAAACCGGCCGCAACCGGATGGAATTCTTCACCCCCGAGCTGCATCAGAACCTGCGCCGCGACCGCGAACTGGCGGCCGAGATCCAGGAAGGGCTTGAGCGCAACGAATTCGAGCCGTTCTTTCAGGCGCAGGTCTCGGCCCGCGATCACCGCCTGACCGGGGTCGAGACGCTGCTGCGCTGGCGCCACCCCCAACGCGGCCTGCTGACGCCGCAGGCCTTCATGCATGTGGCCGAGCAGCTGCGTCTGGTGCCCGAGATCGACCGCGTGGTGATGGAACGCGCGCGCGAGTCGCTGGCCTTCTGGCGCGAGCGCGGGCTGATCGTGCCGAAAATCAGCTTCAACGTCTCTTCGGGGCGGATGCACGACCCCGATGTGGTGCGGGCGGCGCGGACGATTGCCCGCGGCGAGACGCGGGTGACTTTCGAGCTGCTCGAATCGATCCTGGTCGAGGATGAAACCGATCTTTTCCGCTTCCATCTCGACGCGATCCGCGAGGCGGGCATCGACATCGAGATCGACGATTTCGGCTCGGGCCATGCCTCGATCATCGGGCTGATGCAGATCGCCCCCTCGGCGCTGAAGATCGACCGCCGCATCGTCGCGCCGCTGGGCCGCGATCCGCAGGCGCGCAATCTGGTGCGCGCGATCATCGAAATCGCCGAGACGCTGGGCACCGCCACCGTGGCCGAGGGCGTCGAAACCGCAGCCCAAGCGGAGATCCTGCGCGATCTGGGCTGCGACGTGCTGCAGGGCTATCTGTTCTCGGTGCCGCTCTCGGCGCCCGATTTCGCAAGGCTCTGGCAGCACGACCGCAAGCGGCAGCCCGCCTGAGCCCGGTTCAGGCAGGCTCGTCGCGCGCGCGTCCGAAGCCTGCGGGGAAGGTCAGCACATTGCCGCGCGGCGGCGGATGGGCCTCGGCATGCCAGGCGTCCCGCGCGCGCATCAGCCGGGTCTCGACCTCCTCCAGCCCCTGCTGGTGGCAATAGCGGACCAGCTCGTCGATCACCTCGCCCAGCCAGCGTTCCTGCGGATCCTCTGCCAGCGCCTGACCGCGCGGCCCGCAATGCGCCACCAGCGCCACCCGCGCCGCCTGCAGCCCGGCCGAGGTCGAGCGCAGCGCCTGGATTTCGCAATGCGCGATCAGATCGTCCAGAATCGGCAGCAACCACCCATGACCTTCGAACATCGACACCACCGCTTTGATCCTCTGCCCCAGCTTCCCCCGGTTTTACGCGTCGGGCAAGCCTGAACCGGCGCCCCGCCCGGGGGAAGGGGCTGCAAGCCGCGATGTTTGGCCGCCAGCGACTGAATTTACCGAACCGAGCCGCCAGATGAAAATATATTCAATATTTTCATTTTTATTTCAACGCCTTAAAGGCTCCATCATATGCTGCTTGCAATATCCCTGAAAGGTGATGCCGCGCCGGATTCGGGCCCCGGAGCGGGCGTGATGCGGCCGACATGGCCCGGGACGGGTCAGGGCCGGATGAATTTCGCCCCGCCGATGCGGCGCGTCTCGTTCACCGGGGCGGTGCTGTCGGGCAGCGCCAGTTCCGCCCGCACCGCCTCGACCCGCTCGACCAAGGTGCCCAGCGAGACCTTTTTGCCGCGCAGCTCCGCCTTGGCCGACACGACCGAGACGATCTTCGGCTCGAAGCTGCGCATGGCGAAGACCGGCGCCCCCGACGATCCGAAATCGGCGGCGCAATTCATCAGCACGACATCGCTGTCGCGGGTCAGCACGTTGCACATGCTTTGCAGCGCCGGGGCCTCGGCGCGGTCATGGGCATAGGAAACGACACCGACCGTATCGCCCTCGGCGGGAGAGGTATCGAGCGCGAAGGGCTGCACCTGCGGCAGCCGGATCGGCTGATCGAGCTGCACCAGCGCCAGATCATAGCCCACAAGATCGAACTGCCGCGGCCCAAGATATTGATAGGACGGATGCGCAACGGCACGGCGGGCATTGCGATAGGCGACGGCGCGGCCGTTGCGCAGCCCGGCCTGAAACTCGATCGCGCGGGTGTCGATCATCTTTTGCGTCTTCGGATCATAAAGACAATGCGCCGCCGTCAGCACCAGATCGGGGGCAATCAGCGTGCCGGTGCAGAAACTGCCATGGCCGAGATCAAGCCGCCCGACCGCCTCCCAGCCGCGGCTGTCATTGCCGGTCGCCAGAAGCTTGAGCCCGCTTTCGAACGCCGCAACGGGGGCGGCGCAAAGCGCGATCAGGGCAAGGGCAAGGCGCAGGCGCATGTGTCACTCCGGTCCGGTCCCTCTGCCTAGCCTGCGCCTTGGGCAAGATTAAGGCAGGGCCGCCAGCCGCGGCGGTTTCGGCCCGCCCGTGGCCCAGTCGAGCAGCTCGACCGTATGCACGACGGGCAGCCCGGTGCCCGAGCCGATCTGCATCATGCAGCCGATATTGCCCGTCGCGATCAGCTGCGGCGCGGTGGCCTCAAGCGTCGCGACCTTGCGCCGTTTCAGCTCGCCCGAAATCTCGGGTTGCAGCAGGTTGTAGGTGCCCGCCGAGCCGCAGCACAGATGGCTGTCGGCGGGTTCGACCACGGTGAAGCCCGCGGCTTTCAAAAGATCCTTGGGCGCGGTCCTGATCTGCTGGCCATGCTGCAGCGAACAGGCGGCATGATAGGCGACGCGCAGCGGCTTCGGCGCCGCCTCGGGCAGGCCGATATCCGCCACAAACTCGGTGATATCGCGGGCAAGGCCCGCCACCTGCGCGGCCTCCTCCTGCAAGGGCGTGCCTGCGAAATAGCTGCCGTAATCCTTCACCGTCGTGCCGCAGCCCGAAGTGTTGATGATGATCGCATCCAGCCGCCCCGCCGCCAGATAGGCGCGGATATTGGCCGCGGCCTGGCCATGCGCCTCGGCCTCGCGGCCCATGTGATGCACAAGCGCGCCGCAACAGCCCAGTTTCTGCGGAATGACCACCTCGCAGCCCAGCCGCCGCAACAGCCGGATCGTCGCGTCGTTGATATCGGTATCAAGCGCCTTTTGCGCGCAGCCGGTCTGCAGCGCCACGCGATAGCGCCGGGGGCCCAGCGCCGGAAAGACCTGCGGTTTCACATTGGGCGAGGGCTTGGGCAGCCGCTCGGGCGCGAGCGCCAGCATCGCGCGCAGCCGCGCATCGGGGACGGCCCGGGCCAGGGGTTTCGCCCACCGCGCCGCCGTCATTGCAAGGCGGAACCGGGCCGGATGCGGCACGGTTTTCGCCAGCAGGAAGCGCAGCGCCCGATCGAGCAGCGGGCGTTTATAGGTGCGGTCCACATGCGCCCGGGCCTGGTCGATCAGATGCATGTAATCGACGCCCGAAGGACAGGTGGTCATGCAGGCCAGACAGCCCAGACAGCGGTCGATATGCTTTGCCGTGCGGGCATCGGCGGGGCGGCCGGTTTCCAGCATCTCCTTGATCAGATAGATGCGCCCGCGCGGGCTGTCGAGCTCGTCGCCCAGCACCTGATAGCTGGGGCAGGTGGCGGTGCAAAAACCGCAATGCACACAGCTGCGCAGGATCTGGTTGGCGCGGGCCAGCGCGGGATCGGCCAGCTGCTCGGGCGTGAAATTCGTCTGCATCAGCCCATCTTTCCGGGGTTGAAAAGGCCTTTCGGATCAAAGCGGTCCCGCAGCCCGCGGCGCAGCGCGGCCACCGGCGCGGCTTCGGGTTCAAAGGCCGGGAAAGCGCCGCGCAGACAGGTGGCATGGCCCGCATAGGGCGCGGCCAGCTGGCGCGCATCGGTGCCGGGCGCCACCCGCGCCCAGACCAGCCCGCCGCCCCAGTCGAGCACCGCCCGCCCACCGAGCCGCGCCGCGACCTGCGGCCCGTCCGAGGGCTTGACCGAAAACCGCCACAGATCGCCCGGCTGACCCTGCAGCGGCACCGCCCCGGCCAGATCGCGCCACAGCCCCGCGCCCTCGTCGCGCATCACTTTCGGCGCCCAGGCCGCGAGGACCTCGGCCAACCGCCCGGCGCGATAGGCCACGGATTGCTCCAGCCCCTCGATGCGGACAATCGCCCCCACCCCGGGCAACCAGCCCGCGCCCGAAACATCGAATTGCGAGCCAAGCGCCGCCGCCAGCACCTTGGCCGCCTCGGAAAGCGGCACATCGATCACCAAAGTCGCCTGCGCGGGCGCGGCGGGCAGAAGCTTGAAGGCCACCTCGCTCAAAACGCCCAGCGTCCCCCAGGACCCGGCCATCAGCTTGACCAGATCATAGCCGGTGACATTCTTCATCACCCGCCCGCCGTTCTTCACCGCCGCCCCGGTGCCATCGACAAAGCGCACCCCGATCAGACTGTCGCGGCAGGCCCCCGCCTGCACCCGCCGCGGCCCCGAGACATTGGCCGCCACCACCCCGCCGATCGTGCTTTCGCCCGCAGCCCCCAGCAGCGCGCCCCAGCGCGCGGGCTCAAAGGGCAGCCGCTGGCCTTCGGCGGCCACCGCCGCCTCGATCTCGGACAGCGGCGTGCCCGCCCCGGCAATCAGCGTCAGCGCCCCCGGCTCGTAAAGCGAAATCCCCGAAATCGCCACCTGCAGCGGCTCCCCGGCCAAAGCGCCCACCGGCCGCGTGCCACCGCCAGCGATCCGCAAGGGCGCCCGCGCCCCGCGCACCGCCTCGACCAGCTGACTTTCGCTTTCAACCTTCATCGGCCCTGCTTTCATCTTGCCGTAAATATCCCGGGGGTCCGGGGGCAGCGCCCCCGGCCTGCCTTACCCCCGCCGCGACGCGCTGACATCGAGCGGAAACACCTTCGCGGCATTCAGCAACCACTTCGGATCAAAGACATCCTTGACCCGCATCTGCGCCTCCAGATCCGCAGGGGCGAATTGCACCGCCATCAGATCGCGCTTTTCGATCCCCACGCCATGCTCGCCGGTCAGACAACCGCCCGCCTCGACGCAAAGCTTCAGGATCTCCGCCCCCATCCGCTCGCACAGCTCTTGCTGCCCGGGTTCATTGGCGTTGTAGATGATCAAGGGATGCATGTTGCCATCGCCGGCGTGAAAGACATTGCCGACCTCCAGCCCGAAGTCGCGGGAAATCTCGCCGATCCGGCGCAGCACCATCGGCAGGGCCGAGACCGGAATCGTCCCGTCCAGACACATGTAATCGCCCTTTTGCCCCATCGCGCCGAAGGCCGATTTGCGGCCCAGCCAAATCCGCTTCGCCTCCTCGGGCGATTGCGCCTCGCGGAACTCCACCGGGTCGTGGGTCATCGCGATCTGCCGGATCAGGCCCAGCTGCTCGGCGATCTCGGCTTGCGACCCCTCGCATTCGACGATCAAAAGCGCCTCGCACTCGGGGTAGCCCGCATGGCAAAAGGCCTCGGTCGCCTCGATGCAGGGGCGGTCCATGAATTCGATCGCCACGGGCAGGATGCCCGCGCGGATGATGTCGGCGACGCAGGCCCCCGCAACCTCGTTCGACGCAAAGCCGATCAGCACCGGGCGCGCGCCTTCGGGCTGGCGCAGGATGCGCAAGGTGGCCTCGGTCACCACCCCCAATTGCCCTTCCGAGCCGCAAATGACGCCCAGAAGGTCCAACCCGCCCGCGTCGCAATAAGGCCCGCCGATCTCGACCACCTCGCCCTGCATCGTCACCAGCTTGACGCCCAAAAGGTTATTCGTGGTGACACCGTATTTAAGACAATGCGCCCCGCCCGAATTCATCCCGATATTGCCCGCGATGGCGCAGGCGAGCTGGCTCGACGGGTCGGGGGCGTAAAACCAGCCTTCGGCCTCGATCGCGCCGGTGACCGACAGGTTCGTGCGCCCGGCCTCGACCCGGATGAAGCGGTTCGCGTAATCGACCTCCAGCACCCGGTTCATCCGCGCCAGCCCCAGCACGACGGCATCGGCAGACGGCATCGAGCCCCCGGCCAGCGAAGTCCCCGCGCCGCGCGGCACCACCGGAACGCCCATCTGGTGGCACAGCTTCAGACAGGCCGCGACTTCTTCGGTGGTGCGCGGCAGCACGACCGCCAGGGGGGCGCAGCGATAGGCCGAAAGCGCATCGCATTCATAGGCCCGGGTTTCGGCAGGATCGTCGATCACCGAATCGCGCGGCAGGATCGCCCGCAGGCGTTTGACGATCAAAGCCTTTTCGGCCAGCACCCTGGCGCTGGGAAGGGGCATCTGCATGGCGTTCTCCTCCGCTCCGGTCAAAAGTTATGACCAATCCTGCGGATTCGCGCAACCAAAACGATGGGTCGGCTGACCGAGGCCATCGCCGAGGTCACGCGAAACAGATGTCGCATGACCGCCGGGGCGCCAAAGCGTCCCGGCCAGCGCCCGCCCCGCCCATGGCGGCGGGGAAAGGCCGTGCCTTTTCTGATCCGCCCGAAATCCCGCCTCAGCGCAGGATCGGCGGCTTGTCCGGGTCCATGCCGGGGGCGGTCAGCTTCAGCTCCTGCACCTCTTCCACCACCCGCTCGGGCAAAGGCAGCACCAGCCCCTTGTCCAGCAGCTCCCGCGCCGCCGGGTCCGCGGCGTCAAGGAAGGTCACGTCAAGCTCCCCGGCTTCAAGGCCCGAAAACATCAGCGCCTCGCCCATCGCCTTGGCAATGCCCGCCCGCGCCGGGTCGGGGGCGCCCAGAAAGGCCAGCACATGGCCGCGCCGCCCGTCGTCATAGCGGACACCGCCCAGCACCGCCTCGGTCGCAAGCCCGGCCAGCTGCTCGAATTTCGCCTGAAAGGCCGGCAGCAGCAGCGCCAGGACGGCGGGCGAGAGCGACGGGGCAGAGAAATCCACCGGCCGCGCCGCCGTGGCCTCGGGCGCATGGGTCAGCGTGTGCGAGAGCCATTCCAGCGCCTCGGGCGGCAGCAGCATCGCGCTTTCGGCCACGCCAAGGTTCACCCCCAGACCGACCCCCTCGCCCGCCAGAACCTGCGCGATTACCCGGCCGGGCAGCGCCACATAGGGCAGGGGTTCGTCGGAAAAGGACGCCAGCCGCTCCTCGGTGTCGAAGGCCAGCACGAAATCGCCCTCCTCGGTCTCGAAGACCTGCGGGACGATGTCATCCTCGGCATCGGGTTCGCGTTCGAGCAGCACGAACAGCTCGGCATCGGCCAGCCGGTCATAGACGGCCAGCCGCAGCGCCTCGTTCTCGGGGTCGGCCTCCATCGCGGCATGGGCGCGGTCATAGGCGGTCGGATCGGATGTCATCGCGGGCTCTCCTTCCCCCGGGCGCAAGGGCAGGCGGCGCCGCCCCGGCGACCCCGGATTGCGTTTCAGCCCCCCGTATTGCGCCAGACCGCGGGGAGCAAGGAAAAGACGCGCGGCGCGTGTGGACGCACAGGCCTTTCCGACATATTCTCGCCCCAATGCGTCTTTAGCAAGGGGAACCCGCGGCGATGGTGCCCCCGATCGGGACGGAGGCACCGACCGGGGCAAGAGGCGGCACGGCAGGCCGGGAAGCGATGCTCGAATTCGACAATGTCAGCAAGTCCTTCTGGACGGGCAAGCGGCGCAAGGTGATCCTTGACCGGGCCTCGTTCCGGGTCGAGCTGGGCAATTCGCTTGGCATCCTTGCGCCCAACGGCACCGGCAAGACGACGATCATCAACATGATGGCGGGGCTGGAAAAACCCGACGAGGGCGAGATCCGCAAAAACTGCCGGGTGTCGTTTCCGCTGGGCTTCATGGGCGGGGTCGTGCCGCGTCATTCCGGGCGCGAGAACACCCGCTTCATTGCCCGCCTTTACGGGCTGGACCCCGATTACGTCGAAGCCTTCTGCCGCTGGCTGTGCGGGCTCGAGGAATATTTCGACATGCCGGTGGGCACCTACAGCCAGGGCATGCGGGCGCGGCTGACTTTCGCGCTGCTGCTTGCGCTGGAATTCGACATCTATCTGATCGACGAGGGGATGCCCTCGACCACCGATGTCGAGTTCAACCGCAAGGCCGGGGCGATCCTGCGCGACCGGCTGAAGGAGGCGACGGTGATCGTCGTCTCGCATCAGGCGAGCACCCTTGAAAAGTTCTGCCGCACCGCCGCCGTGCTGCGCGACGGGCAGCTTTACCTGTTCGACACTCTGGAAGAAGCGAAACGGATGTATGACTACCATTCCTAAGGCGATCCGGTATCGCATCCGCCCCGAAACGCCGGTTCCGGCGGACAGACCCGGCCTCTCGGCCGATCTGACCCCGGTCGAGGAGCTGCTGCGCCGCCGCGCCGAACGGCTGGGGGCCGAGACCGGGGCGCCTTCCGCAGCTCCGACCTCCGCCTCTCCGACCCCGGCCGCCGCGCCGGAGACACCGCCCGAACCCCGACCCGAACCCCGGCCTGCCCCCCGGGCGGAACCGCTTTCGGGCGATGGCAGCGATCTGTTTCAGCCGCAGGAGGACGGGTTCGGCGAAGCGCCCTATCCGACCGCCGCCCCGCGCAAGACGGCGCAGGGGGAGACGCCCGCCGAGAGCGCCAGCGACGCCGACATCGCCAGCATCCGCGGCGAGGGTCTGACCGGGCGGCAGCTGCGGCTGGCACGGCGGACGGCGCAAAAGCACGGGATCGAGGCGAGTTCGGATTTCGAGGCGGTGCTGCTGTTGCGCCGCCGCGGCATTGACCCGTTCGACCGCAACGCGCTGATGGCGCTGGAACGCGCCGATGCCGAGACGGCGGCGCAGGCGGCGGCGATGCCGATGCCGGGCGCCCGGGGGGGCTCGGCCACCACCAAGGCGCTGGCGCGGATCGACGGCGCGGGCGCCGACACCCGGGTGCAGCTGCCGCAGACGATCTCCCCCGCGCAGGTGCCCGCCCCGCCGCGCGGCGCCGCGGCGCTGGACGAAGGCACCCGCGCGCGCGAGATCATCAAGATCCAGCGTGACATCGCCCGGCGCCGTCGTCGTCGCATCGGGCTGTTGCTGGCCCGGCTGAGCTTTTTCGTCTTCCTGCCGACACTGATCGCGGGCTGGTATTATTTCGCCGTCGCCACGCCGATGTATGCCACGAAGACCGAATTCGTGATCCAGAAGGCCGACAGCATGGGCGGCGGCAGCTCCGGTCTGGGCGGGCTGTTTTCGGGAACGCAGCTGGCGACGAACCAGGATTCGGTGACGGTGCAAAGCTTCCTGCAGTCGCGCGATGCGATGCTGCGGCTTGAGGCGGACAAGGGCTTCAAGGAGCATTTCTCGCAGCCCGGAATCGACCCGATCCAGCGGCTGGAACCCGGCGCGACGAACGAATCCGCCTACAAGCTTTACAAACGCACCGTGAAGATCGGCTACGACCCCTCGGAGGGGCTGGTCCGCATGGAGGTGATCGCCGCCGATCCGCAGGTCTCGAAGGCCTTTTCCGAGGCGCTGATCTCCTATGCCGAGGAACAGGTGGACAAGCTGACCGGGCGGCTGCGCGAAGACCAGATGCGCGGCGCCCGCGAAAGCTATGAAGACGCCGAGAAGAAGGTCTTTGCCGCCCAGGCCAAGGTTCTGGAATTGCAGGAAAAGGTGGGCATTCTGGACCCGGCCGCGGAGGGCGCGGGCAAGATGAGCCAGGTGAACGGCTTCGAGACCGAACTGCAGAAGAAACGTCTGGAGCTGGGGCAGCTGCTCGACAACCCGAGCCCGTCGCCCGCGCGGGTGGCGGGGGTGCGGGGCGACATCTCGCGGCTGGAAACGATGATCGCGGAACTGCGGCGGCAGCTGACCGAAAAGACCGGCAGCACCGAATCGCTGGCCTCGGTCACCGGCCAGCTGCGCATCGCCGAGGCGGAACTGGAAACCCGGCAGGGGCTTCTGGCGGCGGCGGCGCAGCAGATGGAAGTGGCGCGGATCGAGGCGAACAAGCAGGTGCGCTATCTGGAAATGGGGGTGCGGCCGGTGGCGCCGGACGAGCCCACCTATCCGCGCGCCTTCGAAGACACGCTGCTGGCCTTCCTCGTGTTTTCGGGTATCTACCTGATGCTGTCGCTGACGGCCTCGATCCTGCGCGAACAGGTCTCGAGCTGATCCCGGAGGAAAGCATGAAGACTGTCACCATCGGCCGCCTGACGGTGGCCAACGACCTGCCGCTGACGGTGATCGCGGGGCCCTGCCAGCTCGAAAGCCTGCCGCATGCGCTGATGATCGCCGAGGTGATGGCGGAAGCCTGCGCCGCGGCGGGGGCGCAATTCGTCTTCAAGGGCAGTTTCGACAAGGCGAACCGCACCAGCCTGAAGGGCAAGCGCGGGGTCGGCCTTGAGGCCGGTCTGGCGATCCTTGAGACGGTGCGGGCAAAGCTCGGCTGTCCGGTGCTGACCGACATCCACGACCCCGAACAGGCGCGGATCGCGGCGCAGGTCGTCGATGTGATCCAGATCCCGGCGTTTTTGTGCCGCCAGACCGATCTTCTGCTTGCGGCAGGCGAAACCGGCTGCGTGGTGAACATCAAGAAGGGGCAGTTCCTGGCGCCCTGGGACATGCCGAATGTGGCGGAAAAGGTCGCCTCGACCGGCAACGAGAAAATCCTGCTGACCGAGCGCGGCACGTCCTTTGGCTACAATGCGCTGGTGGCCGACATGCGCGGCCTGCCGGTGATGGCGAAGACCGGCTATCCGGTGATCATGGATGCGACGCATTCGGTGCAGCAGCCGGGCGGGCTGGGCGGCGCCTCGGGCGGGCAGCGCGAAATGGCGCCGGTGATGGCGCGCGCCGCCGTCAGCCTGGGCATCGCCGGGGTCTTCATCGAAACGCATGAGGCGCCCGACACCGCGCCTTCGGACGGGCCGAACATGATCCCGCTTGACCAGATGCCGAAGCTGATCGCGACGCTGATGGCCTTCGACCGGCTGGCCAAGGCCGATCCGATCCGGCTGTAAGAAGGGGGGCGCTGCCCCCCGTCCGCAAGCGGACTCCCCCCGGGATATTTGCGGCAAGATGAAGCGCAAAAGGCGTCCGATCCGGGCGCCCCTTCTGTTTTATCCTTTATCTTGCTCAAAATATCCCGGGGGGTGAATTGGCCAAAGGCCAAGAGGGGGGCAGCGCCCCCCTGCACCGCTCACAAAACCTGCGCCGCCGCCCAGGCCGAGGACCAGGCCCACTGGAAATTGTAGCCGCCCAGCCAGCCGGTCACATCGACCACCTCGCCGATGAAATGCAGCCCCGGCACCGCTTTCGCCTCCAGCGTCTTCGCCTCAAGGCCGTCCGTCGCGACGCCGCCCACTGTCACCTCGGCGGTGCGATAGCCCTCGGACCCCACCGGGCGCACCTGCCAGGCCTGCACCTGCGCCGCCAGCTGCGCCAGCGCGCGGTTGCCGTGATCGGCCAGCCGCCCCGACAGGCCCGATTGCGCCACCGCCAGCGCCGCCAGCTTGTCGGGCAGAAGCCGCCCCAGCGCGGTGTGCAGCGCGATCCGCCCGGTCTCGGCACGAATCGCGGCCAGCTCCCCGGCAATGTCGCGCCCGGGCGCCAGATCGATCACCAGCGCCTCGCCCTCGCGCCAGTAGCTGGAGATCTGCAAGATCGCCGGGCCCGAAAGGCCGCGATGGGTGAACAGCAGGTCTTCCTCAAGGCTGCGCTTGCCAAGGCGCACCCGCGCGGGCAGGCCGATCCCCGCCAGAGGCGCGGTGCGCCCCAGATCCTGTTCGGCAAAGGTCAGCGGCACAAGGCCGGGGCGGGTTTCGGTCAGCCGCAGCCCGAAGCTTTCGGCGATGCGATAGCCCAGCCCGCTGGCACCAAGCTTCGGGATCGACTTGCCCCCCGTCGCCACCACCACCCGGGCCGCGCGCAAGATCCCGTCCGAGGTGGCCACCTCGAAGCCTCCCGCCCCCTGCCGCACCGTCTCGACCGAGCAGCCCAGCCGGATCTCGCCGCCCGCGCGCAGATCGGCCAGCAGCAGATCGACCAGCTGCCAGGCCTTGCCGTCGAAGAACAGCTGGCCGCGGTGCTTTTCGTGCCAGGCGATGCCCGCGGCGTCGATCCGCGCGATCATGTCGGCGGGGGTGAAGCGGCTGAGCGCCGACAACGCGAAACGGGGGTTTTCCGAGAGGAACCGCTCGGGCGCATTCTGCCGGGTCAGCTCGCGGTTGGTGAAGTTGCACCGCCCGCCGCCCGAGATCCGGATCTTTTCGCCCGGGCGCTGCGCATGATCCAGCACGATCACGCGGCGGCCGCGACGGGTGGCTTCGGCGGCACAGAAGAGCCCGGCGGCCCCCGCACCAAGGATGATGGCATCATATTGGGTCATGCGACGGCTTTGCCTGCGGCGGAAAAAAAGCGCAACGGATTTCGTGATTTTTCCTCTTGCGCCCCCCCGCAGCCTTGGCTAAACACCGCCGCACAGCGTTGGGGTATCGCCAAGCGGTAAGGCAGCGGTTTTTGGTACCGCCATTCCTAGGTTCGAATCCTAGTACCCCAGCCACTTCCTTCGGATCAGCGCTGAACAAAAGATGCTCCACTCGGGCATTTTTGGCTTTTTGTTGCGCAAACCAGCTGAAGGCCGGAACTCCCCTGCGCCCTGACAGATTTATCCCGAAACCTTGGCGACGGGGATTCCGAGCCTGGAAAAGCCTTTGAGCACCGCGACACCGACCTGGACCTTCGCCACCTGACCGTCGACCCCCCGCGCCGTGAGGCGCTGGCCCGGAGGTTTCACCCGATGCCTCTGCGTTGCGACAGGGCTTCGGCGGTGGCAGCCCCGCCATCGTTGCCAGAGCGCCAGACCGCGGCCTTTCGATGCGCGCCGGGCCACGGTGCGCACGACCGCACCGGCCTTGATCGCCGTCCACGGCCTGGCGTTCTTGGGGGCCGCGGGACGGCATTGGCCCCGGCTTCGGCAATGGCATCATGACGCTCTCGGCGGGGTTCCACGGCGCCGGAGCACCTTGTTATACGCAGGCCAGTTCAGGGGCTTCCCGCCCGGAGCGTGCGGTCTAAGCTCTCACGCGGGCTTCAGAAGATGAACCCGGAACGGGTCGTGCTGCAGCGCCCGCGGCACCGCAAAGCCATTCGCAGCATTTTAAGCTTTGCGCTTTACGCTGCCGGATCGGTGCTGTGGTCAAGGTCGAAGGGCTGTCATGATTTCATGGATGAATGCGTTGGATCTCTCTCGGCGTCTGCCGGCGATGATGATGCTGGTCGCGCTGATGGCGGTGCTTTGCACCGCCCTGCCCGCCTATCTGATCACCCGACAGACCCTGCTGGAAAGCTCCGAGGCGACGCTTGACACGCTGGCCCGCGGACCGGCGCAGACGCTGGAGCTTTTGCTGAACGGCACCCGGGCCGATCTGCTGTCGATGGCGGAGGATCATGCCATCCAGCGCGCGCTTGTGGCAATGACGCAGGCCTATGGCAAGATTCCCAATGCCCAGGAAACGCTGCAAAAAACCTATATCGACGACAATCCGAACCCGCTGGGAGAAAAGAACAAGCTGGTTTCGGCACAGGACGGAAGCCCCTACGACGCGCTGCATGCCGACCTGCATCCTGGCCTCGCGACGCGCCTGGCCGAGCGCGGGTTTTACGACATCTTCCTGATCGATCCGCAGGGCAATCTCGTCTATACCGTTTTCAAGGAACGCGATTTCGCCACCAACCTGCAGACCGGCGAAGGCCGGGACACCGGCCTTGGCGAGGTGTTTCGCGAATCGATGGCGCTGCCCCGCGGCGGCGCGGCCTTTCGCGATTTCGCCCGTTACGCGCCCAGCGCCGATCTGCCCGCCGCCTTCGTCGCCACGCCCGTTCTGGACGATGCCGGAAACCGGCTTGGCGTGATCGCGATCCAGCTGCCGGTCGGGGCGATGAATGCCGCTGTGCAGAATGTCACCGATGGCAATGACAGCAAGGCGGCTTATCTTGTCGGGGCGGACGGGCTTTTGCGTTCGGATCTGAAGGCGACGCCCACGGACGACATCCTGACCACGCGCGAGGAAAACGCCGCGACCCGGGCCGCGCTTGCGGGCGAAACCGGCGTGGTGCGGGTGGAAGATGCGCAGGGCGATCGGTACATCGCCTATCGGCCGCTGTCGTTTCTGGGCACCACATGGGCCTTGTTGACCAGCGAGGCGGCGCCCGAACTGATGTCTCCGCTGTTTCGGATGAGCCTTGCGGTGCTGGGCATCGGTCTTTTGGTGGTCGCGGCGGCGGCGCTGCTGGCGGTGCGGCTGTCCGGTGCGATCAGCCTGCCGCTGACCCGGCTCACCGTCTCGATGGACGAGGTCGGACAGGGGCGTCTGGACAATGACGTGCCGCATCGCGACCGGTCCGACGAGATCGGGCGCATGGCGCGCACGCTGGAGCGGTTCCGGCTGGCCCTGGTGCAGGCGCGCGAGACCGAAACCCGCCTTGCCGCCGAACGCGCCGCGAATGCAGAGCTTGAACGGGACCGCGCCCGGCAGGAAATTGAGCGCGAACGTCTGGAGCAAAGCCGCGCCCGCGAGGCCGAGGACGCCCGCCGCGCCGCGGAAGATGCGCGCCGCGCCGCCATCGACGCCGAACGCGCCAATGCCGATGCCGCCCTGCAACGCGTCGTGACCTCGCTGAGCGCGTCGCTTCGGGCGATGGCCGAAGGGCGGCTCGATGTGACGATCGATCAGTTCGCGGGCGAATCCTTCAAGGCCTTGCGGAACGATTTCAACGCCGCCGCCGACAGCCTGCGCCAGATCGTCAGCGAGATTTCAAGTGCCGCGCACAGCATCGGCACCGATAGCGACGAAATCGCGAATGCCGCCGTCAGCCTGTCGCGGCGGACCGAGTCCTCGGCCGCGGCGCTGGATGAGACCGCTTCGGCGATGCATCAGATGCTGGCCGCGGTGGGCCAGACCAATGCCGGGATCAACAGCGTGCGCAACCTGGCACAGGATGCCTGTGACCGGGCGGGCCGGTCGCAGGTGACGATGCAGGCAGCGGTCGAGGCGATGCAGCGGATCGAAGCCTCCTCGCAGGCGATCACCCGGATCATCAATGTGATCGACGACATTGCCTTCCAGACCAATCTTCTGGCGCTGAATGCCGGGGTCGAGGCCGCGCGCGCCGGAGAGGCCGGTCGGGGCTTTGCCGTTGTCGCCTCGGAAGTCCGGGCGCTGGCGCAACGGGCGGCCGAATCCGCGGCGCAAATCGGCAGTCTGATTGCCGACAGCGGCGCCCAGGTGAGCGAGGGGGTGGCGCTGGTGCGCGATTGCGGCACCGCGCTTGAGACGATTTCCAGCGCGGTTTCCGACATTTCCGGGCGCGTCAGCGAGATCGCGGCAAGTGCCACGGAGCAGGAGCAGGGCATCTCGGAAGTCACCCGTGCGCTGGGGCAGCTTGATACCGCCACGCAGGAAAACGCCGCGATGTTCGAAGAGACCACGGCGGCGACCACTTCGCTTGCGGCGGCGGTCGCGGATCTGGGCAAGCTGATCGCACATTTCCAAGGCTGGGAAGAGACACCGCGCGCGGAGCGTCTGCAAGCCTGAGGCGGGCCGGTATCCCGGGCCGGGCCAAGCGCGGTCGAAACGCCCGCGCCCTGCAGATTGTCCGCTCAGCTGCCGAGAATGTCCCGGATCATGCCGAGATAAATCTGGCCCAACCTCTCGGCGGCGGCGGGTGTCATGTGATCGAGGTCCTCGCCGTTTTTCTGGAAGAAGGCGGCCCGGCCCATCTCGGCGGCGACATCGGAGGGATCGAAGAATCTGTCGCCCAAAGCCGCGGCCCCCGCACGCAGGGTATTGGACCCCAGAAGCCGGACCGCGTTCACCACGGCATCCCGTTCCTCGGTCCCCCCCGGCCGGATGTGACTGACCCAGATCACCGGCTTGCCCTTGAGTTCGGCCTTGATCTGCCGCATCCCGATGAGCACCTGATGCTGGGTCAGACGGCGCATGGAAATGGGCGCGACCGGCACCGACACGCCGGCAGCGGCCTGCCGGGCGATCTCGTCGGCATATCTTTCCTGGTCGCGCTCGGCGAAAATATTGACCGTCAGCGAGGTCCCGCCAAGATCGGCCTCGAACTCGCGCAGAGCGCTGATCTCGATCACGTGGACCGCGAAGCTCGGCCAGACGGAGCGCAGGTCTTCAAGCTTGTCCAGCAGATCCTGTCGGTCCTGTCCCAAGGCCAGAACCTGTTCGGCGGCATGATCCGAGACGAGATGTACCGTCTCCGGGCGATAGGGGGCGGTGCCGTTCATATGCCGGATAAATGCCAGCACCTGCCCCGGCGAGTGAACGCGGTGCGGGGTGCGGCGCGTGTGCAGCCCGCTCGATTTCTGTATCGTATGCTCCGGGTCATGCATGCGGCAGGTTCCCAGAAACATGGCGCGGATCGGCCCCGAAGACGGCGCTCTGTCTTGCATTCGTTCCCCCGTCATTGCGTAGCGGAGATGGCGTGAGTTTTGGGCTTGCAGGTCACATAAACCCGAAAAACACTGCCTGTTAAAGCGCCAACTGGCGGGTTCGGGGCCGCGGCGGCAGCGTGCCCCCGTTACCGCGCCGCCCGCAACTTCACCCGCACGACCTTGCCCAGCCGCACGCAGACGAAATCAAGCCGGATCTGGCTTGCCCCCTGTTCGAATTCGTGAACGACGATGCTCGGCGCGTCCTGGAAGTCCGCAAGACGAATGTTGCCTTGACCGCGCAGTTGCTCGGCCTCGGCGGAGCGACCGCTGACAGCTTCAATCGTCTGTCGGTGAACACGCCTGCCGTCCTTCTGAACAACGCAGGCGCGGGCATCGAGGCGACCGTCAACAAGGCGGCCGCCGGGAATGACGCCGCCTTCGCCTTCAAGACCGGCTTCGCCGCCCGCGCGCTGATTGGCCTCCTCGGCAATGACGATTTCAGCTTCAAGGTCAGCCCGGACGGATCAGCCTTCTACGACGCCATCCACATTGACCGCGCCAGCGGCCAGGTGGAACTGCCGCAGCCGACAGTCCTGCCGGGGCTGTCGGCCGCGCCGACCCCGCCGCCTGCGGGTAAGGCCGCCGTGTATGCCCGCAGCCGCGCCGGGGCGCCGTGGATCGATGTGATGCGGCCCTCAGGGCGGGACTTTCCGCTCCAGCCGCATTTCGGGGTGAACAGGATCGCGACCTGGTCGCCCTCGGTCACGACGACAATCACCACCGAAGGCATGCCGATCGCCAAGCGGATCTTCAAGCTCGTCGACTGCCGGGAACAGATCGCCTTCGCCCGCAAAGGATTTCGCAGCATCCAGTCCGGTTTGACGATCAAGCTCGGCCAACCGTGCCTCTGATAGTGATGTTCGCCGCAGGTGCCTTAACAGGCCCCCTTCGCCGTGGGAAGGGGTGAATCATGTTCTGCATCCGCAGTCGAGGCCGACTATTTCAGCGGCCTGTTAAGGGTCATGTGCATGCACCTCCTACTCAAAGGAAATACCTACTATTACCGCCGCCGCATCCCTGAGGATGTGCGCTCGCTCCACAAGGTGCCGGGCAAGCGGGCACGTGAGCAGTTGATGTTCAGCCTGAAGACCGCCGACAAGGCCTGAGCATCCCCCCAAGATCACGGCACAGGAGAGCATCATGCTTCGCAAACTGATCACCCTTTACCGCATCGTCTTCTTCGCTTGGTGGGCGTAGACGCTTGCGGCAAGTGCTTTCTTTTCATCGGGCGTGAACGGGGGTGACGGTAGACTTGCGAAGACCTCGTCCAAGATGAAAACCTCGACGTCTGCCTTGGTCTGTTCCTTCTCCCAGATGAAAGACGGAAGCGCCGTTTCCGACGTCACAAGCGCTAGGTCGCCCTTCCTGCGCTTCGCCGGCACCTTGCGTTCCAGCGGCAGCTCGACCACGCGGTGCCGCAGTCGTTCTCCCGGCGCGATCTCCGCCTTGATCGCCTCTTGCCGTGCGACCGAGGCGACGGCGCGGTTCACGCCCAGAACCTGATGGTTTCTCGCCACCACCTTGCGCGCGGCGCCCGCCTTGCTCTCGTCGAACAGGATGAAGTTCTCGACCAGATCGAGCAGTCGGTGGTGCGCCAGCATGCCATTCAGCAGACGTTCCGCATCGACGCTGCCTTCATCCGCCTCTTCCAGCCGCTTCCATTCATTGAAGTGCTCCCACGCGCTGGTGATCGAGCCATAGCGGGCGCGGTCGCCGTTCGACACGATCAGGAAGGCGTTGTGGTGGAACGCATGGACAGATCCGGCAGATCTGCCGCTGATCCGCATCGCCCGAACCGATGACGACCGCGATGGTGGCCGACCACGGACCGGCGATGCCTGTCGCGCTGATGCCCCGTGTCTTGTCGCCTCCGGCCTCGCCATGGTGGGGCTGGCGGATTTCGACCTGGCGACGGGGACCTTCGACCTCAGGCCCTTCGCCGCAAGAGCCTTGGTCAACCATTGGATTGTCACTGGTGGCGCGGGTTGGAAACACCCATAATGGTGACCGCCGCCGCTGCACCATAACAAATGTCTGAGGGCATCATGACACCATCGCCTGTCGCTCATGTGACCGGGCCCCGGCTGAGGTTAAGGCTGATCACGCCCGAAGATGCGCCTTATGCGCATGCGTTGCGCGTCGATCCGCTCTACAATCGTTACCTCTCTCCGGTTACGGGGACGGCCGAGGATCAGCGGCAGTGGATTGAGCGCTACAAAGCCCTGGAGGCCCGGTGTGAGCAGCTGTATTACGTGATCGAGCGTCACGACGGCACCCGTTGCGGCCTGGTGCGTCTTTATGACATCCATGACGCGCAATTCACCTGGGGCAGCTGGATACTCGATGCCAACAAACCCCCGAAGGCCGCCCTGGAAAGTGCGGTCTTGTCATTCGGTGTCGGATTCGAGCATCTGGACCTGAAGCTGGCCAAGGTCGATGTGCGGGTGGCAAACACCCATGCAGAGGCGTTCTATCGCCGTCTTGGCATGATCGAGACCCACCGAACGGAACAAGACATCTTCTTTGACTATCCGCGCGCGCTGTTCGAAAAGACCCGCGCCAGCTACCTCCAACTTCTCAAAGGGTGACCCTTCCATGACACGAGTTTCCACGCCCCAAGGCAGTGCGAGGATCATCAGCCTGCCGCAAATCCATGATCCTCGCGGCGACCTGACCTTCGTGGAAGGGGGCAACCATGTGCCGTTCGATATCGCCAGGGTCTATTACCTTTACAATGTGCCCGTTGACGCCGAGCGCGGCGGGCATGCGCATCGCGATCTCGAACAGGTGGTCTTTGCCTTGTCCGGCAGTTTCCGCATCAAGCTTGATGATGGCGAGAACCAGACCGAATACTGGCTGCGTGACCCGCGCAAGGGGCTTTACATCAACCGAATGATCTGGCGCGAAATGGACGCCTTCAGCCAGGGCGCCGTTTGCATGGTGCTTGCGTCGCACCCCTATGACGAGTCCGATTACTTCAGGGACTACAACGCGTTCCTGGCGGCGCTTCGTGGAGAGGCGTGATGATCCCCTTCCTTGATCTGGGCGCGACCTATCGCGAGCTGAAACCGCAGATCGATGCCGCCGTGGCGCGCGTTCTCGAGGGCGGTTGGTATATCCTTGGCCCGGAAGTCGAGGCTTTCGAGGCGGAATGGGCTGCCTACTGCGGTGCCGGATTTGCCGTGGGGCTTGCCAACGGTCTCGACGCCTTGACGCTTGCCCTGCGCGCGCTCGGGATTGGTCCGGGCGACGAAGTCATCGTGCCCTCAAACACCTATATCGCCACCTGGCTTGCGGTGTCCGGCGTGGGCGCCAGGCCTGTCCCGGTCGAGCCCGATCCGCTCACCCATAACATCGACCCAAACCTGATCGAGGCCGCAATCACCCCGCGGACCCGCGCGGTGATGCCCGTGCATTTGTACGGACAACCCGCCGATCTGCAGCCCATCCTTGAAATCGCCAAACGCCACGGCCTGCGGGTGATCGAGGATGCCGCGCAAGCGCATGGCGCGGCCTACAGGGGGCGTCGACTGGGCGGCCATGGCGATATCGTCTGCTGGAGCTTCTACCCGGGCAAAAACCTTGGCGCCTTTGGCGATGCCGGGGCAATCACCACGAATGATGCCGACCTGGCCGCGCGGGTGGCGATGCTGCGCAACTACGGCTCGCGCGAGAAATACGTCAACGAGCTTCCCGGGGTGAATTCCCGCCTGGACCCGCTGCAAGCCGCGGTTCTGAGGGTAAAGCTGAAGGTTCTGGACGACTGGACCGAGAGGCGGCGGGCGATCGCCTCGGCCTATCTCGAGGGGTTGAAGGACAGCGGTTTGATCCTGCCGCATGTGCCGGAATGGGCCGCACCGGTCTGGCACCTGTTCGTTGTGCGCACCGACGCGCGCGAGCAGCTGCAGGCGCAACTCGCAAAGGCCGGGATCGGGACGCTGATCCACTATCCTATTCCGCCGCATATGCAGAGTGCCTATGCAGATCTTGGCTTCGAGGCCAAAGCCTTCCCGATCGCCCGCCGCCTTGCACAGGAAGTGCTGAGCCTGCCAATGGGGCCGCACCTGGATGCGTCCCTTGTCAGAAACCGGATCGTGCCTGAACTATTGCGCGTCGTCTGATACCTGCATCGCGTCGTCGTCGATTGCGTTCCCTTACATGCCACTCCTCCGCCGAGGCAGAAAAGCGAGACCTGAATGTCCCCTCTGTGTTCTGTTTTATGCGTATCCTACAATCACGCGAAATTCGCCGCCGCGGGGCTGCAATCCATCTATGAACAAACCTACCGAAACATTGAAATCATTGTTTTGGATGACGGGTCACCTGACAATTCCGTCGGGGTGATCGAAGCTGCCCTCGCCAAAAGCCCGTTTCCGGCGCGGTTCATAAAGCAGGAAAACTCCGGCAATGTCCCCGCCAACTTCAATAAGGTCCTTGCCGCAGCCTCCGGCGAATTCGTTGCGATGATGTCTTTGGATGACATATTGATGCCGGACTGCATCGCCAATGCGGTTGAGGTTTTGTCAAAGGATCAGAACCTCGTCTTTTCCGCGAACACCGGCCATTGCGAGATCGACGAAAACGGCAAGCAGATAACGGGCGAAATCCACCTTCCTTCTGCTGAGAATTTTCCCCGGACCGCTCAGGATCTGATCGAGCTGGAGTATAATTTCCTGGGGTCTTTCTATATTCAGGGGCAGGTCTTTCGACGCGACGCGCTTCTGACTGTCGGAGGGTTCGACGAAACGATGACCGGTGACGACATCATTCTGCGGACGCGGCTATTCCGGCACATGACGGGGCATCCCGAGCTGAAATTCTCGCTCGGAAACAATGTTGTGATGTTTTACCGAAAGCATGGAAACAACCTTCATCAAAATGGCTTTCGGCAGATCAAGACCATTGTGCAGTGGAAGGAAAAGTATTTTCCGGATCGTGCCTATCCTGATATGTTCTATGGATGGCTTGAAGGGTTTATCAAGAGAAGCATCCGTCAGGACAGGCTTGAAGATATCGCGAAGGTATCTGATCTCAGTCCACAGGTCGCGATGTTCATTCAAGACTATCAGAAAACCTGGAAATATCGCCGTCGTATGCTGAAACGAAAGATCAAGAAACTATTCAGCTTCTAGGTCATGTTGGCAGCTGACGGAGGTCGGCGACTTCGCGGAGGGAGCGGCGTCTTTGCAGAATGCGATCAGCAAAGGATTCGCGCCACGACTCCCAGCGTGTTGAATTATACGCTGAAGGGCTGATATCCGCGAGGACAGCGCGCAGAACCGGGGCCGGATCAAGCCGACCGATACGCCGGCGAAATCCGGGATCCGTGTCACGCACTCGCATCAGGCCGAAAGCCGAGGGCGTGACGAATGCCCGCCCGGGCGATCGCAAATGTTCTGACGGGTCTTATGCGATCTGTTTTCGCGACCGGGGCCAGAGGATGGAGATCCACCGTATCCTGCATCGGCGCGGGACGCGGAACAGCCCTTGTCGCCATCAAGGTTCGAAATCGTCGCCCAGTACGCGCAGGTCAGGGCCGTCGATCCTATTTCAGCGGCTTGCGCGCGACGATGTTCAGGTTCTCGGCGGGGCTCGGTATCTGGCTGTCCCGCATCTTCCGGCCAAGGGCGCGGGCTTCCGCGTCGCTGGTGACGTAAAGCGCCTCGGGGATGGCAGGCCGCTCGGGCGTGGCGTTCACGTAGAGGATCTCCATCCCGAAGGTCGTCAGGATATCCACCAGGACGGGGGCGCTGATGTAGACCACGCAGGTCGTGATGAACTCCGACTGCTCTGCCTTCCCCAGGCCGTCCAGATACGCGGCGGCGAATTCGCGCGGCAGGTAGGGCGGCCAGACCGCGGCGGCATGGCCATCCCAGTTGTTGCGCACGTCGTCGGCATGGATGATCAGCGTGCCGCCGGGGGCGAGCGTGCGGACGATCTCGCGGATCGAGCATTGCGGATCCGTCACGTGTTCAAAGACGAACCAGGAATGGATCGCATTGAAATGGTTCGACGGAAAGGGCATCAGCCGGCCGTCGTAGCGATGGAAGCGGTCGCGCAGCTCCGGGAAGCTGGTGTCGGCGATGCTCAGGTACTGGCTCTGGCGCGCGCTTTCGGTGTCGATGCCCCAGGCCTCCAGCCCGTTCTGCTGCGCGGCCAGCAGGAATCCACCCGCACCGCAGCCGAAATCCAGGATCCTGCCCGAGGCCGGTACGCCGAAATGTGCCTTGTGGCTTCGCTGATAGAGCTTGAAACGCTCTTCACCCTTCGAGAGGATCCTGGCTTGGAAATCGGTGAGGCCCATGGAGCGGGTTCCTTTGATGATCGGTTCGAATTCGGACCGCGTCGGACCCCGGTTCGGTGGAAGATATCGCCAAAAGCTGGCCATGCGGATCAGGCGGCAGTGTGAGGTTGGCGCAGGCCGTCGTGGAATTCAATCCCCCCGCGAGTTCTGGCACTCGTTTCCCGCTGTCGGTCTTGCGCCATTGCCCCTGCGCGGCGATCATCCGCTTGCGCAAGGCGGCGTGCCCGCAGCTGGGGTCGGGATGCGGGCTTTCGCCCCGGTGTTGCCCCGAGAGCTGGAGGCCCGTCATGCGCTCCGGGCAGTCGCGCCGCCAGACGTTCTCTTTCCGGGCCTCTGGCCCGCGCGTGCATCCATCGCCCGCGCGTCGACACTATCCAGCAACGACCGGCCGAATAGGTTGTTGTGCATGAGCTGCCGCCCTTGCTAGAGCCGCGACATGGCGTCCGGGTCACGTGCCCGCTTGCCCGGCACCTTGTAGAGCGATCTCACATCCTCAGGGATGCGGCGGCGGTAATAGTAGGTATTTCCTTTGAGTAGGAGGTGCATGCACATGACCCTTAAGGCACCTGCGGCGAACATCACTATCATGGTTTGTGTAACCTCGTGTGTTACCTCAGGCAACTCACGAGAGCCACTTAAGTCTCTGATATTAAAGGATAATACAGAGATTTGGTGGCGGAGGGAAAGGGTCAAGTATCGAACTCTCTCCCGTGTCATAGGCCGCCAATGCGCGCTTACGCGAATTGCTGCGCGATTTTTTGTGGGGCGACAGAGCAAGTTCCGTCGCCGAAGCCGTGATCAGACACCGATGGCGGTTGTCTTCCAGACTTCTTGCGCCAGCGCGATGAGCAGCCCGTGGCGCGTCTCGATGGATACCGCATTCCAAGTCGGAAAAGCTGCCAGCTTGGTGTTGATGCGGGAAATCGATGTGTTCTGTCCGACGTCGGTCAGCGCCACGAGACTGCGCGTCAGGTAGTTGCCGCTCTTGCTGTACTCGACCTGCTTGGCTGCGTAGAAATCATTACCGGCGACGATGTTGATCGGCTTCTCAAGCAGGGTAAGGTTCGGCTTCGCCGCGATGGCGGCTTGATGGTATTGCCGGCTCGGAGCCGATGTTCTTGTGCTGGATTTCGCCCTGTCAGACCAGCCATGCAGGCGGTCTGGTAGCTTTCGGTCGCTCTCCTGAGTTGCGGCAGAAACTCGACGGCGCCCTTGATGCCAGAAACCGGGATCATTGACGCCATCCTCCGTCCCACACATCCGTGGCCTCACTGAAAGGGCAACCGAAACGTAGGCATGCCCCTATGATCTTGCCAAGACAGCAATCTTTCAAGACGCTCACCCAGACCGTACGGTTGCGCAATTTCCCTGACCTTATGTCGTCCAAAACCGGCTGGATACCCCTTATTCCGGTTTACTCGGCTAAGACCCCGTGCAACACTCTGTCATGTGCAGGCACGCTGGACCTGGAAGGGTCGATCCATGACTGATCGATGGCTCTCCGTTGAGGAGATCGCAGACTACCTCGGGGTCAGCCGGGACACCGTGTATGGGTGGATAGCCAAGCGTGAGATGCCCGCGCACAAGGTTGGCAGGCTTTGGAAATTCAAGTCTGACGAAGTGGATGGATGGGTTAGGACCGGCAGGGCGGCAGATGATTTCAAGGCGTGAGCCCATAGCCGCCAAGGGGGTTTCAGTTCGGATGAAAGACGTAGCGTGCATTGACCTCTTTTGCGGCGCTGGGGGGCTCACCCATGGCCTGCAACGAGAAGGCATCAATGTTGTCGCTGGCGTCGACGTCGAAGAGACTTGCCGACATCCTTTCGAGTTCAACAACTCTGCTGAGTTCATCAATGAGGACGTCAGCAGAGTTTCTGGTGAGCGGCTGAAGGAACTCTACGGCAGCGCAGAGATAAAGGTTCTCGCAGGCTGTGCTCCCTGTCAGCCCTTCTCCACTTACTCGCAAAGGTACGATGTTCTGAGCAGTCCTCGCTGGGGGCTTCTTTATCAGTTCGATCGTCTTGTGAGGGAGTTGCAGCCGGAAATCGTGACCATGGAGAACGTTCCGACTGTCGCGAAACATGCGGTCTTTGACGATTTTTCAGCCTCACTAAAATGCCAAGGCTACGTCGTCCATCGAGGCGTAATCGACTGCACGAGGTATGGGCTGCCTCAAACCCGGAAACGCATGGTCTTGCTCGCCTCTAGACTGGGGCCGATCAACGTTATCGAACCCGATGAGCATAAGGTTCGCACAGTTCGCGAGGCGATCGGGGGGCTTCCGCCAATTTCCCACGGCGAGAGCCACGATGCAGATGCGCTCCATACTGCCTCAAGGTTGTCTCCCCTGAACATCGAACGCATTCGTGCCTCAAAGCCGGGCGGGACTTGGCGAGACTGGCCGGCACACCTCGTTGCTGACTGCCATCGAAAAGAAAGCGGGAGAACCTATCCGGGCGTTTACGGCCGCATGGAATGGGACGCTCCCTCACCGACGCTCACGACCCAGTATTACGGGTTCGGGAACGGCAGGTTTGGTCACCCGGACCAGGAGCGAGCAATTTCACTGCGTGAGGGCGCAATCTTGCAGGGCTTCCCCACGTCTTATTCTTTTGTCCCCGAGGGCGGCTCGATCCATTTCAAGACACTTGGACGCATGATTGGAAATGCTGTGCCGGTTACGCTTGGGGAAGTGATCGGTCGTAGCATCAACAGGCATTTGATCGAAATGTACCAGGCACGGCCCGAAAAGACGGAGATGGCCCCACAAAATGGCAATCGCACAGCCCTCGTCGCCTGACGCAAGCCGAAGGATGGCCCGCGTGCGACAGAAGGGCACGCGTGCGGAAATCGACCTCCGCAGGGCGCTGCATGCCAGAGGGCTGCGCTATCGCCTTCACGTTCCGCTCCTTACGAAGCCGAGGCGCGTCGCTGACATCGTTTTCAGCCGTGCGAAGGTGGCCGTTTTCGTCGATGGATGCTTCTGGCACGGGTGTCCGGAGCACGCCTCCTGGCCGAAGAGCAATGCCGATTTCTGGCGCGAGAAGATCGAAACCAATCGATCCAGGGATGCCGATACAGATCAGCGTCTTCATGCGCTCGGCTGGGAGACAGTCCGGATCTGGGAGCACGAAGACGCCAGCCAAGCCGCAAGCCGCATCGCCGAACTTGTCGATGCTCGCAGAGTGAACAGGACCCATCCATGTCAATGACGACGGCTAAACTCATCGAAGCAGTAGCTCACACCACTGCACCAGAACCGGGTCAGCTGGTCGAAGCTCGCCGCCGGCAATGGATCGTCTCCGAGGTCGAAAGCGGTTCGGTCGCCCCCGGACTTCCCAAGCGGCACCTCGTCAGGCTCGCGTCCATTGACGAGGATGCACTGGGTGAGGAAATAGAAGTGCTCTGGGAATTGGAGCCCGGAGCTCATGTAATCGAGCGGGCCGGCCTGCCGCGGATAACGGGACTGGACGCCCCTTCGACGCTTCAAGCCTTTCTCGACGCGGTCGTTTGGGGGGCCGCTACGAACGCCGATCGTGGGTATCTGCAGGCACCATTCCGCAGCGGCGTCAGCATCGAGGACTATCAGCTTGATCCGTTGGTGCGCGCTATCGACATGGCGCGGACCAATCTTCTGATCGCAGACGACGTCGGCCTCGGGAAAACCATCGAAGCAGGGCTCGTAGTTCAAGAGATGCTCCTGCGTCACCGCGCCCGCACGGTCCTCGTACTCTGTCCTGCCTCATTGCAGGAAAAATGGCGTGTCGAGATGCAGGAGAAGTTTGGGCTGGAGTTTCGGATCGTCGACACAGACTACGTCAAGCGTCTCCGCCGTGAGCGCGGACTCCATGCCAATCCCTGGACCTCTTTTCCCCGTCTCATCACGTCGATGGACTGGGCCAAGCAGGGTGAAGGCTTGCGTCTTCTGCGGGACGCGCTGCCCCCGCACGTGAGCCATCCTAGAAAATTCGATCTGCTCATTATCGACGAGGCTCACAACGTTGCCCCGACCGTCGGCCGCTATGCGGTCGAAAGCCTAAGGACACGGCTGGTTCGTCTGGCCGCACCACACTTCCAGCACAAGCTGTTCCTTACCGCCACGCCGCACGACGGCTACACGGAATCCTTCACCGCGCTTCTCGAACTTCTCGATGATCAGAGGTTTGCGAGAAATGTCATGCCCAGTGACCCTCAGCTTGCTAGAGTAATGGTTCGTCGGCTGAAGACCGATCTGGTCGATGCGAACGGCAAGCGCATTTACCCGGAGCGGCGCCTCGAGGCGCTCCCGGTAAAGTATGGCCCAGACGAGAGAGATACCCGGCGGCAGCTGGAGGCATTCATCAAGAGCCGCGAAAGCGGTGCTGATGGAGGACGGGCTGTTGATCACTTCGTTCACCAGCTGCTGCGCAAGCGCTTGTCATCGTCTCCCGCCGCGTTCGCTGCGACACTGGAGCGGCATAGCGCGACGATTGAAGGTCGCTCGTCAGGCGACCGCAGCAAGAAGAAGTTTGATGATCGCATCCTTCGGAGGGCGATAGCAAAGACCGAAGAGGACTACGCAGACGATGCTCAGCGGGACGCCGCCGAGGCTGAAGCGATCGAGGAGGCGGGCAAACACGTCCGGCCGCCGACCGACGACGAACGCCGGATGCTCGACCAATTGCGCTCCTGGGCCCAACTGGCGGCTCGTCGGACCGACGCCAAGGCCACCGCTGTACTGAATTGGCTAGCCAATCACCTGAAGAACGATGACAGTTGGAAGGATGAGCGGGTTATCCTGTTCACAGAATATCGCGCCACCCAGCAATGGATGCAGGAGATCCTTGCGTCCAACGGCTTCGGGGGCGAGCGTTTGGCGCTCATTTATGGCGGCATGGACCCTAAAGAACGCGAAGGCGTGAAAGCAGCCTTCCAAGCTGATCCTGCAGAGTCCCCGGTGAGGATACTACTGGCAACCGATGCTGCCTCAGAAGGTATTGATCTCCAGAACCACTGCCATCTGATGATCCACCTCGAAATTCCGTACAACCCGAATGTGATGGAACAGCGGAACGGCCGCATCGACCGTCATGGTCAACGCGCGAGTGAAGTCATTATCTGGCATCCGGTGGATGCCGAAGGCGGTCACGGTGACGATATCCTTCGCGCGCTTCGCAAACTGGATGCGATGCGCGCCGACATGGGGAGTGTGAACCCCGTTATTGCACCTCAATTGCCTGACCTACTTGAGGGCCGCCGTCGCGAACTCGACACGCGTCAAGCTGAAGCTCGGATGGAGAGATCTCGCCGCTTCGTGAAAGCGGAGCGCGACCTTCGTGATCGTGTGGCCAAACTTCATGAACGGCTGAGCGAGACCCGACGCGAGCAAAGCCTCGTGCCCGACCATATTGAGCGGGCCGTACGTACCGCGCTGCGCCTTGCGGACAAACCCGACTTGGAACCCACTTCTCTGGCCGATGCACCAGATGGCACGGTCTTTCGAATGCCACCTCTCTCGGGTTCCTGGTCCCGATGCCTAGAGGGTCTCGAACACCCCTACACGCAGAAGGTCCGCCCCATCACCTTCGACCACGAAGTCGCCAAGGGCCGCGACGACGTGGTCCTCGTCCACCTGAACCACCGGCTGGTCCAGATGAGTCTCCGGCTCCTGCGCGCGGAAATCTGGGCCCGTGACGACGTGAAGAAGCTAAACCGTGTGACAGTCCGTGCGCTGCCGGATGGTCGGATCGACGGACCGGCCGTTGTGGTGATGTCGCGGCTCGTCGTGACCGGCGGAAACCATCATCGCCTCCACGAAGAGCTCACGGAAGCTGGCGGCTACCTGCGAGATGCCGGGTTCCGACGAGAGGAACGGGTCACGGAAATCCGCCGCTGGTTGGAAGAGTCGCAACCTGCAGCGCTGTCGGATGCGACGTTCGATGCCTTAAGGACGCGCTTCGACAAACATCGCGATTCTGTTCTGGCAGCCGTCGAGGCACGCTCGAAAGACCGACTGCGCTTCCTCGTGAACACGATCGAGACCAGGAAACGCAAAGAGGCAGAGGACATCCGCCAAGTGCTGGATGATCTCGAACGGGCGCTCAAAACTGAGATTGCGGCAGAACAGCAACCAGTGCAGCTCTCGCTCTTCTCCGAAGACGAACGCACTCAGCTCAAGCGCGACCAAGCAGCCCTAGAAGCGCGCTTGGCCCGGATTCCAACGGAGCGCCAACAGGAGCTGCTTGCGATCGAGGAACGGCACTCGAATGCCGTCGAGCATACCTTCCCGGTAGCGGTAGTGCTGCTGGTTCCAAACTCACTCGCGACGGAGAAGCGCTCATGAGCAACGATCACGAGTGGCTGAACCTCATCGAAGTTTCGGGGCCGTTTCTTGCGGTACCCGTCCTCAAGGAGGTCTTCCCGCAGGGTCTCGAATCTCTACCCTCCGGGCGGTCTCAGCGGCTGCGCCGGACCTATGAAGAATGGCGCGATGCAGTCGACGTGGATGACCTCGACCTTTCTGCGCTGCACGCGGCATGGATCGAAGAGGTGCTCCGCAACGCACTGGAGATGGATGAGACGGTGCTGCGCAAGGGAGCAACGCTGCCTGCAAGCCTTTCAGTCTCAATGCCCGAACACGGTGTCACGATCGCACCCGATCTGGCGGTAGTGAGTCCGACAAACTCAGATGAACCGCTTCTGCTCATCCACGCCTACGATCCCGACACAGACCTCGATACGACGCGTCGCTTCGATGGTCTCGCGATCACCCCGGCCGACCGAATGGTCGCACTGCTTCGGGCAACGGGATGCCCCACTGGGATCGTCACGAATGGCGAGCGCTGGATGCTCGTCCACGCACCCGTCGGCGCAGTGGCAGGCTTCGCGAGCTGGTATGCGCGCCTCTGGGGCCAGGAATCGGAAACAATGCGGGCGTTCGTCAGCTTGCTTGGCGTTCGGCGCTTCTTCGGACCCGATGAGGGCAAGCTACCGACACTGTATGAGCGGTCCCTGAAGCATCAGGACGACGTCACTGAGGCACTCGGAGAACAAGTTCGGCGGGCCGTCGAGGTGCTCGTTCAAGCACTCGACCGTGCCGATCAAGATCGCAATCGAGAACTCCTGCGCGACGTCGATCCGCGAGAACTCTACGAAGCCGGCCTGACGGTCATGATGCGGCTGGTTTTCTTGCTGGCGGCCGAGGAACGCGGTCTGCTCTTGCTCGGCGACCCCCGCTACGACTCCTTCTACGCCATCTCCAGCCTACGAATGCAGTTGCGGGCGGATTCGGAAGAGATCCTCGAGCGTCGCCGATCCGCCTGGTCGCGGCTTCTGGCCCTATTTCGTGGCGTCTACGGCGGCATTGATCATCCGACCCTGCGCCTCCCAGCGCTCGGTGGTTCGCTGTTCGACCCGGATCGGTACCCATTCCTCGAAGGTCGAAAGAAGGGCACGAGTTGGCGGAGTGATCCTGCAGAACCGCTGCCGATCGACGACCGCACTGTTCTTCTCCTGCTGGATGCGATCCAGCTTTTCGAGGGTCGTACGCTGTCATACCGGGCGCTCGACGTTGAGCAGATCGGTCATGTCTATGAGGGTCTCCTCGAGCGCACGGTGAAGCGCGTCGACGACGTCACGCTGGAACTCGACAGCGGCGCAAAGGCGAAGAGCCCGCGCGTCACGCTGGGCGAAATGGAGTCAGCGCGGCTGGATGGCCCGGCGAAAGTGGCTGAACTATTGAAGGAACGGAGCGAACGCTCGGAGTCCGCCATCCGCAATGCCCTGGAGCGGTCTGCGGACGATCGTCTCGCCGCACGTCTGCTCACAGTCTGTCGCGGCGACGTTGGTTTGCGAAATCGCATCTTGCCCTACGCGCCCCTTCTGCGGACCGACCCCTGGGGCTATCCGCTCGTGCACCACAAAGGCGCGTTCGTCGTGGTCCTCGGTGCCGACCGGCGCGAGAGCGGCACGCACTACACGCCCAAGAGCCTGACCGAGAAGATCGTCGCGGAAACGCTGACTCCGGTTGCCTACCGCGGCCCGGCCGAAGGCAAGGCACCCGAGGACTGGGAACTGAAGAGCGCCGAAGACCTGCTGGATCTGAAGATCTGCGACCCTGCGATGGGGTCCGGAGCCTTCCTGGTGCAGGCGTGCCGTTGGCTCTCCGACCGCCTGGTCGAGGCTTGGGCGGCGGCTGAGGCTGACGGCAAGCGGATCGACAGCGAAGGGCGCCTCTTCGATGATGCGACCGAGGAGTTCGACCCGCTGTCGCAGGACATCGAGGAACGCGCGATCGTCGCGCGTCGCCTCGTGGCGGAACGGTGCCTTTATGGCGTCGACAAGAACCCGCTCGCCGTGGAGCTGGCAAAACTCTCGCTCTGGCTCACCACCATGTCCAAGGGGCGGCCCTTCGGCTTCCTCGACCACAATCTGCGCAGCGGGGACAGCCTCCTCGGGATCCATGACATCCGGCAACTGACTGAACTCAGCATGGCCCCGAAAGGGTCGACGCAGCTCAGGTTGTTCGGGCGAAGCATTCAGGCTGCCGTGGAGAAGGCCATCAAACTGCGCACCCGTCTGCGCTCCATTCCCATCCGGGACATCGGAGATGTGGATGCGATGGCCGCGCTCGATGCTCAGTCCCGCGATGAGCTAGCGCTACCGAAACTCATAGCGGATTCGCTTGTAGGCCATCATCTCGCTGAAGAAAGCGGCCAGGCTGTTGATTTACATATCAGAATGCTTGCCTCTCAGGCAGAAGTGGCGCTTGAGGGCAATATCGAGACCAAAGCGGCCATGAAATCACAATCACAGCGCAGCCTTCGAGAAATCGGGGCAGTTGACCAAATCCACACGCCATTTCATTGGCCGGTGGAGTTTCCGGAAGTGTTTTCCCAGCACGCAGAAGGGTTCGATTGCATTGTCGGAAATCCGCCTTGGGGAGCAATTACAGGAGAAAAATATAAGCGCTGGCTTACTTCTGGTTTCGATCTCGTTGGTGACTATGAAACGGCAATGGCCTTTGTCGAACAATCGAAAAATCTGTGCAGGCCAAAGGCCACCATTTCCTTGGTCCTTCCAAATACAATTCTGCTAAACGACTCGGCCAAAAAGCTCCGTTCTTACATTGCCGAAAAAACCAAGGTAGAGGCTGTGATCGACCTGACAAACCAGCCGATATTTAGATCTGCGTCAGTTCGCTGCTGTGTAATTTTCTTCACGACTAGGAAAATTGGCGACGGTGACCTCAGATATTCAACGTCAATAGCAACCGGGTCCGTTTCAGAGCTAAAGATCCCTCAATCGACAATTAAGGGACGCTCCCATTGGGCCGGTTTAGATCAGCCACAAGTAACCATCCCAACCCACCTCCCCAAATTGGATGATCTGTTCTTTGTGAAACAGGGATACAAGCCATACGATAAGCACGCGCTCGTGAAACGAATGAGTACGGAAGACGCGGAGGCGATTGTTCGTGACAAGCCCTGGCACGCCGACGCGAAACTAGATGATACTTTCGTTCGCGAGCTGAAGGGGCGAGATATCGCGGCATTTAATGTGGCTTGGAGCGGGCTTTGGGCAAGCTATGGGCCATGGGTGTCGAATTACATCGATCCAGCGTGGTTCGATGGAGATCGCGTGCTGGTGCGAGAGATTGTAGGCATTGACCCATATCTCATCATCGCCTCAAGGAGTGATGATCAGTTCGTGCACAATCCAAGCATAATTTGCGTTAAGCAGAGATCAGGCCAGAAGTTACATGGAATTCTGGAGCTATACCTAAATAGCTCAATTGCCACGGAATACATCAAGGCAATATCAGCAAAAGCTGCCAAAGGGATGTTCCCAAAGGTCCTAGTCAAAGACTTAAGGGCATTGCCGTTCCCCGATCCGCGCCGGGTTACCGAACACGACATCAAACGTGCGTCCGAGATTCGATCTCAGATCAATATGATCAATGGAAGACAATTGGCTGACGAATTTATAAAAGAATTGATTGCAAGGCGGTAGAGGGACACGAAATGACTGAGTTGATCGAACAATCCGCCCAGCAGTATTCGTCGTGGATCATCCGTGGCGAGCCTGTCACCAACGGACGTGCACTCCGGATCAAACTCGGCCCAACCGACGAAACCGCCGTCGCTCTAGGCGACTGGGCAGTCGTCATAGGGTCCGACGATGCAGTAAGGATCGTCGCTCGTATTCTGCGCGTCCGGTCAGATACCGATGGTCGGACCATCTATTTCGACCAAGTTCTGAGCGTTGATCCGGCGGTTCCTCTGACCGCGCTCGGCCTGACCGCGCCGAGCGCACCGGCGACACGGCTGCCTTGGGGTGATTTCCTTCGTGTCCTTCCCTCGCTCGGCGCTGCTTCACCCGATGCGGTGCCGCTGATCCAGGACGTGACCTACGTTCGCGATCTTCTTGAGGTCTCGGTGCGGGACGATCTGCTCGGCCCAGCGGAAGGGCCGCACGAGTTGATCAAGGACATGAGCGTTCGAGATCGTTACCTCGTCGGCAAGTTGGCGCCCCGGCGGCCGGGTGATGATCAGACTGCTCAGGTGGAACCGGCTTCCGCATCCGATGAGGCCGGCGACCTTGAGGAAGAGCGGACCGCCTCGCTGCACGAGCCGGGCGCAGAATTCCCGAGTGCTACCGGTCGGGTGGAGCCCGAAGATGACGCGCTCGACGAGATCGACACCACGAACAACCAGTCTCTGGTACCTTCGAGCATGGGGCTGACCTTCTGCGTCGCACCCGATGTGCAGGCGTTGGCGGTGGATGCCCGTTGGGGCCGCTACGAGCGCGTCCCGAATGATGAGCATGACATCACCAAAACTAGGCGCAACCGCCAAACCGGCCGAGAGGAAGAGGTGAAGGTCAGGGTCTGGCGCCGCATCCCTTGTGGCGGTGTCGTCTCGCTGCCGCTCGTCGACGGTCCGATCAAACCGTCCACTCCCGACCCCGACCAACCCGACGTTCGTCTTCAGGGCACGGTTCGGACGAACGCCAAAGGCGAACGTCTCGTCACTCTGTTCCTCGTAAACGGACAGCTGGAGCCTGACGACAACAAGGATCGAGCATGGCTGTTCCAGCCGGAGATCACCGTCGAGGCCCCCGAAGATCACGGTGACAGGTCGGTCTTTCGGCGGCGCCCCTCCAACGAAGTGGTGGTCAAGGATCCGGAACGTGACCGTCTCGCACTCATCTATCGCAACCGGCTGGAGTTCGCGGTAGGCCACGGAGTGTCCGTTCACGCGGATACGACGCCCGAGGAGCCGACGAAGGCCCATCGCGTCAGAACTAATATCATCCCGCGCTACGAAGTCGCTGTAACCGAAACGCCCGGCCTTGATCCCAGGGATCGCCCAGCCATGCGGCGCATGGTCGACGCGGGCTGGCTCGACATGACGCGGCTGGCGGAGATGGCGCCAGACGCGCTGCGGGAAGCCCTTTCGTGCCTCGTCGACGACTACGCCGTCTGGATCGGTGATCAGAAGGCCCGGCTGGGGTCCGAGATCACCGGCTTCGACGATCCGGGCAAGGACGTCATCGAGCGCTGCGAGGAGATCCTGCGCCGCCTTCGAGAGGGCATGGGCACGCTTTTTGCCGATCCAAAGGCGCTGGAGGCATTCCGCTTCGCCAATCGGTCCATGGCCTTGCAGCGTGTCCGAAGCATCTACGCTCTGAAGCGCAGACGGAACGAAGCCGTCGACGTGACCACTTTGGACATGCCGAAGAACAGGTCGTGGCGCCCGTTCCAGCTGGCTTTCCTGCTCCTGTCGATCCCGTCGCTCACTGATCCGACTCACCCGGACCGGACTAAGCCAGTCGAGGCGTTCGCCGATCTCCTCTGGTTCCCGACAGGTGGTGGTAAGACCGAGGCCTATCTCGGTGTGGCGGCCTTCGCCATGGCCATGCGCCGACTGAAGAATGATCTCGGCGGCCTCGACGCATCTCGCGGTCTCGCCGTCATCATGCGGTACACGCTGCGACTGCTGACTTTGCAGCAGTTCCAGAGGGCGACGACGCTGCTCTGTGCGATGGAGGTCATTCGTCGTGCAGACGACAAGACCTGGGGCAAGGAACCATTTACGCTCGGTCTTTGGGTCGGCAATCGCGTGACACCGGGCACGACAGACGCGTCTCATCAGGCTGTCGAAGCCATTCGAAACAACGACCGCAACAAGGCGGGCATCGCTTCGCCTGCACAACTGACCAGCTGCCCTTGGTGCGGTTCGGAGATCTCCGGAGGTCGTGACATCGATGTCGACAGGATCGCCGGCCGAACGCTGATCCACTGCGGCGACAAGCTGGGCAGCTGCGATTTCTCGAAGGCAAAATCCACTGGACAGCCTCACCCGGGGCTTCCCGTAAAAGTCGTCGACGAGGAAATCTATCACCGCCCGCCAACGATGATGATTGCGACAGTGGACAAGTTCGCGATGATGGCGTGGCGTCCAGAGGTTCGGAACCTTTTCGGCCGCGTCGAGCAGGAATGCGGACGCCATGGTTTGCTCTGGCCGAGTCACGACTGTGGCACGGGTCATCGAGCAAGGGGGGCATATCCGGCCGCCAGTGTGAAGCCGGTCCGAGCAATCCGACCACCAGACCTGATCATTCAGGATGAGTTCCACCTCATCAGCGGTCCGCTGGGCACGATGGTGGGCCTCTACGAGACGGCCGTCGACGAACTGAGCAGCTGGGCTCTGGGCGACAAGAAGGTTCGCCCGAAGGTCGTTGCTTCCACCGCGACCGTGCGGCGCGCTGACGATCAAGTGCGCAATGTGTTCATGCGCCGGATCTCGGTTTTCCCACCATCTGGACTGGACGTCGAAGACAACTTCTTCTCGGTCCAGAGACCCGTCCGCGAGAAACCGGGCCGACGGTACATGGGTATCTGCGCACCCGGTAGCTCGCGTCCCGCAGTGTTGATCAGGACCTACACGGCGTTCCTGACCGCCGCGCAGGCGCTATTCGATCGGTTCGGCCCGGTGGCCGACCCCTATATGACACTCGTCGGCTACTTCAATTCGCTGAGAGAGCTCGGAGGGATGAAGCGTCTGGCCGAAGACGACGTCCAAACGCGTTCCTTCCGTGTCGATATGAGCCTAGTGGACCGACCTGGACTCGCGCAGCGGCGGGTCGAGGAAATCAGCGAACTGACGTCTCGCGTCTCCAGTCAGGACATTCCTCGATACCTTGATCAGCTCGAGGTGCCCTTCGAAGGGGCGTTCGATCCGGCGCAGGGCAAATGGCTAACCAACAGGAAGCCAGGGGAGGCGCGGCCGATTGATGCCGTTCTCGCCACGAACATGCTGTCGGTCGGTGTCGACGTGAATCGCCTCGGAGTTATGGTCGTAAACGGTCAACCGAAGGGAACGGCCGAGTACATCCAGGCGACCAGCCGTGTGGGCCGAACGCCGCCAGGACTGGTGGCCACTGTGCTGACCTGGGCGCGGCCTCGGGACTTGTCGCATTACGAGACATTTGAGCATTACCACGCGACCTTCTATCAGCACGTCGAAGCTCAATCCGTCACACCGTTCTCGCCACGGGCGTTGGACCGAGGACTCACTGGCGCGATGCTGTCCATCATACGTCACACCTACGATCCCTTCGCGGCAAATGACGGCGCCGGAGCCATGAACAGTCCGAGCCTCAAAGAGATGTTGGATACCATCGGCGCAGTCGCCGCTCGGACGTGGGAAGTCACTGAAGACTCGGGGAAGAAGTCCCTGACCGAAGCGGAGATGAAGAGCCGCGCTGACGATTGGGCCAATGAAGCTGGCGTGGGCGGCCGCACGCTCGTCTACCAGAAGCACGGCGCAGGCCCCACCGCCTACCCGCTGCTTTCAGCGCCGGGCCTCAAGCCTTGGACCGACTGGACGGTCCCAATGTCCATGCGCGAAGTCGAGCCCGGTGTCAGACTCGTGATGGAGGACGACCGTTCGACGAGTGATCCGACTTGGAGACCGCGGGTGACGCAACCCCAGGAGGATCAGCAATGAGCAGGACACCCGTAGGAGAAATTCGACCGAGCCAGTTGCTTTGGACCTACGGCCCGGGAGCCTTGATCGATCTCCCGAACATGTCCGTGGTCACGATGGGGATCGACCGATGGGAGAAAGACAGGTGTCAGCCCATCCAAGAGGCACGATTGCTCGCCAACGTCCGCAGCGTGCTCGGACCCCAAATCGAATCATTGCGTATGCCGCCCGTCGGCGAAAGGGATATCACTGATCCATTTTCGGCCGCCGCGCTGATCGGCGTGCCCGTCAAGCCCTTCCCGCGGTGGCTGCGCTGCGTGAAATGCGGCCTGCTATCGCCCTATGACGCCGGCTTGTTCAAGCTGAAGGAAAACAGGTATCGGCCCGAACTGACACGTTTCGTCCACGAGGGCTGTCGCGGTTCGAATAACGATCAAAGGGCAAGGGATGCCGATGCCGTCCCAGCACGCTTTCTCATGGCATGTCGAGCTGGCCACCTGGACGACTTTGCTTGGCACTGGTTCGTTCACGGCGGACCTAGCACTTGCCGCGCGACGCTGAGGTTTTTCGAGAGCGGCGCATCACTTCAAACCGAAAACCTGTGGGTCAAATGCGACGGCTGCGGCGCATCGAAGAACATGGCGCAGGCCTTTGGTCAGGCAGGTCGAGACAACCTGCCAGCCTGCCGAGGGCGACATCCGCATATAGATCGGTTTGAGGACGAATGCACCGAGGAACCTCGCGCAATTCTCCTCGGCGCAACGAATAGCTGGTTCCCGGTCACACTCTCAGTTCTCGCGATCCCACAGGTGGGAAGCCCTCTGGCGCAACTTGTCGCGGATGGCTGGACGTTCTTTGAAGACGTCACTTCGGCGGCCGAAGTGGCGTTCGTCGTCAAGACCCTGAAGAAAACGGCACAACTGCCTGGAATCGAGCTGTTCAGTGACGAGCAGATTTGGTCCGCAATCGAAACCCACCGCAATGGCGGGTCGGGCGTGGAACAGAGCGACCTCAAAGGGCCGGAATGGGATGTGCTTACGGCCGAAAACCCACCCACCGATTATCCGCATTTCATGAGCAAGAAGGTGGGTCTGCCCTCAGGCTTCGGTGCGGCGATCACACGCGTTCTACTGCTGGAGCGACTTCGTGAGGTGAACGCCCTCCTTGGATTTACACGAGTCGAGTCTCCTGACGAAGGAATGGGAGATGGGGCAGCCCCGCGGGCCCCGCTCGCACGAGCAGCACCGAACTGGGTGCCGGCCACTCAAGTCCACGGTGAAGGAGTTTTCATTCGCTTCGATGCAGATGCATTGAAGACTTGGGCCGATAAGGATCCGGTTAAGGCTCTCGACGCTCGGCTACGGCAGGGCCATCGCGGATGGCGGCAAAAGAGGAACCTGGACGCAAACCAAGGTTACCCGGGCGTTCGCTATGTCATGCTACACACGCTCGCGCACATGCTGATCCGGGAACTGGCTTTGGAGTGTGGCTACAACGCTGCGAGTATTCGTGAGCGCATCTATGCAGACGTCGAGGACGGTAAGGATCAAGCCGGATTTCTCATCTACACGGCGGCAGCAGATTCCGATGGCACTCTGGGGGGGCTCGTAGAGCTAGGAAAGCCTGAAAATCTCGGGCGACTTCTGCGCCAGGCGCTGGATCGCGCCCATATTTGCGCCTCGGATCCACTCTGTTCGGAACACGATCCGAGCAAGGATCAGTCACTTCACGGCGCAGCATGTCACGCCTGCTCATTCGTCTCGGAAACGTCCTGTGAAAGGGGAAATCGTCATCTCGATCGTTCCCTCGTGGTACCCACCCTAGAAAATCCCGACGCGGCATTCTTCGGGACCGTCTGATGGAAGCGATATTGTTCGCGGCCACAGACCTCGTGGCCCTGTTATCACCGTCGAGGATCGAAGCAATCGCAGATCGTGTTCGCGGTTCGATGCCGGTCGAACGAGAAGGAAGCCTGAATCAGCTCGTGAGCACGCCGGCTGCCCGCGCCGCACTTGATCGCTTGATCACCGCCTGGAAGCAGACGGAAATATCAGGCGATGTTCTGGCCGGGATCTTGGTCGGCGCAGCCTTCGCCCGCCAACAAGCGCAGCGCGAAAACCGTGTCGAGCTCGTTTGGACGGGCCCGACGACACCATTCGTCGCCACCCGCCGCACGGAGCAGGTGCTCTTGGATCTCATCGGTCACGCGCAGAGTGACCTCTTTCTCGTCAGCTTCGTCGCATACGACGTCTCCTCGGTGGTCGATGCATTGAATGCTGCAAGCAATCGCGGCATCGACATCCGAATTCTGTTGGAGACATCTACGAGCCATGGCGGGAGCCTGTCCGTCGATCCTATTGCTACGATGCGGCGCTGTGTCCCCTCGGCAGCGCTGTATGTCTGGACCGACCGGCCGGCACCGTTCGCTGAAGGGCGGGTACACGCGAAAGTAGCTGTTGCCGACGGCAATTCAGCCTTCTTGACCAGCGCCAACCTGACTGGGCACGCGCTGGAGAAGAATATGGAGGCTGGAGTCTTGATCACTGGCGGCCATATCGCGGCAGGTCTGCGCGCACATCTTCACGCGCTAGTCGAGACCGCCGTAATCCGGAAGATATAGGTGAATTCTTGGGCAGTAGTGCTTGGGCCGCAAGTGTGAAAGGACTTACGAGTCTGCAGTTTAATGCCGAAGATCATGTATTCGAGATGATAGGCCGGGCTCGGGTCCCCTTCTTCGCTCTAAAAGTCCGTCTCCAGATAGACCCCGGCGCAGTCGTAGGCGACGGCGGCGGCGGTCGCGCCGGTGTTCAGGAACAGGCGCGGCGACAGGAACTGCGTGTTGGCAGGCAGGTCGGCGGTGATCTCCTGCTCAAAGACCGCGCCGGAGACCTCGTCGACGACACGCACCCAGACGGATGACCCATTCGGCGGCGCGGCGATGAACAGGGTCAGCACGCCGCCCGTGGCGATGGCAAAACTCGCTCCCATGTCGGTCAAGGTCGGTGCGCCAGTGCCGTCGTTCGTGACCAGCTGCCAGCGGGTGTGCGTGCCGCGCTGGAAGCCAATGCCGATGCAGTTGACGGCTGCGGCGAGCGTCAGGGTTGTGGCCAGCGCGGCCGTCGATCCGTAGAGGCCGAAGAACCCCATGCCGGTCGCTTGCAGGGTCGTCAGCGAAATCCGCGTCACGAAGGTCCATCCGCCGAGGCCTGCCGCGTTCCCGCGCCAGCAGGCCCAGCCTGCGGAGCGCTGGTCGGCCACAGAGTCCACGACGGCCGCCGAGGTCAGACGCCAGCGGCGCATCGAGGCGGCGAGATTTGTTGCGGCCAAAGTCGGGTGCCCTTGCGCTGTCGGCGCAAGGCGGGGCCGCGATCTGGTGGGCCGGCACGCAGAACACCCGCCTGACGTCGCTCGAGGCGCGGGTGGCCGAACTTCTCTCTGCCTCGCCCCTCTACCACCGGCAGATTGTCGAGGCCGACCGCCGCATCGCGGTCATAGACGAGCGGATCGCCAATATCCTCGCCCGGATCGAGGCGCTGACCGCCGCGCTCGAGCGCCGCCACGACGCCCCCTGAAATTCCAGAAGGATCATTGCCATGCAGACCACCGACCGGGGGTGCCTCACCCTGATCCGGCACGAAGGCGTCGTGCCAGGACCCTATCTCGACGTGAAGGACGTCTGGACCTTCGGCATCGGCCACACCGCCGCTGCCGGTCCGCCCGATCCGGCCCGGATGCCGCGCGGGATGCCCGGCGATCTCGATGCCGGGATCCGCGAGGCGTTCCGGCTCTTCCGAACCGACCTCGTTGCTTACGAGACCGAGGTGTTGCGCGCCGTGAAGGTACCGCTCGCGCCGCACGAGTTCGATGCACTGGTCCGCGTGCTGATCCCCCTGAAGCTGCGCAAGAAGAACGGACGGCCCAAGATCATGCCGCCCGCCGATTACAGCCCGAGCGAGGATCAGACGCAGGACCCGCACATCTTGCGCGCCATCGGCCGGGCATGGGGCTGGCGGCGGCGCATGGAGGCAGGCGAGTTCGCCACGATACAGGAACTGGCCGAGGCCGTCGGTCTGGCCGAGCGCCATGTCAGCCGTAAGCGCTGTTCTGCCCCCACCTTCCTGCTGAATCCGTAAGCTGCGATGCGGCCCTGTGGGTATATTTGCACGGGAGGTTTCAATGGGAGTCCATCAGGAGCGCCATATGGAGGCCGTTGGGTTTGTGGAGCTTTTGGCGGCTCCGACGGCCAAGCGGCGGTGGTCGGATGAGGCGAAGGGTCGGATCGTGGCGGAGACGCTTGTTGCGGGTGTCTCGGTAAACGAAGTGGCTCACCGCCATTCGCTGAAGGCGAACCACCTTTCGGCGTGGCGGACGCTGGCGCGGAATGGCAAGCTGGTGGTGCCCGAGATTGCGGGGGCAAAGTTCGCAGCGCCCGTGGCGTCGCCGATGGCAATCGCGACACCGGAAGCGACGGTGTCGATTGATCTGATCATTGGCCCTGTGACGGTGCGACTGGATGCTTCCACGCCTGCGGCACGGGTCGCGGAACTGGTGACGGCTCTGCAGGCCCGCCCGTGATCTTCCCGTCGAACCGGGTGCGTATCATGGTGGCCACGAAGCCCATCGACTTCCGCAAGGGTCACGACAGTCTGGCCGCGATGGTTAAGAACGAACTGCGCAAGGACCCGTTCACCGGGACGGTTTTTGTCTTCCGTGCCAGGAAGGCGGACCGGTTGAAGCTGCTCTACTGGGATGGCACCGGACTGGTGATGGCCTACAAGCGGCTGGAGGAGCACAGCTTCACCTGGCCCGCGGTGAAGGACGGGTTGATGCTGATGAACCATGCGCAGTTCGAGGCGCTGTTTGCGGGGCTCGATTGGCGACGGGTTCGGGCCATAGAGGCGAAGGCTCCCGAGGCGGTGGAATGACCGGTTCTGCCCTGCGGCAGGATGACTCGGTTTGTGCTTTGGGAGGGCATCGGCAGGGCCGCCATGCTAGATCCGCGCCATGCCGAAGACCGCTGATCTGCTTGAAGAAATTGCTGCGCTGAAGGCGATGCTGATCGCGGCGGACGCACGCGACAAACGTAAGGATGAGCGGATCGCGCGTCTGGAGAAGCTGGTCGCGGCCTTCAAACAGGCGGCCTTTGGGCGACGGTCGGAGAAGAGCGATCCGGACCAGTTCGAACTGGCGCTGGAAGACCTCGAAACCGCCATGGCCGTGATCCATGCCGAAGAGGATGCCGAGGATCACGCTGCCAAGCGTCCCGCCAAACCGCGCGCTGCCAACCGTGGATCACTGCCCAAACACCTGCCGCGCATCGAAGAGGTCATCGAGCCGGACAGCCTGACCTGCGCCTGTGGCGGCTGCCTGCATTGCATCGGGGAAGACGTCTCGGAACGGCTCGACATCGTGCCAGCCCAGTTCCGCGTCATCGTCACCCGCCGCCCCAAATATGCCTGCCGGTCCTGCACCGACGGCGTTGCACAGGCGGCTGCCCCTGCACGGCTGATCCCGGGCGGTATGCCCACCGAGGCCACGGTCGCCCATGTGCTGGTAAGCAAGTATGCCGATCACCTTCCGCTCTATCGACAGGCCCAGATCTACGGCCGCCAAGGCGTCGATCTCGACCGTTCCACCCTTGCGGACTGGGTGGGCCGCGCGGCCTTCGAACTGCGTCCCGTGCATGACACGCTGATGGCGGATCTGAAGCGGTCAACCAAGCTCTTCATGGATGAGACCCGTGCCCCGGTCCTCGATCCGGGGGCGAGAAAGACGAAGACCGGATACTTCTGGGCCCTGGCCCGCGATGACCGACCATGGGGCGGCACGTCACCACCGGGCGTGGTCTTCACCTATGCCCCCGGTCGGGGCGGGCAACATGCTGAACGGATACTGCAGGGCTTCGGCGGCATCCTGCAGGTCGATGGCTATGCCGGCTACAACCGCCTGATAGCCGTGGACCGGATAGGTCCTGGCATCCAGCTGGCGCATTGCTGGGCCCATGCCCGCCGCAAGCTGATCGAGATCACCCGCACCGGACCCGCGCCGATTGCCGAGGAAGGCGTGGCCCACATCCGCGATCTCTATGCCATCGAGGCCGAGATCCGCGGCAGCGACCCCACCACCCGACTATCCGTTCGGCAGGATCGCTCCGCCCCGATCCTCGCCCGCATCGACGAGTGGCTGACGCACCACCGCGCCCGCGCCTCGGCCAAATCGCCCTTGGGCGAGGCACTCGCCTACATCGCCAAATACCGCAACGGCCTTGGCCGCTTCCTCACCGATGGCCGCGTCGAGATCGACAACAACACCGTCGAACGCACCATCCGCCCCATCGCCTTGAACCGCAAAAACGCCCTCTTCGCAGGACACGACGCCGGAGCAGAAAACTGGGCCGTCATCGCCTCGCTCATCGAGACCTGTAAAATGAATGGCGTCGATCCCCACGCATGGCTGTCAGCCACGCTCACAGCCATCGTCAAAGGCCACAAGCAGAGCCAGATCGACGATCTGCTTCCATGGAATTACCCCGTCACGGTGTGATCAGGACACCGCTTACTGTCAGCCGCCAACTGCGCCTCGCCTATCTGGCGCCGGAGGTGCTCAAACGCCTGACCTGCGGCCGCGAGGCGACGACGATCAGCCTCTACGACCTGTGTTTTCTGACCGGGGAGACATGGCAGGAGCAGATGAAACGCTCGTTCGATCAAGGCAAGTAGCAAAAATACTTGAAATATGGCGAGTTCGTGCGCAGCTTTACATCGAGAGGTTTATTGAGGTCTGAATGTCACTTACCAATAGAGACGCGGCGATAGTCTTGGGCATGGTGGCTCGAGGCGACAAGCGCCACGACATTGCGGCTTGGTTTGGCGAAAACCAGGCACGAATAGCTGAGATTGAACAGGGTTCCCACGGGAGTATAGCGGCTGCACCAGCGGCTGATTTGCCTCCCAAAGGCGCGCCAGGACCGAAAGGACGGCGCGTACGTGCATTCGCGAAAAAGGCATTGGACGCCTTGAACGCGAATGACATCGAAGCGGCAAAAAAGGCATTACAGGAAGGTCTCGCAGCCTACGACCGCCACGAGGCTTAATCGTAATCGTCGTCTTTCTCAAGTTGACGTCGGCAGGGCGGGATCCACACCAATTCCGAACTGATTTGGGGTTCGTCCTTTTTCCAGACAAACCATGCATAGCCTGTAGCTGTAGAGGCTTTTCGGTCCACGCGTCCTTTGACCATCGGAACGCGTTCGGTGAATTGAGCGAAATAGGTCGGAGGGATGTTCTTGAATAGCGCCTCATATCTGCCGACGCTTTCAAGAAATACCGTTCGCGCCAAAATAGCGACGCCGCTGTTTGCGACAGTCATGGCTCGCTCGATGAATTCTTGTGCTAGCTTAAACGGTGGATTTGTAATTACCCAATCGTGAGATCCGGCCAAGTAGGGATACGTGAGAAAGTCCCTCACTTCACCGTAGCCGTAATCGATTAGGTCGGCTGAGTCTACGCGCTGGAATTTCTCCAACAACGGGCGGCTCATGTAGCCTCTGCCACATGCCGGCTCAAGGCAGGTCAGACGGGAAAGATTAGGGTCGCGGATCACGTGCTGCAACAGCGCGCGGGTTGCCCACGGTGGCGTTGGGAAGTCATCGGGGCTGTCTTTTGGTTCATGGCGTTGCGCCATGACGGCGTGGGATATGTTCTGCATTACTCCTAATAGCCAGTCGAGTGCGAGATGTGAATCCACTTTCTCCATCACCTTCAGGAACGCCGAAGGCTCTTGCTGACCCATCATTACCCGACGAAAACACATTAGCCCAACTAGTGAAAACTCGCCTGAAAGGACGTCGCGGTCAGCGAGACATGCGCGTCCAGCGGCGGGTGCAGCTCGAACGCCTTCGGCTCACGCGCAAAGTTCCACAGGCGGAAAAGGGACCATTCCGACCGGCGTTCCTCGGCCACGGCCAGCTCGTTGCGGCTGATGTGGAAGGGTGTGCGTTCCCAGCCATTCGTCGTCTTCACCTCGATCAGGCGCGGACGGCCATCCGGCGCGAAGCTGGCGATATCGTAGCCGGCACCATCGCCATCCTCCTCCGACACCCACCTGACCTTGCGCGCCAGATCGTCGCGGCCCGCTGATTTGAGGGCTGCACGTTCGTGCGCCAGCACGCGTTCCTCACCGGCACGGCCGAGGGCGCGGTTTCGCTCGTCTCTCGCCGCAACATCGAATTTGCGGGCGATGTGCAGCATCTGCTCCAGCTCCTGCGGAGGAGGCTGGTTCGACAGCGTGGGCGGCGCCCCGATCCAGATCGGCGCGGCGTCGGCCAGGCCAGTCGGCGCTACTGTACGCGAATGGCGACCGAGCCAGGCCGGGTTCAGCGCCAGCCAACGCGCCACAGCATCCACCAACGTCATCTGGAAATTGAAGGCGGGCTTGTAGCCCGAGATCCAGTCCTCACCCAGCCCCTTCAGCACGGCGCTGATGTTCTGGTGCTTGAACTCGACCGATCCCTCGGACCGATCGTTCAACAGCGGCAAAAGCCCGCGCCGATGCTCGGCCTTGTTGTAGGGGCGACCAGAGACGTCGTCTGCCAGCATCGCGAAATAATCCGCGACGATCAGGTCGTTCTCTTGATCTGTCCAGGGCCCGTTCGACATTGCGCCAGGCTAGGGGCCGAAACTGCGTTTGTCATCAGAGACTTCGCGCAAAACTCCCAAGACATACCAACCACTACGCCGCCCGTGTCGCGTCTCCGAATGCTTCGAGACAAGCCGGAACCAGCGAAACAGGGGCGCAGCGCGACCGCATTAGTTCGCTGAAATGTATGGGTTCTTTGAACCCGTCTCGCCGAGAGCGAGGGGCGGGTGGAAAGAGACGGTGGGCGTTCGGAGACTGATCTCGGGCGGTTGGCCAGTCTCCGAAGGGCGGATGGTTTTTGCAAACCCCTTTGGCACATAAAGAAAAAGGCCCCGCGAGGGACCTGTTTTCGGGTTTGCGATGTGCAAGTGGCGGAGGGGATGGGTCTGACGTCGGACCTTCTCCAGCCACTGCTTCCCTAACAGGTCGCTGAATTAGTCGCCGTGCCGGAACGTTTTTCCGTTGGATGGACGGCGGCCTTTCGCGTCCGGCCCGTTCCTGAGAAACGGCGTTCGCGCCCGATGCCGGCTTTCGGCTTATGCGGCCAGCAGCCGGGGCAGTCGGGCGAGGTTGTTAGCGGCCATCGTCAGGATGAAGCGGGATCGCACCCGCTCGACGCCGCGATAGACGGTCTGAGCCATGCCACCGACGGTCTTGGCCCAGCCGAAAGCCTCCTCGATGCGCTTGCGGTGTTTCTGGGACAGGGCATGGCTCTCATGCCGGGTGGTGCGGCCGTCGATCGCTGAATGTCGCGACTTCCGGGCGACATGCGGGGTCACGCAGGCGAGCCGCAGGTCGGTGACAAACCCGGCCGCGTCATATCCCTTGTCTGCCCCAAGCGTCAGCCGCCGGGCCGATCCGGGGGAATGGCGGTGGATCATGTCCAGCGCGGCACGCCGTTCGGCACGGCCGTCGGCCCGGGTCAGGTCGCCCTGGACGATCAGGCCGCTGCGGTTCTCCATCAGCGCATGCCCGATGAAGCACAGCATCGCGCCGGTTCCGGGAGACTTATTGTAGAGCCGGGCGTCCGGGTCGGTGGTCGACGCATGGGTGGCGTTCGAGCGCTTTTCGCCCCGGAAATCGACCTCGACGTTGCGGTGCTGGCGGGTGTGGCGGAGCATCGGGGCTGACTCGGCTTGGGTCGGTTCAGGCTGGTCTTCGGGGGTGCCCTCAGGTCCGGGCGGATCACCCGAGCCGTCGTCCTCGGGCGGAGTGTCCCCCGTCCTGGCCTGAAAGCTCTTCATCGAAGCCCAGGCCTTGACCAGCGTCCCATCCACCGAGAAGTGGTCGTCGGACAACAACGGCGCGACCTCACGATGCGCCAGGATCGCGGCCATCACCTTGCGCGACATCTCCGTCGTCAGCAGCCGATCGCGGTTCTTGGTGAACACCGTCGATACCCAGACGGGATCGTCGACGCCCAGCCCCACGAACCAGCGGAACAGCAGGTTATACTGCATCTGCTCCATCAACTGCCGCTCGGAGCGGACCGAGAACAGGATCTGGATCAAGCTCGCCCGGATCAGCCGTTCCGGCGGGATCGAGGGACGGCCGAAGTCGGTGTAAAGCGACTCGAACTCGGGATCGAGGCTGGCCAGCGCCTCGTTCACCACCTGCCGGATCTTGCGCAGCGGATGCCGTGCCGGGATCCGCGCCTCAAGATCGACATAGCTGAACAGCGACCCGCTCGTCTCGTCCGTCCCGCGCATCGTCACCCCCGCCGTTGTCGTCCCGAGGGTGAATCATGTTCCTCAAACCGCGTCGAGGGCGGACTTCTTCAGCAGCCTGTTAAGGGCGTCATCATCACCATCGCGCGCCGGCTGATCACTATCGCAATTGCCGTCCTGAAAACAGGCGAGGTATGGCATCTAGAGGTTGATCAATAGACACAATCGCTAGTCACGTGAGTCTAAAGTTGTTGGCAGTGTTTTCTGGCAGAATCGTCGGACTGATGCGAGGATTTCATCGGCGGATTTCACCCAACGATAAGGCTTCGGGTTTTCGTTGTGCGCGTTGATGAAGGCGACAATGTCGGCTTCCAACTCAGCGACCGAGCGATGTACGCCGCGTTGGATCTGCTTGCGGGTTAGTTCAGCAAACCAGCGTTCGACCTGGTTCAACCAGCTTGCCAATGTCGGCGTGAAATGCACGTGCCAATGGGGACGTCGCGCCAGCCAGGCCTTCACGCGTGGGGTTTTGTGCGTAGCGTAGTTGTCCATGACCAGGTGTACGTCCGGCCCTTCGGGCATCTGCCGGTCAATTTGCTTCAGGAAGTCGAGGAACTCGGTGGCACGGTGGCGTTTGTAGCATTTTCCGATCACTGCGCCGGTGGCGATGTCGAGGGCGGCGAACAGCGACGTGGTGCCGTTCCGGGTGTAGGTGTGGGTGCGTCGTTCGGGGACACCAGGCGCCATGGGCAGGACGGGCTGCTCGCGATCCAGCGCCTGGATTTGGGATTTTTCGTCCACGCATAGAACGATAGCCCGGTTCGGCGGTGACATGTAGAGACCGACCACGTCCTGCACCTTGTCCACGAACAGAGGATCGGTTGAGAGCTTGAAGGTTTCAGCGCGATGAGGCTGAAGACCGAAGGCGTTCCAGATACGCCGAACGGTCGTATGCGACAGCCCCGTTTCCGTTGACATCGAACGGATCGACCAATGCGTCGCATCCTTCGGCGTGGTTTCCAAAGTGCGTTGATGACGTCGGCCACTTGCTCATCGGACACGGTGCGCGGACGGCCCGCGCGGTACTCGTCCGACAACCCTTCGAGGCGGTCTTCGGCAAACCGTCGCCGCCACTTGCCGACAGTATGTTCGGAATGGCCCAGTTCGGCGGCGATCGCCTTGCTGATCAGGCCATCCGCGCATCTCAGAATGATCCGGCACCTGTCCGAAAGCGACCGCGCTGCCTTATGCTTGCGCAACTGGGCTTCCAGAAAGCCGCGCTCCTCATTGCTCAGTTCAATCGCAACCGATGCCCGACCCCGCATACCGCACCCCGAAATTCGCCTCCCATCAATGATGGCAAATTCGGTTCCAGATGACTAGGGCGTGTTGACGTTTGAGGATTTCCAAACTGATCGCTGGCTGATTCAAGGCTGCCAAATGGGAGGCAACCTTGATCCGCACGACGTTGACCGACACACAATGGGCACTTATCGCTCCACATTGCCTTGGCCGGGAATGTGACCCTGGCCGCACCGGCCCCGCCCCTCGGCTTTTTGTTGAGACGGTTCTCTGGATAGTCCGGACCGGTTGTCCATGGCGCGACTTGCCGGCGGATTTCGGCAAGTGGAACTCAGTGTTCAAGCGGTTCCGGCGATGGGTAAAGGCCGATGCGTTCTACCGCATGTTCCGAGCCCTGGCTGAAGATGCCGATTTTGGATACGCCATGATCGACGGCAGCATCGTCAAGGTTCACCGCCACGGACAGGGCGCAAAAGGGGAACGCAAAGCCAGGCCATCGGGCGCTCTCGCGGAGGGATAACAACCAAGATCATGGCTTTGGCCGATGCGGTCGGCAACCTGACCGACTTTCGGCTGCTGCCGGGACAGGCCCATGATCTGCGCGGCACAGGGGCGCTGATCGATGGCCTGACGTGTGGCCAACTTCTTGCCGACCGGGCGTTCGATGCCGATTGGCTGCGCGAGGCGCTAACCGGTGCAGGGATCGAGCCGGTCATTCCGCCAAAGTCCAACCGCCGCTTCCCCGCCGAATTCGACCGCGAAACCTGCAAGTGGCGGCACCTGATCGAGAACCTCTTCGGCAGGCTCAAGGAATACAGAGGCATCGCCATGCGCTGCTGCAAGACTGATGAAAGTTTCAGCGCCTTCATTGCTCTCGCCGCAACCGTCATCCGACTCCGGTGAACGTCAACACACCCTAGCCGACCAGCGCCGAGATGATCAGCGCGTTGACGATATCGATGAAAAAGCCGCAGACCAGCGGCACGATCACAAAGGCCCGGTGCGCCGCGCCATGTTGCTGCGCCACGGCGGTCATATTGGCGATGGCGGTGGCGGTTGAGCCGAGCGTGATACCGCCAAACCCGGCCGAGATCACCGCCGCCTCATAATCGCGCCCCATCGCGGGGAACACGACCCAAATCGTGAATCCGACCGTCAGCAGGATCTGCATCACAAGGGCGGCGGTAATGAACAGAAGGACGCCGTTCAGCTCCCAGACCTGCAGGCCCATCAGCGCCATGATCAGGAAAAGCCCGAGTGACAGATCCGAGATCAGCGCCAGCGCATCATCGACCCCAGGCCAGATCCGCCGCACTAACCGCCTCGGGGCCAGCGGCAAAAGGTTGCGCAGCACGATCCCCGCGACAAGGCAGCTGACAAAGGCTGGAAGCGTGACGCCGGCCGCCGTGATCGCCTCATGCAGCGCCAGCCCGATCAGCACGGTGACATTCAGCGCCAGGATCGACCAGAGGATGCAGAAGTAATCCATCCGGACCGCGCGCCCCTCATTCGGAACGCCGATGTCCAGATCGCGCTTGTTTTCCGCCTTCAGCCCGCCCCGCCGGATCAGGAGCGCCGCAATCGGCCCGCCGATCACACAGGCCGCGATTAGCCCGACAGTATTGGCCGCGACCCCCAGTTCCAGCGCATTCGTGATCCCCAGCTTTTCGGCGAATATCGGTGCCCAGGCCAGCGTGGTGCCAACGCCGCCGGTCAGCGAAACCGAGCCGACCATCAGCCCGGCCTTCGGCTCCATTCCAAAGAGCCTCGCCAGCCCCATCCCCGCGAAGTTCTGCAAAAGGATGAAGCTGGTCGCAAGGATCAACAGGATCACCAACGGCCTGCCCCCCGCAAGCAGCGTGCGGATATCGGATTTCAGCCCGATACCGGCAAAGAACACCAGCAGCAGGAAATCACGGATCCCCACCTCGAATGAGACCTTCAGATCGAACAGCGCCCAGAGGAGCCCCGTTACCGCGATACAGAGAAAGCCGCCCGCCACCGGCTCGGGGATCGAATAGCGGCGCAGAAGATCAATGTTCAGGGTCAGGATCTTGCCCGCGATCAGCAAGACCACGGCAAGATTGAAGGAATGGAAGGGATGAACCGTAAAGAAGGTCACGCGGCGGCGCCTGTCAGAATGCTGTCAACTGATGTTGATTCCGCTTTGCCCCGGATCCGCCTTCCGGTCAAGGGCGGGGCCCCGCGCCTGCCTCAGGCGGTGGTGTGAAATCCGTTATCGGCATAGACCACCGATCCGCTCATGGGACTTGCGGCCTCGGTTGCCAGAAAGGCCGCCAGCGTACCGATCTCTTCGATGCTTACCAGTTTTCCCGCAGGCGTACGGGCGCGAATCTTATCCATCAGCGCATCGAACCGGTCGATCCCCGAGGCGGCGCGGGTCTTGACCGGACCGGTTGAAAGCGAAAAGGCACGAATCCCTTCGCCCGCCAGATCGGCCGCCGCATAGCGGACCGAAGCCTCCAGCGCGGCCTTTACCGGACCCATGAGGTTGTAATTCTCGACCACCCGATCCGCGCCGTAAAAGCTGACCGTGATCAGCGAACCACCCGCCTGCATCAAAGGCCGCGCCAGCCGCGCCATGCGCAGGAAGGAGTGGCAAGAGATATCCATCGCCGTCGCAAAACCTTCGGCCGAAGCGTTGACAACGCTGGTGTGCAGATCCTCGCGCGGGGCGAAGGCGATGGCATGAAGCAGAAAATCAAGCCGCCCCCATTCAGCGGTAATTCGGTCAAACACGGCTTCCAACTGGCCGGGTTCACGCACATCGCAAGGAAGGAACAGCGGCGCACCCACTTCCTGCGCCACGGGTTCGACCCATGGCCGGGCCTTTTCATTAAGAAAGGTCAGCGCCAGCTCTGCCCCCGCCGCGCGAAAGGCCCTGGCGCAACCGGCGGCGATGCTGGCCTCATTCGCCACGCCAACCACGAGGCCGCGTTTGCCTTTCAGATCAATCATGTCGCTGCCTCTTCGCTGACGGCCTCCTGGGCGATGATGCTTTCCTCATCGGTCGGAATGACAAGAAGCTGCACCCGGCTGGCGGCGGTGCTGATCCTGCGCGACCCTGCTTCATTGGCATCGGGGTCAAGCTCTGCCCCAAGCCAGGCCAGCCGCGCGGCGACACGGGCGCGGATACCGGGCTGATGCTCGCCGATTCCTGCCGTGAAGACCAGCGCATCGATCCCGCCCATGCTGGTCGCCAACCGTGCCACCTCGCCCGCGATGCGCAGGCAAAAGAGGTCGATCGCCTCGGCAGCCTCTGGGCGCGTGCTGGCCATCAGCTCGCGGCTGTCAGCCTCGAAACCCGACACGCCCAGAAGGCCGCTTTCACGATAGAGCATGGTCTCGACCTGTTTCAGGCTTTGCCCCATTTCGCCCATCAGATGCAGGATCACGCCGGGGTCCAGCGCACCCGAACGCGTCGCCATCGGGATGCCGTCCAGCGTCGAAAACCCCATCGAGCTGTCGATGCTCTTGCCGCCCCGGATCGCACAAAGGCTTGCGCCGCTGCCCAGATGTGCGGCGACCACCTTTGCATCGGTGGCCAGATCGCCCAGTTGCCCGGCGATATAGCGGTAGGAGAGACCATGAAAGCCATAGCGCTTGATCCCCTGATCATAAAGCGCGCGCGGCAGGGCAAAGCGGCGGATCAGGGGCGGGTTGGTGGCATGAAACGCCGTGTCGAAAGAGGCTGTCTGTGGCACATCGGGGTAAAGCCCCCGCATCGCCCGGATCAGCGCAAGGCTTTGCGGCTGATGCAGCGGCGCAAGCCGCGCCAGCGCGTCGATCTGCGCGATCACCTGATCGGTGATCCGGGCTGGTCCTGTGAAGACATCGCCGCCATGCACAACCCGATGGCCGATCACCGCAAGGCGCGAAAGATTGAAATGCCCGGCCAGCCAGGCAAAAGCCTGGTTCAGCACGGCTGTCAGATCGCCGGGATCCGCTGTGATCGGGCCTGAAAAGGTCTTGCCCTCGCGCGTCAGGCGCACTTCGAAAGGCTCATCGCGGAAATCGATCACGCCCGACGCCAGCGGGCGCGGCGCGGCGGCCTCCAGTGCGTAAAACCCCAGCTTGATAGTCGAGGATCCGGTGTTGAATGTCAGGATCAGATCGCGGGTCACGCCTTCCCCTCCGCTTTGCGGACCGCGACCAGCTTGGCCAGCGCAGCCGAGGCGATGCGGGCCGATAAAGGATCCGCCCGGCTTGTCAGAACGATTGGCACCCGTGCGCCCAGAACCAGCCCCGCGGCCGTGGCGCCCGCGAAATAGATCAGCTGTTTGGCAAGCATGTTCCCGGCCTCGAGATCCGGCACCACAAGAATATCGGCCTCGCCCGCCACCTGCGAGACGATGCCCTTCGTCGCCACCGCCTCGGGGCTGATCGCATTGTCGAAGGCCAGCGGCCCGTCAACCAGCGCGCCCGTGATCTGGCCTCGAGCCGCCATCACCGTCAGCGCGGCGGCATCCAGCGTGGCGGGCATCGTCGCGTTCACCGTCTCGACCGCCGCCAGCACCGCGACCTTCGGCTGATCGCGCCCCAGAAGCCGCATCAGATCGACGGCATTCTGGCAGATGTCGCGCTTATGCTCTAATGTCGGTGCGATATTGATCGCGGCATCGGTGACGATCACCGGCTTGCGATAGGCGGGCACATCCATCGCATAGACATGGCTGATCCGGCGTTCGGTGCGCAGGCCGCCGCTTTTCGAAACCACCGCCGCAAGCAGTTCATCGGAATGCAGGCTGCCCTTGACCAGCACCTGGACGTTGCCACAGGCCGCCAGTTCCACCGCCCGCGCCGCCGCTGCATGGCTGTGCTCTGTCTCCTCGATCCGGAAGCCGTCAAGCGAGACCCCGGCCTCGGCGGCCGCCGCGCGAATCTTTGCGCCGGGACCGATCAGGATCGGGTCAAGCAGGCCTTCGTCGCGCACCTCGATCGCGCCAAGGATCGCGGATTTCGAACAGGGATGCACCACCGCCGCCCGCACCGGGGGCAATGCGCGGGCCTCTTCGACAAAGCCCTGCCAGCGCCCCTTCGGCAAGACCACCGCCTCGGGAAGGTCACCCGGCACCCAGGTCACCTGCTCGACCGGGGCCAGCACCAGCGCCTCGCCCGAAAGCACCACCTCGCCCCGCTGATTGCGGGCGGTGGTCGTCAGGCGGACACGGTTCTTGCCCTCGATCAGCTCGGCCACTTCAACTTCGGCGGTGATGGTATCGCCTGGCGAAACCGGCTTGTTAAAGCGGATCTGCTGGTCGAGATAGATCGTCCCCGGCCCCGGCAGGCGGGTGCCCAGCACCGCCGAAATCAGCGCCGCAGTCCACATGCCGTGCACCACGACATGGCCAAACGGCCCATGGGCGGCGAAACCGGCATCCAGATGCGCGGGGTTGGCGTCGCCGGAAACAGCGGCGAACAATTCAATATCCTTGGGACCGACGTGGCGGACAAGACTGGCGCGGTCGCCGATTTTCATCTGGTGAAACAGATAGTTGGTCAGAGTGCCGGTCATCTTGTCACCTCTGGAAAACATATGTGCCGGGCGCATCTGCCAGCGCGTTGCCCATTGCGGGCGGCGCGGCGGGGGCACCCGAACGCGCGGCAAGCCAGGCCTGCCAGGGCGTCCACCACGAACCCTCGGTTGCAGGATTGGCCTCGACCCAGGTCTCGGGCGGCAAAAGCGCGTCGTCATGGGCGCGGGTCGCCAGCCGGTAGCGGCGGCGCGGGTGACCGGGAGGAGAGACGATCCCCGCATTATGCCCGCCCGACGTCAGCGCGAAAGTCACCTCGCAATCGGTGAACTGGTGGATTTTGTAGACCGACTTCCAGGGTGCGACATGATCGCGCTCGGTCCCGACGGCAAAGATCGGCACCCGGATGTTCTGCAACAGAACTGTCTTGCCCCCGGCGGTGAAGCGTCCCGAAGAAAGCTCATTATTCAGATAAAGCCTGCGCAGATATTCGGCATGCATCCGATAGGGCATCCGGGTGCTGTCGGCATTCCAGGCCATGAGATCATTCATCGCCGTCCGCTCGCCCATCATGTAATCGCGCACCATCCGGGACCAGATGAGGTCATTCGAGCGCAAAAGCTGAAACGCCCCCGCCATCTGATCGGCAGAGAGATAGCCGCGGTTCCACATCATGCTTTCAAGAAGATGCAGCTGGCTTGGGTCGATGAACAACGCAAGCTCGCCCGGTTCGGCGAAATCGACCTGCGCGGCAAGCAGCGTCAGCGAGGCGAGACGCGCGTCCCCCTTCCCCGCCATGGCAGCCGCCGCGATCGACAGCAAAGTGCCACCCAGACAATAGCCGGTGGCGTGGATTTTCTGATCGGGCATTAGACGGGTGATCTCATCCAACGCGGCCATCACGCCCAGCCGGCGATAATCCTCCAGCGTCAGATCACGATCCTCTGCACCCGGATTGCGCCAGGAAATGGCGAAAACCGTGTGGCCCTGCGCCACCAGCCAGCGGATCAGTGAATTCTCCGGGCTGAGGTCGAGGATATAGTATTTCATGATCCAGGCCGGAACGATCAGCACCGGCTCGGGGTGCACGGTTTCTGTCGTGGGCGTATACTGGATCAGTTCGATCAGGTGGTTGCGGAAGATTACCTTGCCCGGCGTCACCGCCACATCGCGACCCGGTGTAAAGGCCTCGACACCCTCTGGCGGCTCCTGCCGGATCTGGCGGACGACGTCCTGCAGCCAGTTCTGCCAGCCCTTCACAAGGTTCATGCCTCCGGTAGCCCAGGTCCGTGCCACAACCTCGGGATTGGTAAAAGGGTTGTTCGAAGGCGCACAGACATCAAGTATCTGTTTCGCGGCAAAAGACACCACATCCTCGTGGTGCTTCGTCACGCCCGGAACCTCATGGGTGACGTTATGCAGCCATTGCTGCTGCAGCAGGAAAGCCTGCGACATCCAGCTGAAGGGCGGTTTCGCCCAGGCTTCACCGGCGAAACGGCGGTCGCCCGGCAAGGGCGTGATGACCGGCGCGGCCTGCGGATCCATCGCCGAGGCCATCAGATGCGCCATGAGACGCTGCCATTTGCGGCCCGCCTTGACGCCCAGTTCCATCTGCTTGCCCGGTGCCTGCGCCAGATGAAAGGCCCAGTCGACATAGGCCATCATCAGCGAGCCGGGCGAGACCCCGCCGCTGAGCTGTCCCGAGAGCGCCTCTCGTATGCGGTCAACGGCCTGAAAAGCCTCGATGCCAAGGCTTTCATCGCCGGTTGCACCCGAGCCATCTGATTTGGGAGTAAGGGCCATGTCGCGTCTCCAATTTACCGGCGGGAGTTAGCACAGAACTATCAACGAGTGTTGATCGAAATCAAAGAGTTCAAGATTTTTCTTGAACATAGGCATTGCGCCCAAGGCCCGATGCCGACGACATGTCGTAAAGCGCCGTCAAACCGCCGAAACAGCCGCCCCCGGACTGAACAGGCAAAGCATCGGCGTCCGGCGGCGGACACGGAATCCCCTGTCCCTGCCCTGATCATCATGGACGATTACCGGCAAAACGGCGCGACGTCGAGGCCATGACCCGGCCAATGCCGCTGGCACCAACGCCGGGCCAAGGCCGCGGCCTCAATCCGCCAGCACATCACCGATGCCAGTGAAGACACCACCGACCTGATTGAAGACAAAGGCCCCAGCCAAGCGTACCTCACCGAAAAGGGTGTTTTCAACCACAGCCCCGGCCTCGCCGGAAAGCAGGCCGACATAGCGGCTGTGGGCGGGATCATCGGTCGGAATATCGGTAATATCCACGATCCGTATTCCGGTCGCGACCGCCAGGCGCTGGACCGCCGGATCACGCACATCGACAAGCCCAAGCCGTATCCGACGTGCCGAAAGCCGCGACGACAGTTTCAGCGCCAGATCGTCCGAGGAGACGAGCACCGTGATGGGATGCTTCATCGGCCCAAGGCTGACCATCTGGGCGCGGAAAAGATCGATATCAATATCCGGGGCGGCAAGGATGACCTCGATCCGGTCCAGCACATCGTCCCGCCCGGCAAGACGCAGTTGCACCAGCGTCTCCATCGTCAGCCGCGCGCCCATGCTGTGAGCCAGCACCGGCACCGCGTCGGAAGCGGACCGACCCTTTGTCAAAAGCCGCAGCAGATCGGCAAGCGCCGCGCGGGAAAAGTCAGACGCGTCACGATCAGCCAGATAGGCGCCCGGATAGCCTGCCGAGGGCCATGTAAAAAGGACGGGCTTTTCCTCGATATGCGCATCGACCGAAAGCTGCGCGGTACGGAACAAGGCCTCATGAAAGCGGGTGTTGACGCCGTGGACATACAGCCCGACCCCCTCGCGCGAGAGACGCTTTGCAAAGGCGTCACGGCTAAGCGTCTGCCGGCTGCGCATCACGAAATTCCGGTCGGCGCTGCTGCCATTGCGATCCGGCCATTCAATCTTTCCCGGCCGATGGCCAGGCGGCACCGAGACCTCGTATTCCAGCCAGCTTGGCCGGATGGAGCGAGAGTCGCCAAAGGCCCCCGGCAGATTTGCCTCGGGCGCGCGGGTGGTCATGGTCAGCACCCGGACAAGGCGGGCGCCCTCGGGCAGGGCACCGGCATCGGGGGCCAGAACTTCCGGCCCCGGACGCGCAGCGCAGCCTGCAAGCGCAAGCGTCAGGATCAGAAGCAGGCGGCCCAACATATGCCTTACCGCAGGAATTTCTTGAATCGTATCAGTGCCAGCCAGAACAGCGCCACCCCGATCGCCGCCAGCGCCGCGAACTGGGGCCAGACCACGTCAAGCCCCGCACCTCGGAACAAGATGCCCTGCGAGAGGATGATGAAATGCGTGTTGGGGGCTGCAAGCATGATGGTCTGGATGATCTCTGGCATGGATTCCCGCGGCGTCATCGCGCCTGACAGCACCTGCAGCGGCAAAAGCGCCATCATCAGCAAAAGCGCGAATTGCGGCATCGACCCGGCGATGGTGGCAAGGAAAATTCCAAGCCCCGTCATGGCGAAAACCATCAGCACCGCGCCCGCAAGAAACAGCACGACCGAGCCCTGCACCGGAACCGCCATCAGCGCCTGCACCACAACACTTAGCGAAAAGATCGACCCCAGCAGCACCACCAGCCCCATCGACCAGATCTTGGAAAACATGATCTCGGTCGTGGTGACGGGCATGACCAGCAGGTGCTCGACCGTGCCATGTTCCTTTTCGCGGATCAGCGCCGCGCCGGTCAGCACCAGCGACAGCATGGTGATCGACCGGATCACGGCGGAAATCGCGCCGAACCACTTCGGATCCAGCGAGGGATTATACCGCGCGCGGAGCGCCAGATCGACCGGCAGCGCGGTCTCGGCCCGGTAGCCCGCCACATATTCCGAAACCTCGGAGGACACGATCTGCTGGATATAGCCGCCGCCGGTGAAGGCCTGGCTCATCCTTGTCGCGTCGATATTCAGCTGGATCGCCGGGTTTTTTCCGGCCAGCACATCGCGCGCGAAATCCGGTGGGATGTTCAGCGCAAAAGTATCCAGCCCCTGATCCATCCGCCGATCCATCTCGGCCGTCGTGGTCATCTGCGGCTCGACAAAATAGGGCGGATAAAAGGCCGAGGTGATGCGGGCGGAGAGATGCGACTGATCCTCATCCACGATCGAGATCGCGGCATTCGTCAGCGCCTCGGGCGAGACGTTCGCAGAGGTCCAGATCGAGAGCGAAAAGGAATAGACGATCAGCACCAGCATCACCGGATCGCGCCAGAGCCCGCGCAATTCCTTGACGCCCAGATTGAAGGTGTTGCGCAGGTTCATCCGCCCCTCACTTCGCCTGTTTTTCCAGGAAGGCCGCCGCCAGCCCGATAATCACCGGAATGGCGATGCCCATGGCCAGCATCGGCCCGGCCAGTTCCGCCATTCCGAAGGCCTTGGAGAAAGCCCCCCGCGCGGCGGTGATAAACCAGGTCGAGGGGTAGATCTCGCCCAGAACCCGGCCAAAACCCGACAGCGAAGAGACCGGGTCGATCAAACCCGAATAGCTGACCGCCGGGATCATCGTCAGCATGGCGGTCGCGAACAGCGCCGCGACCTGACTTGCGATGAAGACCGACACCAGAAAACCAAGCGCCGTGGTCGCGGTGACATAGATCAGCGCCGAAAGGGTAAAGCCCAGAAAACTGCCGTTGAAGGGCACTGCGAAGAATGTGACCGCCATGGCCATCATCAGGAAGAAATTCAGCATGGCCAGCGCGATATAGGGCAGCTGTTTGCCAAGCAGAAATTCCAGCCGCGTCACCGGCGTGACGTAGAAATTGATGATCGAGCCCAGTTCGCGTTCACGCGCGACCGAAAGCGTGGTCAGGATCGCCGGGATCATCAGCAAAAGCAGCGGGATGATCGCCGGGACCATCGCATTCAGGCTGCGCACGTCGGGGTTGTAGCGGTATCGGGTCACCAGTTCGAAACTGCCGCCGCTCGCCTTGTCACCGTAAAGCTGACGCGCCTGACGTGTGATCCAGTCGGCATGCATGCCCTGCACATAGCCCTGCACCGTATTGGCGCGGCTGGGGTTGGCGCCGTCGAACCAGGCCCCGACCTGCACATCCCTGCCTGCCGCGATATCGGCGGCAAAGCCGGGCGGGATCTCGATCGCCAGCGCCAGCTCGCCCGAGCGCATTCTTGCGTCGATCTCGTCGTAACTTGTCAGGGCCGGCTGTTCGATGAAATAGCGCGATCCCGCAATATCGGCGATATAATTGCGGCTGGTGGTGGTCTGGTCGCGGTCAAGGGCGGCGAAGGTCAGATCCTCGACATCCATGTTGATGCCCAGCCCCACCACGATCATCAGAAGAAGGCTGCCGACCAACGCCATGGTCAGCCGGATCGGATCGCGCTGCAATTGCAGGCTTTCCAGCTGCGAATAGCTAAGCAGTCGCCGCAGGCTGAAGCCGGATTGCTGCGCGTGATGGGTCACCCCGGCTGCGGGGGCCTCGGGCGCGGCCTCGGGCGCAGCGGCGGGGGCGGGTGCCGTCTCGCCAATCGCCTCTTCAAGATAGGCGATGAACGCGTCTTCCAGCGTGGCGCAACCTTTGGCTTTCGTGATCCCCTCGGCGGTGTCCGAGACCAGCACCTTGCCCGCATGCATCAGGCTGATGCGGTCGCACCATTCCGCCTCGTTCATGAAATGGGTCGAGACAAAGATCGTCACGCCATCCTTGCGCGAAAGTTCCGCCAGAATGCGCCAGAAGCCGTTGCGCGCCACCGGGTCCACCCCCGAGGTCGGCTCGTCAAGGATCAGGATCTCGGGCGCATGGATCATCGCCACCGCCAGCGAAAGCCGCTGGCGGATACCCAGCGGCAACGCCTCGGGCAGGCTGTCGGTCACGTCGCCCAGATCGAACCGGGCGATCATCTCGTCAACCCTGGCGGGGATCTTCTCGGCCGCCATATCGAAAAGCCGCGCGTGCAGATCAAGGTTCTGACGCACCGTCAGCTCGGAATAGAGCGAGAAGGCCTGCGACATGAACCCGACCCGGCGGCGCACCGACAGATCGCTTGCATCGACCTCATGGCCGAAAAGCTTTGCCCGGCCCTCACTCGGCTCCAGAAGCCCGGTGAGCATCTTCATCGTCGTCGTCTTGCCGCAGCCGTTCGAGCCCAGAAAGCCGAAGATCTCGCCCCTGGGGATGCGGAAGGAAACATTGTCGACCGCCACGAAATCGCCAAAGCGCTGCGTCAGCCCCTCGGCCTCGATGGCGATATCGCTGTCATCGGTGGTCCGCGGCGGGATCACCACGGCACTGTCTTCGCCCCGGTCTTCTTCGGGCAAAAGCGCGATGAAGGCTGCATCAAGCGTGTCGGCCCCGGTCCGCGACAGCAGATCGCTGGTGGTGCCGGTGGCCAGCACCCGGCCCGCATTCATCGCAACCAGCCAGTCGAAGCGCGCGGCCTCTTCCATATAGGCGGTGGCGGTGATCACGCTCATCCCCGGCCGTGTCGCGCGGATGCGGTCGATCAGATCCCAGAACTGGCGGCGCGACAGCGGATCGACGCCGGTGGTCGGCTCGTCAAGAATCAGGAAATCGGGATCATGGATCAGCGCGCAGCACAGACCCAGCTTTTGCTTCATGCCGCCCGACAGCTTTGACGCCGGGCGCGACCGGAACGGCGTCATGCCGGTCGCAGCCAGCAGATCGGTGATCCGCCGCTCGCGTTCGGCCTTGTCATGACCGAAAAGCGAGCCGAAGAAATCAAGGTTCTCTTCGACCGAAAGCGTCGGGTAGAGGTTCTTGCCCAGACCCTGCGGCATATAGGCGGTGCGGGGGCAGACGCGGTTGCGATGCGCCACATCGCGCATATCGCCGCCCAGAACCTCGACCTTGCCCTGCTGGATCACACGTGCCCCGGCCAGCAGCGACAGAAGGCTGGACTTTCCGACCCCGTCTGGCCCGATCAGCCCGACCATGCGCCCCTCAGGGATCTCCAGCGTCACATTGTCAAGCGCCGTGACCTTGCCATAGCGCAGCGTCAGGCCGGAGACCCCGGCAACTGAGCCGGTCATTTCACGACATTGGAAAGAAAGTCAGGCCAGGCGGCATCCGGATCAAGCCGCAGATAGGCCATGCCCGGCAGGCCGGTTTTGACATATTCGATATGCCGCGACAGCAGCTCGGGGTCGATGCGGGCACGGACGCGGAACATCAGCTTTTCGCGCTCATCGGCGGTCTCGACCGTCTTTGGCGTGAACTGCGCCACATCGGCAACATAGGAAACCGTGGCCGGGATCACGAATTCCCGCGCCGCATCCATGACAAGGCGCACCTCTGATCCGACCTGCACCCGGCCGACCTGCGATGTCGGCAGAAAAACCGTCATATAGACATCGCCCAGATCGACAAGGCTGAGGATCCGCCCGCCAGAGCCGACAATCTCGCCCTCTTGTGCGATGCGATACTGGATCCGGCCCGTGCGCGGCGCTTTCAGCGTGGCGTCGTCCAGAGAGGCCTGGATCGCATCAATCGACGCCTTTGCCGCCTCGACGGCCGCACTTGCATCGACCACCTGCGCCTGCGCGCTGCTGACCCCCGCCAGCGCTGCCGCATGGCTGGCTTCGGCCGAGGCCACACCGGCGCGGGCCTGGGCGTCCCGGGCGCGGTCATCATCCAGCACCTGCTGCGAGATCGCACTGGTCTTTGCAAGCTGCTCAGAGCGTTCAAGCCTGCGCGACGCGGCATCGGCAACCGAGCCTGCCTGATCAACCGCGGCCCGGGCCGCGCGCTCTTGTGCCTCGGCCTGAGCGACCAGCGCCCTTGCTGTCTCGACGCCGATTTCGGCGCGGGCAAGCTGCGCTTCGGCCTGACGTTTTTGTGCGTTCAGCTGCACCACGTCCATCTGCACCAGCACATCGCCTGCGCTGACCATGTCACCTTCGGCAGCGGTGATTTCGGCGATTCGGCCGCCGGTGAGCGCCGCGATATCCACCTCGGTCGCCTCGATCCGGCCATTGGCGCTGGCAAAACCCGCCGGCAGACCGGCGGGTTGCAGCCGGTCCCAGGCCAGCCAGCCAAGCACGGCGACAACGGCCAGGCCGCCCAGAATAATGGTGTTTCTGCCGGGCTTTGCCATGATCTGCCTCTGATTGCTGTGCTGATGGATGCTTCGCGCATGTCCCGATGCGGTTTTCGCCCTACGCTCCCCTGTTGTCAACGCTCGATGACAGGGTGAAAACCTGTATTGTCGCGCAAAAGCGGCTGCTGGTTGTTTGCTGTTGAAAAACCAGCTAAACAACACGACCCGGTGTGGGCTGCACCTTGCCGCACCTCTGCTCCGGGGCAGCATTTTCAGTTTCTTCGCGTCGAAGCCACCGGACGAACACAAGCCACCCATGCCAAGGACGCTCAACTCAGCCAACTCGACCGACCGCATGCCGGGGCAGGCAACCGGGAAAGAACGCATTCTTGCATCGGCGATGCTGCTTTTCGCGCGGATGCCCTATTCCGACACCAGCCTGCGCGACATCGCCGCCGCGGCTGGGGTCGATGTGGCCTATGTCCATCGCGCCTTCGGGTCGAAGGCCGAGATATTCCGTCAGGCCTTGCTGGCGCTTGCGCCCCTCGATGACATCGCCGCAGGGGACCCCGATGGCGCGACCATGATCAACCGGATCTACGATCTGGCCTTCCTGCGTGATCCGCGCAAGGTAGAAGATGTCAGGCCGCTTCATTTACTGACACAGTCCAGCCTCTGCAGCGAGGCGCGGGCGATCATTGCGCAATTCTTTGGCACTTCACTAGCCCTGCCTCTAAGCAGGGCGTTTGGCCATGCGGATCCGGGACGGGCGCATTTCGCGCTTAGCCTTCTCAGCGGTTTCGTGACCCATCGTGCGATTTTCGGGCCTGCGGATTTGCTGGCTATCCCCGAGGCGGATCAGCGACAGATGCTGCAAACCGCCCTGATGAACGCAATGCTGCCTGGTTGTTCAGATGGGGTATTCGGCTGGCGTCCCATCTAGACCACTATCCAAGTCAGCTTGCCAACTGCGATCCTGTATAAGTCATGTTGGGATTTCCGCGTTTCGTGCGGAGATTTCAACACGATTGATCGGACGCCTCAGGTGCTTTCAGGCGGCTATATACGGTCGGTCAGATGGCCGCTTGGATCGAGTGTCGGTCTCGTAGGTAGCGCGCCCCCGCAACCAAACAAATCAACGATATCAAAATGTTGGAGCCCGACTTAAACCGTTGGGTTTTTGCTTTTGAAATTCTTGTCAACACCTGGTCAACATTTGCAGAGGCCCCCATCGAAGGCCCTGCGGATGGGCGAGTGCTTCCATTTTCCCGATCAATGGAAATCCCGACTCGGAAACAGCTTCCGTGCCTGTTCGCGGGGATGGCGCGCTGTTGGTCTCCTGCTGCCGCCAGTCGGGCGCCTGGTTTCATCGGCGCGACCGTCGTTGGGCGGGATCAGGACGGGGCGGCCCAGAGTGGCCAGCAGAGGGGAAACATCCTCGACCCTCTCGGCGATCAGATGGGTGACCGGGCCATCGCGCTCGATCCGGCCGGTCACGCTCACGAGCCGCCCGGCGATCACCGCCTTGCGAAAGGTCTCGTAGACCTTCTTCCAGACCACGACATTGGCTGTGCCGGTCTCGTCCTCCAGAGTGAGGAAAATGACGCCCGACGCCGTGCCGGGGCGCTGCCGGGTGATGACAAGGCCGGTGACTGTGATGCGGCCACTGGCCTGTGGCAGGCGATCATGGGCCAGGCTTTCGGTCAGGCGCGGTCGCAACAGCTCCATCGGATGGGCGCGAAGACTGAGCCGCAGCGACAGGTAATCCTCGATCACCTCCTGACCCAGGGTCATCTGGGGCAGCTTGACGTCGGGTTCGGCAGCTCCCTCGCCGTCGGAGCCAAAGAGGGGCAGCGGCGCAGGGGCTTTCAGCGCCTTGGCTGCCCACAGAGAGTCTCGGCGATTGAGACCGATGGCGGCAAAAGCATCAGCCTCGGCGAGCCGTTCCAGCGCATCGGCGTGCACGCCCGCCCGGCGCCACAGGCTTTCGACATCGGGATAGCCGTTACCGCGCGCGGCTGCGATCCAGATGGCGTCCTCTTCCCTCATCCCCTTGATCTGCCGGAAGCCGAGCCGCAGGGCCAGCGCCCCATCGGGGCGCGGTTCCAACGTGCAGTCCCAGAACGAGTGGTTGACCGAAATGGGCCGCACCTCCACTCCATGATCGCGGGCGTCGCGGACCAGCTGTGCAGGTGCATAGAAGCCCATCGGCTGCGAATTCAGAAGCGCGCAGGTGAAGACCGCCTGATGGTGGCATTTCAGCCAGGCGGAAATATAGACCAGCCGCGCAAAGCTGGCGGCGTGGCTCTCGGGAAAACCATAGCTGCCGAACCCCTCGATCTGGGCAAAGCAGCGCGCCGCAAAATCGGCGTCATAACCCCGCGCGAGCATTCCGCTGACAAAGCGGTCGCGGAACGAACCGATGGTGCCCATGCGTTTGAAGGTGGCAAGCGACCGACGCAGGCGGTCAGCCTCGGACGGGGTGAAGCCTGCCGCGACAACGGCGATTTGCATCGCCTGTTCCTGAAACAGCGGCACACCATAGGTGCGGCCCAGAACCTCCATCATCGCGGGACCGAGATCTTCGACCTTTTCGCGCCCCATGCGGCGGTTGATGAAGGGATGCACCATGCCGCCCTGAATCGGGCCGGGGCGGACGATGGCGACCTCGCAGACCAGGTCATAGAATTTGCGCGGCCGCATCCGGGGCAGGAAGTTCAATTGCGCCCGGCTTTCGACCTGAAAGACCCCGATCGCATCGGCGCGGCAGAGCATATCGTAGATCGACGGATCCTCGGGCGGCACATTGGCCAGCGTCAGCTGCTGCCCGCGATGCTCATCCAGAAGCGCAAACGCCTTGTGAATGCAGGTCAGCATGCCAAGCGCCAGAATATCGACCTTCAGAAGGCCAAGCGCGTCGATGTCGTCCTTGTCCCATTCGATGATGGTGCGGTCGTCCATCGCCGCATTTTCAATTGGGCAAAGTTCGTCCAGACGGCCTTTGGTGATAACAAAGCCGCCTACGTGTTGCGAAAGATGGCGAGGAAAGCCGATGATCTCGCCGATCAGTCGCACGGCCAGTTGCACGCGGCGGTCGGCAAGCGATAGGCCCGCATCGCGCAGCCGGTCCTCGCCGGGGGGGGCCGAGGACCAGCCCCAGATTTGCCCGGAAAGCCGCGCGATCACGTCCTGCGACAATCCCATGACCTTGCCAACCTCGCGGATGGCGGCGCGGCTGCGGAAATGGATCACCGTTGCGGTCAGGCCGGCACGCTCGCGGCCATAGCGGGCATAGATCCACTGGATCACCTCCTCGCGGCGTTCGTGTTCGAAATCCACGTCGATATCCGGCGGTTCGCCCCGCTCCTTGGAGATGAAACGCTCGAAGATCAGGGTGATCGACTCGGGCGGCACCTCGGTAATGCCCAGAAGATAGCAGACCACCGAATTGGCGGCGGAGCCGCGCCCCTGACAGAGGATGCCCTTCGATCTGGCGAACTGCACGATGTCGTGGACGGTCAGGAAATAGGGGGCGTAGTACACCTCGCGGATCAGGGTCAGTTCCTTTTCCACGCGATGCACGATCTTTGGCGGCGCACCAGAAGGGTAGCGCCAGTGAAGACCTTCGCGCGCCAGCCGTTCCAGCCGGTCCTGCGCTGGCTCGTTCTCCGATTCATCGGGATATTGATAACGCAGGTCGCTGAGGCGAAAGGCGCAACGGTCGGCAATCTCCAGCGTGCGGCGCAGCGCGGCGGGGTGGCGGTGAAACATCTTCGCCATCTCGGCGCCGGATTTCAGACGGCGCTCGCCATTTACCAGCCGGTGTTCGCCGATAGCGTCGATGGTGCAGCCAAGGCGCATGCAGGTCAGCACATCGGCCAGGGGGCGACGGGCGGAACGGTGCATCAGCACATCGCCCACAGCGACCATCGGCTGGCTCACCTCCTGCGCCAGAATGCCGATCCGGTCGAAACGGATCTGATCCCGGCCGTCATAGCGCGGGGCGGCCCCCAGGAAGCACTGACCGGGGAAGGCGCGACCGATGGCGCGAAGATCGCCGCGGGTGCTTTTCGGGCCGGGATCGTCCAGCGGGTCGGGCGAAAGGGCGATCAGCACCATGCCCTTGCCCCATTCGACCAGATCGGCGCGTTGCAGGTGACATTCGCCCTTGGCCGCGCGCCGCTTGCCAATCGACAGAAGCCGGGTCAGGCGCGACCAGGCGGCAAGATCGGTGGGCAGGGCCAGCCATTCCACGGCGGAGTCAGTCAGCACCAGACGCGCCCCGGCGATCAGTTTCGGCAGCGGCGCGTCCGACATGGCGGGGGCATCAGTCTGTCCGGTGAAATGCGGCACGGTCTGGCGGCTGGAATGGTCCGTCACGCGCTGCGAGCGGATGATTGGGCCCGCCTCTGCCGCCGCGGTCCGCGCCTCGTCGCGCAGACGCGCCAGTTCCTTCAGCGCGGAGAAGGCCCGCACCACGCCTGCCACCGAATTGCGATCGGTGATGGCGATGGCACTCAGCCCCAGTTCTGCCGCCCGCGATACCAGTTCCTCTGGATGCGAGGCGCCGGTCAGGAAGGTGAAGTTCGATGTGACGCAAAGTTCGGCGTAGGGAATCATGCGAACTCCCCCTGTACGTGCCAGTTCTGCGCCCCTCCGGGCGCGGGCCAGTCCGGGGTTTGCGGGGTGTGAAACAGCCAGAGCCGCGGCCCTTCCCGGGTTTCGATCCGCCAGTAATCGCGCAGGCCCGACCGCCAGGCGGGATCGTCGAACCACCATTCCGGCGTGATGCGTTCTGGGCCCAGCGCGCGCAGCGTGGTGAAGCGCATGCGCCGCCAACGGAAACTCGCGGGCGGGTTGCCCGAGGCGGCGGTCACCGGCTCGGGCGGAAACAGGGAGATCGGCCGCGCCGCCCCCCCGCGATGCGGGATCGGTTCGGATGCGGAATAAGCAGCCGGGGCCAAGAGGAAACTGCGCTCAGGGATCAGGCTGGTTGCAGGCAACAGCCGCAGCACCCGGTCAAAGCCGATGCGGTTGCCGACAGAGGACAGAAGATCAGCCAACGCATCGTCGTGCCGGATCGCCTGGCCGCCACCAATCTGTTCCGGCGCAAGGGCCTCTGTCACCGGGGCAGTCAGGCGAAGGGCATCAATGCCGAAACCGGCATCCACCTCGTCCACGCCCTTGGCAAACAGCGCAGCGATGCGGGCCGCGTCGCGCATCGGGCGGGCGAGACCGATCTCGACCTGTGAAGATTGGCGATCAACTCGGCGCAGCTCCAACCGGACCCGGCGTGCGCCCATCCGATGCTGGGCGAGTTTGGCGCAGAGCCGGTCCAGCAGGCGCTCCAGCCCCGCCATGACATCGGATTGCAGCCCGATCGGTTCGGGGAGCGTCATCCGCACCCCAAAATGCGGGGCGTCCGGTTCCGCTGCAACGGGCTCGTCCCGCTGCCCGAGCGCCTGATCCAGCCGCAGAACCAGCCCTTGCCCGAAGCGGCGGGCCAGAGGCGCGCGCGGCAAATGCGCCAAATCGGCAATACGTGCCAGACCCACCCGCGCCAGCGCCTCGGCCGTTTCAGGATTCGCTCTGAGGGCTGTCACCGGCAAGCGACCGATTCCCTCGATCAGTCGCCCGTCAGGCACGATGCCGCCGCCGTTACGAGCCAGCGCATGGGCTGCGCCTCGGGTTCCTGCTATGGCGCTTTCCGGATGCAGGCCCGCCCGCGTCAGTCGCGCGTGCAAGTCCTCGCGCAAATCGGCTTCGCCGCCAAACAGATGCGGCACGCCCGAGATATCGGCCAAAAGACCGTCCGCGCCATCCGTGGCAATCATGGGGGCATAGCGGCTGGCCCAGCGGCGCAAGGACACCAGCGCCGCCGCCTCACGCGCCAGATCAGCGGGGCGGATGGCAAGATCGGGACAGATCGCGCGGGCATCGGCCAGTGCCATGCCGCGATGCAGGCCGCGGGCCGTGGCGGCGGGGTTCAGGCAATGCAGATGATCGGCATTGCCCGAGCGCAGGCTCAGGGCAAGGGGCCCTTCAACCGGGCGGTTCCGCAGGCTGATGTCGCTGCCCAGCCTCGGAAACCAGATGGACAGCAGCCGTCGCGCCATTCCAGTTCACAATCCAACTTCCGCAAGTTCCCTTTTTGTTCTTATTAAGGGTCCAGCAATGCAGAGTCGAGTCCGCCGCCGGGCTTGCTACGGGGGCACAGGCCCAGCGCGTTTCGGTGGCATTGCTGCCCGCGCCTTCGCGGATCAGCATCAGGCCGGTGGTCCGCCCGGCCTCGGCCGCCAGTTGCAGGCGACGCCCGGCGGTCAGCGACAGGGGCTTTTCCGGTTCGGCGATGACAAGGCCGACGGGAGCCGAGCGCAGTGCCTCCTCGATGCACCACAGCAGATCGGTCTCGCCCTCGGCGCGGAACAGGTGCAGCCGTTCGCCGACACCTTTCGGCAACCCGCGCAGCATCGGCAGTTCCGGCACATGGGCGGGCAGGATCCAGACCAGCGGGCCGGGATGCCGCACCGCCTGAAACAGCGCAAAGGTTCGGCGACCGCGGCCTTCGGCTTCATGCACACGTCGCCCACAAAGGTCGAATTCGTCGGCGTGGGCCAGTTCAGGGCGCAAGGTCTCAGGCCGCATCTTCCCGCACTCCCTCCGCCACGATCTGCAGCGTACCGTCGGGCAGGGGGCGTTGCAGCGGCAGGGCCTCGGCCACCGGTGCAGTCAGCCAGCGCCGCCACTCCTCGGGCCTGGTCAGGATCACCGGCATCGCCTTGGGATGGATCTTCGCGACCTCGGCATTGGGTGGGCAGGTCAGAAAGCCGAACAGCTCTGCCGTTACCTCGCCCTCCTTCAGCTTGCGCACCGAGGTCCATTCGGTGCGGATGCCCGCGAAGAAGGCCAGGGGGCGATACTGGCCAAGCGCGAACCAAACCGGATGGTTGCGGGGTGCGCCCGGGCGGCTGTCGATCTCGGAAAAGCTGGTGAAGGGGACGAGGCAGCGATGCTCCACCCCGAGCCAGCGTCTCCAATGGGCCGAAGCGACATTGCGAATATTGGTGACGCCCGGATCGGTGCGCTTGCCTGCCAGAAACACCTGCGGTGTCGGCATACCCCAGCGCGCCATGGTCAATTGCCAGCCACCCTGTGTCCCGTGCCGGATGATCGGCGCGGGATAGTCGGGGAAGATTCCGGTCATGGGTGGCAGGTTGCCGGTCAGATCGACCAAGTCCTCGTCATCCCCGCGCATGTCGTCAAAGACATGGCGCATGGCGTCCTGGCTCTTGGTCTGGGAATACAAATTACACATGCGAAGGTCCGGGAATCATAAAGACAGGATGGAACATTGCCAGAACAGAGACTTCGGGGAAAGCGTGGTTCAGATTTCGGCCTGATCCAAGGTGCAGATTTGTGCCCATCGCCGCAGGGGACAGATGCCGCTTAGCTGTGCAACCATTCCGGCGCAGCGAATCCCTGCCGCTTTTTGAAACCGTGAACCCGTGATCCGGGCCGGGCGATGCGCCGCGGTCGAGGCGTTCGGCGCTTCCCGTTCTGATGTCGCCTGGCCCGGGCTTCACACGAGCTGGTTCTCCACCAAGCCGGATCAGAAGTCCGTCTCGACGTAGACCCCGGCGCAGTCGTAGGCGACGGCGGCGGCTGTCGCGCCGGTGTTCATGAACAGCCGTGGGGATAGGAATTGCGTCGTGGCTGGCAGGTCGGCGGTGATCTCCTGCTCGAACACCGCGCCTGAGACCTCGTCGACCACCCGCACCCAGACAGAGCTTCCGTTCGGAGGCGCGGCGATGAACAGCGTCAGCACTCCGCCTGTGGCGATACCGAAACTCGCGCCCAAGTCGGTCAGCGTCGGCGCCCCGGTGCCGTCATTCGCGACCAGTTGCCAACGGGTGTGCGTCCCGCGCTGGAAGCCGATGCCAATGCAGTTGATGGCTGCGGCCAGTGTCAGGGTGGTGGCAAGGGCTGCCGTTGAACCATAGAGGCCGAAGAAGCCCATGCCCGTCGCCTGCAGTGTCGTGAGCGAAATCCTGGTGACGAAGGTCCAGCCGCCCAAGCCCGCCGCGTTGCCGCGCCAGCAGGCCCAGCCTGCGGAGCGCTGGTCGGCGACCGAGTCCACGACGGCCGCCGAGGTCAGACGCCAGCGCCGCATCGAGGCGGCGAGGTTCGTCGCGGCGAGGGTCGGGTGCGAGACGGTGCCGACCGAGGTGATCGGCAGGCCTTCGGTCGTGATCGTGGTGCTGACCGAGGGCGACCAGTTTGCGATCCGGTTCACCCCGAAGTGCGGCTGCAAGGGGAAATCCCGTCCCGAGGGACGCATGACGTCGATCCACGGCGCTCCGGCGCGGTTGCGGGCATAGACCGATGCCTTGCCTGCGGGCGGCGGGGTTGGCGCGGCCGCCAGTCCCGGCAATACCGTCGGCTGCGGCAGTTCCACTTGGCCGCTGGTGCGGTCGATCCGGATCGCGTCGAAGAACGTGGATCCGTCAGGGCTGACCTTGAAGCTGAAATCGTCGTTGCCGAGCAAGCCAATCAGCGCCCGCGCCGAAAACCCGGTCTTGAAGGCGAAAGCTGCATCGTTTCCGGCGGCCGCCTTGTTGACGGTGGCCTCGATGCCTGCGCCTGCGTTGTTGAACAGCAGTGCCGGAGTGTTGACCGAAACCCGGTTGTAACTGTCCGCCGTGGCCCCGCCGAGGCCGAGAAGCTGAGCAGTCAGGTTCGCCTGCGGCATGCCGACCTGCGTGACCGCATTGGCGAAGGTGACCGTGGGCGTGTTCACCACCGTCGTGCCGCCTGCGCCAGCCGTCGCAGAGCCGATGTTCACGACCGTGGTCGATCCGGAGGCGCCGCCGGTGCCGAGGTTCACGGTCTTGGTGACGCCGGTGGTCGTCGCCCCGGTGCCCATTCCGTAGGTCGCGGTCGTCGTGGCCGTGCCGATGCTGGCGGACGCTGCCGAGACGGTGACCGTGCCCGAGGCGGTCAGAGTCCCCGAAAACGTCTTGTTGCCCGTGAAGGTCTGGGTGCCTGCAAGGATTGCCAGTTCAGAGGAGGTGTTGGGCAGGGTGAAACTCCGCGTGGTGCCGGTGCTGATCCCCGCCAGCGAGAATGTCGCCTTCTTCGTTGGGTCCGCATCGTTCACCAGGCTGAACACGGCATCGGAGACGTCGCGCGGCTCGCCCACGACCTCCCAGACGCTGCCGCTCCAGACGAGGAACAGCCCCTCGGCCGCGACCCAGACCATCCAGCCGGTGCGAGGAACGAGGCGGATCCACGCGCCGTCAACCCAGAAGGCCACGTTCAAGTCCCACCCAGCCCAGAGGCCGGTCGCGCCGGAGGCCACCAGATGGCGGTTGCCGTCTGCCGGGCTGGCCGGGGGCGCGGTGCGCGTGCGGTCGAGGACCGAGAGCTGCACCATGGCGTCGAGCAGGCGCAGCGCCTCGTTGTGGCTGACGTGCTTCTGCGCCTGGGCGGCCAGAAGATACGGCAGGCCCAGATGGGTCGTGGTGTCGGACATGGGGATTCCCGTGGATTGGGATCAGAATTGCAGCGTGACCGCGGCGGGCGTGCCGCGGCCGAGGCGGTTCGAGAGCTGGAAGATGCGGATGGCCAGCGTCTGCCCCGGCCCGAGCGGCGCGCCCCAATCAGTGGTCTGCTGGGCGGCGGCGTAGAGGACGGAGGTCGTGCTGCTGGTCAGAGTGCGCTTGATCGCAGCCCCGTCGAGGATCTGGACGTCGTAGCTTTCCAGGTCCTCTGCCAAGGGTACCTCGACCTGCTCCCAGGCATCGGCGACCAGCGCGCGGGACCGTCGTGTCCAGCGGATGGTCAGATCGCCCGTGTTGCGGGCCGTTCGCCACGGCTGTTCGGCATGCACCGGCGCGAAGGGGACAAGCCCCCGGCCGGAGGGGGCGAAGCCCAGCGCGGCATAGCTTGCGTCACTGACGGCCCGTGCCGCAGGGCCGATGCGCCAGTTCCAAGGCAGACCGAGGTCGGCTTCGGCGATGGGCAGCGATGACAGCGCGGTGTCCAGGACCACAACCCGCGCCCCAGCCGGTGCCGGGGTGCCCATCGCGTATTCCGTCCCGCGCTGGCCACGCAGCAGGCGGGTCAGGCGATAGCGGCCGGGGGCGATGAGTTCCGCCGCGCCTGCCTGGATGATCTCCCACACCCCTGCTGCCGCCTCGACCGCCAGCGCATTGACCCCGCCGAACAGCGCAACGTCCGTCACGCTCTCCAGCGTTCCGGACAGCAGATCGACGACCAGCGCGTTGCCCAGATCGAAGCGCGAGGTCGGCCCCGGAAAGAAGTCGAAGGCCAGCGTGCCGATCCGCGCCCGACTACCGAAGGTCGTCAGCAACGCGAAGCCATCCGTGGAGGCGCTGCGGAACACGGCGATCTCGCCCGGCCAGGGACTGGCATGGGCCGCGATCAGGGGCCGATGTGCGGGCTGGTCTTCGCTGATCTGCGGCAGGTCAAGCATCACCACTTCCGGCGTCCCGAAGACGACGGGGCTGGCCAGCGAAGCGGGCCGGGGATCGCCGGGCGGCAGATCGTAGGCGGCGCGGTCCTGGCGGACAGCCTCGATCCCGCGCGCCTCGGCATCGGCGACGGAGACGAGGCGGAACTCGACCTCACGGCCATCATGCGCCAGCCGGATGACGTCGGCGGGATCGAGGGCTAGCCGCGAGGGCGGCAGGCGGAAGGTGGCGCTCTCCCGGCCGATCCAGGCTTCCATCAGCGCGCGGCGGCAGCGGCGTTCGGCCTCTTCGGGCGGGATCGCCATCGGGAAACTTTCCGAGGCAATGCGCGTGGTGTCGACCGTGATACGGCGGGCCTCGACAAGCGCTGCGTCATAATCCTCGTCCGCGCGGGCGACCTGCCATTTCAGCGCCTGGGGCAGTTCGGTCTCCTGGCCGCGGGTCAGCTCGAAGGCCTCGCCCTCGCGGCTTGCGACGAGATCGTCGATGGTGAGCGTCGCAACCGAGGCGCGGCCGCGCATGACGAAGCGGATCACGCCCTCCGTTTCGATGGCATCGAACCCGAAGTGGCGGGCCAAGGTGGAAATCGAGGCGCGGGGGCTTTCGAGTGCCCCGATCACATAGCCCTCGACCGCGCCCCAGAGGCCCGAGACGTCGATCAGGCTTTCCGCCAGCCCAGCGCGCAGGCAGAGATGGCGCACGAGGGCCGGCAGCGACACCGCGCCGAGCCGTCCGGTCAGCCAGTGACCGAGCCGCCAGTTCGGGCCGTCTGTCCAGGTGCCGGTCAGCTCCGGAAAGAACGGATAGGGCCGCGCGTCCCAGGTCCAGGCGGCGCATTCGGGGACATGGACCATCCGGCCGCCGTAGACGGATGACGTCGGGTTGTTCGCGCCCTGACCCCACCAGAGGTAGCTGGCCTCGAGGTAGGCGCGTTGGATCGCGTCGTCGCGCCAGCCTCGCGAGAAATGCGGCGTGAAGCTCTCCGACGACTTCGGGTCGAAGAACACGTTGGGCTGGTTGGTGCCCCGGTCGATGGCCGGACAGCCGAGCTCGGTGAACCAGATCGGCTTCGACTCCGGCACCCACGCCGTCGGTGTGCCGCTCTCCACCCCACCCGGGCGATTGTAGTGCGGGTTCGACCACCAGGCGCGCAGGTCCTTGTAGCGGAACACCCACGGCTTGGCCGCCGCGCCATCGGTGATCGGGGTGCGGACCTGCGCGGATCTGTCGGCGGCAGAGGCATAGAACCAGTCGAAGCCTTCGCCGCCCGCGATGTTCCTCTGCAGATAGGTCCGGTCATAGATCGCAGGCCAGCCCTCGGCCGCGTCGGCATGCTCGAACCCGTCCCGCCAGTCGGAGAGCGGCATGTAATTGTCGATCGCGATGAAATCGATGTTGGCATCCGACCAGAGCGGGTCGAGGTGGAAGAACACGTCGCCGCTGCCGTCGCCCGGCTGGTGCCCGAAGTATTCCGACCAGTCGGCGGCGTAGCCGATCTTGGTGCCGGACCCGAGGATCGAGCGCACATCGGCGAGCAGATCCCGATAGGCCTGCACGGCGGGATAGGTGCTGGCCCCCGAGCGGATCGTCGTCAGCCCCGGCATCTCGGTGCCGATCAGGAAGGCGTCGACACCGCCCGCCGCCGCGCAGAGATGGGCGTAGTGCAGCACCATGCGCCGCAGGCCCCAGTCGCCGGACGGGCCGGTCCACGAAACCGACTGGCCCGAGACACTAAAGCTCGCGGGCGTCGCGGCTCCGAAGAAGCTCGCGACCTGCGCGGCGGCCGTGCCGGTCTTGTCCACGGTCCCGGCGAAGCCCGCTGCAGGCGAACAGGTGATCCGCCCCCGCCAGGGAAACGCGGGCTGGCCGGTCTCGGCGGCGTTGTCCGAATAGGGGTTCGGCAGACTGTTGCCGGGCGGCACGTCCATCAGGATGAAGGGATAGAATGTCACGCGCAGCCCGCGGGCCTTCATCTCCTGGATCGCCTGCACCACGGCGAAGTCGGACGGCGTGCCGCCATAGACCGGGCGATCCTGATCGTCGCGGCTGACGAGGAAGGCACCGGCGCGGCTCACGCCATTCACCGACCAGCTGGCGGGCGTGGTCGACTTTGCGGACACCTCGACGCCCGGCCGCACCCTGCAGGATCCCGCGCGCAGATCGTCGCCGAACCACGCCACGACGAGGCTGACGCTCTCGACCGCAGGCGCCATCGCCTGCAGCCGGTCGAGCGCCTCCACCATGTCGGTGGAGTCGGCCAGCGCGTTCAGGTTCTCGGGTACCGTTGCGCCGCCATCGGTCTTCCGGATCGCCTGCGTGGCATAGGTGAACTCGCCCGAGGCCGGGATCATGGTGACCGCGCGGGTCAGCCCCTCGGCGGTGTCGGGATCGGCCAGCGGCCGGAACACCTCGAAGGAGAGCTGCGGCAGGCGGTTGCCGTAGGTCGAGAGCGCCAGTTCCTCGAAGACCACATAGGCGGTGCCGCGATAGGCGGGCGTGTTGGCCGCGCCCATCTTCGCCGCAATGAACGGGTCCGCCGTCTGCGCCTCGTCGCCCGGATACCAGCGCCAGGTGACGCCGGAGAGGTCCATCGGCTTGCCGTCGGCCCAGATGCGGCCGATCCCGGTGATCGGGCCCTCGCAGAGCGCTACGGCGAAACTGGCAAAGTAGAGATACTCGGTCGTCTTGACTTTGCCGCCTCCGCCGCCCTTGCCGCCGCCCTGCGTGGTGGTCTTCGTCTCCTCGCGGAAATCGGTCGCCCAGATGATGTTGCCGCCCATGCGCATCCGGCCATAGAGCCGCGGGATGACCGCGCCCTCGGTGGCCGAGGTGATGCGGAGCGTGTCGAGCCGCGCGCCCTCGATGCGCTGTGTGGGCGCCAGCGACGAGATGATCCAGCTGTCGACCACCGAGCCGATGCTGGAGCCGATGAAGCCGCCGATGGTGGCGGCACTCACGCCGAGGATCGCGCCGCCGATGCTGCTGCCAATGGCGGCACCGGCCGCGCCGAGAACAAGCGTTGCCATGGTCGGGCCTCAGCGTTGCGGAAACAGGAAGGCGAAGGCGATGCGCCGCCGCCAGGATGGGGTGAGCGGTTCCTCGATCACGCCGAGCCGCTCATAGGCGTGGAGGAAGGTATCGGGGCCGGTGAGGATCCCGACATGCTTGGCGATGGCGCGGGGCTTCATGCGGAACAGCACCAGCGCGCCGGGACCGGCCGCCGCCGGTTCCACTTCGATCATCATGCGCCCCGCGCCCTCGGCAAGAACCTCGCGCGGCCCGGTCTCGCCCCAGTCGCGGCTGTAGGGCGGGATCGGGAACGGCTCGGGGCCGACGACCTCGCGCCAGACGCCCCGGGCCAGCCCGAGGCAATCGCAGCCGACACCGCGCAGGCTGGCCTGGTCGTGGTACGGTGTGCCGAGCCAGGAGCCTGCGACGGAGATGACGCGCGTCGGGTCGGCCGATGCGAGGGGTTGCGTCACAGCACCCCTCCCTCGTGGCCGCCGTCCTTCGTGGCGTAGCGCAGCACGGCGTCCTGGCCGGGGATGTGCGGGAAACCCCGGAAGTTGGCGGTGTTCGCGAACTTCGCGCCACAGGTCTCCATGCGCTTGTCGCAGCCCGCGCGGATGGTGAAACCGTCGCCCTCGGCGATCGCGCGCACCGGCGCCTCGAGGAGCGTCAGCACGGCAATGCCATCCGTGACGTCATGGCCCAGCACCTCGGTGCGCCGCCCCGCATTTGCGCCGCTCGTCCAGTTCAGCGTGCCGAAGGTGAACCAGCCGGAGGCGAAGCCGCCGAGGCCAGAGGCGGTGAAGGCCCTGTCGCGCAGGAGATCGATGACGGCGCCGGTGCCGCTGAAGGCGGGATTTTCGATGTCCACTCCGCAGCGCGCATCGCCGAGCGCCGCGTCGCAGGTCGCCTGGAAGGTCCGTCCCACCGTCTGGCCCAGCACATGGGCGAGCGAGCGCACCTCGGCGACGAAGGCGAGCCGCCCGCGCCGGATCTGGCCGATGGCACCGCGCCGCATCAGCACGCGCTGGCCAGTGTCGGCCCAGTTCACCCGCCAGACCTCGACCTCGGCGTTGTCCCATCGGCAGTCAAGAATGTCGGTCTCGGTGATCTGGTCCGAGGTCAGCACGCCTTCCGCGTCCTGCGCATCCACCGACAAGTCCGAGCCCGAGCGGACCTCGGAGGCGGTCAACCCGCTCTCGGGCTCGAAGTCGGTCTCGTCGAAGCTCAGCGTCCGGTCGTGATCGGTGAAGCCGAAGGTGACGCCGTCGGCACGGGTGATGCGCCAGCACCAGGCGAGCGTCGTCGTGCCCTCGTCGAGATGCGCCTGAAGCTCGGGCGAGAGGGATTTCATCGGCAGGTTCCCGTCATTCGGTCGTCGAGATCGGCGATCCAGCTCGCCCAGTCCGGCGGCACGGCTGCGACAGTCTCGGCGGGCGGCCGGGCGAGCCGCGCCTCGGCGTAGGAGGCGCAGCCGGCGTCACCACCGCCCATCGTTGCGGCGCAGCCGGTCAGCGGGATCGCCAGCGCCGCGGCCATCACGAACCGCATCCCGCCCGCGCTCGACACGGTTGTTCTTGTCTTTGATCGCATCGCGTTCCGCCTCCCGTTTGCCTGCACGTTCCCCTTCCACTCGGCCCCAGACCCGGCCGAGGACGACGCCCCCGACCGCGCCGAGAGCCGCGACCAGCCAGATGAGGAGTTCAGCCATCGTCCCGCTCCCCGCGTGCGGCGGCCATGCAGAGGGCGACGACGAATACGCCGAGGCAGCCGCCCACGACGACACCTGCGAAGAACTCAAGCATCGCCGCGGAACCCGCGCTCGATCCGGTCCCGCAGACCGATCAGGCCCAGACCGAGGAACATGAGCCCCGCGGGCGAAGCGTCCCCCGAGCCGGCGAGCAGTGCGACGAGGCGGGACACTTCCCCGAGCGGCCCGGTCGCGGGCAACGCGAGAGAGGCAATGCCGGTGAGCATGGCGAGCAGTCCCGCCCACCAGGTGAGCGAGGTCGGACGAATGTAGCGCATGGGTCAGGCCCTCCGGATCAGGATGGAGAAGAAGGCGGCCAGGCGGGCGAGCCAGCCGGTCGGCGCGTCGGGAGCAAGATCGAAGACCGGCGGTCTCGGCAGCGGCGACGGCCGCAGCAGGGCCAGAGCCTCGTCTTCCGTCAGGCGGCGGATCGGCCTGGAGAAGTCCACGCGGCCCGCGCGGTCCACGGACCAGACCGGGATCGTGCCGCCGGGATATTGGCCGTGGCGGAACAGGTCGCGCTCGGCTTCGCGGCGCGGGATGATGGAGGCCGGTCGCCGCCAGTTCAGAAACGCGTCGGCGGCTGCAACGCGATTGCCGGCGTTGAGGTGCCGGGTGAGCGCGGCCTTCGCGATGCCGCCGGTGTTGTAGTGAAAGCTGACCAGCGCATCGAACTCGTGCGGCGCCAGCGGAACCTTCACGGCGCGCAGGACAGCGGCCTCGTAGCGGGCGAGGTCGGCATGGAAGACCCGGAACGCCTCGCGGATCCCGGCGTCGAGATCGGCGGGCATGCCGCGCGGCATCGTGGACGGATCGGGCTCCCCGGCGGCAGCCGTGTGGCCGATGCCGAAGGTCCAGACCTTTTTCACATCAAGATAGGGTCCGGGCACGAGTCCTTCGTGCCGGACGAGGGCCAGCAGGCCCCGGTCGGTCATGTGCATGAGATTACCGGAGAAGCGAGAGGATCAGGATCAGTGCCGCGACGGCAAGGCCAATGCGCAGGCGATGGGCGAAAGCCTGCCGTGGAGCGGAAGGCTCGCAGCGGAGGGAGCGCGCGAGGCGAATGAGCTCATTCATCGCCGCGGCCTTCGTTGGCGCGGCGGAGGCGGGCGAGCAGCATCTCGATGAAGGCCGGTCCGAAGACCCCGACGAGATAGGCCGCCGAACCCGCCGCTCCGCCTGCGGGGATCGCCTCGGGCGGCAGACTGAGCCAGGCGGTGATCACGGCCATGGAGAGGCTGCCCATCCCGGCGGCGATCAGCCCGCCGAGCAGGATGTGCCGCAGCGCATCGCGCAGCCGCATCTTCGTGGTCAGTGCGTTCGTGGCGCCGCCGAGCGCGCCCCAGGCGGCGAGGATCACGGCGGTCGAGGCCGCGAGCTCGCGTAGGACGGCTGCGACGAAGCTGCCGGTGTCGTTCATCGCCGGATCTCCAGCAGCGGAATGGAGGTGATCGAGCCGAGCCGCTCGAGGTCGAGCGTCACGTCGAGCGCGTCGGTGTCGAAACGGACTGGCACGTCGAAGGTGAAGCCCGCTGTGACGGCGACGCCAGCGCCCGGCGCGACGCCGAAGGTGACGACGCCGGTCGTGGCGTCGACCGACCAGCCGGAGAGCTGCTCGACGCCCGCCACCGCGATGCGCACGGTTCCGGTCACCGGTTTGGCTATGGCGCGTGTCCAAGTTTGCGCGCCGGAGGCGTAGCGCTTCACCAGCTGGAAGGCGCTCGTCGTGCCGTCGCCGGTGCCGATCGCCTGATCGGTCGGCGCTGGCGTCTGGGACGGCAGGCAGGACTTGTGATCGCCCCAGTCCTTGAACCGAAAGCCATGCAGCCGCCCATTCCGTGCCTCGAAGAAGGCGACGACGGCGGCGAGATCATCGGCGCGGCGGATGCCGTAGGCGACATCGTAGCGGCGGCGCGAGTTGGCCCAGCTCGCATTGCGCTCCTCGTCGCCCGAGGCGAGCTCGACGATCTGCGTCCGCCGCTCGGGCCCGCCGCGCGCGCCGCGACTGATGTTGTCGGGGAACCGGACCTCGTGAAACGCCATCACATGCCCCTCCGCCCGAGCGAGACCGCACGGGCGATGTCTGCCGCAACCTGCGTCCGCGACTGCCGGAAGCTCTCGGCGTCACGTGCCATGATGGTGACGTTGACGCCGCCGCCCGCGCCGTAGCTCTGCGCCTCGCGCCTCGAGAGCACCCGCTCGCCCCGCTGGAGGATAGCGGGCACCTCATCATGCCGAAGCCCCGCCATCCCGCCGGAATGCATCCGCGGCGCGGCGGCGAAGACCATCGCCGGGACCATCCTCGTGGGCCCAGCCGATCCGACCATCCCGCCCGCATGCAGGACGTTGGCGTAGGTGAGCGGGGACCGTGGCCCCAGTGGGGCCGCGTAAGCCCCGCGAACGCCCGCCCCGGAGAACACGCCGGAGAGCGCGTTTGCGATCGGTCCGAGGATGAAGCGCCGCGCCGCCAGCTGGGCGAGATCGGCCAGCAGCGAGGTGATCAGATCGCGAAAATTCAGCTTGCCGGTCTTCACGAACTCGCCGACCGCGGTCTCGGCGGACTGGAAGGCGCCGACGAGGCTCTGGCCGATGTCGCCACCGATCTCGCGCGCCTTGCTGGCGTAGTCCGACAGCGCCGCCGTGACCGCCTGCCAGCCGGTGACGGCCGTCTCCACATTCGGCTCGGCCGCGGCAGCCGCAGCACCCGCGGCGGTTCCGGCGTCGGTCGCAGCTTGTCCCGCGCCGTCGAGCGCGGTCTCGAACCGCTCCGCCGCGGTCGTCGCCTCGGCCAGCGCATCGGCCCCGTCCTCGTCGGTTGCGCGGACGGCATCCCGCAGGGCCTGCCAGCTTTCGAGGGGCGCGCGGGCCCCTTCCGCCAGATCGCGCGCGGCGCCCCTATAGAGGTTGGCGGACTCGAGCGCCCGGTTTGCTGCCTCGGTCAGACCGAGGTCGGGTGCGGTCAGCGGGTTCTCCTCGAAGGCCCGGTCGAACGCCGCCTGCGCCGCCGTCGTGGCAGCACTGGCCGCGCCCTCGAAACGGTTCTCGATCTCGCCGAGATCGAGGTCGCGCACCAGCGAGATGCGGCGCTCGGACCCGAGCGCTTCGAGACCGGCGTTGATGCCGCCGATGAAGCCGTTGATGCGCGAGACCACGCCGTTCAGCATCGCCTCGACACCGTCGACGAGGCTGTTCGCTGCCTGGAACGCGAGATCGCCGATGGCGGCGGGCAGCAGACCCCAGATCGCCTTGATCGCCTCGTAGGCGCCCTCGAACGTGTTCGCGGCGGTGTTGCCGAAAGCCACGACGCTCTCGATGGCGCTCTTCATGCCCGAGGCGGCATCGGCCTTCAGGTCGAAGAACATCGCCGTGGCGGCCGCGCCCGCCGCGGCCGCACCCATGCGGATCCGCTCCCAGACCTCGACGGCGAGGTCCTTCAGGAGCGACATCGCCTCGCCGAAGCCGCCCGCGCCGGAGACAAGCCGGGCGAACTGGTAGACGAGTTCTCCCGCGCCGACGATGAGCGCGCCGATGCCGGTGCGGATCAGCGCGCCGCGCAGGACGACCAGCGCCGTGGCGAGGCCGCGCACGGAGAGCGCCGCAGCGGCCATGCCAGCGACCCAGCGGCCAGCGAGGAAGGCCGCGAAGGTGGCGGCATAGGTGGTCAGGCGGCCGATATTGTCGAAGAGACCGCGAATGGCGATGCCGAGCGGCCCGGTGCGGCTGGCAATGGCGGCCATGGCGTTGGCGACAGCCTCGAGCGCCGGGGCTGCGGCGACGGCCAGCTGGTTCGAGAGCCCGCGCCAGATCAGCCCGAGGCGCGAGATTGCGTCGTTCGTCCGCTCGATCTGATCGGCATCCTGCTCCGAGACGACGACGCCGAAGGCGAGCACGTCCTCCGTCGCCTGGCGCAGCGTCGCGGTGTCGATCCGCGACATGGCGATGGAGCCTTCCTCGCCGAAAAGCTGACCTGCCACGGCCGCGCGCTCGGCGGCAGGCACGAAGCTCTCGATGGCCGCGTTGATCGCGCCGACCCGCTGGTCCAGCGGCAGCGCAATCAGGTCGGTGGCCGACAGCCCCAGCCGGTCGAGCGCGTCGGCGGCGGGACCGGTCCCGGCGGCCGCCTGGCTGAGTCGCCGCGTCAGGTCCTTCGTCGCCTGCTCGATGCCGGACATGGACACACCAGCCAGCTCGCCCGCGCGCTCCAGCGTCTGGATCGAGGCGACGGTGGTGCCGAGGGACTGGGCGAGCTTGGCCTGCGCATCGACCGTCTGCAGACCGGAGCGGATCATCGCCACGCCCGCCGCGGCGGCAGCTGCAACTGCGGCGGCAGCGGCTACGGCAACGCGACGGGAAAATGCCGCTAGCCTCGCGTTCGCGGCCTCCATCTCCCGGCTCAGCCGTCCGAAGCCGCGCGACCCGGCCTCGCCCACGCCTTCCAGCTCGGCGCGCACCTGCCGTCCGCCCACGGCCGCGAGGCGGACGCTGACCCTCTTCTCAGCCATGGGAGTGCTCCATCTGCTCGTTGAGCTTGGCGACCATCACCGCTTCGATGACAGGCAGCAGTTCGGCCATGGCGAGCGGCGGCACGCCGAGTGCGTCACCGAGCGCGAGCGCCGCCGACATGTCCCAGCCGGTCACCGCGCCGGGCAGGACACGCAGCTGGCCGCCGAGTCGGCCGACAAGGTCCCAGACCTGCCAACCCTCCGGCGTTGCCGGACGGTTCAGCCGCGCCGGGCAGTCCGGGCAGGCTTGCTCGCGGCCCTCGTAGGGTGCGCAGGCTTCGCAGTAGCGCTCGCCCCCGCCGAAGGACCATTCAGCGAGGGCGCAGAGGCGTTTTTTTCCTGTTCCAGCAGCAGGCCCTTCGAGACGTAGGTCAGCTGGAACGCCTCGAAGATCGGCCAGACATCGAGCAGCGCGTCGATGGCCTCGGGGCTCGGATCGATGGGCTTGCCGTCCGCATCGCCGATACCGTCCCAGGCGAGCACCGCGCGACGCGCCAGTGCTTTTGCAAAAGCGACGGCGCGCTCCTCGTCGGAGGCGTCCTCGGGCACCCCCTCGACAGCGGGATCGCTGCGTGTCGCGACCATCAGCGCGGTGGTCAATGGGCGGAGTTGCACCCGCACGCCGGGGGTGAGGTCATGCCAGCGCGGGGCGTTGGTCAGGTCGAGCGTCAGCATCAATAGTATCCGTTTTGATCAAGGGTTGATTTCGGCCCATTTCCGGTCGTCCCGGATCAGGGCGTTGGCGAGGACGATGAGCTTTCGCATCACCGCCGTGATGGCGACTTTCCAGGGCTTTCCGGCAGCGATGAGCGTCCGGTGGACTTGCTGGAGCGGGGCGTTGAAGCGGGTCGCGATCACAGCGGGCATGAACAGCATGCAACGGAGAGCAGTGCGGCCTCCGCCGATACGGGCCTTGCCCTTCCACGTTCCCGACTGCCGCGTGATAGGTGCGAGGCCTGCGAGGCTCGCAGCTTCCTTCGAACTCATCGCCCCGAGCTCCGGCATCTCGATGATCAGGGCGATGGCGGCGACGGGCCCGACGCCGGGGATCGACGTCAGGATCTCGTAGCGCCTGGCGAGCCCGGGATCGGCTTTGATCCGGGAGCGCAGTTCCCTGTCGATCTGCGCGATCTGGGTGTCGATCTGGCGAAGGCGCGCGCGCAGCTGCGCCAGGACGATCTTGTTGCGCGCCATGCCGATCCGGTTTCGGCAGGCCGTCCGATCCTTGATCAGAGCAACCCGAGCGACATGCAGCTCCTTGATTTCGTGCAGTTCGTCAGTTTTGACCGGGGTCGCCTCGAGGCCGAGCACGGTACCCATCCGTGCAAGCATCTCCGCATCGACGCGGTCGGTCTTCGCTCCCTGTCCGGTAGCCTGCGCGAAGCGTCGCGCCCGTGCGGGGTTCACCTTGACGTTGTGATGGCCGAAAGCCGCAAGCGCGGCCTCCAGATCGCGGTGATAGCGCCCGGTCGCCTCGTAGACGACGCGGAGCGGTGCCGCCCCGAGCCACTTGCGCATGGCCTTCAAGCCGGACGCGTCGTTGCCGAAGCGGGCTCGTTTGCCGTCCGAGATACGGTAGATGTCGAGTGTGGTCTTCGAGATGTCGATCCCGATAGTGTCGGTCATGGTCTTTTCGCCTCCTGGCCTTGTCATTCGGGGCAAGGACGCGAGGTCTTCCCCATGTATCCGTTCAGGACATTCGAAAAGGCGGGGGCGATCACACTACTGACCGGCCCTCTCCGACCATCTCCACAACGATCCGTCCCCCGCCGCTGTCCGGCATATTTGAGGTGCCGGACAGCGGCTCCCGTATCGCACGGGAACCGGGGGAAATCTTAAGACAAGGTCTCCACGTCGTTCACGAGGGTTGCGGTGCACATCCGGCCGACGACGCTGTCGCGCGCCGCCTGCCAGTCGAAGGTGGCCTGCACGCCTTGCGGCCCCGAGATCTCGATGCGCGGACGCGGCAGGTAGACGGCGTGCACGGTGAAGGTGAAGCTTTCGCCGGACGGCAGGAGGTAGGCGAACTCCATCTCGCAGGCCTCGCCGTTGATTGCCTGCGTCACCAGCGTCTGGTCGGCGAAGCGCACCTCGATCCGGCCGGTCAGCGCGGCGATGGACGGGTCCGCGCCGTCGATGCGGCCATCCGAGCGGATGGTCTCGATCCGGTCGAGGTTGTTGGCATAGGTGATCTCGGCCGAGACCACGTTGCCGAGGGCGGACCCATTCCGCGTGATCGCCCCGTTGAAATGCCCGAAGCGCTTCAGCTCCAGCGCGGCGGGCGTTCCGGCGCTGGTCGTGGTGCCGACCGTCTCGCCCTGCGCCACCAGCCGGGCTGTCGCGGTCAGGAGCCCGGATCGCTGCATCTGCCAGGTGATCTGGTCGAGCACGCAGCCCGAGTACATCGCGTAGCGCGGCACCTCGGGCATGCCGGTCTCGATCGACATGCTGGGCAGCGTCCAGGACCCCGACTGGAACTCGTGGCTGTAGGGCGCCTCCGCACCCGTGGTCGTCGGTGTCCCGAAGGCCGCCTTCAGCCAGAACCCGAAAGCCTCGGCGTCGAGCGGCACGACGACGTCGCCATCGGCCGTGACCGCATCCTTGATCGGCGCCAGCGGATCGCGGCCGTAGCCGAGAAGCTCCGAGTTCAGCAGTGGCTGCTCGGCGCCGAGCGAGGTGCTGGCGAAGGGCATGCGGGTGAAGCCGCTGGCGGGCGGCGTTCCATAGGTCGTCTCGAACGCAAGCGCCATCAGCGCCCGCGCCCCCTGGGCTCGTGCCATGGTGTTCTCCTCGGGTTGTCGGGATCAGCCGAGCGGATCGGCCGTGGAATAGTGCAGCACCACCGGGATCACGGCCGCCTTCAGGCTGGCCGCGCCCTCGACCGGCAGATCGACCGGGCGCGGGGCTTCGGCCTCGACCCAGTCGCAGAGCCCGCCCAGCGTCCGGTCGGCGGCAAGCGCTGCGCCGATGCTGGCGGTCAGCGTGTCGAACGCAGCGTCGCGATCGGCGCCCTGAACGACCGCCTCGATCTCGGCGCGGTGCTGGTAGTGGTAGCGCAGGGGCGACAGCGTGACTTCGGGCTCGCCTGGTTCGCCGTCGCGCAGGATCAGCAGGCCTTCGGCCGGGACGCGCTCGGGTAGCACCTCGCCGCGGAGGGCGGTGGCGGGCAGCGCCGAGAGCCGCGCGTGCAGCGCGGTGAGGATGGTTTCGCGAGGGGTGGGCATATCTGTCACGCGACTCCGCGCTTGACGTTTGTTTCGAGGGTGTTTGGATTAATGAAGGCCGCGCGGAACCAAGCGGTGGGAGGAAAGATGCTGCTTGATCCGCATAGACTCGAAGAACAGCTACGAGCGGCAACAGCCATCGATGCTGCCGTCCGCGACGCCTATTTGACCTTTGCCCATGCTCATTTTCCTGGCGGGACCACGGTGCGCCCGGCCGGACATGGTTACATAGAACGAGAACTTCGTTTCGAAGCCAAGGGCGACTGGCTGTATTCAGCTGTCCTGAATCAGAAGTGGGTCCTGTGGTACTTTCGGAAGCCTGCCTTGAATGCAGGGCTTATTGATCCGGGCAAGACCAAAGAGCACTTTCCCGCTTCGGAAGAAACGTCACGCGGGGAAATCAAGCTTCGAGTTCGTAGTTCGCCAGAGGCACTTGCTGTGTTGAAGTGGGTGGGCGCTGAATAATGCGCTCCGTCGAGCGTCCGGTTTATTCCAATGGTTGCGCACTCATCCAAGCCGCCCCTCAACCCAATTCGCCACGATCAGACCCGGCACGCTGTCCAGCGCCCGCTCGGCATCCCGGTCTAGGTTGAGCCGCTTCGGCAGCTTGACCTGCGGCACCAGCAGGAAGATCGGCACCGTCGTGCGCCCGCGGCCAGTCTTCGAGCGTGACGCGACACCGAGCCCACGACTGTTCAGCCGTCCCTCTGCCACCAGCAGGCTGGGCCCGCGGCGACGGTAGACGAAGCGGAGCCGCAGCCCCCGGCGGCGCTCCCATTCGCCGGGGGTGATCCTGCCGCCGCGCAGGCCGCGTCCGGCGGCTGGCGTCGGGATCGCAAGCCAGAACCCGTCCTTGGAGCGGATCAGCGGCCCGGTGTCGTGAGCGCCGACGATGACCGGGGCCTTGGACCACACGAGCGCCGCGGCGTTCAGGCTCTCGCCGGCCTTCGGGAAGGTCTGGCTCCGGATCGAGTTGGCGAGCCGCCGGCCGAGCCCCGCGCCGGTGATCTGGCCGCGCCAGGCGGTCTTCAGCCCGGTGCCCGCCTCGCGCATAGCGGCGGTGACGGCCTTCTCTCCGGCCTTCACCTCTGCCGCCATGGCGGCGACGAGGTCCGGGGTGATGTCGAGCTTCAGCTTCATCGCGATCAGGCCGGACGCAGATCCACTGTCCAGACCAGCCGTTCGCGGTCGCGGACGGGCTCGCCCTGGATGAGGAAGGCCTCGCCGTCGATCTCGATGCGGTCGCCGGGACGCGGGTTGGCCACCTCGGAAAGGCGCAGATCGAGCCGGGTGCTCTCCGACCAGATCCGCGCCTCGCCGAAACTGGTGACGTCGTCGGGGCGCCGCAGGATGGCGCGGACCAGCGAAGGCGCGCCGCCCTCGGCGATGTAGACGATGTCACTCGCGAGATGCGCATCCGCGAAGAGCGCCTCGAGGGCGGATGCGAACGCGCTGGCCATGGCTATACTGCTCCCATGAAACAGGAATCGATTTCAGAACGCCCGACGAGGGTCCGAGCCGTCCAGGCGCTGTCAGAGGCGTTCATGGGCCAGCACCCGGACACGTCCCTCGACCCGAAGGGCTACGTTGCAGATTTTCGCGACACCCTGCTTCCGCAGGTCACGCTGAAGGATTTCGAAGCAGACCTGTCCTCAGGCGACGGCAACGAGCTGCAGACCAAGTTCCGGGCGGCCCATTCTTCATCTGGGCTGGCGGTCAACTGCTTCGCGCCGTTTCGGAGCCGGATCGCCGACCTCGCCATGCCGATGGCTGCCGGTTTCGACGATCTTCGCTTCGAACGGAAATGCCCCACCGGACTCCGCGGCGGCCGTGCACCCAACCTCGACGTCGTGCTTTCGGGCCCCGGCGGCGTGGTCGGGATCGAGTCGAAGCTGACCGAACACCTGTCGCCCCACCGAGCCGAATTCTCACCCGCATACGAGGAGCAGATCAGAGACTCGCGGCGCGACCAGGGATACTTCCGCGAAATGCTGCGCCTCCGGGATCGGCCAGACAAGTACACCTGGCTCGACGCTGCGCAGCTTATCAAGCATGCGTTCGGACTGGCACGCAGCTTCCCCGACCGACCGGTGACGCTGCTTTATCTGTTCTGGGAGCCCGCGAACCCAACCGCCGGTCCCGAGTTTGTGGCCCATCGAGACGAGATCGAGGAGTTCAGGGCGCGCGTGGCAGGATCATCGCCGGCGTTCGAGGCGATGAGCTATCCCGAACTCTGGCGCTTCTGGCAGGATACCGAACCGGCCGACTGGCTGGTCCGGCATCTCAGCGATCTTCACGCCCGATACGGCGTCACGCTCTGACTCAGGTCCGCCGTGCCGAGCGCAACACCTGCGGCCGTGTGCAGATCGGGAGCGGGTTGCTCTCGATCTCCAGCCGCACCCATTCGTCGCGGTCCCGGTCGGGGATCGTCCGGGCATAGAGCGGCTGGCCCAGCGTGTTCACCGTCTCGAAGGTGTCGGCTGGGGCGTAGTAGATCTCGAAGAGCCCCTCGATGCCTTCGGGATAGAAGAACGCCTTGTCGGCCGGGACCGTGAAGCCGACCCCGCCACGATAGCGGCGGAAGGTGATGCCACCGAAGCTGACCTCGTCGGCGACGCGGCCCCGCAGATCGGCCGCCGCGGCGGTGTTGAGGTAGGTCTCCCGCACCTCCTTGTGGGCCACGAGATCAGCAAAGAAGGCCGAGCCGCATTCGGCGCGGACCTGCACGGCGCCGGCCGAGAGCCCGCCCATCGAGTCCTCGACGCTCTCGATCAGCGCCTGGCAGCGCTTGCGGAGCGCCCCCGAGGCCGGGCTTGCGTTGTCGAGGTCAAAGTCGATCTCGGCCGCCGGAGAGATGCCGAACTCGGTGAAGTAGTTCACCACCGTGGCGTGGTCCTTCGGGTCCTTCACCAGCCCCTGGATGCCGTTCAGGAGGTGGTACTCGAAGGTCGTCTCGGCGTCCTGGCGGAGCTTCCTGAGCCGGTAGGCCACTTCGGTCTGCACCTGCTGGGTCGCACTCTCCGAGCCGAAGTCGCGGACGGACTGGATCTCGGAGGCCCAGAGCACGTCCTGCTTCTTGAACTGGCGGCAGACGAAGGCGCGCATCTCGCGCCGGTCGGGCACCTGCTGTTCGTAGGCCGAGCCGCGCTCGGAGAACGGGATCAGCGAGAGTGTGCCATCGCGGCTCTCGATCACCACGGTGCGCGAGCGCACGCCGCGCGGGCTGAAGAGGTTCGAGCCCGAGAGCAGCGCGGGCTTGTAGGGAATGTTCTCGAGCGCGCGAGTCAGCTCGACGATCGTGAAGGCATCGCCTTCGAAGATGTCCATGGTGGCCATGAGGATGCCTCCTGTCGGGATTGGATCAGCGGACGAGGATGCCCGCGGCGAGGAGCGCCGTGTGGGCGGCCGCGATCTCGCCCTCGCTGGGGGTGCCCGCGAAGAAGAGGTCGTGGCGGTTGACGATGGCGGGTCCGCGAACGACGGCGACGGCGGGCGCATCGCCGGCGCTCGCATCCGCATTGCCCCAGAGCACCGCGACGGCTGTCTCGGTGCCGTCGACGGCGGCGGGATCGTGCGCGGCGTATTTGCCGGACGCGGTGATCTTGCCCAGCACCGTGCCGGGCTCAAGCGTGCCCGAGGCGACGGTGATCGTCTCGCGGGTGTAGTCGCGGAAGGCTTCCCAGACGAGGAAACCGCCGGGGTGCGTGCCTTCGACGAGCGTGGTCATGGTGTCATCCTTTCAGCTTGAAGGTGCGGGCGACGATCTCGCCCCAGGGGCGCGCGGCCGAGGAGCGGCCGGGCTGCGGGTGATGGGGCACGATCTCGGGTTCGGCCTCGGCCTTGGCGGCGAGGAGCGCGGCGCGCACCTCGTCGAGGCTCGCGTTCTCTTCGAGGAAGCGGCCGGCCATCTGCGCCTGGCCGGCAAGGAGGCAGAGATCGATGACGGCGCGGGCGTGGCCGATGGCATCGGCCCGGATCGCGGCGGGATCCGGCGGCGCGCCGCTGGGAGGTGGCGTCTCGGCCGGAGGCTGAGCGGTGTCGGCGGCGGCGGCCTGCTCGTTTTCGACATCAGAAAGCTGATCGCCTTCGGCGGCCTCGTCGGTGTCCTCGTCCGCTTCGATCTCGACGCAGTCGGCCGCGTCGTCGGAGTCCTGATCCGTTTCGACCTGCTCTACCAACACCGGCGGCGCATTGCGGAAGCGCCCAATGTCGAAGTTCGCGGCGATGCGGACGGGCTCGATCAGCCGGTCGGCGAAGCCCTGCGCCACGGCGTCCGACGCGTCGAACCATGTCTCGGCGGCCATGAGCGCGGAGACCTCTTCCGGCGTCCGGCCGGATTTCGCGGCATAGCCGGAGACGAGGCTGCCCTTCACCTTGTCGAGCGCCTCGGCCATGGCGCGCATGTCCTCGGCCGTGCCCATCACGAGGCCGGCCGGGTCGTGGATCATCAGGAAGGCGTTCTCGGGCATGACGATCTCGTCGCCCGCCATGGCGACGTAGGATGCGGCGGAGGCGGCGATGCCGTCGATCCAGACGGTGACCGTGCCCTCGTGGCGCTTCAGCGCGTTGTGGATCGCCACCGCGTCGAAGACCGATCCGCCGGGGCTGTTGAGCCGCAGATCGACAGGCGTGCCCTCAGGCAGCGCGCCCAGTTCTGCCAGAAACCCCTTCGCCGAGACCCCGTAGGCGCCGATCTCGTCATAGATTGCTACTTCCGCACCGGTCCCCCGGGCGCGGATCGCATACCAGCTTGCCATGTCGTCACTCCTGTTCGGTGGCCGGATCGGTCGTCGCCGCTCCGTCGTCCGTGTCGTTGCCGGCGCCGTTGCCGGGCTCGGCCCGCGTTGCCGGCGTCGCGCGGGCGCCCTGCGTCTCGCCGGGGCTCGTGCGGTAGCGAAGGCCGAGACCTGTCGCGCGGGCGGCGTCGGCGGCGTTCTCGCGGTCGATTTCCTCGATGTCGTAGCCGGTGGCCTCGACCACTTTGCGCCGCGACGTGATGCCGGCCTCCATCGCCAGCACCTGTGCCTGGATGTCCTTCAGCGGATCGACCCAGTCCCAGCGCGGCGGGATCCACTGCACCGGTCGCACCTCTGCCGGATCGGCCTCCAGCGCGCCCGACAGGACCGCGGTCTCCAGCCAGCGCCGCCAGACTGCCCGGCAGAGCTGGTGCACGATGACGCCATGCTGCAGCTGGCCGATGCGGCGACGGAACTCGACGAGTTCGGCCCTGAGACTCGAGTAGTTCGCTTGCCGGACATCGCCGGTGACGAGGTGATAGGGCAGCCCAAGCGAGGCCGCGACCGAGAGCAGCGTCCGGTACTGGAACGCCTCGTAGCCGCCGCCGACATCCGCCGGGGACGAGAACTTCACGTCTTCGCCGGGCAGCAGCACCTGCATCGTGCCGGGCTCGAGGCTCGCGATGGCCGCCCCGTCGAGATCCGCCTCCGCCTCTCCCATCATGGGCTCTTCCGGCGCGGTCTTGGTGATGAAGCCCGCGAACATCGCCGCGGTCTTCTTCCGGTCGAGCTCGGCGTCGTCGTACTGGTCGAGCAGGAACAGCCGCACCATCGCCGGCGCGATATGCGGCAGCCCCCGGATCTGGCCCGCGTCGATGGGGCGATAGATGTGCAGCACGTCCGCCGCCGGCACGCGCACCGTCTCCGGGATGGCCGCCCCCTGGTCGGTGCTGTCGCCCGGGTGGCGGCGGCGGAAGTGGTAGGCCACGCGGCGCCCGATGGCATCGAACTCGATCCCGCAGCGGATGCGGTTGCCGTTCGCCGCGGTCTCGGTCTTCTCGAAGGGCAGCATCTCGGACTGGAGAAGCTGCAGCTGCAGCGGGACCAGTAGCCCGTCTTCGACCCGACGCGGGCGCATCCGGACGAAGCATTCGCCGGCCACGAACATCTCCCGCGCGACCATGGCCTGCAGGCCGTAGAAGTCCGTCAGCCCGTCCGCGTCGGCCTCGTCTGTCCAGGCGAGCCAGAGCTGCTGGACCCGGTCGCGGAGATCCGCGTCTCCGATGAGCGAGGACGGCTTGATCCCGTCGCCGACAAGGTTCGCGGCGAAGGCCTCGCAGGCGTTGGCGGCATAGCCGTTGGTCACGACCAGCTCTCGGGACCGCGCCAGCAGACGCGGGCCGCCCGAGGCGACCAGCGCGTTGATGTTCTCGAGCGGCGGGTTCCAGCCGCGCAGCCGACGCTTCGCCATGGCGCCCTCAAGGCGAGCGCGCACGGCGGCGGGGCCGCCGGCGGACCGGCGGCGGAAGCGGTCGAAGAAGCCCATGGGTTCAGAGCCCCTTCGCCGTCGTCACGCGCACATGCCGCACGATCCGACGCCCTTCGGCTGCGGCGATCTCACGGTCCAGCGCTTCGATGGCCCGGTCGATCTCGGCGACGCTGCGATAGTCCACGGTCTTGCCGTCGTAGCTGACCCGCGCCACGCCCGAGGACCGCTGCGCGGTCAGCGCGTCGCGGCGGGCGCGGAGCTCTGCGGCCGTGGCCATGGATCACCTCATGTAGCTCGAGCGCACCGCGCGCCGGCGCTGCATCGTTCGTGTCGGGACGGCCGGCGCCGTTGCCGGACCGGCTTCGGATCCGTCCTGCTTCGCCACCCCGAGCTGCGCTTCCAGATCGGCCCACCGCGCCTCGGGCCAGCGATCCGCCCCGAGGATCCACGCGGCGGCGCGGGCATAGACCCGGATGTCCAGCGCCTCGTTGCGCTCGCGGAGCTTCTGCCATTCGAGCCGCGTGAAGCCACGCTTGCCCTTCACCGTCACCAGCTGCTCGGCGGTCAGCTGCTTGAGCCATTCGCCGTCCGCCCAGTCCGGCAGGTGGATCGTGCCGGGCGGGCACAGAGCGCCCGCCGCCTGTTCCTCTCTCGTCGGCCGGTCCTGCCGCAGGAAACGATAGGTCTCGGCCTTGAAGGTCGAGGTGGCCACGGTCCAGAGCCGGGCGCCGCGCCGGAGCCGCTTACCCGCGACGGTCGCGTCGACAAAGGTTGGCCCGGTCACCGGGCTGGTGCGGGTGAACCCTTCGACGCCCTTCACCGGCGCCACCTGCGCGAACCCCACCTGGCGCGACCAGGCATAGACCGCGCTCGTCTCGTAGCCCGTGTCGATCGCGAGCCGGGCGAGCGTCATCCGCTGACCCGAAGCATGCGTCCAGGTCCGCCCGAGCAACTCTGTCAGCTGCTGCCAGCAGGCCGGATCGCCGGGGCCGCCCTCGAGCACGAGGTGATCGACAAGCCAGCTTTCCAGACCCTGACCCCAGGCCCAGACGTCGACCTCGATCCGGTCCTTCTGCACGTCGGCGCCCGCGGTCAGGAACAGCCCCCGCTGCGGCACCGTGCCTGGAGCCCATGCCTCGCGCCGGTCCGCCAGCCTCTGCCAGTCGGGCGCCTCGCCGGTCTCCATCCAGGTCTCGCCGAGGATGGTGTTCCGGAACGCCCGCATCGCCTCGTCGCTGCCCCGTGCCGCCTCATGCGCCCGCGCGATCCGCTGCCAGCTGAGCCAGCCCACCGGCGAATAGAGCGCCGAGAGGTGGTAGCCGACCGTGGTCGGATCGGCGGCCGTCGTGGTCGCGCGCCACTCGCCGCGCTCGAGCATCTGCGTCTTGTGGTGCTCTGCGATGGTCCGCTCGCAGCCCTCGCAGTGATATTCCGCCGTCTCCGGGCGGCCCTTCTCCCAGCGCAGCCGGTCGAACTTCAGCCACTGCATCGCGCCGCAGTGCGGGCACGGAACGAAGAACCGGCGCTGGTCGGACGCCTCGAACTCCCGCTCGATCCGGCTCAGCCCCCGGATCGTCGGGGTTGAGACCAGGAACACCTTGCGCCGATGGGCGAAGGTCAGCGAGCGCGCCTCGGCCAGCGTGACCGGGTCGCCTTCCTCGTCGGCCGACGCCGGATAGGCGTCGACCTCGTCGAGGAAGATGTAGCGCGCCGGGGTCGAGCGCAGACCCACCGCCGAGTTCGCGCCGGTCATGATCAGGATGCCGCCCGCGAACTCCTTGGACAGCATCGTGTTGCCCGCGTCGCGCGAGCGCGCGGGCTTCACCCGCTCCCGTAGCTCGGGGCTTTCGTCGATCAGCGGGTCGATCCGCTGGCGCGAGTTGCGCTTGGCCAGTTCCACGGTGGGCTGGACAGCGAGCATCGGCCCCGGCGCCTGGTGGATGGCGAAGCCGATCCAGTTGTTCCCGGCCTCGGTCGCGCCGACCTGTGCGGCCTTCATGAACACGATCCGCTGCGTCGGATCGCCGGGCGACAGCCGGTCCATGATCTCGCGCATGTAGGGCGTGCGCACCGTGCGATACCGCCCGGGTTCGGCCGAGGCGCGACCCGAGAGCATCCGGTGCCGGTCAGCCCATTCCGAGACGGTCAGGTCCGGATCAGGCCGCAGCCCGTTGCCCCAGGCGCGCAGGATCTCGCCTGCGCCGTCGAAGTCCGTCAGCGCGTCATCATCACCGGAAGTCGGGCCGGACCTCGGCGAGTTCGTCGAGGTGGGCGCGTACATGTCTCTCCAGCACCTTCTGCATCGCGGCTGGCTCCACGGTGATCTGCTGGCCCGTCGCATCGCGGCATGAGGCCGAGAGCTCGGCCGCCATCAGCGCCGCCGCGCGTGCAGGCCAGGTCACCCATGCGTCCCGCTCCTCCCGCGCCAGCCGGAACACCAGCGCCAGCGCGCGTGCCCGCTCGATCAACTCCCCCTTCAGCCTCGAGAGCCGGATGCGCCGCTCCTGCGCCTTCAGCACCTCGTTCGCGGTTTTCGCCTGCAGGAAGGTGCCGCCGCCGCCAACCGCTGGGACCGACAGACCCTGTTCGCGGAGCGTATCGCCAACAGCGGTCACGGCCGCCTCGGGGACGGGCTTCAGCTTCGGCGCGGGCGGCTTTCTCGTCTTCGACGGGTCCGTTGTTTCGGCCCGTCTAGCGTCGCTGGCGGCCGCGTTGATGCTGCCGTCGGGATAGAGGACCAGCCGCTCGGCCGTCTTCGCCTTCTGGATCGCGCCCCGCGACAGCCCGACATGGGCGGCGTACTGGCGCTCGCTCATGCCCTGCATCGACAGCTCCGATTATCATTCAGATTCATGTGCTTATCGAGTTGATAAGCGCGCCGGAGAGAGCGAACGTCACTCCAACGAAGCGATGCAACTCGACACAAGGAGCCACCCCGATGACCCGCCGCGCGACCGACAACACGAAAGCCATCCACGCCTTCATCGCCGCGAAAACCGAGATCGACGCGATGCTGGAGCGGCTCGCCGCCCTCAGCGCGGACCATTTCGAGACCAACCCAGACGAGATCAACTGGGGCCATGTCGGCACCCTGAACCACTACAGCGCCAAGCTGCGTGAGATCACCGACATGGCCTTCAGGGAAGGCGAACACGCCGAGTGAGACGATACGCTCCCGGTCCCGCCCGCCGACTGGCGGGCTCGGCCTCGTAGAAGGGCCCGCATCCTGCGCGCCCCGATACGGGAGACGACGATGACCAAGCTTTCCGACACCCAAGCCCTGATCCTGAGCGCCGCCGCCCAGCGGCCCGAGCTTATCGCCCTGCCGCTGCCCGAGAGCCTGCGCGGCGGGGCCGCCGCCAAGGTGGTTGGCGCGATGCTCGCGAAGGGGTTCCTGCAGGAGGTCGACGCCGACATGCGCAAGGGCGAGCTCGTCTGGCGCGAGACCGGCTGCGGCCACGGCGTCACACTGATCGCCACCGACGCAGGCCTCGCCGCCATCGGCATCGAGCCCGAGGACGCGAACCCCGCGCCTGCGGGCGCGACGGCCGCGCCGACCGAGGAGCCTGCGCCGGAAGCTCCCACCGGACCCGAAGCCGCGCCCAAGACGCGCACGCCGCGCGAGGGCACCAAGCAGGCGACCCTGATCGCCATGCTGCGCGCGCCGGAGGGCGCGACCATCGAGGAAATCGCCACCGCACTCGAATGGACTCACCACACGGTCAGGGGCGCGATGGCCGGGGCGTTGAAAAAGAAGCTCGGGCTCGAGGTGACCTCCGAGAAGGTCGAGGACCGGGGGCGCGTGTACAAACTCCCTGCCGCCTGACGCATCAGACTCCAACAAGTTGATGATCGCCGTCTCGCCGGGGCGGCGGTCGATCATTTGGCGCTCCGAAGCCGGATCGTCTCGAACAGTCGCCGCAGCAGGTACCCGCGTGCCAGCGATACGCCGACGAAGGCGAGGCCGATGGTCAGATGCTCCGCGAGCCCCGTCTCGATACCGAACCATGGGAACACGACGATCTGCGTCGCGATGGCCAGCACATAGCCGACCACGACATTGGTCGTGGATTCGACCAGCGACATCAGGCGGCTCTGCTGCATCGCACCCCCTCCGGCAGGCTCTCCAGAAACGCGATCACGAACTCCGCCGCGAGCGGCGGCACGATCGCATTGCCGTAGCCCCGCAGCAGCCCCATGCGACCGGATACCCCATCAGCCAGCGGGAATGTTCCGGGCTCAACGGGCCGCCAGCGGTCATCGCGGCAGAGGAGCCAGTCCGGATCTCGCCAGACGCCGTCCGTCGTGCCGGTCCCGGCGGGGTCAGCGCCTTCGACCAATCCACCAGCTTCACCGTCCTGCGGCTCGCATCGGTGTTGCCGGCGGCGTTGTATCGCTCCGTCGCGGGCGAGCCCGCCATCGCTGTCGGCCAACCCGCCAGCCAGACCTGACGGCCCAGCAGCGCGTTGATCGGAACGGCCGGACATTCCGATCCATCCTTGTAATCCCGCGCCGAGGCCGTGGCCCAGCCCGCCATGTGTTGGCCCGAGGGCGACGGCGCCGAAGAACAGCCGCTGGCGGATATGCGGAGCGCCGATGCCCGCAGCCGGCAGATCGGCCGCCGCGACGGCGTAAGATGCCGCTTCCAGGTCAGCCGCCAGAGCGTCGAACCACGCCCAGCCAGCCGCACCTTCAGCCGTCGTTCCAACCGTTCGGCCAGATGGTCCGAGCACCGCCGCGCTGGCAACCTGCTCGCCGAAGACGAGTTCCGGGCGGCAGGCGGCAACGAGGCGCAGGAAAGCGGGGGCGAGATGGCGGTCATCGTCCTGTCCCTTGCGTTTCCCGGCCTGGCTGAAGGGCTGGCAGGGCGGCGATCCGGTCCAGACCGGCCGGTCCTCGGCCACGCCAGCGAGGCGCAGTGCGTAGGGCCAACCGCCGATCCCGGCGAAGAAATGACATTGCGCGAAGCCGCGCAGGTCGGACGGCTCCACGTCGAGAATGGATCGTTCGTCCACCTCGCCAGCCGGAAGGTGGCCGGCGGCGATGAGGTCCCGCAGCCAGGCACAGGCCGCGGGGTCGGAATCGTTGTAATAGACGGCCATCAGGCGGCAGCGTCGGTGTCTGTGTCCTCGCCCAGCCGCTCGGCCCTTACGGCTGCGAAGCTCCGGCCATCGCCATCGAGGATCGCCTCGCGCCACGTGTCCGCCTGCCAGCGCTCCACGGCGACATCGACGTAAGCCGGGCTGATCTCCATCGCGAAGACGCGGCGGCCATTGGCCTCGCCCGCCATGATCTGCGAAACCGAGCCCGAGAACGGCTCGTAGCAGAGACCGCCACGCGCCACATGCTGACGCATCGGGATCCCGAACGCGTCCAGCGGTTTTGGCGTCGGGTGGTCGGGGCGCTCGTCCTTGGCGAAACTCGGCATTTCCCATGTCGAGGGCAGCGTCTGCTCGGCCACCTTCGGCGGGCGGTTCGGGCGCCTCCAGCCCATGAAGCAGGGCTCGTGCTTCCAGAGATAATGCGACCGGGTCAGGACGCCGCGATCCTTCACCCAGATGATCTGCTGATGGACGAAGGCCCCGGCCTTTTCCCAGCAGGCTTCCAGCATCGCCTGGCGGCGCGAGGCGTGCCAGCAATACCAGGCGGCATCCTCGGTGATCGCCTCGGCCACGGCGGCGGCGATGAAGCCGTCGTAGAGTTCGGCGCCCTGTGAACTGTCGTCCCAGGTCACGCCGTAGGACTGGCTCCAATCCTTGTTCCGCGTCGGGTGGTTCGAGCCGTCGTAGTCGACGAGGTAAGGCGGGTCGGTCGCGAAGAGCACCGCCCGCTCGCCGTTCATCAGGCGGCGCACATCGGCCGCGCTGGTGCTGTCGCCGCAGAGGAGGCGGTGGTCGCCGAGGATCCAGAGATCGCCGGTCCGCGACGCCGGGTTGCGCGGCGGTTCGGGGATGGTCACCGGCGGCACCGAGCCCCCGGCGCCAGCATCCTCGCCATCGCTCTCCGGCACGAAGGCCAGAAGCTTGTCGAGTTCGCCGTCGGAAAATCCGACCAGAGACAGATCGAAATCCTCGGCCAGCAGTTCGTTCAGTTCCGCCGACAGCAGCGCCTCGTCCCAGCTGCCGAGTTCGGTCAGCTTGTTGTCCGCGATCCGATAGGCCCGCCGCTGCGCCTCGGTCAGATGGCCGAGCACGATCACCGGGGCCTCGGTCAGCCCCAGCTGCGTCGCGGCCAGCACCCGGCCATGGCCCGCGATCAGCTCGCCGTCCTCGCCCACAAGGCAGGGCACGGTCCAGCCGAACTCGGCCATACTGGCGGCGAGCTTCGCGACCTGGTCGGCACCGTGCAGCTTCGCGTTCTTCGCGTAGGGCTGCAGGCGCGCAAGCGGCCACTGCTCGATCCGCTCGGGGGCGAAGGCGAGAGTCATGAGAAGTCCTGTCGATGATGAATGGGCAGCAATCAGCAGCGCTGCGCGGTGGATTCCGGCATGGCGGAGTCCACCGGCCCCGGCTGGATTCCGGAGTCCAGGGTATCCACCCCGGAGTCCACCAGCCAAGGCGCTGTTATTGCGTTGTTATTTCAGATTGCGTGGTGGCTTCCGGCCGGGGTGGCTTCCCAAAAATCCGGCCCTGTCGCTGGCGATATGCCGCGCTTCGCCCGCCAGCATACGTTTCGGCCCGGAAAGGAACCGTAAAACAGAGGCTTGGCGACTTGGACCCCGGCTGGACCCCTCGGTGGACCCCGGAAGCCAGCGGCAGCGGTGTGCCCCGCGCTCCTCTCCCGAGAATATCCCGTTTGTAGGCCTCAGCCGGGGTCCGGTGAACCCTTTCCAGTGTCTCTCCGAAAATCGTCTCACATGACGATTTATCTTGACAGCCGGTCGGCGTTCTCGATCACAAAGCGCTTCGACCGCTTACGGGAAGGCACGCGCCCGTTGAGCCGCCAGGTGATCAGCGCGATGCCGTACTGCCAGTGGCGGTTCGCAGCCGGCCGGCTCAGCCCGATTTCCCAGCCGATCTTCTTCCACTGCGTCAGGTTCGCGCGCAGCCAGACGATCCGAGCGTCGTCCTTCTCCAGCCACCGCAGCCAGAGCATCGCCTCCTCGGCTTCGGTGATCTGGCGCGGAGTTGGGCGCGGCCGGCGCATCTGCGGCTCCTGGCCGACCTGGTCGGCGAAGCAGTGGAGGTACTCGGGCCAGGCGTTGAAGTAGCCCCGCGGCTTCACCTCGGGCAGTGACCGGAACACGTCCGCCGCGCTCTCGAGCCGGTCCTCGACCATAGCGGGTGCCCACTCACCCATGGCGCGCCTCCCGTTCACGCTTGCCGTACAACTTCTCGCCGAGCTGGCGGACCAACTCGCGCTCCGGCCAGGTCAGGCGGTCGTCGTCGATCGCCACGGCGAGCAGCCCCTGCTCCTTCCAGCCCTCGCGCTTGACCTCATCGGGGTTGCGACAACGGCCGCCGTAGCCGGCCGGATGCCAACGCATCGATTTCATGCGACATGCCTCCAGCGCTTCCCGTTGATGATGTCGTCGACGGCCTGACGGGAGATGCCAAAGCCGACCGCTGCTTCCCGTCTCGGAATCCCCAAGGCGTGCATCTTCCGGATCGCGAGCGCGCAGACTTCGTCGATCTTCGCTTGGCCGTTCCTCGAGCCGCGGTTGTGCGTGCCGTGGCGCACGGTGTCGCCGACGTTCTCGCGCTGTGTCGCCCAGCGAAGATTCCAAGGGTGGTTGACGTCCCGCGTGCCATCATCATGCGCGACCACGTGACGTTCGCTGGGCGGACGTCCGAGAAAGGCCATGGCGACAAGGCGGTGAACGGGGACGGCTTTGCGGTGGTTTCCGCGCCACAGCTGAACATAAAGGTACTGGTTCCGGGGATTGCGCCACGGCTTCAGAAGCCGACCGGCACGGGCACCTTTCCCGCCCAACGCGCGCCGGACCTGTCCATCTTCGGAAACATCGTACTCCGGCCAGCCGGGGATCAAGCGCCATTCCGGGTTCAAGTAGATCATGCGACACCCCCGTTCGTCTCGATGACCCAGTTCAGGATCGCAATTGCATCGGCCTCGTTGTCATCGGCAGGGGAGAAGCCGCGAGACCGCGCCGCGGCAATCATGTCCTGCTTGGGTGCATTTCCCCGACCTGTCGCGTGCTTCTTGATCGTTCCGACCGGAACGCCGCTGTACGGAATGCCCCTCAACTCGGCCCATGTCGTCAGCGTCGCGAGAAGACCTCCAAACACATGCGCCGCGTCGGTACCGGCGTGCCGGCGGACCTCCTCAAACCAGATCGCGGCGATGGGCCCGGACAGCCGGTCGAGCTCGGTCAGCCAGTTGGTGAAGCGGAGATAGCGCATGCCGCCGCCGTCGAAGCGTCCCGGCCGGAAGCTGACTGTGCCGCTGGTGATCAGACCGTCATGGCTGCGGAGCGCCCAGCCGGTCGTGGTGCCGAGATCGAGGGCGAGGATGCATGACCTCGAGATCACGCCCTGCTCGGGGAGGATGTCCTGCGCGGGGATCGGTGTGTTCATCATGAAGGCTCACGGATCGTGGGCCTTCGGCTTCGGTCATGAACACGGAATCACGTCGCACCTGCCAGATCAAGGAAAATGCGCTCTGGGGATGGCCGGCCCGACTGTCACCACCTGTCACCACTTGCCCGCGAGGGTGGTGACAGAATTCCGTCCGTAAAAACAAGGGTGTCACCACTGTCACCACCTGTCACCACCTTTTTCCTTACGACACATGAGGAAGAACGGAGCCGGGTGGGGACATACATTCCTATAGGAAAGGGAAGGAAGTTGGTGTCCAAAGTGGTGCCAGTGGTGACACTATTGATATGTATGGCATTTTTATTGTCCCCACCTTGACCCTAAGGTGGTGACAGCGCGAGGTGGTGACAGGCCGGACCGCAAAAGGGGCACCCTTGCGGATGCCCTTGGCGCGTCGATCGGGTGGCGGCTCGGTCAGTCGCTGCCGAGCGGTTTTCGGTACCGCCACTCGCGTCCCCCTCCGGCCCGGCGTTGATGCCGCTCCCATTCTCGCGATTTCAGCCAGGCGCCGACGCGCATCTGATCGCCCTTGGTCCATTTCGCCGGTTCGATGCCGAGCGCGCCTTCGAGGATTTCACCCACGGAGACGTCACGGATCGGCTCGGGGCGCTCCACTTCTTCCTTCTGCCAGTCGTCCCAGCCCGCATGGCCGCGATTGACCCTGCGGGTCTCATGGGTCAGCCAGCGGTCGATGCGGGCATCCCAGGCATCGGCCTGGTAGCGCGCTTCCTGCGCGGCGGCGGCTTCGGCGAGGACTGCCGGATCGTCGATCCACCAGATCGCGCCCTCTCGAAAGCAGTGGGCGGCTTCGGCCCAAATCTGATCCCGGTCGCGGGCGAGCGCCGCGATGTCGATGGTCCCGCAGCGCAGCGGCCAGAAACGGCGGTTGCCGGTCTCGTCACGGAGATAGGTGTCGGGGTTCACGGTGCCGGCGAAGACGCATTGGCGCGGCACCTCGACGGTGTAGCGGCCGTAGGGCGGGCGAAAACGGTCGGTGGTGCGGGTCAGGAACGCCTTGATGCGCGAGACCTCGGCGCGGCCGATGGCGTCGAGTTCGGCGATCTCCACGATCCAGACGCCCTGCATGTGGATGGCGGCATCCTTGGAGCCAAGCTCGGGCAGTTCGTCGGTGAACCAGTCCTCCCCCGCCAGTACCTTGAGTGCGGTGGACTTGCGCGCGCCCTGCGGGCCTTCGAGGATCAGCATGTGGTCCGCCTTGACGCCGGGACGGTAGATGCGGGCCACGGCCGAGATAAGCCAGAGCGCGCCGACGGTATGATGGAAGGCCGTGGGCTCGGCGCCGAGATAGGTGCTGGTCCAGGTCTCGATCCGCGGCGTGCCGTCCCAGCGAAGGCGCTCCAGCCAGCCGCGGACCGGATGGATGCGCAGCTCGCGGGCGACGGCGCCGACGGCGCGGCTGACGACCATCGGGGCGACGTTGAGACCGCGTAGCTGCAACCATTCGGCGGTGCGGATGTCGTCGGCATCCTCCCAGGGGCGCGGGAAAGTGCTGGCCGCGTCGTCCCATGGCAGCGGCTGCCGCACGACGATCTCTTGTGCAAACTCGTCGAAGGCGAGCACGCCTGCGAAGGCGGCATCCGAGTTCAGGGCGATGATCACATTGGCCTCGTTGCGCTCAGGCGTGCCGGACAAATCCTGACAGAGCCGCCCGAACCAGGCAGGGCGCGCGATCCTGCCCTGCGGATCGCCCGTCGCATGCACGCGGCGGCGCAGTTCCGTCAACTGCTTGTCGAGGATCGACATGGAGATGCCGGTCGCAGTCTTGATCCGGGCGAGGATCTGGCGTTCGGGCAGCGGATCTAGCCGGGCCAGCGCAAGGCGGCCGAGGAGGCTCGAGAGCGCGGCGAATTCGGGCGGATTGGTCAGCGCCTCGGCGGCGGCAATCAGAGCGTCCGGATCGCCAGGCGCCAAAGCCGCCACTGTCGTCATGGCCTCCGTGCCGACCGGCTCGTCAGCGGAAATATCCGGTCGATAGTCGGCCCCATGCGCCCCGCGCATCAGATCGTCGTTGAAATCGTCGCCATGGAGCGGGACCACGATTTCGTTCGAAATGTCGGCCCGGTTCAGCCGATCCGACAGGGTCGCAGCGGCCTGACGACCTGCGTCGCCTGCATCGGCGTAGATCGTGACCCGTGTCGTGCCCGCCGGCCACTGAAACCGCGCGAGACCATCGGCAGAGAGCGCCGCCCAGACGGCGGTGCCGAACAGGGCATGCGCCGCTAGGGCGGTCTCGATGCCTTCGGCAATGCCGAGATGGCCGTCCGCAGGCATGGCGAACAGGCGCACGGCCGCATCCGCTACCGATCCCAGCATCTTCTTCCCGGCAGACGCCTTGGCGCTGCCGTCGTCGAGCAGGAAGGTCCGGTGAATACCCTGAGCGCGGGTGCCGTCTGCCAGGCGTGGCAATGCGATCAGGCCCGGCCAACCGCGTCGCGTGTCGAAATCCGGCAGATCGGGGTGGAACAACAGATCCGGGCATCCCGGATCGGCAACGCCGCGGATGCGGAGGTAGGTTTCGCCGGGCGTGCCAGCGAGCGGCTGTGCGCCGTCGATCAGTCGCGCAATCTCGCCGGTATGATCGGGCTTCGCGCGTGGCGCGTTTCGGGGCGCGGGATGATCCATCCCGGCAATCCGCGCCGCCTCGTCGAAGAGCGCGCCATCGCAGAGCCCGGTTGCCTGCGCGATCAGATCGATCGGCCCTGCGCTTTCGCCGGTGGCATAGTCGAAACCCCAGCCGGCATAGGGCCCGTCAAGGTGGATGGCACAAGACCCCTCCTTGCGCGGCGGGCGGCCGGACAGGTCGGCACAGCGCAAGGAACGACGGTCGCGCGCAAGCCGCGCCTTGGGAAAGATGCCGGGGAGCCAGTCGCCTGCGGTCGCCGCCAGCCGGTCCTTTACGGCCGCGAGATCGTGGCGTGCTTTCGGCGTGCCGACATCGTTGAGATCGATCATCGCGCCCCCTCAGGCCAGAAGGACGAGCCCGCGCTCAGCGCGGGTGATAGCGGTATAGAGCCAGCGGCGGCGGTCGATCTCGCTGCGGCCAAGTCCGTCATCCCAGACGATCACATTCTCCCACTGCGAGCCTTGGGCCTTGTGGGCGGTGATCGCCCAGCCGAAGGTCGCCTCGGTCAGCTTGCGCTTTTCCCGCCAGTCGCGGTCATGGCGCTTGGCATCGAAGGCCACATGATCCTCGAAATGCCCCTTGTAGATGCGCAACCGGCCCGGACGGCCGTCGCTGTCAAAGGGGGAGACCCGGCGCCCGTCTTCGTCATGCACCACGGCAGAGAAGTAGAGGCTACCCTCATCGACGATATCCTCGAGGGTCAGGAACATGCCGTTGATCAGACCGAGCGAGTTGTCGTTCTTCAGGCAGATGATCTTTTCCGCCCTGCCGGTGGGAAGATATGTCCCGCCCAGCCCGGCCGCCGCCCGCATCGCATTGTTCAGCTGGAAGCGCGTCGCGTTCAGGCCGCAGATCAACTGCCCACCGCGCAGCGCATGATCCGGCGTGATGTCGCCCTTACGCAGCTTGGCGACATGGGCGTCGTAAACCCCGAACCCGATGGGCTCCCCCATCCGCGCCATGGTGGCGAGACGGATGATGGCGCTCTCGGCCGCCTGACGGTGAATCTCTGTCAGCATCACGTCGGGCGTATCGCGGGTGAAGGCTCCTTCGCCCTTGATGGGCGGCAACTGACCCGGATCGCCCAGAACGAGGATCGGTTTGCCAAAACTCATCAGATCGCGCGCCATTTCCTCGCCCACCATCGACACCTCGTCGAGGACGATCAGCCTTGCATCTGCCGCATCGCTCTGCGGGTTCAGGGCGAAGCGGGGATGCTTCATCGCCGAGAGCGCCTGCCGCATGGCCTCGATCGCGGCCTCGGCAGTGGTGCGGTCAAAGCCGGTCAGCCGCCGCGCGGCAGTCTCGGCTTCTCGGACCTTCTGCGCTGCGGCCTCGATTTCCGCTTCCGTGGCCTCGATCACAGAATAGATCAGGCTGTGGATGGTGCGCGCAGGCGTGCCTTTGCGGGTCAGCACGAGCGCCGCCTTGCCGGTGAAGGTGGCGGTGACCACACCCGGCACACAGGTGCCGTCCTTCGCGCCGCGGTGGGGCGACAGGCCAAGCTCATCGAGCGCGAACTTCAGCACCGTGCTCTTGCCCGATCCGGCATAGCCAAAGAGCCGGAACACCTGTTGCTGCTCGGTGCGGTTCTCGAACCAGTCGCGGACCTCGGCGATCGCGGCGGCCTGCGCAGCCGATGGGGTGAATTCCGTCATGTTCGCCGCGCCTCCACAGCATAATCCTTGACCACCCCGCCGCGCGCGGGATCGCCCACTTCACATTGGCGCACGAAGATGCGCCGACCGTCCGGCAACTGGCGCCAATGCCCCCGGCGCAGGTGCCAGCGCGGGCTGGCATGACTGCCACCGAGCCGCTCGGATGTGGCGCGTAGCCGGGCCGGATCGATGGCGACCTGATGCCAAGTCCAGCCGCGCACGCCATCCCGCGCGAAGGGTGTGCGCCTGATCGGGGCGATCTGGCGTTCGCTGATGCTCGCTGACGATGCGAGGATCGCGAGCCCGCGCCAGACGATGGCGGCCGCCGCCTGACCGCTTTGTTCGGCAAGCCCTGCATCGCGAAGTGCCGGATTGGTGGCAAACTCGGCGATGCCGCCATCGGCGATCCGGACATGGGCATGGATATCGGTCCAGCGTCTGGGCCTGCGCCACAGGGCGAGCCAGACCGCCTCGATGCCGTCGTCGCGCTGCCGTGCATAGACGATCTGGCTGCGGATGGTCCGACTGCGGTCGGCCAACTCAAAAATCGTCTCGGGGTGCGGCAACCGTTGCGGACCTGCCGCGAGGCGGCGGGCCAGCGCATCGACGTCGTCGGAATCGAACTGCGCCTGATCGGCGAAACGCCAGACCGGTGCGAATTCGAACCCTTCGAGCAGGTCCCGCAGCCAGAAGCGCGCGCGATGGGCGCGGACGATCCGCTTGAGATCATAGGCGTCGGGGATCATCGCCGCTCACCCCAGCACCTAGCCGCCCATGCGCAGGGCGCGTGCCACTTGCCGGCCGCCATCCCACCCCGGCAGACGACGGCCGTGGGTTCGGTCGCCGCCCGGGGCAACCATTCGCCCGCCTCGGACGCCTGCACGACGCCGACCGCGCGATCCGACATCTCCTGCGCAAGGCGGGCATCGAAGGGCACGAGTTCCGTGTGCAATTCCATCGTGTCGCGGTTCAGCGCGGTGAAGAGCGCCGGGTTGGGCAGGTCCATATAGGCCTGATAGAGCGCGATCTGGGCGGCGTAGACGGGTCGCGCGATGCTGACGCCACGCTTGACCACATCCTTCCAGCTCGACGCGCCGAGCGCCTTGTTCTCCCAGAGCGCGGGATAATCCATCACCACGGGGCCTGAAACGAAGCAGCCGTCGATATGCCCCTTGAACCGGCCCGCCATGGCCGCGAAGCCGAACTGGCGGCCATCAGGGCGTGCGGTGCGCAGGTCGAACCCTGCGATCCGGAACCAGCCCGCGACAATGTCCTCGGCCCGATGGCCAGCCTCGAAGATCCGCAGGATGCGCGGTTCAAACTCCTGGCCCTCGTCCTTGGGGACAGCGAGATAGTCGAACTGGATCTGACGCAGGCAGTCGCGCCCAAGCCCAGAGGAACTGACATAGGTGCGGGGGCGCTCGGCGCGATTGCGCGCCGTCAGGGCAGAATCGATGGCGGCCGAGACGGCGGTGGCGATCGGTGGACGCGGTGCGCCTTGGCCATAGTTACAGCCGGAGCCGTGGTTCAGGTCGATCATTGGTCACGCTCCCAGAACCCGCCAGCCTGCGCGATGCAGGTCAGCTTGTGATGCTGGGCCTCGGTCAGCCGGGCGCGCGGGCCGGATGTCTCCAGCTTCTGGCGCAGGCTCTCGCAGAACTCGACCTCGAAGTCGGTGATGGCATTTGCCGTCGCGGCGGCAAGAAGGTCGGCCCAGGGGGCGGTCTCATTGTTTAGATCGATCATGACGACCTCCTCAGAACGGAATCGGATCGTCATGGGCCGTGCCGGTGCGCTCCTTGCGCGCGCCTTGCGCCAACATGCTGTCGACATAGCCGGTGACGGCCGCCTCGATCAGCCGGTCGATATCTGCGGCCGTGCGATGGAAGAAAGGCTCCATGAGCCCGAGGTCGGTCAGCGCTTCGGCAAAGAGCGCCCGCGCGTCGCGGATCGCCTGTGCCTCGCGGGCGGTCTTGTCGATCATACCATTCATCCTTTGGGCGATTGCGCTGCCCACGTCCTGACAGCGGAGCGAGCAGAAGCGGTGATAGGGATAGCGGTCGTGCTGGAGGCGATGGACGTAACCAAAGCCGCGGGCCTCCCGCGCGCAGACGGCGCAAAGCGCTACCCCAGCAGGAAATTCGCGATCGGGTCCTCGGGCGGCCAACCCGCCCGCTGGAGCTTCTCGGTCTGCATCACGATCCAGCGCGAGATCGCGTTGCTGGCCATGGCCTCGAGGTCGCCGAGGGTAAGGCTTGCGATGGGTTGGTGCAGTCTTCCTCGGGCCTCGAGCCATGTTCCGATCTCCAGCGCGGCGGCGCGCGTCACATGCGCCTGCCATTCGTCGGGGGTCATGGGCCGGTCTGCCGGCCCATCCCCATCGGGCTCGGCGGCAGGCGACCCTGCGGACCCACCTGACCGCCGCTTCCGCCGCACCTCAGCCATTGAGCCACGCGGGCATCGCCGGGGTGCCCGGTGCTGCGGGTGCCGGTGTTTGGGGCGTGGCCGGTGCAGCGGGTCCGGTCTGTGCGCCCCAGGTCGGAGCGGCCGTCGCAGTGGGCTGCGTTGCCGCGCCCCATGCCGGTGTCGGCGCCTGCCAGCCCGGCGCCGCGACGCTCGCGGCCTTGCGCGGCGGGGCGTTGACGGGTTCCGGCGGGACGGTTTCACCACGCATGACGGCCGTATGCTGCGGCTCGTCGGGCAGAACGACGTTGGCGATGCGGTTCTGGTCGCGGTATTGTGGGTTCGAGGCGGGCTCCACCATGATGCGGGCGGCAAAGACGATGCCGTCGAGATGCTTGAGGCCGGGCAGCACCCGCTTTGCCTTGGTCGCCGGGGTTTCGTCGCGGGGATCGAGCCCGAGGGCACTGTCGACCATGGCGCGAAACGTGGATTTCGAGATCTTCCAGCCGATGGACTGGCCTTTCTCGTCCAGTTTTCCGCCTGCCACGGTGAAGCTCTGCCAGAACTTGCGGCGGGCATGCGGGCCTTCGACCACCGTGAATTCGCAGTCGAGCATGCGCGCATCGCTGGACTGCGAGGCCTTCAGCAGCCCCGCATCCATCGGGGTTGCGCCATTCACCCCGCCGGGGCGGATGATCAGGCGGACCTTGGCGAAGGTGCCGTCCGGGATCAGCTCGCCGATGGGGGCCATCTGAGGCTGGGCGTCGTTCAGATCGTAGCTCATGTCAGTTCCTTTCAGGGATCAGGAGGCAAAAGCGGGTTCATGCGAGGCGCGACCGTCGATCCGGGCGAGCAGCGCGCCGAGGTCGGGCGGTTCGGTCAGGTCGAGACGGCCGGAGCGGTCCTTGGCAGGAAGGCCCCAGGGATTGCCGGACTTGCAGACAAGGCGGCGGTCGGTGGCGGTCTCGTCCAGCACCCAGCCGCCTTCGGCATCGCGGGCGAAAAGCTGCATCGAAACCACTTGGTCCACGATGCCGGGCAATTCCCGCCCGGCCTTGCTGCCTTCCATCTGCGGCTGCCAGGTGACGGTGCCGAAATCGTCGGTCACCTTTTCCAGCACGCCGACGAAGATCACGGTCTTGCCGCGTGCATGCTGGAGGTGCTTCAGCGCCTGGATCACCTCACGCCCAAGAAGCCCGTAGGCACCGCGGACATCCGGCTTGCCGGTCCGGTCCGAGAAGGCCTCGGGCTGCTGGCGGGCATAGGCCATCGCCTGCCGGGTCAGATCGGTGATCGAGTCGACAAAGACGATGCGGCGCGCTGCGAGGAAGGCTTCGATGCCGCTGTCGCGGTGCTGGGCCTGCAGCCAGGCATGCCGTTCGGTCCCATACCAGGACTGAGGATGCTGCGCGGGGTCTGGCCCGCCGATCAGCACCGCCAGATCGCGGAAGTCGGTGAAGCTGCGCACCGGGATCGAGGCGCCGCGCCAGTCCTGCACCGATTTCATGCCAGCCTCGAGGTCGAGGCAGACGGTTTCCTCGGCAGGGAGGGATTTCAGCAGCGTGGTCTTGCCCACGCCGGGCGGGCCGAAGATGGCGAGCGAGGTCTTGTTCTCGGCGGCCGAGAGGCGTTCGTCGGCGGTGATGATGCGGAAGGCCATGGGGTTCTCCGAAGGATTGAAAGGGGCGCGGCAGCGGGGGTGACCGGGTGCCGAAGGGGAACCTGCCCGGCGTTGCCGCTCGGGCGTCCCGCCGCCGCGCGTCACCGGTCTCGCGTCTCGAGCCGGAACACGGGTTTGCCGGTGGTCTCGGACCGGGCGGCTGCGAAGCCTTCGCGCATGGCGTCGGGCCAGGCCCCGAAGCGGCGTTCGGGCACGCGATAGGCGATCTCGAGATACTGGGTCGGATCGTCGCCGGCCTCTCGGATCCGGGTTGCCATGGTGGCCAGCCGGTCCTGATCCCAGGTGACCTTCTTCGGCAGGTCCGCGATGACCACCACGCCCGCATCCTCGATCCGGACCGTGCCGGAGGTCTTGCCCTGACCAGACCGCTCGGCCTCGGTCGCGGAGCCATAACGCTGCGCCAGTGCCGCCTCGAAACGGTCCTTCAGGCGCTTGACCCGCGCGGTCTCGGCCGCTGCTTCTTCCTGCAGCGCAAGAAGCAGCGCCGGCGGCATGTCGGCGATTTCGCCGATGGACAGCCGGTCGAGGTCGTCGAACTTCGGCATGTTTCCGTCGCGCCCCTCGGTCGGCGCATCGGTGCTGGGGAAAGGCATGGCCATTAGCGCCCCTCCCGTTTCAGGGCCGCATCCACGGCGCGGTCCGTGCCGACAGCCCCGGCTTCGCGAGCCAGACGGTGCAGCTTCTCCAGCGCCGAGGATCGCTGGATGGCCGCAGAGAGTTCGGCATTCGCGGCGACGATGGCGATGGCGATATCGTCGACACTCGCGGTCTCGACAGGCAGCGGATCGGTGGCATCGCCGGGACGCCAGGCGGCGGGGATCACCTCCGGCAGATCCTCAAGGCTGCGGAAGGCCTTGCGCAGGCGCGCAAGCGGGCCGTTGATCTCGATCATGTCGGTTTCTCCATTGAGGAATGGGGCCGAATTTCCGGCCAGAAGGAAGTAAAGGGACGGCGGGAGCCGATCCCCGATCCAGGCAAGCGTGGCGCGCATCAGGCGGCCTCCTCTGTCGCGATGAGTTGGGAAAACGGGATCGGCGCATGGCGCGGCTTGGTCCGCGCGATGGCCAGATAGGCGAAGCGGTCGGGGCCGACCCGGACCTGCACCAGATGCACCAGCGCGGCCTCAAATGCGCGGTGGGCGGCACTGGCCAGCGCCCCCAGCCTGCGGCGATCCGGTTCCGGAAGGGTCGAGATCACCGCCGTGGCATCGATGCCGAGGAACCCGCGATGATACTCGAGGCGGTCGCCCGGCATGGCCTGACCGATCCAAGCGCAGAACTCGATGTCGGTGAGCGGCCGGGGCTTGGACGGGGTGAAGGCAGTGGGGTGCATGACGAACATCTCCATGTAGGTCCTCTACTCACGCCGCCTTGGAACCGTCCCACTCCGCCCCGAGCCCGCGCATAGCGAGGTCGAGCCGCAGGCGGGCGATGTGGCGGTAGAGGGCGGAACGGGAAATGCCGGTGCGGCTGACGATTTCGGGAACAGCACGTGTGCCGAGTGCCGCGCAGAGGCCACGCATGTCGTCAGGCAGGTCGCCCAGCGCCCGGGCCAGATCGTGATGGCTCTCGGCATCCTCCACGGCGGAGCGGTCCTGACCATGCCAGGTGGCCAGACCGTCGGCCTCCGCCAGCACGCAACCCAGCGGCTCGGTGCCGCCGGAGATGGGAGCGTCCAGCGAAATCACGGTGCCACCCTGTGCGCGGCGCTGGCGGTGATGACGGATGGCGATGCGCGAGGACTGGTTGCGCAAGACGATGTTGGCGAAAGCGCCGATGCTACCACGGCGGGCGTCAAAACCCGGCAACCGGCAGATCAGGTCGACCAGCAGGTCCTGGCGGAGATCGTCGAGATCGGCGGCGGGCAGCACCAGTTTGCGATGCAGGCGGCTCGCGGCAAAGGCCGCCTCGTCGATCAGAGTAGCAAGGTCGGCGGGGGAAATGGGTGGAAACATTCGGGAGCACCTCGGAACATGTTGCTGTTGTTCCGAATGTGCCGCTCAGACCGCTGCTGCCGGTGTGATTGCCGTGTGTTTGTTATGTGCGGATTGTGTGTGACGGCCTCAGGGCTCGATGACCACTTCGGCAGGGTCGAGGCCTAGCCGATAGCCGCGCGCCCGAACCGTCGCGACCAGCGATTTCGCCTGCGCCTCTGGCATGCCCGAGGAGACGATCGCGTTGCGCAGATCGCGGGCGATTTCATTGGCGGGACGGCCCATCTGCGTCTCGATATCTTGCTTTTTCAGGACTGGATCACGCTTGAGGGATTGCTCGATCAGCAGACGAAACAGCGCGAACATCTGAGTCGGCAGGTCGAGCCGACGCCCGTCGAGAGTGACCGATTGCGCCGAAAGCTTCACGACAAGGCGCGGCACTGAAGATGGCGGATCGAGGACGAGGCGTTCCGTGCCATCCGACCCTGCCTTGAAAACCGCCGCAATTTCGTGGGGCTCGACCCCGACCTCCCGAAGCCTGACGGCGATTGCCGCGGAAAGGTCGTGGACGATTGCCATGATCGGCTTCGGCCCCACGGCCACCCTGATCGCCATCACCGCGCCCGGCGCAACCAGATTGTCGGCATCGACTGACAGGACCACGGTATGGCCGGACGGGGTTTCCCCCAACAGCCAGACGCTGTCCGCAATGCATGCGACTGTGCCGACCAGATTCCCGCTGGCAGCAATCCGGGCCACGAGCCGGTCGACGTCGACCGAAAAGCGGCGCAGATCGTCCTTCTGGAGGATCACGTCTTCGGCCTGATCGTGCGGGCAGCAGGCCCGGAATGCATCACCCAACTGTTCGACGGGGCGCGCATCAAGCCCGCAATCGCACTCCGCGCAGACCGACCAGGTATCGGCCTTCTGCTCTTCGATCAGTACCTGCGCCCGCAAGAGGCGCTCAATATCGTTTGCGGAAAAACGGCTCAGCGCCCGGCCCGATATCGCGACCCGGGCGCCGCCCTCACTCAGCCGCGTCCACAACCATGCCAGCATCGCGGTCCTTTTCGAGCCCATTGCGCTGAACCAGCGTGTGGATCGCCTTTTCGAACCGCGTCCGGCGGAAGGCGAGCGTCCCTGGCGGCTTCAGCCGCACCGTGACCTGTGCCGGCCGCTTGGCGCCGGTTTCGAATGCGACCCGGAAGGTGATCTCGCCCAACCGCCAGCCCCGGCCGAACCGCACCTCGCTGCCCCGAAAGTGGGTCAGCGCGCCGCCGGACGCGTCTTTCGATTCCCAACTGCGCACATGACGCCAGCGCTGATCCTCTTCATCCCGCTCGAAGAGGTCAGCGGCGGCGGCAACGATCCGAACCTCCTTGATGGTCTCGTCATAGCGATGCTGGAACGCGAAATCGGGCCCGGCATCGCTGATCGGATCGAGCGTATAGAGATCACGGGCGTCCCGCCCCGAGAAAAAGCCCGGCCGCCTCAGGATATGCCGGGCGAAAAGATCGGCGATCTCGCCTTGCTGCGCCTTGACCACGCCGCCCACGAACAGGCGCCCTTCCACCGGGGAGTAACGAAGCACCGCATATTTGACCGCGCGAAGGGTGATGATCTCTTCCCGATCCCCGGTGACCACCGGAGTTGTGGTCACTTGCGCGCCGTGGCTGATCACCAGGTTGATTTCGCCATCTTCCTCATAGGGCCCAAGGCGGCAATATTGACCCTGCAGGTCCTGCGAAAACAGATTGATCACCGCGGCCTTGAAAGCTTCGGTCATTTCTTCGGTCAGGTCCGCCCCCACGTCCCGCACTGGCCCGCGGAACTCAGCAGGCGATGTCGGCGCACGCAGCGCATGAAAGTCGGCTGCAGCCTCGAAAACGCGGTGATGCAGCAGGTAGGTGTGAAGCGCGACGTGTTTGGGATCATGGCGCATGGGCGCTGCCTCGGCGTCGTCAGGGCCGGGCTCGGGATAGAGAACCACGCCACGACGACGGGCTTCGTTCAGAATAAGCTGCATGCCCTCGCTGGTTCCAAGCTCGGCAACGCGATGCAAATCGGCGACCATTCCGGCGTTCCAGCCTGCAACGGTTCCTTCGAAATGCGCCGCCAGAGCCGCCCGAATGGTTGAGGCCTCTCCCTCGAATGACACAGGCAGTTCATCCTCGCCGAAGTGCCGAACGAACAAAGTCCGCATCAGGGCCGGATCAATGGTTTTGAGAAACTTCGGATTAACAAATTTCTTGAGATCGGAACCCACGGGAATACCTCGCAAACGGCCGGCCTGTTCTGATTATGTTCTACCTGACGGATCAACCATGAGTTGAGTCCGGCCTTTTGTGTTACCGCCATTTTTCCCTGCGGGACGTTTTTCGGATCGGCTGAGTAGAGGCAGGGCAAGCCAACACGGACTTGCTCGCATGAAACGCCCCAATCCCCTGCCACCCGGCCAGATGACGCCCGCAGAACGCCGTGCCGAGTTGTGCGGCCTGCTGGCGCTCGGGCTGGTCCGGTTGCGGCTGCGCGAACGCTGCAAACCTTCTGACGATACTGGAGAAATTCGCCTACACTATCCGGCCGACCAATGCCGTCATGCAACCCCGAACCCAACGGAGACCGCATGACGACTCATGATCCCATCCCCGCGCAACTGGCGGCGCTGAAGACCACGCCGACGCCCGACCTGAAAAAGCAGTGGCGCGAGTTGTTCGAAAGCGAACCGCCGCCGTTCAACCGGCGCTACCTTGAATCCCGCCTGGCTTACCGCATCCAGGAACTCGCCTATGGCGGGCTGAAGCCCGAGACCGTCCGGCGGCTGGAGCGTCTGGGCGAAGAACTCGACGGCGGCGACAAGAAGAAGCGCGGAATTCGCCTCGACCGCGATCGCCCCATCACCGGCACGCGCCTTCTGCGCGAATGGCAAGGCGTCGAGTATGTCGTCACGGTCACCGCTGACGGCTTCGAATGGCAGGGGCGGCCGTACAAGTCGCTGTCCGCCATCGCGCGCGCTATCACCGGCACGCGCTGGAACGGCTGGGTCTTCTTCGGGCTCAAGAACCACAGGGGGCGGACATGACGAAACCCGTCGTCCGCAAGCTGCGCTGCGCAGTCTACACCCGGAAATCCTCCGAGGAAGGACTGGAGCAGGAGTTCAACAGCCTCCACGCCCAACGGGAGGCCTGCGAAGCCTACATCGCCAGTCAGCGGTCCGAGGGCTGGGTGCTTGTCCGCGATCAGTATGACGATGGCGGCATCTCGGGCGGGACGCTGGAGCGCCCCGGACTGAAACGATTGATGGCCGACATCGAGGACGGACTGGTCGACGTGGTGGTGGTCTACAAGATCGACCGCCTCAGCCGGTCGCTCGCCGATTTCGCCAAGCTGGTCGAAGTATTCGACCGGAACGGCGTGACCTTCGTCTCCGTCACCCAGTCGTTCAACACCACCACCTCCATGGGGCGGCTGACGCTGAACATCCTGCTGTCCTTCGCCCAGTTCGAACGCGAGGTCACGGCCGAGCGCATCCGCGACAAGGTCGCTGCCAGTCGGAAGAAGGGCATGTGGATGGGTGGGGTGCCGCCCTTCGGCTACCGGGTGGAAAACCGGAAGCTGTTAGTCGACGAGGATAACGCCGCGCTGGTCCGCTGGATCTTTGCCCGTTTCCTCGAGATAGGGTCCTGCACGGAACTGGCGCGAGACGTCGGCTCTCGCGGCATCCGGACGCCGCGCGGCAACAGGATCGACAAGAAGTACCTCTACCGGATGCTCAGCAATCGCGCCTACATCGGCGAGGCAGTCCACAAGGGCGACAGCTATCCCGGCGAGCACTCCGCCATCGTCGACCGCGAAACGTGGGACCGTGTCCACGCCATCCTGACGGAGAGCCCCCGCAAGCGCGCCGCCCGGACTCGCGCCGACACGCCCGCGCTGTTGAAGGGACTTCTCTTCGGTCCCGATGGCGCCGCGTTCTCGCCGACACACACCCGCAAGGGCGGCAGGCTCTACCGCTACTATGTCAGCCAGACGGTTCTGAAGCACGGAGCGGGGGCGTGTCCCATCGGCCGCGTGCCTGCGGGCGAGATCGAGGCCGCCGTCATCGACCAGCTTCGCGCCGTCTTCCGCCAACCCGAGATTGTCGCGGGCACGTGGAAGGCAGCGCGGACGCAGGACGACGGAATCACCGAGGCCGACGCTCGCGCGGCCCTCCAGACGCTCGATCCGTTGTGGGATGAACTGTTCCCGGCGGAACAGGCGCGAATTGTGGCCCTGTTGGTCGAACGGGTCGATATCGGCATCAGCGGTCTCAACGTCCGCCTGCGCATGGACGGGCTGGCGGCGCTGGCGAGTGAAATCACCGCCGATGCCGGAGCCGCCGCATGACTCGGAATACGTCGGTCCCCGACACCATGACCATCCATGTCCCGTTCCGCGTCGTGAAGCGCGGCGGGCGGAAGGAGATGGTGCTGCCGGAGGGCGCCGCACAAGCGCCCAAGCCGGATAACACGCTGGTCAAGGCACTGGCGCGCGCGTTCCGCTGGAAGCGGATGCTGGAGTCGGGCGAGTTCGCGTCGATTTCCGAACTGGCCGAGAAGGAAGGGATCGCCTTCACCTACATGGCGCGGCTGATGCGGTTGTCGCTCCTCTCCCCGGAACTCGTCGATGCCGTGATGGACGGCCATCAGCCCGCGAATATTACACTCGCCAATTTGATGGACCCGTTCCCGGCCGACTGGAAAGTGCAGCACGCGCTCTGGTCCGACGTTAACTGATTCCCGCGTGCAAAATGGCAACCGGCGCGATAGGTAATTTAAAACAAGACCTTTTCGTGAGCTCGCGCGCCGCATGTCCGACATTTCCGACCTGATCCTGACCCTTTCACCCGAAGACGGTTCCACCATCGGTAACGGGGCCATGCTGGCGCTGCTACGCGAGCACATGCCCGACCTGGCCGAGGACGACTACATCGCCGCGCGCGATGCGCTGATCGATGAGGGCGTGTTGGGGCATGGCAAGGGGCGTGGCGGGTCGATTTTTCGCGTTACCGACGATCTGGGCGATGAGGATGGCGACCTGGACGAGGATGAGGGCGACGAGGACGATGGGTTCGAACTGACCCATACCGAAGAGGCCGCGCCGCGAATGCCCCGGACCAAAGCCGGGAAGAAGGTCGCGCGCAGGCCGGACGGGCCGGTGCAGGTGCTGTCCTACCGCCACGGAGAGACGCGGGTGAACAACCCCGAGGTCGGGATGGTGCATGCCGGCACCGATCCGGATGGGGACAAGACGGTCTGGGCCTACGACCCGCATCTCGACCCGGTGCTGAATTTCGACTCTGCGCGGGCGGGGATCGAACGGCTCATCGACGAGGCGCTGGCCAGCGGTGATCTCGAAAAGATGCGCGACGCGCTTCAGGAACTGAAGCGGCTGCAGGCGCCCTATCTCAACTGGACGGGAAAGGCGGAGCGGACCAGCGTCGCGGTCGATACCGTCTCGCTGCATGTCCACGAACGGGTGGACCCGGCGACGATTCTCGCCAATGCGGCGAAGCGGCTGAAGGGCAAGGACGCGGCCACGCAGTGGCGGCAGCCGGACCTGTTCGCAGCGCCGTTCGAGAACCTGCCGCTGCGCCAGGCGCTGGACTTCTACCACCACGAAAAGGGCTGGTCGAACCGGCTGGTGGCAGGCGACAGCCTCCTGGTGATGAACTCGCTTTTGACCAAGGAGAGCATGGGCGGCAAGGTTCAGATGATCTACATCGACCCGCCCTATGGCATCAAATACGGGTCGAACTTTCAGCCCTTCACGAACAAGCGCGACGTGAAGGACCGGTCAGACGCCGACCTGACCCAGGAACCCGAGATGATCAAGGCGTTCCGGGATACCTGGGAACTCGGCATCCACTCCTACCTCACCTATCTGCGCGACCGGCTGATGCTGGCGCGGGAACTGCTGACCGAGAGCGGGTCCGTGTTTGTGCAGATTTCGGATGAGAATTTGCACCATGTTCGGGAATTGATGGACGAGATTTTCGGCGTCGAAAACTTCTGTTCAATCATTCAGGTGCAGAAGACCGGAAGCCAAGCTGGGAACTTGCTGGCGACCACCGTAGATTTTCTCGTCTGGTATGCCCAAGATAAGAACGCCGTAAAATATCGGCAGATCTACCTTGAGCGGGTTCCTGGCCATGTCTCGTCTGATCGCTACGACCAGATCGAACTTCCCACGAGCAAAGAAAGGCGGCTGACGAGAGCGGAGCTCAACCGAGAATCGGATATTCCAGAGGGCCGAATTTTTCGGCATACGAGCCTTATCAGTTCTGGTCAATCCAGTTACGAACAAGAATTGCAGTTTTTTGGCAAGAAATTCGACTCGGGCGCGGGCAGCCACTGGAAGACCACAATGGATGGCATGGTCCGGCTGCACAAAGCTGGTCGCGTGTCTGACGGGGCGAGCACGATCAGATACAAGCGTTTTCTCGACGATTTCCCGGTTCTACCAATTTCGGATAGGTGGGAGTCGTTGCAGATCGGCACAGGGCTGCTTTACGTCGTCCAAACCAGTGCGGCCGTCATCGAACGCTGCCTCCTGATGACCACCGATCCCGGCGATCTGGTGCTCGATCCCACCTGCGGCTCCGGCACCACCGCCTTCGTCGCCGAGAAATGGGGGCGGCGCTGGATCAGCTGCGACACGTCCCGCGTGGCGATTACGCTGGCCAAGCAGCGGCTGATGACCGCCAGCTTCGACTATTTCGCGCTCCGCTATCCGCATGAGGGGCTGGGCGGCGGATTCGACTATGAAACCGTGCCGCACATCACGCTGAAAAGCATCGCCAACAACCCCGATATCGACACGATCCATGACGAAGATCACCCCAAGATCGCGGCGGCACTGGAGGGCCTCAACGCCGCGCTGACCGTCGCCCCGCCAAAGCCGCTCAAACCCGCGCAGGGCGTGCGCAAGGGCAAGCCGGTGGACTTCGCCAAGGGCGACACCCTGCACGAATGGGAGGTGCCCTTCGACTGGCCCGACGATTGGCCCGAGGCGACCCGCACGCCCTTTGACGCTTTCCACACCGCCCGTCAGGCGATGCAGCGCCGCATGGACCAAAGCATCGCCGACCATGCCGAGCAGGAGACGCTCTACGACAAGCCGCGCATCGACAAATCCAAGCTGCGCATCTGCGGGCCCTTCTCGGTCGAGGCGGTTCCGGCGCCGACCGTCCTGTCGCTGGACGAGAGCATCCCGCCGCAAGAGGCCAACGAGACCGTCGCCCGCTCCGGCGAGACCTCTCGCCAGGCGCTGTGGCGCGACGAACTCCTGAAAACCGGCGTGCGCGGCAAAGGTGGCGCCATGCTGCGCTTCGCCGAGTTCGAGACGCTGCCGGGGCTGAAGCACATCCACACCAGCGGATCGCTGGCCGAGACGGGCGAACGCGTCGTCGTCAGCTTTGGCCCCGAACACGCGGCGCTGGAGCAGCGGCAGGTGGAACTGGCGCTGACCGAGGCCGAGACCCTGCGCCCGTCGCCGAAATTCATCCTGTTCTGCGCCTTCACCTTCGATCCGGAGGCCGCGAAGGACATCGACGAGGTGAACTGGCCGGGCGTGACGCTGCTCAAGGCACAGATGAACACCGACCTTCTGACAGAGGATCTGAAGAAGGGCCGCAGTTCCAACCAGTCGTTCTGGCTGATGGGCCAGCCCGATGTGGAACTGCGCAAGCGCAAGGACGGGATGTGGGAGGTTCAGGTCAACGGCTTTGACTATTTCGATCCGCGCAAGGGCGATCTGGTCTCGGGCGGCACGAAGCAGATCGCCATGTGGTCGCTGGACGTGGACTACGACAACCGCTCGCTGATGCCCCATCAGGTGTTCTTCCCGATGGCAGATGCCAAGGGCGGCTGGAACCGCCTGCGCAAGACCGTGCGGGCAGAGCTGGACGAGGACCTGCTGGAGCAGTTCCACGGCTCCGTCTCGCTGCCCTTCGAGGCGGGAGAGTACCGCCGGATCGCGGTCAAGATCGTCGATGATCGCGGGATCGAGTCGCTCAAGATCATGTCGCTGGAGGGATAAGCCCATGTCCCTCATCATCAATTCGCCCTTCGAGAGCCCCGCGCAGCATTGGGTCGAGGGCAAGGGCGGCAATCTGGAGATCAAGCCCGAGCGGCGACCGGCGAGCTACGAGGTCTTCGACGCGCGCAACAACACCAAGCGCACCGAGGTATTGGACCTGGTGAACACGATCCGGGCGCGCGTGGATCAGTGGCGCGCGGACGGCTGGCCCGGTGTGACCATCGTTACCCGCAAGCTACTGGAGCACTGGCACGACCGTGAGGCGCGGCAGCATCCATTCTATTTCTGCCAGCTCGAGGCCATCGAGACGCTGATATGGTGGGTCGAAGGCGCCGAGGCCTACAAGCAGGGCATCGCGATCCCCGGCGATGGCGGTGTGTGGGAAAGGCTCTGCAACAAGATGGCGACGGGCGCGGGCAAGACCACGGTGATGGCGATGATCATCACCTGGCAGGTGCTGAATGCGCTGACCTATCCGAAGCGGAACAAGGATTTCAGCCGCGCCGTGTTCATCGTGGCACCGGGGCTGACCGTGAAGGAACGGCTGCAGGTGCTGCTGCCCAGCGAGGGCAGCTACTATGACGAGTTCAACCTTTGCCCGTCCGAGGCCCTGCGCCAGAAGCTGAACCAGGCTGAGGTGCTGATCGAGAACTGGCACACGCTGATGCCGCTGAAGGAAGCGGAGCGATCCGTGGTGAAGAAGGGGCGCGAGTCCGACGAGGCCTTCACGCGGCGCGTGCTGGGCAAGCTGGCGGCGCACAAGGATATCATCGTCATCAACGACGAGGCGCACCACGCCTATCGCAAACCGCCCGAGGTGAAGATCAGCAAGAAGCATGCCGAGGAGCATGGCATCGACCTCGACGAGGCGACGCGCTGGATCGAAGGCCTCGACCGCATCCACAAAACCCGGCGCATCCAGCGCTGCTTCGACCTCTCGGCCACGCCCTTCGCGCCGACTGGCAAGAAGAGCACCGATACGGCTCTGTTCGACTGGATCATCTCGGATTTCGGCCTGAACGACGCGATCGAGGCCGGGCTGGTGAAGACACCGCGCGTGGTCGTCCGCGACGATGCGGTTCCGGATGCGAAGACGCTGCGTTCAAAGCTCTACCACATCTACCGCGACCCGACCGTTTCCGAAGACCTGAACCGCAAGGCCGAAGCGCACGAGGCGCTGCCAAAGCTGGTCCAGGACGCGTATACGTTGCTCGGTGCCGACTGGCGGGAAACCCGGGCGCAATGGCAGGAGGCCGGGCATCATTCCCCGCCGGTCATGTTGACGGTCTGCAACCGCACCGAAACCGCAGCCCGCATCGAGACCTATTTCAACAAGGGCGATGCGCACTGGCCCGAACTGCACGCACCGACCCGAACGCTCCGGGTCGATTCCAAGGTGCTGGAAAAGGCTGAGATCGGCGAGACCGCGACATCCGACAAGGATTACGAGGCGCGGCTGAAGGCAATCATCGACGCCGCGACCATCCCCGAGACCCGCCGCCAACAGTTCCGCGCCCTGAAGAAGGAAGAACTGCTGCGCGAAATCGTGGACAATGTCGGGAAGCGGGGAGCGGCCGGACAAGACCTGCAGAACGTCATATCGGTCGCGATGCTGTCGGAGGGATGGGACGCCAAGAACGTCACGCACATCATGGGTCTCCGCGCCTTCACATCCCAGCTACTCTGCGAACAGGTCGTCGGGCGAGGATTGCGTAGGGTGTCCTACGACACTGACGAGAATGGCCTGTTCCTGCCCGAATACGTCAACGTCTTCGGTGTGCCGCTTTCCATTTCGGAAACAGGCGAAGGCGGGGAGGCTCCGCCGCCTCCCAAGCCGACCACGCAGATCGAAGTCGTGCCCGAGCGGGCCCATCTGGAACTTCGCTGGCCGAACGTGCTGCGGGTTGAAACGGTCGTGAGACCGCAACTTGCCATGGACTGGGGCAAGGTAGCGCCGCTTGTGCTCGACCCTGCCAGCACGCCAATCAGCGCGGAATTGGCTCCGGCGCTCGGCGGCGCGACGGACATGGGCAAGGTGACCGCCATCGACCTCGAGAAGCTGCCAGACGGCTTCCGCCTGCAACGTCTCGTCTTTCAGGCGGCACGGAAGGCCTTCGCCGAACTCAGCCACGGCTTTTCGGGTAGCCACGAGTATCTGGCGGCGCAGCTGGTCAGGATCGTTGAGGCGTTCCTCAACTCCGACCGCCTCGACATCCCGTCGCTGTTCCACTCCGACCCGCTTCGGCGGCGGATTCTGATCGCGCTCAACATCGACCTTGTCGTTCAGCATGTGCTGAGCAACGTGACCGAGCAGAACACGGAGCGTCTGACGCCGGTGTTCGACGAGGAAAACCCCATCGGCGCCACCGGCCAGATGCGGACCTGGTACACCACCAAGCCGTGCTTTCCGACCACCAAGTCGCATATCAGCCACCTGGTCGGAGATTCGTCTTGGGAGGGACATGCAGCGAATATCTTCGAGAAGCGCGAAGACGTCATCGCCTATGCCAAGAACGATCACCTCGGGTTCCAGATCTACTACATGTGGGCCGGTTCACGGCGCCGGTATGTTCCGGACTTCCTCGTGCGCCTTACCAGCGGCACCATTCTGGCGCTTGAGATCAAGGGCACCGACAGCCCCCAGAACAAGGCCAAGCGGGACGCGTTGAACGAGTGGGTGAAGGCGGTCAACGCGGGGGGCGGCTTCGGCCACTGGGCATGGGATGTCGCGTTCAAGCCCGCGGAAATTCAGGACATTGTCACGAAGCACTCGGCCGTTGTGGAACCCGTTTCATAGTTGGATCCGGCGACCATCCGTCGAAGCCCGACCTGACCGCGAATGGCTAACTGGGCAGTTTGGCTTCCCCGCGGGAGATGGTCGCAAGGAATGACTCATCCAGCTTCGGTTCGTCCCATCGTTCGGCGACGGTCAGCCAACGGTCGAGGTGGTCGCGGAACCCCTGATCGTCAGCCTTGAGGTGAAAGGTGTAGAGCCGGTCGACGATCTGCCGCATCAGGCTTCGCATCTGGTCGTCGTCGAGATGGGACGCGTCAGACCATCGAATCTGGCGGCCGTCGGCGTCGGTGATGAACACGTCCGAATAATCGCCCGTGTGGGTGACCGGGACGGTCCCCGCGTGCAATTCCTCGATCCCCGTGTTGCGCACACAGATCATCGCCATCAGCTTCGCCAGCCGGGCGGCGATGCGCTCCTCGTCGGCCGATTTCATGGTTCGCGCCTCTTTGGATCGTTCGACAGGGGCTTCACGAAGAACTTGGCGAGAGCCAACTCCGCTCGCGCCAGTCCATCTTCCGTCAGGGCGAGCGATTTCGCCTTGCCGATGGGATCGTGGATCAGCCCCTTGGCGTGCAGCCGGTCGGTGATCGACCAGTCGATCCCTTTCCAGACGCGATTGCCGTCATGCAGGGTCAGGCTGAGGATCGCCAGCGCCGCGTCGTCGAGATTATCGGTGTCGAGGTCCGGTTCCGCCATGTATGGCCTCCTTCACCGACAGGATGCCGTCGTCTCCGGAAATTCTCAATGGCGGAAGGGGCTTGCGAAGCTGCAGGGAAAAAGAACGGTTGGATTTCTGTTCCTTTCCACAAACGCCACTGGCATCGAAGTGTTCAGGTGGCGTGAGGAACTGACCCTATATTTTCAAATGGTTACGGGCTCTACACCGAATGCGCGCAGTCGAGAGGTTCAGAGAATATCGGGGGCAAGAGAACCTGTTCGGTCGCTGTAGTGAGGACGCCAGTGCAAAGCCACACCCACATAACCCCCGAATACAACGGAAAAATCCGGCCGCAGCCGGATCGGGAGAACGCTTTCGCGGGGGCGAGTGGCGGACGGGATGGGATTCGAACCCACGAGACGGTTCCCCGCCTACACACTTTCCAGGCGTGCGCCTTCGACCACTCGGCCACCCGTCCGCGACCGGGTTTAGCGGCAAATCTCCCCCCTCGCAAGGGGGGAGATCACCCTGGAGACCGTCTCAGCGATCGTCGCCTTCCTCGGCGCCGTCATTGTCCGAAAGCACCGCGATCCCCTCGCCCGGCTCGGGACGCGCGGGCGCAGGCGCCACCGCGATCGTGCCGTGGCCCACCACCGTCTTTTCCGCAGGCGGCACGTAATCCGACCGCAGCATCTCGGGGTTGCGGATCCAGACATCGCGCTGCGGGAAGGGAATCTCGATCCCCTCGCGCGCGAAACGTTCCGCGATCTGGTGGTTCATCTCGGAATGCACCCGCAGCTTGAAGTTCACATCCGACAGGATCGCCCGGATCTCGAAATTCAGACTGTCCGCCCCGAAGCCGGTGAAGACGGCAAAGGGCGGCGGCGTCATCATCACCAGCGGATGCGCCTGGGCGATCTCGGCCAGGATCGCCTCGATCCGGCGGGTGTCATTGCCGTAAGCCACCCCCACCGGCACGATCAGCCGCCCCGTCTTGTTGCCGCGCGTCCAGTTCGTCACCGCGCCCGAAATCAGATCCGCATTCGGCACGATCACATCGGTGCGGTCGAAAGTCTCGATGATCGTCGCGCGCACCGAGATGTTCTTCACGATGCCCTGACGGCCGCCAACCTCGATCCAGTCGCCCTCGGAAATCGGCCGCTCGACCAGAAGGATGATGCCCGAGACGAAGTTCTGCACGATCGTCTGCAGACCGAAACCGATGCCGACCGACAGCGCCCCGGCGACGATCGCCAGCGACGAGAGGTCGATCCCGGCGGTCGAAATCGCGATCAGCGCCGCCAGCAGGATGCCGACATAGCCCAGACCCGAGACGATGGCGTTCTGGCCGCCCTTGTCGATCGTCGTGCGCGGCAGGATCGAGGTCTTCAGCGCGCCCTGGAAGATCCGCGTCAGCGTGTAGCCGATGGTGAAGACGACGGCGAAGGTGATGAAGGAGGTGGGCGAAATCCGCACGCCGCCCACCGCGATCCCGGCCTGGAACGAGGTCCAGAGTTCGACCAGATCCTCGATCCGCGCGCCCCAGATCAGCGCCAGAACCGGGATCGAGGCCAGCGACAGCAGGAAACCGCCCAGCACCGGCAACAGCGCGTCACGCCGCGCCTCGGGGCCGGAGATGGTGACGTAAAGCTCGGCCAGGAAGCTTTGCAGCGTGATCACCAGCGCCAGCAGCCCCAGCGTCTGCACGGCAGGCCAGATCAGCGCATTGGCGGCGCTGACATAGCCCACGACCCCCAGCACCGGCGCGGCCACCGCGATCAGCAAAAGCGCATTGCCCAGCCAGCGCAGCAGGCTGAGCCGGAAGGCGCCATCCTCTTCCTCGGCCAGGATCGCGCCATTGCCCTGACGACGCAACAGCTGCCCCATGCGGAACAGCGCCAGCGCGGCAAAGACCTGCAGCGGCACCTGCAGCATCGAGAGCGCCGCATCGGCCTTGGCCGCCACAGCCGCCGCCCGTTCCGAGCCAAGCTCGCCCGCACCACCCAGAAAATCCTCGGCCCGGGGCGCGACCCACATTTCGATCAGCCGATACGCCACGAAGGCCAGACCCAGCATCAGCGCATAGACCCGCCCCTCGGCGCCCGGGGTGATCACCCCCTCGCCCGCTTGCGGCGGAAACACCCGCGAGCCCAGCCAGCGCGCCAGCAGCACGACAAACAGCATCCCCGGCGCCAGCAGGTAAAGCGAGGACAGGATCGGCCCGAACAGCGCCGTCCTGTCGAGCGCCGTCGTCGCCATCACCGCGCCCACCGTGGGCAAAAGCACCTGCCCGAAGCTGACGATGCCGGAAATCAGATTGCGCCCGCGCATCGCGGTTTTCGTCAAAAGCCAGCGCGTCAGCCGCGCCATCCAGGCCCCGCCCCGCGTCAAAAGCAAAAGCGCGCCAAGGATCAGACCGATGATCAGGGGGGCATTGTCGCGGGCGGTCTCGTAATTCACCGGCTGGGTGAACCGCCAATGGGTTTCCTCATAGATCCACTCACCCATCCAGCGCAAAAGCGAGGCCCCCGCAGGCCAGTTCACCGGATTGACGACCGAGGGCGACAGCCGCAGCAGCTTGTCCGCCTGCCGTTCGCGGATCAGCTTGTCGATGGCCCGGATGATCGCATCCGAGCGGCTGGCGGCCTCGGTCGCCGAAATCCCCGGCGCCTGCAGTTTCGACAGTTTCGCGGTCAGATCCTCGCGGCGCTTGGCGATCAGCGGATCTTCGGGCGTGCCCTCGGCGGGCAGCGGCCCGAGCGCGGAAAGCTGGCTTTTCAGCGTCTCGATCTGGCTGGCGTTGGTATCCTGCGCCGCGGTGAAGGTGGTGCGCCATTTCACCATCTCGGCGCGCATGTCCGAAAGCCGGGCGTCGGAAATCTCGCCCTTGGCGACGGCTTCCTCGACCTGCGAGGAAGCCTTGGTGAAGGCCTTGTAATTCGGTTCGGCATCGTCCTGCGCCGCGACGGGCAGCGCAAGGAGCAGCGTCAGCACAAGGACGCGCAGCAAGACACGGGCAATCATCCTTCAAACACCTCCGGCACGGTCGCGCCGCGGCCATCCAGCCAGGCGGGCACCGGAAGGCCCTTGGCACGCAGGAATTCCGGGTTGAACAGCTTCGACATGTAGCGGGTGCCGTAGTCACACAGCACCGTGACGATGGTGTGACCCGGCCCCATCGCGCGGGCCATACGAATGGCACCGGCGACATTGACCCCCGCAGAGCCGCCGACGCAGATGCCCTCTTCCGACAGAAGGTCGAAGACGACGGGCAGCGCCTCGGCATCGGGGATGTTGAAGCTCATGTCCGGGGTGAAGCCCTCGAGGTTCGCGGTGATCCGCCCCTGCCCGATGCCCTCGGTGATCGAGCTGCCCGCGGATTTCAGCACGCCCGTGGTGTAGAAACTGTGCAGCGCCGCGCCGTCCGGGTCGGCCAGCGCGATCTTCACGCCCTTGGGCTGCAGCGCCAGACCCACCCCCGCCAGCGTGCCGCCCGAGCCCACGGCGCAGACGAAGCCGTCGACCTTGCCGCCGGTCTGCGCCCAGATTTCGGGGCCGGTGGTTTCCAGATGCGCCTGCCGGTTGGCGATATTGTCGAACTGATTGGCCCAGACGACGCCATTCGGCTCAGTCTCGGCCAGCGCCTCGGCCAGACGGCCGGAATAGCGGACGTAATTGTTCGGGTTGGAATAGGGCGCCGCGGGCACCTGCACCAGCTCCGCCCCGGCCAGGCGCAGCATGTCCTTTTTCTCTTGGCTTTGCGTTTCCGGGATCACGATGACGGTGCGAAAGCCCATCGCCGCGCCGACCAGCGCCAGCCCGATGCCGGTATTGCCCGCCGTGCCCTCGACGATCGTGCCACCCGGTTTCAGCGCGCCGCGCGCGATCGCGTCGCGGATGATGTAAAGCGCGGCGCGGTCCTTGACCGACTGGCCCGGGTTCATGAATTCGGCCTTGGCGAGGATCTCGCAGCCGGTCAGTTCGGACGCCTTCCTCAGGCGGATCAGCGGCGTGTTGCCGATGGCGGCGGCCAGGTCCTTGCAGATCATGTCTCTCCCTCGTGCCGGGACGATGGGCCCGGTCGGGCAAGACTAAAGGGCAAGCGGGGTTGTCTCAAGCCCCGAGGGCGGTTTTGCGCAGCTCTTCGCGCAGACGTGCCAGCCAGAGCGCCAGCACGATCAGCGGCCCGGTCTCGATCTCGCCGCTGTCGATGAGATCCATCATCCGCGCAAAAGGAATGCGGTGGCTGCGGATATCCTCGCCCTCGGCTTCAACGCCCCCCAGCCCCGGGCCGCGCTCGGGCAGGTCGCAAAGCCCGATGAAGCAATAGATATATTCGGTTTTCGCCCCCGGAGAGGGGTAATGCGCGGGCGCCGGGATCAGCCGGTCCAGGGTGATGCCCGCCTCCTCTTCGGCCTCGCGGCGGGCGGCCTCTTCGGGGGTTTCGCCCGCATCGATGCGGCCCGCGACGGTTTCCAGCGCCCAGGGGTTCGTATCGCCGCGCGCAAGCGGCCCGGTGCGGACCTGCTCGACCAGCAGCACGGTGTCGCGCACCGGATCGTAGGGCAGCACCACCGCCGCATCGCCCGACACGAAGGCGGCGCGGTCCAGTGTCGGGCTCATCCCCCCGTCAAAACGGCGATGGCGCAGCCGATACTCCTCGAGGGCGAAGAATTTCGCGTAAGGCGTGGTCAGGCTCTCGATCACCACATCGCCCTCGGCCGGGGTCCGGCGCAGGCTGGCCGGGCGCGGCAGGGCGGCGCGCAGCCGCGAGGCGGCGCGAACCCGGATCATCGGATAGCGGGCAAGCGCGGCCTCTGCCGGGATCTGCCCGCGCAGGGCCATCACCTCGGCCACGGCCAGCGTGGCAAGCTCGCCCTTTTGGGCCGCCCAGTCGTCCAGCCGCCACAGCCGCCCCGGTGTCCAGCGCCGGTCCTCGGGCAGATAGGTCCGCGCCGCGACCGGCCGCCCCGCGGCATCGGTCACCGTCAGCCGTTCCTTGCGATAGCCGATCTCGTACCAGTCAAGCACCTCGGCCTCGGCGGCCGTGATTTCGGCCAGCACGCCCTCGACCCCCGCAGGGCCGGGCACCAGCAGCGGATAGCCAAGCTCGATCCCCGCCGCATCGCAGGCATGGCGGACTTCGTAACCCGCGGCCCGGGCCGGATGCAGCGCCGGGGACCGCCCCAGCACCGCCGCCAAAAGTGGCGGATGCCCCAGGGTGCCGTAGAAGAAATAGAGTTCGCTCAATGACATGACGCCCCGCCCGCGGTTGGGGCGCGGCCTAGTGCCAGCGTTTCCACGCCCATTCGGCCAGCATAGCGGAAAGCAGCGCGCCGCAAAAGAGCGCGCCCAGCACGTCAGGCTGCAGCGCCTCGCCGCCCAGCCGCATCGCCTGGACCGGAACGTCCAGCAGTGCCTCGCTCGGACCGTCGTAGCGGCCGCGGACCATGCTGCGCAGCATCTGCAACGCGCCCAGAAACAGCGCCGTCCAGAGCAGAAGATAGATCGCCGCATGCAGCCCGCGTTCGATCACCTTGCCGAAGCCCCGGCCCGGATTGCGCCCGATCACCCGCCAGCCCAGCAGCAGCCCGACCGCGGCCAGCATCGGCGCCAGCCCCTGCACCGCCGCACCCGGCGGCAGATGGCCCGGGATCAGCGCCGCAACCCCGAACCCCGTCGCCGCCAAACCGACCGCCCCGCACAGCTTCGCCGTCGTGGGCAGCTTCATCTGGGGGTCCCGAAAGAAAGCTTTTTGCATCTCGCACCTCCGACCGCAGGCCCGAAACCTGCCGGAGGCAGGGTATCACAGAAAACTGTGGCCAAATCGGGATACAATCGTGGCAGGGCCGGAGCCGGTCTAGCCCGCCTTCGGCCGCGCCGCATAGGCGGCCAGCGCCCGGTCCCGCCCGGCGGCCAGATCGATCAGCGGCGCCGGCAAGGCCCCCCCCGGCGCAAGCCCCCAGGACCGCGGCACAGCGGCAAAGAAATCCAGCGCCGTCTGCGGCGCGTGGCGGTTGCCCTCGGCCAGCCAGGCCCGGCGATAGCGGCCCTCGGGATCGAATTTCTCCGCCTGAGACGCCGGATTGAAGACGCGGAAATAGGGCGCGGCATCCGGGCCGCAGCCCGCAACCCATTGCCACCCCATCGCATTCGAGGCCGGATCGTGATCGATCAGGCAGTCCTCGAACCAGCGCAGCCCGATGCGCCAATCGGTCAGCAGATGCTTGGTCAGATAGGATGCGACGATCATCCGCGCCCGGTTGTGCATCCGCCCGGTCACATACATCTCGCGCATCGCGGCATCGACGACGGGCTCGCCGGTCTGGCCGCGCCGCCAGCGCTCGGCCGCGGCACTCTCGCCCGCCCAGGGGAAGCTGTCCCAGTCCGGGCGCCAGTTCGCCGTGGCGAGGTTGCGAAAGTGATACATCAGATGCCAGGCGAAGTCGCGCCAGACCAGTTCCTTGAGGAAGGTCTCGGCCCCCGCCCGGCCCTCCTCCATCGCGCGGGCCCCGGCATGCCAGATCACCCGCGGCGAGATTTCCCCCCAGGCCAGGTTTTCCGACAGCTCCGAAGTGGCGTTCTCGGCCAGAAAATCTCGCCGCGCCTGATAGGTCTCGATGCCGTCGCGCAGGAACCGCTCCAGCCGCGCCAGGGCCTGCGCCTCGCCCACCCGGGCATATTTCGCCACAACCGCAGCCCCGCGCCGCATCGCCAGGCCCAGCCCCAGCGCCGAGAGGCTTTCGCCGCGCAAGACCGGCCCCGGGCGCAGCGCGGTGACGGGGGCCAGCGGCGGCGCCACCGCCAAGCCCCGCACCGCGCGCCAGTAGGGCGTGTAGACGCGATAGGGACCGCCCTGCCCGGTCTGCACCGCCCAGGGCGCAAACAGCACCTGCCCGTCGAAAGAGCGCACCTCCCGCCCCTCGGCGCGCAGCGCGGTCTTGATCTCGGTGTCGCGCGCAATCGCCGCCGGGTCCAGATCGCGGCTCCACCAGACCGCACCCGCGCCGCTTTCCGCCAGCACCGCGCGCAGCACCGGCAGCGCCGCGCCGCGGCGCAACACAAGCGGCACACCGCAGGCCGCAAGCGCCGGGGCAAAGGCCGCAAGCGCCTGTTCCAGCCGCCATTTCGGCGCCGCGCCATAGGCTTCGGCCAGCGGGTCAAGGATGAAAAGCGCCAGCACCGGCCGCCCCGAGGCAGCGGCGGCAGAGAGCATCGGATGGTCATTCAGCCGGAAATCACGGCGCAACCAGAGCAGGATCGGGGTGTCATCACGCATTCCCCCCAACTGGGGCAACGGCGGCGGTTCGGCAAGAGGGCGCCCTGCCACAAGGGCGACGAAATATTCCCTTGTTCGCGCGCAACGCGCGGTCTAGCGTTTCGCCAAATCCACATCCAACAGGGAAACGCCACGATGAAGAAAACGTCGCTTCTGCTCGCCTCTGCCGCGGCCGCGCTTGCGCTTTCGCTGCCCGCCAAGGCGGGGGACTCGGGCTTGCTGGTCTTTGACTGGGCGGGTTTCGAGATCGAAGGCATCTATCAGGCCTACAAGGACAAACACGGCGACGCGCCCAGCTATTCCTTCTATGGCGATGACGACGAGGCCTATCAGAAGGTCGCTTCGGGCTTCAAAGCCGATGTCGCCCATCCCTGTTCGCAGATGGTGTCGAAATACCGCGACGCCGGGCTGATCGAACCCTGGGACCCGGCGAAGCTTCCGGCGCTGGCCGACATCGACCCGAAATTCCTCGATTCGCCGATCTTCAAGGATGACAAGGGCGTCTGGTTCATCCCGACCGACTGGGGCGCCGCCGCCATCGCCTACAACCCCGAGGAGGTCCCGGCCGAGGATGTGGCAACGCTGCAGGTCTTCGTGAACCCGAAATATCAGGGCCGGATCTCCCTGCCGAATTCCTCGGATGACGTGTGGTCGCTGGCCTATCTGGCCACCGGCGTCACCGACTGGACCAAGGTGACGGACGAACAATTCGCCGCCGCCGCCGCCTGGCTGCGCGAGGCGCACAAGAACGTGCTCAGCTACTGGGCCGATCCGGGCGAACAGGCGCAGACCATGGCCTCGGGCGAAGTGCTGATTTCCTGGTCCTGGAACGACGGCGTGACGAACCTGCGCAACGAAAACTACCCCGTCGCCTTCCAGCGCGAGGCCAAGGAAGGCTCGGCCACCTTCTTCTGCGGCTATGTGAACCTGAAGGACGGCCCCGGCGACGAGGCGAAAGTCTATGATTTCATGAATTCCTGGCTGCGCCCCGAAGCCGCCCGCGCGCTTCTGGACAATATCGGCTACGGCCATTCCAGCCCGAAGGCGATGGCGACGATCCCGCTGGAGGAACAGGTGACCGCAGGCATCGGCCCGGTCAAGGCGCCGGTGTTGGCGCAGGTGCCGAACGATCCGCAGCAGCGCGAAAAGCAGCTGGCCGAGTTCGAAAAGATCAAGGCCGGGTTCTGAGGGAACGGCAGGGGCGCCTTCGGGCGCCCTTCGCCTGGCCCCCGCCGCTTGACGGGTCGGCCCCGGGGTTCTATCGCCAAGCGGCGAAACCAGCGAAAGGGACAGGCCATGCAGATCGGAACGCGCCAGATCGGACCGGAGCATCCGCCGCTGGTGATTGCGGAAATCGGCATCAACCATGGCGGCTCGCTGGCCGTGGCGAAGGAGATGGTGCGTCTGGCCGCGGCCTCGGGCTGCGAATGCGTCAAGCATCAGACCCATATCCTTGAAGACGAGATGACCGACGAGGCGAAGCAGATCTTTCCGCCCAATGCCGATGTCTCGATCTGGGAGGTGATGGCGCGCTGTGCTTTGTCGCAAGACGACGAGATCGAGCTGAAGCGCTACACCGAAAGCCTGGGGATGATCTATCTCTCGACGCCGTTTTCGCGCGCGGCGGCGGAGTTTCTGGAAAGCATCGGCGTTCTGGCCTACAAGATCGGCTCGGGCGAGGCGGACAACCTGCCGCTCATTCGCCACATCGCGCGACTGGGCAAGCCGGTGATTCTGTCCACCGGCATGCAGACGATCGAGAGCATCCGCGCCAGCGTCGCGATCCTGCAATCTGCGGGGGTCGAGTTTGCGCTGCTGGAATGCACCAACCTTTACCCCAGCCCGCCCGAAATCGTGTCGCTGCGCGGGGTGAAAGACCTGCAAGACGCCTTCCCGGGCGTTCCGGTGGGCTTTTCCGATCACTCGATCGGGCCGGAAATGGCGCTGGCCTCGGTCGCCTTGGGCGCCTGCATTCTGGAACGGCACTACACCGACACGCGCTATCGGGTCGGCCCCGACATCATCAATTCGATGGACCCGTCCGAGCTGCGCCATCTGATCGATCGGTCAAAGGAAATCTGGATCGCTTCGCGCAACCCCAAGGAACGCACCCCGGCCGAAGAGCCGGTTTACCGCTTCGCGCGGGCGTCTGTCGTGGCGGACCGCGACCTGCCCGCGGGCCATCTGATCACCGAAGCCGACATCTGGGCCCGCCGCCCCGGCTCGGGCGAGATCGCGGGCTATGACTTCGACAAGGTCGTGGGCAAGCGCACCACCCGCGCCCTGCCCCGCAACACCCAGCTGAAATGGAGCGATCTGGCGTGAGCGCCCCCCTGCCCGATCTGCCGGTTCAGGTGATCTCGCTCGCCCGCGCGACGGCGCGGCAGGCGCAGCTGGCGCAGGAATTCGCCCGGATCGGGATGCGCTACACGATCTTCGAGGGGATCGACGGCGCCGCGCGTCAGGCGGAATTGCTGGGTCGCACCGATCTGGCCGCCTGGCATCGCAACATGGGGGCGCCGATCTCGGCCGGGCATATGGGCTGCTATGCTTCGCATGTCGAGCTGTGGCGCCAGATTGCGCAAGACGGCCCCGAGATCGTGCTGATCTGCGAAGACGATGTCACCTTCACCGCCGGGTTTCCGCAGGCGCTGGCGGCGGGGCTGGCGATAGCCGACCGCTGGGACATCCTGCGGTTTTCCTGCATCCGCGCCAAGGGGCGGCTGCCGCAGGCGCAGCTTGGCCCCTTCACGCTGATGGCCTATTGGGGGCCCTTCACCGGCAACGGCTGCTATCTGATCAAACGCGCGGTGGCGGCGCGGCTGGCCGAGCGCTTCTATCCGATCCGCCGCGCCCATGACCACGAGCTGAACCGCTTCTTCGATCATGACATCAGGCTGATGGGGCTTGAGCCCTTCACCGCGCCGCCGCGCGACCGGGGCGAAAGCTTCATCACCGGCACCGCCATGGCCGGGGCGAAGAAATTCCCGAAACTCAAGCGCTTGCCGCATTATCGGCAGAAGCTGGCGAATTACGCCCGGCGGCTGATCTGGCTGGCACGGCACGGCTTGCTTTCCTTCCGCGCCGCAGGACAGTAAACCGGGCCAGGTCCGGTCCGTTTTTCAAGGAGTTTTCAGCATGGTCCCCGCCTGGAAGATCAAGCGCGAGCTGAACCGCGTCAAGGATCAGCTTCTGCAACTCCCCCGGACCCTTGCCGCGCTGCCCGGACGCCTGCGCGAACCGGCCCGCCGCAAGGCCTATCTGCGCGATTTCGACCGCGTGACAAAGCGCCATGCGGGGCGGTTACCTGCAGGCGAACGGATCGCGATTTTCCTGCTCTATCAACCGGATGGCATTTCCGCCTCGACGATTGCGACCTGCAACTGGCTGATCTCCGAGGGCTATGCGCCCTTCCTTGTGCTCAACTGCCCGGTGTCCGACACCGACCGGGACCGCTTGCTCGATTTGTGCTGGAGCCTGCTGGAGCGTCCGAATTTCGGCTATGATTTCGGCGGTTATCAGGATGCGATCCGACTTTTGAACCGCGACGGCCTGTGCCCCGAGCGGCTGATCGTGATGAACGACAGCGTCTGGGCACCGCTGCGGACCGACCTTCTGACGCGGATCGAGACCGATTTCGCCGCGGCCGATATCTGCGGGCTGCTGCGGGACGAAAAGGTGATCCACGACACCAACGGCGGGCGGCCGAGCACACGCAGCCATGTCGAAAGCTATTTCTACCTGATCCGCCGCAGCGCCTGGGATCACCCGGCCTTTCAGGCCTTCTGGCGCGACTACAAGATGACCGATTACAAGCCGCATACGATCGAATTCGGCGAGATCGGCTTTTCGCGGCAGATGGCGGCGGCGGGGCTGCGGCTTGATGCCTATTCGCGCCGCGACACCTTTCTGCAGCTTCTGCGCGAGAAGGATGATGCCTTCCTGCGGCAGACCTTGAAATATGCCGCCTATGCCGATTCCGACCGGATCAAGGCGGCGCGGCAGATTGCGGCGCTGGACCCGGCCAGCCCGGGCTGGCGCGAGGCGGTGCTCGATCACATCCGTCGCACGGTGAACCGCAAGCGGTTCAACGCCTCTTTCCCTTTTGCCAATGACCATATCTTCGGCACTGCCTTTCTGAAGAAAAGCAGCGAGCCGATTTTTGCGAACATGCGCGCCGCCTATCTGCGCGCGCTGGAAGATGGCGCGGTGGCCGAGCCCCCGGCCGAAATCCGCGCCGAGATCGCGGCGATGGTCGCGCAAGCGCGCAGCCTTCACTGACCGGCTCAGTTTCCGCCGTAGCGCAGCCAGTAATCGCGCATCCAGCCCACCGGACCGCGGCCGATATTGGGCAGCTCGCCCCACCAGCCCTTGCGGATCAGATCGAGCGGCCGCGGCCGGCCATGAAAGGCCAGAACCTTGGCGCTGGCGGGCGGGCGCCGCACCGGCAGCACAGTGCCCAAAAGCGCCGGCGGGCGCAGGTGGCGCTTGAAGCTGATCACCCAGTCGGCGGGCCAGCAGGTAACGGAATGCGCGAAAGCCGCAACGCAATTCTGTTCCAGCCCGAAACGATGGGCATGGCCGTTGCGATCCTCATTGAAGCGCTCGAAGATCTGCGGCTCGGCGCCCAGGGTGAAGGCGAACAGGCAGGTGCCCGGTTCCTCGGGCCCCTTGCCCGCGCGCGGCTTCCAGTTCGCGCCCATGTCGGTGGCGATGAAGGGGGCGGGATGCTCAAAGAACGGCGTCAGATCGGACAGGATCATCATGTCGAGATCGATGAACAGCGCCCGGCCGCGCAGCCCGTAAAGATCGCGCTGAAACACCCCGATCTTCGGCCAGCCGCCGATCATCCACAGATCGGGGCGCAGACCAAAATCCGGCACCGGGAAGCATTCGACCGCCGGATCGATCCCGGTCGCATCATCGGTCAGGCAGACGAAGCGGAACGGCCCCGGCAGATGCGCCCGCACGGCGTTGTAAAGCACGTTCACGTAATCGGGGCCGTAAAGCGTCCCCCATTTCATGCACAGAACGACGCGATCCATCGCGCTCTCCCCTCTCGCAGCCTTCTGCCGCATTATAACCCTTCCGCCGAGGGCACAAGCAATGTAATGGCGACCCGAACAGAGCAGGAAAGAAAGCCCGGAATGACCCGCGAAATCCTCTTCGTCACCGGCACCCGTGCCGATTTCGGAAAGATCGAGCCGCTGGCGCTGGCTGCCCGCGACGGGGGCTTCAAGGTGTCGTTTCTGGTCACCGGCATGCACATGCTCGACCGCTACGGCCTGACCAAGATCGAGGTGCACCGGGTGCAGGGCGCCACCGTGCATGAATTCCTCAACCAGCGCGAGGGCGACCCGCAGGACACGATCCTGGCGAAATCGATCACCGGCTTTTCCGACATCTTCGCCGAATTGCGCCCCGATCTGGTGGTGTTTCACGGCGACCGGATCGAGGCCCTGGCCTGCGCGCTTGTCTGTGCCACGAATTACATCCGCTCCGCCCATATCGAGGGCGGCGAGGTCTCGGGCACGATCGACGAGGTATTCCGGCACTGCAACACCAAGCTGGCCGCCTGTCATTTCGTCTCCTCCGAGGCGGCGGCGAAGCGGGTGATGACGCTGGGCGAACCGGCCGAGAAGATCCATGTCATCGGCTCGCCGGAGCTTGATTTCCACGCCCGGCCCTCGGGGGTGACCCTGCCCGAGGTGCTGCGCCGCTACGACATCCCGTTTGACGATTACGGGGTGACTTTGTTCCACCCGGTCACGTCGGAAGCCGCAACGATGGGGCGGCAGGCGGCGGATCTGTTTGGCGCGTTGGACGCCTCGGGGAAGAATTTCGTCGTCATCGCGCCGAACAACGATCCGGGCTCGCGCGAGATCTTTGCCGTCTTGGAACAGCTGCCGCGGGAGCGGTTCCGGCTCATCCCCTCGATGCGGTTTGCGCATTTCTCCGAGCTGATGAAACACGCCGCCTGTCTGGTCGGCAATTCGAGCGCGGGGGTGCGCGAGGCGCCGTTTCTGGGCATCCCCTCGCTCGATATCGGCACCCGGCAGACGAACCGGGCCGAGGCGCCGTCGCTGTTTTCGGCGGACGCGGCCGAGCGGGGCAAGATCGGCGATTTTCTGGGCCGCGAATGGGGCAAGCGCTATCCGCCCCACACCGCCTTTGGCGAGGGCCGGGCGGCGGAACGCTTCCTTGAGGTGCTGGCCGACGAAGGTTTCTGGCAGGGCGGGTTGCAGAAGACCTTCGCCGATCACGGCTGAGCTCAGCCCATCTCCATCTCGACCTGCCCGGTGAAGCGTCGGGCAGCCCAGGCGCTGGCGACCATCTCGTTCACCGGCCGCATCGTGGTGAAACGCGGCGCGAGCGGGGACAGATCGGCCCCCGGGCCCTCAGTGATCAGCCGCAGGAAGTCGCGCATCGCCCCCAGGAACATGTCATTGCGTTCAAAGACGTAAGCTTGGCTGGTGCGGCGGCCGGGGGTCTGGAACGTGATCTCGGGCGTCAGGAAATCGACCTCGATGAGCCACTTCAACCCCACCAATCGCGCGCGCCGGATGAAGACCGGCGAGAGGTAATCCATCGAGACGGTGCCAACCGGCCCGCCGGCAGCGGCAAGCATCAGGGTGGTGGCGAAATCGACGCCGGGGAAGGCCGGATGGCCCAGGCTTTCCGCGCCGCGCAGAGCAAGGTCGGGGAAGAGGGTCATCGCCAGATCGACCTCGTGCGAGAGATCCAGCAGCACCCCGCCGCCCTGGGCCCGCGCGGCGTAGCTGTCACCAAAGCGCCAGTTCGCCCGCCATTGCCGCACGTCATGGCCGATCTCGAAGGAAAAGCGGTAGATGTCGGAGAGGTCTTCGGCGGCCAGCGCCTGCAGCGCCGGGTTGTAGCGCATCATGAAGCCGATCAGGCTGCGATCCGCGACCGGGGCGGCGGCGGCGTAGATCGCCGCCACCTGTTCGGGCGTGTAGGCCAAGGGCTTTTCGACATAGAACGGCAGGCCCCTCCGGGCGCAGATCTCGATCAGCTCCAGCCGGATCTGCGTCTCGGTGGCGATCACTACGCCATCGAGATCGGTCCGCGCGGCAAAACCCGCCGCATCGAAGCTGCGCCAGGGCAGATGCGAGACGGTGCAGCCCAGCGTGGTCAGGTTGGCCGCATGCCGCCGCCCGATCGAGCCTGCGCCAATGACGGCGATATGCGCGCTTACCACGCCGAGAACCCGCCATCGACATTGACCAGTTGCCCGGTCATGTAGCCCGCCCCGGCCGAGCACAGGAACAGCATCGCATCGGCGATCTCGTCCGGTTTCGCCATGCGGCCCATCATGATCAGCTCGCCGACGCGGCGCTGGAATTCCTCGGAATGGTTGTTGAAGACTGCCCCGGGGGCGATGGTGTTGACGGTGGCGCCGCGCGGCGCCCAGTAGCCCGCGAGCCAGACCGTCAGCCCGTGGATGCCCGCCTTGGTCACGCCATAGGCCGAGAAATTCTTGAACGGCATGCCGTCATAGATCGGGTGATGCGCCCCGTTCAGCGCATACATCGAGGCGACGTTGATCAGCGCTGCCGGCCAGCGCCCGACGATGTCGCGGTCCATCTGCCGGGCCACCATGAAGGCGCCGGTCAGGTTGGTGCGCAGGGTGCGTTCGAAATCGGCCACGCTCGTATCGGCGAAATCCGGGAAGGGCTTGCCCGCGCCCATCAGCATCTCGCCGGTGATCGCGGCATTGTTCAGAACCACGTTCGGCTCCCAACCATCGGCCAGAACGCGCTTGAAAATCTCGGTCACCTGCGCTTCATCGCCTACGTCCAGATCGTAGAAGCGAAAGGCCTCGTTGCCCGCATGCGCCGCCTGCAGCGCCTCGGCCCGAGGACCCGGCAGATCGGTCGCCACGACCCGGGCGCCCTGATCGAGCATCCGGCGCACATAGGTTGATCCCAGCACGCCGCCCGAGCCGGTGATGAAAATGGTGCGGCCCGCAAGTTGCCCGGTCATGTCAGTTTTCCTCCGTCAGACGGTCGTTCATCAGCATTTCGACCAGCCGGAAATCGAACGGCGTGTCGATGTCAAGGCAGCGCTCGGGCGGCATCTCGAAGGGGATCACCCGGCCTTCGTAGATCGTCTTCGCCCGGCGCAGATAGTCGGCGGACAGCACATAGGTCGAGGCCGCATGTTCCCAGACCTTGGGCGCCGATTGCCGCGACCAGACCCCGCCCGGCAGCGGTTTCGACACATGCAGCGCCCCGGTGTCATCCGCCTCGACCAGGTTGAAATAGGGGTTCTTGCGTGCCTCGCAGACGCTCATCACCATGTCGGGCTGTTCGCGGGCGAACAGATCCAGCGCGCCGTCAAGGTCTTCGGGCAGGCGCAGGGGCGAGGTGCAATCCAGATCGACAAAGGTGGTCACGGGCTTGCCCAAGGCCGCCTGCCCGGCCTCCAGCGCATGTTGCCAGACGCCCCATTTCGGCGCCGCATCGGTGGCCAGATGCGCGGGCCGCAGCCCGATATCCAGCGCGCCCTTCGCCACCGCATGATCGTAAATGCGTTCGTCATCGGTCGAGACGACGACGGCATCGATGCGCGGATTGGCGAAAAGCTGGTCCAGCGACCAGTCGATCAGCGGCTTGCCCGCGATCGGACGGAAGTTCTTGCCGGGCACGCCTTTCGAGCCCTTGCGCGCGCCGATATGGCCCAGAATCATGATTGTTCCCCTTGCCGCAGACGGGCGTTCAGGTCGGTGTAATAGGCGATGATGCGGGCGCGGACCGGCCCCAAAGCGCGGTCCGACCAGATCAGGCGGCGGCCCTTGCGGTCGGTGATCTCGGCGCCTTCGGGAAGGGTCGAGAGTTCGGGGCCCTTGACCTCGTTGCCCGGCAGGGTGATCGCGACCAGCCCCGCCCAGCGACGCCGCAACCAGGGCAGACGCGCCCGCAGATGAATCAGCCAGCGCCAGGGCCACATGAATTCGGTCGGGAATTTCACCGCCAACCGCTTCGGGATCGCCCGCAGCTGCGCCTGGGCGGACCAGGAGATGAACCGTTCATCCGCGATCATCGGGCGCAGGCCGTTGTAGCCATGCGCCGCGTGCAGCCGTTCGTAACTGGTGGCGATATGGGCGCAATGGGCCGGGTGATAGACGACGATCGAGGAATTGCCGCGCGCGTAATGCCGCCCGCCGCTGAGCCGGTGCAGCGCCCGCCCCAAAGGCCCGAAGGGCAGCACGACGCTTTGCAGCATCGCCATGCGGTCCGGCCGGTCAAGCAGGTCAAGGAGCCGCGTGACATCGCCCAGAACCAGCGTGTCGATATCAAGATAGACCGCGGGCAGATCATCGGGCACGACACCCGGCGCGAACATCGCCAGCTTCGCCTGACAGCCGCCCGCCAACATCGGTGGCGACAGGTAGAACTCGGGGAAGCGCCGCAACAGCACCTGCGACAGCAGGCCGGGCCGGTCGCGGTCGGAAATCAGCACGACACGCGGCGGGCTGGAGGCCCGGGCCAGCACGGTCTCGATCAGGGCATTGAGTTCGGCAACCGGATATTTCGTCCCCCACAGGATCACCACGAGCTGCCAGCGGGGGGCATCTTGTTGCACGGGCGGGCCTCATTGGATGGGAAAGTCGTGCGCACCATCGGCGCGGGGGGGTGGAAAGTCAAGCCGGGCACCGAAGAACAGACCTGCCTGCCGCGCCCATCTGGAGGAACGGTTCCGTGAAAAACGGCCCGAACGTCATGGAAAAAGACAGGTTCACATTTGTCGACGAACGCGATCAATGCGGCTTAGTCAAAGACGAACTCGGCAGGTTTGCCCACATCAATCCAGAGCCGCATCGCCTCCAGCCGCTCCGGGGTTGGCAAGGACAGGGCTTCTTGCGCCGTATGCCCCTCATGAATTTTCAGCTTCAGCAGCCAGCCAAGGAACGTGCCATAATCGCCTTCGATCCTCCCCGCCCCGGGGAGAGACAGCCCCGCCTCGACAACGAAAAAGTTCCGAGTCTTCTTGATCACCAGCAGATGATCGTTGCGGTGAAACTCTATGTCTTGCCCGGCGATATCCGAGAGGGTGCGTTTCGTCTCATAAGGCTCGTTTTCAAATATGAGGAACTTCTTTTCACTCGGCAAATCAACGGCGGTGCGCCTGATGCCAACATCCACCCCGAATTCGAACGGCATGTTCATCCGCGCATAGTCACCAACATCCTTTGCCCTGCAACGCGACAGGTCATGGATGGAATACTTCGCCCCTTTCGCAAGGGCATAGATCTTGTCGAGACGGTTCTGACCGCCCTCAAGGCGTTCGGTCGCAAGGCGCGGATTCAAACCGAAGTAAATGACGCAAAATAAAAGTGCCTCCAGCAGGGGAGCGTAGTCTTCGTCGAAAGGACAGTTGATGAAAACGTCATTCTCGAACGGCAACGAGCCCCCTATCCTTTCATCGGAAACGGACGCTCGCCAAAGCTGATCCAATCCCGGATGCGGCCATCGCGCCCGTGGATGAAAAGCTCCGTCCCCTGCGAGCGGGCCAATTCACGGCCACGCTGGATCGCCTCGTCCTGTGTCGCAAACACGGCAGACGCCCGCTCCGACCCGGAACGGCGCACCGCCCATCCTTCCGATGAGGGCACAACATGTTGACCTTTTTGCGCCATGATCGAGTCTCCGCCAGTCTCACCCAGTATATGGTGCCCCCGGACGGTTAAGCAACGGTTTCGCTCAGCGCACGTCCCAGTCGTCCTCATGGGCGCAGCCGCCGATGGCCAGCCAGTCGGCGCGGACGCGGGCGACGCGGGTGTCGCCCCAGGTGCGAAAGACGATCACGAAGCCCTCGGCCGTCACCATGTCGGCGGAAATGTCCATGCGCGGATTGTGCTTCTGGTCGATGTCCCACATCGACAGCGACACCTGCACCGCCGGAATGTCGCGGAAGACTTCGTCAAAGACCACCACCCGGCGCAATTCGCGCGGGCCCTCGCCCGTCCACATCGCCCCGCCGTCCAGATAATCCGAAAACAGCACCAGCGATCCCTGTGCCACGCCGATGCGGGTCGAGGAATACTTCTTCATCCGTTCCTATCGCTCATTCCGGCTTCGCCCCGGCCAAGCTAGACTGCGGCGCCGGAAGACAAAAGCAAAAAGCAAAGGCCCCGGCGCGACGGCCGGGGCCCGGGATCTGAGGCGGGATGTCCCGTCAGAGATTGATATGCGTGCCAAGCGCTTCCATGTCGGCCAGCATCTTCGCAGCGGCGTCCGCCACCGTCGGATGCGCGGCGTCCGCGACTTTCTTGGCCTCGGCCAGCATCTCGGCATGAACCGCGGCGGTCAGTTCCGCCCGGGTCAGACCGCGCTCGGCCAGAACGGTCACCTGCTCGCCCGAAACCTCGGCGAAGCCGCCGGTCACGGCGTATTCGGCCGTGCCCGCGGCGCTGACCACGGTCAGGATGCCGGGACGCAGCGAGAGGATGACGGGCGCATGGCCCGGCATCGCCGTCAGATCGCCTTCCACGCCGGGAAGACGGACCTCGGTCGCGGCAACGGAGGCAAGCCTCCGTTCCGGGCTGACGAGGTCGAACTGCATGGTATCGGCCATGGTTCCCCCTTACGCCGCAGCGGCGAGGCGCTGGGCTTTCGCGATCACGTCATCGATGCCGCCGACCATGTAGAAGGCCGCTTCCGGCAGGTGGTCGTATTCGCCCGCAACCACCGCCTTGAACGACTTGATGGTGTCTTCGAGCGGAACCTGCACACCGTCCGAGCCGGTGAAGACCTTCGCCACGTCGAAGGGCTGCGACAGGAAGCGCTGGATCTTCCGGGCGCGGGCCACCGTCAGTTTGTCTTCTTCCGACAGTTCGTCCATGCCGAGGATGGCGATGATGTCCTGCAGCGACTTGTAGCGTTGCAGCATGCCCTGCACGTCCCGGGCGACCTGGTAGTGCTCTTCGCCGACGACTTGCGGGTCAAGGATCCGCGAGGTCGAGTCGAGCGGGTCCACGGCCGGGTAGATCCCGAGTTCCGAGATCGCACGCGACAGAACGGTCGTGGCGTCGAGGTGGGCAAACGACGTGGCCGGCGCGGGGTCGGTCAGGTCGTCGGCCGGAACGTAGATCGCCTGCACCGAGGTGATCGAACCGGCTTTGGTCGAGGTGATGCGTTCTTGCAGCGCGCCCATGTCGGTCGCCAGCGTCGGCTGGTAGCCCACGGCCGAGGGGATACGGCCAAGGAGCGCCGACACTTCCGAACCGGCTTGGGTGAAGCGGAAGATGTTGTCGACGAAGAACAGCACGTCGGTGCCCGACTGGTCGCGGAACTGTTCCGCAAGGGTCAGGCCGGTCAGCGCCACGCGGGCACGCGCCCCCGGGGGTTCGTTCATCTGGCCGTAGACCAGCGCCACTTTCGACTCTTCGAGCTTGTCGAGGTTGATAACGCCCGATTCGATCATCTCGTGGTAAAGGTCGTTGCCCTCACGGGTCCGTTCGCCAACGCCCGCGAACACCGAGAAGCCCGAGTGCACTTTCGCGATGTTGTTGATCAGTTCCATGATCAGAACGGTCTTGCCCACACCGGCGCCGCCGAACAGGCCGATCTTGCCGCCCTTGGAATAGGGGGCGAGCAGGTCGATCACCTTGATGCCGGTGACGAGGATCTGGCTTTCGGTCGATTGCGCCGCGAATTCCGGCGCGGGCTGGTGGATCGCCCGGGCTTCGACTTTCGACACTTCGCCGCGCTCGTCCACCGGCTCGCCGATGACGTTCAGGATGCGGCCCAGCGTGGCGTTGCCGACCGGAACGGTGATCGGGCCGCCGGTGTCGGACACCGCCGCGCCGCGCACGAGACCTTCGGTCGCGTCCATCGCGATGGTGCGGACGGTGTTCTCGCCCAGGTGCTGGGCGACTTCCAGAACGAGGCGCTTGCCGTTGTTGGTGGTTTCAAGGGCGTTCAGAATCGCCGGGAGGCCATCTTCGAACTGCACGTCGACGACGGCGCCGATGACCTGGGTCACTTTGCCTTTGCTTGCCATTCTCTTCTATCTCCGGTTCCGTCAGAGCGCCTCGGCGCCCGAGATGATTTCGATGAGCTCTTTGGTGATGGCGGCCTGCCGCGAGCGGTTATACTCGATCGTCAGTCGATCGATCATGTCCCCCGCATTGCGGGTCGCGTTGTCCATGGCCGACATCTGCGCCCCGTTGAAGGACGCGTTGTTTTCCAGCAGCGCGGCAAAGATCGCCGTGGCCACCGCACGCGGCAGCAGCGCGGTCAGGATCTCCTGATCGCCCGGTTCGTAGTCGTAAACCGCCGAGGCCGAAGCCGCATCGGTTTCGAACTGCGCCGGGATCACCTGCTTGGCGGTCGGCACCTGGCTGATCACGCTTTGGAAGACCGAGAAGAAGATCGTCGCCACATCGTATTCGCCCGCTTCGAAGCGGTCGAGGATGTTTTGCGCGATCTTCTGCGCCACCGGGTAGCTCAGCTTCTTCACGTCGCTCAGGTCGATGTGGTCGATGTAATACTGGCCCAGATCACGACGCAGCGCGTCGCGACCTTTCTTGCCGACGGTGAGGATCTTCACCGTCTTGCCCTGGGCGAGCAGTTCCATCGCCTTCACTTTCGCGAGTTTCGCGATATTGGCGTTGAAGCCACCGCAAAGCCCGCGCTCGCCCGTCATGATGACGAGGAGATGGACCTTGTCGGAGCCCGTGCCCGCAAGCAGGCGCGGCGCACCGTCGGTCGAGCCCACCGCAGCGGCAAGGCTCGACATCACGGCGTTCATCCGCTCGGCATAGGGCCGGGCAGCTTCAGCGCTTTCCTGGGCGCGGCGAAGTTTCGCCGCCGCGACCATCTGCATCGCTTTCGTGATCTTGCGAGTGTTCTTGACACTCACGATCCGGTTCTTGAGGTCCTTAAGGCTGGGCATCTCCCTGTCCTTTCAGGCCGTCAAGCGAAGGTCTTGGCGAACTCGGCGATCGCGTCTTTGAGCTTCTTCTCGGCGTCGCCCTTGATCTTGGGGTCTTCCTTGGTGAGCCACTCAAGCACGTCCTTGCGGGTCGAGCGCAGATAGGCCAGCAGGCCTTTCTCGAACCGGCCGACTTCTTTCACCGGAACGGCATCAAGGAAGCCGTTGGTGCCCGCAAAGATCACCGCCACGATTTCGGCGTTGGTCAGCGGCGAATATTGCGGCTGTTTCATCAGCTCGGTCAGACGGGCACCGCGGTTCAGCAGCTTTTGCGTCGCGGCGTCGAGGTCCGAGCCGAACTGCGCAAAGGCGGCCATTTCGCGATACTGCGCAAGCTCCAGTTTCACCGGACCAGCGACCGACTTCATCGAGTTGGTCTGGGCCGAGGAACCGACGCGCGACACCGACAGACCGGTGTTCACGGCCGGGCGGATGCCCTGGTAGAACAGTTCGGTTTCCAGGAAGATCTGACCGTCGGTGATCGAGATCACGTTGGTCGGGATGAAGGCCGACACGTCGCCGCCTTGCGTTTCGATGACCGGCAGCGCGGTCAGCGAGCCCGAGCCGAAGTCCTCGTTCAGCTTGGCCGAACGTTCCAGCAGGCGCGAGTGCAGATAGAACACGTCGCCCGGATAGGCTTCACGCCCCGGCGGACGGCGCAGCAGCAGCGACATCTGACGATAGGCCACGGCTTGCTTCGACAGGTCATCATAGATGATCAGCGCGTGCATGCCGTTGTCGCGGAAATATTCCGCCATCGCGGTCGCCGAATAGGGCGCAAGGAACTGCATCGGCGCCGGGTCCGAAGCGGTCGCGGCGACGACGGTAGTGTATTCCATCGCGCCGGATTCTTCGAGCTTCTTCACCAGCTGCGCCACGGTCGAGCGCTTTTGCCCGATGGCGACGTAGAAGCAGTGCAGCTTGTTGTTCGGGTTGGCGTCGTTGTACGACTTCTGGTTCAGGATCGTGTCGAGCGCGATCGCGGTCTTGCCGGTCTGACGGTCGCCGATGATCAGCTCGCGCTGGCCGCGGCCGATCGGGATCATCGCGTCCACCGACTTGAGGCCGGTCGCCATCGGCTCATGCACCGATTTCCGCGGAATGATGCCGGGGGCTTTCACGTCGGCGATGCGACGCTCTTTCGCCACGATCGGGCCCTTGCCGTCGATCGGGTTGCCAAGGCCGTCCACGACGCGGCCCAGCAGGCCTTCGCCCGCCGGAACGTCCACGATGGCGTTGGTGCGCTTGACGGTGTCGCCTTCCTTGATGTCGCGGTCCGACCCGAAGATCACGATACCGACGTTGTCGACTTCAAGGTTCAGCGCCATCCCGCGGACGCCGCCGGGGAATTCGACCATCTCGCCCGCCTGGACGTTGTCGAGCCCGTGAACGCGCGCGATACCGTCACCGACCGAGAGCACGCGGCCCACTTCGGCGACCTGGGCATCCTGCCCGAAGTTCTTGATCTGCTCCTTGAGGATCGCAGAAATCTCAGCTGCTTGGATGCCCATTTATCCGACCTCTTTCATGGCGTTCTGAAGGGAAGCGAGTTTGGCTTTGACCGTGGTGTCGATCATGCGCGAACCCAGCTTGACGATCATGCCACCGATGAGGCTCTCATCGACGGCGACGTTCAGTTTGACGGTCTTGCCCGTCTGTTTCGCCAGCGTCGCCGCCAGCTTCTCGGCCTGCGCCGTGCTCAGCGCGGTGGCCGAGGTGACATCCGCAGTCATCTCGCCCTTGGCATCGGCGATCGCGGCGGCAAGGCCCTTGAGCAGCTGCGGCAGCGCGAACAGACGGCGCTTCGTCGCCATCAGTTTCAGACCATTGGCCAGCGGCGCCGACAGGCCCATCTTCGCGGCCACCGCGGCAATCGCGGCCCCCTGTTCGTCGCGGGTGTAGACCGGCGAGGAAATCAGGTCACGCAGCTCGGCCGAACCGGCCAGAGCGGCGCTCAGCGCATCCACGTCGGCCGAGAGCGCGTCGATGCCCTTGGCCTCCTGCGCGAGGTCAAAGATGGCCGTGGCATAGCGCCCGGCAATGGCTGCGGAAATCGAAGCTGGTTCGGACACGTCCACCCTTCCGATGCTTTTGCCTCCGCACGCGGACGACAGGAACAAAATATCCCGTCACCGATTCAGAGGCCCCCCTCGGCGCCCAAAGTGATCTCGCGCGCCGCATTCGGGGTTGCGTCTAGCAGAGCATCAAGACCCTCGCAACCATATTGGCGGCAGGAATCCGCATCAGGCTGGCACATTTTCTGCACCGGCACGGAGTGTTAGCGCAAAGGGTCGAAACCCGCCCCGCTGCGTCCCCCCACCGCAGGGCGAAGTGCCGCGGAAACCGGTTTTTCCGGCCGGGCGATTCTTGCGGCGGCGGCGGTCTCAGATCCGCCCGACCACCGGCTTTGGCGCCCCTTCGAGGATCGAAAGCGGCTTGCGCACCGCCGCGCCAAGCCCGGTGCGGCGCACCGAATGCACCTGCTTGATCACCTCAAGCATCACCACCCCCGCCGCCAGATAGCCCGCCGCCCGTGTGCCCAGCCGCTCCCACATCTCGGACGAGCGCAGCCAGAACCGCCGCTGCGAGGGCGGAATGTACAGCGCCGCCGCCTGACGCTCGGGGGCGAACCCCACCCGTCGTGCCTGCGCCTCAAGCTGGCCCATCGTATAGGGGCGACCAAAGCCGAAGGGCGTGGTTTCGCGCGGCGCCCAAAGCCCGACCCGGTTCGGCACGATGAAGAGCGCCCGCCCGCCCGGACCAAGCGTGCGCCAGCATTCCCCCATCAGCGCATCGGGGTCGTCGGACACCTCGAGCCCGTGCAGCACGACGAGCCGGTCGATCATCCCGGTCTCCAGCGGCCAGCTGGTTTCGGCACAAAGCACCGAGACATTGGGCTCTCCGGCGGGCCAGGGCATCACGCCCTGCTGCGCGGGCATCAGCCCGATCACCCGGCGCGCCCGGCCCAGATAGGGGCGCAGAAGCGGCACCGCGAAGCCATAGCCCGCCACCGTCAGCCCGGCCATGCCGGACTGGGTGTCCGGCCAGAGTTCGACCACCTTGTCGCGGATCGCCTTTTGCGCCGTGCGCCCCAGCTGGGTGCGGTAGTAGAAATCACGCAGGTCGAGCACGTCGAGATGCATTGCAGGTTGGCCTTCCTTGGGCGAAGCTGGGTCAGGATAGCGAAAGATGCGCAAAAGGCCATGACCCTCGAACTGACCCCGATCCCCTGCCTGACCGACAATTACGCCTGGCTCTGGCACGACACCGCCACCGATACCGTGGTGGTCGTCGATGTCCCCGAGGCGGCGCCGGTGCTGAAGGTGCTGTCCGACCGGCGCTGGCAGCTGCACCACATCCTGATCACCCATCACCACGCCGATCACATCGGAGGCGTCGAGGCGCTGGCGCTGGCGACCGGGGCGAAGGTGGCGGGGGCCGCAGCCGATGCGCACCGGCTGCCGCCGCTCGATCATCCTGTGGCGCCGGGCGACATGCTGCCTCTGGGGATGGAGACGGCGCAGGTTCTGGCGGCGGATGGCCATACGCTGGGCCATATCGCCTGGTATCTGCCCGGGGCGGGGCTGCTCTTTTCCGGCGACAGCCTGATGAGCTGGGGCTGCGGGCGGCTGTTCGAGGGCACGCCCGCGCAGATGTTCGACACGCTGACCCGTCTGGCCGCGCTGCCGCCCGAAACGCGGGTCTGTTCGGGGCATGAATACACCGAGGCAAACGGCCGGTTCGCACTCAGCCTGGAGCCGGGGAACGCGCGGCTGCAGGCCCGGATGGACCGGGTGACGGCGCTGCGGCAGGCCGGGGCCCCCAGTTTGCCGGTGACCTTGGCCGAGGAACGGGCGACGAATCCCTTTTTGCGCACCGATGACGCTGCGTTGCGCGCCGCGCTCGGCCTGCCCGGGGATGCCGCGCCGCTCGCCGTCTTCACCGCGGCGCGGGCGCACAAGGACCGGTTCTGAAAGCACTTTCGCGCGCCGCCTGCGGATCGGGCGCCCGCCGCCCGCGCTGGTCAGTTTTGCAACACAGCCGGACGCGGTGGAAAAAACACGCGCCCGGGCCTTGAAGCGCGGCGAAATCCACCGAAACTTAACTCCATGACGCCAGTATCGGGAGACCCGAGGAAAGGAGCGCCGCATGCCTTCGTTTTCGACCACGCTCGAGCAAGCAATCCACGCCGCACTGGCGCTGGCCAACACGCGCAAGCATGAACTGGCGACGCTCGAACATCTTCTGCTCGCGCTGATCGACGAGCCCGATGCCAGCCGCGTGATGCGCGCCTGCGGCGTCGATCTTGGCGAGCTGCGCACGACGCTGACCGAGTTCATCGACGATGATCTTTCGACCCTGATCACCGAGGTCGAAGGCTCGGAAGCCGTGCCCACCGCCGCCTTCCAGCGGGTGATTCAGCGCGCCGCGATCCATGTGCAAAGCTCGGGCCGGACCGAGGTGACGGGGGCGAATGTCCTTGTCGCGATCTTTGCGGAACGGGAATCGAACGCCGCCTTCTTCCTGCAGGAACAGGACATGACCCGTTACGACGCGGTCAATTTCATCGCCCATGGCGTGGCCAAGGACCCGGCCTTCGGCGAAAGCCGTCCGGTCGTCGGCGCCGAGGAAGAGACCACCAAGGCCGAGGCCGCGCAACCGGGCGAGGCGAAGGAATCCGCGCTGGGCAAATATTGCGTGAACCTGAACCAGAAGTCGCAAAAGGGCGACATCGACCCGCTGATCGGCCGCGCCGAAGAGGTCGAGCGCTGCATTCAGGTGCTCTGCCGCCGCCGCAAGAACAACCCGCTGCTGGTGGGCGATCCGGGTGTCGGCAAGACCGCCATCGCCGAGGGGCTGGCGCTGAAGATCACCCGCGGCGAAACGCCCGACATTCTGGCGCGCTCGACGATCTATTCGCTCGACATGGGGGCGCTTCTGGCCGGCACCCGCTATCGCGGCGATTTCGAGGAACGGCTGAAAGCGGTGATGAAGGAGCTCGAGGACCATCCCGATGCGATCCTCTTCATCGACGAGATCCATACGGTGATCGGGGCGGGCGCGACCTCGGGCGGGGCGATGGATGCCTCGAACCTGCTCAAGCCCGCGCTGCAGGGCGGCAAGCTGCGCTGCATGGGCTCGACCACCTACAAGGAATTCCGCCAGCACTTCGAAAAGGACCGCGCGCTGAGCCGCCGGTTCCAGAAGATCGACGTGAACGAACCCTCGGTCGGCGACAGCATCAAGATCCTGATGGGGCTGAAACCCTATTTCGAGGAACATCACGACGTGCGCTACACCAATGACGCGATCAAGTCGGCGGTGGAACTGGCGGCGCGTTACATCCATGACCGCAAGCTGCCCGACAAGGCGATCGACGTGATCGACGAGGCGGGGGCGGCGCAGCACCTGCTGCCCGACAGCAAGAAGCGCAAGACTTTGGGCGCCAAGGAGATCGAGGCCGTGGTGGCGAAGATCGCCCGCATTCCGCCGAAAAGCGTGTCGAAGGACGATGCCGCGATCCTGCGCGATCTGGAAAAGACACTCAAGCGCGTGGTCTTCGGTCAGGACAAGGCGATCGAGACGCTGGCCTCGGCGATCAAGCTGGCCCGGGCCGGTCTGCGCGAACCGGAAAAGCCGATCGGCAACTATCTGTTTGCGGGTCCGACCGGCGTCGGCAAGACCGAGGTGGCGAAACAGCTGGCCAATACGCTGGGGGTGGAGCTGCTGCGCTTCGACATGTCGGAATATATGGAGAAACACGCGGTCTCGCGGCTCATCGGCGCCCCTCCGGGCTATGTCGGCTTCGATCAGGGCGGGCTTCTGACCGATGGCGTCGACCAGCATCCGCATTGCGTGCTGCTGCTCGATGAAATCGAAAAGGCGCATTCGGACGTGTTCAACATCCTGCTGCAGGTGATGGACCACGGCAAGCTGACCGATCACAACGGCCGTCAGGTCGATTTCCGCAACGTGATCCTGATCATGACCTCGAACGCGGGGGCGGCGGAGCAGGCGAAATCGGCGATCGGCTTTGGCCGCGAACGCCGCGAGGGCGAGGATACGGCGGCGATCGAACGCACCTTCACGCCGGAATTCCGCAACCGTCTGGATGCGGTGGTCAGCTTCGCACCCTTGCCGCGCGAGACGATCCTGCAGGTGGTGGACAAGTTCGTGCTGCAACTGGAAGCGCAGCTGATCGACCGCAACGTCCATATCGAGCTGACGCCCGAAGCCGCCGAATGGCTGGCGGTCAAGGGCTATGACGACAAGATGGGCGCGCGGCCGCTGGGCCGGGTCATTCAGGAGCATATCAAGAAGCCTCTGGCCGAGGAGCTTCTGTTCGGTCGGCTGATGAAAGGCGGCGTGGTCCGGGTGACGGTGCGCGACGATGCGATCGCGCTCGATGTCGAGGAACCGGGCAAGCCGCGTCTGGCGGGGGCGAAACCGCGCCTGCTGCCCGCAGGCTGACCGGCGGCGGGGCCGCCTCCGATCCGGCACCCGGATCATGCGTGACCCCGACGATATCGCTGTGCTAGGCTTTTCAGGCGCTCCCTCGGGGGCGCCTGATCTTTTGGGGGATGTGTCGATGCCTCTGTTTCGCCCCCGGCGGAGCGACCTCCGTGCTGTCCTGTTGGCGCTGGCGCTCGGTATTGCCGCCCTGCCCGGCGCCGTCCGGGCGCAGGATATCCTGCTGAAACTGCCGATCGCCTGCACCCTGGGCGAGAGCTGCTACATCCAGCATTATCTCGACCACGCCGCGGGGCCGGAGGTGCGCGATTTCGGCTGCGGAACCGCGAGCTATCAGGGCCACGACGGCACCGATTTCGCCCTGCCGACGCTGGCCGCGATGGCGGCGGGCGTCGATGTTCTGGCGGCGGCGCCGGGCCGTGTCCGGGCGGTCCGCGATGGCGAGGCCGATGGCGCCTTTGCTGCCGGGGCCGATGTCGACGGGAAAGAATGCGGCAATGGCGTCGTGATCGACCATGGCGGCGGCTGGCAGACGCAATATTGCCACCTGAAGAATGGCTCGGTCGCGGTAAAACCCGGCACCAAGGTTGGTGCGGGCACAAAGCTTGGCCAGGTCGGCCTGTCGGGCAAGGCGGAGTTCCCGCATCTGCATCTGGCCCTGCGCCATGACGGCGTCGATATCGATCCGTTCCAGCCCGATCCCGCCGCCGCCTGCACGCCCGCGCCCGCCCGCACGCTCTGGCAGGACCCGCCCGCCTATGTCGGCGGCGGCCTGTTGCAAGCGGCGCTGAGCGATGCCCCGCCCGATTTCGAGGCGGTCAAAGCGGGCCTGCCCGCACAGGATACGCTTCCGACCAATGCCCCGGCGCTTGTGCTCTGGGCTTACGGCTACGACAGCCGCAAGGGCGACGGGATCAAGGTGACGATCACCGGCCCCGGCGGCTTTGCCTTTGCGCAGGATGTGGTGCTCGACAAACCGCAGGCGCTGTTCCTGCGTTATGCGGGCAAGCGCGCCCCGTCCGGGGGCTTCGCCCCGGGCCGCTACGAGGCGACGGTCACCCAAAGCCGCGACGGCACCGAAATCAGCCGCAAACAGGCCGTCGTCACCCTTGCGGCCCCCTGAACGGCGCCCGCCCGCCTTTGGCCGTTGACTCTGCCCGCGGCCTCTGTATAAGCCCCCCCATCCCGGCAGCGGCGACGCTTGCCGGGGCTTTCATTGGTGTTGGTGGACCCCGCAAGGGGAAGCCTGTCGCCCAAGGCCCAAAGCCGCGGGAAAGGACAACGCCCTTCACAATCAGGAAGGAGATCAGCGATGACCAAACGGACCGCTGCCAAGTACAAAATCGACCGCCGCATGGGCGAAAACATCTGGGGCCGCGCCAAGTCGCCGCTGAACAAGCGTGACTACGGTCCGGGCCAGCACGGCCAGCGCCGCAAGAACAAGCTGTCGGACTTCGGCACCCAGCTGCGCGCCAAGCAGAAGCTCAAGGGCTACTACGGCGATCTGACCGAAAAGCAATTCCGCAAGATCTACGGCGAAGCCGAACGGGTCAAGGGCGACACCGGTGAAAACCTGATCGGCCTGCTCGAGCGCCGTCTGGACGCCATCGTCTACCGCGCCAAATTCGTGCCGACGATCTTCGCCGCGCGTCAATTCGTGAACCACGGCCACGTCACCGTGAACGGCGCCCGCGTCAACATCGCGTCGTACCGCGTCAAGGAAGGCGATGTGATCGCCGTCCGTGACCGTTCGAAGCAACTCGCCATCGTCCTCGAAGCCGTCCAGTCGGGCGAGCGCGACGTGCCGGATTACCTCGAAGTCGACCATTCGAAAATGACCGCGACCTTCGTGCGCACCCCGGGCCTCAGCGACGTGCCCTATCCGGTGCAAATGGAACCGAACCTGGTCGTCGAATTCTACGCGAAGAACTGATCCGGTTCTTTGCGCTCCAAACGAAAGGCCGCCCTTTTGGGGCGGCCTTTTGCGTTGCGGGCGTCGGGGTCAGCCGCCCAGCTCGATCCGGCGCCAAAGCGCACCACCGCCCGAAAAATCGCCGCGGCGCAGATAGGCGCTGTAAGATCCCTCGGCCAGCGCCTCGAGATAGCTTTTCATCGCCGGGGTGCTGCTCAGTTTCGGCCGGATGCGCGAGCCGGAATTCAGCGCAATCGTATCGACCGAGCGCAGCACGGCGCGTTCGGTCGCGGCACTCCAGTCGCCATCGGGATCGGCAAGATAGAGATCGACCGCGGCAAGTTCGGCCTGCACCGCAACGCGGGTATCGACCGGCAGGGCATGAAAGGCGGCGCCAAGATCGCCGGCAAGCGCGGCGGTTCCGAACGGCACGCCCGGCAGGCACAGGGCAGCAAGCAACAGGGCAGGGAGAGAGGGGTGTTTCATCTGGACCTTCCAATGTTTACCGACTGGCATCCTTTTGGCCCGAATTGTGGCACGGGTCGGCGAATGAGACGGCAATATGGGGCTGATAGTCTAAAAATTTGCTAAAATTTGATCGGGGACCTGAGGTCTGGCAGCATCACTGCCGCTTTCGAGCGTCCTTGCGGTTGAAACAGCGCTTCCCATGCGGCCTTGCCCCGGCTATTGAGGCATCCAGGACAAGGACCTCATCATGACAGACCCGATCCGCCCCCAGCCCGGCATCCTCGACATCGCCCTTTACGAGGGCGGCGCTTCGCATGTGGCCGGCATCAGCGATGCGATCAAGCTCAGCTCGAACGAGAACCCGCATGGTGCCTCGGACCGCGCCAAGGAGGCGTTCTCGCGCACGGTGCACAAGCTGCACCGCTACCCTTCCACCGACCATGCCGCGCTGCGTCAGGCGATTGGCGACGTGCACGGGCTTGACCCCGCGCGGATCATCTGCGGCGTCGGCTCGGATGAAATCATCCGCATGATCGTCAACGCCTATGCCGGGCCGAAGGACGAGGTGGTGCACAGCGAACACGGCTTCCTGATGTATCGCATCGCCGCGCTGGGCGCGGGGGCGACGCCGGTTTCGGTGCCCGAACGCGAACGCACGCTGGATGTGGACGCGATCCTGAAGGCCTGCGGGAAAAAGACGAAGCTCGTTTTCATCGCCAATCCGAACAACCCGACCGGCACGATGGTCGGTCTGGCGGAACTGGAACGGCTCGCCATGGGCATCCCGAAACAGGCGATGCTGGTGATCGACAGCGCCTATGCGGAATATGTCGAAGGCTATGACGGCGGCGCCGAGCTTGCCTCGCGGCTGCCCAACGTGATGATGACGCGCACTTTTTCCAAGATCTACGGTCTTGGCGGGCTGCGCATCGGCTGGGGCTATGGCCCCAAGGACATCATCGACGTGCTCAACCGCATCCGCGATCCGTTCAACCTCTCGACCTCGCAGCTGGAAACCGCCGAGGCCGCGGTGCGCGATCAGGACTGGGTGGCGCAATCGCGGTCGGAAAACGCCCGGCTGCGGCACTGGCTGTCCGAGGCCCTGGCCGAGCGTGGCGTGCCCAATGACACCTCGATGGCGAATTTCGTGCTGGCGCGGTTCGGCTCGGAAGCCGAAGCGGAGGCCTGCGACGAGTTCCTGAAAAAGGACGGGCTGATCGTGCGGCGCGTCGCCAGCTACGGGCTGCCGCACTGCCTGCGCATCACCGTGGGCGACGAGCCCTCGTGCCGGCGCGTGGCGCATATGATCGGGCTGTTCAAGGCGGGCGCCTCGGCATGACACACTACAAGCGCGTCGCCCTGATCGGGCTGGGGCTGATTGCCTCCTCGATGGCGCATGCGATGCGCGAAAAGGGTCTGGCGAGCGAGATCATCGGCCATGCGAAATCCGCCGAGACCCGGGCGACGGCGCTGGAAATCGGTCTGTGCGACCGGGTTTTCGACACCGCCGCCGAAGCGGTCGAAGGCGCCGATCTGGTGGTGCTGTGCGTGCCGGTGGGGGCGATGGCGGCGATTGCCGCGGAAATCGCGCCGCATCTGGCGGCGGGCGCCACCGTCACCGATGTCGGATCGGTGAAACATGCGGTGATCGAGGCCGTGGCGCCGCATATGCCCGGCCATGTGCAGTTCATCCCCGGCCACCCGCTGGCCGGGACCGAACATTCCGGGCCGCGCTCGGGCTTTGCGACGCTTTTCGTCAACCGCTGGTGGCTGCTGACGCCGCTTGAGGGCAACGACCCGGCGGCGGTGGCGCGACTGAAAGCGTTTCTGACCGCGCTGGGCGCCAATGTCGACGAGATGGAGGTGGCCCGGCACGATCTGGTGCTGGCGCTCGTCTCGCATACGCCGCATCTCATCGCCTATACGATGGTGGGCGTGGCCGACCACCTGCGCCGGGTGACGCAGGAAGAGGTGATCAAATATTCCGCCTCGGGCTTTCGCGATTTCACCCGGATCGCGGCCTCGGACCCGACGATGTGGCGCGACGTGTTCCTGACCAACAAGGACGCGACGCTCGACATTCTGGGCCGCTTCACCGAGGAACTGTTCATGCTGCAACGCGCCATCCGCATGGGCGACGGGCAGATGCTGTTCGACTATTTCACCGAGACCCGTGCGATCCGCCGCGGCATCATCGAGGCCGGTCAGGACACCGCCGCCCCCGATTTCGGCCGCGTGCCGCCGCCGAAGGCGGAGACGCGCTGATGTCCGGCCTTCGCAGCCTTGCGCTGGCGCTGATCGCGGCGCTGGCGTTTGCTCCTGTCGCTGCCGAAAGCCTGAAAACCTCGCCGCTGCCGCCCCCCCGTCCGTCCGCCATCGCGCCCCTGTCTGCGGCGCCAAAAGCCACCCCGGGCGGGGTGGCGCTGCCCGCAAGCGCCGGGCAATCGCCGATCGGCAAGCCGCGCCCCGCCGCGGCGGAGGGTGCCGCCGATCCTGCGGTTTCGGGCCGTCGCCCGCTGCCACGGCCCGCCGCGATCACCACCACCGCCCCGGCAGAGAGCCTGCTGCCCCCGGCCGATCCGCGCCTTGCCGGGGCGCATCCGAAACCGCGCCCCGCGGGGCTGGTGACGGACCCGCCCGCAGAAACCGACGCCGCTCCGGCACCGAAAGCCGATCCGCGGCTGGCGGGGTATCGCCCGAAACCGCGCCCCGCCTCCCTTGCCTCCCTGCCCCCCGCCTCGCTGCCCTCCGCCGCCGCGCCGCAGGAAACCGCCGCGATCGCCCCCCCGGCCCAGCCCGCGGCGCAGAAGCCGCCGCCGGGCGGTGTGCTGTCGCGGCTCTTCGGCGGGCCGCGCAAGCGCAACGCGCCCCCCCCCGAGGCCCCGGCCCCCGCAGTCGCCGCGCCCGGCCTGCGCGGCTCGGTCTGCGGCGTGCCCGGGCTGATCGGACAGGAGGTGGCGCCGATCGGCAATGGCGGGCGCGGCTCGGGCTGCGGCATCGCCGCGCCGGTGCAGATCACCGCCGTCTCGGGGATCCGGCTGACGCAGCCGATGACCGTCGATTGCACCACCGCCACCGCCTTCAAGCGCTGGGTCGACCGCGGCATCGTTCCGGCGGTGGGCCGCAAGGGCGGCGGCGTCGCGAAACTGGATGTCGGCCCCGGCTATGTCTGCCGTCCGCGCAACAACCAGCGCGGCGCGAAAATGTCGGAACATGGCCGCGGCAAGGCGATCGACCTGATGGGGCTGGTGCTGAAGAACGGCCAGAGCCTGGATGTCGAGCGGGGCTGGAAAAGCCAGCCGCGGATCTTCAAAGCGATCCATGCCTCGGCCTGCGGGGTCTTCGGCACGGTGCTGGGGCCGAAAGCCGACCGCTTCCACCTCAACCACATCCATGTGGACACGATCCACTACCGCTCGGGCACCTACTGCCGCTGAACCAGCCGCGGCGCCGGACCCAGCGGGATTGCCGCAAGGCTCATCCGGCCGTTCGCAAAGGACAGCGGCAGAAGCACCGAGCCGTCCGGGCTTTGCCGCGCCAGATAATCGCCCATCGCCGCCAGCATCGGCTTGCGCTCGGGCGGCACCAACCCCGCGGCAAGGCCCAGATCGAGCCAGACCGGAAAATCGCTGAGCGCGATCATCAGCGTGCCCTCGGGCGTGCCGTCGGGACGGAGGGTCAGAGGGCCGGAAACGCTGATCCGATGCCCGCCCCAGACCAGCTCGGCCCGGCGCAGATCGAGGGCGGTCAGCACGGCGGGCGCCGGGGACAGCAGCGCCAGAGGCTGCGCCAGCACCACCCCCGCATCAAGCGACAGCTGCTCAAGCCGATCCGGCACCGGCCGGGCCAGCCCGGCCTGACGGCTGAGGTGCGCGGCAAGACCGGGCGGCAGGGCGGCCCCGACGATCTCGCCCGCCAGACTGTAACTGCGCGGCTCCCCGGTCGGTCGCAGCGCCAGATCGACGCTTTCGGCGGCCAGCGAGGGGGCCTTTGCCGCCGCAAGCCGCAGCGCCGGGCGGTCGATGTCAAGCGCGATCCCGGCCAGCGGCAGATCAAGGCCGGGGGCCAGATCAAGCTGCAGCGCCGCCCGCGTTCCCGTCGCCTCAAAGGGCAGGCCCTGCAGGGTGATCCGTTGCGGCAGGGGCAAATCAAGCCGCCAGGAGAGCGGGTTCCAGACCGGCGCGGTGATCCCGGCCCGCTCCAGCGCCAGAACCGTCCGGCCCGCCTCGGTCAGATGCGGCGCCTGCAGCTGCACGCCGATCCGGGTTGGAAAGCCGGTCGCCGTGACCTGCGCCGCTCCGGCCGCCCCGGACCCGTCCAGCGCCCCGCGCAGCCAGGCCGCCAGCCCCTGCCCCGCGCCCCAATCCGCCAGCACCAGCCCGCCCGCCAGAACCACGCCCCAGACCCAGACCCGCATCGCACCCTCTTTCCAAACCCCGGCCTTCCTTTTATCCCCCGGACCGAGGGAGGGCCAGACATGCCCGAAGCGCTTTGGATATTCGGCTACGGATCGCTGATCTGGGACCCCGGCTTCACCCCGGCCGAAGCCTGCCCGGCGCGGCTTGACGGCTGGCATCGCAGCTTTTGCATGCATTCGATCCATTTCCGCGGCACACCCGCGGCGCCGGGTCTGGTGCTGGCGCTCGATGCCGCCGAGGGCGCGCAGTGCCGCGGCCTGGCGCTGCGCGCCCCCGCGGCCGAGGCCGCCCGCATCCTGGCCGAGATCCGCGCCCGCGAGCTGGTCACCGACGCCTATCTGGAACGCGCGCTGCCGGTGACGCTTTCGGACGGGCGGCAGGTGACGGCGATCACCTATGTCATCGACCGCGCCGGGCCGCAGTATTGCGCGCTCGATTTCGAGACCCAGGCGCAAACCATCGCCCATGCCGTCGGCACCCGGGGGCCGAACCGGGACTACCTGTTCAACACCGCCGCGCATCTGGCCAGCCTCGGCCTTGCCGATCCCGATCTCGAGGCGCTGGCCGCAAGGGTGCGTGAGCTTCTGGCTTGAGGCTTGGCAGGGGGGGCCGCGCGGCATATCCTTCCCGCAACGAGCACAAGAGGCAGAGCATGCGCGCACCGGTCCGGGTCCAACCCCCGCAGTTTTCGCAACCCGTCCGACAGATCGTCTCGATGCTGGCGGTGCTGGGGTTGGTCGGCCTGGGCGGGTTCTTCGCCTATGCCCGCATCTATCCGATCTTCCAGACCAATCCGCTGCTCAACGGGCTGATCGGCGGGGTCTTCGTGCTGGGCGTGCTGGGCTGTTTCTGGCAGGTGGTGCAGCTGGTGAAAGCGGTCAGCTGGATCGAGAGCTTCGCCGCCGACCGCCCCGGCCGGCCGATGTATCGCCCGCCGCAGATGCTGGTGCCCTTGGCCGCCCTTCTCGGCCGCGGCGGGGCAAGCCGCACCATCGCCACCACCGCTGCCCGCTCGATCCTCGATTCGGTGGCGGCGCGGATCGACGAGGCCCGCGACATCACCCGCTATCTTTCGAACCTGTTGATTTTCCTTGGCCTTCTGGGCACGTTCTACGGTCTGGCCACCACCGTTCCGGGCGTTGTCGACACGATCCGCGCGCTGGCGCCGCAACAGGGCGAGCCCGCCACTGCGGTCTTTGGCCGGCTGATGACCGGGCTTGAAGGCCAGTTGGGCGGCATGGGCACGGCCTTTTCCTCCTCGCTGCTGGGCCTGGCCGGATCGCTTGTCGTGGGTCTGCTCGAACTTTTCGCCACGCATGGGCAGAACCGCTTTTACGGCGAGCTGGAGGACTGGATTTCCTCGATCACCCGGCTGAGCTTCGCCTCGGCCGAGACCGAGGGCGCGGGCGAGGCCTCGGCGGTGGCGGGGGTGCTCGACCACATGGCCGAGCAGATGGACGCGCTGCAGACGCTGTTCATCCGCGCCGAACAGGCGCGCAGCCAGACCGAGACGCGGCTGGCGCAGCTGACGCAGGGCTTTGGCGATCTGGCGCAGAAACTGGGGGCCGAGGTCGAGAGCCGCGCCGGGCAGGCCGAGGCTTTGGCGCGGATGGCCGAGGGGCAGGAGCGGCTGATCGCGGCGCTGGACCGGCTGGCAGAGCAGGCGGCGGCGGACCGCGATGCCGAGATGGATGTGGATGCGGAAATGCGGATGCGGCTGCGCTCGATCGATCTGCAGATGTCGCGGATGCTGGAGGAAATCTCTGCCGGGCGGCAGGAAAGCATGGCAGATATCCGCAATGATTTCGCGGCCTTGACGCGGGCGCTGCTGGTGCGCGCCCGCGGTGGGGAGGGCTGAGATGGCGCTCTCGGGCCGCCGCGGGCAGCGCTTTGCCACCACCAATGTCTGGCCCGGTTTCGTCGATGCGATGGGCGCGCTGCTGATGGTGCTGATCTTCGTTTTGTCGATCTTCATGATCGTGCAATCGATGCTGCGCGACACGATCACCACCAAGGATCACGAGCTGGACGCGCTGTCGGCGCAGGTCGCGGGGCTGGCGCAGGCGCTGTCGCTGGAACAGGCGAAAACCGAGGCGCTGACCGGGCGGCTTGATGCGGCGGGGGCGCGGATCACCGCGTTTGAGGCGCAGGTGGCGGGGCTTCTGGCCGAGAAGACGGCGCAGCAGGCGGTGATTTCGGACCTTCAGGGCGATCTGAAAACCTCGGATGCGGCTTTGGCCACGGCGCGGCTGCAGCTTGATGCGGCGCGCAAACAGGCCGAGGAAACGCTGACGCTGCTCGCCGCGGCGCAGGCGGCACAAAAGGCGCTGCAGGGTCGGCTGGACCTGCAACTGAGCGAGGCCGAGAAACAGGCGGCGCTGCAGGCCGTGGCGGAAAAGACCCTGGCCGAGACGCGGGCGGAAAGCGATCGCAAGGCGGAACAGGTGGCGCTGCTCAATCAGCAGGTGGCGGCTTTGCGCGGGCAGCTGGCGGATCTGCAGGCGGTTCTGGACGAGGCCAAGGCGAGGGATGCCGACGCCAAAGTGCAGGTCGAGGCGCTGGGAAGCCAGCTCAATTCGGCGCTGGCGCAGGTGGCGGCGGAACAGAAACGCCGCGCCGCGCTGGAGGAAGAGGCGCGCAAGAAAGCCGAGGCCGAGGCCAAGGATCTGGCGCGGTATCGGTCGGAATTCTTTGGCCGGATGTCGCAACTGCTGGAGGGCCGCGCGGGCGTGCGGGTGGTGGGTGACCGCTTCGTCTTCTCGTCCGAGGTGCTGTTTCAGCCCGGCTCGGCCGATCTGTCGCCCGAGGGAAAGGCGCAGATTTCGCGCGTGGCCGAGACCTTCCGCGAATTGGCCTCCGAGATCCCGCCCGAGATCGACTGGCTGCTGGAGGTGGACGGCTTCACCGATGACACGCCGCTCTCGGGTCAGGGCGCGTTCAAGGACAACTGGGAGCTGTCGCAGGCGCGCGCGCTGTCGGTGGTGAAATATCTGATCGAGGCGCAGGGCTTTGCGCCGAAACGGCTGGCAGCGGCGGGCTTTGGCGAATTCCGCCCGGTGGCGGCGGGCAAAAGCCCCGAGGCCCGGGCGCAGAACCGCCGCATCGAGCTGAAGCTGACGGAACGGTGACCGCGCGGATCAGGCCGCCAGATCGTGGCGCAGGATCGCCGCTTCCGAGGCGCTCAGCACGCGGCGCGCGAAAGGCCCGTAGGTCATCGGATCGGCCGCGATCCCGGGGCACAGCCGCAACAACGCCTGTCGTTGATCCTCGGCGAGGCTCTCGACCTCGGTCGCGGCGGGGTGGAAGCTTTCGGTCTCGACCCCGTTCGCCCGGATCACCTGATGGCGCGCGAACAGCAGATGCAGATAGGTGACCTCGGGCAGCCGGGTCGCAACCCGCACCGCGGCGTCATCGACCAGATCGCAGGCCTGCACCAGCACCTCGGGCTCGTTGAACAGCGCCCGCGCCGCGGCACCGCGCACCAGCAGCCGATGCTGCGGCGAGACCAGAAGATCGGCCGCGGGGCGCAGCAGGCCGAAAGCCCCCGCCCGCAGCCGCACCGCCCCAAGTCGCACCGGGCGCAGATGCGGCAGCGCGTAAAGCCGGGCCCCGCTCATCCGCCGCGATCCGATCCAGAGCAGCTCCTGCGCGCCGTCATCGCGGGTCAGCACCCGGTCGCCGGGCCGCAAGGCCTCGACCGGGCGCGGTCCCGCGGGGGTGTCGATCAACGTGCCCGGCGTGAAACAGATCACCCCCGGTTCGGGCAGGCGCAGCCCCGCCGGGCGCGGATCGACGCGGCTTTCGACCAGCCACAGATCGGTGTCGCGCGGCGGCAGACCGCCCGCGAACATCAGCAGACTGTAGGGGGGGACTACCTTTGGCAGTAGCAGGGAAAGAACGTCGGGCACACCGTAACACGCGGAAAACGTTGATGCTTGTGACGTTTTAGGGCACGTCGAGGCCGCGCTGCGGAATGCAAGTTGATGTCGAAAGTGGCGGGAAAAATCGACATTGGCACCGCAAATCCTGTCAAATGTCGAGCAGGATGCAGACACCAAAGCGCATGAGATAACACGTTGCAGGATAAGGGAGTTCTTCGCATCGGCCACGCAGCATGGGCTATCAGAAAGCGGCGAGCGTGATTGAGACAAGCGGTCTAGGTCCGAAATCAGTTCGGACCTCTGATGACGTCGCGACGTAATGTTGCAAGTATCTGTTTAGATTGCAAAATACACCAAGAAAGACGGCAATGAAGCGCCGAACGAGGTCCGAACTGAGTTTTGTTCGAAATGCGTCAGGAAAAGCCGGATCTAGCAGTTCCTGACGCTCGCGATCTCACCGAACCCGGATGTTGGTCGTGCTACCTGCGTACTGGTGGCAATCTTCGCCACGCTTCTTCAGTTCGTTGAGGTATTCGTTATAGCGCACATAAGCCGGGGAAAGATCGAACACGGTCTTGCACAGGATCGGCGTCGGCATGGCCGCCGCCTCTTGGGCGCCTCCGGCACAGCCGGACAAAGCAGCTGCTGAACATGTTGCAAGGACGAAGCTAAGAACTACAGGCTTCACCGTCATCTCCTATGTTTGCGGCAAAATCATCATTCGGAAGCAGCCAGTCTGGGTAATAGCCAATAATGGCTGCCAAATCGGTCGGCTGATCGCTCACGGTGTCCTCCCGAAGTACACAACCCTGCCGACGACGCGCAGCTGGTCCACGGAATCGGCGCCAAAAGTCTCGACCGGATAGCCCTCGTCGGCATTGTCTGAGACGAGTTCGAGGCGGCCGTCGAGGCGCCAGCGGGCGCGTTTGACCAAGAGCCGGTCAGAGACGTTGAAGACGTAGATGCAACCGTTCTCTACCTCGCGCTGGCTGTGATCGACGACGAGAAGCGCGCCGTCCGGGATGGTCGGCTTCATCGAGGTTCCGCGCGCCCAGATGACCGAGCAGTGATCCGGCCTGGCGCCCTGGTTCGCAAGGAATTGGCGGGTGAAGGCGACCACGCCGTCGGCCTGTTCTGAGGCGGGCACCATGCCCGGCCCGGCCGAGGCATGCACATCGTTGTAAGCGGGCAATCTGACGAAATCCGGTTGGTTGAAATCCGTGATCGGCTGGACGGTGACGTGCTCTGCGCCGACATTGTTGCCTTTAGACACAGGCTGTTCGTCGCGTAACTTCATTAGTTTTCGATTTGAAGAAAGTAGATCTGTCACAGTTTCAATCTCGCGGCCCAAGTCGAGCGCAGCTGCACTGGACAGATTTGTCCTATCGACACTGCGAAGAGCTTTGAGCTCGCGCTCATAGAATGCTTCTACATAGCGACTATCGCCGTCCGACACAGCCCTTCCTGACGCGAGCCATTCGTAACTGGCGCCGGATATCGCGACTACATCACGAAGCACGCTGAACGGTGGCTCTGCACCGTGGAAGTACCTCTTTAACTGCTTGGTAGATTTGCCAGTTTTCTCGGCGAGAGCTTCAATTCCGACAATGTCAGACACTGCAGCCAGCCGAGCCCCGAGATCAGCTTCGCGGGTCGCCTCTGGCGGCGTGTTGTCATCTGACTGTGGGTTCAAGAAGAACATCCGAAACGCCGGACAAATCTGTCCTTTACAAGGGACAGATTTGTCCTTACTCCTTCCTTATGTCGGCGGCGTGAGCCGCAGACGATTGCAACGAACGAAACCGAAAAAAGCCGATGCGCCAACATCGACGTTCCCCAGGAGGTCCCAGATGAGCAAAATCTGGACGAAAGCCCAGATCAAGTGCGCCCTTGAGGAGAAAGGCATGACCCTGACGGGCCTTGCCATCCTCAACGACTTGAGCCCGAGCCAGATGCGGTCCGTTTGGAGCCGCCCCGTCCGCCCTGCCGAGAAGGTCCTTGCCGACTTCCTCGGCGTGACCCCGGCGGAGCTTTTCCCGACTCGTTATCCTCAGCGGAAATCCTCGCTTCTTTCTGCCGAGAATGAAGCCCGGATCGCAAGGAAAAAAGCGGGTCTCGATCCTGACAAGGGAGTCGCAGCATGAGCCCGATTTCGTCAAAATCCGCGCCCGTTCTTGACGGGTCAGCGGCCGGTTTTCGGCGTGCGGCCGGTGATCTTGGCGAGGCGATCGCCGTTCTGTCGGGTGGTGTGCCGCCCGACCAGTGGACGCGGTCGCGCCTTGCCCAGGCGTTGCGCGAGATCCAATCGTTCCTGGTGGCGTCGCTGATGACGCATCCGGTGAGCGTGGCGATGCCGGTGGCCGTGATGACGGAGGCCGGTCATGGGCGGTGAGGATCGCTTCGGGCTGATCGAGATGATCGAGGACGTGATCGGCGCGGCGTCGATCCTGCTGACGATCTGGGTCGGGTGCTTTCTGGCCGGGGGGCTCGGCGGCATCGCCGGGGTGGCGCCGTGATGTCGCGCCGCCAGCGTCTGGATGATCTCCTGCAGCTGCTGACGGTGCTGATCGTCATCGTGGCCCTGCCGATCGGGACGGCACTTTGGGGGTTGGGCCTCTATGCGATGGTGGTGCGGCAATGACCCAGCATCGCCCGCATATCGTGAGCACCTCGGCTGGGTTTTCTGTCGCCGGTGTCGGCGGCAAGGCCCCGAAGTTTGACAGCCGGAAGAAGGCCGAGGCTTGGCTTGATGGTCACTTCGAGACCATCCCCGAAAAGAAACGGCCGCAAAGCCGTGCCTGCATGTGTTGCGGCAAGGAATTCCTGTCGCTGGGGTTCCACAACCGCCTGTGCGACCGATGCCGCGCGACTGGCGGCGCGCTGAGCGAAGAGGTGCGCCCGCAGCTGCCGAAAGGCCGGGGGCGGTGATGGTGGGGATCGTGACTGCCCCCGTGGCGGCGGCAACACCGGAAACCAAAAACATCGGCCTGCAGCTGAAACTGGCTGCAGGCATGGCACGCACGAAGCGGCGCGCAGCCGCCGTGTGCTGAGAAACTCAGATGGATACAGGCATGACGACCGAAGTTTTCACTGACATCGCGCTGGATGCGATCCGTGTTCCTGAGGATCGGGCGCGGTCGTTCGATCCGCTCGGCGCTGCGGCGCTGGCGGGGCTGATCGAGGCGCAGGGGTTGATGCACCCGATCACCGTGAAGCCGCATTTTGCAAGCACAGAGGACGATCCGGCCTATGTGCTGATCGCTGGTCTGCACCGGCTGCGCGCCTTCGAGCTGCTGGGGCGCGCGGCGATCCCGGCGCGGGTTCTGTCCGAGCGGTCGAGCGACGAGGCGCGGATGGATGAGGTTCTGGAGAACCTCGGCCGTAACGAGCTGACGGCGCTGGACCGGGCGCAACACCTGTACGAGTTGAAGATGGTCTGGGATCGGATGCACCCTGACTTCGCAAATGGCGGTGGGAAAACTTTTCCCACCGGTGATGAGAAGGTGCAGATCTTCGGTTTTGCGACGGAAGTGGCCGAAAAAATCGGCATGTCGAAGCGCTCGATCAACATCGCCGTCAAGATCTGGACCGGTCTGACGCCCGACAGCCGCCGTCGTCTGGTGGGCACCAAGACCGCCTCGAACCAGTCGGAAATCAAGGCTCTGTCTGAGCAAAGCCCGGCCCGACAAGAGCGGATCATGGACATGCTGCTGAGCGATCCGCCGGTCGCGACCAGCGTGGCCGATGCGCTGGTGCTGATCGAGCGCGGGGTGCGGCTCAACGATGTCGAGAAGCTCTATCAAGCCGCCGATCGGATGATCGGATCGCTGGATGATTTCACGCTCGGTCGGGTGCTTCTGGCCCATGAGGAGCGCGTGATCGCCCTGCTGCGTCAGCAGGGAAAGATCTGACATGCCCCCCCGTCACCGCGATCCTCTGACGAAAGACCTGTTCGAATGGAAGCCGGAGAAGGTTGCCATCGGTTACAGTGCCGACGTCATCGGACGCGGGCGGCTCGACAGCAAGATCGCTCGGATCATCACCCATGCGCTGCGTGATGCACGCGATAGTGGTCAGTCGAGGGCGCAAATCGCGCGCGACATGGCCGAGTTTCTTGGCCGCCCGGTGTCGGAGGCGATCCTGAACAAATGGTGCTCCGAGGGATCTGAGGAGCACCGCATCCCGCTCGACGCCTTCATCGCACTCGTCAAGGTCACTGGGGCGCGGGACCTGCTTGGTTTCGTGCCGGGCGAGTTCGGTCTGACGGTGATCGAGGATGAGTATGCCGCGCTTATCGAAGAGCGGCTGCTCGAAGAGCACATCGAAGAAATGCAGGCACGTCGGTCGGCTCTGGCCGCTCGTCGGAGGGTGAACCGTTGAAAGACCTCGTAACGACTTCCACAACCCAGACCTTCTTCACGGCGCGCGAGCTGGCGGAGATCGCCAAGAAGAAGGGGCTGACGTGCTTTCCGCAAACTGAGCGTGGCGTTCAGGTCTTGATCGGGCGTAACGGCTGGAACGGCCTTGGTCAAAATCTGGCCCGAAAGCGCCGCGGAACGGTCGGCGGTGGCGGGATGGAATACCACATCAGCCTGATGCCGGAGCCGCTGCGGCTGGCCTATGAGGGTAGCCTGAAAACAACTGGTCTTGTCGCCCGTCTGGAGGCCGAGCACTCGGCGGATGATCGTCGCATCGCAGCCCTGAAGGCCAGCACGCTGCCCGCCCGCGCCCGCAAGGTGATGGAGGCCCGTGCCGAGATCCTGAAGGCGATCGAGGGCTATGCGATTTCGCAGGGGATGAGCCGCGCCTGGGGCGTGGCACAGTTTCTGGAGGCGCAGGCCGCGATGGTTGCGCGTCAGGAAATCGAGGCGCGGCGGGATTGCGGGGAAATCCTGACGGATCGCGAGATCGCCAGCCTGGCGCGTCCGCTGGTGTTGAAAACCGGGTTCATGATCGACCCGGAGCGGATCGCGGCAGCGAACGACCGCCGCGGCAAAGCTGGCGAGATCGCAACGACCTCCGAGCGGACCCTGTGGCGTTGGTTCAAGACCCGCGACGAAAAGGGCGTCGTGGCGCTGGCCCCCGCGGCGACGAAAGAGGAAATGCCGATCCCGCCCGCTTTCGCTGACTTCCTGCGGCACTATGCGAAGCCCAGCAAGCCGTCGATCGCCGATGCCTATGGCGAATATCTCAAGGAAGCTGCGGCGAAAGACGGTGTGCAGCTGATGACGCTGACGCAGTCGCAGGTCGAATACATTCTGCGGGTGCGGATGAACAACATCGAGAAGCACGTCGGTCGCGAAGGCATGCTGACGCTGCGCTCGCGGCTTCCCTATGTCACCCGCACCACCGACGACATGTGGCCGACCACGGTTTACACCGCCGACGGCAAGACTTTCGACGCCGAGATCGAGGACCCGGTCAGCCATAACGCGATCCGGCCGGAAATCACCACCGTCATGGATCTCGTGACGCGCAAGGTTGTCGGCATCTCGCTTGGCAGGTCGGAAAACCAGAAGTCTGTGGCCGAGGCGCTGCGGCGGTCCTGCGTCTCGCACGGGATCTGCGCCATCTTCTATGTGGACCGCGGCCCGGGCTATCGCAACGAGGCGATGGATGCCGATGTGTCCGGCCTTATGGGGCGGCTTGGCATCACGAAGGCCCATGCCGCCCCCTATGGGTCGCAGGCCAAGGGGCGCATCGAGCGCATCCAGCACACGATCTGGGACCGGCTTGCCAAGCGCCTGCCGACCTACATCGGCACCGACATGGACAAGGAGGCGGGTGACAAGATCCACAAGCTGACCCGTCGCGAGATCCGCGAATACGGCCGGTCGCGCAACCTGCCGACCTGGGCGGAGTTCGTGAAGCTGTGCGAGGACATGGTCGCCGAATACAACGCCAAAGAGCATACCAGCCTGCCGCAGATCCGTGATCCGAAGACGGGCAAGCTGCGTCACATGTCGCCCAACGAATGCTGGGAGGCCCATGTGGTGCGCGGCTTCGAGCCGGTGACGGTCGATCCGGCCGAGGCGGATGATCTGTTCCGCCCCTACGAGATCCGCACCACCCGGCGCGGCGAGGTGCTCTGGAACACCAACAAGTATTTCGACCACGCGCTTGCCCCCTATCACGAGACGAAGGTGATGGTCGGTTACGACTATCACCAGGCGGATCGGGTCTGGGTGCGAGAGTTCGACAAGGAAACCGCGCAGCCCGGCAAACTGATCTGCGTTGCCCGCTTCATGGCGAACGCCGAGCGCTATTTCCCGGTCAGCTATGAGCAGCAGGCTATCGAAAACCGCGCCAAGGGTCAGCTGAGGCGGCTGGAGCGCAAGATCGAGGCCGTCGAGGCGGAGCGCGCGGGGCAGCAGCTGGTCGATCTGCGGGCGCAGAATATCCCGGCCGGGATGTTCGATGCGCCTGCAGCCGAGATGGTGACGATCACCGCGCCGGGCACCGTCAGCATTGCGCCGATCGAAGGGGCGTCGGCACCTGCCGCGAAGAGACGGACCTTCGCCTCTGATGAGGAGCTCGCCGCCTGGGCGCTGGAGCATCCGACCGAACTGAAACCAAACCAGATCGCCGTTTTGCGGGGCTGCCTGAACAGCTCGACCGCGCGGGAGCTGTTTCGAATGTCAGGCATCGACCTGGAGGCGCTGCGAAACCTCCTGCGCGCCGTTGCCTGACGAACTTCACTGGGAAGATGAGGGAGCATAACATGAGAAACGTCTTTGTCGAGACGAGCAACGTCCGCGAATTCTACGCCTCGCTGAAGAAGCTCAACGAACGCGGTGCCGAAGAGGCCTGCATGGTTGTCGTGGATGGCAAGCCGGGCCTGGGAAAGACCACCACGCTCAATCGCTGGGTCACCCAGACGGGCAGCGTCTATCTGCGGGCGCAGAAGGGCTGGGATTACGGCTGGTTCATCCAGGAGCTTCTGGCGGAACTGTCGGTTGACCCGAAGAGCATCCGCGGCAAGCGTGATCGGTTCGCGCGGGTTCTTAGCGAGCTGCAAGATCGGGCCGATCGGGCTGCGCTGCGCGACCGGACCTTCGGCATCGTGATCGACGAATGCGACCTCGTGTCGTCGCGCGGCGAGATCATGGAGGCGATCCGCGGAATTTCCGATCTGAAGTTCCTGCCGACGATCCTGGTTGGCATGGGCACCTTGCGCGACAACCTGCGCCGCTTTCCCCAGATCGAGAGCCGGGCGCCGAACAAAGTCGCCTTCACCCCCGCCACGATCGACGACGCGCGGGCGATCATTCGCGAGCGCTGCGAGGTGCCGGTGGCCGAGGAGCTGATCCAGTACGTTTGGCGGGCCTCGAAGGGCTTCAACCGCGAAATTCTCGATGCCATCGCGCATATTGAGCGGTTCGGCCTGCGCGCCGAGATCGACGATGACGGTGTGACGCTGGCCGACATGGCCGGTCAGCCGATCATGACCGACCGCACGAACGGCAAGGAAATCATCGTGACGGTGGCGGCGTGATGGCAAGTTTCGGCCCCGGAGAACTGCAGATGGCCGTGCTGCAGCACATCGCGGTGCCGCTGACGGCATCGACGATCCAGATCGCCCTCGCGCTTGAGATGTCCCAGAGGCAGGTGTCGAAAGCGGCGTCGTCGCTGGTGGATCGCGGCTATATCTCCCGCAAGCGGCCCGGGATCTACGAGATCACGTTGTGCGGGTTGCAGGCCATCGCCGATGGCAAGATCATCACCAGCGGACCGATCGATGCCTCTGGCAATGTGCTGGCGCGCCCCGAAACGAACGGGTTTTGCGACCGTGTCTGGCGCTCGATGCGACTGCGCGGGACCTTCACGATCTCGGATGTGGTCTGCGATGCCGTAGACGGCGAGCGAGACGCGATGAGCTGCGCGCGGCGCTACATTCGCGTCTTGAAATCCGCCGGGTATGTGGCCGAGTTGCCTGGGCGTCGGAAGGGCACGAAGCCCGGGTCGAATGGGCTGAAGCGGTTTCGCCTGGATCGCAACACCGGACCCCGGGCGCCGCTGCATCGTGAAAAACTGGGTATCGTGCACGATTTCAACACCGGGGAGGATTTCCCGTGTCGCTGATCGACCTGCCGAACCCGGAATGGATCGAGCTGCTGAAGGCAGAAGCGGCCAAGGGCAAGCCGATTGCGCAGATCGCGCGCGAGGTGGGCATGGCGCGGCCCTCCGTCTCGATGCTGATCAACGGCACCTATCCGGCGAAGAGCCTCGATCTGGTGACGCGCAAGCATTGCCAGGCCGTGATGCAGCGCTACCGCGACCAGATGATGTGCCCGCACCTGCGCCGCGGCATCTCGGCCGAGGACTGCCGGGCTTTTGCCACCGCGCCGATGTCCACCTCGAACCCGGAAAAGCTGAAGCACTGGGGCGCCTGCCGGGCCTGCTCCATCAACCCGTTGAGAGGAGACGCAGATGCCTGACCGTCTGACCCCGGAAGAGATGGTGAGCCGGGCCGCGACGGCGCTCGGAAAGATCGATCTCTACGGCGCGCGCGGCGTCACGATGGTCAGCTTCGAAGAGATCGAGGCGATGGCCTGCCTGCTCGCCGATCAGGGCCTTGCTCCGGCCTATCCGGGGGTTCCGGCGCCGAAAATCACCTTCACCACATGCAACATTCAGGAGCCGGATCATGGCTAAGGAACTCACCATCTCGATCGACGGAGGAACCCTCATCCTCGTTGCTCAGATCCTGCAAGACGAGCGCGGCATCGACGACATCAATCTCGAAGATGCAGCGGCTGCGATCACCAAAGCCGCTCAGCGCCTCACGAAACGTAACCGCAAAACCACCACCGACAAGGAACCCAAGAATGTCTGACTTCACCCCCGCAGCCGTGCCCACGGGCATTATCGACGTCAACGGCAAGGCGTACATGGAAGACGCGAAAGGCGCGCTTATGCCGGTCGAACTGATCAAGGCGCAGCATGTCCTTGAGGATGAGACCGTGCGCAAGATCATGGGTTTCGCGCTTGCGCTTTCGGCGCAGGTAACCCGGTTCAAGGAGCACACCTATGAGGATCTCGGGGCGTTCGACGCGATCCTTGAGCAGGAATACGGCCTGACCAGGGGCGGTCCGAAAGGCAACCGGACCTATCAGACCTTCGACGGGCTGATGAAAATCGAGGTCCGCGTGAACGATCTTCTCGACATCGGACCCGAGCTGCAGATCGGCAAGGGGATCCTGGATGAGTGCCTCACCGAATGGGCCGAGGATAGCCGTCCCGAGGTCCGCGCGCTGATCACCAAGACCTTCGCCACCGACAAGGAAGGTCAGGTGAACCGGTCGCTTCTGTTCACGCTGCTCAGCCTCGATGTCAAAGATGAGCGCTGGAACCGCGCCATGGAAGCGATCCGCGCGGCGATCAGGGTTGTTGGCTCGAAAACCTACTACCGCATCCAGATGCGCGACGCGCCTGATGCACCGTGGAACTCGGTGACGATCGACCTCGCCAAGGCCTGACGCCTTTACCGGCCGCCCACCCGGCCGGTCCTACCCCGCCACTCGCGGACCAACCCAGAAGACCAATCGAAACGAACAGGAGACCCATATGGGCAAGACACCGACTTTCTCGAAATCCGACCTGATCGACCAGGTCGCTGCCAAGACCGGCTTTGCCAAGACCAACGTCAAGGACATGATCGACGCCACGCTCGCGGAAATCACCGCCCAGACCGAAGCCGGGTCGAAGGTGACCCTGATGGGCTTCGGCTCCTTCGAACAGCGTCAGAAAAAGGCGCGCATGGGCCGCAACCCGGCCACCGGCGAGACGGTCGAGATCCCGGCCAGCGCGCATCTCGCGTTCAAACCCGCGAAGCCGAAGAAATCCTGACGCGAAACGACCCCGGGCAACCGGGGCGTCGTTCCGGCGTGGTGGCCGGGGCCTGATGAGCAGCCGGAGGATGGCATGGGATACGTTCACTTCGACTTCGCCGAAATCGAAAGGCAGATGCGGCACATGCGCGACGAGGGTCATGCAAGGGTGATGGCCTCGGCCACTAGCGACCTCCAGCGGCAGGGCTACGAGGCGCAGAACCGGTTCTTCGAGTCGATGCTCTCGGCACAGATCGAAATGCTCCGACTGGTTGCAGACGGCCGCGCGCCAGCGTTTATCGGCCGGGTTATCGGCGCGCATGTCGGCAACATCATGATCAACGCGATCTCGGCCTCGACCGATCCGCGCGCCTTGGGCGATGCGATGTACGACGCCATGGGAAAGGCGATCCGGTCGCTTGCGGGCGAGGTCGAAGGGTTTCACTCGACCATGATCGAGGTCACCGGTGAAGCCGGAGGGCGGGCGTGATGCTTATCATCACTCCCAAGGACGAGGGCACGCGCCTGAAGTCCTATTCCGCCACCACCAAGGGCACGGTCTCGATCGTCAAGATCGAGGTCGAATGCACCGACCTCTGGGAGTTCAACCATCTGTTGCACTCCCTCAGGGAGCTCGACACCGAGACGAAGGCGGTGCGCGCGGCCAAGGCGGCGGCTGCCAAGCAGAAATCGCGCAAAGCCGAAGCCCAGGCACGTTTGGCACTGCCCGCCCCCGTCAGGGGGCTGCCGCCCCCGAAAGGCGGTGCGGTATGAACGCGCCAGTGCTCCGCAAAACCATTTTGCACCATTTGGCCGGATATGACCGTTTTTTGGCCCATACCACCTATGTCGCCGATGCAGTGCGCCGCGCCCATGGGGAGATCAGCACGCACCGTGTGAACGCGGCCCTCAAATCAGCCGAGAGCGATGGGCTGGTGACGCGGTCTTGTGTCCCGAATGGTTTTTACGGCTACCGCTGGACCTTGACGCCAGCCGGGGCCGAAGCAGCGAAAGGCGGTGAGGTGTGAACGTCATCGTCCGCAAGGCCTGTGCGCCGCTTCGCAGCGAGCCGACGATCGGCGCCGAGCGTCAGTATTGGGAAAGTTACGAGGGCTGGCTGCGTCGGCGTGACGATCGAGCGGCAGACCCAGCTGCTGCAGGTTCTGCGCGCCCGGGCCGGTCTCCTGTGATGATCTCGACCGACTTCGGGGTGCATATCAACCCGCAGTTCGTCGCGGCGATGGAGTGGGTCTGCGGACCCACTTCCCAGTCCAGCGGCTTTCGGGCGCTGAAGGTGACGATGTGCACGGGCGCCGTGTTTCACATCGAGGCGGCTCCGATGAACTTCGGGGCCGAAGAGATCGAGCTGACGATCCTTAAAGCGCATGCGGGGCTGTCATGAATCTGAATGCCGTGATCAATATCGCCAAGGGCAAGCTGGACATGGCCGAGGACGATTACCGGGCCATGCTGGAGCGCGTGACAGGTCAGGCCTCGCTGAAGCTGATGACAGACCGTCAGAAAACCGCCGTTCTTGACGAGCTGAAGCGCATGGGTTTCCAGAAGACCGGCGGCAAGCGCGCCCCCGCCGCCCGCCGCGATGTCCGGTACTGCCATGTCCTTTGGGGCCTGTTGCACAAGGCAGGCGTGGCCAAGGTGGCGGGCGCGAAGGGGCTGAACGCCTTCATCCGGTCGCGCTACGGCGCCGCCTGGGGCGCGGTGCCGATCGACATAGACCGGATGACCGACGCCAAGCAGATCAGCAACGTGATCGAGGCCCTGCAGGCCTGGTGCAAGCGCCACAACATCCCCACCGAATTGCCCAGAGAGGGAGATCAGAAATGAAGACCTTCGTGCTCGACTATCTGCGCGATCATTACTGGCTCACCGTCGCCGCGCCAGGCGCGATGATCGTGGTCACCGCCGTTGCGTTCTGGGGGCTGAAATGACCGCGAAGATTGATGTTCCGCTGGTTGGAGACGCCGACATCGAAAATATGAGCTGCGCCGAGCATGCTGACGAAGCGATAAAGCTTCTCACTGTGGCGCTGATCTACGTCGAAGATGGTGCCCCGTCCACTGCGCTGGTGAGAACGGAAAAAGCCGTCGAGCACTTGAAAAAGATGGTTGCCATCCGCGCGGCTTCATTGGGGAAGCTCTGATGTGGCCGGGGAGAACGTCGAGCTTTCGCGCGGTGTCTCCGGAGCGAAAAATTGCCTCTCACTCTCTGTCAGGGAACCGGACTAAAATAGTCCTGCCCCTGACGCTTCCCCCTCACGCGCCCCGGAGATTGCCATGACCATCGCCCCTGACGTGCCAGAGTCGCTTGTCGATGTCGCCGAAACCTTTGGGCTTGGCGTTGCCCTCAGTCTCATGCAACATTTCGGGGGGCAGGAAGTTGAGTTTCCGCGCCGCAAGCCCTCGGCCGAGCTGGTGAAGGTCCTGGGCGAGGGTGTCGCGGCGAAGCTGTGCCATTTCCTGTCCGGGCAACGGCTCTATGTGCCTCACGGCCGCAGCCGCATGCGCCGTCTTGATGTGCAGCGGCTGGCGGATACCGGGCGCGGGCGACGCGAGATCGCCGCCACGCTGGGCATCTCGCAGCGCCATGTCAGGCGGCTGGCGAACAGGCCACCTGATCAGCTGCCCCTTTTCCCCGACGATTGACCGCCCCCGGACCTGTGTCCGGGGGTTTTGCTTTCGCGCGCGTGGCAAGGCTGGGAAAACGCGCGAGGCAGCCATGAAAACCAGCGAAAAAGGCATCGAGACGCTTGAGCTCGAGGAAGGTAATGTCCTGCAGGCCTATCGGTGCCCCGCGGGGAAATGGAGCATCGGCCCCGGCCTGACTGCCGCCTCGGGCGTCGTAAATCCGAAAGCTGGCATGGTGATCACGGCCCAGCAATCGCGCGATCTGACCCGCAAGGCCCTCACTGCCAAATACGAGCCCCGTGTCGCCCTGGTGATGACCGGGGCCAGGCAGCACGAATTCGATGCGGGCGTGCTGTTTGACTGGAATACCGGCGCCATTGGCCGGGCGACCTGGGTGCCGCTCTGGGCGCGCAAGGCCGCGCGGTCGGCGATCGAGACGAAATACAGGCTCTGGAACAAGGGCGGCGGCAAGGTCTTGCCGGGCCTCGTTGCGCGCCGCGAGCGCGAATTGCGCATCCTGATCGACGGCATGTACCCGGTGCTGAGCGAGCCCTCGCGGCCCTCGGTCAGTGTCGCGCGCTGGGTGCTGCAGCTGGATTTCGCCGAGAAGATCGCGGCGATGACGGCCTTCAACAAGCTCGGCTATCCGGTCGGGCTCGATTCCGCCGCCATTCCCGCGGCCGAGATCCGTCGCTTCCAGAACGACCACGGGTTGACCGCGGACGGCAAAATCGGTCGCGCCACCCTGTCCACGCTGCAGCGGCGCATCGATGCCGCCGAGAAGGCCAAACCTGTCGCCGTGGCGAGTGTCAGCACCACGGCCACCGGCATCAGCGCCACGGCCCCGGCGGGCATGTCGGACATCACCGACTGGATCGCGGCGCAGCCCTGGGCGATCGGCGCCGCCGCCGGGGCGGTCGGGCTGTGGGGCCTGTGGCTCGCCTGGCAATACCGCGACGTGATCGCCGCGAAAATCCACCGCCGCGCGCCGCGCCTGGCCGCTGCCCTGAGGAGCATCTGATGTCCGCCCTTGTTGCCCTGGCCGGATCGGCCGGTCTGAAAGTCGTCGAGAAGATCGTCGCCCGTAAATTCGGCGACGGCGCCGGTCAGCTTGCTGGCGAAATCCTCGGCGCGGTCGCCGATCAGGTCGGCGTGCCGGTCGATCAGCTTGATCAGGCGGCCGAGGATCAGCCCGCGGCCGTCACGCAGGCGCTGCGCACGGTCGAGGAGCGCAGCCCGGAGCTGATTGCGCTTTACGCCTCCGGGCTGGAGCTGCAGCGCGCGCAGCTGGCGGCCGAGGCCTCGGAACCGCTCTGGATGCGCGCCTGGCGCCCTGCGGGCATGTATCTGCTGGCCGCGCTCTGGCTTTGGTCGGTGATCGTGCTGCATGTCGTCAATGCCGCTTTCGGCACGGCCATGCCGCAGATGCCCGTTGACCAGCTGCTGACGCTCTCGGGGATCTACATGGGTCTTTACATGGGCGGGCACACGGCCAAGGACATGGTCGCGAAATGGGCGGGGGCGCAGAAATGACCGCGCTGCCCAGCCATCCCGCCGTGCCGACGCATCTGTCCGAGTCGGTCGAACGTGCCCACAAGCGCATCGACGCGCATGAGGAGCGGATCCGCAAGATCGAGATCGATGGTGCGACAATGACCGAATGGCGCCAAAGCACCACCGAAACGCTCAAGTCGATCAGGTCTGGCATCAGCTGGCTCATCACCCTGATCCTGGGCGGCCTTTTGGCCGCCGTCATCAAGTTCGTCATCTCGGGAGGCCTCAATGGCGCGCAATAACGAGGATGTGCGCCGCAAGGCCCGTTCCGACTATGTCTTTCGGCGCTTCACCGCCGCCACCATCGCCGCCGCCTATGGCATTTCGGAAGCGACCGTCGGGCGCTGGAAAAAGGCCGCCAAAGAACAGGGCGACGACTGGGAGAAGGCCCGCACCGCCCATGTGATCGCCGGCGAAGGCGTCGAGGCCGTGGTTTCGACCGTGGTCGAAGACTTCATGATGCAGGCGCAGGAGATCCTGGAAGAGATCAAGTCCGGCGAGCACTCGACCAAGGAAAAGGTCGCAATGCTCGTCTCGCTTTCGGACGCGATGACGAAGATGGCCGCCAGCGCCAAGAAGTTTGCGCCGAAGATCTCGGAGCTGGGCGTGGCGCAGCATGTCATGCGCGAGATGCTGGATTTCGTGCGCGAGAACTTCCCGCAGCACTCGGCCGCGATCCTTGAGATCATCGAGCCCTTCAGCGAGCGGCTGGCCGAGATCTATACGTCATGACCCGGCGGCCGAAGCTGAAGGCCGCCGTCAGCTCGAAGGACTTCCGCGAGAAGATCGCGGAAATGGCGAGCGAATTTGCCCGCCATATCGAACTGAGCGTCGAGGCCTTCGCGCCCGATCCGGCCGCCAGGAAAGAGCGTCTGCGTCGGGTGGCCGAGGCTGACGGCTTCCAGTTCTTCATGGAAACCTACTTGCCCCACTATGTGAAGGGCGAGCACAGCCTGTTTCACCAGCACATCTTCGCCCGGGTGCCGGAGATCCTCGCGTCGGAAAAGGGCGTGCGGGATCTCTTCGTCGCGCCGCGCGGGGCCTCGAAATCGACGCACCTGTCGCTGGGTTTTGCCCTCTACTGCATCATGCGCGGGCTCAAGCGCTACATCATCGAGGTCTGCGACGTCTATGAACAGGCGGCGCTGCTGATCGAGGCGATCAAGGCCGAACTTGAGAACAACGTGCGACTGCAGAACGACTTTCCTGACGCCTGCGGCCAAGGGCGGTTGTGGCGAGAGGGCGAGATCGTCACGCGCAACAACATCCGCGTCGAAGGTCTGGGCGCGGCGAAAAAGATCAGGGGCCGACGTCATGGCCCGTATCGGCCCGATCTGCTGTTTCTCGACGACATCGAAAACGACGAACAGGTGCGCAGCCCCGAGCAGCGCACCAAGCTTTGGAACTGGATCTATCGCGCCGCGCTGAAGGTCGGCCCGCCCGATGGCAGCATGGATGTGATCTGGGTCGGCACGGTGCTGCACTTCGACGCCGTGATCGTGCGCGCCGCGAAGGCGCCCGGCTGGCGCGTGACCGAGTTCCAGGCGGTGGTGAAGTTCCCAGATCGCATGGACCTCTGGGACCAGTTCGAAGAGGTCTATCACAACGACGGCGCGGACGCGGCCAAGGCGTTCTATGAGGCGCGCAAGGCCGATATGGATCAGGGCGCGGTGGTCAACTGGCCGTCGGTGCAGTCGCTGCTGTTCCTGATGCTGGAGCGCGCGGCCGACAAAGCCGCCTTCCAGACCGAATATCAGAACCAGCCGATCAGCGAGGGCAACCCGTTTGGCGATCTGACCTATTGGGTGCAGCCGCTGCGGGAGTGGATCTTCTTCGGGTCGATCGACCCGAGCCTGGGCAAGGCGGGCAAAGGCCGCGACCCGTCAGCAATTCTGATCGGCGGCTTCGATCGCCTGGCCGGGAAGCTCGACGTGGTCGAGGCCTCGATCCGCAAGCGCCTCCCCGATCTGATCATCGCCGACACGATCGCGTTGCAACGGGAATATCGCGCGCTGATGTGGTTCGTCGAAACGGTGCAGTTTCAGGAATTCCTGCGCACCGAGCTGATGACGCGGGCCGCCCGGGAGGGTGTTGGCATTTCGGCAGTGCCGATCACGCCATCGGCCGACAAGGATTTGCGCATCGAGCGCCTGCAGCCCCCGGTGGCCGCGGGCCTGATCCGGTTCAGCACGGCGCATCGCACGCTGATCGACCAGCTGCAGCAATGGCCGAACGGCGATCATGACGACGGTCCGGACGCGCTCGACATGCTTTGGCAGAACACCCTGTTCTACGCCGCCAAGGGCGGCGGCGGTGGGGAAATGCTGACGTCCGGGGCGTCCTCGAGCGGCGGGATGCTGGGCGGCTATCGGTTGAGGAGAGGGTGATGGGAAGTCACCTGGTCGAATGTTGCATCGATGGATGCTCGCGATCCAGCCGCCGCCCAGACCAGGGCGAGTGGATTTGTGGGCGGCACTGGCATCGCATCCCTTTGGAAACGCGACGTGCGATCCAAACGGCGAGCGCCAAAGACAAGCCTCAAGCCGCAATCGACCGTCTGTGGTCGCGGTGCAAGCGCCTAGCGAGCATCCCGGCAGAGCTCGATATCCTCTGGAGGCAGAGATGATCCGCATTGACCGGGACCGACATATCAACCCCGCCTTTGTCGCGTCGATGGAGTGGGATCACCGGCACTACATGAACGGGAGCGAGAGCGTCCCGATCATCACCATGTGGGATGGCACGGTTCACAGGGTGAAGCACCAGCCTTGGTATTTAGACTGCCCCGACGCCACGAAGATCGAGCGCGAGATCCTTGCCGCCATGAAAAAAGGGGAAGCCCCATGAGCCGCCGTCACCGCAAGATCCGCATGGCCGACTTCGCCGAACAGCCCCGCAAGAACCTGCCCGCCGCGGCCACGGCGCTGATCGCCAATGCCCGGAACGACATCACCATCCCGTTTTTCAGCGGGGTGCTGCAGAATTCCGACGACACGCTGCTGAGCCAGGGCGGCGGCAAGGGGCTGAAGATCTATGACGAGATCGAGCGCGACACCCATGCCGGGGCCATGCTCGAAAAGCGCAAGGGGGCGCTGATCTCGCGCGAGTGGAAGGTCGAGGCCGGGGGCGACCGCCCGATCGACAAGGCCGCGGCCGAGCTGGCCCGCGAAATGATCGGGGCGCTGCCCTTTGACCAGGTCTGCAAGGGCCTGCTCGACGCAACTCTGAAGGGCTATGCGGTCAGCGAAGTGGTCTGGGGCCGCGACGGCAACCGGATTAAACCGGTCAAGATCAAGTCGATTGACCAGCGCCGCTTTGTCTTCGACACCGAGTGGCGGCCGCGGCTGCTGACCTGGACGGCGATGTCGGAAGGGATCGAGCTGCCCGAGCGCAAGTTCATCGTGCACCGGGTCGGCGTGAAGGGCGAAAACCCCTATGGGTTGGGGCTGGGCAGCCGACTGTTCTGGCCGGTGCTGTTCAAGCGCGAGGGCATCACCTTCTGGCTGCACTTCCTGGAGAAGTTCGCCGGGCCGACGATCGTGGGCAAAAGCCCGATCGGATCGCTGCCCGAGGAGCAGCGCAAGCTGCTGACCACGCTGCAGGGCGCCGTCACCTCTTCGGCGATTGTCGTGCCGATGGGCACGGATGCAGAGTTCCTGGAGGCGAGCCGGTCGGGCAGCGTGACCTATGAGCAGTTCCTGAACTACTGGGACCGGCAGATCTCGATCGCCACCACCGGCGAGACGCTGACGACGCAGGTCGGCGAGTCCGGCGGCAACCGCGCGCTGGGCGAAGTGCATATGGAAATGCTGGATATGCTGGCCGACGGCGATGGCGATCTGCTTTCGGGCACGCTGACCGAGCAGCTCCTGCAGTGGATCGTCGATTACAACCTGCCCGGGGCGGCCGTGCCGAAGATCTGGCGCGAACGGCCGAAGAACGCCCAAGCCGCCGCCGCGACGAAGAAAAGCCAGGCGGACGCGGCCGAGGCCACAGCCAAGGCGATCCGCACCGTCGTTTCCGAGGCGGCGCGGTTCGAAGATGACGAGGTGGCCCGGGAATACATCCTGTCGTTCGACGTCACCCAAGGCCTGAGCGACAAGACGATCGATGCGCTGGTCGAGGCGCGGCGCGCCTTCGGAACCGCGCCCGCCGCGCCCGATCCGTTCGTCACAGACGATCCGACCTTCGCCGCAGCCTGGCTCAAAAAAAAAGCCTGACGCATCGGCACGTCTGCTTCGCTGAGCCGGGCGGGCCGGTCGAGCGGATCACCGATCAGGCCATCGCTGCTGCCGAGCGCCATTTCACCAAGCGCGTGACCGCCGTGCGCAAGGCGATCGAGACGGCCGAGGATTTCGACGCAGCCGCCAGGGCCGTGCTGGAGATCGGCGCGACCTGGACGCCCGATGCGCTGACCGCGCTCTTTTCCCAGGCGATGCAGCTGGCCGCGTTGGAGGGGCGCGAGGCGGTCTTCGCGGATTGGGAGGACGTCAGCTTTGCCGAGGTCGATCTGACCCGTCAGGAGTTCCGCGAACAGATCGATTTCCTGACGCAAAAGCGGGGCAAGCCGACCGCCGCCTGGACGGATGCGATGCACGGCGATCACGACCGCGCCTTTGTCGTGGCCGGGGTCACCGACATGGCGATGCTGGAAGAGTTCCAGCAGGCGATCATCGAGGGCGCGCGCACTTACGACATCAAGGCCTTCGCGGCCGAGTTCGACCGTCTCGTCGAGAAATACGGCTGGTCCTACAACGGCGGGCGCGAATGGCGTATCCGCACCATTTTCGAGACGAACATCCGCACGAGCTACATGGCCGGTCGGCTTCGGCAGATGCGAGATCCGGATGTGGTCAAGGTGCGGCCCTATTGGCAATACCGCCACGGCGAAACCCGGGTGCCGCTGAACCCGCGGCCGGAGCACACCTCCTGGCACGACCTGGTGCTGTTCTGGAACGATCCGTGGTGGGATACGCATTTCCCTCCGAACGATTGGGTCTGCAGCTGCGGGGTGCGGACGCTCTCGCGCGGCGATTTGCGGCGCATGGGCAAGGACGGCCCGGACAAGGCACCTGAGACTTCGATGGTCAAGCACATCGACAGGGCCACTGGTGCGGTGATCGAGCTTCCCGAGGGGATCGGCTACGGCTGGGATTACATGCCGGGCGATCTGTGGGAGCGCGGCCTTGTGCCGTCGGCGCTCCTCAATGACGGGGGTGCGATCTTGACCGGCGATTTGAAAGGGCATCATGTCGTGTCGATCGACAGAGCGGAGCCGATGGCGGATCTGATTGCGGCATCGGTACCATTCACGGCAGAGCGCATGCCTGAAGGTCTTCCCGAGCCGGATTATCTGAGGGCATTCCTTGAGCCATTTGGTGCCGACATCGGGAAAGCTGCGCTTTGGGAAGACCAATCAGGAGCGAAGATCGTCATTTCCGAGCAGGTCTTCCTTGAACACTCTGGAGCGTCGAAGCTGATGAAACGCGGCCGCGGTGAATATGCGGCGCTCTTGGCCGAAGCGATCATGAACCCGGATGAAATCTGGATGGGCGTGCGCGCGGTGCCAGTTGACGCGGTCTCCGGGTACTTCCCAGCTTATGAGGAGCTGATGGTCACGCGGCGCTACATCAAAGTCGATCAGAAGACTTCGCTGCAAGTGCTGTTTGAGGTCGGGCGCAAGGCGTGGGGAGCAGTCACCGGTTACGCATCCTTCAACCGTGCCAAGCCGGACTACAGCCACATCGACAAGCAAAGGGTCGGAAAGCTGCTCTGGAAACGAAAACGGCCCGGGTGATCGGGCCGCAGCACCGAAGCGGCTAGAAGGGCAGTCACCGCCGCACCGCTTCGACCCCTGAAGTATAGCCGAAACCAAGGGAGATTTCAACGATGACGGGCATCAGCATCTCGGTTGAGCTGCAGGAGGCCACCGCGCGCCAGGCGCTGCGGGATCTGCTGGCGCGGATGGAAAACCCCCGCGGGTTCTACAAGGGCGTGGGCGAACTCCTGCTGGCCTCGACCAGCCGACGGTTTGAGGCCGAAACAGGTCCTGATGGCAAGCCGTGGGCGCCCCTCAAGCCCTCTACAATTCGGGCTCGGACCAAGAACAAGCAGCTGCCGCTCAAGATCCTGCGCTCCAATTCGAAGGGTAAGGCGGGATCATCTCTCGCCGGGTCGATCAACTACATCGCGACGGATGATGAGGCGCGCGTCGGATCCCCGGTGATCTACGCCGCAATCCACCAGCTGGGCGGCACGATCAAGAAGCAGGCGGGCAGCCGCTACATGTTCGGGCGGCGCTTTGCCAAGCGCGACAAGGAGGGTGGCGCGGACGTGGCGATCAAGGCGCACACGATCACCATTCCGGCCCGGCCTTATATCGGGATCTCGGCGGCGGATCAGGAGGGGATCCTGGAGCAGGCGCAGGACTGGCTTGAGGGCTGAGGTGGCCGCGACGCGGATTGCGCCGCTGATGGCTCAGGTCGTTGCGCGGCCCCGGATGCCCGTCAGAAGCCATCCCCCCCCGTTAGCCCCCCGTTAGGATTGCTCTGCGCGCCAATCCGAAGCGACCCGGGCGAAGACCATTGCGTGAGCGGCACCGCCGCGCCTATGATCGGATCGAAACGCCGCCAAGCGCCACCCCCGGACTTGTGTCCGGGGGTTTTGCATTTGGGCCTGTGCGAAGGGTTGTCCGTCACCAAGGACGGACCCATGACCGAGACCAGCACCGCCCCCCTCACCGCGCGCATCGAGGTTTTTCGCCCCGGCACCTTCACGCCGATGCAGGGCGAGCCGATCACCTATTCCGCGGGCGATCTGCGGGCGATCGCCGACGCCTATGACCCCGAAACCGCCCCCGCGCCGATTGTCGTCGGGCATCCGGACACCGACGCCCCGGCCTATGGCTGGATCAAGTCGTTCCATTACGACGCCGGGACCGAGCGCCTGATGGCGGATCTGGACCAGATCGAGCCGCAGTTTGCGGATCTCGTGAAGGGCGGGCGGTTCCGCAAAGTTTCGATGGCGTTCTTTTCGCCCGGTCAGCCGCACAACCCGGTGCCCGGCACCTGGTACCCCAAGCATGTCGGTTTCCTCGGCGCCGCGGCCCCGGCGGTTCCCGGGCTGCGCAATGCGAGCTTTGCCGGTGCCGCCGATACGGTCTTCACCGCAGCCTTCGGCGAGCGGGGCTTCGAAGAAACCGCCTCGATCCTGCGCACCGTTCGCGACTTCCTCATCGAGAAGTTCGGTCTCGAAGACGCTGACAAGGCGCTGCCCGCCTATCGGATCGAATGGCTGAGCGAGATGGAAATCCACCCCAAGCCCGAACCGATGTTCTCGGGCGATCAACCCAACCCCAAGAAGGAGCCCGCTGTGACCCAGCCCGACCCGGCCTTCGCCGCGCGCGAAGCCGACATCGCCGCGCGCGAGGCGGCGCTTGCCGCCCGCGAAGCCGCCGCCCGTCACGATGAAAACGTCGCCTTTGCCGAGGGGCTGATCACCGATGGCCGGCTCTTGCCCGCGGTCAAGGATCAGACCGTCGCCGTCCTCGATGCGCTGCCCCTGGGCGCGACCGTCGCCTTTGCCGAGGGCGGCGCGAAGGTCGATCTGGCCAAGGCGCTGCGCGACATCCTGTCGGCCCAGCCGAAGGTGGTTACCTTCGGCGAGACCGATCTGGGCAAAGACCCCGCCACCACCGTGCCCGTCCAGTTCGCGGCCGATGGCAAGGCCGTCGATGCCGAAGGGCTCGCCCGCCATGAAAAAGCGCTGGCCTATATGCGCGCCCACCCCGGCACGGAATACCTGGCCGCTGTTTCCGCCGTGTCCTGACAGGAGGTCAACATGATCCGCTCCTACCACAGCATCCTGACGCTCACCGCCTCGGTGACGGCCCTCTGTTCCGCCGGTGATCTGATCGGTTACGACGATGCGCCGATCACCGTTGCCAACACGCCGGTCAAAGGCGTTGCGCAATATCCGGCCACCGAAATTGGCATGCCGATTGGCGTGACGTCCCTCGGCGTTGAAACCGTCTTGGCGAAAGCGACCATCGCGAAGGGCGATCCGCTCTGTTCCGCGGCCGGTGGTGGTGTCCGCAAGGCTGTCGTCGGCACCGACACCGCCATCTTCGCCAACGCTCTGACGGCTGCGGCCGCGGGCGAGCTTGTCCAAATCATGATCCGCTGAGGAGATTACCATGGCCCCGCCCGTCAACGTTCGTACTGCCGCAGTCGTCGATCCGATCCTTTCGACCTATGCGCGCGGCTATCGCAATTCCGAGTTCATCTCGCACCTGCTGTTTCCCAGGGTGACGATCCCCAACCGTTCGATGCGCGTCCTGAAGTTCGGCAAGGAAGCCTTCCGGATGCTGAACACCCGCCGGGCCCCGGGCGCCGACAAGAAGCGCGTGCAATACGGCTATGCCTCGGATCCGGTCGCGCTGGTGCAGGACGCGCTCGAAGGCGTGGTGCCGGTCGAACATCAGCAGGAAGCCGAAGCCATCCCGGGTGTCGATCTGGGCTCTGGCGCCGTCAACATGGTGCTCAACGTCATCGATCTGGGTCACGAATACGCCGCCGCTCAGCTGGCGCGCACCGCGGCCAATTACGACGCGAACCACAAGCTGGCACTGACCGGCACCGCGCGCTGGACGTCGGATCTGTCGAATCCGAAAGCGGATATCGATGCCGCGAAGGAAGCGATTCGGCGCTCGATCGGGCGCTATCCGAACACGATCACCCTGGGCCCGACGGCGGCAAACGCGGCGAAGAAGCATCCCAAGGTCAAGGAACAGTTCAAGTACACCTCCAAGGACAGCGTCACCCTGGACATGCTGGCGAGCTATTTCGAAGTGAAGCGCGTCCTGCTCGGCGCGGCGGTCTGGCTGCCCGAGAATGCGACCGACGACACGATGGCCAGCGATGTCTGGGGCGATGACGCGATCCTCGCCTATGTCCCGGAGACCGGCGACAACTTCCAGGTGCCCGCCTACGGCTACACCTACGAGCTGATGGGCTACCCGCAGGTCAAGCGGCCCTACTACGAAGAGAGTTGCGAGAGCTGGATCTATCCGACCACGGTCGAACGGCGGCCCTATCTGGTCGGTGCCGAAGGCGGTTTCCTGCTGCAGAACGCTGGCGCGCCCGCGGCCTGATCGGCGGTCGGTTTCAGGAGCGGGCGGTGCGCCGCCCGCTTTCTCGAACCGACAGGAGCCGTTGATGAAAGACGAAGTCGAAGTGGTGCTGGCCGGCCCCGCGAAGATCCGCGATGCGGTGAAGCGTCCCGGTGACAAGGTCCGCGTGACCGATGCCGAGCGCGAGCAACTGCGCGCGGCCGGTGTGCTGGCAGAGGATAAAGCCGCGCTGATCGAAAATGCTGACGTTGCGGCAGACCTGAATGCCTTGGTCGTCGATTGGCAGGCGCGTGCGCTCTCGGCCGAGGCGCAGCTGAAGGTGCTCGAAGCGCGGGTGATCGAGCTTCAGGGCGGGCCGCTGCCGGTGGCTGAAGACCAGAATGACCCCCCGCTGAGCGGCACCGAAGACAGCCTCGATCCCGTCCAAGCGGGCGACCAGGCCGAGGTGCAACACGCCGATGATGGCGCGGTGCCGGTCGAAGAAGATCCCGAAGCCGCCAAGAGCACGCCGAAAGCGGGCCGCAGCAAGGCGAAGGGCTGAGGGGCCCTCGCCCGCGCCGGGGGCGGTCACGCATCGCCCCCGGCAACTCAAGTGCGTCAGGAGTAAGTCATGGACGAAGACGTTCTCGAAAAAAAGCTGCAGCAAAAAGGCTGCGACGCCCCGCGGCTGTCGCCGTCCGACATCGATGCTGCCATCGACCAGGTGGACTACCATCAGTTCCCGGGAACCACTCTCACCGTTGCCTGCATTCAGCTGCGCAATGGGTATTGCGTGACCGGAGAAAGCGCTGCGGCGGCGCCCGAGAACTTCGACGCTGAGATCGGCCGCCAGATTGCCTTTCACAATGCCCGCGAGAAAATCTGGGCTCTGGAAGGCTATCGGCTCAAGCAGCAGATGTTTGAGGCGCGCTGATGTCCTACGCCACGCTCGATGACCTGATCGACCGCGCGGGCGAGGCCGAGCTGCGCCAGATCGCCGATCGCGACCGCGACGGTGTGATCGACGCCGATATCGTCGCGTCCGCGCTGGCCACCGCCGATGCCGCGATCGACGGCTATGTCGGTGCGAAATACGCCCTGCCGCTGCCCTCGGTGCCGTCGATCGTGCGCGGCTGGGCCGTCAGCATCGCCCGCTACACGCTGCATCGCAATGGTGCCCCCGATCATGTTGGCCAAGACTACAAGGATGCGATCCTCGCCCTGAAGGATGTCTCGCGCGGGCTGATCACCCTGCCGGTCGCTACGGGCGAGACCCCGGCCACCGTGTCGGGCGGCACCGTCATGGCGGCGCATCCCGAAAAGGTCTTCACGCCCTCCCGTCTGGCAGGGTGGCGCTGATGCTTTCCGACATCCTGAGCCATCTAACCGCCCAACTCAGCGATCCCCGCTGGGCCGGTGTCGATGTCGCCGAGGATATCGATGCGCTGGCCGACCGTGCCGGTCAGGTCGAAAGCGGCACTGCGATCATCATGCCGTGGACTGAGACCGCGCGCCCGCAGGCCCTGATGGGGGGCGGCTTCCGGCAAAAGGTCGATGTGCAATTCGTCGTCGGCACGGTGGTCCGCCTTTACGACGACATGATGGGCGCCGAGCGCGCGATGGCCTTCGACGCCTATCGCTCCGACATCGAAGCCGCACTGGCGGGCGTCGTGATCCCCGGCTTCTTCGAGCCTTGCGAGCTGGTCGGCGGCGAGACGAGCCCGATCAGCACGGGCGTCAGCATTTACGCACAGACCTGGGCCACCGCCCGTTTCCTGACAGGAGCATGACCATGATGCAGCCCACCGCAGGCGGCAGCTATCTGCGCGACCCCGAGACCGGCGCGCTGAGCCGCAATACGGATACCGAGGCCCTTGAGGCCGACGCGACGCCCCCGTCGGCGGCGGAAGAGGTGCCGGGCGACCTCTCGACTGAAACCGTCGCCGACACGAACACCGCCGCCACCGCGGCCCCGACCCGGAAAGGACGCTGATCATGGCATCCCGCCGTTGGCCGACGCTGGCCATGCTTCACAAGATCGAAACGAACCAGGGCGTCGATGCGACCCCCGCGGCCGCGAATGCGCTGATCGCGACGAACATCACCTTCACGCCGCTGGAGGCGACCGAGGTTTCGCGCGATCTGATGCTGCCTTACATGGGCAATCAGGGTGCGATCCTGACGGCGATGTATGGCAAGCTCGACTTCGAGATCGAGATCGCCGGGGCCGGTGCTGCGGGCACCGTGCCGAAATACGGCTCGATCCTGCGGGTCTGCGGGCTGGCCGAGGCAATCACCGCCGCCACCAAGGTCGAGTACACCATCGTTGAAGCCGCCCAGGAGAGCGGGACGCTCTATTTCAACAGCGATGGTGTCCAGCACATTTTCGTCGGCGGCCGCGCCAACGTCTCGATGAACTTCGTCCCGAAACAAATCCCGAAGTTCAAGTTCAGCTTTATGGGCATGCTTGGGGCCGTCGCCGATGTCGCCCTTCCTGCCGTGACCATGACCGGCTGGACGACGCCGGTGCCGGTCTCGAAGGCGAACGACACCTTCTCGCTGCATGGCTACACCGGCGGTGCCGAGAGCCTGTCGCTTGACCTGGGCAACACCGTCACGCCCAGGTTCCTGATCGGCGAGGAGGAGATGAAGATCACTGATCGCAAGGCGACCGGTACCGCAGTTGTTGTGGCCGATACGATCGCGACCAAGGACTGGTTCAGCATCGCGAAGACCTCGACCCGCGCCGCGATGTCGATCGTCCACGGCAAGACCGCTGGCAACATCGTCGAGATCACCGCGCCCGGCGTCGAAATCGGCAAGCCCTCGCAGGGCCAGACCGACAATGTCGCGAACTACAGCCTGCCGCTGCGTCTGTGCCCGGTCTTGGGCCGCGACGAAATGAAGATCATCGTGCGCTGAGGAGGCCGCCATGCCGAAATTCGTGATGACCGACAAGCACCTCTACTGGTGGCCGGTGACCGTGCGCGTGCCTGATCCGGACAATGCGGGCACGTTCGTCGAGCAGAGCTTCGAGATGCAGTTCGAGGCGCAACCGCGCGAAGTCCTGCTGGCGTGTCAGGAACGGCATGCCGCCGCGACGACGGATCGCGAGCGCATCGAGGCCGACAAGGACCAGATGCGGATGTGCTGCCGCTCCTGGCGGGGCATCGTCGATGAGCGCGGCGCCGATGTGCCGTTCTCGACCGAGCGTCTCGACGCGCTGGTCGGGCTGTCGTGGGGGCGTGCGGCGATCATGACCGCGCTGGCCGAGGCGAACTTCGGCCAGGAGGCGAAACGGGGAAACTGACGGCCGTCGCGCGCGCCTGGATCTGCGCGCGGCTGGGCCGGGTCGATCCGAGTCGTCCTGTCGTGGCGACCCCCGACCTTGCGGCGCAGTTTGCTGCGATGGGGGCCAAGATCGAGGCCCCCGTCACCGAGGATGTGATCGAGATCTGGCAGTGCCACGCGCGGACGGTCGCGGCCTTTTTCGACATCCAGACCCAGTGGCAGGTGACCGAGGTGCATGGCGCGCTGTGGTTGGGCCTCGACTACGCCGGTGTCGATGTCGCGCTGCGGCGGGGTGGATACGACGACGTGGATTTTGCGGATCTGCAGCTGATGGAGCGGGCTGCGATCGACGCTTTCGTGGGAAGATGAGATGAGCGGGCCTTTCGTCTATGAGCTGATCTTTCGCGGCAACGCGACGAGCGCGACGGCGGCCGCCAAGGAAGTGCTGGCCGCGACCGATGCGCTGGCCGCCGAGACGCAAGGTGCGGCCGCCGTGACGGGGCAGGATACGGCCGCGACAGCGCAAAACGCGACTGCCAAGCGTGAGGCCGCGCGGGCGTCGCGCGAGGCCGCCGCCGCGGCCGAGGCGGAGGCCCGGGCGCGCGAAGCCCTGCGCAAGGCGACCACGTCGATCGGCGGCTTCTCCGCCACGTTGCCCACGCCGGTTCCGACCCCGGCCCCGGTGCCTGCGCCCCCGATCATGCCGCCGGTCGTTCCGCCCGTTCCGAGCCAGGTTCCGGCGGCTGGATCAGGTGCAGCCGCGGCTTATTCGGCGAACCTGATGGCCCAGTGGAACGACATCGCGATGATGGCGATGGCCGGCCAGAACCCGATGATGCTGATGATGCAGCAGGGCACGCAGGTCACGCAAACCTTCACCGGGTTGCGCGCCTCCGGCCTGAGCGTCGGGACAGCGCTGCGGGCCTCCTTCATGGGGATGCTGAACCCGATGAACCTGGCCACTTTGGCCGTTATCGGCTTCGGCACGGCAGCCGTGCAATGGTTCATGCAGTCTGGCGAGCAAGCCAAATCGCTCGATGAGGCGCTCGGCGATCTGGAGAAATCGACTTCTGCCGTCGATCGCGCGCTGAAAGAGGCGCGAAAGGGAACCTCCGAGCTCAGCGGTGATTTCGGAAGCGAGGCGAAGGCGGCCCGGGAGCTGAACCTGGCATTGCTGGGGCTTGCGCAGATGCAAGCCGCCCAGGACGTCAAGAAGTCGATCATGGCGGTTTCCGAAGCGCTAGCGGGGATGCAATCGTGGCTTAACTTCGGGGTCATCGACAGCCGCACGCTGGAAAAGCAGTTCAACCTGACTGCGATGAGCGCTGCGGAGGTTGGCGCAGCAATCCAGAAATACCAGTTCGCAGAGACGAACGAGGACCGTATCGCCGCGGCGCAAGGTATCGCGGAAGCGCTGGAGCGTGCCCAATATGGCTCTGAAGGGGCGACCGATGCCGCTATCCTGTTCGGGCAGGAGGTCGGCAAGACCGCATTGCTCGCGCAAATCCTCAAAGGCCAGACGGAAGAGCGGGCGGCTCTGGAAAAAGAGCTGGCGAAGACTGACATTGGGGCGCCGTACAAGAGCGGTGTTGAAAGGGGCAAAGAACTCCTGGGCATCCTGACCGATCTTCGGAACGTGATGAAGGAGACGCGCGGTCCCTACGATCTGGCCGAAGATCTCGAAATGACGCAGAGGATCGCCAAGGCCACTGCGGAATATGGTGCCGACAGCCTAGAGGTGAAGCGCCTGCAGATCGAGGCGGAGCGTCAGGATTTCGAACGGCAACTTCGGGATATGACGCAGTTGACCGAGGCCCACAAGCAAGAGCTGCGCGATCTGTGGGAAACGAGCAAGGGATTGTCCAGCGCCGATCCCTTCGGCCTCGTGGCGGCGGGTCGTGATCTCTATCGCTCCCAAGCGCAGACGGTGGGTCAGCTGCAGCTTGAGCTGAGTCTTGTCGGGCAAAGCGAGGCCGTGCGGCGCCGGGTCCTTGCGATTTATCAGGCCGAGATGGACATCCGCACCGCGGGGATCGATCGCGAGAGCGACCGCGCACGGCAGATCATGCAGCAAGCCGAACTGTCGGCCGATCTGCAGGCGCAGCTCGATCGCGTCAGCGATGCCTGGGACACGGTGCAGAAGGCTGGCGAAAACGCGATCGACGGGATCTTCGATGCGCTGAAGGAAGGTGACCTCGGCGGGGCTTTCGAGAACCTGGCGTCCGAAATCGGCGCGATGTTCGAAGAACTGGCGATCACTAACCCGATCAAGAATGCCATCTTTGGCAGCGACTATGCCACCATGCTCGATGTCGGCGGTCTGTCAGGCATCTGGGACCGGATGACCGGCAAGGCGGGGCCTATCGACGGTTCGAAGCTGGCCGCTACGGCTGCGGCGCAGACCGTCGCCAGCATGAACGTGACCGCAGCCACGGTGATCCTCGGCGGGGCTGGCGCTGCGCACCTGGCGGCGATGTCCAGCTCCAATTTTGCTGGCGCGGGCGGGCTGCAGGGCTCGGACGATGTGCAAAAGCAGGTCTGGAGCTTCTTCGCCGGTAAGGGTCTCCAGCCGCATCAGGTGGCGGCGATCATGGGCAATATCGCGGGCGAAAGTGGTTTTGACCCGCGTGCCCCCGGAGACGTCAAGAATGGCGTGGCGACCAGCTACGGGCTGTTCCAGCACCATGGCCCGCGCGCAGATGGTCTGATGGCATCCCTTGGCGGGCGTCAGAACCTGGGCAATATTCAGGGGCAGCTTGATTACGTCTGGAAGGAACTGAACACCACCCATTCCGGTGCGCTGGCCGCCTTGAAGGCGGCGCCGGATGTGTCGAGCGCGACCGATGCTTTTATGCGTCAGTTCGAGCGCCCCTCCGATGGGGCGATGCAAAAGAGCTGGGCCACCCGGCTGGGCGCCGCCGAACAGGCAATGGCGAAATTCGGCACCACGACGACACTTGCGACCGGCCAGCTGGGGACCATGGGCGGAGGGTTCGACAAGTTCGGCCAGGCGCTTGGTAGCGCCGTGCAGGGCGGCGGGGGCGGCGGTTTCTGGGGCACGCTGTTTTCTGGGATCATGAGCGGTCTCGGAATTCCAGGTTTTGCGGGGGGCGGCCCAACCGGAGGAAGCAACCCGACGAAAGTTGCTGGTGTCGTGCATGAAGCCGAGTACGTGTTTGACGCGGCCTCGGTGCGGCGCATCGGAATGGACAACCTGGAGGCAATCCGCAGCGGGCGCATGCCTGGCTATGCCGGGGGCGGATATGTCACCGGGCCGAGCACGATCGTTCCTGCCGACCTGACGCGGCGCATCCTCGGTGCCGGGGCACCGGCCAATCATGCTGTGGCGCCGATCATCCAGATGCAGCCGGTGCTGGTCAACAACAGTTCCACGGCCCTTCAAATGGAGGTGCAGGAGGTGACCGACAGTCGCGGTCAGCGGCAGCAGAAATATGTGCTCTCCGACGCCGTGGCGGCGGGCATCGCGGCGCCGGGGGGCAAGGCGCGGCGCACCATGCGCCAGGTCTACGGGGTCACTGAGGCGGGGCGGCTGCGATGAGCTATCCCGTCTGGCCCACGACGCTGCCCCGGCCCGAACGATCAGGCTATCAGCTGCAACCGCAGGATGCCCGGCGCAAGCGCGGCTTTGAGAGCGGTCCGCCCGGCTATCGGCGGCGGTTTTCAGCGGTGGCGAAGATGGTCTCGCTGTCGGTGGTCCTGAATTCGTATCAGCGCGAGATCTTCGACACGTTTTACGAGGTCAGCTGCGCCGAGGGCGCGGTGCTGTTCTGGCTACCCGATCCGACCCGGGACGGCTGGCCTGTGCTGGGCGCCACCGGGGCGCCATTGCTTGGCGCGGGCGGTGTGCCGCTCGTGGCCTCGGCGCGCTGGCTCTGCGCATGGGGCGATGCGCCGCCGATCGAGACCCTGCAGGGCATCGAGTTCCGCAAGCAGTTTCAAGTGGTGGTGATGCCATGAGCCGTCGTGTTTCCCTCAATGCCCGTCAGGCGCAGATCGATCCGGTTTCGGCCGAGATCGAGGTGGTGCTGATCGAGATCACCCACCCGGATCTCGACGCACCGATCCGGCTGTCGACCGACAACACCGAGCGGCTGAGCGAGGAACCGCTGCTCTACGGCACCCGCTCCACCTGGCGCGGGGCTGACCCCGCCACCGATCCCTATCTCTGGATCGTCGCCTCGGCGGTGCTGCCCGACGATGCCGAGGACGCCCCGGCGCAGGCGCAGATCGTGCTGGATAATCTCGACGCGCGGATGGTGGAGCTGCTGCGCTCGTTCGTGGGCCAACCGGTGGTGGCGTTGGCGGTGGTGGAGGCCTCCACGCCGGATGTCGTGGAGGCCGAGTGGCAGGATCTGCGGCTGACCAATGCCGACGGCACCTCGGCCGAGATCACGCTGTCGCTCTCGCGTGATGAGATCGAGCAGGAACCGTTCCCGAGCGGACGGATGACGAGGCAGCGTTTCCCTGGGCTGTGGAGGTGAGGATGAGCTGGTCGAACCGCTACGTAGGCATTCCGAACCTCGATCATGGCCGCTCGGCCGATGGCGCGGACTGCTGGGGGCTGGCCTGCGTGATCTACCGCGAGGAGCTGGGCATCACGCTGCCCGACTATCTGGGCTATGGCTCGATCGAGGAGCATGGCGAGATTGCCGCGCTGATCGAGGGCGCCAAAACGTCGCCGCTCTGGGTGCCGGTGACCGGCCCGGCGCTCGCCTTTGATCTGGCGGTCTTCCGGCGCGGCCGCCTGTCCACCCACCTTGGCATCGTGATCCGCCACGGGCTGATGATCCACATAGGCCAGACCCATGCCGTGCTGGAGGACTATCGCCGCGGCCCCTGGGCGCACCGTTTCACCGGTCATTGGCGGCATCATTCAAGGGTCGTTGAAATTCCCGTGCAGATCATTTCGGAGGCCGCGCGATGAGTGATCTGCGCCCGATCAACGCACCCATCCATGTGCTGGCTGCCCCGCAGTTCGACCCAGGCCGCGGGCGGATCACGCTCGATGTGCCGCATGGCCTGACCGTGGCCGAGATCGTCGCCCGGGCGCTGCCCGCGGCCACAGAGGCCGATCTGGGGCGCACCCGCGTTGCGCTGGTGACCGATGCTGGCAGCCAGATCGTGCCGCGCGATCTATGGCATCTGGCCCGGCCGCGCCCCGGGGTGCGCGTGGTGATCCGGATCACGCCCGGCAAGGGGGCGCTGCGCTCGATCCTGTCGATCGTCGTCTCGATCGCGGCCGTGGCGCTGGCGCCTGCCGTGGCGGGATGGCTTGGGATTACATCGAAGCTTGGCATTGGACTGATCGCCGCCGGGCTGACAATCATTGGGCAGTTGGCCGTCAACGCGCTCATTCCGCCGGTCAAACCTGACACCGAGCGCAAGAACGTCTATGCGATCAACGGCTGGAAGAACCGCTACGAGCCGGGCGGCGCGGTGCCGGTGGTGCTGGGCACGATGCGCTATGCCGCGCCGATGGCCGTCACCCCCCACACAGAAATCGTCGGCGATGCGCAGTATGTGCGTGCCGCATTTCTCATCGGCGAAGGCGAGGTAGCGATCGACGACATACGGCTGGGCGAAACCTCGCTCTCCGAATATGACGAGGTCGAGACCGAGATCCGCTACGGGGTGGCGGGCGAATTGCCGCTGAGCATCACGCCCCGCCAGGTGGTCGAGGAATCGATTGGCGTCGAGCTGACCCGCCCGCTGCCGCGCAACGACGCGGGCGAGGTGATCAGCGGTCAGGCGTCGATCGAGACGCCAGTGGTGCGCACCACCGGACCAGACGCCGCCAGCGCCGCGATCATCCTGGCCTGGGAGGGCGGGCTCTATCGGCTCGATGACAACGGGCGCCGACAATCGACCACCATCTCGGTGCGCATCGAACAGCGTCTGGTCGAGGCCGAGACATGGCAGACGGTCGAGACGCTGACCATCACGGCGGCCAAGGCCGAGACTTTTTTTCGCCAGCATGGCTGGAGCTTCCCGACGCGCGGCCGCTGGCAGGTGCGGCTGACAATGCTGAGCGACGAGAGCACCGACACCCGGGTCATACAGCGCACGTCGTGGGCCGCGCTGCAGACAATCCGACCCGAATATCCGCTGGCCTACCCCCGGCCGCTGGCGCTGGTGGCTCTGCGAATCAAGGCCACGCATCAGCTCAATGGCACGGTGGACAATTTCAACTGCCTGGTGAGCCGGATCAGCCGCGACTGGGATGCTGCCACGGGCACCTGGGTACGTCGCAGCTCGGAAAGCCCGGCCGCGGCGCTCATCGAGGTGCTGTCGCATCCGTCCAATCCGAAAGCCGTCGCGGATGCGGGTCTCGATCTCGACCTGCTGGCCGACTGGGCCGCGTGGTGCTCGGCCGAGGGACTGACCTATAATGCCGTACTGGAGGAGACGGGAACCACGCTGCGCGACGTGCTGACCGAGATCGCGGCCGCGGGCCGGGCGACGCCGCGCCATGACGGGGTGCGCTGGGGCGTCGTCATTGACCGGCCGCTGGTCAACACGCTGATCGTCGATCACATCAACCCGCGCAATTCGTGGGGGTTCAAGTGGTCGCGCGCCTACATCGATCCGCCCCACGCCTTCACGGTGAAATTCCGCGACGCGGGCAACGATTACAAGGAGACCGAGCGCGTCGTCCGCTGGCCCGGCTACGAGGGCGAGATCACCCTGACCGAGCAGCTGAGCCTGCCGGGCAAGGTCCATGCTGCCGAGGTCTGGCGCGAGGCGCGGCGTCGCCAGTTGGAGACGATCCACCGCCCCGACACTTACGAGGTCACCCAGGACGGCGCCGTGCGCACCACCACCCGCGGCGATGCCGTCGCGCTCAGCCATGATGTGCTGAGCCGCGTGCAGGTCGCGGCCCGGGTCAAGGCGGTCAAGGGCGTGCTGATCGAGATAGATGACGTGGTCGAGATGGTGGCGGGCGAGACCTATGCGGTGCGATTTCGGGTGTTCGAAAGGGCCAACGATACGATTGGCGTCTCTGTCGTGCGCAGCGTCAGGAATGCGGGGGGCGGAACGCAGATCCTGACGCTGACCGGGGTCGGGCCGATTCCGCTGGTGGGCGATCTGGTGCATTTCGGACCCGCGGCGGTCGAGAGCTACACCCAGATCGTGACTCGGATCGAGGCGACCGAGGACATGTGCGCGATCGTGCGCACCGTCGATGCGGCACCGCAGATCGATACCATCCTGGCCGCCACCGAGATCCCGGCCTGGTCGCCACGGGTCGGTGCCGAGATCGACGAAAACCTCTTGCAGCCCTCGGCGCCGCGGTTCGCGGGTCTGACATCTGGCACCGCCGCCACCGGTCTTGCCAATCGGATCTCCGTCGCGCTGGAGCCGGGGTCTGGCCTGGTGACCACGGCGGCCTATGTGCTCGACCATCGTCTCGCCTCGGGCACCGCCTGGACCTCACAGACCATCCCGGCCGCCAATGCGGGGGGCACGATCGACAGTTATTCCGTCGGTCAGGTGGTGCAGCTGCGCGCCAGGAGCCGCAGTGCGACCGGGGTGCTGGGCCCCTATTCGGCGACGGTGACGATCACCGTGGGCATGGCCAATGCCGGGCTGCCGCAGGCACTGCCTGCGGCGGGCATCTCGGTGACCCCGCTCTTGGGTGGCGCGCTGGTCCAGTTCGCCACCGGCGCCGACGCCAACACGACGCGGGTGCAGGTCTATCGCTCGACCTCGGCCACGCTTGACCGCGAGACCGATGCCGTGGGCGCCCCGATCCCGGTCAGCACCGGGCAAAGCTATTCGACGACACTGGGCGACGCCACGCGCACCAACCTGATCGCAGGCGGGGCGATGGATGGCGGAGCCTGGACCTTGGGCACCGGCTGGACGATCACCGGCGGCAAGGCCCATCACGCTGCCGGGGGAGCCGGGGCGCTCTCGCAGCCGCTGGCGACGACGGCGGGCAAAATCTACCGCGTCGGGCTGACCGTCTCCGGTCGCACCGGCGGCACGGTGCAGCCCTGCCTCAGCGGTGGCTCGGATCGCCCCGGCACGGTGATCGTGGCCAATGGCCTCGCCCGCGACCGCATCCAGGCGGTCACCGGCAACGCCACCATCGAGCTGCGCGCGAGCGCAGATTTCGCGGGGGCGGTGGATGATGTCGTGGCCTATCTCGAAACCGGTGCCTGCCTGAGCGCGGGCACCCATCACGTCTGGCTCGAGCCGCAAAACGCCAATGGCGCGCCCGGCCCGCTGTCCGGCCCCTACACGCTGGAGATCATCTGATGAGCGGCGATCGCACCACCCAACTGCCATTGGTTAATCTGGCCGACGAGGTCATCGTCAACCGCACTGGCACCACGGCCCGGATCCCGGTCAAATCGCTGGCCACGCAATTCACTCAGGAGGCCTCGGTCTCGCCCACGATCGCTTCGATCGCCACCCTTGGCACGGCGGCGGGTCGGATGCTCTATTCGACAGCGCCGGATACCTGGGCCGAAGCGGTGATCACCGCTGCAGGCCGGGCGCTGCTGGATGATGCAGACGCAGCGGCGCAGCGCGCGACGCTGGGCCTCGGCGCAGTCACCGCCACCGGCGAGGTGGTTGCGGATCTGGACACGATCACCGCCTCGGGCTGGTCCAGATTTGCGCCCGAGGCCGCAAACGCGCCCATCGCGGACAATGCGGGCTATGTGCTGACCATCACCTCCGGCAGTGTCGGCGTGCAGATGGCCTGGGGGCATCTGGGTAGCGCGGCCGATACATTTGCATGGATACGCTGGAGGGGGTCGAGCGGTTGGAGGCCGTGGGTGCGGCTTTACGGGTCGCAAAGCGAGATTCTGGGGCTGGTAGGGGCGGGGCAGAGCGGCACCGTCGCAACCACATCGGGGTCTGTTATTGACTTTGTCAGCATTCCCGCGGGCGTCAATCGTGTCACGCTCTCCATGCAACGGGTGTCGTTGAGCGGATCGTCATACCCCAAGATCCAACTCGGGGCCGGGGCGGTCCAAAGTGTCGGCTATGATACGATCTCCGGGCTGCCCGGATACTACTCGAACGGTGCGGACGCATTCATCATCCGCGCAGGAAACGCGGCCATAGCGCTCACCGGAGCGATCACGTTCAACCATCTCGGCGGCAACATTTGGGTTGGGAGTGGCGTGATGCAGACGAACGAGCCTGGCACGCAGATTGTGGCCGGGAAGGTCGCCCTGACCGGAACGCTTGACCGGATCAGGCTCCGGTCTGCGAACGGGACTGACACGTTCGATGAGGGGTCCATCAACATCTCCTGGGAGCGATAACCATGCGGCTGCGCGAGATTAATGTTCAGAGCGGCGCGGAAACCGAGCGGGACGCCGTCGCCTCTGAAATCACGACACACCCCATGACGGTGGCGGAGATGCTCAGTCAGCTCAAATCGGCGCGCGACGCGGCCATTGCCCGCGGCATCGAGGTCAACGGCTTGCGCGTGCAGACCGACGATCTGAGCCAGAGCCGCCTCACCGCCGCGGCGCTGGCCGCCCAGCTCGACCCGGGGGCAACCGTGCGCTGGAAGCTCGCGGGCGGGGAATTTGTTGATCTGGCCGCGGCGCAGATCATCGCCCTCGCGCTGGCGGTGCGCACCCATGTGCAGGCCTGTTTCGACCGCGAGGCCGAACTGAAATCCCTGATTGAGGCGGCTGAAGACCCCGGCTCGATCAATTTCACAACCTTCTGAGGAGCCGACATGTCAGTTTTGGAATTCATCGTGCAGTCAACGGGAAAATCGCGCGAAGTGACCGACGCGACACCACTGCCCGTCTCCCCCGGCAACGTGAAGTCGAAGTTCCGGGAGGCGTTCGAGGATTTTGATTCCGTCGCCGTCTGGGCGCAAACGCTGTCCGCGGGGGATATCGTGGCGGTCGACGGGAACACGGTCGCGTCGAGCTATCTTGTCATCTCGAAAGACCCGCTCTCAGCGGGCGTCACGACTGTCGAAACACTCGCCTCCTTCCAGATGCCCTATGAGCTTGCAGTCGGCCTTTCGATGTCGCAACGCACGCTTGGGCAGGAATTTGCCCTTGAAATGGTCTCGACCGATGCGCCGCTCGCCGCGCCGGCGGATCTGGCGATTGCCTCGATCCAGCAAGCCACAACGACGCTCACCGTCACCACGGAGACCGCGCACGGGCTCAAGCCCGGCATGCGCATCGGCATCCGCGACGTGGCGCAGAACAGTGCGCTGAACTATCCCGCTCTCGTTGTCGCCACGGCGCCGAGCGAGACGCAGTTCACAGCGACTGCCGGTCCGGGGGGGAACATCCCGAGCGTGACTTCCGGGCCGTTCGCATCGGGCTTCGTTTTCTTCCGTTCTGCGCTCGGCTACGCGACCGACGGCGCCTCGGTCATCTTCGAAAACGCCTCGGCCACCAACGGCTCCTTCTATGTCCGGTCGCAATCCGGGGACGTTCTCCCCAGCGGCGCCTTGGCGGGGAACCATTCGACGACGCTCGGCAGCACCGCATCGGTGCAGGCGATCAACGCGGCTCTGGCCTACGCTTTCCAGCCGACCACGGAATTCCGGCTTTCGGCGTTCGTGGATGGACTGCAATGGACTGACGGCGCGATCGATGCGGTGACCGGGCTCAGCCACCGGCTGCGTCGGTCTCAGGTGGTTCCAGACCACAACAAGAGCTACAAGCTTCGCCTGCGCGCGACGAACAATCCGAGTCGGACCCAGCCGGTGGCGCAGATCGTCTCGGCGACCAAAACCGGCACGACCACCGCCACCGTGGTCACCGATGTGCCGCACGGGCTCACGACCGGCGATGTTATCGTGTGCTACGGCAACCGGGATGCCACCAACTTCGCCAACCTCACCGCGGCGACCACCGTTGCTTCGGTGGTCAACGCAACCATGTTCACCGTGGTTTGGGGCTCGGCCGTCACCGCGACCGGCTATGGCGGCTATGTCGCGCGCGTGAACGGGGGCAACCTGATGTCGGCGCTCGGCGCGGTGGCGCAGGTGGCCCAGAGCGTGAGCCGGACCGACAATGTCGTCGCGCTCGTGGGCAGCGCCGCTTGGGCTGGGCTGCTGATCGGCGACTATGTGAACCTGATCGGTTGCCGCAGCGCGGTGGATGGCAGCACCATCGGTATCGACGGAGCGTATCGGGTGCGGGACATCCAAACCACGACGCTCTACCTCGACCCCATCGGTTCCACGCCGACCGGGGCGAACATCGGCTCGGTCAACTGCGGCGGTGGCGTGATCAAGCGCACCGATATGCGCGTGAGCTTCGCGCGCATTCTCGACTTCGACCGCCAACGCGTCGAGTTCATGCCGCGCCCGGCAAACGACCTGACGGCCGCGCTGCCGGTTGCGATTGCGAACACGCCGAGTGTCGCGCTGGCAGCCAGCACTAACTTGGCCGCCGATGTCGGCGTTCAGTTCGTCTCGGGTCGGGGCTCCGCGCTTGCTGTCGCGCGCCTTCTGTCCGCTGCGTCGACGACAAACGCCACCTCGGTCAAGGCCTCTGCTGGCAAGGTCGCTAAGATCGTCGGGTACAACGCCGCTGCCGCGGTGCGCTACCTCAAGCTCTACAACAAGGCGAGCGCCCCCACGGTAGGGACGGATACTCCGGTTGCGACGATTGCGCTGCCCCCGAACGCCGCCTTCGATTTCGACCTGGGCGCTGTCGGCCTGATTTTCGCAACCGGCATCGCCTACGCGCTCACCACCGGATCCGCCGACGCCGATACCGCTGCCCTGACCGCAGGCGACATCCTCGGCCTCAACATCTTCTACGTCTGACAGGAAGCACCATGTCGTTCCAATTCTCTACCGCGGTCCGGAGCGCGGTAGAGATCGCATGTAACGTGGCGGCTGAGTTGCGCTAGAGACGAATGCAGATGACGGATCGGGCGGAGTGACCGCGTAGCGTCAGGACGGACGGGCGGGAAAAAGTTTTCCTGCCAAAGCTGGTTCAGTTTCCTGCCAAAGCTGATCGCGCGCTACACAGACGCGCCCGCGCCGCGGGCAGTTCGATCAGCGTGATGTCATGGGCCCGAATGCCGTCGGTCACGGTAAAGCTTTGATCGGGAAGCTCGGGCAGATCGGCCCGGGCGCGAAAGGCGGCGCTGTCGCCGCCCTCGATCGCGACGCCCAGAAGGCGGCGCACCACCCGGGCGGCGCGTTGGCGCAGCGCCTCGCTGCCCTCGGCACCGCTCAGGATCAGCAGGTCGGACGGGCCATCGACCCGCACCGCCTCGCCGCTCCAGCGCCAGCATGCCCCCGTCGCAAGGCTGTCGACCGGGGCCCCTGCGGTGCCGTCGATCTCTGTCTGGTCCCACGCGATCACGAAGGTACCCAGATAGCCCGGCTTCATTGCCTGTATGTCCTGCCTCGTTTTATGGACCCTTCGGTCCTTGATTAAGCAAAACCTAACATGGGTGATTCGCCTTGTGAATCCCCCATTTTGACCCAGATCAAGGAAAGGACGATTTGGCGCGAAAAAGTCAGAAGCGCAGCCGCAACCGGACCGAGCCCAGCAGCTGCCCCTCGGGCTGGCCGACAAACTCGCGCGAGAGCCAGGTGAGGCCGTAAAACAGCCCGACCCGGCCCAGCCGCGTCGAGACCCCGGCGCGCAACCGGCTGCGGGTCTGTTCCGGCTGCACCTCCCAGCCGCCCGGCAGATAGGCGCTGTCGAAGACATGCGCGACATCGGCCCCGACGACAAAGGCGGTGCCGCCCGCATCGGTGCCGCCGATGCCGACATAGCGATGGCCGGTGATCTCGTCGCGCCGCCACAGCGCCCCCCGTTCGCGCTGCCCGAAGGCCAGATCGGCCCCGACGCGCAACAGCTTTTCGTCGCCCGCCCGCGCCTCGAGGAAGGGGCGCAACTCGGCCCGCCCAAGCGCCATCGGCCGGGCGATTTCGGCGCTGACCATCGGATAGACGTGGTTGGGCAGCTGCGTCTGGGCGGCGCGCGGCGGGGGCTCGTCCAGCAGGTCATGCAGCGCCCGCTGCAGATCGGAAATCCCGTTCGCCGGGCCGGTCCAGACCAGACCGAAGCCGAGATCGGCCTCGGTGCCCGCACCAAGGGCAAAGGGGGTGTGGATCGAAAACGCGGCTTTGCCGACATAGCGCCGGTCGCCGCGCAGGCTTTTCAGCCGCGAGGGCGCGATCACCGCCCCGCTCAGCCGGTATTCGAGGATCTCGAAGGGCTGCGCGGGCAGCTGCCCCTGCCACTGCGGACCGCGCAGCCAGGACATCGTGTAAGAGCCGGTCTGCCAGCGGTCACGGCCGTCGCCAAGCACGTCATTGTTGAGAAAATGGCCAAAGCCCAACGGCCGGGTCTCGGCCGGGGCGGCGGGGGCAAGGGCCAGAAGGCCAAGCAGGGCAAAAGCAAGCGGGATGAGACGCGGCATGGGGCTCCAGAAGGCGGAAGGGAGGGGTGAACCTTGGTATCGCGGCGAGGATATCACGGCGAATTCCGGCGAAACTGCGACGCGGGCGTGACATCCGGGGGGGCGATCAGGGCGCGGCGATCAGATCCCGGGCCAGACCGCCCGAGACCGCCAGCGCAGCTTCAGGCGCCAGCCGCACCATCAGGCCCCGCTTGCCACCATTGACGACGATCTGCCCCTGCCCCAGCGCCGCGGCCTCGAAGGCCACCGGCACCCGCTTCTTCTGCCCGAAAGGAGAAATCCCCCCGGTGTGAAAGCCGGTCAGCCGCTCGGCCTTGTCGGCGGGCATCATCGTCGCCGCCTTGGCCCCGAAGGCCGCCGCCACCTTTTTCATCGACAGCGTGCAATCCGACGGGATCACCGCGCAGGCGGGCTTGCCGTCGACCTCGACCATCAGCGTCTTCAGCACTTCGGCGGGATCGGCGCCGATCGCCGCCGCCGCATGCAGACCGATCTTGTCCTGCCCGGCGACGTAATCATATTCGATCCGCTCGAACGCCACCTTGGCGGCCTCGAGCGCCCGGGTGGCGGGGGTGGCTGTGCTCATCGGGCTCTCCTTTGCGCTGTCTTGCCAAGCCCCCTGCCCGCCGTCAACGCCTCATCCGCGCCGCAAATTCCGTTGCGTCGCAACCGCAGGATGTCCCGCCTTTGCCGTTGCCAGACCACCCCCGGCCGATAGGATTTGACGTCAGGGAAAGGGAGGAGAAGATGCAGATTTCAGAGAGGGTCTTTGTCGTCACCGGCGGCGGCTCCGGGCTGGGCGCGGCGGTCGCGCGGATGGTCGCAGAGGCGGGCGGCAAGGTGGTGATCGTCGATCTGAACGCCGAGGCGGGGATGGCGACGGTCTCGGATCTGGGCGCGGGCGCGCGGTTTTGCCGCGCCGATGTGACGCTGGAAGAAGACGGCAGGGCCGCCATCGATCTGGCGGTCTCGGTCTTTGGCCGTCTGGATGCGCTGGTCAATTGCGCGGGCATCGCGCCGGGGGAAAAGATCCTCGGTCGCGAGGGGCCGCACCGGCTCGACAGTTTCGCCCGCGCGGTGACGGTGAACCTTGTGGGCACGTTCAACATGCTGCGGCTGGCGGCCGAAGCGATGGCGAAGAACGCCCCCGGCCCGGGCGGCGAGCGCGGGGTGATCGTCAACACCGCGTCCATCGCGGCCTTCGACGGGCAGATCGGTCAGGCGGCCTATGCCGCGTCCAAGGGCGGCGTCGCGGCGCTGACCCTGCCCGCGGCGCGCGAGCTGGCCCGGCACGGTATCCGCGTCGTCACGGTGGCGCCGGGCATTTTCCGCACGCCGATGATGGCGGGTCTGCCGCAGGAGGTGCAGGACAGTCTGGGCGCCTCGGTGCCCTTCCCGAACCGGCTGGGCGATCCGGCGGAATATGCCGCGCTGGTGCGGCACATCTGCGAAAACCAGATGCTGAACGGCGAGGTGCTGCGGCTCGACGGCGCTTTGCGGATGGCGGCGAAATGACGGGGGAGACGATGGATCCGGTGGTGATCGTGGGCGCAGCCCGCACGCCGATGGGCGGCTTTCAGGGCGCGTTTTCGGATCTTGCCGCCGCCGATCTGGGCGCGGTGGCTTTGGGCGCGGCGCTGTCGCGCTCGGGCGTGCCCGTCGAGGCTGTGGACGAGGTGTTGATGGGCTGCGTCCTGCCCGCGGGGCAAGGTCAGGCCCCGGCGCGGCAGGCGGCGCTGAAGGCGGGTCTACCGCTTGCGGCGGGGGCGACGACGATCAACAAGATGTGCGGTTCGGGCATGAAGGCGGCGATGCTGGGCCATGACCTTCTGCTGGCCGGTTCGGCGCGCGTCGTGCTGGCGGGCGGGATGGAGAGCATGACGAATGCCCCCTATCTGCTGCCGAAAGCCCGCGGCGGGCTACGGCTGGGGCATGGGCAGGTGCTGGATCACATGTTCCTGGACGGGCTGGAAGATGCCTATGACCGCGGCCGGTTGATGGGCACCTTTGCCGAGGATTGCGCCGAAACCTTCGGCTTCACCCGACAGGCGCAGGATGATTACGCCATCGCCTCGCTGACCCGGGCGCAGGCGGCGATTGCCAGCGGGGCTTTCGCGGCGGAGATCGCCCCGGTGGAGGCGGGCCGGGCCGGGCTCATCACCACCGACGAACAGCCCGGCAAGGCGCGGCTGGACAAGATCGCGACGCTGAAACCGGCCTTCCGGCCGGGCGGCACGGTGACGGCGGCGAATTCCTCCTCGATCTCGGACGGGGCGGCGGCGCTGGTGCTGATGCGCGCCTCCGAGGCCGAGGCCCGCGGGCTGACGCCGCTCGCCCGGGTGCTGGGCCATGCGACCCATGCCGATGCGCCGAACCTGTTTCCGACCGCCCCCATCGGCGCGCTGACGAAGCTGGCCGGGAAGCTCGATCTGGATCTGCGCCGGATCGATCTGTTCGAGGTGAACGAGGCTTTCGCCGTGGTGGCGATGGCGGCAATGCGGGCGCTGGATCTGCCGCATGAGCGGGTGAACCTGCATGGCGGCGCCTGCGCGCTGGGGCATCCGATTGGCGCCTCGGGGGCGCGGGTGCTGGTGACGCTGCTGGCGGCGCTACAGACACATGGGCTGAAAACCGGCGTCGCGACGCTGTGCATCGGTGGCGGCGAGGCCACGGCGATGGCGGTGGAGCTGATGGCGTAAGGGCGGGTTCGGGCGGAGAAGGAAAGGCCCCGCCTTTCCCCGCCCGACAGCGCCCGGCTGCGACCATGCCGCAAGGCTTCGGGTTGGCATCGCCCCCCGGCCTGCGCTAGAAGGGCCAAATCCAAGCCAGCCCGGAGACGCCAGATGCCGCAGTATCGTTCCCGCAAATCGACCCATGGCCGCAACATGGCGGGGGCGCGTGGCCTCTGGCGCGCGACCGGCATGACGGATGGCGATTTCGGCAAGCCGATCATCGCCGTCGTCAACTCTTTCACCCAGTTCGTGCCGGGGCACGTGCATCTGAAAGACCTTGGCCAGATGGTCGCGCGCGAAATCGAGGCGGCGGGCGGGGTTGCCAAGGAATTCAACACCATCGCCATCGATGACGGCATCGCCATGGGCCATGACGGGATGCTCTATTCCCTGCCCTCGCGCGAGGTGATCGCGGATTCGGTCGAATACATGGTCAACGGCCACTGCGCCGATGCGATGGTCTGCATCTCGAACTGCGACAAGATCACGCCCGGCATGATGATGGCGGCGATGCGGCTGAACATCCCCGTCATCTTCGTTTCCGGCGGGCCGATGGAGGCGGGCAAGATCAGCCCCGACGTGATCGACCACGACCTTGATCTGGTCGATGCGATGGTGGTCGCCGCCGACGACAGCTACACCGACGAACAGGTCGAGGCGATCGAGAAAGCCGCCTGCCCGACCTGCGGCTCGTGTTCGGGCATGTTCACCGCGAACTCGATGAACTGTCTGGCCGAGGCGCTGGGTCTGGCGCTGCCGGGCAACGGCTCGATGCTGGCGACCCATGCCGACCGCAAGGCGCTGTTCCTCGAGGCCGGGCGGCGCATCGTCGACATCACCAAGCGGCATTACGAGGGCAACGAACCGGGCCTCTTGCCGCGTGACATCGCGACCTTCGAAGCGTTCGAGAACGCCATGAGCCTCGATATCGCCATGGGCGGCTCGACCAATACGGTGCTGCACCTTCTGGCCATCGCCTACGAAGGCGGGGTGAATTTCACCATGGACGACATCGACCGGCTGTCGCGCAAGGTGCCCGTGCTGTGCAAGGTCGCGCCCGCCAAGCAGGACGTGCATATGGAAGACGTGCACCGCGCAGGCGGCATCATGGGCATTCTGGGCGAGATGGGCCGTGCGGGTCTGTTGCATCTGAACGCCCGCACCGTGCATTCCGCCTCGATCGGCGAGGCGATCGCGACCTGGGACGTGATGACGGCGAATGATCCCGCCGTCGACAGCTTTTACCGCGCCGCGCCCGGTGGCGTGCGCACCACCGAGGCGTTTTCGACGCAAAACCGCTACAAGGAGGTCGACCGCGACCGGCAGACGGGGGTGATCCGCTCGGCCGAACATGCGTTCTCAAAGGACGGCGGTCTGGCGGTGCTGTTCGGCAATATCGCGGAAAACGGCTGCATCGTGAAAACGGCGGGCGTGGACGAGTCGATCCTGAAATTCACCGGCACGGCGAAAGTCTTTGAAAGCCAGGACGATGCGGTCTCGGGCATCCTGACCGGCAAGGTCACCGAGGGCGAGGTGGTGGTGATCCGCTTCGAAGGCCCGCGCGGCGGCCCCGGCATGCAGGAGATGCTTTATCCGACCAGCTATCTGAAATCGAAAGGCCTGGGCAAGAAATGCGCCCTGCTGACCGATGGCCGTTTCTCGGGCGGGACCTCGGGGCTGTCGATCGGCCATGTCAGCCCAGAAGCCGAGGAAGGCGGGCTGATCGGGCTGGTGGAAACCGGCGATGTGATCGAGATCGACATTCCGAACCGCAGCATCCATCTGGCCGTGGCCGAAGACGTGCTGGAGGCGCGGCGTGCCGCCAAGGGGCCGCTGCCCTGGACGCCCGCGGCGGCCCGTCCGCGCCATGTCTCGACCGCGCTCAGGGCCTATGCGATGTTCGCGTCCTCGGCGGCGAAGGGCGGCGTGCGCATCCTGCCGAAGTAAGCCTTTGCCAGCCAAAGAAAAAGGCCCCCGCCGCGGCGGGGGCCTTTTGCGTTTCAGGGCGCGACAGGCGCCTCAGGACCAGGTTTGCAGCACATGCGCGGCGGCGGCGATCATCGCCCAGATCACCCCATGCACCAGCGCCAGGGCCAGAAGCCCCGCCACCACCCCGGCCAGCACCCAGACGCCATCGCGCTCAAACAGGCCCAGACCGATCAGCGCCAGCGCAAAGGCCGGGCCGACGTTGCCCAGCGGAATCGGCAGCGTCAGGACGATTGCCAGCACCAGCGCCAGCAGCCCCAGCCCCTGCTCGGCCCAGCGCGAGGACATAAAGCTCAGCCGCGGTTGCAGCATCCTTTCGGCGCGCAACAGCCGCGGCACCAGCACCGCCGCCAGACGGGCGAAATCCGCCCGCGCGATCGAGCGGTTGGCGATGAAGGCGGGAAACCGCGGCGGCCCGCCGATCAGCATCTGAAAGGTCAGGAAGATCAGCGGCAGCCCCAGCACGGCCGAGGTGCCCGGCGGCGTCGGCAGCACGTTCGGCAGCGAAAAGATCACCAGCAGCGGGCCGAAGGCGCGCACGCTGAGCCGGTCGAGCAGATCGGAAAGCGCGATCCGCTCACGGCCCTGATCCTCGGCCAGTTCGGTCAGCAGATCCGACAGCCGCTCGGGCCGCGGCTGACGCGCCAGACGCGCGCGCAGTCTCGCGGCAACGGCCCGGGCGCGGGCGCGGGCGGCGGGGCCGGGCATCCGGCTCATGCGCGGCGCCCCGAGGGACCGCCGGACCGGAAAGCGGGGCACATGGGAAATCGACACGTCATGAGCGGGAATCACAAAGGTCAGAGGAGAGTATCTCGCAGATAGGCCGCCCCTCCCGCGGGCGCAAGTCCGCGGCGGCCGAATGTTGCGACCGGGCGGCTCAGGGGGTGATCGCGTAAAGGATGAAGCCCGAGGCCGGGGCATAGCTGTCATAAAGCGCCCGCGCCGGGGCATTCGTTTCTGCCGTCAACCAGCGCACCGAACTGTAACCGCGGGCACGCGCGAAGGCGCGGACATGGTCGATCAGCGCCCGGCCGACGCCCTGCCCGCGCGCCTGCGGCAGGGTGAAAAGGTCGCTCAGATAGACCACCATCCCGCCCGAAAGCGATCGGTGCATCAGCGAATACTGCACGAGGCCAAGCGCGGTTCCGGCTGCGTCACGGGCGATATCGGCCCAATAGGGTTCGGTTTCGGAGCGGATCCAGTCCCAGACCCGGGCCTCGGCGGCGGTGGCGTCGGTGCGGTAAAACGCGGCATAGGCGCGAAACAGCGCCTCCCGCTCCGGGCGGTCGGTTTCGGTGACGGGGGCAATGGTCAGGGGCATCGGCGGTCTCCTTTGGCACAGGAAAGCGCAGGCGGATGGCTGCGGCAAGCCGCCAAAGCGGGCGATCACCGCCCGGATTGCATGAACCGCGGCCCCGTGCGATGCTGCGCCATGGCCGAGATCGTCAATCTGAACCGTTTCCGCAAGCAAGCCGCCCGCGCCGAGGCGAAGGCCGCGGCCGATGCCAATGCCGCCAAATTCGGCCGCACGAAGGCGCAGAAAAAACTGGAGGAGGCCGAGGCGGCCCGGGCCCGCGCCGTGCTTGAGGCGCATCGGCGCGAGGACACCCCCGGGGACGAGGCGTGAGCGAGGCGCCGCGCAAACATTCGCTGACGCTCGGCGGGCACCGCACCTCGGTCTCGCTTGAGGACGCGTTCTGGACCGGCTTCAAGGAACTGGCCGCCGCCCGCGGGCTTGGCCTGAACGAGGCCGCGCGCGAGATCGACGCCAGCCGCGATCCGGGCACCGGGCTGGCCACGGCGATCCGGCTTGCGGTGTTGCGCCACTACCGCGACCGCTGCACCAGCCCCGAGCGCACCGCCGCCTCGCAGGCCGCCGCCAGATCCTTGCGCGAGGGATAATCCGACACATCGAGCGGCGGATGGAACACCACCTCGGCCGCGCCCTGCCGGGCGACCGAGAGCACCTTGGCCAGATGCGCGCCAAAGGTCATGTCGCGCCACCAGCCGTAAAACCGCGGGTCCTCGCCCTCGGGGGCGGTGTAATTCACCGTGACAGGCTGGATCTGCATCACCTTGTCGAGCCCGTGGGTGTAGAAGGCGGCAAAGAGCGTCGTCTTGAACGGCAGCACCTGCAGCCCGTCGGTCGAGGTGCCCTCGGGGAAGAACAGCAGATGATGGCCGCTGCGGATGCGATCCTCGAAGATCGCCTGCTGCGCCTTCGCTTCGCGCGGATCGCGGCGGATGAAGACGGTGCCGGTGGCGCGGGCCAGCCAGCCGATGAAGGGCCAGTCCGCCACCTCGTCCTTGGAGACGAAATAAAGCCGCTGGCAGGCGTTCAGGGTGAAGATGTCGAGCCAGCCGGTGTGATTGGCGACGACGGCGCCGATATGGCGCATCGGCTCGCCGCGCACGCTGTAGCGCAGCCCGAGGATGGCGATGCAGATCCGGCAGACGGCGGTGGTGATCGCCGGGGTCCAGGGCCGGTGCCCGCCATGCAGGGGCTGCTCGATCAGCCGCAGCGCCAGATGCAGGATCAGCCCGACCAGCAGCACCGCCGCCATCGGCCCGCCGCGCAGGATCAGCCGCGCCCGCCCCGCCAGCGTCGCGGGCGTCTCGGGCGGCGGTTCGTCGCCCATCCAGACCGGCCGGGTCATCCGCGCCCCTCCACCCGCCGGGTGTAGAAGTCCCGGTGCTTTTCCGACATCGCCTGCGTATCCATCAGCAGCATGACATCGGTGGTGTTGAAGGGCCGGTCGACAAAGGCGCCCTCGCCGACGAACCCGCCCAGCCGCAGATAGGCCTTGATCAGATTGGGCATCGCGTCGAGCGCCGCGCGCCGGTCCAGCGCCTGTTTCGGCACCAGATCCATGCGTTGAAACTGCCGCGCGCGCGGGCGCAGCCCCTCGGGCGCCAGATGGTGATGATGCAGCCAGGAGAGCGGCTGTTGCAGCGCCGCGACATCGGTGCCGTGAAACGAGGCGACGCCGAACAGGATCTCGATCTCATGCGCCAGAACGTAATCGGCCAGCGCATTCCACAGCATCAGCATCGCCGCACCGCCGCGATGATCGGGATGCACGCAGGACCGCCCCAGCTCGAGTAGCCGCCGCCCCGAGGCGCGCAGCGGCGTCAGATCATATTCCGCATCGCAATAGAATCGCCCGATCTCGGCCGCCCGGTCCGAGCGCAAAAGCCGGTAAGCCCCCACCACCCGGTCCAGATCCGCTTCGGGTTTCGCCGTGTCGATCAGCACGAGATGGTCATAAAGCGGATCGAATTCATCGGCTTCCAGCCGGTTTTCATGATCGATCAGCGGCCCCGCCCCGCCCAGCTCCTCGACGAAAACGGCATAGCGCAGCCGCTGCGAGGCCCTGATCTCCGCTGCGTCCCGCGCCAATCTGACTTCATAAGAAAGCGGTGCTGCCGCCATGCTCAAGCCTTCCGTCTTCGTTCACATTTAAGCGCCCGCGCGCAAGGCTGCAATGACGCGGACCGCATGCCCCGCACGGCGAAACGGATCAGGGCCGCGACGCGGGGCTGTTAACCAATTTTAAAGCTGTTAACCTTTTATCAACCTTGGTCGGGAATAACGAGGGCAAGCTGCACCCGTCGCCCGTCGATCACCTGTTTACCGGCATGTTCGAAATTGACCGTCACCCTGTCGCCGACGCGCGACTGCACCTGCCCCAGCCCCCAATCGGGGGCCTGGGGGTTCTTCACCAGCATCCCCGGTTCCAGAAACTCGTTCATCCTGCCCTCGCTCCGGCGACCCCCGAAAGGGAAATCCACCATGCCCCATGACGCCTTTGCCACCGCCCCCCTGCCCGAGACCATGCCTTCCGAGGCCGATCTGGTCGCTCTTGTCGGGTCGCGACTCTGCCACGACCTTATCAGCCCTTTGGGGGCGATCGGCAACGGGGTGGAATTGCTGACCATGTCCGGGCTGGCCGACAGCCCCGAGGTGCAGCTGATTTCGCAAAGCGTCGCCGCGGCCAATGCGCGGATCAAGTTCTTCCGCATCGCCTTTGGCCAGGCCTCGGCCGATCAGCGCATCGGCACCCCGGAAATCCTTGGCGTGCTTGAAGAAATCTCGCGCGGGGGGCGGGTGAAATACCATTGGCTTGGCGCGGGCGAGCAGTCGCGCCGGGTGGTGAAGCTGATCTTCCTCGGGCTTTTGTGCCTGGAACCCGCGCTGCCCTGGGGGGGCGAGGTGGTGATCTCGGAAGAAGACGGCGAATGGCGTCTGGTCGCGCAAGCCAAGCGCACCAAACCCGATCCCGAGCTGTGGTCGCGGCTTTCGGGCAGCCTTGCCACGGTCTCCCCGGCGCAGGTGCAGTTCCTGCTGTTGCCGCGCGAGGCCGGGCATCAGGGGCGGCGCGTCGTCTGGGAGGTGGCCGAGACGGGCGCCGAGATCCGGTTCTGATCCCTGCGCCCGGCCCCGGGCGTTACCCTACGCCCGGATCGTGCCGTCGCCGCGCACCAGATATTTGAACGAGGTCAGCTGCTCGGCCCCGACCGGGCCGCGCGCATGCAGCTTGCCCGTGGCGATGCCGATTTCCGCCCCCATGCCGAATTCGCCACCATCGGCGAATTGCGTCGAGGCATTGCGCATCAGAATGGCGCTGTCGAGCCGTTCGAAGAACCGCGCCGCGGTGGCGTCATTCTCGGTCAGGATCGATTCGGTGTGGCTTGAACCATGGCGGCGGATATGGGCGATGGCGCCATCAACCCCGTCCACGAGCTTCGCCGCGCAGATCATGTCGAGGAATTCACGGCCGAAATCCTCCTCCGCCGCGGGTTTGGTGCCGGGGATATGGGCGAGATCGGGGCAGACCCGCATCTCGACGCCCTTGGCGATCAGATCCTCGATCAGCACCGCGCCGTGTTGGGCGTAAAACGCCCGGTCGATCAGCAGGCATTCCATCGCGCCGCAAATGCCCGTGCGGCGGGTTTTCGCATTCACCACCACACGGCGGGCTTTCTCCAGATCGGCCTCGGCATCGGCATAGATGTGGCAGATGCCCTCCAGATGCGCAAAAACCGGCACCCGCGCCTCGGCCTGCACCAGCCCCACCAGCCCCTTGCCGCCGCGCGGCACGATCACGTCGATATGGGCCACGGCGCGCAGCATCTCGGCCACCGCCGCCCGGTCACGGGTGGGGACCAGCTGGATCGCCGCTTGCGGAAGCCCGGCGGCCTGCAGCCCCGCGACCATGCAGGCGTGAATCGCCCGGCTGGAATGGAAGCTTTCCGAACCGCCGCGCAGGATCACCGCATTGCCCGCCTTGAGGCACAGCGCGCCGGCATCCGCCGTCACATTCGGGCGCGATTCGTAGATGACGCCGATCACGCCCAGGGGCGTGCGGACGCGCTGGATGTGCAGCCCCGTCGGCCGGTCCCATTCGGCGATCACCTCGCCCACCGGATCGTGCTGGGCGGCGACGGCGCGCAGCCCCTCGACGATGCCGCGCAGGCGGGTTTCGTCCAGCATCAGCCGGTCCAGCATCGCGGGGGAAAGGCCCTTGTCGCGACCAAAGATCATGTCTTCGGCATTGGCGGCCAGGATCTCGTCCTGACGCGCGGCGACGGCCTCGGCGGCGGCCAGAAGGGCAGCCTCCTTGCGCGGCGCCGGGGCAAAGGCCAGCTCGGCCGCCGCGGCCCGGGCCGCCCGGCCCATGGTGTCGATCAGGGTTTTCGCATCCAGCTCGTCGCGCATCAGAGATCCTCCGTTGGGCGCGTGATACGCCACGAAGGGGGAAGCGTCCAGAGGGAGGGGGAAAGTGGCGCGGTTGACGGGGCTCGAACCCGCGACCCCCGGCGTGACAGGCCGGTACTCTAACCAACTGAGCTACAACCGCGCGATGGGCGGGGTGTAGCGGCTGGGGCAGAGGGCGTCAAGCGGGAAAGCGCAGGTGTCTGGCGGAACCCGACAGCAAGCAGGAACGCCCGCATCCCGATCCGCCCGACACGGGCCGGACAGAGCCGTGGAAAAGCAAAAGCCCCCGCCGGGGCGAGGGCTTTTTGAAAGTGGCGCGGTTGACGGGGCTCGAACCCGCGACCCCCGGCGTGACAGGCCGGTACTCTAACCAACTGAGCTACAACCGCGCATTTCTCCCGGGCCGTAACCTCGGGCGTGGGAGGCTTCTACGCATCCACGCCCCCCCCGTCAAGCGGTGAAACGCGAAAATTTCACCGCGACAGGGCTGCAAATTTTCACCGCAGCCGGGCTGCGGATTTTCACAACAGCAGCGCCGCGAACTCCGCCTGCTCCTCTTCGTCAAGCAAAGCCACCGCCGTACGGCTGTCGGTCACCAGATCCTGCAACAGATGCCCCGCCAGCGCCGCATGCAGCGCCACGACCTTGTCGGTCCCGCCCGCCAGACCGATCACCCGGCGGCGCCGGAAGTCGGCCGCGGCGGGCGCCAGCGTGCGGGCGGCCAGCGCGGAGTGCAGCTCGCGGCCCTCCGCGTCGAAGAATCGGCCCAGAATCTCGCAGGCGGCGCCAAGGCCAACGATATCCGCCAGATCCTCGGCGCCGATCAGGCCGAACTGATGCAGCTGGTTTTCCGGCGCGGCGCGACCGATGCCCACCACCCAGACCTCGGCCTGCAGCGCCATTTCGGCGGCCCGCCTCAGCATCGGCTGGCGCAAAAGCTCCGCCGCTTCCTCGGGCGTGGCGGCGTAAAGCGGGCTTGGAAAGGGAAAGGCCTGCGCCCCCAGCCGCTGCGCGATCTGGCTCATCACCACATTCGGATAGGCGGCATGGGCACAGGTCAGCTCGCCCAGAAGCGAGACGAAGCGCAGGCTGCCCACCCGGATCTCGGGCAGTTGCGCCACCATCGCGGCGATGGTCCGGCCATGCGACACCCCGACGATGCCCGGGGCCGAACGCGCCTGCAGCACCCGCATCAGATGCCGGGCGGCGGCGGCGGCGATCAGCGGCCGCGGCTCGGTCTGCTCGCGCGGCAGCTGCGCGATGCAGACGGTGCCCAGCCCGAACCGGTCGCGCAGGCGGCGGGCAAGACGGCGGATCAGCCGCGCCCCCTCGGCGGCGCCCGGTGCCGAAATCGCCTCGCTCGGGCGCTGATCAAGCAGCGCCTGCACCCGCTCGGCGGGCAGGCCAAGCCGCCAGCCGATCTCCTCGACCGAAAGGCCGCCGATGTCATGCAGCCAGCGCGCCCGCGATTCGGGCGTGTCGGGATGGGGCAGCCGGTGCGGCGGTGCGGTCATGCGCCCGATCCTCCGAGAGCGGCCAGAACGATGGCGCGCGGTCGCGATTCCTTGGCCAGATAGCGCGCCTCGAAACTGCGCAAGCCCAGCGGCCGCCCCAGCAGGAAACCCTGCATCGCCGGGCAGCCCTCCTCCTTCAGGATGGAGAACTGCGCCTCGGTCTCCACCCCCTCGGCGATCGCCCGCAGGCCCAGCGCCCCCGCCATCGCCAGGATCGCCCGCATCAGCGCCCGGGCGCGGTCGGGCTCGGGCCCTTCCAGACCGCGCACGAAGGAGCGGTCGATCTTGATTTCCGCCACCGGCAGGCTTTGCAGCACCCCCAACGCCGATTGCCCGGTGCCGAAATCGTCGATCGCGATCTTGTAGCCGACATCGCGCAGCCGTTCGAGATTGCGCCGCTGCCGCAGCCCCGGCGCGGCCAAGCCGGTCTCGGTCAGCTCCACCGTCACCTGTTCGGGGTCCAGCCCGACGCGCAACAGCCGCTCGGCCAGATCGGCATGGCCCGGCGCATCCAGCGTCGTCGCATTGATGTTCACCGCCAGCGGCAGCCGGATCCCCCGCGCCGCCCAGTCGGCCAGCATCGTCCCGGCCAACCGCATCACCTCGAGGTCGATCGCCGCGACCAGCCCGTCCACCTCGGCCACCGGAATGAATTCCGCAGGCGAGATCGGCCCCAGCTCGGCATCGGTCAGCCGCAAAAGCGCCTCGGCGCCGATCAGCCGGATCCCCTCGCGCACGTCGAATTTCGGCTGCAGATGCAGCTCGAAACTGCCCTCCTCCAGCGCCCGGTGCAACGCCTGCGCCACCGCGGTCCGGCGCTCGAACTGCGCCCCGATCTCGGGCGAGAACAGCGTCACCGTGTTGCGGCCCCGCGCCTTCGACTGATGCATCGCCATGTCGGCCGCGCGCAACAGCGCCTCGGCGCAGCCGCCCGGCCCCTCCTGCAGCGCCACCCCGATCGAGACGGTCAGGAAACATTGCCGCCGCGGCAGCCGCATCGGTCGGGCAAAGGCCCGCACGATGTCCCAGCTGCGCGATTCGGCGGCCAGCGCATCGGCCCCGGGCAGCAGCACGACGAATTCATCCTCGCTGGTGCGCGCCAGCAGCGCCCCCTCGGGCAGGCCCTGCTCCAGCCGCTTCGCTGCCGATTTGATCAGCTGATCCGCGGTCTCGTGGCCCAGCGTGTCATTGATCAGCCGGTGATTGTCGAAACCGATGCACAGCACGGCGATCTTGCCGCCCCCCCCGGCGTCAAGACGGGTCAGGCTTTCGCCCAGACGCCGCATCATCAGATAGCGGTCGGGCAGGCCGGTCATCAGATCATGGGTGGCGATGAAGCGGGCATTGTCGATCGATTTCTCAAGCTGCTGGCCCAGATCATGCAGGGTGGTGATGTCCGACAGCGACAGCAAAAGCCGCCCGTCACCGGGATCGCCCGGCAGCGGCACCACATCGACCTGCAACAGCCGCCAGCGCCCGATCCGGCGCGAGCGGATCAGCACCGGGCCGCTGTGGCCGGGCTCCTCCATCGCCGCGGCAAGATCCGCCCGCCCCTCCTCGATCGGCAGCAGCTCGAACAAGGGGCGGCCGCAGACCTCGCCCGCGCCGCAACCCATCAGCGCGCAGGCCTCGGGATTGGCCAGCACGATCCGGTCCTGCGCATCCAGCACGATCTTGCCGCTGGGCAGCGCATCGAGGATCGTCGTCAGCCGGTCGCGTTCGCGCGCCAGCGCGCCCTCCAGCGTCGAGACCGCGGTCATGTCGAGATCGCAGCCCATCAAAACGCTGATCTCGCCCGCGGGGTCCCAGCGCACGGCACGGCAAAAGGACAGGAAAGTGACCCAATGGCCCAGCCGATGCCGCGAGCGCGACAGACATTGCACCAACGCGCCGCGGCGCAGCCGGGCACGCGTCTCGGGGGAATCGAACTCCGCGACATCCTCTGGGTGGCTCATCCGCGCCCAGTCGTCATGGGTCAGCGGCTCGAACGCCTCGGGGCCGTAGCCAAGCCGGTCCTTCCACCAGGCCGAGACATTCAGCGCGCCGCTGCGCAGATCGACACTCCAGGACGAAATGGGGGTGATGCCGGCGTTTTCCAGCGTGTTGCGCGCCACCTGCAGCGCGGCATCGAGGCGCAACAGCCGCCCCGAGGCCGCAGCGCGCGGGCTGACGGCGGAGCTCGCATCCGGTTCAAGACAGGTCAGGATGAAATCCTCGCCGCCGCCGCCCCAGCGCATCCGCAACAGGATCCCCCGCGCCGAGGAGGTTTCGGGCAGGTCCAGCCCCAGCCGCGCCGGAGCCGGGCCAAAGCTCAGGAAGCGGCACAGATCGGCGCGGTCGTCGGGATGGAAAAGCTGCGCGAAAGCGGCCAGATCAAGGGTCAGATCGCCCGCGGCACGGCCCAGAACGATCAGAGGTCCGGCGGCGCCGCTTCGCAACCGCCAGGGTAGCTCTCCGACACAAGCGGACGCCAAAGCGCCGGATGCCGGATCGAAACGGGGGCTGCGAACGACCAATCCTGTCTCCGGTTTCTCCCTTCTGGCTTAAACCGTAGCATTATTTCGCGCATCGGGCGAGTGCAATCACGCATCCCGGACCCGTCTGCCCCGCGTCAGACCGCCTTTGGCAGCGGGGCGCTGCGGTCGGCCCCGGTCAGGCAGATCAGCTCGGCGCCAAAGCGCGCCGCCAGCGCCCTGCCCCGGCTTTCGCCCAGCACCATGCAGGCGCTGGCCAGCGCATCGGCGCGCATGCAGCTCTCGGCCAGCACCGTGACCGAGGCCGGACCGCCAATCAGCGGCGCGCCGCGGGCGGGGTCCATCGTATGGGCCAGATGGCGGTCGCCGACCCGGACCCAGTGCCGGTAATCGCCCGAGGTGGCGATCGCGATGTCGTTGAGTTCGAACATCGCATGAATGGCGCGCTGGCCGAAATCGGGGCGTTCGAGCGCCACCGCCCAGCCGCGATCGTTTCCGTCGCGGTCCTTGGGCGGTTTGCCGATGGCGCGCAGCTCGCCGTCGATCGCAGCAAGCGCGCTGTCAATCCCCGCCGCGCGGGCGGCCGCGATCAGCCGGTCCACCCCGTAGCCCTTGGCGATGCCGCACAGATCAAGGCTCATCTCGGCATGCTTGCAGGCGCGGCCCTGCGCCGGGTCCAGCTCCAGCACCTCGTAGCTGGGGCGGCGCGACTTTGCCATCGCAGCGCGGATCGCGGTTTCATCCGCGGGCACCGGGCCGAAGCCCCAGGCGCGCACGGCATCGCCCATCGCGATCTCGAAGGCGCCGCCGCTGTCGCGGCCGATGACCAGCGCCTCTTGCAGCACCTCCATCAGCTCGGGCGGCAGATCCTGCCAGACCCCGAGCGGCGCCGCATTGAAGCGCATCAGGTCGCTTTGCGGCTTCCAGGTCGACATCTGCGCATCGATCCGGTCCACCTCGGCCTGACAGGCGGCGCGCAGGGGCGCGGGGTCGAAGCCCGGCGCGGGATGCAGCGTCAGCGCCCAGCGCGTGCCCATCGTGGCGCCGTTCAGCACCAGGCGGGCGGTTTCAGTAGACATCTTCGGCATAGCGTCCCTCGGCTTTCAGGGTGGCGGGCGTCTGCCCGAGCGGGGCCAGGATCTCGGTCAGCGCGTCGCGGACCGCCCCGGCCATGTCGCGCCCGCCGCAGACCATGATCTGCGCCCCCGCCCCGATCAGCCGCGCCAGTTCGGGCGCGTCCGTTCGCAGCGCATCCTGCACATAGGTCTTCGGCCCATGGCGGGAAAAGGCGGTCGTCAGTTTCGTCAGCTGCCCCGCCGCCTGCCAGTCGCGCAGCTCGGCATCATAAAGCAGGTCGCTTTGCGGCGCGCGGGCACCAAAGTAGAGGTGCATCGGCCGGTGACGACGGTTGGCGCGCAAAAAGCCCGCCAGCGGCGCGACGCCGGTGCCCGCGCCGATCAGAATGACCGGCTTGCGGCCCTTTTGCGGCCGGAACGCGGGGTTGCGGCGGACAAAGCCCGCGATCGTCGCGCCCGGGACCAGATCGGTCAGCTGCCCCGAGCACAGCCCGCCCGGATGCCGGCGCACGCAGATTTCCAAGAACCCGTCCCGCGCCGAGGAGGCGAGCGAATAGAACCGCGGCAGGTCCGACCCCCGGGGCAGCACGCCGATCAGATCGCCCGCCTCGAACGTCGCAAGCCCCTGCCCGGTCAGCCGTTGCCACAGCGTCGGGCGCGGCAGGGCAAAGCGCAGGATCGAGGTCGGCGCCTGCACCTCGGCGCCATAATCGCGCCGCGAGATCAGGGTGAGCGTGCTGGTCTTCGGCCGCTCGGGCAGATGCGTCAGATCCAGCGGCAGGTTCAGCGCGGCGCCCAGATCGCGGCTCCAGCGGGCGAAATCCTGGGCCGATTGCCGGTCGACGGTGGCCATCGGCAAGAGCTCCGCCCAGCCGATCCGCGCCGCCGCGGCGCGCAGGCTTTGGGCAAAGCCGCAGAACTGCGGGAAGGTGCGATCGCCAAAGCCAAGCACGGCCACCGGCGCCGCGGGGGCGGTTGTCAGCGCCGCGATGCGATCAAGGACGCCCTTGGCGGCGGTCGGCGCCTCGCCCTCGCCATAGGTGGCCGCCAGGATCAGGAAGCGGCGGGCCTTGGCGTGGCGGGCGGGATCGAACCCGGCCAGCGGCGCGGTGTGAACCTTTTGCCCGGCTGCGGTCAGGCCATCGTGAAGCGTGCGGGCAAAGCCCCAGGTCGTGCCGCCCTCGGAGGCCACAAGCACCACGGTTTCGGCGGCATCGGCCCGGGCATTGTGGCGGATGCGACGGTTGGAGCGCAGACCGGCCCACCAATGTTGCGCCCCGCTCAGCGCCAGCGCGGGCACCGACAAAGACATCAGCCCGAGCAGCAGACCCAGCATCGAGGCCCCCTGCCCCGTATGCAGCATCACCATGATTTCCGTGGCTTTTTCAAAAAACCCGGGGGTGGCCGAAGACAGCATCGCCCCGGTGCCCGGATCGATCAGCGCCGCGCCGCCCTCGGTCACCAGCTTGAACGTGTCGGTCGGATCGTCGGGCGAGGGCAGCGAAAGCTCCCGCAACGCATGGGCGGGCGTGTTGGCCAGCGCCGGGATCTGGTCATAGGGCAGCCGCGGCAGGTTCGCAGTCGCCAGCGCCGGTGCAGGCTCGGCCGCGGCATCGGGCAAAAGCGAGAACATCGAGGCGGTCATCCAGAGCGCGGTGACCGAGGACAGGATCAGCCCGCCCACGGCGAACCGCGCCAGTTCCACATGCAGCCGCCCGGCAAAGGAACCGCGGCTGCGGCCAAACCAGCGGCGCCAGCCGCCCATCCGCCGCGCCACCAGCCAGGCCCCCGAGAGCGCCAGCGCCAGCATCAGCGCCGCGCCCGCCGCCGCGACCAGCCGCCCGGCGTCGCCCGCGAACAGCTCGCGGTGCAGACCGGTCAGGAACCGCGATCCGGGCAGCGGATCGGGGCTGCCGATATCGGCGCCGGTCGCGGGGTCGATCACCGCCGCGCCGGGCCTGCCGCCCTCGAACCACCAGGCCACCACCCGCCCCGAGGGCGCGCGGCGGATCTGTTCCAGACCGGGATGGGCCGAGGCCACCCGTGCCGCCAAATCGGCGACCGTCAGCGTGCTTGCGGCCTGCGGCACGGCGAGCCGTTCCAGCGCCGGATAAAGCGACAGCGCCGCGCCCGAAAGCGCCAGAACGAAAACCAGAAGCGCCGCCAGAAGGCCGGGCCAACGGTGCAGAAATCGCAGCACGGGAGTGCCTCCTTTTCAGGGGTTTACTTGGAGATGGTCAGGCTCTGGACGAAGTATTTCCCCGCCACCGGCTTGCCCAGATTGTCCGAGGTCAGCGGGATGGAGACATCCTTGGGCACGTCCGACATCTTCTCGACCGAACTGTCGACATGCAGGACATAGCCCTGGTCAAACAGCGTGTCGGCCAGATCGAGGGTGATCTTCAGCTCGCGCCCGGCCCCCACCGAGGCCCCGGTGATGCCATCGACCTGCGCGGTATTGCCGCCGGTCGCCGCATACCAGCCGCCGAGGTGGCTGTAGTATTTCGCCTTGCCGCCCGCCATCCAGAGCGAGCCGACATAGGCGCCATTCGCATCGGTGACGTAATAGGCGAGATAGGCGCCATCGCCGCCATAATTGCTCATCTGCGTGGTGAAGGTGACCGGGGTGGCCAGAGCCATCCCCGGAACAAGTGCGGTCGAAAGCGCCAGAGCGGTGTGAAACGGTTTCATCGCGGCCCCCTCAGTTCGTTTGCACTTGCGGTTTCGAACCCGGCGCGAAAAGGCCGTTCGCGGGCGGGGCGACCGTGCTCGCTGCCGCCGGGGCCGCGCCGCAGCCGGTCGCGCCGGGCGGGCAGTTGCGGCCGCCACGGTCATCGTCGTCGTCATCATCGTCATCATCGTCATCGTGATCGTGGTGATGGCCGAACCAGCCGAAGAAGCCGTCGTCAAAATCATGATGATGATCATTGTCGGCCAGCTGCACCGGCTGGGCGGCCGGGGCGGCGGCAGGGGCGGCGGGGGAGCCGGCCAGAAGCGGCGCATCGATCGGCGCGGCCGAAAGCGCGCCCACCACGGTCGAAGACAAAAGCGCGGCCAGCGCGATCAGGGGAAGAGAGGATTTCATCTGCGATTTCCTTTGGTTGCATCAGGAACAAGAGCACCCGTCCCGGACTTCGGGTCCGGGGCAAAGGGGATTTCGGAAAAGTGGGCGGCGGCTCCGACCAAGGAAAAACCGCCGCCCTGCCCGGGCGGACCCGGATCAGTCGTCGTGATGGGAGGAACGATCCTGGTCGTCGTGGTCATCGCCGCGACGGCGGTGATGGTCGTCGTCATCATCATCGTCGTCGCCGCGGCGCAGGATCATCAGCGAGCCGGGGTCGAGCCGCATCCGCACCCGCTGTCCGGTCGCATCCCGCGCATCGACTTCGTAACAGCCGTCGTCGATCTTGATGCGCCGCACCGTCAGGCCCTGCCGCTCCACCAGCGCCTGCACCGCCTCGCGCGGTTGCCAGTCGGCCATCGGCACGGTGCAGTCATTGTCATGCGCGGCGGCGGCGGGGGCCTGTGCCAGCACCACCAAGGCGGCGAAAGCGGGCAGGAAGCGGGAAGCGGTCATGAGGTTCTCCAATCAGGATGAGGCGCTTTTGACCCCCGAGTCTGACAACAAGCTGAAGCTTTCGAAAAACCTGCTTCAGCTTCCCGTCAGCTTGGCACAGGATAGGGCAAGGGTGAACAAGGAGCCCCCCGCATGCGTATCCTCATCGTGGAAGACGACACCGTTCTGGGGGCCGCGGTGCGCGATCAGGTAGCGGCCGACGGCCATTCGGTCGATTGGGCGATGCGGCTGGATCAGGCCGCGGATGCGCTGGCGGTGGCGGCCTATGATCTGATCCTGCTGGACCTCATGCTGCCCGACGGCCGCGGCATTCCGTTTCTGAAAACCCTTCGCACGCAAGGGGTTGCGACGCCGGCGATCATTCTGACCGCGCTCGATCAGGTCTCGGACCGGATCGAGGGGCTGAATGCCGGGGCCGATGATTATCTGGTCAAGCCCTTCGATCTGGCGGAACTGACGGCGCGGATCGGCTCGGTGGCGCGGCGCTATGCGGGCAATCCCAATCCGGTGCTGACACTGGGCGAGCTGACGATCGATCTGGCCGCGCGCGATCTGCGCCGGGCGGGCAAGGCCGTCGCGCTGACGGCGCGGGAATGGGCGCTGTTCGAGCTGCTGTTGTCGCGCCCCGGGCAGATCTTCCCGAAACGCGACCTCGAGGACCGGCTTTACAGCTTCGACGACGAGATCGGCTCGAACACGCTGGAGGTGCATGTCTCGCGGCTGCGCAAGAAACTGGGCGCGCGCGTGATCGAGACCGAACGCGGCCTTGGCTACCGGCTGGTGCGCGGATGAAACGGCGGTCGCTGCAATCGCGTCTGGCCATCACGGTCGGGCTTCTGGTCACCGTGCTGTGGATCGCGGCGGCCAGCTTCACCGCCTACAGGCAGCGGTTGCAGATGGATACGATGTTCGACGCCTCGCTGCAGGAAACCGCGCATCGGGTCTTGCCGCTCGTCGTTTCCGACATCCTGAGCCGCGGCGATCTGGTGACGGGCACGCAACAGGTGCCCGCGGTGCGGCCGCATGACGACAGTTTCAGCTACATCGTGCGCGACGACAAGGGCGCGATCCTGATGATCTCGCATGGGGCCGATCCGGGGGCGTTCCCGGCCTGGGACGGAACCGGCTTTCGCTCCACGCAGGCCCTGCGGCTTTACAATGATGCGGCGCTGCAGGGCACGGTGCGCATTTCGGTGGCCGAGCCGATGGAGCATCGCAGGCGCATGGCTTTCGAGGTGCGGATGGGGCTTCTGGCGCCGATCGCGCTGGTGCTGCCCCTGACGCTGGCCGGGATTGCCGGGCTGATCCGCTACGGTTTTGCGCCGCTGCGGCAGTTCCGGCTGCGGCTGGCCCGGCGCGGGGCGGCCGATCTGACGCCGGTCGACGCGAGTGCCCTGCCCGCCGAGGTGCAGCCGCTGGCGCAGACGCTGAACGCGCTCCTGACCCGGCTGGACGACGCCTTTCAGGCCGAGCGCAGCTTTGCCGCCAATGCCGCGCATGAGCTGCGCACGCCCTTGGCCGGGGCGATCGCGCAGGCGCAACGGCTGCGCGCCGAAACCACCGATCCCGCGGTGATCGCGCGGGCGCGCGACATCGAAACCGTGCTGAAGCGGCTCACCCGCCTGTCCGAGGGGCTGATGAGCCTTGCCCGGGCCGAGGGCGGACGGTTGCGCCGGGACACGGCACAGGATCTGCGCCCGGTGGTGCGGATCGTCACCGAGGATGCGGTGCGGCTGGCGGGCGGGGCCGGGGTGGCGCTGGATCTGCCCGAGGTGCCGGTGCTCTCCGATCTCGACCCGGATCTGTTCGGCATTCTGGTGCGCAATCTGGTCTCGAACGCGCTGCGCCACGGCGCCGCGGGGGCCGAAGTGCGGCTGCGGCTGGAACCGGGGCTTCTGCGGGTCGAGAACGACTGTGACCCGCTCGCGCCCGAGGATCTGGCGCGGATCGGCGCACGGTTCGAACGCGCCCCGGGCGCCGGGCGCGGCGGTGCGGGACTGGGGCTGGCGATCGTGCAGACGATCCTGGCCCGCGCCGGGGGCCGGTTGCAACTGACCTCGCCGCTGCCCGGAACCGACCGGGGTTTTGCCGCCGAAGCCCGGTTCGCCCCCCGCCAGCAGGCATGAAAAAGCCCCGGTCCGCGACCGGGGCTTTCGGAATTCCGTGCCGGATCAGCCCTTGAGATCAAGGAAAAGCTGATAGGCCTCCTTGGCGGTGTAGTTTTCATGCACCACCTTCGCCACCGCCTGGATCATCGCCACCGGGGCTTCCGACTGGAAGATGTTGCGGCCCATGTCGACCCCCGCCGCGCCCTGATCGATGGCTTTATACGCCATGTCGAGCGCCTCGAGTTCCGGCAGCTTCTTGCCGCCCGCGATCACCAGCGGCACCGGGCAGCCCGCCGCGACCTTCTCGAAGCCCTCTTCGACGAAATAGGTCTTGACGTAATGCGCCCCGAGTTCCGCGGCGATCCGCGTCGCCAGACCGAAGTAGCGGGCGTCACGCGCCATGTCCTTGCCGACCCCGGTCACGGCCAGCGTCGGGATGCCGTAGCGGGTGCCGGTGTCGATCAGTTTCAGGACGTTGGTGATCGATTTGTGCTCGTATTCCGAGCCGATATAGACTTGCGCCGCCATCGCGCAGGCGCCCAGACGGATCGCATCCTCGATCTCGACCGCGACGGTTTCGTTCGACAGTTCCGTCAGGATCGAGTTGCCACCCGAACAGCGCAGCGCCACCGGCTTGGTGTTCGTCGGCGGCACGGTCGAGCGCAGGGCGCCGCGGGTACACATCAGCACATCGGCATGATCGGCAAGCGGCAGGATGTTCAGATCCATCCGCTCGAGCCCCGTCGCCGGGCCCTGGAAATAGCCGTGGTCAAAGGCGAGCATCACCGTGCGGCCAGTCTTCGGGTTGAAGATCCGCGACAGCCGGTTCTTCATCCCCCAGTCATAATGGGCCGCGCCCTTGAGGAAGAAGCCCTGCAGATCGGCCGGTCGGTCGAGCCCGAAATCCTTGCCTTCCTTGATGTCGTCGAGATCGGCCATGGTCGTTCCTTTCATTTCAGACCGGAGCCGGACCCCGGCCCCGGAGGGGGCAGACGGGGCCGCCCCCGCCTGCGATCGGCGGCAAGATACCGTGCCCCCCGCGAATGTCCCAGCGAAGCAGCAGCCCCGCAGCCGACATATTGCCGCATGTAAAAATGGCAAAAAAATCTATCCGAGGCGCCGTTTACGCAATGTTTCCGCTTCTGCCCTAAGGTCAAAGCCTCTTGGAAGGGAACAAAAACCGATGAAACACCCGCTGAAATCCGTCTCAGGCAAGCTTGGTCTGGCGGCGGGCCTCGCAATTTCTCTGATTGTTCTGGGCTATACGGCCTATAACGGCTGGAAGACCTCGGCCCGGGTCGAGGCTCAGGTGATCGAGACGGCGACCGGCAAGGCCCGATTCGCCGCCGGCGAAGTGGCCCGACAGATGACCGAGGCGGTCGCCACCGTCGAGGCGATCAGCGGCATGATCAGCGGCGACATGCGCAATGGCAAGGCCGACTCGGCCGAGATCATCGCGATGCTGGAACAGGTGCCGATGCGCTACGACAACCTGTTTTCCGCCTGGATGTCGGCGATCCCCGGCGGGCCGACCGACAACTTCCTGACCGGCACCGGGGGGCGCAACGCGGCGGGCGAGTTCTCGCCCTACTGGACCAAGGACGGCAAGGGCGGGCTGACCTTCCAGACCTTCCCGATCGTGCCGGAGGAAATGTGGTTCGACGTGCCGACGAAAACCGGCAAGAGCGTGGCGACAGAGCCCTATATGACCACCGAAGGCTATGTCGTCACCTCGATCCCGGTGCCGATCAAGATCGACGGCCAGCTGGTCGGTCTGGTCGGCGTCGACATCACGCTGGCAGAGATGTCGGAAATCATGGGGAAGATGGAGACCTTCGAGGGCGGGCGGATGATGCTGGTCGATGCAGCCGGCAAATGGATCGCCCATCCCGACAAGGCGCTGTTCACCAAACCCTATGAGGGGATCGGGGCCGATCTGGTCAAGGCCGCGCTGGCCGATGGCAAGCCGCGGGTGATCGAGGGCTTGGCGGATGGCACGCGCCGACTGGTCTATCCTTTCTCCGCCAAGGGGATGAATGTCACCTGGGCGACCGTTCTCGACGTTCCGGGCGCGGTCTTCACCACCCCGGTTCACCATGAGGTGCTCGCGACCACGCTGAGCGGGCTGGCGATTCTGGTGATGACGCTGGGGGTGATCTATCTGGCGGCCTCGGCGCTGGTGCAGCGCCCGCTGGCGCGGATGCTGGCGGCGGTGAACGGGCTGGCGGCGGGGGTCTATGACACCCCGGTTCCGGGCAGCGAGCGGCGCGACGAGATCGGCGCCATGGCCGCCTCGGTCGAAACGCTGCGCCATGTGCTGGCCGACCGCAAGCGGCTGGAGGCCGAGCAGGAGCGGCTGCGCGCCGAAGCCGAGACGCAGCGGCTGCAGCGCGAGGCCGAAGCGGCGCGGATGCGCGACGAACGCGAGGCAAACCGTCTGGCCGAGGCCGAACGCGACCGCCGCGAGGCCGCCGCGCGCGAAGAAGCCCGCCGTGCCGAGGAGGCGCAGCGCGAGGCCCATGCCAAGGAACAATCGCAGGTGGTCGAAAACCTGGCCGCGGGCCTGCGCGATCTGGCGCAGGGCGATCTTTCGGTGGCGATCATGACCCGCTTCCCGCCTGCCTATGAACAGCTGCGGATCGATTTCAACGAAACCGTGGCGCGGCTGTCGGAGGTGATGGGCTCGATCGATGCCGCGACGCGCTCGATCACCGGCGGCGTCGCCGAGATCACCGGCGCGACCACCGATCTGTCACGGCAGGCCGAAACCGCGGCGGCGACGCTGGAAGAAACCGCGGCGGCGCTGAACGAGCTGACCGCCTCGGTGCAATCGGCGGCACAAAGCGCGCGGCAGGTCGACACCATCGTGCGCGGCGCCACGGAAAAGGCGCGGGCCACGACCCAGGTGGTGGAGGAAACCGTGACCGCCATGGGCGCGATCCAGACCTCGTCGGAACAGATCTCGCGGATCATCACCGTGATCGACGACATCGCCTTCCAGACCAACCTGCTGGCGCTGAACGCCGGCGTCGAGGCCGCCCGGGCGGGCGAGGCGGGCCGCGGCTTTGCCGTCGTCGCCTCGGAGGTGCGGGCGCTGGCGCAACGCGCCTCGGAAGCGGCACGGGAAATCGGCGCGCTGATTTCCAGCTCGGGCGATCAGGTGACCACCGGGGTCGCCCTTGTCGGCCGCGCCGGCGAGGCGCTGCGGGTCATCGTCGAGGCGGTCGAGACGATTGCCGGCCATGTCGGCGAGATCGCGGCTTCGGCGGATGAACAGGCCTCGGGCATCGGCGAGATCAATTCGGCGATGAACCAGCTTGATCGGACGCAGCAGCACAATGCCGCCGCCTACGAGGAAACCGCCGCCGCCTGCATGACGCTGAGCGGGCAGTCCCGCGGCCTTGAGGAAATGGTCAACCAGTTCCGCTTCAGTGCCGCAACGCACGACGCGCGCGACAACGCCGCCGCCTGAGCCCCCGCCTGACCGGGCGGACCTCTCCCTGCGGTCGGGTGTCCGGGCGGACGCTCTGCCGCAGGTTTCACGTCGCCTCTGGTGTCCGCGGCGCGGGCGTGGTTGAACGTCGCATGTCCATTGCATCCGAAATCGGCCTCTACCGCGAGGCGCTCGTGTTTCTCGGCACGGCCGGGGTCATCATTCCGCTGATGACCCGGTTCCGCATCAGCCCGGTGGTTGGCTTTCTGGTCGCAGGTCTGCTGCTCGGCCCGAATGCCATCGGCCGCTTTGCCGAGACCTTCCCGCCGCTGGGCTGGATCACCATCAGCTCGCAGGAGGCGGTCGATCAGCTGGCAGAGCTGGGCGTGGCCTTCCTTTTGTTCACCATCGGGCTTGAACTCTCGCTCGACCGGCTCTGGACGATGCGCCGCTCGGTCTTCGGGCTGGGCATGGCGCAGGTGGTGCTGACCACGGCGGCGATCGCCGTGACCGCCTTTGCCTTCGGCAACCCCATCGACGCCTCGCTGGTGATCGGCGCCTGTCTGGCGCTGTCCTCGACCGCGATCGTGGTGCAGCTTCTGGCCGAACAGCACCGGCTGACCTCGGTCGCGGGGCGCAACATCTTTGGCGTGCTTCTGGCGCAGGATCTGGCGGTGGTGCCGATCCTGTTCCTGATCGTCGTCTTCGGCGAGGCCGGAAAGGGCGGCACCGAAACGATCACCCTGCAAACGGTGCTCTCGGGCCTTGGCATCGCGGTCCTGCAGGCCGTCGCCGCGATCAGCCTGATCGTCGGCATCGGCCGGGTGATCCTGCGCCGCCTGTTCCGCTCGGTGGCGCGCACCCACAACCGCGAACTGTTCATGGCGGCGATCCTGTTCGTCGTCGTCGGCACCTCGCTGATCACGCAATTCGCGGGGCTGTCGATGGCGCTGGGGGCCTTTCTGGCCGGGCTTCTGCTGGCCGAGACCGAATTCCGCCGCCAGGTCGAGGTCGATATCGAGCCCTTCAAGGGCCTGCTGCTCGGGCTGTTCTTCATCTCGGTCGGCATGCGCATCGACCTTGCCGCGGTGGCGCAACACCCGGTCATGCTGGCGATGTCGGTGATCGGCATGACCGCGCTCAAGGCGGCGGTGATCGCACTGCTGGCGCGGCTTTTCGGTCTGGCCTGGCCCATCGCGCTCGAGGCCAGCCTGCTGCTGGCGGGCGGCGGCGAATTCGCCTTCCTCGTGCTCAGCCTGGCCAGTTCCTCGGGGCTGACCACGCTTGAGGTGGAACAGTTCATGCTGCTTGTGGCCTCGGGCACGATGCTGGCGACGCCGGTTCTGGCCCGGATGGGGCGCAGCCTTGGCCAGCGCAGCACCCGGGCAAACGCGCCCACCGACATCCCCGCCGACACGCCCGAAACCGGCGCCAACCGTCCGCTGGTGATCGGCGGCGGCCGGGTCGGCAAGCTTGTCTGCGACGTGCTGGCCAGCGAGGGCTACAATTGTCTTGTCATCGACCGCGACGCCGAGCTGGTGGCGCGCGGCCGGGCCGAGGGGCGCGACATCATCTTCGGCGATGCCCAGCGCCCCGGCATCTTGCGCAAATGCGGCATCGAGACCGCGCCGATCGCGGTGGTCACGCTGCATGACGCGGCAATGACCGAACAAGTGGTGATGCTGCTGCATGTGCTGCGCCCCGATCTGCCGGTGATCGCCCGCGCCCGCGACGCCGAGCATGCGGTGCGGCTGTTCTCGATGGGCGCGGTGCAGGTGATCCCCGAGGCCTTCGAGACCGGGCTGGATTTGGCGGGCGTCACGCTGCGCCGCCTTGGCGCCCCGGCCGAGCAGACCCATGCGCTGCTGGAATCCCGGCGCGAGGCGATGCTGCGGCTGTTGCGCAGCGAGCCGGTGCCGCGCTGAGCGGGCAGGAAACGGGCCAGCCCGCGCCTGCGCGCAAACGCACCCTTTCCAGACCCGGAACAAGGCCGCATCATCCCGGGCATGGATGACACCCCGGCACAGAACGGACCCGGCAGCGGCCATTCGACCAATCTGGTCGGGCGGCCCTCGGCCTTTCTGGCCAGCCCCGGCTTCAACGATGCGCCGGTCGCGCTGCAGATCTGGGGGGTGCGGGAAATGAACCCGGCGCTCTTCGCCATGCTCGACCAGGCGGAAACGCTGGCCGAGGCGGGCGAGGCCTTTCTTTCCTATATGGTGGCGATGTTCGGCATCGACCCCGAGCAGCGCGCGGCGGCGGCGGGCAGCCGCAAGCGGTTCCGCTCGTCCTTCCTGCGGCTCATTCAGGGCTGGGGCTTCGACAGCAACGGCCCCGAGGGCGCGGTGCTGAAAGGCTGGGTCGAAAGCCGCTTCGGCATTCCGCCCGGGTTTCACAAGGAGATCATCGCCGACATCCACGGCCCGGTCTGGCAGGCCTATGTGGCGGAACGGATGCAAAGCCGCTTTCATGACAATGCGATCCTCGTGCAGCTCGATCTGCTGTTCGAATTCTGCCAATGGGCGATTTCCCGCTTCGCCTTTCCGGGGCAAAGCCATCTCACGCTTTACCGCGGCATCAACGCGGTCGACCGGCACGGCATTCTGGAACAGCGCAGCCCGCGCGAGGCGGTGATCCGGCTCAACAACCTTGTCTCGTTTTCCTCTGACCGCGAGGTGGCGGACTGCTTTGGCGACCGCATCCTGACGGCCCGGGTGCCGCTGACCAAGGTGCTGTTCTTCCCGGGCCTGCTGCCCGCGCCGCTGTTGCGGGGCGAGCGGGAATTTCTGGTGCTGGGCGGCGCGTTTCGGGTCAGTATCGAGGATATCTAGGGGGTTGCGCGATGGGCGATGTGCAGGATCGGGCGATGGCGGCCTTTCTCGGCTTTGCGCTGGGCGATGCGCTGGGGGCGACGGTCGAATTCCTGACCCCGCGCGAGATTGCCGCGCGGCACGGCCTGCACCGCGAGATCACCGGCGGCGGCTGGCTGAAGCTGAAGCCCGGTGCGGTGACCGACGACACGCAGATGGCGCTGGTGCTGGGGCGCTCGCTGATCGCGCGGCAGGGCTTTGACGCAAGGGACATCTGCGCCGGTTTCGCGGCCTGGCTGAAATCGGGTCCGGTCGATGTCGGCAACACCTGTCGGCGCGGCATCCGGCGGTTTCTGGAGAAAGGCACGGTCGAAGGCCCCTATGCCGAGGATGATGCGGGCAATGGCGCGGCGATGCGGGTGCTGCCGGTGGCGCTGGCGACGCTGGGCCATCCCGAACGCGCCGCCGCCTGGACCGTGGCGCAGGCGCATGCGACACATAACCACCCGCTCTCTGACGCCGCCTGTGTCGCGCTGGTGCGGATGGTGCAGGGGCTGATCCTGGGCGCAGGCAGCGCGGTCATCGCGCAGGAGGCCGAGGCGTTGATCACGCAACACCGCGATTTCCGCTTCACCCCCTATCGCGGGCGCTCCTCGGCCTTCGTGGTGGAGACGCTGCAGACGGTGCTGCATTACACGCTCTCGTCCGAGAGTTTCGAGGAGGTGCTGACCGGCACCGTCAATCAGGGCGGCGATGCCGATACGACCGGGGCGCTGGCGGGGATGCTGGCCGGCGCGCGCGGCGGGATGGCGGCACTGCCGGAGCGCTGGCTGGCGGCGCTTGACCCGGCAGTGACGGCCGAGATCCGCGCTCAGCTGCCGCAGCTGCTGGCGCTTGCGGGGATCAAGGACAGCTGACGCGCCAGATCGGCCTTGCGGGCCAGAAGCTTCTCGGCCAGTGCCGCGCGGCCGTGATGGCGGGCGACGACCTTGCGGATCGCGGCCTCGGGCAGGTCGATCACCACGGTCAGCGCGGCGCGGAGCGCATCCGGCGGCATCGGCCCGAAAAGCTGCGCAGCAAAGGGGTTGTCGGGATCGCTGCGCAGCCGCGTGACCTCGGGCACTTCGGGGCCGAAGGCGCTCCCCTTGGGGTTGCCCTGCGCCCGGAACTCCAGCGCGCCGCCGACATCAAGCGTCGTCACCACCCCGCCGATCACGCCCTGATTGTCGCCCTGAAACCCGGCGGCGTCCCAATTGGCCAGCCAGCAATGCACGCCAAACCAGCGCCAGGCCTGCGCGCGCTCGGCCGCGGTCAGCTGCGACAGCCGGGATTTCTCCAGATCGACGAAAACCGTCGCCACCTGATCGGGCGCCGCGCAGGGCAGATAAGACAGCACCGGCGCCCCGGCCAGACGGTAAAGCGCCGCCGCCAGATATTCGTTCCGCGCCTGCGCCGGGCTTTCCAGCTCCTTGACGTAATACCGCCCGCCCGCCGCATCGGCCCAGATCCCGCCGGGGTTCGAGCCAAGTCGGCCACCCACACGGGTCAGCTGCGCCGGATCGATCCGCGCAGGCTCGGCCAGCGGGAGCGTGGCTCGCACCAGCGCCAGCTGCGCGGGTGTCTCGATCGCGCCGGGCCGGGCCGTCCGCACCGCCTTGACCGCGGTCTTCGGATCCGCACCCAGTTCCACCAGCAGCCGCGCCGCGATCATCCCCGCCCGCCCCAGCCCGCCCTTGCAATGCACGACGACATCGGCGCCACCGCGCAGGGCGGCGCGGATCACCCGCCCCTCGGCCTGCCAGCGCGCCTCGAAAGCCGGGGTCGGCACGGAGTAATCGGCGATCGGCAGGGGATGCCAGTCGATCCCGCGCGCACGGACCTGCGTTCCAAGGTCCGGCACCTTGAGCATGCCCAGTTCCTGCGGCTCGACCAGCGTCACGACATGGGTGGCGCCCCAGGTCGCAATCGCATCGAGGTCAAGGCCCAGATCGCGCGCCCAGGCGCCCGACATCGCGGCGCGGTCGTGCTTGCCGGGGCAAAAGGTGATGCCGATGCGGCCCATGCCCGGTCCGGCCGGAACCTCGGCGATCTGCAGCGGATGGGTAAGGCTGGTGCGGGCGCTGGCCATGATCCCCTCTCGGACGGATCGGCGCAGGATAGGGGCGCGGCCCGGGGCGCCCAAGGCCCGGAACGTCGCAGGGCCGGGAAATCCCCGGCCCTGCGCGAAAGTTACATGCCAAGCAGATTGGGCAAGGCGAGGCTGATCGCCGGGACGTAGGTCACCAGCACCAGGAAGGCGAGCATGGTCAGAAGCCAGGGCCAGACCGCGATCGTCAGTTCGGTGATCCCCATCTTGGTGATGCCGGAAGCGACGTAAAGGTTCAGACCGACCGGCGGGTGGCACATGCCAACCTCCATGTTCACGATGATCATGATGCCGAAATGCACCGGGTCGATGCCCAGCCGCACCGCGACCGGAAACAGGATCGGCGCCATGATCAGCACGATCGACGAGGGCTCCATGAAGTTGCCCGCGGCGAGCAGCAGGATGTTGACGATGATCAGGAACATCCACCACGAGAGGCCCGCGTCGACCATCCATTCGCCCAAGGCCTGCGGAATGCCTTCATGTGCCATCAGGAAGCTGAACAGCACCGCGTTGGTGATGATGTACAGCAGCATCGCCGACATGTTGGCCGAGGACAAAAGCACGCGCGGCACGTCGCGGAGCGTCAGGTCCTTGTAGACGAAGACCGAGATCACGAAGGCATAGACGGCGCTCATCGCGGCGGCTTCGGTGGGGGTGAAGACGCCCGCATAGATCCCGCCGATGACGACGACGATCAGCATCAGCCCCCAGGCGGCCTCGCGGAAGGCGGTCCAGCGTTCGCGCAGGCTGGCCCGGGGCAGGCGCGGATAGCCGAATTTGCGCGCCCGGTTCCAGGTGGTGAAAGCAAGGAAGCCCGCCAGCATCAGGCCGGGAACGACGCCCGCCATGAACAGCTCGCCCACCGAGGCCGAGGAAACGGGTTCCCCGTTCGGCCCCGTCACCACCATCCCCGAGGTGGCGACGGCATACATCACCATCACGATCGAGGGCGGAATGAGAATGCCAAGCGCGCCGGAAGTGGTGATGACGCCCGCGCCGAACTGCTTCGGAAAGCCCTGCTGCACCATTGCGGGCAGGATCACCGAACCGATGGCGACGACGGTGGCGGGCGAGGAGCCCGAGACGGCGGCGAACAGCGCGCAGGCGATCACGCCCGCAAGGCCAAGCCCGCCGTGCCAGTGCCCGACCATCGCGGTGGCGAAGTTGATCATCCGCTTCGCCACCCCGCCATGGGTCAGGAAGTTCCCGGCGAGGATGAAGAACGGGATCGCCATGATCTCGAATTTCTCGATGCCGGTGAAGAGCTTGAGCGCCACCGTGTCGATCGGAACCTGGGTCATGGTGAACAGGAAGGTCAGCACCGTCAGGCCGAGCGAGATCGAGATCGGCATGCCGGTCAGCATCAGCGCGATGAGCAGACCAAAGATGATAAGGGCGCTCATGTCAGTTGTCCTTCGGTTTTTCGACAAGGTCGCGCGGCGTCAGCGGCGAATGCAGCAGGCCATCGCCCTCGACATCGATGCCATCGTGACCGGCGTCGACGCCATCGACATGGCCGTGGTCGTGATGCGGCAGCTCGCCGGTGTGGGCGAAGGACCAGGCCACCTGCAGGAAGCGGAAGCACATCAGCGCAGAGCCCAGCGGGATCGCCAGATAGACCAGCCACATCGGCAGTTCGAGATCGGGCGAGGTCGAGGAGGCGTGATACATGTGCAGCACGAAATTCGCGCCCAGCGTCGCGATGATGCCGGTGAACAGCGCCCCGGCGCCCAGACCCAGCAGGATGAAGAACCCCCGTTTCGGCGCGTCGAGCCGGTTGATCAGCACGTCGATGCCGACATGGATGCCGGTGCGCACCCCGTAAGCCGCGCCGAATTTCGCCATCCAGACGAACAGGATGATGCACAGCTCCTGCGCCCAGACGAGGTTGATGCCGCGCAGCGTCGTGTAAAGGCTTTTCGCGGCGGCAGCGGCCCCGACCATGCCGTGGCTGCGGAAGAAGCCGACGAAATCGGCGACGAAGCCAAGGGTGAAACGATGGGTGACCGAGACGAAGATCAGCACCGTCGCCGTCGCGATGAGCGCGGCGATCAGCACCTCCTCGGCCCGGTCGAGGATGCGCAGCATGGCGGCCCCCGCTTAGGTCGTGAAAGGAAAGGGAAAGGGCGGCCCCGATTGGGGCCGCCCGCAGGTCTTACTCAGCCGTTGCGGCCTTGACGGCAGCGATGGTCTCGGCGCCGATGCGCGCGGCCATTTCGTCATGCACCGGGGTCAGCGCGGCCTCCCAGGCGGCGCGTTCTTCGGCAGTCAGCTCGTGGAATTCGGTCGTGCCGGCGTCTTTCATCGCCTGCAGGGCCTTTTCGTTCTCTTCCTTGGCGATGCCGTTCGCGTAATCGGTCGATTCCGCCATCGCCTTTTCCAGCCCGGTGCGGACATCGGCGGGCAGGCCGTCCCAGAACTGCTTGTTCACGATCACCGCATAGCCCAGATAGCCATGGTTCGAGACGGTGGCGTGTTTCTGCACCTCGTTCATCTTTTGCGTGAACATGTTCGAGGGCGGGTTCTCGGTGCCGTCAACGACGCCGGTCTGCAGCGCCTGATAGACTTCCGAGAAGGCCATGACCTGCGGCACCGCGCCCAGCGCGTTCATCTCGGCTTCCAGCACCTTCGAGGACTGGATACGCATCTTCAGGCCGAGGAAATCATCGGGCGTCGTCAGCGGCGTGTTCGCCGACATGATCTTGAAGCCGTTGTCCCAGAAGGCCAGCCCGGTGATGCCCTTGGCTTCCAGTTTCGAGAGCAGCATCTTGCCCGTCTCGCCCTTGGTCACCTTGTGCAGGGCCTCGTAATCCTTGAAGATGTAGGGCAGGTCGAAAACCTCGAAATCCTGCACGCCAAGCGGGCCGAATTTCGCCAGCGAGGGGGCAAGCATCTGCACCGCGCCCAGTTGCAGCGCCTCAAGCTCTTCCTTGTCCTTGTAAAGCTGGCTGTTCGGATAGACTTCCACGTCCACCGCGCCGTTGGTGTATTTCTCGGCCAGTTCCTCGAATTTCGCGGCCCCCTTGCCCTTGGGCGTGTCGGGGGCGACGACGTGGCTGAACTTGATCACGATCGGCTCGGCGAGCGCCGGAACCGACAGCGCCAGGCTGAGCGCGGTGGCGCCGACAAGGGCGCCCAGAATACGACGGGTCAACATGTGATTCTCCTCCGGTGCCCGCTCTCCACGGCGGGCCGCGGCTTTCATGCGCAAGAATCTTGCGCAACGCTATTGCGGCTTTCCGCAATCGAAAGACATGTTATGACCAAATGAACGGGAGGGATGTGCCATTTCCAAGCTGCGCGACACCATGGGCGACCCTGCGGGGGAGGCGGTCTGGACCGTTCCGGGCCTGCTTGACGCGCGCAAGCTCGACCTTCTGGCGCTGATCCCGCTGGTGGCGATCGTCGCGCTGATGACGCTGGTCGGCGCGCTGCTGTTTGCCGTCGGACAGGCCGATGCCGGCCGCGCCCGGGCGAAACTGGCCACCGATGCGCTTTGGGTCGAACAGACGCTGCGCTTTCAGATGGCGGTGGACGAGGATGTGCTGGTGCGTCTGGCACTGGATGCCAGCGCCGGGGCCTCGCAACAGGCGCTCTCGGCCCGGGCCCGGCTGCATCTGGCGGCGAACCCGGAAACGCTGGGGCTGCGCTGGTATGATGCGAAAGGCCGTCTGGTCGCCGCCGTGCCCGAAGGTCCGGGGGCGGCCGAGGAGGCGCTGGCCCGAAAACTGCTCGCCTCGGGGGCGCTGCCGCCGCGACCGGTCTATGGGCCGGTGCGGGATGGCCGGGTGGTGCTGGCGGAACGGGTCTCGGCCTCGGGGGGGGTGGTGGTGGCGACGGTCTCGCTGCCGATGATGCTCGAACGCCATCTGCCCTGGTGGATCGCGGAACAATACGGGGTGCGGATTTCCGACACCTCGGGGGTGCTCGCGGAACGCGCGCGCCGCCCGATTGCCGCCGAGGCGCCGCGGCACGGCATCAGTTTCGATCCGCCGCTGGCCGGCACGACGCTGGAGATCATGGCCTATGACGCCCCCAATGCCTTTGGCAATGCCGCGCTTCTGGCGGCGATCGGGGCGCTTTCGGTCTTTGCGGTGCTGGCGATGGTGGTGCTGCACAGGAACGCGCTGCGCCGCCGCATGGCCGAGGACCGGCTGCGCGCCGAGATGGCCTTTCGCCGCGCGATGGAGGAAAGCCTGACCGTGGGCATGCGCGCCAAGGATCTGTCGGGGCGCATCCTTTACGTCAACGGCGCGTTCTGCAAGCTGGTCGGGCTGGCGGCCGAGGATCTGGTGGGGCGCCCGCAGCCGATGCCCTACTGGGCGCCCGACATCCTGGAGGAGACCCTGGCGCGGCAGCGGCAACTGATCGAGGGCCAGCCGGTGCCGCAGGCCTTCGAGACCCGGTTCCGCCGCTCGGACGGCTCGGAAATCGAGGTCCAGGTCTTCGAGGCGCCGCTGATCGACGCGGGCGGCAAGCATCGCGGCTGGATGGGCTCGGTGATCGACATCACCCAGGCGAAACAGGCGGCACGGCTGGCCCGCGCGCAGGACGAAAACCTCGCCCGCACCGGGCGGCTGGTGACTTTGGGCGAGATGGCCTCGACGCTGGCGCATGAGCTGAACCAGCCGCTGGCCGCCATCGCCTCTTATGCCGCCGGGGGGCTGAACCTGTTCGACCAGCCCGAGCCGAACCTGACGATGCTGCGGCAAGCCTTTGAAAAGATGGGGGCGCAGGCGCGCCGGGCCGGGCTGGTGATCCGCCGGATACAGGATTTCGTGAAAAAGCGCACGCCGCAGCTGGCGGCGCTGGACCTGTCCGAGGTGCTGGCCGAGGCGCTGTCGATCACCGCCCCGGTCGCGCGCGAGCATCGGGTGAAGCTCGCCTCGCTGATCGAGGGCCGCATCCCCGAGGTGCAGGCCGACCGCATCCTGATCGAACAGGTTCTGGTCAATCTGATCCGCAACGGTGTCGAGGCGATGGCCGAGGGGCCGCGCACCGGCGACGATCTGACCGTGCGGCTGGCCCGGGCGGGGTCCACGGTCACCATCGAGGTGATGGACCGCGGCCCGGGCATTTCCGAGGCTGTCGCGGCAAGCCTGTTCGACCCCTTCACCTCGACCAAATCCGAGGGCATGGGAATGGGGTTGAACATCTGCCGCTCGATCGTCGAGATGCATCACGGCAGCCTGTCGCACGGCCCCCGTGCGGGCGGCGGCACCCTCTTCACCGTCACCCTGCCCGTCCCGCAGGAGGAGGCCCCGGCATGAAGTTCACCGTTCATATCGTCGATGACGAGGAAAGCCTGCGCGACAGTCTGGGGTTTCTGTTCGCCTCGCGCTCGATTGCCACGCGGACCTGGGCCTCGGGGGCGGATCTCTTGGCGGAATGGCCGCTCTCTGATTGCGGCTGCCTGATTCTGGACGTGCGGATGGAGGGGATGTCGGGGCCGCAGCTTCTGGATGCGCTGCAGGCAAGGCCCGAGGGGCTGGTGCCGCCGGTGATCTTTTTGACCGGCCATGCCGATGTGCCGCTGGCGGTGCAGTCGCTGAAGGCGGGAGCCTTTGATTTCGTCGAAAAACCCTTCAACGACAACCACATCGTCGATATCGCGCTGGCCGCGATAGCCGCCCATGAGGGCCGTCTGGCCGAGGCCCAGGCGCGCGAGGCGGTGGCGGCGCGGCGGGCAAGCCTGTCGGCGCGCGAGGCCGAGGTGATGGCGCTGATGCTGGAAGGGCTGATGAACAAGCAGATCGCCGAGCGGCTGGGCATCGCGATGCGCACGGTCGAGGTGCATCGCTCGCGCGTGCTGGCGAAGATGGGGGCGCGCAACATCGCCGATCTGGCCCGGATGACCTGACTTGCTTTCGGCAGAGCGTGAACATAATGTGAACACATGGTTCAACGCACCCTGCCCGAGAAACTGTCGATTCTGGCCGACGCCGCGAAATATGACGCCTCCTGCGCGTCCTCGGGCGGCGAACGGCGCGGCTCGCGCGATGGCAAGGGGATCGGCTCCACCACCGGCGCGGGGATCTGCCACGCCTGGGCGCCCGATGGCCGCTGCATCTCGCTGCTGAAGATCCTGCTGACGAATTTCTGCATCTACGACTGCGCTTACTGCATCAACCGGGTGTCGAGCCGGGTCGAACGGGCGCGGTTCAGCGTCGAAGAGGTGGTCAGCCTGACGCTGGAATTTTACCGCCGCAATTACATAGAGGGGCTGTTTCTGTCCTCGGGCATCATCCGCTCGCCCGACGAGACGATGGCCGAGATGGTCCGCGTCGCCCGCAGCCTGCGCGAGCGCGAGCATTTCCGCGGCTACATCCATCTGAAAACCATCCCCGATGCCGCGCCCGAGCTGATCGCCGAGGCGGGGAGATGGGCGGACCGGCTTTCGATCAATGTCGAACTGCCGACCGAGGCCGCGCTGACGCAGCTCGCCCCCGAGAAATCGGTGCAGACGATCCACGGCGCGATGGCCGAGGTGAAGGCCCGCGGCGAGGCCGCGAAGGACCGCACCGCGCGCGGCACAAGGGCGCCGCGCTTTGCGCCCGCCGGGCAATCGACGCAGATGATCGTTGGCGCCGATGCCGCGACCGATGGCGAGATCCTGCGCAGATCCTCAAACCTTTACAATACTTTCGCGCTGCGCCGCGTCTATTACTCGGCGTTTTCGCCGATCCCCGATGCATCAAGGATGCTGCCCTTGATCCAGCCGCCCCTGGTGCGCGAACACCGGCTGTATCAGGCCGACTGGCTGATGCGGAATTACGGCTTTGACGCCACCGAAATCGCCCCGCCCACCGGCATGCTCGATCTGCAGATCGACCCGAAACTGGCTTGGGCGCTGGCGCATCGCGGGCTTTTCCCGGTCGATGTGAACCGCGCCCCCCGCGAGATGCTGTTGCGCATCCCCGGCATCGGTCCGCGCAGCGTCGAGCGCATCGTGACGGCGCGCCGCCACCGCACCCTGCGCTACGAGGACCTGCTCGCCATCGGCTGCGTTTTGAAACATGCCGAGCCCTTCATCACCCTGCCCGGCTGGTCGCCCCGCGCGCTGCCCGATGATGCGAACCTGCGCGCGCGGTTTGCCCCGGCGCCGGAACAGCTGAGCCTGTTCTGATGCAGATCGCCCTGCCCCGCATCGGCACCGTCACCGCCTGGCGGCAAGAGGTGCGCAAGCTTGCCGCTGCGGGCATCGATCCGGCGGCGGTGATCTGGTCGGTGGGCGAAACGGCGCCCGATCTTTTCGCCACCGCGCCCCCTGCCCCGGGGCCATCGACGCAGCTCATGCTCTCGCGCGAGGCGGTGGAAGGGATCGAGATGGCCTTGATGCATTCCGACCCCGAGCGGTTTTCCCGCGCCCATGCGCTGGTGCTGCGGCTCTCGCGGCGGGAGCTGCGCTGGGGGGATCGGTCTGACCCGTCCTTGCGGCGGCTGCTCGATCAGCAAAAGGCGGTCGGGCGCGAGATCCACAAGATGCATGGTTTCGTGCGCTTTCGCGAGGTGACGCCGCCCGGGGCGAACCGCCGCGCCTTTGCGGCCTGGTTCGAGCCCGACCATCACATTCTGGAAGCCGCAGCGCCGTTCTTTGCCCGCCGCTTTGGCGACATGGACTGGCTGATCGCCACGCCGACCCTGACCGCGCGCTGCGAGGCGGGCGAGATGCGGATCGAGGAAACCGCGGCACGGCAACCGCCGCCTGCGGACGCGACCGAGGAGCTGTGGCGGGTCTATTTCGCCGCGATCTTCAACCCGGCGCGGCTGATGGTGAAGGCGATGACATCGAACATGCCGCAGAAATACTGGAAAAATCTGCCCGAGGCCGATCTGATCCCCGGGCTGATCCGGGCCGCCGAAACCCGGGTGCGGGCGATGCACGACCCAGACACGCTCCCCCCCGAAGGCCCGCCCGGCGGCCGGTTGCGCCGCAAGGCACCGGCAGTCAGGGGCTAGCGCCCCCGGATCAGATCGGAAAAGGGTTTCGTGCCGTCGAACCGCTGCCCAAGCGGGGTGATCAGCGCCGCCGCGTCGCGTTCGGCGGCCGGGGCGGCGGCGATCACGCCCAGATCGGTCAGGTAATCGGGCAAACGGCCCGACAGAACCAGACGCCGGTCCAGCGGCAGATCGGGTTTGAGGCTGCGCGCCAGCCGCCAGACCGCGGTGGTGCAATTCGAGGTCAGGGTGTTGTAAAACCGCGGTTCCTGTTCCAGCTCCTGCGCCAGCGCAAGATAGGACAGGAACATGTCGCGGATCTGCGCGGGCGTCAGATCGACCCGGTAAAGCCGCACCTGTTCCTTGCGGTAATTGGTTCGCCCTGAACAACCCGATCACGCGACCAAGGTGATCTGATCGCGGCCCTCGTCGCCCCTCATCGCCGCGATGACCAGCGCGATCAGGTGCGCCAAAACCGTCCGCAGCCAAGCCAGGATCTTGCGGATATTGTGCCCACAACCGCACAGCACCGCGAAGAGCGCATCACCGATCGTGCCTTTCAGCGGGCTTCGGGCAAGTCGACCATCGGTCTTCATGTGGCCGATTTCGGGCTCGATCGCCGCGCGTCGCCTCAGATCAGCGGCCAGAGCCGGGGTCAATCCGCGTCGGGTGCCGCTGATCAGAACCTGGGTCTTGTCGACGCCGTGGCCGCGATAGCCGCGGTCGACGACCACCAGTTCGGGCAGGCGCTCGGTCAGGATTTCCACCTGTTCGAGCGCAGCCCCCAGCGTGTGGCCGTCGTAGGGATTGCCCGCGAAACTGCGCATGCCGACGACAATACCCTCGTCGAGCGTCGTGGCGATGCTGACCTTGCAGCCAAATTCATACCGCACCCGCGCCTTGCCCTTGGAGATGCAATCGACCTCGGGCTCATGCAGGGCATAGATCTTGTCGCGCCCCTTCGGCTCCTGGCTCAGCAGTTTCGAGACCAGAACAAGCCGGTCCAGGATGCGTTCGCGCAACTCCCCTTCGGGGATGTCATCAAGCTGCCGGCGCAGGTCCCGAAGCACCCGGCCAGTATAACCCTTCAACGTTCTCAATGCCTTGCGCATGCGCTTGAACTGCTTGGCATGGGCATAACGCCCCACCCGCACCGCCAGCCGCGGGGCAAGGCGGGCATAGCTCTGGCGCAGCGACACCCCGGCCTCGGCGGCCAGAGCCACCAGCTGCGCCCGCGCCCGCTCGTAAAGCCGGGCGTCGGTCGGGTGGGCGATGGTCTTCTCCATCACGGTGGTATCGACAGCCACTCGCTTCAAGCTGCCCGGCTCGAGCGCCCCGGCCTTCTGCCCGGCCAGGATCGTCTGCGTCAGCATCCATTCGACACCTTCTTCGCCAATCCGCTGCCGCCAACGGGTCAGCGACGAGGGATCGATCGGCGGGCGATGCTGAAAGAAGGTCTCGCCGGTGAAGTGTTGGTAGTAAGGGTTCTCGACCCAACGCGCGACCACGGCCTCGTCCGACAGCCGAAACGCGTGCTGCAGATAGAGCAGCCCGGCGACCATCCGGGGTGGCGTGGCGGGGCGGCCGGTGCCCGAGGGGAAGAACCCGGACCATTGCTCCTCGAACACCTCCCAGTCGATCAGCGCGGCGAGTTTCACCAGCTCGTGGCGCGGGTCGATCATGTCGATCAGACGCGGGCGCAGCAGGTCGTCTTGTTCCGGCGGGCGGGAGCGATGCTTCATGCGGCGAACCGAAATTGCAGGGTTTCGAGCGGAATCATACGAAACCCTGCAGGGGATGGCGAGGAAAACCGCCTGTTCTGAGCGCGAAATCAAGGGATTCGCGATTGTTCAGGGTGAACTAATTGGTGCGCAGCTTGACGATATCGTCCTCGGTGGCGGCGATCAGCACCTGTTCGAACTGCCGGAAGAAGCCGCCGATCTCGTTGAACTTTTCGCCCTTCTCGCGGCGGATCTCGACCGAGAACACCAGCTGCTGGCCACTGGAAAAGCCGAAGCTGACCAGCAGATGCGCGATATCGGGGCGCGACCAGACCGAGGTGAACATGTCGAGGCTTTCGAGCTGGCGCAGGTCATAGGCCTGCGTGATCCAGCGCGGTGTCGCCGCGGTCTCCGAGGTCCAGTCGAAATCGCGGATGTTCGAGAGCGTCACCCGCTCTCCCTCGATCCGCGCAGTCACGCCGCGGGCAACGTCGATCTCCCAGTCGCGGTCCTGCCGCGGCGTGATCGTCTGATACCAGAGCCCCACCGTGACCGCGGTCAGCCCGACCAGCGCCAGCGCCAGCCCGCGATGATCGCCAAACCAGAGCCCGAGCGCGGAAAGCGCCGACAGCCCCAGAAGCGCCAGCGCGATCAGGCGCACGGGGCCGGAGAGCTGCAGCCAGACCGCCGTGGCGGCCCAGGCGGTGCCCGCGAGGATCAGCGCGACGACAAGGACATGGCCCAGAACATGCAACAGACGGAACATCATGGGTCTCCCAAGGCGGTGGGGCGGGGTCTCCCCGCCGGGGTCGGTTACAGGGGGGCTTGCCCGAAGCTTCGGCCAGCAGACGCCCGGTCCGGGCGTCTTCCGGCATGTTGCAGATCCGCTCGGCCTCTTCCCTGTCGCGCAGGGCTTTCGACAGCGCGGCAGTGGCATAGACCAGCATCAGAGCAGCCATCGCATCGTATCCCTAGCCATCGCATAATATCCCTTGGCGGAAAAGCTGGCTTCGAGCGACCAGATCGCCCCGGCCATCATCCCCGCGGCGATGGGGAACATGATACGGGTGACAAGGGTCCGGCGGTCGAGACCTGCGGGAGGCGCGTTTACGCCCCGACCGAGCGGATCTGCGGCGCGGCGGCGATCACCAGCGGATCGAGCCCGGGGCAGCCCGCCACAACATGCGCCAGCAGCGCCGCCCGCATCGGCGGCGACCAGTTTTCGGAAATATGCGCGGCGATCGAGCCGGCCCTGTCGCCCGGTTGCACCGCAAAGAAATCGGCGATCTGGTTCGCCATCCGGATGATCTTGTCGTCGCTCATTCTGCCTCCGTGTCCGTGTAGAGGGTCGGCCCGCCGGGGCCGCGGGCGATCAGCGCAAGGCCTGCGGCCTGCGCCTCGGCCACGGCCAGCGCGGTGGGGGCCGAAGGCGCGATCAGCACCCGCGCGCCGATCATCGCCGCCTTCTGCACCAGATCGACCGACAGCCGCGAGGTCAGCACCAAAGCCCCCGTCGCCGCGTCGACCCCCTGCCCCGCCAGCGCCCCCGCCAGCTTGTCCAAAGCGTTGTGCCGCCCGACATCCTCGCGCAGCGCCAGCATCTTCGCCCCGTCCCAGAACCCCGCCGCATGCACGGCCCGGACCGCATCCTGCAGGCTCTGCCCGGCCCGCAAGGCCGCAAGCGCGCCATCGGCCAGGGGGGCGGGGGCGCCAAGCGCCAGCTTGGCGCCCCCGCCCCGGGGCGCCCGCGGCAGCGGGCGCAACACAGCCGCCAGGCTGTCGATGCCACAAAGCCCACAGCCGACCGGACCGGCCATCGCCCGCCGCCGCGCGGCAAAGCGCTGCCCGGCAGGCGCCGCCAGCCAGCCCCGCACCTCGATCCCCTGCCCCTGCCGCACCACCTCATGACGCAACAGCTCGGCGCGATCGGCGATCATCCCCTCGGTCAGGGCAAAGCCCAGCAGGAAATCCTCAAGATCCACCGGCGAGGCCATCATCACCGCCTGCGTCACGCCCTCAAAGACCAGCGCCACCGGGACTTCCTCGGCCAGCACCGCCCGGTCGCCACCCGGCAGGGGGACCGTGACGGCCCCGTCGGGCAGGCTCATTCGGCCGCCTCGATCCGCCGCGCGGCCGCCGCCTGCGCCGTATAGTCCCGCTGCCAGTCCGAGGGCCCGTTCGACGCCGCCACCTGCACCGCCGTCACCTTGTATTCCGGGCAGTTCGTCGCCCAGTCGGAATTGTCGGTGGTCACCACATTCGCCTGCGTGTCGGGGTGGTGGAAGGTTGTGTAGACGACCCCGGGCGAGATCCGATCCGTCACCCTTGCCCGCAGCGTGGTTTCCCCCGCGCGGGAGGCCAGCCGCACCCAGTCGCCGTCGCGGATGCCCCGCGTCTCGGCATCGCTCGGGTGGATTTCCAGCCGGTCCTCGTCATGCCAGACGATGTTTTCCGTCCGCCGCGTCTGCGCGCCGACATTGTATTGGCTCAGAATCCGCCCCGTCGTCAGCAGAAGCGGAAACCGCGGCCCGGTCCGCTCGTCGGTCGGCAAGTAAGCCGTGCGGATGAACCGGCCCTTGCCGCGCACGAAGCCCTCGACATGCATGATCGGTGAGCCCTCGGGCGCCTGATCGTTGCAGGGCCATTGCACCGAGCCGCGGGCGTCGAGCATCTCATAGGTCACGCGCGCAAAGCCCGGCGTCGTCGCGGCGATTTCGGCCATGATTTCAGACGGGTGCGTGTAATGCCAGCCCGCCCCCAGCGCATTCGCCAAAAGCTGCGTCACCTCCCAATCGGCAAAGCCCGCCTTCGGCGCCATCACCTTGCGCACCCGGTTGATGCGGCGTTCGGCATTGGTGAAGGTGCCGTCCTTTTCCAGAAAGCTCGAGCCGGGCAGGAAAACATGGGCGTAAGTCGCGGTCTCGTTCAGGAACAGGTCATGCACGATGACCAGATCCATCGCCGCAAGCCCCGCCGAGACATGCCGGGTATCGGGGTCCGATTGCAGGATATCCTCGCCCTGAACGTAAAGCGCCTTGAACCGCCCCGCGACCGCGGCATCAAGCATGTTCGGGATGCGCAGCCCCGGTTCCGAGGAGAGCCGCACCCCCCAGGTCCGTTCGAACAGACCCCGCGTCGCATCGTCGGAGACATGCCGATAGCCCGGGAATTCATGCGGAAAACTGCCCATGTCGCAGCTGCCCTGCACGTTGTTCTGCCCCCGCAGCGGGTTCACGCCAACGCCCGGCCGCCCGATATTGCCGGTCATCATTGCAAGGTTCGCAATCGCGATGACGGTGGTCGAGCCTTGGCTGTGCTCGGTCACGCCCAGCCCATAGTAGATCGCGGCATTCGGCGCCGCCGCATAGGCCCGGGCGGCCTCGCGCAGCAAACCCGCCGGAACCCCGGTCAGGCTTTCCACCGCCTCGGGCGCGTAATCCGGGTTCGCGACGAAGTCGGCGTAATCCGCCCATTCGTCCCAGTCGCAGCGTTCGCCGATGAAGCGGCTGTCGAAAAGCTGCTCGGTCACGATCACATGCGCCATCGCGGTCATGACGGCCACGTTCGTCCCGGGCTTCAGCTGCAGATGCCAGGCCTCGCCCCGGTGCGGCGTGTCCAGAAGATCGATCCGGCGCGGATCGACGACAATGAGCTTCGCCCCCGCCCGCAGCCGCTTGCGCAGGCGCGAGGCAAAGACCGGATGGCCGTCGGTCGGGTTCGCGCCAATGACCAGCGCCAGATCGGTTTCCTCGACCGAGTCGAAATCCTGCGTCCCGGCCGAGGTGCCAAAAGTCTGTTTCAGCCCGTAGCCGGTGGGCGAATGGCAAACCCGCGCGCAGGTGTCGGTGTTGTTGGTGCCAAAGACCGCGCGGGCCAGCTTTTGCACGAGGTATGTTTCCTCGTTCGTGCAGCGCGAGGAGGTGATGACGCCCAAGGCATCGGCGCCGTGGCTGTCGCGCAGCGCCCGCAGCCTTGTGGCGGTGAAGTCAAGCGCCTCGGTCCAGTTCACCTCGCGCCAGGGGTCGGTGATCTTGTCGCGGATCATCGGTTTCAGGATGCGGTCGCGATGCATCGCATAGCCATAAGCGAAGCGCCCCTTGACGCAGCTATGGCCGTGGTTTGCCGCGCCGCCCTTCCAGGGCACCATGCGGACGAGCTGATCGCCCAGCATATGCGCCTCGAAGCTGCAGCCCACGCCGCAATAGGCGCAGGTGGTGACGACTTTCCGTTCCGGCGTGCCGATCTGTTCGACCGATTTTTCAACCAAGGTCGCGGTCGGGCAGGCCTGCACACAGGCGCCGCAGGAGACGCACTCCGAGGACAGGAAATCCGGTGCCGCGGGCGAAATCCTTGCGTCAAAGCCGCGCCCCATCACCGTCAGCGCGAAAGTGCCCTGCACCTCTTCGCAGGCGCGCACGCAGCGCATGCAGACGATGCATTTCGCCGGATCATAGCTGAAATAGGGGTTTGAGGTGTCCTTCGGAATGTAGCGCGGGTTCGGCCCCGTGGCGTCGCGGCGCGCGAAATGGGTGTCTTTCGCCTGATAGCGGACCTCGCGCAGACCGACGGCGCCCGCCATGTCCTGCAATTCGCAATCGCCATTCGCCGCGCAGGTCAGGCAGTCGAGCGGATGGTCCGAGATATAAAGCTCCATCACGCCGCGGCGCAGGTTCTGCAACTGCGGCGTCTGCGTATGCACCCGCATGCCAGGCGCAACCGGGGTGGTGCAGGAGGTCGGCATGCCCTTCATCCCCTCGATCTCGACCATGCAAAGCCGACACGACCCCACCGGCTCCACGCTGTCGGTGGCGCAAAGTTTCGGAATGGAAATCCCGGCTTCCGCCGCCGCCCGCAGCACCGAGGTGCCCGCCGGCACGGTGATCTCGACCCCATCGATGGTCAGATGCACCGGCGCGCCCTCGCGTTTCGGCGTGCCCATGTCCTGCGTCCAGTCGAGCGGGGGAATGATCAGGTCTTTCATTCGGCGGCCTCGCTTGCGCAGGGGAAATCGGCGGGGAAATGGCGGATCGCGCTTTGCACCGGATAGGGGGTGAAACCGCCCAGCGCGCAAAGCGAGCCAAGTTTCATCGTCTGGCACAGATCATCCAGCAGCTGCATCGCCGAGGCATCACCCGCGGCGATGCGGTCGATCACCTCGACCCCGCGCACGGCGCCGATACGGCAGGGCGTGCAGGTGCCGCAGCTTTCAATGGCGCAGAATTCCATCGCGAAGCGGGCCAGTTTCAGCATGTCGGCGCTGTCGTCATGCACCACCAGCCCGGCATGCCCGACCAACCCGCCCTGCCCCGCGAATTGTTCATAGCAAAAGCGCAGGTGGTAATCGGTGATCGGATGATAGGCGCCCAAGGGCCCGCCCACCTGCACCGCCTTGACCGGACGGCCACTGGCGGTGCCGCCGCAGATCTCCTCGACCAGTTCCCCAAGCGTGAGACCAAAGCCGGTCTCAAACAACCCGCCGCGTTTGACATTGCCGCCGATCTGCAACGGGATCGTGCCGCGGGAACGATCCATGCCGAAGCTTTCATAGGCCTTCGCGCCATGGGCGATGATCCACGGCACCGCGGCGAGCGACAGCAGGTTGTTCACTACGGTGGGCTTGCCGAACAGCCCCTTCAGCGCGGGCAAAGGCGGTTTCGCGCGCACCGTGCCGCGCTTGCCTTCAAGGCTGTTCAAAAGCGAGGTTTCCTCGCCGCAGACATAGGCGCCCGCACCGACGCGGACCTCCATCTCGAACCCGGCCCCCACCAGAACAGGTTTCGCCAACGCGACCGCCGCGCGCATCACCGCGATCGCATCGGGATATTCCGAGCGGATATAGACATAGCCGCGTGTCGCGCCGACCGCGTGACCGGCAATCGCCATGCCCTCGATCAGGCAAAAGGGGTCGCCCTCGATCAGCATCCGGTCCGCAAACGACCCGCTGTCGCCCTCGTCCACATTGCAGACGATATATTTCTGATCGGCCTGCGCCGCGGCGACGGTGCGCCATTTGATGCCGGTGGGAAAGCCCGCGCCGCCGCGGCCCCGCAGACCCGAGGCAAGCACTTCCTCGACCACCTCGGCGGGGGTCATTTTCAGCGCCTTGCGCAGCCCGGCCCAGCCTTCCGCGGCGGCGAATTGCGCCAGCGACAAAGGCTCGATCCTGCCGCAGCGGGCAAAGGTCAGCCGCGTCTGGCGCTTGAAAAAGGGGATTTCCTCGACCAGCCCCAGGGCTTTCGGATGGCTGTCGGGCGCGTCGAACAGGCCGGGCACATCGGCAGGCGTCATCGGGCCGAAACCGATCCGGCCCGCGGGGGTTTCCACCTCCAGCAAAGGTTCGAGCCAGATCATCCCGCGCGAGCCGTTGCGGGCGATCTCGAGCCGCACACCGCGGTTCTCGGCCTCAAGCCGCAGCGCGGCCAGAACCGCCTCGGCACCGCAGGCTTTCGCGGCAGCATCACAGGGCAGCCAGATCTTCATGCGCCCACCTCTGCCAAGATCCCCGCGACCGTGGCCGCATCGAGCCGCCCGACCAGCCGGTCATTCACCATCGCCGCGGGGGCACAGGCGCAGAGGCCCAGACAATAGACCGCCTCCAGCGTCACTTCCGAGGTGCTTTGCCCCAGCCGCAGACCCAGCGCCGCTTCAAGCCGCGCCTGCACCGCATCCACGCCCATCGCCTGGCAGGCCTCGGCCCGGCAGAGCTTGATCACATGCCGCCCCGCAGGCGCCTTGCGGAAATCGTGGTAGAAGCCGACCACCCCCGCCACCTCGGCCCGGGTCAGCCCCAGTTCGGCGGCGATGGGCGCATAGGTGTCGTCGGGAATGAACCCAAAGGCCGCCTGCACATCCTGCAGGATCGGCAAAAGCGCCCCTTCCCGGCCGCGATGGGCCGCAAGAATGGCGCGCAGGCGCGCGGTATCGGTCATGTCGTCCTCCCGCCTTCAGCCTGCGGCGAAAGGACACACAAGGCAATGCGGTTTCCGACAGGTGATGGCGGTTTTGCGAAGGATCAGCCCTGCCAGCGGGCCAGCGCGGCCTCGTCGGCGTCCTTGGCCGCGACCCAAATGGCGCCGTCGCGGCGGATTTCCTTCTTCCAGAACGGCGCGCGGGATTTCAGATAATCCATCAGGAATTCCGCCGCCTCAAACGCCGCGCCCCGGTGCCGCGCGGCGGTGGCGACCATCATGATCGGCGCCCCGACCGCAAGCCGTCCGTGCCGGTGAATCACCAGCGCCTCGGCCAGATCCCAGCGCCCCCGCGCCTGATCGACCATCGCCGCAATCGCGCTTTCGCACATGCCGGGGTAATGCTCGATCTCCAGCGCCTGAAGCGTGCCGGTATCGTCGCGCACAAGGCCGAGGAAGCCCACCACCGCACCGACGTTTTTGCGGTTTTCGGAAAAGGCGGACAATTCCGAACCGAAGTCGAAAGCGGCCTCCTGCACCCGGACCGGCATCTCAGCCCCCTGTCATCGGCGGAAAAAACGCCACCTCGCGCACGCCTGCCAGCGGCGCATCAAACCCGGCCAATTGCTGATCCAGCGCCACCCGCAGCGCCGAGATATCGGCAAAGGCGGCGTCATAGCGCGGTTCGCGGGCGCGCAGTTCGGCCACAAGGTCAAGGACGGTGGCGGCCGAGGTCTCGACCCGCTCCCGCGGCAGACCGATGCGCTCGCGCAGCCAGGCGAAATAGACGATGTCGAGCATGTGTCCCCCGGTGGTGGTTCGGGGTGAGCCTAGCGAGACCGGGGGGCGGAGACAACCGGGGGAGGCGGTGGGTCAGAGGGCAGCGAAGCATTGGGCGCGACTTCTGGTCGCCAACGCGACAATCAACAGAAATAGGCGAGCTTACCTTGGGAAACTCTCGTCACCCAGCTCCACCCCTTCGCTGTAGGCTACCATTCTGACATAAGCGCGAAACATCGGATCACGGAATCTATACCAGCCTGTTTGCAGACGCTCGACAACCGATCCATTTGACGCCTTGCACAGGGCATTAACATGATTTCTCAGAGTTTGATCTTTATCTATGGGCTCACGTCCAATCCTTTGCGACATGATTGAATAATAGTCCTTGGAGATATCTTTATACTGACGATCCTTTATATGAGGCCCATGAGCGATTGCCCAGAGAACCTCAACATATCGATCAGTACCCTTCAGAGTTGCAGCCTCATATGCACCTTGCAAATGTGTTGCTGCGCTTGCGGCCGCACGGCGCATCGCCTCATTGAAAATTGCCTGACTGATAACTCTTCCACTCAACCTTTCTTGGAATGCAACATTTAACACCTCGTCAACAATCAGGTGTGCGAAAGTGGGATATCCGCAGGCCACTTGCCCAACGCGAATCTGCTGACCACGCGGCATCTCCAAGCCAAACTGGAGAAGAATATTAACTATTACACTCCAAATCTGATCATCAGAAAGAGGCTCGAGCTTAACCGCAGAGATATATCTTCCGACAGATTCGTGAGAGCCAATTAAAGACTCAAGATTTGAGGCAACTCCACAGAAAAGTAACTTCACGCCCAAACCATCTACAGACATTTGCTTTGCAAGCGAGGTCAGAAAATCAATCGTATCCTGACTTTCCAACTGATCAAACTCATCAATGATAATAACATCCTTTTTCCCATTTTCAAAATCCATCGGGAAAAGAGATCCAAGCAATTCGGAGGCGTGATTGACGGAGCTAATCTTTGTTTCGGGCCGAAATCCACCCATTTGCCCCTCAACAGAAAGGCCTAACGCCTCTAGCTTCAACTTAAGTGAAGAATTCCCAAAGAGTTTTGGATTCCGAGCGATCGCTCTGCGAGCAATGTCTTGAAAAAGGCTTTCTGGCGTTGAACGTTTTTCACAGGCTATCGCGGGGCCTTCCCTTGCGATATCCCAGAACTTCGCCACAGCAGAGTGCGCAAGTGACGTCTTTCCGACTCCTCTGCGCCCCCAAACAAATATATTTGAGCCTTCTCTCTCAATAGCGCTTTGAACAAGTGACAGAGGCACATCCCGACCAACAAGCTGGTCAGGTTGAGACACCTCACTTGAGGGGTGGACAAATTGTTTTTTTAAGTCAACGAAGGTCTTTCTGTCGAGCTTATCAAAATTCATCCCCACTCCTCCACAAACTCCCGCCACTCGCCCTTGCTCATGCCGGAGGTCTCCGCCGTCACCACCTCGCCCGCCAGACGACGTTTCAACACCTCTTTCGCCTTAGCAGACAGGCTCACCGCGCCCAGACGGTAATCCTCGAAGGCCTCGTAGGCCTGCGGCACCCAGTCTTTCACGATGTCGCACATGATCTGGGCATAGACCCGGATTTCATATTGCGCATGCACATCCGCCCGCAGCCGCAGGAAGTGGAACAGATTGTGCAGGTCGATCTTCCAATACCATTGCGTATAGACATTCGCGGGCAGGTTCATCCGCGCCAGTTCCCGCGCCAGACCCAGCTTGCCGGTGTCGGCATCGGGGGTCAGCATGTCCTCGTAATGGTCATAGGCGCGCATCGCATCTTCGCGCAGAAGATCCAGCACCCGGGCCGCCTCGGCGCCTTCCAGAACCTGACCGCGGCCCTGATTGTTGACCGTCGATTGCGCCGCCAGATGCTCGGGCGCGGGGATGTAGAATTCGCGGTCCATCACCGAATAGCGCGCGGAATATTCGTTCACATTGGCGGTGCGGTGGCGGATCCACTGCCGGGCGACGAAGATCGGCAGCTTGACGTGGAATTTCACCTCGCACATCTCGAAGGGGGTCGAGTGCCAGTGCCGCATCAGATAGCGGATCAGGCCGCGGTCATCCGACACCGCCTTGGTGCCGCGGCCGTAACTCACGCGGGCGGCCTGACAGATTGCGGCATCGTCGCCCATGTAGTCGATGACCCGGATCAGCCCGTGATCCAGCACCGGATGGGCCTGATAAAGCCGCGCCTCCATCCCCGCCGAGGTGGCACGCAGCGTGGTCTGGCTGCTGGCGCGCTGGGCGGCGATCTCGGCAAGCTGGTCTGGGGTAAGCGACATGGGGGCCTCCGGGCTAGAATCGCCGCGACTATATCTGGCAAAGCAGGCCGCCGAAACCGCGAGATACGGTGGGACCTTCGGCAGAGCTGTCGCAGCCCGGGCACGGCTGCCCGAAGCACCGGCCCGGGGGCCGTTGCAAATTGACTTTTTTGCAATTTTTCGGCACCTTTTGAGGCAACGAGCAGTCAACGAAAGTTTTCATTATGCGCAAACTGGTTGTACCAGTGATTTTGATGGGATGCCTTGCCGCCTGCAGCGGGGCGGCTGTGGTCAAGGGCGGGTCCGACTCGAACCCCGGCACCGACCCGAATCCGCCGATCGACAGCGACGGCACCTTGCCGCCGGGCACCACAAGCCCCAAGCCCGCGACCGGCATCGTGCGCTATGAACCCAAGGACGACAAGGGCAACGGCTACGCCACCGGCTTCAAATATGACAGCACGAACGACACCTTCTCGGTCGACAACCTGGCGTTTGACGGGGCGGACAAGCCCTATACGCGCGACCGGAAGGTCGGCAGCCTTGGACAACGCTTCGCCGTCTATGAGGGGCCGGAAAGCTACCCCGACGACGTGACGGACGTTCCGATCCGGCAATTCCAGCATCGCGCGATCTACGGGGTCAGCCAGAGCGGTCAGGTCGAACTGGCGATCGTGCGTACCGGCTCCTATATCAACTACGGCTTCGGCGGCTTCATCTATCAACGCAACGGCGGGGTGGATCTGCCGACCAAGGGGATTGCCACCTATTCGGGCGAATATGCCGGGCTGCGCGACTTCTCGGGGCGTGCGGGTCTGGAATATGTCAACGGCGACATGACCATGGACATCGACTTCGGGGCCTTCGACAAGGCCGGTGCGGTGCGCGCCGCTGTCAACAACCGGCGCGTCTATGACGTGGACGGGAATGACATCACCGCGGATATCACCGCGGCCCTCGGCACGAATGGCACCGTGCTGCCGACGATCACCTTCGATGTCAGCCCGGGTGCGATGACGAAGAACGGGGAAATCACCGGCAAGGCGCGCTCGTCTGTGACGGATGCGAACCAGGTGATTACCCCCTTCGAGCAAGGCAAGTACTATGCCATCGTCTCGGGCATGGGCACGTCGGCCAGCGGCGATGGCGCGACCGAAGTCGTCGGGATCGTCGTGATCGAGGCAGCAGACCCGCGCGGCGCTTACACGACGCGCGAGACGGGCGGTTTCCTGCTCTCGCGCCCGTAGACGATCATGTCGCTGTGGCGCCTGGCGCGAAGTGCGATCATGGCGGCGATGCTTTCGGGCCTCGCCGGCAACCAGGTTCATGCCGAAGGGCCAGAGCCGGGGCACCGCCCACGCGCACTTTCGCCCGAGGCGCTGCGGCAGGTGGCGCTGATGGCTCTGCGGGCCGAAAGACCGGCCCTGGCCCGGGATGCGGCGCAGGCGCTGCTTGCGCGCGACCCGCAGGACCTGCGCGCCGCCCTGATCCTGTCGCAAGCGCAACGAGACTTGGGCGCCTATGATGCCGCGGTCCGCACCGCGCGGCAGGTCTGGCGGCAGGCGGAGGATGACGGTCTGAAGATGGGGGCTGCCTTCGCCGCGGCGCAGGCGCAATCCTCTGCCGGGCGCCGCACCATCGCGCAATTCTGGCTGCGCCGCGCCGTGCAGGTCGCCCCGACCCCGCAGGCGAGGGCCGTGGCGATCCGCGACTTTCAATATGTGCGGGCGCGGAATCCCTGGAGCCTGACGCTGGATGTCGGCGTCACGCCGTCCTCGAACATCAACGGCGGCACGGATGTCGACAAGATCTGGGTGTACGGGCTTCCCTTCACCCTGTCGGGCGACAGCCGGGCGCTTTCGGGGTATGAGACCCATGCCGCGCTTTCGGCGCAGCGCACCGTAGCCGAGTCGCAGACCCATCTGTATCGGCTGGGAACGAACCTGGTTGGGAAGGCCTATCGGCTGTCCTCCGAGGCGCGCGATCTGGCCCCGAATGCAAAGGGCTCCGATTACGCCTTCTGGGCCAGCGAGGTATTTCTGAACGGGCGCATCCGCGCGGGGCGCGGCGCGGATGAATGGGATCTGCGCTTCGTCCTTGGCCACAATGATTATGGCGGTGCGGCGCTTTCGAACTATGGCAGCCTTGGCCTTGGCCGGGGTTTCGACTTCGGCAAGGATCGCAGCCTGCATCTTGGCGGCTATATCGAACGGCAATGGCGTCTTGATTCCGATGATCGCTCTGCCGTGCTGCGCTTTGCAAATGGCGCCTGGAGCCAGAAGATGGGGCCAGGCACCGCCTCGCTGTCGCTGACCTTCGGTGCGGTCGATTCAGATGCCCGCGATGTCAAGCACATCCGCAAGGGCGTCACCTTGGCTTACGACTTCCAGAAGCCAATTCTGGGCGCCGGTCTTGGCGTCAGTCTCGGATACGAGCGGCGCGATTATGGCCGGGTGTCCTCGCTTCTGGACGAGGACCGCACGGACGAAACGCTTGCGCTGGGCGTCGAAGCGCTGCTGCACGATCGGCAATTCATGGGTTTCGCGCCCGAACTTGACCTCAGCTACAAGAACACCGACTCGAACTGGGCGCTGGGATCAAGCAACGACCTCAGCCTGTCGCTGCGGATCAAGTCGGCGTTCTGAGCTTGTGCCCTGCCGCGGCTGCGCTATCCTTCGCGCGGAAACGGAGACCTCCCATGCAGATACGCTACCTTCACACCATGCTGCGCGTGCTGGATTTGCAGCGCACGATGGATTTCTTCGCGCTTCTGGGCCTTTACGAAACCCACCGGATCGAGAACGAGCAGGGCCGCTTCACGCTGGTCTTCATGGCCGCGCCCGGGCAGGAAGACACCCCGGTCGAGCTGACCTACAACTGGGATGGCGACCCCGCCCTGCCGTCGGACAGCCGCCATTTCGGCCATCTCGCCTATGGGGTCGAAAATATCTACGAGATCTGCGCGCATCTGCAGGCCAATGGCGTGACGATCAACCGCCCCCCGCGCGATGGCCGCATGGCCTTCATCCGCAGCCCCGACAATGCCTCGGTGGAGCTGTTGCAGATCGGCGAAGCCCTGCCCCCCGCCGAGCCGTGGATCTCGATGCCCAATATCGGGCATTGGTAAGGCTGCGCGATTATCACCCAGCCGCGGGGCGTTTCGCTCTGCGGCAACTTCGGCTAGAGCGGGGCGGCGGGATCAATCCCGCGCAAGACCGAGGATGCCATGCCCGCCAAAGACCCTGTCACCGCCGACCTGATCCGCCGTCTGGAGGCGCAAGACGCCCCCGCGCCGCTTGTGCAGGCGCTGGCGCAGGAGTTTGCCACCGGGCGCTTCCCCGACCCCGAACTGGCGCTGAACGGGCTGCGCGCGGCCTTGGCGGCGGCGGCGGAAACCGCGGCTCTGGCCGCTGAGCACGAGACGCTGAAACAGGTTGCAGCCCTGAATGCCGCGGGCGATCGCGCCGCCGCGGCGGCGCTGCTGGACGGCGCGACCGAGGAGCCGCTGCTTTCGGCCGCCTTCCGCCAGGACCGGATCTGCAACGCCCCCGAACGGGCGGCGGCGCGGCAGATCGAACGGCTCAAGGCCGCCGCCCCCGCGGGGGGCGTGTTCCGCGCCTCGGTCGATCTGCTTTATGAAAAGCTGGAAGCCGGGGAAAAGGCGGGCGATCCCTTTGACATGCTTCTGGCGCTGGAACTGGCCAAGGCGCTTTACAAGCGCGCCAAGGGCGGCGAGCTGGGGCAGGCGCAAACAAGCCTTGGCAATTGCCATCAGATCATCGGCCAGTTCCGCCCCGGTCGCAAGCATCTGGACCTTGCGGCCGAGCTGTTCACCGCCGCCGCCAAGGCCGTGGCGCGGACGAAACAGCCGGAAAACTGGGCCTTTTCGCAGCACAATCTGGGCGGCATCCACGAGCTGATCGGCCTGCGCCATCGCGACGGTGCAATGCTGAAAAAGGCGATCAAGGCCTATTCGGCAGTGCTGGAGGTGTTCAATTCCCAAGGCTCGCCGCTGGAATGGGCGAACAGCACCGCGGCGCGGGCGAATGTGCGCGCCGCTTTGGGCCGGATGACGGGCGAAGCCGCGCTGATCGAAACCGCGCTGGCAGATCTGGACGCGGTGCTTGAGGTGCTCAAGCAAGACGAGCATCCGGCCGAATGGGCCTCGGCGCGGGCGACGCGGGCACTGGCGCGGCGGCATCTGGCCGAGGTGACGGGCGATGCCGCGCACCTGCCCGCCGCGCTCGCGGAATTCGAGCAGGCCGATGCGGTTCTGGCCGGGCTCGACGCGCCCGCCGAGCGGGCAAGGTTGCTGCACAATCTGGGCCTGACGGCGCTGGCCCTGCCCGGAGGCGCCGGGCTTGACCGGGCCGAGCAGGCCTTTGCGGCGGCGCTGGCGCTGGGCCGTCGCGATCACGCCGATTACCGCTGGGCGGAAAGCCTGACCGGGCTGGGCGAGGTGGCGCTTTTGCGCGGCGATACCGCCACGGCCAGGGCGCATCTGAGCGAGGCCAAGGCAGTTCTGGCGCTTGATCCGGCCAGCGCCGCGCTGGAACGCTGCGCGGATCTGCTGGCCGGGATCGGGGCCTGAGATCAGGCGTTGAACAGGAAGTGCAGCACGTCGCCGTCCTGCACTTCGTAAGTCTTGCCCTCGACGCGGAACTTGCCCGCCTCTTTCGCGCCGCTCTCGCCGCGGTATTGCACGTAATCGTCATAGGCGACGGTTTCGGCGCGAATGAAGCCGCGCTCAAAGTCGCCGTGAATGACCCCCGCGGCGGCCGGCGCCAGCGTGCCCTTGCGGATCGTCCAGGCGCGCGCCTCTTTCGGGCCGACGGTGAAATAGGTCTGCAGGCCCAGAAGGTCGTGACCGGCGCGGATCAGACGGTCGAGCCCGGCTTCGTGCAGGCCGAGTTCTTCCAGGAACATCGCGGCTTCATCGGCGGCCAGCTGGCTGATCTCTTCCTCGATCTTCGCCGAAATCACCACCGTCGCCGCACCGCTCGCGCGCGCCATTTCGGCCACGCGCGCAGATTGCGCATTGCCCTTGGCGGCGTTTTCTTCCTCGACGTTGCAGACGTAAAGCACCGGTTTCGCGGTCAAAAGCTGCAGCATCCCCCAGGCCTTGCGGTCATCGTCCGCCACCTTGACCGTGCGCGCCGGGCGGCCCGCCTCCAGCGCCTCTTTCGCGGCCAGCATCAGCCGCGCGTCTTCCTTGGCCTGCTTGTCGCCCGCATTGATCTTGCGCGCGATGTTGTTGAGCCGCTTTTCCAGGCTTTCCAGATCGGCAATCATCAGCTCGGTCTCGATCGTCTCGGCATCGGCCAGCGGATCGACGCGGCCCTCGACATGGGTCACGTCGCCGTCTTCAAAACAGCGCAGCACATGGGCGATGGCGTCGGTCTCGCGGATATTGGCCAGAAACTGGTTGCCCAAGCCCTCGCCCTTCGAGGCGCCTTTCACCAGACCCGCGATATCGACAAAGGTCATCCGCGTCGGGATGATCTGTTTCGACCCGGCGATCTCGGCCAGGGTGTCAAGGCGCGGATCGGGCACGGCCACCTCGCCGACATTCGGCTCGATGGTGCAAAAGGGGAAATTCGCCGCCTGCGCCGCGGCGGTTTTCGTCAGCGCGTTGAACAGCGTCGATTTGCCGACGTTCGGCAAGCCCACGATCCCCATGCGAAAGCCCATGTCACTCTCCTTGATGATTGCGCGCCTCTTACGCGGCCCGCGCTTTGCGCGCAAGCTTGCAGGGGCCGCAAAGCACGCCGCGGCCCTTTCGCCATTGATTTTCTGCGCTGCTTCCCGCAAACCCGCACGGACATTCGAAGGGGACCGCCATGACTCGCATCGACGCCAAATTCGCCGCCCTGAAGGCCGAGGGCAAGAAGGCCTTCGTCGCCTATATCATGGCGGGCGACCCGGATCTGGCAACCTCGGCCGAGATCCTGCGGGGCCTGCCCGCGGCGGGGGTGGATATCATCGAGCTGGGCCTGCCCTTCACCGACCCGATGGCCGATGGCACGACGATCCAGCTCGCGGGGCAACGCGCGCTGGAGGGCGGGCAGACGCTGCAACGGACGCTCGAGATGGTGGCGGCGTTTCGCCAGACCGATGACACGACGCCGATCGTGATGATGGGCTATTACAACCCGATCTACAGTCGCGGCGTTCAGACCTTCCTGAAAGACGCAAAAGAGGCGGGAATTGATGGGCTGATCGTCGTCGATCTGCCGCCCGAGGAAGATAGCGAGCTGTGCCTCCCGGCGGCCGAGGCCGGGATCAATTTCATTCGCCTCGCGACGCCGACGACCGATCACAAGCGCCTGCCGAAGGTGCTGCAGAACACCAGCGGATTTGTCTATTATGTTTCCGTGACCGGCATCACCGGCTCGCAAGCCGCGCAGGCGGCCGATGTCGCGCCGGAAGTGGCGCGGATCAAGGCCGCGACCGATCTGCCGCTGATCGTCGGGTTCGGCATCTCGACCCCCGAAGCGGCGCGGACGATTGCCGCGGTGGCCGATGGCTGCGTTGTCGGATCGGCCATCGTCAAGGAGATCGGCGCGGGGAAAAGCCCGGCCGAAGTTCTGGCCACCGTAGCGGCGCTGGCCGCGGGCGCGCATTCGGCCTGAGCGCCCCTTCTGCAACGGCGAAGGGGGGCGCTGCCCCCCGTCCCTCGGACTCCCCCCGGGATATTTTTGGCAAGATAAAACAGGCGGCCTTTGGCGCGGCCTGACCAGTTGCTTGCAATTGCACCAAGGATTGGTAAGTTCACTTGACCAGTTGGAGGAGGGGCCCCGTGACCGTCATTACCTGCATCGACGATCTGAAGGCATTGCACCGCGCGCGCACGCCGAAGATGTTCTACGATTATTGCGAGAGCGGCTCTTACACCGAGCAGACCTTCCGCGAGAACACGACGGATTTCGCGCAGATCCGGTTGCGGCAGAAGGTGGCGGTGGACATGTCCGGCCGCTCGGTCGCGACCACGATGGCGGGGCAGAAGGTGGCGATGCCGGTGGCGCTCGCCCCGGTCGGGCTGTTGGGGATGCAGCGGGCAGATGGCGAGATCAAGGCGGCGCGGGCGGCGGCGAAATTCGGCGTGCCCTTTACCCTTTCCACCATGTCGATCTGTTCGATCGAGGATGTGGCGGCGCAGTCCCCCGATCCGTTCTGGTTCCAGCTTTACGTGATGCGCGACGAGGAATTCGTCGATGCGATCCTTGAGCGGGCGAAGAAGGCGCGCTGCTCGGCGCTGGTTCTGACGCTGGACCTGCAAATTCTGGGCCAGCGCCACAAGGATCTGAAGAACGGCCTGACCGCGCCGCCGAAGCTGACGCCGGCCAATCTGCTCGACATGGCGACGAAGCTGACCTGGGGCCGCGAGATGCTGGGCACGCCGCGGCGCTTTTTTGGCAATATCGTCGGCCATGCCAAGGGGGTGGGCGATGCGGCGTCCTTGATGAGCTGGACCTCGGAGCAGTTCGACCCCTGTCTTGACTGGAAAAAGATCGCCCGCATCCGCGACCAATGGGGCGGGAAATTCATTCTGAAAGGCATTCTGGATGCCGAGGACGCCCGCGCCGCCGCCGATTTCGGCGCCGATGCGATCATCGTGTCAAACCACGGCGGGCGGCAGCTGGATGGCGCGCTGTCCTCGATCCGCATGCTGCCCGAGATCGTCGCGGCGGTGGGCGACAAGACCGAGGTCTGGCTCGACAGCGGCATCCGTTCGGGGCAGGACATCCTGAAGGCGCTGGCGCTGGGCGCCAAGGGCACGATGATCGGCCGCGCCTATGTGCATGGCTTGGGCGCGATGGGCGAGGCGGGGGTGACAAAAGCGCTTGAGGTGATGCGCAAGGAGCTGGATATCTCGATGGCGCTGTGCGGCGAAAAACGGGTGCAGGATCTGCGCCGCGACAACCTGCTGGTGCCCGAGGGCTTCTTCACCACCTATCGCTGAGCCTGCGCGGCCCGGGGGCGCCCGGGCCCTCAGGCCCGCCGGATTCGCCGCAGCGCCCAAAGCCCGGGCAGGATCGCGGCCAGGATCAGCGCCACCGCAACAAAGGCCGCGCGCAGACCAAAGGCCTGCGCCAGCGCCCCCACCACCACCGGGCCGATGAAAAAGCCGGTAAAGCCGATCATCCAGGCGCGCGAAATCGCCAGTGCCCGCTCCGAGGGTGCAACCCGTTGCCCCAAAAGCGAATTGGCCGAGGGCACGACGACGGCGACGCCCATGCCGATCAGGCCGATGCCGAAAACGGCCAACGCCTGCACCGGGGCCAGCGCCGTCACCAGCGCGCCAAGGCACCCCAGAACGGCAGAGAGCGCCACCAATCGCGCCTCGCCCAGACGCGCGGCCAGCAGCTGACCGCCGAACCGCCCCGCCGCCATCGTCAGGCCCAGCATCGCCGGGCCGAAGGCGCCCTCGCCCGGGGCGCCGCCCAGATTGCGCTCGATATGCAGTGCCGACCAGGTCTCGGTGGCGTTTTCGGCGACGAAAGCGGCAAACAATATCGCCGCCGCGGCCAGCGCCGCCGCCCAGGGCGTGCGGGCGGCGGCTTTCGCCGCGGCCTCCTCGGCGCTGGCGGGCCTGCGCTGCGCCTCGATCATCGCCACGGCCATCGCGACAAGGACGAGCGCCAGCACCGGCTGCACCGCCTCGGGCGCAAGGCCCACCCGCCGCGCCATCCCGGCGAGCGCCGCCGAGACGGCGAAGCCCGCCGAAAACAGCGCATGGTTCCAGTTCATCAGCGGCAGGCCGGTGTCATGCTCCAGCTCGGAAATCCGCACATTCGCCGCCAGATCGAGGCTCGACATCGCCACGCCCATGACGACCAGCGCCAGCGCCAGCGTCGGACCCGACTGGATCAGCAGCGGCAGCAAGGCCGCCAGCGCCAGAAACGCCCCGGTCAGCGGCAAGACCCGCAGTCCCAGCCAGCGCCCGACCTGCGGCGCCAGCGCCATCGCCGCCATCCCCCCCAAAGCCGAGCCGAGCAGGAGCACGCCGAAAAGCCCGTCCCCGACCCCGGCCCGGTCCTTGAATTCGGGCATCTGCGCCGCGAAAGCGCCCCAGAACATCCCCAGCGCACAAAGCCCGATCCCCGTCGCCCGGCTTACCCCGGCCACCTGCCGCAATGCCATTGCCGCCCCCTCAAACCGCTTTGAAACCGGCTAGCACAGCCCACGGCGCGCGCCCATCCCCGGGGGAAAAGGCATCGGCACGGTTTCGCCGGGGCTGTTACCAAAGCGTGATGAAACCCCTGCAAAACAAGGCGCGAATCTGCTGGACAAGCGGGGGTATCCTGTCTATCTCCCCCCCTCCATAGGCCCCACCCTTGGAGGGGGCCTCAATTTGCATTGGAGAGAGCAAATGGCGAAAGAGATCGAAACTCTCGTAGCCGAGGTGCGCACGGGGACGGGCAAGGGGGCCGCTCGCGCAGCACGTCGTGAGGGCAAGGTTCCCGGGATCGTTTATGGCGACGGCAAAGAGCCGCTGGCCATCAACCTCGACTACAACAAGCTGCTGACCCGCCTGCGCAAGGGCCGGTTCCTGTCGACGCTGTTCAACCTGCATATCGAAGGTCAGGACGACGTGCGCGTGATCTGCCGCGGCGTGCAGAAGGACGTGGTGAAGGATCTGCCGACCCATGTCGACTTCATGCGCACCCACCGCGCCTCGCGCATCAACCTGTTCATCCACGTGAACTTCGACAATGCCGAAGCCAGCCCTGGCCTGAAGCGTGGCGGCACCCTGACGATCGTGCGTCCGGAAGTCGAACTCGAAGTGCTCGCCGGGGACATCCCGGACCACATCACCGTCGACCTGACCGGCCGCAACATCGGTGACGTCATCCACATCAACGACATCCCGCTGCCGGAAGGCTGCAAGCCCACGATCGACCGCAACTTCGTCGTTGCCAATATCGCGGCGCCCTCGGGTCTCGTCTCGGCCGATCACGCCGAAGAGTGATCCTTTCCGCAAGGAAACGGGAAACGCCGGGCCTCTGCCCGGCGTTTCACATTCTGCCTCCGGCGGAGGTATTTGTGGCAAGATGAAACACCCCTTCATCTTGCCACAAATACCTCGGGGGTGCGGGGGCTGGCCCCCGCACCCCCGAGGTTTGAGACCGCCACGGGAGAGATGCGATGCAGCTTTGGGTCGGCCTTGGCAATCCGGGGGCGAAATATGCCGCCAACCGGCACAATATCGGCTTCATGGCGGTCGATCGCATCGCCGCCGATCACGGTTTCGCGCCCTGGAAGAAGGCGTTTCAGGGCTGTGTCAGCGAAGGCCGCTTCGGCTCGGCGCGGGTGATCCTTCTGAAGCCCGAGACCTTCATGAACCTGTCCGGCCAATCGGTGCGGGCGGCGGCGGATTTCTACAAGATCCCGGTCGGGGCGATCACCGTCTTTCATGACGAGCTTGACCTTGCCCCGGGGAAATGCCGGCTGAAACAGGGCGGCGGCCATGCCGGGCACAACGGGCTGCGCTCGATCCATCAGCACCTGGGCGAGGCCTATGCCCGGGTGCGGCTCGGCATCGGCCATCCGGGCGACAAGGACCGGGTGGCAGGCTATGTGCTGTCGGATTTCGCCAAGGCCGAGGCGGTCTGGCTGGACGATCTGCTGCGCGGCATTTCCGACGGGGCGCCAGCGCTCGCCGCGGGCGAGGGGGCGAAATTCCTCAATGCCGTGGCGCTGCGCACGGCGCCGCCGCGCCCCTCGACCGGCACCCGACCGGATGCTCCCCCTGCCCCGGCCACGAAGACCGCCGCCGCCGAGACGGATACGCGCTCGCCGCTCGAGAAGCTGGCAGATCGTTTCAAGCGCTGAGCACGGCGACCCGGTTCAGGCGGACAGCCGGGCGGTGTCACCGGCACGCCGCCCCGCGCGAAGCGCCGCCCCGGCCGGGATCGCCTCGATCGGCGCGGCCCCGGAGGCCAGCGGTTGCGCCTGTGGCCGGTCCTGCGCGGCCAGCGTCTTGCGGATCGCCTCCATCCGCGCCAGATGCTTGGCGAAATGCGCCTCCAGCCCGCCATCCAGCGCGATTTCCCGCCGGATCAGATCGACCGCCGCATCAAAGGGCAGCGCCGCGACATCGGGCAGATGCGCCAGCGTATCATGCGAGTCGAGATCGGCCCAATCGTCGAACATCGAGCTGATGTCGCACAGCATCACCGCGCCACGGTCGGTCACCACAAGCTCGGGACGCTCGAACAGGAAGCGATAGAGCACCGCCTTCGGCCCCGGGTTCACGGTGGTCACCTGCGGCAACAGGCCCATCACCTTGGCGGGCACCAGAAGCAGGCTCTTGCCCAGTTCCCGCGCCGCCAGATCGCTTTGCAAAAGCAGGCATTGCTCGGGCGCGACGAAGCGGCTGCGGGTATTGCCGAACAGACCCGCAGGCAGGCTGAGCGGCCAGAACCGATGCGGCATCGGATGGCGCAACCGCGCCAGCGGAAAGCGCTCGACCGTCAGCACCGGGGCCAGACCGCCGGTGAAGGTGCGCAGCTTCTCGCCCTCGAGGATCGACGCCGCCCGCCGCAACCCGCGCGCGGTCTGCAACACGGTCTCGTCATAGAAGCCCTGCGCCAGATCGAGAAACTCGTCCGTGCGCCGCAGCTGCTGCCCCGTCGTCGCCATGCGATCATCGAAATGGAACACATCGGCGAACGTATCCCGAAATCTGGTCATCTTGCGCCCTCCATCTCCCACCGAGTCCAGTCTGGGGCAAGAATGTTAAGGCGCCGTTGATGAAATCCGAAAAAAGCAATCTGAAATACAGATTTTCAACCGCAACGTGTTCCGGCCGCGGAAAGAAAAATGCGCCCCGGTTCGGGGCGCATTCAAAAGGAGCGGCGGCTTACTGGTCGAGGAAGCTGCGCAGCTTGCGCGAGCGGCTCGGGTGCTTGAGCTTGCGCAGCGCCTTGGCCTCGATCTGCCGGATCCGTTCGCGGGTCACGCTGAACTGCTGGCCGACCTCTTCCAGCGTGTGATCGGTGTTCATGCCGATGCCGAAGCGCATCCGCAGCACCCGTTCCTCGCGCGGGGTGAGCGAAGCCAGAACCCGCGTCGTGGTTTCCTTGAGGTTTTCCTGAATCGCCGAATCCAGCGGCAGGATCGCGTTCTTGTCCTCGATGAAATCGCCCAGCTGGCTGTCTTCCTCGTCGCCGATCGGCGTTTCAAGGCTGATCGGCTCCTTGGCGATCTTCATCACCTTGCGGACCTTTTCCAGCGGCATCTGCAGCTTTTCGGCCAGTTCTTCCGGCGTCGGCTCGCGGCCGATTTCATGCAGCATCTGCCGCCCGGTCCGCACCAGCTTGTTGATCGTCTCGATCATATGCACCGGAATGCGGATGGTGCGCGCCTGATCGGCGATCGAACGCGTGATCGCCTGCCGGATCCACCAGGTCGCGTAAGTGCTGAACTTGTAGCCGCGGCGGTATTCGAACTTGTCCACCGCCTTCATCAGACCGATGTTGCCTTCCTGAATGAGGTCCAGGAATTGCAGCCCGCGGTTGGTGTATTTCTTGGCGATCGAGATCACGAGGCGCAGGTTCGCCTCGACCATTTCCTTCTTCGCCTGCCGGGCCTCTTTCTCGCCCTTCTGCACCTGGTTCACGATGCGGCGGAATTCCGAGATGTCGACGCCGACATACTGCCCCACCTGCGCCATTTCGTGACGCAGGTCTTCCACCTTGTCGCGGCTTTTCTCGAACAGCGTCACCCAGGCGCGGGCGGGCTTCGCCGACATCCGGTCCATCCAGGTCGGGTCAAGTTCATAGCCGCGATATTCGTCGATGAATTCGCGCCGGTTGATCCGCGCCGCATCGGCCAGCTTCACCATGCCAGAGTCGATCGACATGATCTTGCGGTTGATGCCGTAAAGCTGGTCGATCAGCGCCTCGATCCGGTTGTTGTGCAGATGCAGCTCGTTCACCAGCAGCACGATTTCCGAACGCAGCTTCTGATAGGCGGCCTCTTCGGCGACGGTGAAGGTGCCGTCCTCGTTCAAGGTTGCCGACATCCGCAGATCCTGCATCTCGGCCAGCCGGGCATAGTCGCGCGCGATCAGTTCCAGCGTCTCCAGCACCTTCGGCTTGAGCGCGGCTTCCATCGCGGCAAGGCTCATGTTCGAGCTGTCGTCGTCGTCCTCTTCCTCGTCGATGCGCGAGATCGGGTTGCCGTCAGCGTCATATTCCGGCTCGTCCGAGGCCGGACGGCGGGCGGCGGGGGCGGCCCCTTCGGCGTTTTCCAGATCCAGCCCCTCGACGACCGGACCCTCGATCCCCTCCATGCCCTCCATGCTCTCGTCGCCATCGAGCGAGCGGCCGAACGTGGCTTCAAGGTCGATCACGTCGCGCAGCAGGATTTCTTCGGACAGAAGTTCGTCGCGCCAGATCGTGATCGCCTGGAAGGTCAGCGGGCTTTCGCACAGCCCGGCGATCATCGTGTTGCGGCCCGCCTCGATGCGCTTGGCGATGGCAATCTCGCCCTCGCGCGAGAGCAGCTCGACCGAGCCCATCTCGCGCAGATACATCCGCACCGGGTCGTCGGTGCGGTCCAGCGTCTCGCCCGCCGCGCCCGCCACCGCGATCTCGCGCGAGCCGGAGCCGGTCTCGACGACCGCGCCGCCTTCGCTTTCCTCGACCTCTTCACCCTCGACGACGTTGATCCCCATTTCGGAGAGCATCGACATCACATCCTCGATCTGCTCGCCCGAGACCGTTTCGGGCGGCATCACCGCGTTGAGCTGGTCGATGGTGATGTAGCCGCGTTCCTTCGCCTCGGCGATCATCCGCTTGACGGCGGCCTGGCTCATGTCGAAGGAAGCGTCCTCGTCGGCGGCGGTGTCGGGCTTGGTGTCGTCGATGTCCTTGGCGGCCATGGGCGCTCCTCGTCGGGCTGCATCGGGGCTGCGCACGCGTTGGCGCGCAGCGAGTCGAATCGTTTATCGCCGTTTTATCGAATCACGGCGGCGAATCACAGGGGCGAATCAAAGGCGGAAATTCTCATCCGCCGCCGTGCTTGTCGAGCAGGGACTGCAGGAAATCCGACATCGCGGCCCGGTCCTCGCCCAGATCTCCCGTATCTTCAAGTTTCGACTTTCCGGCACGGTGAAAGGCTTTCGTCGCTTGGCTGATCCGCCAGGTCACACCCTCGTCGGCCAGGCCTTCAAGGGCTTCCGCGGCTTCCTCGGTTTCCGCCCGCACCGCCCGCGCCGCCTGCAACTTGGCCAGTTCCTCGGCCAGACACATGCGGGCAAAGTCCCTGTCGTCGCGGCGCAAAACCGGAGGGGCCGAGCGCACATGGGGATGACGCATCAGGGTTTCAAGCACCCCCGGATTTTCCCGCGCCAAAGCCGCGGCCAAAGCGTCGGGGGGCTGATGCGCCTGCATCAGCATGGTGTCGCGCAGCGCCGCCAGACCGGGGTCCGAGAATCGCAAGCGGTCGATCTGGCTTTCGAATTCCGCCACCAGCGCGGGATGCGCACAAAGAATCGCCAGGATCATCGTCTCGCGCAGCTGTTCGGCCACCGCCTCGCTGCCCGCCGAGGCCAGAAGCGAGGCCCGGGTCGCCGACAGCGGCAGCGCCGGCGGCTTCGCGCCGCGCCCGCCCGCGCCCGGACCGCGCGGCCCCGGACTGAATGACCCCTGCGGCATCGTCCAGCGCGGTGCCTGCCCGCCGCGGGACAGGCCGAACAGCTCTTCGCGCAACCGCTTGATATCCTCGCCGTAATGGGCACGGATCGAGGGATCGGCGATCTTCTTCAGCGCAGCCCGCAAACTCTTGTCGAGCGCCGCCTTGCGTTCGGGGCTGTCAAAGACCTTGCCCTCGGTTTCGCGTTGCCACAGCAGATCGACCATCGGCCTGGCGCTGGCCAGAACCCGCTCCATCGCCTCGCGGCCCTCGGCCTTGATCAGATCGTCCGGGTCCTGCCCGCCGGGCAGGATGGCAAAGCGCAGCGCCTTGCCCGCCTCCAGCAGCGGCAGCGCCAGATCGACCAGCCGCAACCCGGCGCGCAGCCCGGCCGCATCGCCATCAAGCGCAATCACCGGCTCATCGGCCACCCGCCACATCAGGCGCAGCTGATCCTCGGTGATCGCGGTGCCAAGGGGGGCAACGGCGCCGGTGAAGCCCGCCTCGACCAGCGCGATCACATCGACATAGCCCTCGGCGACGATCAGGGGCTTGCCCTTGCCACAAGCCTCGCGCGCGGGGCCAAGGTTGTAAAGATTGCGGCCCTTGTCGAACAGCTCGGTTTCGGGGCCGTTGAGGTATTTCGCCCGGGCATTCGGGTCCATCGCCCGGCCACCCAAGCTGATCGCCCGCCCCCGGGCATCGCGGATGGGAAAGATGATCCGGCCGCGGAACCGGTCATAGGGCGTGCCGCCGTCCTCGGGGCGGCTGCACAGCCCGGCATCGACGATCAGATCCGGGGCGATGCCTTTGCCGGTCAGCGCCTGATAAAGGCCGTTGCGGCTGTCGGGGGCGAAACCGATTTCGAAGCGTTCAAGCGCCGCGGCCCCGAGCCGCCGCCGCGCCAGATAATCCCGCGCGCCCGCCCCGGCCTGGGTGTTCAGCTGCAGCCGGAAATACTTCACCGCCTCTTCCATCACCCGCGCCAGTTCGGTGCGCCGGTCGGCCTTTTGCGCCGCCTGCGGATCGCGGGCGGGCATCACCATGCCCGCTTCCCGCGCCAGGATCTCGACCGCCTCGATGAAACCGACATTCTCGGTTTCCTTGACGAAGCTCACGGCGTCGCCCTTGGCGTGGCAGCCGAAGCAGTAATAGAAGCCCTTGCGGTCATCGACGTGGAACGAGGCCGACTTTTCGGTGTGGAACGGACAGGGCGCCCAGAAATCGCCCTTGCCGCGGTTCGACTTGCGCGGATCCCAGATCACCTTGCGGCCGACCACCTGCGACAGCGGCAGGCGGTTGCGCAATTCGTCAAGGAAACCGGGAGGCAGGGACATGGCACCTATATCGGGATTCGAAACGCCGGAGTCGAGGGGCCGAAGGGCGAATCGTTACACCAGGCAGATTAACACCCCCCTAACAGCGCCGGGAAAATCGATGCTTCGTCAAAAGATTGTCCCGAATCGCGCCATCTTCCCCGCCGCGACGAGCAGAGTGTTGCGAATTCCCGCACAATCAGCGCCCTGCGTCACCGATGCGCCACATTTCCGCCCGCTTCCGGCGCCAGAAGGAAGATGGAACAGTCCGGTCCGCGACAGTCGGGGCCGGGCCGCGCACCGAATCGGAGACAGGCGATGGAACGGGGCAGTCGGGACGAGAAGGCTCGGAACGGGAGAGCCCGGGGCGGGATGCTGCACCGGCTGCTGCGCAACGAGGATGGCGCCCTGATCATCCTGTCGCTGCAGATCTTCCTGATCATGATGATCACCACCGGGCTTGCGATCGATGTGATCCGGGTCGAGGAACGCCGCACCCTGATCCAGAACACCATCGACCGTGCGGTGCTGGCCGCCGCCTCGCTGACGCAAAAACGCGATCCCACGCTGGTGGTGAAGGATTATCTGACCAAGGCCGGGCTGGGCTATATTGCCAAGGATTCCAGTTTCACCCCGAAAGTCGAAGGCAGCGTCGCGCTGGGCTGGCGGCGCGTCACCGTCAAGGTCAACGACAGGATGCCGACGATCTTCGGGCCGCTGATCGGGAACGACAGCTTTGCCGCCATCGGCGACACCCAGGCGATGCAGGCGGTCGGCAATGTCGAGATCTCGCTTGTGCTCGACCTTTCGGGCTCGATGACGGACTATGTCAAGGACAACCCGAGCTGCACCAGATACTGCACCAAGTCGAAAACCCGGTTCCAGTATTTGCAGGTCGCGGCGAAAAGCTTCATCAACACGGTCTTCGCCTCGTCAAACGGCGGCTTGGCCGCCGGGCGCACCAGCGTCAGCGTCGTGCCCTATTCCAACAACGTCTATCTGGGCCCGGAAATGCAGGAAGGCTACGCCCTGTCGAATGATTTCAGAGTCACCGGATCCGGCCATGTCATGCCGCAATGCGCCGATTTCGTCGCCGCCGACTATGACACGATGGTCATTGACGGTAGCGGACCGCTGACCCGGACGATCTACGGAACCGCCTACAAATATTCCGACAGCCTGTCCACGCTCGCCAGTAAATATTGGACCACGAACACTCCCGACGACCTGGCAGACTACAGTTGCATGGACCAGCCGGAAAACAGGGTGATCCCGCTCTCCAGCGACCCCACCTTCCTGGCCGCCGACACCACGGGCTTCATCGAGAAGCTGACCCCGGGCGGCTGGACCTCGATCGACGTCGGCACGAAATGGGGCCTGGCGCTGCTCGACCCGTCGGCGCGCGACGAAGTGGCGAAGATGACCACGGTCAGCAGCGCGTTCCGGGACACCAAGCCGCGCCCGATCGATTATGACGGCGACACGATGAAGGTGTTGGTGCTGATGACCGATGGCGCGAACACCGCCAACTTCTCGACCCTGCCGGGCTATCGCACCGGGCCTTCGGGGATCGTCTCGACCTTCGGGGTCGACAACCTCGGCGGCTTCGGCCCCTCGGCAACGCGGGCAAGCGGGATCTACTATTACGACGAAGCGCGCAGCACCACGCCCTATTTCAGCTACGAGGCCCGCAGCTGGGTTCCGCGCAGCGCGATCACCGTGACCACCCCGCAGCAGCAGGTCCAGACCGCAACCTGCACGCAATATCGGGACTACCGGGGGACATGGCGCTGGAACAGCTGTTCGGTGGGGACCAGCGATTGCACGCTGACCGGCACCACCCAGACCCAGCGCACCTACACCTGCAAAAGGACCGTCACCGTCAATGTCACCACCGAGGCGCCGCTTTTTGACGTGAGCTATGAGCATCTCTATCAGACGGAAAACTGGAACCTGAACACCGTGGCGGGGCTTGTCGGCATCCCCTATGGCCGCAGCGCCGGGGCGCAATATGACCTGATGGCGAATGCGGTCTACGACACCGCCGTCAAGGACGCGCGGACGAAGAAGCTTTGCAAGATGGCGAAGGACAAGGGGATCTACATTTTCTCCGTCGCCGCCGACGCCCCGAGCGAGGGCAAGTCGCTGCTCAAGTATTGCTCCAGCGGCACCAGCTATTACTACGAGGTGCAGGGCAGCGATCTCGCGACCGCCTTCGCCTCGATCGCCGCCTCGATCTCCTCCTTGCGGCTGACGAACTGAGGCCCGCGATGAAAGCTCTGCGCCTCTCCTTGCGATCTGTCCCGGGCCTCGGACCTTTCTTGCGCTCCGAAGAGGGGGCAGCCTCGATCCCGGCGGTGTTCTGGATGCCGTTCTTCGTGATGATGATCGTGGCCTCGGTGGAAATGTGCATGCTGGGGTTCCGGCAGACCCTGCTGGATCGCGGCGTCGATCTGAGCACGCGGTCGCTGCGGCTGGGCGCGGCCTCGATGCCCAGCCACGACCAGCTCAAGCGGTCGATCTGCGGCAACATCGCCTTCCTGCCCGATTGCATGCAGGATCTGACCGTCGAGGTGTTTCAGGTCAACCGCGCCACCTGGAGCTCGGGGATCGACGGCAGGGGCGTGCTTTGCGCCGATAGGATCACCGAGACCAACAAGCCGATCGTGCAACCCGGTGTCCCGGGCCAGCTGATGATCCTGCGCGCCTGCCTGCGCGTCTCGCCGATGGAGAAGCTGAACCCGCTGTCTCAGGCGCTGGCCCAGGATGCCGACGGGCGTTATGCACTGATCACCACCACCGCCTTTGTCAACGAACCGAAATAGGGCCCCGATGACCGCAATCCGCCGCCCAGAACGACCGGAGGCAAAGCGCAGCGGCGCGGCCGGGCTGATGCGCCGTCTGCGCCGGCTGTCGCGCGACGAGCGCGGCTCCGTGCCGATCGAGGGGCTGATGGGCGCCCTGCTGATCCTGAGCTGGTATGCCATCGCCTTTCAGTTCTTCGACGCCTTCCGCATCAAGTCGCAGGCGCTGAAGGCCAGCTACACCGTCGCCGACATGATCTCGCGGGAGGAAACGCCGATCGGCCCCACCTATATGGCGGGGGCAAAGCGGATGTTCGATTTCATCCTGAACAGCGATGCCAGCCGCAGCTGGATGCGGGTCTCGATCATCTACTGCCCCAGCGACGGCAAGGCCGATACGGTGATCGATTGCAACGGCGGCACCTACAAATTCGCGCTCGAGAAATCCTGGGCGACAGGCACGATCCCGGCGCATACGGCAACCACGATCAATGCCGAGAAAGACCGGATCCCGCTGATGTCCGAGGGCGATTACGCGGTGGTTCTGGAAACCTCGCTCGGCTACAACCCGATCTTCGACATCGGCGAAAAGTCCCTGACGCTGGACGGCGGCAAGACCTGGATCCGCGAGGGCCTGTCCTCGCAGCTGCGGTTTTCGAATTTCATCGTCACCCGCGCGCGCGGAGTGCGCAACACCTGGAGCGACGCCAGCTGACCGGCAAAGGCGCTCAGGCGCCGACCGCCTTGCGCACCATGTCCCAATAGATCGTTTCGACGGTCTCGCGGCTCAGCCGCCCGCCCTCGCGATACCAGGTCGTGACCCCGGTCAGCATCGCGATGATCGCCATCGCCGCCAGTTTCGTGTCCGGCAGGGCAAAGACCCCCTCGGCCTGACCGGCCTGCAAGATCGTCTCCAGCTCGGTCTCATAGGCGCGGCGCAGCGCCTCGATGACGGCGAAATTCCCCTCCGAGAGATTGCGCAGCTCCATGTAGCTCAGAAACACCGCCTCGGCCCGGGGCAGGTTGTGGCGGATGTGAAAGCGCACGAAGCTTTCCAGCCGCGCCAGCGCCCCCGGCCCCTGCGGCTCTTCGGCCCAGGCGGCCAGAAGCTCGTCCATATGCGTCTTGAGCAGATCGAACAGCAGCGCTTCCTTGTCGGGGGTGTAAAGATAAAGCGCCCCCGCCTGCACCCCCACCGCCGCCGCGATCTGCCGCATCGACACCGCGGCAAAGCCGTGCCGGGCAAACAGACGGCTGGCCTCGGCGCGGATGCGCGGCCCGGTGATGTCGGAATGAGACCCTGTCTTGCGTGCCATGCCCCCAGATTATCTGAACGCGCGTTCAATATCAAACCGGCTCTGGCGGCGGAGGGCCGGGTTCCTTATGCTGGTGCCACACCACCCGGAGCCCCCATGCCGCGCCCTGCCTTGATCCTGCCGCTTGCCCTTGCCGCCTGTGCAGCCACGCCCGGGGCGGATTTCCCGAAGCTGGTCCCCGCCGAGACGCTTCTGATCGAGGAACCGCTCTCGCCCTCGCCCGCGCCCGGGCTGGAAACCCGGGCCGAGGCGCTGCGCGCCCGCGCCGAGGCCCTGCGTGCCGAGACCCCGTGACGCAAGCCGCGCGTTGCTTTGCGCGCCGCGAAAGGCTAACAGGGCGCATCTGATCGCCAAACCATGAGGTTCCCATGACCGCCGCCGCCGCTCGACCGCTTCGCCTTGGCATCGCGGGGCTTGGCACCGTCGGCATTGGCGTGGTGAAGATCGTGCAGCGCCATGCCGATCTGCTGGCGGCGCGCTCGGGCCGCCCGGTGGTGATCACCGCCGTCTCGGCGCGCGACCGCACGAAGAACCGCGATGCCGATCTGTCGGGCTACGCCTGGGAAACCGACCCGGTGGCGCTGGCGCTGCGCGAGGATGTCGATGTGCTGGTCGAGGTGATGGGCGGCCATGAAGGCCCCGCCCGCGCGGCGACCGAGGCCGCGCTGAAGGCGGGTAAGGATGTCGTCACCGCGAACAAGGCGCTTTTGGCGCATCACGGTCAGGCTCTGGCCGAACTTGCCGAGGGGCTGGGCCGGGTGATCCGCTTCGAGGCCGCCGTCGCGGGCGGCATTCCGGTGATCAAGGCGCTGACCGAGGGGCTGGCGGGCAACCAGATCCGCCGGGTGATGGGGGTGATGAACGGCACCTGCAACTACATCCTGACCCGGATGGAAACCGCGGGCCTGCCCTATGACACGGTCTTCGAAGAGGCCCGGCAGCTGGGCTATCTGGAAGCCGACCCGCAACTGGATGTGGGCGGCATCGACGCGGGCCACAAGCTCTCGATCCTTGCCGCCATCGCCTTTGGCACCAAGGTCAGCTTTGCCAATGTCGTGCTGGAAGGCATCGGCTGCATCTCGATCGACGACATTCTCCGCGCCGGCGACATGGGCTACAGGATCAAGCTTCTGGGCGTGGCGCAAATGACCGGCCGCGGTCTCGAACAGCGGATGATGCCCTGCCTTGTGCCCGCGGCCTCGCCGCTTGGCCAGCTGCAGGGCGGCACCAACATGGTGGTGATCGAGGGCGACTCGGTCGGCCAGATCGTGCTGCGCGGCGCGGGGGCGGGCGAAGGCCCGACCGCATCCGCGGTGATGGGCGACGTGCTCGACATTGCGCGCGGGCTGCGCCTGCCGACCTTCGGGCAACCGGCGACAAGCCTCGCCGATCCGATCCCGGCCGTGGTCTCGGCCCCCGCGCCCTATTACCTGCGTCTTGAGCTGATGGACAAACCCGGCGCGCTGGCCAAGGTCGCCGCCGTGCTGGGCGAGGCGGGCGTCTCGATCTCCCGCATGCGCCAATACGGCCACGAGGACACTTCGGCCCCGGTCCTGATCGTGACGCACAAGACCACGCGCGATGCGATCGACGTGGCGATCGCGGCCCTGCCCGCCACCGGCGTCGTGCTGGACGATCCGGTGGCGCTCCGGATCGAGGAAGTCTGACCGGACCTGCCCCGCTGCGGTGCATCTGCGCACCGCAGCGGGCGGGGAACCGCCGTCGCTCTCGACAGATTGAACGCAGTTTCAGATCGTTAGCGCTGTCAGACTTGTCAAGGCGGCGCGTCTCTGGCCTAGCTGTGCCAACCCAAAAGCACAGGATATGCCATGACTCCCCCCACCGATTTCAATGATCGTCTGCTCTCGCTCGGCCTTGCGCGCGTGTCGGAAGCCGCCGCCCATGCCTCGGCCCGGCTGATCGGACACGGCGACGAAAAGGCCGCCGACCAGGCCGCGGTGAACGCGATGCGCGAGCAGCTCAACATCCTCGATATCCGCGGCGTCGTGGTGATCGGCGAGGGCGAGCGCGACGAGGCGCCGATGCTTTACATCGGCGAGGAAGTCGGCACCGGCGAAGGCCCGGCGGTGGATATCGCGCTTGACCCGCTCGAAGGCACGACGCTGACCGCCAAGGACATGCCGAACGCGCTCACCGTGATCGCGATGGCGCCGCGCGGCACGCTTTTGCACGCGCCCGATGTCTACATGGAAAAACTCGCCATCGGGCCGGGGTTCGAAAAGGACGTGGTCAGCCTCGACATGACGCCGTCGGAGCGCATCCATGCGCTGGCCAAGGCCAAGGGCTGCGCGGCGCATGACATCACCTGCTGCATCCTCGAACGTCCGCGCCACGAAGAGCTGATCGCCGAGGTCCGCGCGACGGGCGCCTCGATCCGGCTGATCACCGATGGCGACGTGGCGGGGATCATCCATTGCGCCGAGCCCGACGTGACCGGCATCGACATCTACATGGGCTCAGGCGGCGCGCCGGAAGGCGTGCTGGCGGCTTCGGCGCTCAAATGCATGGGCGGGCAGATGTGGGGCAAGCTCTTGTTCCGCAATGACGACGAACGCGGCCGCGCGAAAAAGGCCGGGATCACCGATCTCGACAAGGTCTATGCCCGCGACGACATGGTCCGCGCCGACGTGATCTTTGCCGCGACCGGGGTGACGAACGGCTCGATCCTGCACGGGGTGAAGCGCAACCCGAAATTCATCGAGACCGAAACGATCCTGATGCGGTCGAAAACCGGCTCGGTGCGCCGGGTGATCTATCGCAACCCGATCCGCTGAGGCGCGGTCACGCGAAAGTCGCGGGGGGGCTGCCGCCCCCCCGCACCCCCCCGCGCGCGTATTTTGCCAAGGAAAACGCAGCCGTTTCACCTTGCTTGAAATATCCCGGGGATGAACTGCCATCAGGCAAAGAGGGGGCGGCGCCCCCTTCCGCCCGCCACTGGCGGGCGTTGCGTTTTTTCGCTAAAGCTGCGCCATGACCAGCTTTCTGAATGTCGATGCATCCCTGACCGGGCGGCGCTGGGTCGGCCCCAGCCTTGAAGCCGACCGTCTGGCCGAGGCGATGGCGCAAGCAACCCGCCTGCCCTTGCCGCTCGCCCGGGTGCTGGTCGCCCGCGGCGTGACACCCGAGGCGGCGGCGGGGTTTCTGGAACCGACCCTGCGCGAGCTGCTGCCCGATCCGCAGCGGCTGAAGGACATGGAAAAGGCGGCGGCGCGGTTTCTGCGCGCCGTGAAAAGCCGCGATAAGATCGCGATCTTTGCCGATTACGATGTCGATGGCGGCTCTTCCGCCGCGCTGCTGATCTGCTGGCTGCGCGCTTTCAACCAGACCGCCACGCTTTATATTCCCGACCGCATCGACGAGGGCTATGGCCCGAACGTCCCCGCGATGCAGGCGCTTGGCCGCGAGCACGGGCTGATCGTCTGCGTCGATTGCGGCACGCTGAGCCACGAGCCGGTCGCCGCCGCCGCCCCCGCCGATGTCGTCATTCTGGACCACCATCTGGGCGGCGAAACCCTGCCACCCGCGCATGCCTGCGTGAACCCGAACCGGCAGGACGAGCCGGGCGATCTGGGCCATCTTTGCGCCGCTTCGGTGGTCTTCCTGATGCTGGTCGAGGCGAACCGGCAACTGCGGGCCGAGGGCGTCAAGGGCCCCGATCTGATGGCGATGCTCGATCTTGTGGCGCTGGCGACGGTGGCCGATGTGGCGCCGCTTCTGGGCGTGAACCGGGCACTGGTGCGGCAGGGGCTCAAGGTCATGGCCCGGCGCGAGCGGCCGGGGCTGGTGGCGCTTTCCGATGTGGCCCGGCTCGACAAGGCGCCCACCGCCTATCATCTGGGCTTTCTGCTCGGGCCACGGGTCAATGCCGGGGGCCGGATCGGCGCCGCTGATCTGGGGGCGCGGTTGCTTGCCACCGACAGCGCCGCCGAGGCCGCGGCCCTGGCCGAGCGGCTCGACCGGCTGAACAGCGAACGGCGCGAGATCGAGAATCGCGTCCGCGATGCCGCGCTGGCCCAGGCCGAGGCGCGCGGGCTGGATGGCCCGCTTGTCTGGGCGGCGGGCGCGGGCTGGCATCCGGGCGTCGTCGGCATCGTCGCGGCGCGGCTGAAGGAGGCGACGAACCGCCCCGCCGTGGTGATCGGGCTGGAAGGCGGGATCGGCAAGGGCTCGGCGCGCTCGGTCGCGGGGGTCGATCTTGGCGCCGCGGTGCAGCGCGTCGCGGCCGAGGGGCTTTTGCTCAAGGGCGGCGGACACCGCATGGCCGCGGGTCTGACCGTGGCCGAGGCGCAGCTGGAACCCGCGATGGCGCGGCTTGCCGAGCTGCTCGCCCGGCAGGGCGCGGGCACGGGCGGCCCGGCCGATCTGCGGCTCGACGGTCTGTTGATGCCCGGCGCCGCGACGCCCGCGCTGATCGAGGATCTTGACCGCGCCGGCCCCTATGGCCAGGCGGCGCCCTCGCCGCGCTTCGCCTTTGCGTCGGTGGCGATCCTGAACGCCCGGCGGATCGGCGAAAGCCATCTGCGGCTCAGCTTCGGCGACGGGCTGGGGGCGAAGCTTGACGCCATCGCCTTTGGCGCCTTCGACGGCCCGCTTGGCCCGGCGCTCTCGGCCGGAGGGGCGGGGCGGTTTCATCTGGCAGGCAAGCTTGAACTGGACAGCTGGGGCGGCCGGTCCAAGGTGCAATTGCGCCTTGACGATGCGGCCCGGGCCTGACGGCTTCGCTTCAAGCCCCTGTTTTCCTGTTCTTTTTGAAGTTTTTTCGGGGCGGATGAAGAAAGTTTCAAAAAACTGCAAAATCCCTCTTGCGAGTCACCGGCGCCTGGCCTAAACACCCCTCACGCCGCGCAGCACAGCTGACAAAGCGAAAAGGTGGTCCGTTCGTCTATCGGTTAGGACACCAGGTTTTCAACCTGGGAAGAGGGGTTCGACTCCCCTACGGACTGCCAACTCTCCACGCAAAGCGTTGTTATTCATAGGTTTTTACCGCCTTTCCGTCCAACTTCATAACCGAGTTGGACACGCTTCCAAGCTTCGCAAACCCACTGTCGGCCAGCTTCGAACGGTTGGCCTTCTTGGTGTAGGTCGCAGCCTCTTTCGTGTCCTTGTGGGCGAGGTAAGACGCCACTTCCCATTCGCTCGCCCCGGCATCAGCAAGGCGCGTTGCCCCGGCCTTGCGCAGCCCGTGCAATGACCCCGGCACGCCCGCTTCGGTGCAGCGATCGCGAAACCAGTTGCCCAGAGTCTCGGGCTTGTAGCCGATCGGGCGCTTGTCCTGGGTGATCAGAAGCAGCCTGTCCTTCGGCAGTTTCGCCAGCTCTTCGGCCAGCTCGGGCAGGATCGGCAGATCCGCCGCGACCGAGGTTTTGCCCCGCCGATAGGCGATTCGGTCAGTCCCGTCTCGCGTGTCGATATGCTGCCAGCCGACGCCGCAGAGGTCTTGCCGCGCCATGCCGGTGTTGAGCGCCAGAAGCAGCACCAGCCGCGCCTTTGTGCCCGGCCCGTGGCGGGCAAGGAAGCGGTCAACCTCGGCATCGGTCCAAGTGTGATAGCCGTCCGGGTTGGTCTTCAACCTGTCGGCCAGCTTCGCCGGGTTCGAGCCTTTGTAATTCAGCTTCTTGGCCGCGAAGTTGAACAGCATCGAGAGGTTCTTCTTTACGGTGTTCGCCGCAGCCGGGCCGGTCTTCTTGGCCATCAGGGCTTCGACGTGACGGACTTCAAGGCGGGCAAAGGGCAGATCCCCGGCCTTGTCGCGCAGCCACCCGCGCCTCGATCTCGGGGAATTCTTCGAGGATTGCCACGATCTCGTTGAAGGTCTTGCCCGACTGGAAGCGATCATTGGCGGCGGCATAGACTTCGCCGCGTTGCTCGGCCTCGGGGCCAAGCAAGTGGCACAGGGCGAGGCCCGCGACGATCTGGGTCTTGCCGTTCTTGCGGGGCATCGACAGCACGGCGGTTCGCACCGGGCGGGTGCCTTCATCGTCTTCGGTGTAGACGGCTTCGAGGAAATCCCGCTGCCACGGGCGCACCCGCAGCTTTTGCCCCGCCAGCTTGCCCTGGGTGATCGGCAGGCTTTCGAGGAAGGCAATCACCCGATCGACGCGGCTCAGGCCCGGCGCTTCCCACGGCATCGGCGCGGCCTGCGGGCGGTATCCATCGGGGTTGAACAGATCCGGCCCGCGCCCTTCAACGAGGTGCAGGTGCTTCGGCTTCGCTCCAATTCCACGCTGGCCCATTTCGCTAAGTCCCTGTTTTAATTAAGTCTACGTTCATCTTCGGGTGTCGGTCCGGGGCTTGGCATTTCCCGTCCTCGAAGGCCCCCCGCCCCCGTGCCATGCATCGAAAGGGTCGATCGGGTTGCCGTCAGCATCGAAACCCTTGAAGCGGCGCCGGAAGGCTTGACCGCCGGGCCGGTCGAAAGCGGCGGTCTTCTCGTTGTGGCAAGACAGGCAGAGCGACAGCAGGCCCGAGAGCGGCGGGAAGGGATGCCCGCCTTGGTTCACGGGCTTGAAGTGGTCCACCGCCACGGCATCCTCGATCTCGCCACGCCGCGCGCAGATCTCGCACAGCGGCGTCTCGGCAAGCTTGGCCTCTCTCAGCCTTGCCCACTTCGAGGTGTTGTAGGGCCAGTGAGCCATCAGCGCAGCCCCACCACGTCGAGACGATGGGACACGAACCGCAGCGTCACCCGAGTTTCGACAGCATCGCCGGGAGCGGGCGGCATGCGATAGGTCCAATCGAAGCCGATCCCGTCGCGATCACTCGCTTTCTCGGCAATGTCCTGCACTCGCTGGCTGATGCCATTCGCAGCGAGCCAAGCATTCCAAGCTTCGAGCCGATGCCCGTAATGGACCACCGCACGCTGTTGGGGCTGGCGGTTATCGCCCGGCTCGTCGCCTTGCGCACGCGCCTTTTGGTTATTGGTTGGTTTATCTTTATTAGGGGGTGTGGGGGGGATGTCAGGATTGTCACCCTTTCGCGTCAGGATTGACACCCTTTCAGGCTCGTCGTGCGTCAAGGTTGTCACCCTTTCGGGCGTTTGCCGCGTCAGGTTTGTCACCTTTTCGGGGGCTTGGCGCGTCAGGTTTGTCACCCTTTCCGAAGCGGAAAAGGCGTCAGGATTGTCACCTTTCAAGAACAGGAATTCGTTCCGCTGGCCGCGGCCAAGCGCGGCGGCAACCTCGATCCAGCCCGCCTCCCGAAGCTCTGCGATAGCCCGCTGCACCGTCCGAACGGACTTGCCCACGGCCTCGGCCAGCGTGTCGAGGGCCGGGTTACAGAAGCCGGTTTCGTGGTGCGCGAAGTCATCACAGAGCGCCGCAGCAAGCACCTTGGCCGCGTCTGAAAGCCCCGCATCGCGCCGCACGGCCCGCTTCCAATCCCACCGCTGAACCTGCCAGTTCGGCAGCTGCGCGACGTGTTTCGCAGGCGGGCAGGCGTTGGACTTCGCGCAATATTCCCCTTTGTTTTCAACGGGGGGAGGTTCAGCAGTTGGACACCCTAAACGCTTGATTTGTTTAAAGTAACGCGCCCCCCTACGGACTGCCAAATCTCCTCACATCGCCGCAAAGATGCGCTTGCTGAAAGCGACCTGAGACCGGTTTCCGGTTCCTTCGCCACAGGTCATCGCAAGCCCACCGCGGCCCTCCCCCCCTTCCTGCCATTCGACCGAAGCGAAGCGGTCCACCCCCCGGCCCATTCGCCGACGGGCGGCGCAAAAGATGTATCTTGACTATTTTTATCAGGCCACATATCCGACAAAATAAATAAGGATATGGAAGATCATGCTTGCCCCGCTTCTGATCATGCTGCGCGAAGGGCTTGAAGCCGCCCTTGTCGTCGTCATCATCGCCGCCTATCTGCGCCGCACCGGGCGGGGCGCTTGGATCGGGGCGATCTGGGTCGGCGTGCTTTTTGCCGTCGCCCTGTCGCTTTTCGTCGGCGCGGCGCTGCAATTCCTGCAGGCGGGCTTCCCGCAAAAGACCCAGGAAGGCTTCGAGGCCGCGGTGGCGCTGATAGCGGTCGCCGTGCTGGTCTGGATGGTGTTCTGGATGCGCGCCGCCGCCCGCTCGATCCGCGACACGCTGGAACAGGGGGTCGAGGCCGCTTTCGACACCGCCCCCGGCCAGGGAACGGTCTGGGCGCTGATCGCGATGTCCTTCTTTGCGGTCGCCCGCGAGGGCCTCGAATCGGTGTTCTTCCTGCTGGCGATCTTCCAGCAAAGCCCGGGCCCCGCCGCCCCCCTCTCGGCGCTGGCGGGCATCGCACTTTCGGTCGCGCTCGGCTTCGGGCTCTATTCGGGCGGCATGCGGCTCGATCTGCGCCGGTTCTTCCGGCTCTCCGGCCTCTTCATCCTGTTCGTCGCCGCCGGGCTGCTTTCGGGGGCGCTGCGCAGCCTGCACGAGGCCGGGCTCTGGAATGCGCTGCAGACCCCCGCCTGGGATCTGAGCCAGACCCTGCCCAATGCCTCGATCGCGGGCACGGTGCTTTCGGCGCTTTTCGGCTATCACGACAGCCCGACGCAGGGCGAGGTCGCCCTCTGGGCCGCGTTCCTCGCCGTGACCCTGCCGCTGTTCCTGCGCCCCGCCCCAACCCCTCTTCCGCAAAAGCCTCTTCCGCAAAAGGCCTGATCCGATGCCCCCCCCTGTTTCTGCGCCGTCCGGGCGCCTCCTGCCGCTGCTTCTGGGCACCGGCGCCCTGCTTGTCCTTGGCGGCGTCGCGCTGTTCTGGCTCGCCTCGGCGCAGAACCAGCCGCAGACCGCGGGCGCCGTGCCGGTGACCGTCACCGCCACCGCCTGCGAGCCGATGGCGCTGGAAGTGCCCGCGGGCGCGGTCAGTTTCCTGATCCGCAATGCCTCGGACCGGCCGGTGGAATGGGAAATCCTGAACGGCGTCATGGTGGTGGCCGAGCGCGAGAACATCGCCCCCGGCTTTTCCTCGGTGCTGAGCGAGCGGCTGAAACCCGGCGTCTATGACATCACCTGCGGGCTGCTGTCGAACCCGCGCGGCAAGCTGACGGTGCTGGCCACCGCCGAAAGCGCCGCGGAGACCGCCGCGCCGCCGCTGCGCGAGCTGATCGGGCCGCTCTCGGAACGCAAGGTGCAGCTGATGAAGGCGGCGGCGAAATTCACCCGCGCCACGCAGGCTTTGGAACAAGCGATCGCGGCGGGCGATCTGGCGACGGCGCAGACCGCCTGGACGCAGGCCGCGGCGGAATGGGCGCGCCTTGGAACCGTCGCCCCGCAGGCGGCCGATCTGCAAAACCGCATCGCCCCGCAGGCCGCCTGGCTTGCCGGACGCGAGGAGGACCCGGCCTTCACCGGCCTGCACCGGATCGAATACGGGCTTTTCGCCCGCGCCGCGCTGGACGGTCTGGCCCCGGTGGCCGCGGCGCTGAGCCGGGATGCGACGGAGTTTCAGGCCCGCGTCAAGGCGCTTGACGGCACGCCCGCGGGCATCGCCGGTGATGCCGCCCGCTATGCCCGCACGCTTGCCGATGCGACCGCCGCCGGGACCCTGACGCCCTATGCGGCGGATGACACTGTGCTTTTGGGGGCCGCACTTGACACGCTCGACCGCGCCCGCGCCGTGCTTGACCCGTTGCTGAGCGCCGCCGATCCGGCGCAATCGGCCCGGGTCAAGGACCGGCTTGACGCCGCCCATGCCGCGGCAAGTGCCGTTCCGCAAGATCGCAAGGCCACCGCCGCGGCGCTGACTGCCGCGGCCGAGGCCCTGGCCGGGATCAATGCCACGCTTGGACTGGAGCCCTGAGATGACCCATTCCCCCTCGCGCCGTGCCGTTCTGGGCGGGCTTGGCCTCGGCCTTGCCGCCTGCCCGTTCAGCCTCGGTCTGGCCCGGGCCGAGACCGCGCCGCAGGCCCCGGCGCTGACCGCCGCGCCGCAGGCGGGCGCCAGCTCCGCTGCCGACCGCATCGCGCCCTTCGGCCGGTTTCAGGCCGGCATCGTCACGCCCCGCCCGGCCTGGGGGCTGGTCGCCGCTTTCGACGTGATCGTCGACACCCCCGCCGATCTGGAGCGGCTGTTTCGCCGCCTGACCGGGCGCATCGCCTTTCTGACCAGCGGCGGCAAGGTGCCCGAGCTGGACCCGGCCCTGCCGCCCGCCGACAGCGGCATCCTTGGCCCGGTGCTGCGCCCCGACGCGCTGACGGTGACACTGGCGCTGGGGGCCTCGCTTTTTGACGCGCATCCCTGGCTGGCCCGGCAGCGTCCGGCGCAGCTGGTGCGGATGACCGGCTTTCCGAATGACGCGCTCAACCCCGATCTGTGCCATGGCGACATCGCGATCCAGATCTGCGCCAATACGCAGGAAACCATCATCCATGCGCTGCGCGATCTGATCAAGACCCTGCCCGACCAGCTGGTGCTGCGCTGGAAGCAGGAGGGCAACGTGCCCGTCATTCCGCCGCAAGCCCCGGGCGTGGTCGAAAGTGCGCGCAATTTCCTCGGCTTCCGCGACGGCTCGGCCAATCCTGACAGCGCCGATGCGGCGCTGATGGAGCGCGTGCTCTGGGTGCATGACCCCGCCGAACCCGGCTGGGCAAAGGACGGCAGCTACATGGCGGTGCGGCTGATCCGCAATTTCGTCGAACGCTGGGACCGCACGCCGCTGGCCGAGCAGGAGCGCATCTTCGGCCGCACCCGGATCACCGGGGCGCCGCTTGACAAGCGCGACGGCACCGAGGCCGACGTGCCCGATTACGCCGCCGACCCGGAGGGCACGGCAACGCCGCTCGACAGCCATATCCGGCTGGCGAACCCCCGCGACGCGGGCGAGCGGCATCTGATGCTGCGCCGTCCGTTCAACTATTCGAACGGGGTGACGAAATCGGGCCAGCTTGATCAGGGGCTTCTGTTCATCGCCTGGCAAGCCAGCCTGAACGACGGTTTCCTCGCCGCCCAGACCCGGCTGAATGGCGAACCCCTTGAAGAATATATCAAACCCGTGGGCGGGGGCTATTTCTTCGCCCTGCCGGGCTTTGGCCCCGGGCCCGATGATTACCTCGGCCGTCAGCTGATCGACGCCATCGGCCACGCCCCGCAGAAGACGTAAGAAAGGACGAAACCGATGAAGATGCTGTCCCTGGCCGCCACTTTGGCCGTGCTGGCCACCCCCCTTGCCGCCGCCGATGCGACGCTGGATCTTGTCGCGCCGATTGCCGACTACAAGCTTTACGTGTCGGAAAACACCGAAGCTCTGGTGACTGACACCCAGGCTTTCGTCGCCGCGGTGAAGGCGGGGGAGATCGACAAGGCGAAGGCGCTGTTTGCGCCGACCCGGCTGTCTTACGAAAAGATCGAGCCGGTGGCCGAGCTTTTCGCCGATCTTGACGCGCCGATCGACGCCCGCGCCGATGACTACGAAAAAGCCGAGGCCGATCCGGCCTTTACCGGCTTTCACCGGCTCGAATATGCGCTTTGGGTCGAGGGCAAGACCGATCACGTCACCGCCATTGCCGACAAGCTCGAAGCCGATGTGACCGAACTGGCCAAGCGCATCGACGGGCTGACCTTCCCGCCCGCAGTGGTGGTGGGCGGCGCCTCGGTGCTGATGGACGAGGTCGCGGCGACGAAAATCTCGGGCGAGGAAGACCGCTATTCCCGCACCGATCTTTGGGATTTTCAGGGCAATTTCGACGGCGCGAAGAAGATCGTCGATCTCTTCGGCCCGATGGTCGAGGACCGCGCTTTCATCGCCTCGGTCGAGGGCAATTTCGCCAAGGTCTATGAAACGTTGGACAAATACCGCGAGGGCAAGGGCTTCGTCAGCTACGAAAAGCTGACCGACGAAGACCGCAAGCGGCTTTCGGCGCTGGTCAACACGCTGGCCGAAGACCTCTCGACGCTGCGCGCCCGGCTCGGCCTGAGCTGACCCGGACCGCCCCCCGGAGCGATCCGGGGGGCTTCATTCCGCCGCAGCCCCCGGAGTTTCAACGTTTTGGAACCGCATCGGTTTATAACGGGACGACTCAGGCAACCCGGATGACCGAGGATGACGGCGGCGGCACAGGACCAGGCGGGCGGCAAAGGCCCCGACACCGGCGCAATCCCGCTGAAGGCGTGGCTCTGGCGGTCCTATCTCAAGGCGGCGCTGATCCCGCTTCTGCTGATCGAATTCGGCTTCGTCGCGATCTACTGGGCCACGAGCCAGGTGGTCTACGACCGCTCTGCCGCAGCGATCCGAGAGATTTCGACCGAGACCGTACGCGATGCCGCCCAGCGCGAGGCGCATATCATCGCGCATCGGCTGGCGTCGATTTCCGCCATGACCCGGATCTATGCCGAGGAAACCGGCCGCGCCCTGCAAAGCCCGGCCACGGTCTCACCCGCGGAAAAGGCCAATCACGCACACAGCCCGGAGGGCGCCTTTCACAGCCTGCGCGACGGCGGCGGCGCGGCCGTGTTCTATTCCGGCATCGTCCCGGTGGGCGCGGCGGAACAGGAAAAGGTCTGGCGCACGGCGCGGCTTGATCCGCTGATGCGCGCGATCAAGGACAGCGACCCCCTGATCGCGCAGATCTATCTGAACACCCATGACAGCCTGAACCGGATCTATCCGTGGCGCGACGTGCTGCAGCTCTATCCGCCAAAGATGGATATCCCGCGCTACAATTTCTATTACGAGGCCGATGCCGCCCATAACCCGGACCGCAAGCCGGTCTGGACCGACGCCTATGTCGATCCGGCGGGCGGCGGCTGGATGGTCTCCTCGATCGCGCCGGTCTACGGCCCCGACCGGCTTGAAGCCGTCGTCGGCATCGATGTGACCATCGGCACCATCGTGCAGCGCGTGCTGGACATCCACATTCCGGGCGAGGGCTATGCCGTGCTGGTCGGCCGCGCAGGCACGATTCTGGCGCTGCCGCCAAAGGGCGAGACCGATCTGGGCCTGAGCGAGCTGGTGACCCACAGCTACGACGACGCGATCTTGCAGGACAGGTTCAAGCCCGCGGAATTCAACATTTTTCAACAACCGATGCTGACCGGGCTGGCCGGGGCGATGCGCACCGCCCCCGAGGGCGTGCGGCGCATCGATCTGGGGCGGCCGATGATCGCCTCCTGGGCGCAGGTGGCGGGGCCGGACTGGTCGCTGCTCGTGCTCGCCAGCGAAGACAGCGTGCTGGCCGCCTCCCGCGATCTGCGCAGCCAGCTTGCCTTCGTCTCCAAGGGGATGATCGGCATCCTTCTGGTCTTTTACATCGGCTTCTTCGCCTTCCTGTGGCGGCGCTCCGCCGCGATGAGCGCCCGGGTGGCCGAGCCGCTGGCCGATCTTGAACGCCGGATGGCGGTGATTTCGGACGGCGGCACCCTGCCCCCGGCGCCGCCCTCGGCGATCGGGGAATTGCAGAAGGTGGGCGAGCATCTGGTGCGGATGGGCGCCAAGATCGATGCCGCGAATCGGGCCAAGGCGACTTTCCTGTCGGCGATGAGCCATGAGCTGCGCACGCCGCTCAATGCGATCATCGGCTATGCCGATCTGCTCGAAGGCTGCGCGGGCGAACGGCTGGAGGGGGCGCGGCTGGATCAGCTGCGGGCGATCTCCGCGGCGGGCTGGGATCTGGTGCGGCTGGTCGATGTGGTGCTGGATCTGAGCCGGATCGAACGTCAGGAGCTGGCGCCGGTCCGCGAACCGCTGGCGCTGCGGCCGCTGCTGGAGGAGGCGCTGGAGCGCCACCGCGCCGAGGCCGGGAAACACGGGATCACGCTGGAGCTGCTCTGGCCCGAGGGCCCGCTGCCGCCGCTGCGGGGCGATGCGAAGATCCTGAGCCGGATCCTCGACGAGCTGTTGTCGAATGCGGTGAAATACAACCTGCCCGGCGGCCGGGTGACGTTGCAGGTCGCCCCCGAGGCTTCGGGCTTCCTGCCGCTGCGGATCATCGACACCGGCGTCGGCATCGGCGCCGAGCATCGCGACAGCGTGTTCAAGGCCTTCCACCGGCTGGGCCATGAAAACAGCGCGATCAGCGGCGCGGGCATCGGCCTTGCGATCGCGAAGCGCTTCGCCGAGGTCTCGGGCTGCGGCCTCGATTTCGACAGCGCGCCGGGCGTGGGCAGCACCTTCACCCTGCGCATCCCCTGCCGTCCGGAGTGACGGACGGCACAAGGCCCCGGCAGAAATCCACAAAAGAAAGGCCGCAAATTCTGCGGCTGTCGTGTCATCTTATGTGGGAGGTGGTACCGCCTCCCCGGCTCGAACGGGGGACCTCTGGATCCACAATCCAGCGCTCTAACCAACTGAGCTAAGGCGGCACTGAGGGGGCATTTAGCGGGCGGCGCGGGGGAATGCAAGGGGGGAAACGCGCTCTTTGCGCCTGGCCGCTTGCCCCGCCGTCGCAGTTTGGCTAGGCACGGGCAAAATGGAGGCTCCGATGGGCATCAACGACGAAAACGACATGGCCGGCGATCTGCAGATCGGCCCCACCGATCAGGGGATGGTGCGAATCTTCGTCTCGGGCGAGGGATTCGAGCTGCCCTTCGATTTCGACCCCGAAGAGGCCGAGGAAATCGCCCGCGAATTGATCGATGCGGCCGGGATGGCGCGGGCCATCGCCGAGGGCGGCGCAAAGGGCGGCAAGCCCCGGGGCAAACGCTAGGCCTGAAACGCCATACCGGGATCGGCCCGCCCCGCCAGCCGCAGCGCGGCGGTCCGGGCGAATCCCTGCAGCACCAGCTTGCGCCGCGGCGCGGCCAGCTTGGTTTCGGGGGCCATGCGCAGGATCTCGGCGCCGAAGCGGTCGGCCAGAATCAGCCCCGTCCCTTCGGGCAGGATCTCGGCCGGGAAATCGGTGTCCACCGCCCAGAAAAACCGGTCGGCATAGTCCAGATAGCCCTGCCATTTCCGGTCCGAGGTGAAATCGGCGCGCGAGGACTTGCACTCGACCACCCAGATTTCGCCCTTGCGGCCCAGCGCCATCACGTCTACCCGCAGACCCGGACGGGGCACGACCTCGGGCAGACAGGCGAAGCCGTGATCCATCAGGCAGCGGCACACGCCGCGCGCCAGAAGCTGACCGGGGGGAAGATCGTTTGCCATGCGCAAGATATGAACGAAGCATGAACACCTGTCGAGAGGGTTGACGCGCCCGCTCCGCGTGGCAAACATGCACCGCAAAACCATCAAAGGTTGCACCATGGAAGACTACCAACGCCGCCTCGCCGCCGCTCGGGCCGAACTCGAATCGCTGGGATTGCGGGGCTTGCCGCATCCGATCCAGGACCGGGTGATGCGGCTTTTCGGCGGTGAGGCGCGGCCCTGGCCCTATCTGCCGCTCGGCGTGCGGATGAGCGTCTATGCGATCCCCTATGCCTTCATCTGGACCACGGCGAATTTCTTCCTGCGCTGGAAAGACCGGCCGATCGAGCCGGGCGAGGCGGTGGTCTCGACGGTGATGACGGTGGCGCTGTTTTCGATGCTGATGCTCGGCTATGAGCTGCGGCGCTGGCAATCGGTGAAGCTGAGCCGCTGGGAAGATCTGTAACCGCCCTTGCCGCCGCGGCCCCCTGCCCCTATCTTGGCCTTGGCGGTTACTGCTCTTCGCGTGAACGGGGCCTTTTTCCAGTGGCCGATAACCATTTCCGAGGGAGCTGGCTCTGCTTTGGCCCTGGCCTCTGTATCTGGCACCCACCTGACTTGTCAGGCTCTCGGGAAATTTCGCCCCCACGGTCGCTGCGGTTTCCGCCACCTCATCCCAGCCGGAAACGGAAAACCCCCCACCTTGCGGCAGGGGGATTTTCGTCGTCCGGAGGTCTTCGGGAAACTGTTACAAGACACCTCAGCGCGGGCTGCGGCCCAGCTGACGGCGGGCACGGCTTTCGACGCGCACGGGGACCGGAATCGCGACCAGCCCGGCCGCCATGTCATCGCGCAGGATCGCATCGCGCTTGCCGCCGCCGGGGGGCGTTTCGGACTCGGCCATGTTCATCACGGCGATCCCGAATTGCACCGCCGAAAACACCACGGTGTTGAAGGTGAACAAAAGCGCAACAGCAATATAGCCGATGTCGGAGCCAAGGATCAGATGCCGCAGATGCGCGACATCAAAGCCCAGAAGCAGAGCCACGAACAAGGCCGAGAGCCCGGCCCCGATGATGACGTTGCGGATGTAAAGACGAACGAGTTCCGGCATGACGATTCCTCCGTCGTTGGAATCATTCTAGCGCAGTCTGGCGGAATTCAAACCGCAAATTTGCCGTTTTGCCGCAGTTCCGTCACAAAATATTGGTGAACCGGCGCATGCGGGCACAGCGACTCGGTCAGAACGCCTCGGGGCGGACCTCGCGGGCCATGTGATCAAGCACGGCATTGACGAATTTCGTCTCTTTCCCCTCGGGGAAGAAGGCGCGGGCGACCTCGACGAATTCGTTGATCACCACCTTGATCGGCGTCGCCGGATTGACCATTTCCGCCCCCGCGGCACGGAACAGCGCGCGCAGCACCGGGTCGATGCGCTCGATCGGCCAGGCGGCAACCAGCGCGCGGTCGGTGGTCTGGTCGATCTTCGCCTGCCACATCACCGCATCGTCCAGAAGACGGCGGAACAGGTCGTAATCGCCCTCGGCCAGTTCCTCGCCCTCGTCGGTGACCATGCCGAAGCGGAAGGTTTCGAATTCGCGGGCGACGCGATCCACCCCCTGCCCCGCCGCTTCCATCTGGAACAGCGCCTGCACGGCATAAAGCCGGGCGGCCGAGCGCATCCGGCGTTTTTCTTCCGGGCTCGGCTTGCGGGGCTTTTCGGAGGTGGTGTCGGTCATGTCATGCGATCCTTGGGGCTGCCCGGTCAGTTGCTCTCGCCCTTGGGGCGGAAGCCGATTCCCTGCGTGCGGGTGGCCCATTTGCGCGAGAGCGCGATCAGATGCAAGGCCGCAGCAGCCGCGCCACCGCCCTTGTCCTGATCTTCGGGCTTCGCCCGGGCCTCGGCCTGCGCCCGGTTTTCCACCGTCAGGATGCCGTTGCCGATGCAAAGCCCCTGCAGACCCAGCATCATCAACCCGCGCGAGCTGTCATTGCAGACCGTGTCATAATGCGTGGTTTCGCCGCGGATCACGCAGCCCAGCGCCACATAGCCATCGTAATCGCCCAGCCGCTCGGCCATGCCGATGGCGGTCGGCACTTCCAGCGCGCCGGGCACTTCGACGATCTCGACCTCGGCCCCGGCCTTGGCGGCAACCGCTTTCGCCCCGGCGATCATCCAATCGGCAATGTCGCGGTAATAGGGCGCGACGACGATCAAAAGCTTCACCGGCTTGTCGAAGACCGGCAGCGGCAGGGTATAATGGTTCTCGTTCGCCGCCATCTCAATACCCCCGCGTCTCGTCGATCGAAAGCCCGTAACCCTCAATGCCAACGACCTTGGGTTTGGGCGAATTCGTCAGCAGTTTCAGATGGCTGAGCCCCAGCGCCAGCAGGATCTGCGCGCCCAGACCATATTGGCGCAAGGTCTGCGGCGAGGCCTCGCCCGGCATCGGCATCTTCGCCGTGGTTTCGCGCAACAGCACCACGACGCCGCGGCCCTCGGCGGCAATCGCCTGCATCGCGCGGCCCAGATCGTTGCTCTTGCCCGGACGCAGCCCCAGCACATCGGCCAGCGGATCGAGCGCATGCATCCGCACCAGCACCGGCTCGGGGCCGGAAATATCGCCCTTGGTCAGCACGATATGCTCGGCGCCCTCGGTCTGGTCGGCAAAGATCCGCATCGACCAATCGCCGCCGAATTCCGACTGCACGGCGCGTTGCGCGGTTTCGCGCACCAGATGGTCATAACGGCGGCGATAGGCGATCAGATCGGAAATCGTGCCGATCTTCAGCCCGTGTTTCTGCGCAAAGGCGATCAGATCGGGCAGACGCGCCATCGTGCCGTCTTCGTTCATCACCTCGCAGATCACGCCCGAGGGGTTCAGCCCCGCCAGACGCGAGATATCGACCGCCGCTTCGGTATGGCCGGCGCGGACCAGCACGCCGCCGTCGCGGGCGCGCAGCGGGAACAGATGCCCCGGCGTCGCGATGTCCTGACGGCCCTTGCTCGGGTCGATCGCCACGGCCACGGTGCGGGCGCGGTCATGCGCCGAAATCCCGGTCGAGATCCCCTCGCGCGCCTCGATCGAGACGGTGAAGGCGGTCTCGTGACGGCTGGAATTGCTCGAGGCCATCAGCGGCAGGCCCAGCGCCTCGACCCGCGCGGCCGTCAGCGCAAGGCAGACCAGACCCCGGCCATGCATCGCCATGAAATTGATCGCATTCGGCGTCGCCATCTGCGCCGGAATGATCAGATCGCCCTCGTTCTCGCGGTCCTCGTGGTCGACCAGAATGAACATCTTGCCGTTGCGCGCATCCTCGATGATCTCCTCGATCGAGGACATCGCATCGCGGAAGCTTTGCTCCACCGGGCCCGGGATTTCGTGATTGCCAGCTTTGTCGACCGGGTTCGTCATGCCTTCCACTCCGTCAGCCGGGCCACGTAGCGGGCCAGCGTGTCTATTTCCAGATTGACCTTGTCGCCCACCCGGGCGGTGCCGAAGGTGGTCACCGCCTTGGTATGCGGAATGATATTGATGCCGAAGCTGCAGCCGTCCACCTCGTTCACCGTCAGTGACGCACCGTCAAGCGCGACCGAGCCTTTCGGCGCGATGTATTTCGCCAGCGCCTCGGGGGCGCGGAAGCTGAAGCGGGTGCTTTCGCCCTCGTCGCGCAGCGCGGTGATTTCCGCCACGCCATCGACATGGCCCGAGACGATATGGCCGCCCAGCTCGTCGCCCACCTTCAGCGCGCGTTCCAGGTTGATCCGCTTGCCCACCGTCCAGCCGCCAAGGTTGGTCTTCGAAACCGTCTCGGCAGAAATCTGCACGTCATACCAGTCGGCGCCGGTGGCGATGACGGTCAGACAGACCCCCGCATGGGCGATCGAGGCGCCGATCTCGACCGTGCCCATGTCATAGCCGCAACGGATCCGCGCGCGCAGATCGCCGGTGTTTTCAAGGGCGATGATCTCGCCCAGATCGGTGACGATTCCGGTGAACATGGCTTTCCCTACCGTGATTTCTTCCTGCCTAGCCCGCAAGGGTCCGGCACGCAAGGCTTGCTCCCGACGCATCGGGGCACAGCCGCGGCGCGAAAATGCGGCCCGCCGTCGCGGTGCCGCGGTTTTACCGCCAAAACACCGGGGCGGCACGCAATTTGCGTGACACCCGGCAAGCGAGGGGCCAAAAGGGGGCGTTTTCACCGTGAGTCCGATGACCAGTTCCCGCCCCCGCACCTTCCTTCTGCTGCAAGGCCCGCACGGGCCGTTCTTTCGCCAGCTCGGCGCGATGCTGCGCGCTGCCGGGGCCGGGGTCTGGCGGCTGGGCTTCAACCGCGGCGACGAGCTGTTCTGGGCCGATCCCGCCAGCTACATCCGCTTTGACGCCGCCCCGGAACTCTGGCCCGCGCGGATCAAGACGCTGCTGGCAGAAAAATCCGTCACCGATCTGGTGCTTTACGGCGACACGCGGCCGGTGCATGCGCAGGCGATCGCCGCCGCCAGGGCCGCGGGCGTCACCGTGCATGTCTTCGAGGAAGGCTATCTGCGCCCCTATTGGATCACCTATGAACGCGGCGGCGCCAATGGCCATTCGCGGCTGATGACGCTCTCGGTCGCGCAAATGCGCGCGGCGCTGGCGCATAGCAAGATCGACTTCCCCGAGGCCCCGCCGCGCTGGGGCGACATGCGCCAGCATGTGTTCTACGGCGCGCTATATCACTTCCTCGTCATGGCGCAGAACCGGCGCTATCGCAATTTTACCCCGCACCGGGGCGTGCCGGTCTTTGACGAATTCCGGCTTTACCTGCGCCGTCTGGTGCTGATGCCCCTGCAGGCGCTGGAACGGATGCGCGCCACGCGGCGGGTGCGGCGCTCGGGCTATCCGATCCATCTGGTGCTGTTGCAGCTTGAACATGACGCCTCGTTCCGCATGCATTCGCCCTTCGCCAGCCAGACCGAATTCATCGATCTGGTGATGGCCGGGTTCGCCGCCGGCGCCCCCCGGCATCATCACCTTGTCTTCAAGGCGCATCCGCTGGAAGATGGTCGCGCGCCGATCGCGCAGACGATCCGGGCCGCCACCGCCCGGCACGGGCTGGCGGGCCGGGTGCATTTCATCCGCGGCGGCAAGCTGGCGGAACTGCTGGCGCAGGCGCGCTCGGCCGTCACGGTGAATTCGACCGCAGCGCAGCAGGTGCTCTGGCGCGGGCTGCCGCTCAAGGCCTTTGGCCGCGCCGTCTTCGACAAGCCGGAATTCGTCTCGACCCAGCCGCTGCCCGAATTCTTTGCCAACCCGCAAAGACCGGATACGCGGGCCTATCGCGCCTATCGCCACTACCTGCTCGAGACCTCGCAAATTCCGGGCGGCTTTTATTCGGCGCGCGGCCGTCGCATCCTGATGCGGCAGGTGGTCGACATGATGCTGTCGCCCGACGATCCCTATGACGCGCTGAGCGCGGGCAAAGCGGCACCACGGCAACAGTTGCGCGCGCAGACGTGATCGCGCTGGAAATTTTGTCGCCACATCGCTATCGTGACCGAAAAACAAGGCAATCCCCAAGAGGAGCCCGAGCAGTGAGCGTGACTATTCCCCGCAGGACCCTGTTGCTGGGTCTTTCGGCGGTGCTTCTTGGCACTGCCTCCTGTGGCCTGCCCCGGCCCGGTCCGAACCGGCGCGAGATCTTCGCCGGGTCGGTGATGCGCAAGGGCGATGCCTTTGTCGTCACCGTCGATGACCATGTGGCGCGCGCGACCGCGGTGCAACCGGCGCTTGGCTTTTCCTCCAGCTTCCAGTCTGCGGGTGTTGTCGGCTCGGACACGATCAACCCCGGGGATACGCTGCAGCTGACGATCTGGGAAAACGTCGATGACGGGCTTCTGGCGCAGGAAGGCACGACCGCGACGCAGCTGACGGAGGTGCAGGTCGATGGCGCGGGCTATATTTTCGTGCCCTATGCCGGCAAGATCAAGGCAGCGGGCAATTCCCCCGATGCGTTGCGCAAGCTCATCACCGAAAAGCTGGACGCGCAGACCCCCGACCCGCAGGTGCTGATCACCCGCACGGCGGGGGACGGCTCCACCGTCTCGGTCATGGGCGCGGTTGGCGGTCAGGGCGTCTATGCGATCGAACGGCCGACGCGGACGCTCTCGTCGATGATCGCGCGGGCGGGCGGCGTGACGATCAAGCCCGAGATCACCAAGATCACCATCAAGCGCGGCAGCAAGCAGGGCACGGTCTGGCTGACCGATCTTTACAAGAACCCGAAAATGGACATCGCCCTGCGTCCGGGCGACGTGATCCTGGTCGAGGAGGACACCCGCGCCTTCACCTCGCTCGGCGCCACCGGGGCGCAGGCCCGCGTGCCGTTTGAATCGCAAACGCTCTCGGCGCTCGAGGCCATCGCCACCGTGGGCGGGCTGTCGTCCAGCACCGCCGATCCGAAGGGGGTCTTCGTCTTCCGCAATGAACCGGCGGAAATCGCCCGGGTCGTGCTGGGGCGCAACGATCTCGTCGGCGATCAGCGCATGGTCTATGTGCTGAACCTGACCGAACCGAACGGCATGTTCCTTGCCCGCGATTTCGTGATCCGCGACGGCGACACCGTCTATGTCACCGAAGCGCCCTATGTGCAGTGGCAAAAATCGCTTTCGGCGCTGACCGGCTCGGTCTCGACGGCAAATTCGCTCGACAGTCTCGCCACCGGGAAGTGATGCCGAAGGAGGATCCCTCCCGGCGGCTCTTCCCCTATACGGCCGGGTTTCTGTGGCAACCGCGGCTGCGCGCGATCCTGCGTGCGGCGGGCTACAGCCTGCATGCGGGCCTGCCCGGTCCCCGCGATCGCGTCGTGGTCTGGGGCCGCTCGCCCCATTCCATGCGCGGCGAGGCGGTGGCGGCGCGGCGCGGCGTCGGTCTTGTGCGGCTTGAAGATGCCTTTTTGCGCTCGGTCCATCCGGGGCGGGCGCGGGGCGCGGGCGGGCCGCTGGGCCTCTTTATCGACCCGTTCGGGGTGCATTTCGACGCCTCCCACCCTTCGCTGCTGGAGCGTCTGCTGGCAAAGGAGCCGCTTGACGACACCGCGCTTCTGGATCGCGCCCGCGACGGCATCGCCCGGCTGAAGGCGCTGAACCTGTCGAAATACAATGACTTCGATGAAGGATTGCCGCCCCCCGCCCCGGGTTATGTGCTGGTGATCGACCAGACCCGGGGCGATGCCGCGATCGCGCATGGCGGCGCGACGGCGGCGACCTTTCGTGAAATGCTGGCCGTGGCGCAGATCGAAAACCCCGGCGCGCGGATCGTGATCAAGACCCATCCCGAGACCCGGGCGGGCCTGCGCCCGGGCCATTATGGCGCGGAAGATGAAACCGCCCGGACAACGCTTCTGACCGATCCGGTCGCGCCCTGGGCGCTGCTCGAAGGCGCCATCGCGGTCTATACCGTGTCGTCATTTCTGGGCTACGAGGCGATCCTCGCCGGTCACAGGCCACGCGTCTTCGGCCAGCCCTTCTATGCAGGCTGGGGGCTGACACAGGACGAAGCCCCGGTCGCGCGACGGCAAAGGCGGCTCACCCGGGCGCAGATCTTTGCGGTCAGCCACATTCTGGCGCCAAGCTGGTTCGACCCCTGCCGCGGTCGGCTCTGCGGCTTCGAGGAAGCCGTCGATCAGCTGGAAGCCGAGGTCCGCGCCCATCGCGCCGACCGGGCGGGCCATGTCGCCACCGGCATGCGGCTGTGGAAACGCCGCCCGTTGCAGCAGTTTTTCGGTCGCGAAAAGCCACTGCGCTTCATCGATCCGCCCGAGCGCGCCGCGGCGCTGGCGCAGGCCAGCGGTCGCAGCCTGCTGATCTGGGCAAGCCGGGAACCCGCGGGCTTCACCGCCCCCGCGCTGCGGGTTGAAGATGGGTTCCTGCGCTCGAAAGGGCTTGGCGCCGATCTGGTGCCGCCCTTGTCGCTGGTCACCGATGCGCAGGGGATCTATTTCGATCCGACCCGGCCTTCGGATCTGGAAGATCTGATTGCCAGCCCCCCACCGCCCGGCGGCCTTGCCCGGGCAGAGCGTCTGATCGCAGCGCTGCGCAGGGACAAATTGTCAAAATACAACCTGGACGCGGATAGTCCTGATCTGCCGCAGGGCTATCGGATTCTCGTTCCGGGGCAGGTGGAGGATGATGCCTCGATCCGCCTTGGCGCGGGCAAGACTTGCACAAATCTGACCTTGCTGGCCCTTGCAAGGCAGCAAAACCGCGACGCGATAGTCCTTTTCAAACCTCACCCGGATGTCGAGGCGGGTCTGCGTCCGGGCGCCGTGCCCGAGGCGGAAGCCCTGCGCTTCGCCAACCGGGTCCTGCACAAATCGAACCCCATCGCCTTGATCGAGGCCGTCGACGAGGTCTGGACGATGACCTCGCTTCTGGGGTTCGAGGCGCTGCTGCGTGGCAAGAAGGTCACGGTGACCGGGGCGCCCTTTTATGCGGGCTGGGGGCTCACCCGCGACCTTGGCCCTGTGCCCGAACGGCGCAAGGCGCGTCCCACGCTGGCGCAGCTCGTTCATGCCGCGCTGATCGCCTATCCGCGCTATGTCGATCCGCTGACCCGCCGCCCCTGCCCGCCCGAGGTGGTGATCGAGCGGCTGGCCCATGGCCCGCTGCCCCGCCCGGGTCCGCTGAACCGAGGCCTTGCCAAACTGCAGGGCGTGTTTTCGGGCTTTGCGTTTCTCTGGCGTTAGGCACGCAGCCAGCGCGCCAGCAGATCGGGGCCGATCGGTTGCAGACTGTCCAGCCGATAGCGCGGCGCCTCGGCCAGCCGCGTCAGGCCCAGATCGCCGATCCCCGGCCGCGCATCGCCGCCCAGCACCAGGCCCGCGGTGAAGCCGATCAGCTCGTCGACCAGACCCGCCGCCATCAGACTGGCCGCAAACTGCCCGCCGCCCTCGCAAAAGACCCGCGTCAGTCCGCGCCCGGCCAAAGCCGTCAGCAGCGCCGCCGGATCCAGACCTGCAGCCGCCACCGGAACCTCGATCAGCTCGGCGCCGATCCCGGCCCAGAAGGCCCGCGCCTCCTCGGGCGCCTCGGCCCCGTGCAAAAGCCACAGGGGCGCCTGCCCGAGCGATCCCGCCAACCGCCCGCGCGGCAGATCCAGCCGCCGCGACGCCACGACCCGCACCGGCGCCCGCAAGGGCTTGAAATTGCGCACCGTCAGCAGCGGATCATCCGCCCGCGCCGTGCCGCCGCCGACCAGAACCGCATCGAACCGCGCCCGCAAGGCCTGCACCTGCGCGCGCGCCTGCGGCCCGGTGATCCACTGGCTTTCCCCATTCGCCAGCGCAATCCGGCCATCGAAACTGGCACCCAGTTTCAGCGCCAGCCAAGGCCGCCCGCGCTCGATCCGGCTTAAAAACCCCGCCTGCGCCACCCGCGCCTCGGCCGCCAGAACGCCGGTGTCGACCGCAATCCCCGCCGCGCGCAGCATCGCATGGCCGCGCCCCGAGACCCGCGGATCGGGGTCTTCCAGCGCCGACACCACCCGCGCCACCCCCGCCGCGATCAGCGCCTCTGCGCAGGGCGGGGTCTTGCCGTGATGGGCGCAGGGCTCCAGCGTCACATAGGCCGTGGCCCCGCGCGCCGCCGCCCCGGCCTGATCCAGCGCCCGGCGCTCCGCATGCGGCCGCCCGCCCGGCTGGGTCCAGCCCCGCCCGACGATCCGTCCGCCCTGAACGATCACGCAGCCCACCGCGGGATTGGGCCAGACATTGCCCAATCCGCGCCCGGCCAGCCCCAGCGCCAGCCGCATGAAGCGGCTGTCGGCCTCGCTCACTCGGTATCTCCGGGATGCGGCCGCAGCTCCGACACGAATTTGTCGAAATCGTCGGCGGCCTGGAAGTTCTTGTAAACGCTGGCAAAACGCACATAGGCAACGGTGTCGATCCGGGCCAGCGTCTCCATCACGATCTCGCCGATCGCGCGCGAGGGAATGTCGGTCTCGCCCAGGCTTTCCAGCCGCCGCACGATCCCCGAGATCATCTGGTCGATCCGCTCCGGCTCGATCGGGCGTTTCTGCATCGCAATGCGGATCGAGCGCTCCAGCTTGTCGCGGTCAAAATCCTCGCGCCGCCCCGAGGTCTTGATCACCACCAGATCGCGCAGCTGCACGCGTTCATAGGTGGTGAAACGACCGCCGCAGGCAGCGCAGAACCGCCGCCGCCGGATCGCCACATGATCCTCGGCCGGACGGCTGTCCTTCACTTGCGTATCGACATTTCCGCAAAACGGGCAGCGCATGGCGTCCCCCCTCTCATGTTACCGCCTCATTTGGGGTCTGTCGCCCCGGTTATCCACAGGACTATAGGGGCAGGCCGAGGCATCGGGTAGCGCAAATGTCACACCACCAGATACGGGGGGCCGCAACTGTGGCGGCGCGGACTCAGCCCGCGACCGGCTCAGGCCCTGGGCGCGGCAGGTGTCGGGGCCGGGGCGGTCATCCGCGCCGCCGGTTGGGCGGCGGACCGGTCCCGGGCATAGACGGCCAGACATTCGGGCATGATGCCCAGCACCTGCACCTCTTTCGCGAAGGCGGCATCGACGGCCTCGGCCGACATCGGTTTTGACTTCTGCCCCAGCGGCGCCAGCGTGCCATCGCCCTTGCCGCTCACCAGCGCGAAAAGCCCGCCGGGCTCGGCGGTGACATAGGCGAAACAGGTGCCCTTTTGCGACATCCGCGGCGCCTTCGGATCGGCGGGCAGACCCTCGACACAGGCACTCAGAAGCAGCGGCAGTATCAGCAGGCAGGCGGGACGGAGGGAAGCAAAGGACATGGCAACCTCAAGAAAATCCTGCCCCACGGTAGCAGCCTGCACGGTGGGGGCAAGGTCGATCACAGCGACAATATTGTTTTTCCTGGTGCAAATACGCCGGGGGTCCGGGGGCGGAGCCCCCGGCGGGTCGCCGCGCAACGCGCGGCGAAATCTCTTGCCCCAAGCGAAAAGGGCGGCGATCAATCCCGCCGCCCCCCGATCAAGACCTCAGACCTCTCCGTCGCGGCGTCGGTCTTCCTGCATCTCGAACCACATCGCGTTCAGCACACCGAACATCACCGCCACCGGCAGACCCAGAAGCCAGGCAAAATACCACATGTTGCGTCTCCCTCAGTAGGCGTTCGGATTGCGGGCGATGTCCTCGGGGCGCACCTTGCCCCAGAGCACCTTGTAGACCCAGGAGGTGTAAGCCAAGATGATCGGCATGAAGATCACCGTCGAGACCAGCATGATGAACAGCGTCATCTGCGAGGACGAGCTGTCCCAGACCGTCAGCGAGGCCGAGGGATTGAGCGACGAGGGCAGGATGAAGGGGAACATGCTCAGCCCCACCGTCGAGATCACGCCGAAGATGCCGACCATCGAGGCCGTCACCGCCCAGCCGCTCCAGAGCCGCATCAGCACCACCGCCCCGCCCAGACCCAGCACCGCCAGCGCGGGCGCAATCGCGATCCAGGGCCGGGTCTGATAGGCGTCAAGCCAGGAGCCACCCCGCACCACCTCGGACAGAAGCGGGTTCGAGGGGCCGAAGTGATCGGGCTCGGTCACGAACTGATAGGCCGGGATGCCGAAAGCGAGCCAGACCCCCGCCAGGGCAAAGGTGACGATGGTCAAGACCCCCGCCCAGCTGCCGATCCGCCGCGCCCGCGCCTGCACCGCGCCCTCGGTCTTCAGCACCAGCCAGGCCGCGCCATGGGCGATATGCATCGCCAGCGACACCACGCCGACGAACAGCGCAAAGGGGTTCAGAAGCCCCAGAAGCTTCGTCAGCGGATTGCCCGGATAGACCGGCAACAGCGTCTCGTCGAGTGTGAAGGGCACGCCCTGCAGCACGTTGCCGACCGCCACGCCAAAGATCAGCGCCGGCACCGCGCCGCCGATCACCAGCGCCCAGTCCCAGCGCGTGCGCCAGACATGGCTTTCGCGCTTGTTGCGGTATTTGAACCCCACCGGCCGCAGGATCAGCGCCGCCAGAACCAGGAACATCGCCAGATAGAAGCCCGAGAAACTGACCGCATAAAGCGGCGGCCAGGCGGCAAAGATCGCCCCGCCGCCAAGGATCAGCCAGACCTGGTTGCCCTCCCAGACCGGGCCGATGGTGTTGATGACGACGCGCCGCTCGGCGTCGGATTTCGCCACGAAGGGGTTCAGCGCCGCCACCCCCATGTCGAAGCCATCCGTCGCGGCAAGCCCGATCAAGAGCACGCCCAGCAGCACCCACCAGATCACGCGCAGGATTTCGTAGCTCAGAAGTTCATGCAGGATCATGGTCTTACTCCGCAGGTTTGGCCAGGGGGCGGTGCTTGGCGGCCCAGGCTTCGACCGCCTCGATATCATGCGTCGGCCCCTTGCGGATCGCCGCCAGCATCAGCTTGATCTCGATCACCAGAAGCACGGTGTAAAGCGTCACGAAGCCCACCAGCGTCAGCACCACATCCCAGATCGACAGGTTCGAGACCGAGAGCGCGGTGGGCAAAAGCCCGTCCACCGTCCAGGGCTGACGGCCGAATTCGGCGACGAACCAGCCGGTTTCGGCGGCAATCCACGGCACCGGGATCGCGAAAACCGCGACGCGCAGCGCCCAGGTCGGGAAACGCCCGCCACGGAAGTTCGAGGTGAAGAACATGTAGCCGATCAGGGCCAGCATGAAGAACCCGGCGCCCACCATGATGCGGAAGCTCCAGAACAGCGGCGCCACCTGGGGCACCGTCTTCCAGGCCGCTTCGCTGATCTGCGCATCCGTCGCCAGTTTCGGGTCTTCGACCACCGTCGTCAGCAGCATCGCATAGCCAAGATCGGCCGAATGCGCCTCGAACGTCGCCTTGACCTCGGGGGCGACATTGCCCTTGGCGGCGCGGATCTGCATCAGCGCGTCATAGGCGATCACGCCCGAGCGGATGCGGGTTTCGGCCTGCGCCACCAGATCCTTGATGCCGGGCATTTCGGTGGTCAGCGAGCGGGTGCCGATCAGCCCCATCACATAGGGGATCTGGATCGCATATTTCGTCTCGCGCGCTTCCTGATCGGGGATGCCGAACAGGTTGAACGAGGCGGGGGCTTCCTCGGTTTCCCACATCCCCTCGATCGCGGCCAGTTTCATGCGCTGGTTATGCGTGGCCTCATAACCAGACTCGTCGCCCAGCACGATCACCGAAAGGCTCGCCGCCAGACCGAAGGCCGAGGCGACGGCGATCGAGCGCCGGGCAAGGTCGATGTGACGGCCGCGCAGCAGATACCAGGCCGAGACGCCGATCACGAAGATCGAGGCGGTCACATAGCCCGCCGAAACGGTATGGACGAATTTCGCCTGCGCCACCGGGTTGAACAGAACGGCGTAGAAATCGACCAGCTCCATCCGCATCGTCATCGGATTGAAGACGGCCCCCACCGGGTTCTGCATCCAGCCATTCGCGATCAGGATCCACAGCGCCGAGAAGTTCGAGCCGATGGCAACACCCCAGGCCACCAGCATATGCGCCCGCGCCGTCAGCTTTTCCCAGCCGAAGAACCAGATCCCGACCAGCGTGGCTTCCAGAAAGAACGCCATCAGCCCCTCGATGGCGAGCGGCGCGCCGAAGATGTCGCCGACGTAATGGCTGTAATAGGCCCAGTTCATCCCGAACTGGAACTCCATCGTGATCCCGGTCGAGACGCCCAGCACGAAGTTGATCCCGAACAGGGTGCCCCAGAATTTCGTCATCTGCCGCCAGATCGGGCGGCCGGTCATCACATAGACCGTCTCCATCGTGGCGACGAGGATCGACAGACCCAATGTCAGCGGCACGAAGAGGAAGTGATACATCGCTGTCGAGGCAAATTGCAGCCGTGACAGCTCGACTAATCCGAACTCCATCGTTCTCTCCAAGGTGGTGCGCCCGCAGCGTCCCTTGCGGGCATGTGGCTCAGCTATGGCCAAACCCGGTGCGGACCACCCCTGCGCGGCCTGTCGCAGGTGGACAAATTGTCACAGCGGCATTCCGGCAGGGCAGCGGACCGGGGTCTCGGTCGGCGGCACCTTGGCACCTCCACAGGTGCAGTTCAATGAATATGTTCGGCGCAAATGCAGGTTTGCCGCTCAGCGCCGGGTGATCCGCATCACCAGCTCCTCGCGCAAAAGACCCTCGTCCTCGCCGCTGTCGCGGGCCAGCCGCTTGAGACCGAAATGCACCCGGGCGATGTCCTGATAATAGCTGGTGAAGGCATAGTTCACCGCCGCCCCCGCCACCGCGCCCAAGATCGGCACCGCCTGGGTGGCCAGTTTCTGGCCCAGCACGGCGGCCAGCCGCGGCGCGACGCGGGCGATCAGGCTGTTCAGCCCCGGCCCGGTGATCGTCAGCCGCGCCGCCAGAAAACCCATGTCGGCGCCGTCATCGCGCGCCAGCGGCCCCGCGGCGGCAAAGACGCGCAGACACTCAAGCCGCACCTCCTCGCTGTCGGGGTCAAAGCCATGTTCGGCGGCGATGCCCTGAATGGCGCGCAACAGCATCGTCACGGTGAAGGGCAGTTCGGCAAGCGCCCCGGGCAGACCGCCGACGCCGCCCGCCGCGCCCATCGCCGTCGTCAGCGCGGTGTTGATCCAGTCGGGCCGGTCCGCCACCACCTCGCGCGAGCGGGTGGCGACGGTGAAGGCGGTTTCCAGCGCCCGTTCGGTGGCGCCCTCCAGCCGGTCGCGGACCGGGGTGGCCAGCTTGCCCAGAACCGTCTCGGCGCCGGTGCCAACCAGCGTGATCACCTGCATCATCGGCCCCGAGGCGGCGCGATGCCGCCGCGCCAGCAGGTCAAGTTCATCCGTCAGGCGTTTGTCGGTGACCGGATACAGGATTTCAGGTTGCATGGCTCCCCCTTGGCTGCCCCGGATATGGGAAGGCCGGGCCGGGGGCGAAAGATCAGGGCAGGAACTTTTCCACCGCGCCGCGCACCCCCTCCCAGGCGCCGGGGACCAGCTCCAGCGCCAGAACCCGGTCGGGGTTGGTGGGGGGCGGCATCTCCACCCCCTCGATCTTTTCAAAGCCGAAGCGGTTGTAATAGGGCGCGTCGCCCACCAGCAGCACCCTTTCCCAGCCCAGGCGCCGCGCCTCGGCCAGGCTTTCATGCATCAGAAGGCCGCCCAGCCCCTCGCCCTGCCGCGTCGGGTGGACCGCCACCGGCCCCAGCAGCAGCACGCGCTGCCCGCCGACCCTGACCGGCCAGTAGCGGATCACCGCCGCCAGAACGCCGTCTTCGCGCAGCACAAGACACAGGGGGGCGACCTTTTCGACACCGTCGCGCAGCCGATAGGAAGACAGCGCCGTGCGGCCCGGGGCGAAACACAGGTCATAAAGTGCCTCGACCTCCCACCAGTCGGCTTCGGTCTCTTCCTCGAGCTGATACATGCCCCGACCCTTTGCGATTCGCCCTCGAAAGGCGCCTAACACGCGGTTATGTCAGGTTCAAATCAAAGGAGCCGCGCATGTTCTACCGCCCCGACAAGGGTCACGACCTGCCCCATGATCCGTTCCACGCCATCGTCGCGCCGCGCCCCATCGGCTGGATCTCGACGCGCGGGCAGATGGGCGACAATCTGGCGCCCTATTCGTTTTTCACCGCCGTTTCGGCCAGCCCGGCGCAGGTGGTCTTTGCCTCGACCGCGGCAAAGCCCGACCGCGGCGACACGAAAGATACGGTGACGCAGATCCGCGAAAGCGGGGTGTTTTGCGTCAATCTGGTCAGCTCGGATCTGGCGGCGCAGATGAACGCGACCTCGGCGATGCTGGCGGCGGGCGCGGATGAATTTCTGGCCGCCGGGCTGGAAAAGGCCCGCTGCGAGGTGATCGATTGTGCGCGCGTGGCGGCGGCCCCGGCGGCGCTCGAGTGCCGTCTGGTGCAGATCGTGCCGCTTCTGGGGCAAAGCAACTTTCTGGTGCATGGCGCGGTGGTCGGCGTGCATATCCGCCCCGATTGCCTGATTGACGGCCGCTACAGCCCGCCCGACCGGCTGAGCCGTCTGGGCTACATGGATTACGCGACGGTGACCGAAACCTTCGAGATGGCGCGACCCTGAGGCGGTCTGGCCGAGGCCACGCGCGACATTTGCCCCGCGACAGCCGGGGGCCCAAAGGCCCTCGGCCAGCGCCCGCCCCGCCCATGGCGGGCGCTTCTCGCCCGCCGGGGCTGGGCGCTGGCCTATGTTCCGCTTGGGGCAGACGGTCTTGGGGCGACCGGATCGCTGCGGGCGGGGAAAGGCGGTGCCTTTCCTTTTCCGACCGAACCGGCCCTCGGCCGGATCAGCCCCCGGCCCTCCGCCGCCTGCCCGTCTCGATCGCCTGCTCGAACAGCGCCATGTAGCGCGGCGCGACCTGATCCAGATGATAGGCCCGGCCGCGTTCCGCCGCCGCCGCCCCCAGCCGCGCGCGCAGCGCCGGATCGGTCGCCAGCCGCTCGATCGCGGCGATCCACTGATCATCCTCGCCATTCTCGCCCACCGGCAGAAGCACGCCGTTCACCCCGTCCTCGATCATCTCGGGGGCAAAGGTGGCGTTCGAGGCGATCACCGGCTTGCCGCGGGCAAGGATCTCCATCAGCCCCCAGTTGCCCACCCCGAACCGCAGCGGGTAGAGGAACAGATCAACCTGCGCCAGCGCCTCGACGAAGGTGTCATAGGGCAGCTTGCCCGGAAACAGGATGCGCTCGCCCCCGGCGGGATAGCTGCGCACCAGATATTCGGCAAAGCTCGCATCCTTGCGGAAATGGCGCTCGACCCATTGCTGTTCATAGCCATAGGTGCTGGCTTTGGGATCGCCGATCGCGGCGAAGCGGATGCCAAGCCGATCCGCCGTCCCCTCGCGCACCAGCCGGTCGACCAGCCGCACGAAAATGTCGAACCCCTTGCAATTCGACAGATCGCGGGCGGAAAATCCGATGGTGAAGGGACCGGGCGGCGCGGGCGGCAACGGCTTGATCTCGAAGCCTTCGAACTGCACCGCCACGCGCGGCTGCAGCTCGGCGGGCAAAAGGCTGCGCGCATAGGCCGAGGGCACGATGGTCAGATCCGATTTCAGGATCTGATGGAAGCTCAGCATCTCCATGTTGCGGTCGGAGAGCCGCTGGCTTTGATCGGGCGGATAGCGCGGATCCCAACCATGCGCGGCATAGCTGGGAAACTCGATATAGGAAGCGATGGCGGCGTCAATCTCGTCGTAGAGGAACATCGGCGCCCCCCAGAGCCCATGGGCGAAGACCAGATCGATCCGGGTGGTCTTGCGCAGCTCGGTCAGCGCGCTCAGCACGCCGCGCGAAATCCGCGCCGACCGTTCGGTCTTGTCGGAATAGTAATAGCTTTGCGGCGCGATGATCTGGCCGTCCGGGGTGAAGGGCAGCAGGCGCTTGTAGGTTTCACCATGAGTTTTCGCATGGCCCGCGGTGGTGAGATACCAGCTCTCGGCCAGACCGGCGGCATGCAGATATTCGGCAAGGCCATTGAACTGGCCCGGGGTGACGGCGGAAACGAAGACGATCACGGGTTTCATGCGCGCAGGGTAGGCGCGGGGAAATGGCGGTGCAAGCGGGGCTCTGCCCCGCACCCCGAGGTATTTCGGGCAAGATGAAAGATCAGCGTTTCAGCCGGCTTGCGCCCGCCAGAAGCGTGTAGACGCCCGAGCCGACGACGAGGGCCGCGCCCGCAAGCGTGGCGGCATCAAGGCTCTCGCCGAAGACGAAAAGGCCAAGCGCCAGCGCGAACAAAAGCCTTGTGTAGCGGAAGGGCGTGACGACGGCGACCTCGCCCAGGCGCATCGCCTTGGTCAGCGCCCAATAGGCGGTGACGCCGAACAGGGTCGCGCCAAGGACGGGCAGCAGGTCCGCGAGGGTGGGCAGCACCGCGCCGCCGGTGACCGCAAGGATGATCGCTCCCGCCGGAATGAGCGCGGCAAAGCCGTAAAAGCCGAGCTGGAAATTCGTCAGCACCTTGGGCGCGGCGCGGGTGGCCAGATCGCGCCCGGCAAAGCCCAGCAGCCCCAGCACCGTCCAGAGCGCCGCAGGCACGAAGCCCTCGAGCCCCGGGCGCAGGATCACCAGCACGCCCAGAAAACCGACGCCGACCGCCACCCAGCGCGCCGCACCAACCCGTTCGCGAAAGATCAGCGCCGCGCCCGCCACGACCACAAGCGGCGTCGCCTGCAAGATCGCCGAGGCGTTCGACAGGGGCGTCAGCGCGATGCCCAAAGTGTAGCCCAGCCGCCCGGTGATCTCGAACCCGGCCTTGACGCCCATCAGCCGGCTTGCCACCGCCGGATGCCAGAGACCCTGCCCCGAGGCCAGCGCCAGCACGGCAAAGCAGATCATCCCGCCCAGCCCGAACAGCATCAGCACCTCGCCCACCGGCAGCGCCTTCGCCGCCTGTTTGACGAACATGTCCTCCAGCGCGAAAAGCGCCATGGCGAGCGTCATCAGCCCCGCGCCGCGGATATTCTCGGCGCCCAGTTCGCTGCGGTGATCCATGCTCTCTCCCTGCCCCCGAAGTGTAAATATGACGCGGAGCGGCAGAGTTCTATGGTCTTTTCCGTTCCGCCCCGCCCGCCTAAGCTGCGCGCGGCCGCGAAGGGCCAGGGCGAGGACTTTGGAATGACTGCAGACCGGATGATCGGGGTGATGGGCGGCTCGGGTGTTTATGACATCGACGGGCTGGAAGAGGCGACATGGCAACCGGTGGAGACCCCCTTTGGCGCGCCCTCGGACGAGATCCTGACCGGGCGGCTCCATGGGGTGCGGATGGCGTTTCTGCCGCGGCACGGACGGGGGCACCGCTTCACCCCCTCGACGGTGAACTACCGCGCCAATATCGCGGCGATGAAGATGATGGGCGTGACCGATCTGGTCGCCGTCTCGGCCGTGGGCTCGCTGAAAGAAGAATACGCGCCCGGCGATTTCGTCATCATCGATCAATATATCGACCGCACCTTTGCGCGGGTGAAGAGCTTTTTCGAGACCGGGCTGGTGGGTCACGTCTCGGTCGCGCATCCGGTTTGCGGGCGGCTGTCGGCCCATTGCGCCGAAGCGGCGCGGGCGACCGGCGTGACGGTGCACGAGGGCGGCACCTATGTCGCGATGGAGGGGCCGCAATTCTCGACCTTGGCCGAAAGCCGTCTTTACCGCAGCTGGGGCGCCGATGTGATCGGCATGACCGGCATGCCCGAGGCGAAATTGGCGCGCGAGGCCGAGCTGTGCTATGCCTGCGTCGCGATGGTGACCGATTACGATTGCTGGCACCCGGACCATGACGCCGTCGATGTGGCCCAGGTGGTGGCCACGGCAATCGCCAATGCCGGCAAGGCCCGCGCGCTTGTGGCCGCCCTGCCCGCGCTCCTCAAGGGTCCGGCCATTCCTTGCGAAAAAGGCTGCACCCATGTGCTGGATGGCGCGATCATGACCGCCCCCGCCAAACGCGACCCCGAAGTGATTGCCCGACTGATGCCCGTGATGGGCCGCGTCCTGAAAGGCTGACCCATGAAGACCGTCAAGGATTACATCCGCACCATCGCCGATTTCCCGCATGAGGGGATCTTGTTCCGCGATGTCACCACGCTGTTCGCCGATCCGCGCGGCTTCCGCATGGCGATCGACCAGCTTCTGCACCCCTGGGCGGGCGAGCAGATCGACAAGGTCGTCGGGCTTGAGGCGCGCGGCTTCATTCTGGGCGGCGCCATCGCGCACCAGCTCTCAAAAGGCTTCGTGCCGATCCGCAAGAAGGGCAAACTGCCCGGGCAGACGATTTCGCAATCCTACAAGCTCGAATATGGCGAAGCGGTGATGGAGCTGCATGACGACGCGATCCAGCCGGGCGAAAAGGTGCTGGTGGTCGATGATCTGCTGGCAACGGGCGGCACCTGCGAGGCGGCGATCAAGCTGGTCGAGCGTCTGGGCGGCGAGATTGTCGGCTGTTCCTTCATCGTCGATCTGCCGGAACTGGGCGGGCGCAACCTGCTGCGCGATCTGGGCATGCAGGTGCATGTCCTGTGCGAATTCGACGGCGCGTAAGGCGCTGCGACATCCCGCAAAGGCGCCCTTCGGGGCGCCTTTTCTTTTGCTCCCCCGGATCGGCGGTCTTTCGGCAGGACTTTCCCGGGTGCAGAGAAGATAAATCCTCAAGGTTACTTCGGTTAACCTTTTGACAACCCGAATCGCGGTACTCAGAGCGGGCCTGATGGTTCGGCTGCTTGCAACACGTGAACCAAAAGTGCAGCGCCCTGCCTACCCCGGCAGGGCGCATTCCTTTCCGCCCCGCCTCAGCCCGCGGCGGGCAGGATCACCCCGGGATTGAGGATGCCGCGCGGATCCAGCGCCGATTTGATCGCCCGCATCATCGCCATCTTCGCCGGGTCCGCGCTGCGCGCCAGCTCGCCCACCTTCAGCCGCCCGATCCCGTGTTCCGCCGAGATCGAACCGTCAAACCGCTCGACCACCAGCCGATGCACCGCCTCCATCACCCCGGAGCGGATCGCCTCATACTCCTCGCGTCGCCGCCCCGCGGCGGGGAAGACGTTGAAATGCAGGTTGCCGTCGCCGACATGGCCGAAACAATTGATGCGAAAATCGCCCATATCGGCCAGCCGCTCGGTCGCGGCGGTGATGAAGGCGGGAATGTCGGCCACCGGCACGGCGATGTCATGGCTGGAAATCGCGCCGATGCGCCGGTTGGCCAGCGGGATCGATTCGCGCATCGCCCAAAGCGCTGCCGCCTGCGCCCCCGATTGCGCCACGACCGCATCGCTCACCAGATCGCCCGCCGCCGCATAAAGACCGGCGAAGGCCGCCTCGGCCTCCATCCCGGCGGGCAGGCCCAGCTCGATCAGCACCGACCAGTCGGGATCGGTGGCAAAGGGCAGCGCGACCTCGGGGCCGACTTCGCGCAAGAACGCCAGCCCCTGCCCGGAAATCAGCTCGAAGGCGGAAACACAGCCCGCAAACCGCGCCTGTGCGAGGCCGAGAAGCTGCACCGCCGCCGCGGGGGACGGCACGGCGAGCAGCGCCACCCCCTCGACCGCAGGGGGCTCGTGCAGCCGCAGGCTGGCCGCGGTGATGATGCCCAGCGTGCCCTCGGCGCCGATGATCAGATCGCGCAGATCATAGCCGGTATTGTCCTTGGCCAGCCGCTTCAGCCCGTGCCAGATCGTGCCATCGGCCAGCACCACCTCCAGCCCCAGACACAAAGCCCGCGCCGAACCATAGCGCAGCACGTTCACGCCGCCCGCATTGGTCGCCAGACAGCCGCCGATCTGCGCCGAGCCCTGCGAGGCGAGCGTCAGCGGAAAGCGCTTGCCCGATGCCGCCGCCGCGTCCTGCACCGCCTGCAGCGTCGCCCCGGCCTCGATCACCAGCGCCTGGCCATCGACCTGCCGCACCGCCCGCATCCGCTCCAGGCTGAGAAGCACCGGCACCGGCCCCTCCGACGCCACCTGCCCGCCGACAAGCCCGGTGCCGCCGCCAAAGGGCACGACGCCCACCCGTTCCGCATGACAAAAGGCGAGAAGCGCCGAGACCTGCGCAGTTGTTTCCGGCCGCGCCAGCACGCCCGCCTGCCCGCGCCAGCGCCCGCGCGGCTCTTCCAGATAGCGGGGCTCCGCCGCCCCCAGCCACAGCCCCGGCACCGCCACGGCCAATCGTTTCACAAAAGCAGCATCCGCCGGGTTCAGCACGGCTTTCCCCTTCATCTTGCCTAAAATATCCTCCGGGGGTCCGGGGGTGGAAAACCCCCGGCTTCCTCAGCCAATATCGGTGCGCCCGCGCCGATCCGGGCGCAGGTTGGCGTAAAGCACATGGTTGCGCCAGCGCCCGTTGATCTGCAGATAGGCCTGCGCCACGCCCTCGTATTTGAAGCCGGATTTTTCCAGCACCCCGCGCGAGGCGGCGTTTTCCGGCAGGCAGGCGGCTTCGATCCGGCTCAGATCCATCGGCCCGAAAGCATGATCGACCACCGCCGCGATCGCCTCGCGCATGAAGCCCTGCCGGGCGTAGCGCGCGCCCACCCAATAGCCCAAAGTTCCCGCCTGCGCCGGTCCGCGGCGGATGTTGTCCAGCGTGATCGCCCCCAGCACCCGCCCCGTCGCCCGCTCGATCAGGACGAACGGCAGCGCCGTACCCGCCGCTTCCGCCCGCGCCGCCCAATAGACCCGGTTGGCAAAGGCCTTGCGGCCCAGATGCTCGGCCGACCATGCGGGTTCCCAGGGCGTCAGGAATTCGCGGCTTTCGGCGCGCAGGCTGGCCCAGTCGCGGAAATCGGAATGCAGAGGCAGGCGCAGCGTCAGCCGCTCGGTCTCGACCTGAGGTTTCCGACGCCGCAGGAACATCAGGCCGCCAGCCTCCGCCGCAGCCCCGCCAGATCGGGCGCCGCTTCGGCAGGCCCGTAAAGCGCCAGCGCCGTGCGATCCTGCGCGATCATCCGCCCGGCATAAGAGCGCACCGCCTCGACCGTCACGCCATCGATCAGCGTGGAGACCTCATCCAGCCCTGGCACCCGGCCCCAGATCGCCAGATTGCGCGCCATCCGCTCGGCCCGGCTGGACGGGCTTTCCAGCCCCATCAGCATGCCCGCCTTCATCTGCGCCCGCGCCCGCGCCACCTCGGCCTCGGTCATGTCCTCGGCGGCGCGTTTCAGCTCGTCGATGGTCAGACCGCAGAGATCCGCCACTTCCTCACCCGAGGTGCCCGCGTAAATCGTGATCATCCCGGTGTCGTCATAGGCCCCGGCCTGCGCGAAGATCGAATAGCAAAGCCCCCGTTCCTCGCGGATCTTCTGGAACAGCCGCGAAGACATGCCGCCGCCCAGCGCCGTCGCATAGACCTGCGCGGTGTAAAGATCGGCATCGCGATAGCCCGGCCCCTCGAAGGCGAGCGCAAAATGCACCTGTTCCAGGTCTTTCAGCTCGCGCCGTTCGTTGCCCGACCAGCGCGCCAGCTGCACCGCGGGGGCGCCGATCGGGCGCAGATGACCGAAGAGCCGCTCGGCCTGTTTCACGATCGCGGCGTGATCCACCGCACCGGCCGCCGAGAGGATCATCTGATCCGGCCCGTAATGTTCCGCCACGAACCGTTCGAAATCCTCGCGCCCGAAGCGCTCGATATTCTCCGACGGCCCAAGGATCGTGCGCCCCATCGCCTGATCGGGATAGGCGGCCTCTTGCAGCCAATCAAAGATGATGTCGTCGGGCGTATCGAGCGCCTGACCGATTTCCTGCAAGATCACATGGCGCTCGACCTCGATTTCACGCGGATCGAAGATCGAATTCAGCACGATGTCGGAAATCACGTCGAGCGCCAGACCGACATCGGCTTTCAGCACGCGGGCGTAATAGGCCGTCGCCTCGCGCGAGGTATAGGCGTTGATATAGCCGCCCACATCCTCGATCGCCTCGGCAATCTGAAGCGCGGTGCGGGTCTTCGTGCCCTTGAAGGCCATATGTTCCAGAAAATGCGCGATGCCGTTCTGTTCCAGCCGTTCATGGCGGCCGCCCGCCAGAACCCAGACGCCGACCGAGGCCGAGGCAAGGCCCGGCATGCGCTCGGTGACGATGCGCAGGCCGTTGGGCAGCGTGGTCAGCTCGATCATGCCCGGGGCTCCCCAAGCGTCCGGGCCTTGCGGATCAGCGCTTCCAGCGCCGCCAGATCATTGGGCACCCGGGTGACGCGCTCGGGGCGCTCGAACAGATCGGCCATGCGCGGCGGCAGGCCGGGGCGCAGGCCGGTGGCGGCCTCGACCGCATCGGGGAATTTCGCCGGATGCGCGGTGGCCAGCGTCACCATCGGGGTCTCGGGGCGGGCATGGGCATGACCGACGCGGACCCCCACGGCCGAATGCGGGCACAAAAGCTCGCCCGAGCGAGTCCGTTCCTCGGTGATCGTCTGCGCGGTCTCGGCCTCGGACACGCGGCCAGAAGCATAAGTCTCGCGCAGCGCCTCCAGCGCGCCCTGGCTGACGGTGAAGCCGCCCTTGGTCTTCAGCTCCTCCATCAGCTGCGCCACCGCGGCGCCGTCCTTGCCATAGGCCCAGAACAGCGCGCGCTCGAAGTTCGAGGAAATCTGAATGTCCATCGACGGGCTGATCGAGGGTTTCACCCCGTCCATCCGGTATTCGCCCGTGCTCAGGCAGCGGTGCAGGATGTCGTTCTGATTCGTGGCAATCACCAGCTGTTCGATCGGCAGACCCATTTCCCGCGCGATAAAGCCCGCGAAAATGTCGCCAAAGTTCCCCGTCGGCACGGTGAAGCTGATCTTGCGTGCGGGCGCCCCAAGGCTGACCGCGGCGGTGAAATAGTAAACGACCTGCGCCAGCACCCGCGCCCAGTTGATCGAGTTCACGCCCGCCAAACCCACCTCGTCGCGGAAGGCGAAGTCGTTGAACATGTCTTTCAGCCGGTTCTGGCAATCATCAAACGTGCCCGACAGCGCCAGCGCATGCACGTTGCTTTCCGGCGGCGTCGTCATCTGCCGGCGCTGCACATCCGACACGCGCCCATGCGGGAACAGGATGAAGACATCGACATTCTCAAGGCCCTTGAAGGCCTCGATCGCCGCCGAGCCGGTGTCGCCGCTGGTCGCGCCGACGATGGTGATGCGCTTGCCCGCTTTCGAAAGCGCGATCTGAAACAGCTGCCCGATGATCTGCATGGCGAAATCCTTGAACGCCAGCGTCGGGCCGTGAAACAGTTCCAGCAGGAAATGCCCGGGCGCAAGCTGCACCAAGGGCGCCCGCGCCACATGGCCGAAGCCCGCATAGGCCTTGGCGATGGCGCCGCGAAGCTCTGCCTCGGTGAAGGTGTCGCCAACGAAAGGCGCCATGACGCGATAGGCCACCTCCTCGTAGCTTTGCCCCGCCATCGCGGCGATCTCGTCCTTGCTCAGGCTCGGCACCGTTTCGGGGACGTAAAGTCCGCCGTCGCGGGCAAGCCCGGTCAGCATGGCTTCGGCAAAGCTCAGGACCGGGGCCTGCCCCCGGGTGGAGATATAACGCATCATTCGCCCTTCGATTTCGGTACCGCCTGATACGCGAGAACGGAAACCTTGTCAGCCCCAAGCATCAAGGCCGGGGCCTTGCCGCCTTCGCTTTTGCGCGATTGCCTTTCCTTTCACCCGGGGCGGCTATATCTGCAGGGAAGCACAAAGGAGCCGCAGATGAGCCAGGACCGCTTTGCCCCTTTCGAGACGCAGATCGACGAAGCTTCCGCGCTGGCGATCCTGCGCGCGGCAACGGCGGGCGCCGATGATGGCGAGCTGTTTCTGGAACGGATGCGTTCGGAGAGCCTCGTCTTCGACGATGGCCGGGTGAAGACGGCGTCTTATGATGCGTCGGAGGGGTTCGGCCTGCGCGCCGTGCGCGGCGAGGTGACGGGCTATGCCCATGCGACCGAGATTTCCGAAGCCGCGCTGAAACGGGCGGCGGAGACGGCGCGGCTGGCCGTGGGTGATGGCGGCGGGGTGATGGCGCCGCCGCCTGCGCGCACCAACCGGCATCTTTACGGCGCCGCCGATCCGATGGCCGATGCCGCTTTCGGTGCGAAGATCGAGATCCTGCGCGAGATCGACGCCTTCACCCGCGATCTCGACCCGCGCGTGGTGCAGGTGACGGCGACGGTGGCGGCCAGCCTGCAGGAGGTGTTCATCCTGCGCCCCGAAGGCGGGGTGCTGTCCGATATCCGGCCGATGGCGCGGGTGAATGTCTCGGTGATCGTCGAGGAAAACGGCCGGCGCGAAAGCGGCACCAATGGCGGCGGCGGGCGGATCGGTCTGGCGGGGCTGATCGCGCCCGGGCACTGGCAGCCGATCGCGCGCGAGGCCCTGCGGATCGCACTGGTCAATCTTGCCGCCGAACCCGCGCCCGCGGGGGCCTTTGATGTCGTGCTCGGCCCGGGCTGGCCCGGGGTGATGCTGCATGAAGCCGTGGGCCACGGGCTGGAGGGGGATTTCAACCGCAAGAAATCCTCGGCCTTTTCGGGGCGCATCGGCGAGCAGGTCGCGGCCCGGGGGGTGACGGTGCTCGATGACGGCACGATCCCCGACCGGCGCGGCTCGATCAGCATCGATGACGAGGGCACGCCCTCGAACCGCACCGTGCTGATCGAGGATGGCGTGCTGGTCGGCTACATGCAGGACCGGCAGAACGCCCGGCTGATGGGGGTGACGCCGACCGGCAATGGTCGGCGCGAGGGCCATGCCCATCCGCCGATGCCGCGGATGACGAACACCTACATGCTGGCGGGCGACACGGACCCCGCCGCCATCCTCGCCGATCTGAAGGACGGCATCTATGCGGTGGGTTTCGGTGGCGGGCAGGTCGACATCACCAACGGCAAATTCGTCTTCAACTGCACCGAGGCCTACCGGGTGCGAAATGGCCGCGTCGGCGCGGCGCTGCGGGGCGCGACGCTGATCGGCGACGGGCCTGCCGCAATGAAACAGATCCGCGCCATCGGCAACGATCTGGCGCTGGACCCCGGTATCGGCAATTGCGGCAAGGCCGGGCAATGGGTGCCGGTCGGCGTGGGCCAGCCGACGCTCTTGATCGGCGGGCTGACCGTGGGCGGTTCGGCCGCCTGATTCGCCGTCCCCCGGCCGCATTGGCGCCGAAACCCCGAAACGACGGGCCTATCCGGGCCACATTTTGCAATTTAAGCGGGTTTTCTGAAAATTTTCCTCAACCTGGAAGAGAATGGCGATTTCGGTAACGCTTTGTTAAGATTAATGGGGCAATTTGATCCTGCGACGAGGCGGAGGGACGGATGAAAACAAGTTTGTTTTCTTACCCCACCCCCTTCACCCCACCCACCACGGAAGAAGACGAACTCTCGTTTCTCCGTCTCGCTCGCTCTCGTCGTGTCGGGGCCACGACGTTTCACCGATTGCTGAAAGATCATGGCAGTGCCGCCGCGGCGCTGGACGCGCTTCCGGGCATTGCCCGGGCCGCCGGATCTGCCGATTACAGCCCCTGCCCGCCCGCCGTGGCCAAGGCGGAGCTGACCGCCGGCCGACGCCTTGGCGCAAGGCTGCTTTTGCCCGGGGGGCCGGGCTATCCCACGGATCTGCTGGATTTTTCCGATGCGCCGCCGGTGCTTTGGGCGCGCGGCAGGGTTGATCTGCTCGACCGTCCGCGGGTCGCGGTGATCGGCGCGCGCAATGCCTCGTCGCTGGGGCTGCGGATGGCGCGCAAACTCGCCGAGGAGATGGGCCGGGCGGGATTCGCCATCGTCTCGGGTCTGGCGCGCGGCATCGATGCCGCCGCCCATGACGCCGCCCTGCCCACCGGCACGATCGCGGTGATGGCGGGCGGCATCGAGGTGATCTATCCGCCCGAGAATCGCGATCTGGCGGACCGCCTCGCCGCCGAAGGGCTGCTGCTGTCGGAACTGCCCCCGGGGACCGAGCCGCAGGCGCGGCATTTTCCGCAGCGCAACCGGATCATCGCGGCGCTTTCCCGCGCGACGCTGGTGGTCGAGGCCGCCGCACGCTCGGGCAGCCTGCTGACCGCGCGGATGGCGCTGGATTACGGGCGCGAGGTGATGGCGGTGCCCGGTCATCCGATGGATGCCCGCGCCGCGGGCTGCAACATGCTGATCCGCGACGGCGCCACGCTGATCCGCGGCGCCGAGGATGTGATCGAAGCGATGGGCCTTGTCGCCGCGCCCCGCCCCGTGCCGCAACCCGAAACCGTGCCGCAACCCGAAACCGCGCCGCAGCCGACACCGGTCGCAAAAACCGCCGTCGCCGGGCTGCGGGCGCGGCTTCTGGCGCTCCTTGGCCCGGCGCCGACGCCCGAGGATGCGGTGATCCGCGATCTGGGCATCGACGCCGCCACCCTCTCGCGCGAGGTGATCGGCCTTGAAATCGAAGGCGAAATCACCCGCCATCCGGGCGGGTTGCTCAGCCGGGGGTGATCTCACATGCCGCCGCAGGCCTCGGGGATCACGTCGCGAAAGGTGGCGCAGATCGGCTCCCAGGAATACCAGACATCGGTGGCGCCCACCGCATGATGCACCGCCACCCATTGCCGCCCGGATTTCACCCAAAGCGCCTCGACGTGATCGGCCCCCTCGGCCAGTTCCGGGTCGAACTCCTCGCGCGCCACCATCGGGGTCTGCGCCATGTCGATCCGCCCGCCGCCCGGGCGCTGCGGCAGCAGCGTGGCGAAGGCGTGATCGCCCTTCACCCGCATCTCGGTCACCACGAATTCGACCGGCGCACCCAGCTGCCACTCCACCAGCGGGCGCAGCGCATCAAGCAGATCCCCCCGCAGCTGCGAGCCCCGCGCCGGGCTCTCCCAATCGCCCGCCACCGCGGTCCCCGCCGCCAGAACCAGCCCCAGAACGACAATTCCCCGCATCTTTCCCCCTTTCGGCCCGCGCAGGCTGCGACGGAAGCCGGATTGACATTTGCCCCCAACCCCCCGCATGGTCCGCCGCTGAACCGGTTTGCGAGAGTGATCAAGAGGAAGTCATGGCCGTTGTTGTTGTCGAATCCCCCGCCAAGGCCAAGACGATCAACAAGTATCTCGGCTCCGACTATACCGTTCTGGCCTCTTTCGGTCACGTCCGCGATCTGCCGCCCAAGGATGGCTCGGTCGATCCCGAGGCCGATTTCGAGATGAAATGGGAAGTCGCGGCGGACAGCAAAAAGCATATCAAGGCGATCACCGACGCGCTGGCCAATGATGACGAACTGATCCTGGCCACCGACCCCGATCGCGAGGGCGAGGCGATTTCCTGGCACCTGCAGCAGGCCTTGGCCTCGAAGCTGAAGAAGAAAAAGGTCAGCCGCGTCACCTTCAATGCGATCACCAAATCGGCGATCACCGAGGCGATGAAAGCGCCGCGCGAGGTCGATCAGGCCCTCGTCGACGCCTATCTGGCCCGTCGCGCGCTCGATTATCTGGTGGGCTTCAACCTGTCCCCGGTGCTGTGGCGCAAGCTGCCGGGCGCGAAATCGGCCGGTCGGGTGCAATCGGTCTGCCTGCGGCTGATCGTCGAGCGCGAGATGGAGATCGAGGCGTTCCGGGCGCGGGAATACTGGACGGTGACGGCAGAGCTGACCACCCCGCGCGGCCAGACCTTCACCGCGCGGCTGACGGTGCTGGGCGGCAAGAAGCTCGACAAGTTCGACCTGACGACGGCAACCGATGCGGAACTCGCGGTGCAGGCCGTCACCTCGCGCGATCTCACCGTGAAATCGGTCGAGGCGAAACCGGCCACCCGCAACCCCTATCCGCCCTTCATGACCTCGACCCTGCAGCAGGAAGCCTCGCGCAAGTTCGGCATGGGCGCCAAGGCCTGCATGTCGGCGGCGCAACGGCTTTATGAGGCAGGCCACATCACCTACATGCGGACCGACGGGATCGACATGGCCCCCGAGGCGGTGATGGCCGCGCGCGACGAGATCAAGCGGCGGTTTGGCGACAAATACGTCCCCTCCAGCCCGCGGATGTACAAGAACAAGGCGAAGAACGCGCAGGAAGCGCATGAATGCATTCGCCCCACCGACATGAGCCAGAGCCCGGACAAGCTGAAACTGGCGGATGACCAAGGCAAGCTTTACGACCTGATCTGGAAGCGCACGCTCGCCAGCCAGATGTCGGCGGCGGTGATGGAACGGACCACGGTCGATGTCGGATCGAAAGACGATCAGGTCGAGCTGCGCGCCACCGGGCAGGTGGTGACCTTTGACGGCTTCCTGAAAATCTACGATCAGGGCCGCGACGATGACGAGGGCGAGGATGGCGCCCGGCTGCCGCAGATCATGGCGGGCGAGCCCGCGCAGAAAGGGGCGATCACCCCCGAGCAGCATTTCACCCAGCCGCCGCCGCGCTACACCGAGGCGACGCTGGTGAAGCGGATGGAGGAATTGGGCATCGGGCGGCCCTCCACCTATGCCTCGATCCTGACGACGATCGTCGACCGCGGCTATGTGCGCAAGGACAAGAACCGGCTGATCCCCGAGGATACCGGGCGGCTGGTGACGGCGTTCCTGTCGAACTATTTCCGCCGCTATGTCGAATATGATTTCACCGCCGATCTGGAAACCGAACTGGATGACATTTCCGCGGGCGACCGGCCTTACAAGGACGTGCTGGCCCGGTTCTGGCGCGATTTTTCGGCGGCGCTGGCCGAGACCGCGGATCTGCGCATCGGCGAGGTGCTGTCGAAGATCGACGAGGTGCTGGGGCCGCATCTTTACCCGGTGCGCGCCGATGGCTCTGACCCGCGCTCCTGCCCGGTCTGTTCTGCCGGGCGGCTGCATCTGAAAACTGCGCGTTCGGGCGGGGCCTTCATCGGCTGCGGCAATTACCCGGACTGCCGCTATACGCGGCCGCTTTCGGCCCCGGCGGATGGCGAGGCGGGCGTGCTGGACGGCAAGGTGCTGGGCGAGGACGACGGCGCACAGATCACCCTGCGCGTCGGCCGTTTCGGCCCCTATGTGCAAAAGGGCGAGCCGACGGAGGAAGCGCCGAAACCGCCGCGCGCCAGCCTGCCCAAGGGCTGGTCGCCCGAAAGCATCGATCTGGACCGCGCCTTGCAGCTTTTGAACCTGCCGCGCCCGATCGGCAATCACCCCGAGGATGGCGCGCTGGTCGAGGCGGGCATCGGCCGCTTCGGCCCCTATGTGAAGCACAACAGCACTTACGCGAACCTGCCCGATGTCGAAGAGGTCTTCACCATCGGCATGAACCGCGCCGTCGAAGTGCTGGCGCAGAAACTCGCCCGCGGCGGCGCCCGCGGCGCGGCGGCGGCGGCGCAACCGCTGAAAGAGCTGGGCGAACATCCCGATGGCGGCGTCGTGCAGGTGATGCCCGGCCGCTACGGGCCCTATGTGAAATGGGGCAAGGTCAATGCGACGCTGCCCAAGGGCACGGAACCCGAGGCGATGACGCTGGAGGAAGCCCTGCCGCTGCTGGAGGCCAAGGCCTCGAAAGGCGGCAAGAAGGCGGCGCCGAAAAAGGCCGCCAAACCCGCCGCCGAGAAGAAACCGGCGGCAAAGAAGGCTCCGGCCAAGAAGGCGGCGACGAAGACCACCGCCGCGAAGAAACCGGCCGCGAAGAAAGCCGCCCCCAAAAAGACCGCCCCGCAAAACCCGGCCGAGGGCGGCGAGGTCATCGAGGACTGAGCCTTCGCCGCGACGCGGCAATTGACACCGTGCCCCGGCCTTGCCAAGCTTTGCGCAAGTAACGGGAGGGTTTCATGAACAAGATCTACGGCTCGGCGCGAGAGGCCCTTGACGGGCTTCTCTCCGACGGGATGACGCTGGCGGCGGGGGGGTTCGGCCTGTGCGGCATCCCCGAGATGCTGATCGATGCACTCGTTGAAAGCGGCGTCAAGGATATCACCATCGCCTCGAACAACTGCGGCGTCGATGGCTTCGGTCTGGGCAAGCTGCTCGACACCAAGCAGATCAAGAAGATGATCTCTTCCTATGTCGGCGAGAATGCCGAGTTCATGCGCCAGTATCTGTCGGGGGAACTCGAGCTGGAATTCAACCCGCAGGGCACGCTGGCGGAACGGATGCGGGCGGGCGGCTGCGGCATCCCCGGCTTTTACACGAAGACCGGCGTCGGCACTGTGGTCGCCGAGGGCAAGGAACACAAGGACTTCGACGGCGAGACCTATATCCTCGAACGCGCCATCATTGCCGATGTCTCGATCGTCAAGGCGTGGAAGGCCGATCCCTCGGGCAATGCGGTGTTCCGCAAAACCGCGCGCAATTTCAACCCCCCCGCGGCGATGTGCGGGCGCGTCTGCGTGATGGAGGTCGAGGAGATCGTGCCCTTGGGCGCGCTGGACCCCGACCATATCCACCTGCCCGGGATCTATGTGCACCGGCTGATCCAAGGGCAGCATGAGAAACGCATCGAGCAACGCACCACCAGAAAGCGGGAGGTGTGAGTTATGCCGAAGAAATGGCCAGACGTCGCCGACACACTCGATCTCTACTGTTACATGAGAGACCAGGCAAAAAGCCTGCTTGAAGACGAGGCGTTTTATGACTCCCACGCCCGGTTATCTGCAGAACTGGAGTTGGCGCAAGCTTTGATGGCTGCTCATCATCAGAGCGCAATGATTGAAGCCCTTGATGAAGTTGTACAGCGGCTGGGGGGAGAAGAATAATGGCTTGGGATCGCAACCAGATGGCGGCGCGGGCCGCCAAGGAACTGAAAGACGGCACTTATGTGAACCTTGGCATCGGGATTCCGACGCTGGTGCCGAACTTCATCCCCGAGGGGGTGTCGGTGACGCTGCAATCGGAAAACGGCATGCTCGGCATGGGGCCCTTTCCCTATGAGGGCGAGGAAGACCCCGATCTGATCAACGCGGGCAAGCAGACGATCACCGAACTGCCGCAGACCGCCTATTTCGACTCTGCGACAAGCTTTGGCATGATCCGCGGCGGCAAGATCGCCATGGCGATTCTGGGCGCGATGGAAGTGTCGGAACAGGGCGATCTGGCGAACTGGATGATCCCCGGCAAGCTCGTGAAGGGGATGGGCGGCGCCATGGATCTGGTCGCCGGGGTCAAGCGTGTCGTCGTGGTGATGGATCACACCAACAAGGCGGGCGAGTCGAAGGTGCTGCACGCCTGCACCCTGCCTTTGACGGGCAAGGCGGTGGTGAACCGGATCATCTCGAACCTCGGCGTGCTGGATGTAGTGCCGGGGGGGCTGAAGATCGTCGAGCTGGCGGACGGCGTGACCGAGGCGGAGCTGCGCGCCGCCACCGAGGCGACGATCGTCGATTGACTGTCTAGGCAGGGCCCCGCCTGCGGCGGGGCTTTGCGCCTGCGGCGCGAAGGGCGTATTTGTCCCAAGAAAAAGCAACGGGGCTTTTTCTTGGGACAAATACGCCGGGGTGAGCGGCGCAGCCGCGAGGGGCAGCGCCCCTTTCTTTCCGGCAAACAGGGTTTGCGCATGCGTAACAGCGTCATCTTGCTGCCCAAGTTGGCCCGTAGAGAACCGGGCATGATGAACCACGGTCCCGCCATGTCCGCCCCCGATCCCGCGCGCCCCGGGCGCGAAAAGGCCGTGCTGATCGGTCTGATCGCCCTTGTCGGGCTTGGGCTCTGGAGCCTTGGCGCGAGCACCGGCTGGGCCGAGATCGGCGCGCAGCTGGCCCGGTTGCAGCCCTGGCAGGTGGCGGCGCTTCTGGCGCTCTCGGCGGGGAATTATCTGCTGCGCAGCCTGCGCTGGCACGGGCTGGCGCGGCGGCTGGGCCTGCCGACCGGGTTTGCGCAGAACCTGCGCCATTATCTGGGCGGCTTTGCGCTGTCGGTGACGCCCGGGCGGCTGGGGGAGCTTGTGCGGATGCGCTGGCTGAAGCGCGAGACCGGCTGGGCGCCCGAGCGCACGGCGCCCCTGGTGCTGATGGACCGGGCGGGGGATCTGGCGGTGATGGCGCTGTTGCTGGCGCTGGGGCTGACGCTTGCCGCGGGCAAGATCACCGGGGCGGTGCCGGTGGCGGCTTGCGCCCTTGCCGCCGCCATCCTCGCCACGCGGCCGCGACTTCTGTCCGCGCTGGTCACCCGACTTTACCGCGCCCTTGGCCGCTTTCCGCGCGCCTTTGCCCGCGCCCGCGGCGCCGCGCGGCTGCTGACGCGGTTCTGCCACGGCCCGACACTGGCGCTGGTGCTGGGGCTCGGCTTTCTGGGCTGGCTCGCCGAGGGCTATGCCTTTCACCTGCTTCTGGGCTTCCTCGGCGCCGGGATCGGGCTGTGGACAGCCGTCTCGATCTTCGTCTTCGCGACGCTGGCGGGCGGTCTGACCGGCGCCCCCGGCGGGCTTGGCGGGGCCGAGGCGGCGATGATCGCGCTGCTCTCGCTTGAGGGGGTGCCGCTGGAGGTTTCGGTGCCCGCAACCGCGGTGATCCGGCTCACCACGCTCTGGTTCGCCCTCGCGCTGGGCCTTGCGATCTTCCCGATGGCCGAGCGCGCCTCGGTCCGGGCGACGGCATAGGCGCGGCGATGTCCTTCACACCCAAGGACTATACGGGCTGGGGACGGGCGCTGCGGGCCTCGGGCACGGTGGCGCGGCCCGACCGCGCGAGCGCGCTTGCCCGCCTTGAACCCGCCCCCGCCTTCGGCATGTGCCGGTCTTATGGCGATGCGGCGCTGAACCACGGCGGGCGGGCCATCGACATGAGCGGGCTTGACCGCTTCCTTTCCTTCGACGCCGAAACCGGGCTGCTGGAGCTGGAAGCCGGGGTCCGCATCGGCGCGGTGGCTGCGGCCTTCGCGCCGCGCGGCTTCCTGCCCGCGGTGATGCCCGGCACCGGCTTTGCCACCATCGGCGGCTGCATCGCGCAGGATGTGCATGGCAAGAACCACCACCACGCAGGCAGTTTCGGTGCCCATCTGGCCGAGATCACGCTTTGGCAGGGCGGCGCGGAAGTGACCGTGACCCCGGGCACGGCGCTTTTTCGCGCCACTTTGGGCGGGCTGGGCCAGACCGGAACGATCCTGCGGGCAAAACTGCGGCTGGCGCCCTGCACGGGCACGGCGATGCGGGTCACCGAGCGGCGCGCCCGCGACTGGGACCAGCACCTGAGCCTTCTCGACGGCGCGACCGCGACCTATGCGGTGGGCTGGATCGATGCGACGGCCACCGGCGCAAGCCTTGGGCGCGGCATCGTCGAGGAAGCCGAGATCGCCCGCGGGCCGGTGGCGCAGCGCACAAAGGCCGCGAGAGTGCCGCTTGACGCGCCGGGTTTCGCGCTCTCCGCCCCGGTCGTGCGCGCCTTCAACGCGGCCTATTATGCCCGCGTGCCCTCCGCCGGACGCATCGTGGTGCGGCCGCTGGCGGATTTCTTCTTTCCGCTTGACCGGATCCTTGACTGGAACCGGCTTTACGGCAGGCACGGCTTTCACCAGTTTCAATGCGTCGTGCCGCTTGCGGCCACGGGCGCCCTGCGCCGGATGCTGGAACGCATCGCGACCTCGGGTCTGGCCTCGCCGCTCGCGGTGCTCAAACGCATGGGACCGGGGCGGGCCGGGTATCTGTCCTTTCCGATGGCGGGCTATACGCTCGCCGTCGATTTCCCGAACCGGGCCGCGGCGCGCGATCTGATCCGCAAGCTGGAGGCAGACACCGCCGCCGCGGGCGGGCGGCTTTATTTCGCCAAGGATGCGCTGGCCGGGGGCACATATATCCCCGCCATGTATCCCGAACTGGACGCCTGGCGGCAAGAGGTGGCGCAAGCCGATCCGGCCCGGGCCTATGAGACCGACCTTGTGCGTCGGCTGAAGCTGAGGAGCCCCTGAGATGCAGAACCGGATCATGCAGCATTGGGTTGTTTTGGGGGCCGGTTCCGGGATGGCCCGCCCCTTCCTGCGCCGTCTGGCGGGCGATGGCGCGACGCTGTTCCTGGCCGGTCGCGACCTTGCCGAGCTTGAGACGCTGGCGCAGGATCTGCGGCTGCGGGGCGCGGCGGCGGCCGAAGCGGTGGCCTTTGATGCCCGTGACGCGGCGGGCTATCCGGCGCTGGTGGCCCGGCTCGCCGCTTGCGAGGGCGTGCTGAACGCGGCCTCTTTCGTCGGCTCGATGCCGGATCAGGCGGCGATCGACGCCGATCCCGGGCTGATCGCCGGGGTGATCGCCGACAATTTCACCGGACCTGCCATGTTCCTCAGCCTGCTCGCCCCGGTGCTGGAAGCGCGCGGCGCGGGCGTCATCGTCGGCATCGGCTCGGTCGCGGGCGACCGCGGGCGGCTTGGCAACTACGTTTACGGCGCGGCGAAAGCGGGGTTTGCCACCTATCTGTCGGGCCTGCGCAACCGGCTGGGACGGCGCGGCGTGCATGTGATGACGGTGAAGCCCGGCCCGGTCGACACCCGGATGACCGCGGGGAGGAAACTGCCCCTGATGACCACGCCCGAAGCCGTGGCCGAGGACATTCTGACCGGTCTCGCCAGGCGCCGCAACGTGATCTACACGGCAAGGATCTGGGGGCCGGTGATGCGGATCATCCGCGCCATCCCCGAGCCGATCTTCAAGAAACTCTCGCTCTGATCAGCCGAATTTCGGCACCCGCCCCGCCATGTTCGCCGCGATCACCTCCATCTGGTCGGGCTTGCCGATCAGCTCGATCTGCTCGCGGCTTTCCAGCGCCAGCACCTCGGCCGCGGGCGCGGCATAGGCGGTGCCGACCAGCCGCTTCGCCGCCCGGATCGCAGAGGGCGAGCGCCCGGCAATCGCGCGCGCCAGATCCAGCGCCCGGACCAGCGGGTCCTCGGCCAGTTCGGTGACCAGACCGAGCCGCAGCGCCTCTTCGGCCAGAACCTCCTCGGCGGTATAGGTCATCCGCCGCAGCACATCGGGGCGCAGCAGCTCCGGCAGCGTCACCATGCCCCCCATGTCGGGAACGAGGCCCCATTTCATCTCCATCACCGCAAGCCTTGTGCCCGGCATGGCAATACGGATGTCGGCGCCAGCCGCCAGCTGCAGCCCGGCACCAAAGACGACGCCGTGCAGCGCCGCGATCACCGGCACCGGCAGCGCCCGCCAGCACAGCGAAAACTGCTGGAACCGGTTCGCGTCGCCATGGCTGCGCGGCGCGATCAGCGCCTCGGGGTCGCTCGCCGCCAGCGCCGCGAAATTCGCCACATCCAGCCCGGCGCAAAAGGCCCGCCCCTCGCCACGCAGCACCACCGCGCGCAGCCCCGGCTCGGCGGCCAGCTGTTCGGCCACGGAAATCACCGCGTCGATCATCTGAAGATCGACGGCGTTCATCTTCTCGGGGCGGTTCAGCGTCACCACCGCCACCCCCTCGACCCGTTGCAACGTCACCCGGTCCATCTTGTCCCCCGTTTCGGCCTCCCGTTTGCGCCATCAAAGCACATCGCGCCCGCCCGCGCGCGCATGACGCTGCGAAACGGGCTTTACGCAGGACGCCAAAGCCCCTAGCCATGGCGCATGACCCGGATCCGCCTCACACCGCTCGTCGCCGGCCTGCCCGCCACCGTGCCCTTTGTCGGGCCCGAAACGCAGGAGCGTCGGCGCGGCCGCCCGTTTCAGGCGCGGCTTGGCGCGAATGAGAACGGCTTCGGGCCGTCCCCCCGCGCAATTGCCGCGATGGCGGCGGCGGCGGGCGAGGCCTGGATGTATGGCGACCCGGAAAACCACGATCTGAAGACGGCGCTGGCCCGCGCGCATGGCTGCGGCGTCGACAATGTCGTCGTGGGCGAGGGGATCGACGGGCTTCTGGGCTATCTTTGCCGGATGATGCTGGCGCCGGGCGATGCGGTGGTGACCTCGGAGGGCGCCTATCCGACCTTCAATTTCCATGTCGCGGGCTTTGGCGGCGTTTTGCACAAGGCGCCCTATCGCAACGACGCCGAAGACCCCGAGGCGCTTCTGGCGCTGGCGCAGCAGGTCCGGCCGAAACTGCTTTACATCGCCAACCCGGATAATCCGATGGGCAGCCATCATCCGGGCACGACCATTGCGGCCATGCTCGACCATCTGCCCGCGGGCACGCTGATGGTGCTGGATGAAGCCTATGTGGAACTCGCCCCCGAGGGGACGGCGGCGCCGGTTGCGGCGGAGGACCCGCGGCTGATCCGGATGCGCACCTTTTCCAAAGCGCATGGGCTGGCGGGGGCGCGGGTGGGCTATGCGCTGGGCGCGGCGCCGCTGATCGCGGCCTTCGACAAGATCCGCAACCATTTCGGCATGAGCCGGATTTCTCAGGCCGGTGCCCTTGCGGCGCTCTCGGACACCACCTGGCAGGTCTACATGCGCCGTCTGGTCGCCGCCTCGCGCGATCGGATTGCCGCCATCGCGGCAGAAAACGGCCTCACCGCCCTGCCCTCGGCGACGAATTTCGTCGCCGTCGATTGCGGCGGCGACGGCGCCTTTGCGCAGGCGGTGCTGGAGGAACTGACCGCCGCCGACATCTTCGTGCGCAAGCCCGCGGTCGCGCCGATGGACCGCTGCATCCGCATCTCCTGCGGGCCGGAACCCGAGATGGCGGCGCTGGCCGCGGCCCTGCCCGGCGCCTTGGACCGGGCGCGGGCCCGCTGACGCCCGAGGCTGCCGTTACCGCTCACGCAAATGCGCGCAACCTTGAATTGCGCGCGGCCAACTTGTGGGGCAGGCTGGGGCATATCCCCTCAGGAGGCCCTGTCCATGCCCAGAACATCCCGTTTTCTGACCGTCACCGCGCTTGGCCTTGCGCTGGCGCTGCCCCTTGCCGTCACCGCCCATGCCGAGGCCGCGATGGAGGGCCATTCCGGCCATGCGATGAGCGCCACCGCCGATGCCGCCCCCTCGACCACCGCCTATATCGACGCCAATGCGAAGATGCATGCGGCGATGGCGATCGACTTCACCGGCAATGCCGATGTCGATTTCGTGCGCGGCATGATCGGCCACCATCAGGGCGCCATCGACATGGCGAAGATCGTGCTGGAAAACGGCGCCGATCCCGAGGTGCGGCAGCTGGCGCAAAACGTGATCGCGGCGCAGACGGCCGAGATCGACTGGATGCGGAAATGGCTTGAGACCAACGCGCCGAAATAAGGCTCAGCCCGCGGCAATCACCGCGGCGGCGGATTGGATGCCGCCGCGGCCATGGGCGATGCCCAGAGCCTGCAACCCGGCCTCCATCACGGCAAGCGCGCCCAGCACCATATGCGCGTTCACATGGCCCATGTGACCCAGGCGCAGGAAATCCCCCGCCTCGGGCGTGCCGGGCGCCGCCATGCCAAGACCGATGCCGAGCGTCACCCCCGCCTCTGTCTCACACCAGCCGCGCAGCCGTTCCGCGCCGCCCTGCCCGATCCGCGCCGCCGTCACCGCACCCGAGCGATGCGCCGCCACCGGCACGTTCAGCGCGATGTCCCCGCCCTGCCCCCAGGCCTCGAAAGCCGCGGCGACGCTGCGGGACAGCGTGCGGTGCCGCGCCCAGACCTGCGGCAGACCTTCCTCGTCCAGGATCATCCTGAGCGCTTCCGACAGCCCGAAAAGATGATGCGTCGGCGCGGTGCCACCGAACTGCTGCCAGTATTCCTGCGCGAAGATCCGCGGCCGCCAATCCCAATAGGGCGTCACCAGATCGGCGCCCTTGCAGGCCGCAACCGCCTTGTCAGAGACCCAGACGAAGCCCAGACCCGGCGGCACCATCAGCCCCTTCTGGCTGGCCGCGACCATCACATCGACGCCCCAGTCGTCAAAGCGGAATTCATCGCAGCCCAGCGAGGCGATGCAATCGACCGCCAGCAGCGCCGGATGGCCCGCCGCATCGATCGCCGCCCGCACCGCCGCCACGTCGTTGCGCACCGAGGAGGCGGTATCGACATGGGTGAGCAGCACGACCTTGATCTTGCGCGCCGTATCGGCGCGCAGCGCGGCCTCGACCCGGGCCGGATCGACCGGCGCCTTGATGCCGAAATCAAGCGTCTCGACCGTGACCCCCAGCGCCCGGGCATGATGCGCCCAGCCCACGCCAAAGCGCCCGGTGATCAGCGACAGCGCGGTGTCGCCCCGCGAAAACAGGTTCGAGATCGCCGCTTCCCAGGCGCCATGGCCATTCGCCAGATAGATCGCCACATGGCCGGAGCTGAGCGCGACGCGGCGCAGATCGGTCATCACCTGCGCGGTCAGCTCGATCAGATCGCCTTCGTAGATGTTCGGCGCGGCACGGTGCATCGCGGTCAGCACCCGCTCCGGCATCACCGAGGGGCCGGGAATGGCAAGATAGGAACGTCCCTGGGCAAGGCTCATGCGGTCTCTCCGGCTGCTTTGACAGCGGTACCGAAGCCCCCCGGACCGGTCAACGGCGGGGCTTGTACCCGTCACAAACCGGGCGCCGCTTGTGACAGGCCGGTTTTCCGGCTATCGAACCGCCATGCCACCGGCAAGATCGAGGATCGCGTGACCAGTTCTTCCCCCTCCGCCCCCTCCTCGTCGCGCATCTTCGCGCGGGTCTGGCGCGATTATCTGCGGCGGCAATGGCCGCTGATGGCCGTCGCCATGCTGCTTCTGATGCTGGAGGGATCGACGCTTGGCCTGCTCAGCTGGATGATCGAGCCGCTGTTCGACCGCGTCTTCGCCCAGGGCCAGAACGGCGCGGTGATCTGGGTGGGCAGCGCGATCTTCGGGCTGTTCCTGATCCGCGCCATCACCTCGGTCGCGTCGAAAACGCTGCTGACCTCGGTGGCGCAGGCCTCCTCGACGGCGATGCAGATCGACATCGTCCGCCATATCCTGCGGCTTGATCAGAGCTTCTTTCAGACCAACCCGCCCGGCGCGCTGATCGACCGGGTGCAGGGCGACACGCTGGCGGTGCAGGGCGTCTGGAGCGTCTTCGTCTCGGGGGCGGGGCGGGATGCGGTCTCGCTGATATCGCTGTTCGTCGTGGCCCTGTCGATCGACTGGCTCTGGACGCTGGCGGCGCTGATCGGGGCGCCGCTGCTGATCGCGCCGACCGCGATGGCGCAGCGCTACATCCGCCGCAAGACCCGGCAGATGCGCGACGAATCCGGCCAGCGCGCGACGCGGCTGGACGAGGTGTTCCACGGCATCGCCGCGGTGAAGCTTTACCAGATGGAGGACTATCAGCTCGGCCGGTTTGCCGGGCTGGCGCATCGGATCCGCCGCGCGATGGTGAAGATGAGCTTCTCGCAATCGATCGTGCCCGCGCTGATCGACGTGATGACCGGGCTTGGCTTCTTTGCCGTGCTGCTGATGGCCGCCCCCGAGATCACCTCGGGCGCGCGCACGGTGGGCGAATTCATGTCCTTCTTCACCGCGATGACCCTGACCTTCCAGCCGCTGCGCCGTCTGGGCGGGCTTGCGGGCACCTGGCAATCGGCCCGCGCCAGCCTTGAGCGGCTTTACGAGGTGCTTGACATCGCGCCCGGCGTGCTGGCCCCCGCCCGTCCCGCCGCGGCGCCGGCGACGACGCTGATCCGCTTCGATCAGGTCGGCCTTTCCTATGGGCAAAAGCCGGTCCTGCGCGGGCTTTCCTTTACCGCGGAAGCGGGCAAGACCACCGCGCTTGTCGGCCCCTCGGGCGCCGGGAAATCGAGCGTCTTCAACCTGCTGACCCGGTTGGCCGAGGCGCAGTCGGGGGCGATCACCTTGGGCGGCGTGCCGATCACCGCGCTCGATCCGGCGGTCTTGCGCGGGCTTTTCGCGATGGTGACGCAGGATGCCGCGCTCTTTGACGAGACGATCCGGGAAAACATCCTGCTGGGCCGCAAGGATGTCGCGCCCGAGGTGCTGGCCCGCGCCATCGAGGTGGCGCATGTGCGCGAATTCGTCGAGGCGATGCCGCTTGGCCTCGACACCCCCGCCGGTCCGCGCGGCTCGGCGCTTTCGGGCGGGCAGCGCCAGCGCGTCGCCATCGCCCGCGCCGTGCTGCGCGATGCGCCGATCCTGCTTCTGGACGAGGCGACCTCGGCGCTCGACACCGCCTCCGAGGCGAAAGTGGCCGAGGCGCTGGCGACCCTCTCGCAGGGCCGCACGACGCTGGTGATCGCGCACCGGCTCTCGACCGTGCGCCATGCCGACAAGATCGTGGTGATCGTCGAGGGGCAGGTGGTGGAAGAGGGCACGCATGACGATCTGCTGGCCCGCGGCGGTGCCTATGCCACCCTGTGCCGGATGCAGCTTGTGGAATGAGCCCGCCGCCCCATAATGGGGGAAAAGGGGGGCGCCATGCGCAAGATCTTCGACATCACCGGCCAGGACCGCGAGCATTTCCTGCAGGGCCTTGTGTCCAATGACCTGCGGCGGCTGGCCGAGGGCCCGCTCTACGCCGCGCTGCTGACGCCGCAGGGCAAGTATCTGGCGGATTTCTTTCTGATCGCGCGGGGCGAGACGATCCTGCTCGATATCGAGGCCGCGATTGCCGAGGCCACCGTGGCGCGGCTGAACATGTATCGGCTGCGCGCCGATGTGGCGATCGCGCCCTCGGCGCTCTCGGTCTTTTGCGGCACCGGCCCCGCGCCCGAGGGCGCCCTGGCCGATCCGCGCCATCCGGCTCTGGGCTGGCGGCTTTACGGCGACCGGGATGGCGACGACGGCAGCGACTGGGACGCGCTGCGCGTGGCGCATCTGATCCCCGCCACCGGCATCGAGCTGACACCCGAGACCTATATCCTGGAAGCCGGGTTTGAACGGCTTCACGGCGTCGATTTCCGCAAGGGCTGCTATGTCGGGCAGGAGGTCACGGCGCGGATGAAGCACAAGACCGAACTGCGCAAGGGGCTGGTGCAGCTGGCGATTTCGGGCGCGGCGCCGGTGGGCACGCCGATCAAGGCGGGCGGCAAGACCGTCGGCACGCTTTACACGCAATCGGGCGGCAAGGCGCTGGCGCAGCTGCGGCTGGACGCGCTCGAGGGGCCGATGACCGCCGACGAGGCCCGGCTTTGGGCCGCGGAGGCGATCACAAAGCCGTGATCCGCGCGCCCGACTGGCGGCACGCCGAAAGGAAAGGCAAAGACTCGCGACGGCTGAACAAAAACGCGGCGCCGCGATATGGCCCTTGTTTTGCACGCTGCAGACTTGAACGCAACGGTTTGGTAACCATATATGGGCCGGTATTGGCGTTAACGGCACCTAAATACGGGGGCTGTTTCAGCAAGCCATGCGTCAGGTGCATGTCAGACATGCCTTACAGGGCATATCGAATCGGTGGGCAGGGGGCCTAGATGGCCGCCACGCCAGCAAACGCAAGAGCAATAAAAAAGGACGGAATAATGCGCGATTTCGTTGACGGCTCCGCATTCAACTATGAGCAAGGTCAGAGGGCGCGCAAGCTGTTTGCCGCGGTCGTTCTGGCGGCTCTGGATGATGCGATTGCCGATGACAAGAAATACGGCAACGGCCCCGAGCAGATCGCCCGCTGGGCGCGCTCGCGCGATGGGCGCGAGGTCTTGTCCTGCGCCGGGATCGACCCGAACGAGCGCGTGGTCAAGGGGCTGATGGAATTCGTGTCGAAAGGGGTGCGGACCTCGGTGGCACTGTCGCGCGAAGAAAGCGAACGGCGGATCGCGGCGGAAGAGGCGGAGGCGGCCTGACGGCCCCGCCCTGCCCGGAATGACAAACGGCGCGCCCAAGGCGCGCCGTTTCATTTTCGCACTGTCCTGTCCGGCCATGCCGTTGCGGCACCGTCAGGCGACACGGAAGACCGAAACCGGAAGGCCGGGGCCGAAGCCCCGCCCCCGGTGCCCGCAAGGTCCGGGTCAGTCGTAATCCTGCCCCAAAAGCGCGCGCTGGATTTCCCGGCGCACCAGCTTGCGGACGTTCTGGGTGATCCGCTCGCCCAGGCTGCCGCGCAGCTCCTCGCGCACGAGCTGGGCCACCATGTCGCGCAGCACCGCCTCGTCGATCAGCCCGTCTTCATATGACGGCACCAGCTCTTCCTCGTAAAGCTCCGAGACCTCGTCCAGATCCTGCCCCAGCTCGTCGCGCAGCTCTTCGTAGCTCGAGCGCATCGTGGCGGCGCTCTGCACCGTTTCCTCAGCCTCCGAGACGGCCAGACGCCGCGGCGGGGTCCGACGCGCCAGATTGAGTGTCGCTTCGGCCCAGTCCATGCCGACCCCCGACTCTTCGGGGCCGGTCTCGGCCGGAAGCTCGGGGTCGGCCATCTCGGCCTGCAGCTCCGCCACATGATCCTGTTGCGCAAGCAGCTCCGCCTCGGCCGCGGCCTCCAGCGCCTCTTCGGCGGCATCGGCACTCCAGTCCAGCGCGCTGTCCGCAAGCGGATCGGCCTCCGGCTCCGCCAGCGCAGGGCCCTCGTTCGGCGCAAGATCCTCGGTCGGCGCAGCGGCCTCCTCGGCCAGCGGCTCTGCAAGGGCTTCCGGCGCGGGCGCCTCGATCGCCTGACGCACCTCGGCCTCGAAGGCGTCGGGCAGCTCTGCCGTAGCCGCTTCGGGCTCCAGCGCGAAGGGATGGCCGGTGTCCGGCTCGAAGTCGAAGCCGCTTTCGGCCACCGCCGCCTCAAGCTCGGCAATCGTGCTTTCCAGCCGCGACAGCTCGTCGCCCAGATCGATCGCCGTCCCGGCCCCCGGATCGGCGATCTCCTCGGCCAGCGCCACATCGCCCTCGCCCGCAGCATCGATCGCGCTCGAGGCATCTTCCAGCACGACCCCGGCTTCGGCCAAAGCCGCCTCGGCCTCGGCCAGCAGCACCTCGGCCTCGGTCATCGGACGCGACGCGGGCACGACGGCAAAGGGACGGATGTCGGAGGGCGAAACCGCAGCGGAGGGCTGCAGCAGGAACGGCGCCGAAGCATCATGGGCCGGGACGATCTCGGCCTCGGCAGGGGCCTCGGGGACAAGTTCGGCGGCGGGTTCGGCGGGGGTGTCGACTGCGGCTTCGACAGCAATTTCGGCGGGAGCCTCGGCGGTCAAAACCGGCGCGGCCGCCTCGGCTTCCTCGGCCAGCGCGGGGTCGAGCGCAAGGGCAGGCGCGACAAAATCAAGGATCTCGGCCTCGACCGGCTCCGGCTCTGCCATCGTCCCGGGGGCGGCCTGCGCCGCGGTGCCGATCTCGGCCGCGACCTCGACCTCAGCGTCGAGCTCGGCGGTGCTCTCGACCTCGGGCCCGACTGCGACCGGATCTTCTGCGACCGGCTCTTCGTGCTCACCCGCGATCCCGGCCTCGGCTTCCGCATCCTCCTCGCCGATTCGCAGCGCCGGGGTCAGCACCAGGCATTCCGCCTCGGCCGCAAGCGGCGCGGGCTGTGCCGCGACCTCGGGCTGCGCGGCGGGCGCAGGGGGCGGCACCGGCATCGGCCGCACAGCCCCGGCATCGCGCGAGACCAGACGACGGATCGACGACAGGACGTCTTCAATTTCGATTTTCGTTTCGGGTTCGGACATCATGCTCCCAATCCTGCTCTCTGGCCGACACAAGGTCCGGCTGTTTGAATGAAGCAGAATTCCTCCTCCCGTGGACAGGGTCCGAGGGAAGCCGGGTCACACCCAGTCACAGCCACACAGTGCACAAGAACTCATTTCTTGCCGATGGCGCGCAAGACACGATCAAGAGCCTTGCCCTGATCGCTGAGAGGCGCGTTCTGCACCGCGTTATAGTAGGCTGCGGGGTCATAGGTGGGGATCCCGAGCTTGAGGTTTTCTACCGTCAAGAGTCCCATAGCGGACAAAAGTTGATAATATGCTACCTGCAAAGAAGCTTCCGCCGTAATCCGCGAGGCTTTCGCGTCCAGAAGGTCCTGTTCGGAGTTCAGAACGTCCAGCGTCGTCCGCGCGCCCAGCGTCGCCTCTTCGCGCACGCCCTGATAGGCCAGATCGGCGGCCTGGATCTGCTGGTCATAGGCGTTGATCTGCGCCCGGTAGACATCGATGCCGGCAAAGGCATTGGCGACGGCCTGCGCCACCTCGACGCCCGCCTGGCTCAGCCCGGCCCGGGCCTTGTCGCGGTTGGCAACGGCCTTGCGATTGGCCGAGGCGATGGCGCCGCCGGAATAGATCGGCTGCCCGATCGACAGCGACAGCGTCGAACTGCGCCCGCTATCTTTCGGATCCGCCAGCTTCGCCTGTCCGCTCACCGTGGGCAGATGCTGGGCATGGGCCAGTGCCACGCCCAGATCGGCGGCCGAGACCAGATGCTGGGCCTGCTTGATCGCCGGGTGCAGCCGCAGCGCCGTCGCATTCGCCTCGGCGGTCGTCTTCGGCAGCTTCGGCGCCTTCGGCAAGGACGAGAGCCGCTCGGGGTAATGGCCGATCACCGCCTTGTAGGCCTCGCGCGCGGCCTTGTATTGCCCCTGCGCAGCCGCCAGCGCGGCCCGCGCCCCGGCCAGGGACGCCTCGGCCTGCGACACGTCGGTCTTCGTCACCTCGCCGACATCGAACCGATCCTGCGCGGCTTTCAGCTGTTCCGAAATCACCCGCACCGAATTCTCGGTGATCGCCACCTGTTCGGCCGTGGCCTTGGCATCGGCATAGGCCTTGACGGCGGACAGCAGCACATCCTGTTCGGTCGACAACAGCGCGGCACGCGTGGCGAGGACAGTCTCCTTCTGGATATCGACGCTCAGGCGATTGCGGCCAAAGTCGAACAGCGTCCAGTCGAGCGTCAGCGCCATCGTCGCCTCCAGCTCTTTCCAATGGCCGTCGTCGCAATTCGCGGCAAACGAGACCTGCACCGGAATGTTGCAGCGGCTTTTCGAGAATTCCGCCCCCCATTTCGCCACCGGCCGCAGCGCCGCCACGGCCGTCGCCACATCCTCGTCAGCGGCGCGCAAGGTGGCGCGGTTCTGCTCCAAGAGATGCGAGACCTTGTAGGCCGAGACCAGCGCATCGGCCAGCGTCTCGGCCGAGGCGGACAGCGACCCGGCCAGCAGGCCAAGCCCGGCGACGGTGGCCAGAAGAAGGGGTTTGAACGTTCTGCGCTTCATGCCTCGGATCCTCTTGCTGCACCGCTGCCCGGCTGCTGTCCCGCCGTTTCACGGCGATAACATTCATTTCCGCCGATATGAGCCGAATTCGGCCCCAAAGGCAATCAGAGCACGAATTCTTTTGCGCGGGTGAAGCCCGGAAGCACCGGGGCCGCGGCGTTGAACGCGTCGCGCCAGGCCAGGATGCCATCGATCTTTCGGCCGATCCGCACCGTGCCCAGCTGCCCCTGCAGGAAGATCGCCGCGATCCGGCCGCCGTCCCGCAGCTGCGCCGTGATCGCCGCGGGCACCTGCTCGACGCCCCCCTCGATCACGATCACGTCATAGGGGCCTTCCTCCGCGGCGCCGTCGGCCAGCCGCCCCTCGACGACGGTCACGCCCTCGATGTCCTGCACCGACAGATGCGCCTCGGCCGAGGCGGCCAGCGCGCCTTCCTCCAGCGCGACGACGGCCTGCGCCATCCGCGCAAGGACGGCAGAGGAATAGCCCATGCCCGCCGCGATATCGAGCACCCGGTCCCCGGGCTGGATATCGAGCGCATCGAGCATCTTGGCGAAATTGCGCGGTTCAAGCAGCCAGCGCCCCTGCCCCAGATCGAGGTTTTCGCCGACATAGGCGGCCTCGCGGCGGGCGTCGGGCACATAGGCTTCGCGCGGGACGGCCAGCATCGCTTCGATGATCGGGAATTTCGTCACGTCATTGGGGCGAACCTGGGTGTCGACCATCATGGTGCGGCGGGCGGCGAAATCCGGCATGGGGGAACTCTTCCGTCTGAGCGTTGCGTTGCGCGGTTTTGCCACAGAAGTCGCAAGGGAGCAACGGTCGGTGGCGGGCTGCGCCCGGTGTTGCATACCATGGTGCACGGAACAAGCTGCAAAGTCGGCGCAAGACCCCTTGCACGGCGCGGTGTGATTGGGTAGGTGGAAGACACCTCACGGCGGCGGGTTGGCGGAGAGGTTACGCAGCGGATTGCAAATCCGTGAAGACCGGTTCGATTCCGGTACCCGCCTCCAGCTTCCCCGGCAATGCGGAAAGCCGGTCAGACCAGCCCCTCATCCTCGATGTTCAGCACCACGCCGCAATGCTTGCAGTGCACCGCATCGGCGTCATGCAGCAAAAGTCCGCAGCTGGGGCATTTGTGACGCACCTTCCGCGGCCGGAACAGCACCTGCGCCAGCCGCAAAAACAGCGTCACGCCGACGATCATCACCACCACCGAGATCATCCGCCCCGAAGTGCCCTGCAGCGTGATATCGCCAAAGCCCGTCGTCGTCAGCGTCGTCACGGTGAAATACAGCGCATCGGCATAGTTGCCGATCTGCGGATTGCGCCCGGCCTGGGTCGCATGGATCAGCCCGGTCATCACGAACAGGAAGACCGCCAGGTTGACCGCCGCCAGAATCACCTCCTCATGCTTGCGAAACAGCCGGAAATCCTGCCGCAGCCGCCCCAGCATCTGATAGGCATGCAACAGCCGCAGCGTCCGCAGCACCCGCAGGAACCCCAGCTGCGCCCCCAAAAGCGGCGCCAGGAACGACACCATCGCCACCACATCGGCCCAGGTCGTCAGCCGCCCCCAGAACGCGGCCTTGCGCTCCTCGACGGCGAAGCGCGCGACGAAATCCAGCACGATCACCGCCCCGATCACCACATCCGCCGCCACGATCCACGGCGCCATCGGCAGGAACGAGGTCACGATCACGAACACGATCGTCGCCAGATCGAAGGCCAGCAGCGCATAGCGGAACCGATGCGCCCGTTTCGAGCGCCCGTGATAGAGGTTGCGCAACTCTTTCAGCATCCGGTCCCTCCCAACGGGCTTTGGCGGCTCACCCCTTCCCCAAAGGCCCCGTTTCCCCTATCTAGCCACAAACTTCCCTTTCCCAAGGTGCGCGCAATGGCTTCCTATCAATATGTCTACCACATGGATGGCGTCTCGAAGACCTATCCCGGTGGCAAGAAATGCTTCGAGAATATCCGCCTGAACTTCCTTCCCGGTGTCAAGATCGGGGTCGTCGGCGTCAACGGCGCGGGGAAATCGACGCTGCTGCGCATCATGGCGGGGATCGACAAGGATTTTCAGGGCGAGGCCTGGGCCGCCAAGGGCGCCAAGGTCGGCTATCTCTCGCAGGAGCCGCAGCTCGACGAGTCGCTGAGCGTGCGCGAAAACGTCATGCTGGGCGTGGCGGAAAAGACCGCGAAAATCGCGCGCTACAATGACCTGGCGATGAACTATTCCGACGAGACCGCCGAGGAAATGGCGCGTCTGCAGGACGAGATCGACGCCGAGAACCTCTGGGATCTCGACAGCCAGGTCGATATCGCGCTCGAAGCGCTGCGCTGCCCGCCCGATGACGCGAATGTGGCGACGCTGTCGGGCGGCGAACGCCGCCGGGTGGCGCTGTGCAAGCTGCTGCTGGAAGCGCCCGACATGCTGCTTCTGGACGAACCGACCAACCACCTTGACGCCGAGACCATCGCCTGGCTGCAAAAGCACCTGATCGACTACAAGGGCACGATCCTCTGCGTCACCCACGACCGTTACTTCCTCGATGACATCACCTCGTGGATCCTGGAACTCGAGCGCGGCCGCGGCATCCCCTATGAGGGGAACTATTCCAGCTGGCTGGAACAGAAGGCCAAGCGGCTGGAACAGGAAGCCCGCGAGGACAAGGCCAAGCAGAAGGTCATGGAAAAGGAGCTGGAATGGATCCGCGCCGGCGCCAAGGCCCGTCAGGCGAAATCCAAGGCCCGGATCGCGGCCTACGACAAGATGGCCGAGGAAGGCGTCAAGGAACGCGTCGGCAAGGCGCAGATCATCATTCCGAACGGCCCGCGTCTGGGCGGCAAGGTGATCGAGGTCGAAGGCCTGAAGAAGCACATGGGCGACAAGCTCTTGATCGAGAACCTCAGCTTCTCGCTGCCGCCGGGCGGCATCCTTGGGGTGATCGGCCCGAACGGCGCCGGGAAATCGACGCTGATCAAGATGCTGGTCGGCGCCGAGGCCCCGGACGAGGGCACGATCACGCTGGGCGACACGGTGAAGCTGGCCTATGTCGATCAGTCGCGCGACGCGCTGGATGCGAACAAGAACGTCTGGGAGGAAATCTCGGGCGGGGCGGAACTGATCGAACTGGGCGATGCGCAGGTGAACTCGCGCGCCTATTGCGGTGCCTTCAACTTCAAGGGCGCGGATCAGCAGAAGAAAGTGGGCCTGCTCTCGGGCGGGGAACGCAACCGCGTGCACATGGCGAAACTGCTGAAATCGGGCGGCAACGTGCTGCTGCTTGACGAACCGACGAACGATCTGGACGTGGAGACCCTTCAGGCGCTGGAAGCGGCGATCGAGGATTTCGCGGGCTGCGCGGTGATCATCTCGCACGACCGTTTCTTCCTGGACCGGCTTTGCACGCATATTCTGGCGTTCGAGGGCGACGCCCATGTGGAATTCTTCGAGGGCAACTTCGAGGATTACGAAAACGACAAGATCCGCCGTCTGGGCCCGGACGCGGTCGAGCCGAAGCGGGTGAAGTACAAGAAGTTCACAAGGTAAGATGGACATGAAGCCCCGCCACTGGCGGGGCTTTTTCTTGCAAATTGATGCGCCGCAGGCGAAAATATGTTCGCGCTTGATGCGTATGTTGCGCGGATGCTATTTTTGCTCCGCGCGTCTATTTTGAATTTACGCGCTGCGTTTGCGGAAGTGAGGTTGAAGTGAAAATTTCGAAGTCTCAAGTCGACAAAGCTGGCAGAATACTCAGCGATCCACTTCGACCATATGACGAAATCGCGCTGGAACTCGATTATGCCTTCGAAGAGTACAGAAAAGAGCACTTGGAGCCGCTAACTAAGCTCACCTTGGATCTGCAAGCATGGCTGCAGACCTATAGACAAGAATATTACATTGCCCAAAGACTCAAGAGAAAACCGCAAATTTTAAGAAAACTGCGCCGTTTTAGTGTTAGGTTATCGCAACTGCAAGATATCGGGGGCTGTCGGATTGTCGTCGAATCAAATGATGACGCTGACAAGCTTATTACATATGTGACCGGGAAGATCGCCGCGGATAGCTCCTATTCTCTGGAAAGGATATCAGATTATCGCGATTGGGGGCGCGATGACTCTGGATATCGCGCATATCACATTATCTTGAAAAGCGCGGGACGTTTCCTTGAGCTTCAGATTCGAAGCAAGTTGCAGCATTATTGGTCCGAAAGCATTGAGCGAACTTCTGTTATTTATGGATTTCGTTTAAAGGAGCAAGAGGGAGACCCAGAGGTTCTACGCTACTTTAAGAGATTCTCAAATGCGCTGCATCTAATTGAGCAAGACAAGCGCCTTGCTGCAGAAACTGAAATTGAACTTCAACAATCGCGGGAGCTGGCCGAAGCGATAATTGGTCAATCCGTCAAACGGGGATCTCTAGCAAGTTACGTAAATGAGAACATCATCAAGACTCTATCGGAAGTTGAGCGCCGTTCGGAGGCGGGCCTAAACAACTGGATTCTAGTATTTGACTGGACAGATGGAAACTTCTGCTTTTGGGATATTGTTGGCCGCAATCCTGCCGACGCAATCGAGGCATATATGAAGTATGAATCTCAGTATCCCGAGGAAGACAAGTATGAAGTTGTCATGATCGGGTCATCGGACATTTCCTCGGTCAAACACACTCACAGTCACTATTTCGGCATCGAGCATCATAGCAGCGCCTTGGAGGAAATGGAGCAAGCCATTATTGGTTTGTCTAGCCGTATGTCCATGGACGTCGGCGCAAGAAGAATACTCGCAACGCTGAAGCGTCAAGGGCGCTGGGGGAAGAAAAACATTAAGGTTGCAACTTTAAAAAATCATTTCTGCCAAAATGTTGCGACTTTTGAAGATTCGCTTCAACTGCTGCGAGACCGCGGTTTTCTGCTGGGCGATGATCCCGTATCCTTGGACATTAAGAGAAATAAAGAAATTGGCGAACTGGTCTAAATGTATCCCATAACCCGCATCCATACCACCCTGCCCGACACCGCCACCGCAAAAACCCTCGCGGGAGCGCTCCTGCAGGCCCGCCTTGTCGCCTGCGCCCATATCGCGCCGCCGGGGCTTTCGCTTTACACGTGGAACGGCACGGCCGAGGAAAGCCCCGAGGTGCAGCTCTGGCTCAAGACCACGCCCGAGCGCGCGGCCGAGGCCGTTGCGGAGCTTGCGCGGCGGCATCCCTATGACTGCCCGATGATCCTGACCGATACGGTCGAAGCCAATCCTGCCTATGCCGTCTGGGTGGCAGAACAGGTGGCGTAAGGGCTGCTGGCCCTTCGCCTGCGCTTCGGGCGTTCGGGGCTCGCCCCTAGCCCTCGCAAGCGTGCTCGGGCGTTCGACGCTCAAATCGTTCCACTGGAACGATTTGACCCCGCCAAAGGCGGGGTCGCTGGCCCTTCGCTTGCGCTCCGGGCGTTCGGGGCTGAAAACGCTCCACCGGAGCGTTTTCCCGGGGGCGAAGCCCCCGGCGCCCCTCACTCATCCATCTTCAACGCTGCAATGAACGCCGACTGCGGGATCTCCACCTTCCCGAACTGGCGCATCTTCTTCTTCCCGGCTTTCTGCTTCTCCAGCAGCTTCTTCTTCCGCGTCGCGTCGCCGCCGTAGCATTTCGCCGTCACGTCCTTGCGCATCGCCGACAGCGTCTCGCGCGCGATCACCCGGCCGCCGATCGCCGCCTGAATCGGGATCTTGAACATGTGCCGCGGGATCAGATCCTTCAGCTTCTCCACCATCGCCCGGCCCCGCCCCTCGGCGCGGTCGCGGTGCACCATGATCGAGAGCGCATCCACCGGCTCGTCATTCACCAGAATCGACATCTTGACCAGGAAATCCTCACGGTATTCGGCCAGCTGATAGTCGAAACTCGCATAGCCCTTGGTCACCGATTTCAGCCGGTCGTAGAAGTCGAACACCACCTCGGACAGCGGCAGGTCGTAGACCACCATCGCCCGCGAGCCCGCATAGGTCAGATCCATCTGGATGCCGCGGCGATCCTGACACAGCTTCAGCACGTCGCCCAGATAATCGTCGGGAACCATGATGGTGGCCTTGATCCGCGGCTCCTCGATATGATCGACATAGGTCAGGTCGGGCAGGTCGGCGGGGTTGTGCAGATCGCGGACCTCGCCGTCCTTCATGTAAAGCTTGAACACGACCGAAGGCGCGGTGGTGATCAGATCAAGGTCATATTCGCGTTCCAGCCGGTCGCGCACGACTTCAAGGTGCAGAAGACCAAGGAAGCCGCAGCGGAAGCCAAAGCCCAGCGCGGCCGAGGTTTCCATCTCATAGGTGAAGCTCGCGTCGTTCAGCGCCAGTTTCTCGATCGCGTCGCGCAGCGGCTCGAAATCATTCGCATCGACCGGGAACAGGCCGCAGAACACCACCGGCTGGGCGGGCTTGAACCCCGGCAGGGCCGCGTCGCAGGGTTTGCGTTCATGGGTGATGGTGTCGCCGACGCGGGTGTCGCGGACTTGTTTGATACTGGCAGTCAGCACGCCGATCTCGCCCGGGCCAAGCTCGGCAATGTCGACCATCTGCGGCTTCAAGACGGCCAGCTTGTCGATCCGGTAGCTCGCCCCGGTCTGCATCATCTTGATCTGGTCGCCCTTGCGGACAACGCCATCCATGACGCGGATCATCACGACGACGCCCAGATAGGGGTCGTACCAGCTGTCCACCAGCATCGCCTTCAGGGGTGCGTCCACATCGCCCTCGGGCGCGGGCAGGCGGTGCACGATCGCCTCCAGCACATCGGGAATGCCAAGCCCGGTCTTGGCCGAAATCGGAATCGCATCCGAGGCGTCGATGCCGATCACATCCTCGATGTTCTTCTTCACCGCATCCGGGTCGGCGGCGGGCAGGTCGATCTTGTTCAGCACCGGCACGATCTCGTGCCCGGCATCAAGCGCCTGATAGACATTCGCCAGCGTCTGCGCCTCGACGCCCTGCGAGGCGTCGACGACCAGAAGCGAACCTTCCACCGCGCGCATCGAGCGGCTGACCTCATAGGCGAAGTCGACGTGGCCGGGGGTGTCGATCAGGTTCAGGATGTAAGTGCGCCCATCCTTGGCCGGATAGTCGATCCGCACGGTGTTCGCCTTGATGGTGATGCCGCGCTCGCGCTCGATATCCATGCTGTCGAGCATCTGCTCTTTCATGTCGCGCGCGGCCACCGTGCCCGTCATCTGGATCAGACGGTCGGCAAGCGTGGATTTGCCGTGGTCGATATGCGCCACGATGGAGAAGTTGCGGATGTGATCGAGCTTTTTCATGGGCGCGCAAATAGCAGCAATTCAAGGGTGCGGGAAGGGGGATTGCGGCGACGGGCCGGGCCGTGGCGCCGCGGCGGGATCGGGGGAAAAACCGCGAGGGCACGGCCGTTGACGCAACCGCCGGGCGAGTGGTAGCGTTATCTGGCCAGACCACCGGCGCCTTGCAGACGAACGACCGGACATCTCATCAAGGGAGGAGAGAGAGAATGCCGAGAGCCGATTGCACTGCCGTCACACAACCTGTCGAAACCGGAGGCTGAGGCGGATCATGACCACGCAAACCACCCTGAACGGGCCGCTCACCCTCACCGCGCTGAACAACCGCAATGTCGGGCTGGTCTCCTTCATCCGGCTCAAGGGCTATTTGCCCGATGCGGGCTGGATCGTGACCGGCGAGGCGGCACTGACCACCTCGGGGGTGCTGGTGTCGCTGCGCACCCGCAGGCGCCCCGGGACCTTCCCCGAGGCCGCGCAGCCGCTGGCGATCGAATATGCGCTTGGCCAGCTGCACCCGGGCGAGCGCGCCTATCGCGTCATCTGTGACGGGGCCACGCTGGCCACAGGCAAGATGATGTTCTGAACCGGGCTGCGGGCGGCCATGCAATCGCGGTTGACGCCGCCCGCGGATCGCGCCAGATCATGCTAGATCCAGCGCGGAGGCCCCGATGATCCTGTCCGTTCCCAACATGACCTGCGGCCATTGCAAGGCCAGCGTGGAAGCTGCCATCACCGAAGTGGGCGGCAAGGCCCTTGTCAGCCTGGAAGACCGCGAGGTCGAGGTGAACGGCCTGCCCGAGGAAACCGTCCTGGCTGCCCTCAAGGCCGCGGGCTTCGAGGCCGAAGTCATCGCCTGACCCAGATTTCGGTGAAAATCCCTCCCTTGCCGCCAGATCTGGCGGTATCCCGGCTTAATCGGCGGAAAGCTGCCGAAGCCATTGTGCCTGCTTGTCGAATCCCCTAAAACATCGGTCAAATCGACGGGAAACGGGCATGAACCCGACCCGCAACCGAAGAGCAGAGCATGATGAAATATCTTCTTTCCGCCGCCTTGGTTCTTGCGGGAACCACGGCTTTTGCCGGGCCGATCGACCGGGCCTGCCTGAACGCCGGACGCACCGCCGACCGGGCATTGTGCGGCTGCATCCAGCAGGTCGCTGACCAGTCCCTGTCGCGGTCGGACCAGCGCCGGGCGGCGAAATTCTTCGAAGACCCGGATCAGGCGCAGGAAACCCGCGTTTCCGACCGCGCCGCGGACGAGGATTTCTGGGCCCGCTACAAGGCCTTCGCCCAGGCTGCCGAAGCTTACTGCGCGCGCTGAAGCCGCATCAGCAACGCCCTTGCGCCTGCCTCGATGATGTCGAGGCAGCCGTCGAAATCGCGGGTGTAATAGGGGTCGGGCACCTCGGACACGCCGCGTTTGCTCTGCAGGAACATTTCCAGCCGCGCCGTCGCATCGACGGGCTGCAGCGCCTGCGCATCGCGATAATTCTGCCGGTCCATCGCCAGAATCAGGTCGAAGTCACGGAAATCCGCCGGTTTCAGCTGCCGCGCCCGCAGCGCGCTCAGGTCATGGCCGCGCGCGCTGGCCGCCGCCTGCATCGGACCATAGGGCGGCTCTCCGACATGCCAGGCACCGGTTCCGGCGCTGTCGAGCGTGACCGGCACCCCGGCCTGCGCGGCCAGTGTGCGAAAGACCCCCTCGGCGGCGGGGGAACGACAGATATTGCCAAGGCAGAGAAACAGGATACGCATGAGGGGGTGTTTACCAAGGGGAAACGCCGATGGCCAGAATCGTGATTCTCACAGGTGCGGGAATATCTGCCGAAAGTGGCCTGCGCACCTTCCGCGCCAGCGACGGGCTGTGGGAGGAGCACCGGATCGAGGATGTGGCAACGCCCGAAGGCTTTGCCCGCGATCCGGCCTTGGTGCACAGGTTCTACAACCAGCGCCGCGCTGCGGCGGCGGCGGCCCTGCCGAATGCGGCGCATCAGGCCCTGGCGCGACTTGAAGCCGCAGGGGCGCATCACCTGCTGGTGGTGACGCAAAATGTCGACGACCTGCACGAACGCGCCGGGACGCAGAACCTGATTCACATGCATGGCACACTGACCGGCGCGCAGTGTGCCGCCTGCGATCACCGCTGGCCCGCCCCCGCCGCGATGCGGCCCGCCGACCCCTGCCCCGCCTGCGGCACCACCGCGACACGGCCCGACATCGTCTGGTTCGGCGAGATGCCCTACCGGATGGACGAGATCTGGGCGGCGCTGCGGGCGGCCGATCTGTTCGTCTCGGTCGGCACCTCGGGGAATGTCTATCCGGCCGCCGGGTTTGTCGCCGATGCCCGGCATGGGGGCGTGGCGACGCTGGAGCTGAACCTCGAGCCCTCGCAGGGCACGCGGCTCTTCGACGAGGCGCGGCACGGCCCGGCCACACAGGTGGTTCCGGCCTGGGTGGATGAGATGCTTTGCACATGAATCGCTTGACGCGGGGCGGCTTTGGCCCTATGCCCCGCGAACGGATTTCCGGGCACCGCGCGCAGCGGGTCCCGCAGTATTGGAAGTGGGCCGCGTCGCCCGAGGAAACGAAGGAACAACGCCATGTCGCGCGTCTGCGAACTGACCGGCAAAGGCCCGATGTCGGGCAACAACATCAGCCACGCGAACAACAAGACGCGTCGCCGCTTTCTGCCGAACCTGAACGAAGTCACCCTGATCTCGGACGTTCTGGGGCAATCGTTCCAGCTGCGTGTTTCGGCCGCTGGCCTGCGCACCGTCGATCACCGCGGTGGTCTGGATGCTTTCCTCGCGAAAGCCTCGGATGACGAGCTGTCGCCGAATGCGCTGAAAATCAAGAAAGCCATCGCCAAGGCGCAAGCCGCGGCGTGATTGGCCGCCACGTGATCGGCTGATCCACGGATCGAAAACCCCGCCTTTGGCGGGGTTTTTTCATGTCGCTCACCCTTGCAAGGCCGCCAGCATCTCGGCCGCCGCCACCGCGGGGGCCGTCTGCCCCGCGGCCACGGCGCCGCCCAAAGCCTGCATCCGCGCCCGAATCGCCGGATCGCTCACCAACCGCGCCAGCAGCCCCTCGCGCACCTCGGTCTCGAACCAGTGCCGCGCCTGTTCGGCCCGGCGGCGGTCGAAATGCCCCTTCTCCCGGCGCCATGCGGCCAGCCGCTGCATGTCCTCCCAGGCGGATTTCAGCCCCTCCTCGGCCAGCGCGGAGACCGGCACCGCTTTCGGAAAGCCCTCGGGGTCCTGCGGACGGCGCCGCAACAGCCGCAGCGCGCCCGCGTAATCCGAGACCGTTCGCAGCGCGGCAGGCTTCAGATCGCCATCGGCCTTGTTGACCAGAATCATGTCGGCCATTTCCATGATGCCGCGCTTGACGCCCTGCAATTCATCCCCGCCCGCAGGCGCCATCAAAAGAATGAACAGATCGGTCATTTCGGCCACCAGCGTTTCCGACTGCCCGACGCCCACCGTCTCGATCAGCACCACATCAAACCCCGCCGCCTCGCACAGCGACACCGCCTCGCGGGTGCGTCGGGCGACGCCGCCCAGCTGCGCCTGAGAGGGCGAGGGCCGGATGAACGCCGCAGGCTCGCGCGAGAGCCGCTCCATCCGGGTCTTGTCGCCCAGGATCGAGCCGCCCGAGCGCGCCGAGGACGGATCGACCGCCAGCACCGCGACCCGATGCCCAAGCCCGACCAGCATCATCCCGAAGCTTTCGATGAAGGTCGATTTGCCCACCCCCGGCGTGCCGGAAAGCCCGATCCGCAGCGCCTTTTTCGCCGTGCCCAGCCGGTCCAGCAGCGCCGTCGCCTGCGCCCGGTGATCGGCGCGGCCCGATTCCACCAGCGTGATCGCCCGGGCCAGCGCCCGGCGTTCACCGGCCAGGATACGGGGGGCAAGATCGGCGGCAGTATCAGGGGAAAAGGTCATGGCGTGCCTGTGCGAAACGGTGCCGGTCGAACGAAATCGTCAACCGGCGTGAAACGGTTTCGGTTTCATGCCCTCAACGGGCGGTGTATGTCCAGTCCGAAGGCATCCGCAGAGCAGGCCCATGACAGCAGTCCCCCCCCTTTCCGTTTTCATCACCGGCCTTGCGCTGGCGCTGGCCCAGCCCGCGCTCGCCGATCAAAGCGACCGCATCGTCTTCGACATCCTGCTCAAGGGGCTGAAAGCCGGAGAGCTGGCGATCGACGGCAAGATCGCGGGCGGGGCCTATGCCGCCAATGGCGTGGTGAAGACCACCGGCCTTGCGGGCATGATCAAGAAGATCCGCTACGACGCCACCGCCAGCGGAAGCTTTGCGAAATCCCGCTTCACCCCGCGCGCGGTCGAGGTTGCCTCGCAGCGCGGCGATGACCGCTCGAAGAACACGATGATCTACAAGAACGGCACCCCCGCCTCGGTCAGCCACGAGCCGCCGCGGGTGCCGCGCCCGACCGATGTCGACCCGGCGCAACAGGGCGGCACGATCGACCCGCTGACCGCGCTTTACGCCGTGCTGCGCGATGTCGACCGCGACGAGGCCTGCACGCTGAACGTGACGATGTTCGATGGCGTGCGGCGCTCGCAGGTGGCGCTGTCGGCGCCGCAGGTGCAGGGCGAGGGCGTCGTCTGTGCGGGGGAATATCGCCGCATCGCCGGGTTCAAGGAAAAGGAAATGGCGGAAAAGACCCGCTTTCCCTTTACCCTCACCTATGCGCCCACCCCTGACGGCACGCGGCTGCGGGTGGTCGATATCGCCACCGACACGATCATCGGCCAAGGCCGCCTGACCCGGCAGTGACGGCATCGCTTCCCATTGATGATAGTCTGCCCGATCTGGTCGACGCCCTGCGTCGCACCGGGCGGGCGGTGCTGATGGCGCCGCCGGGCGCGGGCAAGACCACCCGCGTTCCCTTGGCGCTGCTCGATCTTGTGCCGGGCCGCATCCTGATGCTGGAGCCGCGCCGTCTGGCCGCCCGCGCGGCTGCCGAACGGATGGCGGAAACCCTGGGCGAGAGCGTCGGGCAAACCGTCGGCTACCGCATCCGCGGCGAGGCGAAGCTCTCGAAAGCGACCCGGATCGAGGTGGTGACCGAGGGCATCCTGACCCGGATGATCCAGTCCGACCCGGAGCTGACCGGCATCGGCTGCGTGATCTTCGACGAATTCCACGAACGCTCGCTGAATGCCGATCTCGGCCTCGCGCTGGTCTGGGAGGCGCGCACCGCGCTGCGCCCTGATCTGAGGCTCGTGGTGATGTCGGCAACGCTCGATGCCGCGCCGGTGGCCGCGCTTCTGGACGACGCGCCGATCCTGCGCTCCGAGGGCCGGGCCTTTCCGGTCGAAACCCGCTGGCTGGGCCGGCCTTTGGCACCGGGGATGCGGCTCGAGCCCGCCGTGGCGGGGCTCGTCGAGCAGGCCGTGGCGGAAACCACCGGCGGCGTTCTGGTCTTCCTGCCCGGCGAGGCCGAGATCCGCCGCACCGAATCGCTTCTGCGCGACCGGCTGCCCGCGGGCGTGCAGCTGCGCCCGCTTTTCGGCGCGATGGACTTTGCCGCGCAACGCGCCGCGATTGCGCCCTGCGAAAGCGGTCGCAAGGTCGTGCTGGCGACTGCGATCGCCGAAACCTCGCTGACGATTCAGGACATCCGCGTCGTCGTCGATGCCGGTCGCGCCCGGCGGCTGCGCTTCGATCCCGCCTCGGGGATGGCGCGGCTGGTGACCGAGCGGGTGTCGCGTGCCGAGGCCGAGCAACGCCGCGGCCGGGCAGGCCGTGTGGCCGAGGGGATCTGTTACCGGCTCTGGACCAGGGGAGAGGAAGGCGCGCTGCCCGGTTTCGCGCCCCCCGAAATGGCGGTGGCCGATCTGGCGGGGCTGGCGCTGGAACTTGCGCAATGGGGCAGCGACGGCGCGGATCTGGCCTTCCTGACCCCGCCGCCCGGGCCCGCTTTGGCCGAGGCGCGGGCGCTTCTGCAAAGCCTTGGCGCGCTGACGGGCGGCCGGATCACCGATCACGGCAAGGCGCTCGCTGCCCTGCCGCTGCATCCGCGTCTCGCCCATATGCTGGTGACGGCAGGCCCCGAGGCCGCGACCTTGGCCGCGCTTTTGGAAGACCGCGACCCGATCCGCGGCGCCTCGGCCGATCTGACCCTGCGCCTCTCGGCCATTGCCAACCCGGGCCGGTTTGAGGCCGACCATCCCGGCCAGCTGCATCGCGGCACCATCGAGCGCATCCGTCTGGAAGCGAAACGCCTGGCCCGCATGGTCGAGCCGGTCAACACGCGTCATTCCCCGGCCGAGATGCTGGCGCTGGCCTATCCCGACCGGATCGGGCTTAGGCGCAAGGGCGATGCCGCCCGTTACGTCCTTTCCGGCGGCAAGGGCGCGGTGGTGGACGAGGCCGATGGTCTGGGCAAGCATCGCCTCATCGTCGCCTCGGATCTGGATGGCGACCCGCGCGAGGCCCGCGTCCGGCAGGGCCTCGCGCTTGCCGATGCCGAGCTGCGCCGCCTTTACGGTGATCGCATCGCCTGGGTCGATCTGTGCGAATGGAGCAAGCGCGAGGGCCGCGTGGTGGCCCGGCGGCAGGAGCGTTTCGGCGCGCTGGTGCTGGAAGACCGGCACTGGCCCGAGGCCCCGCCCGAGGCGATCGCCCGCGGCGCGCTGGATGGTCTGCGCCAGATCGGCCTGACGCTCTCGCCCGGCGCCGCCCGCTTCCGCGCCCGCGTCGATATCCTGCGCGCCGATGGCGTCGATCTGCCCGACCTTTCCGATGCCGCCCTTCTGGGGTCAGAGGCGCTGCTGCCCTGGCTGAAAAAGGCCCGGACCGAGGCGGATCTGCGCAATCTTGACCTGACCGAGGCTTTGCGCGCCCAGCTTGACTGGGGCCAGATGGCAGAGCTTGACCGCCTTGTGCCGGGTCATTTCGAAACCCCCTTGGGCCGGCGCGTGCCGATCGACTATGGCGCCGAGGTGCCGACGATCGAGGTGAAACTGCCCGAGATGTATGGCGTCACCACCCATCCCAGCGTCGGACCGAAACGGCATCCGCTGCGGATCGAACTGCTCTCACCCGGGGGCAAGCCGATTCAGGTGACGATGGACCTGCCCGGTTTCTGGGACGGCTCTTACGCCGAGGTCCGCAAAGAGATGCGCGGCCGCTATCCGCGCCACCCCTGGCCGGAAAACCCGCGCGAGGCCGACCCGACAACGCGGGCGAAACCGCGCGGCACCTAAAGGCTGGCGATAACGTCCGCGGTGGTCGAAAGCGTGGCGAAATCGGCGCCCAGCAGTCCGAAGGTGACCCGGGCGATCTCTTCGGCCGAAAGCCCCATCCCCGGCAGATCGAAGCCCAAACAGGCATCGCGCGGCAAGATCACCGCAAAGCCCAGATCGGCGGCCGCGCGCACGGTCGAGGTGACGCAAAAGCCCAGCACCGCGCCGGTGACGATCAGCCGGTCGATCCCCTGCCCGCGCAGATGCGCCGCCAGTTCGGTCGAAGCAAAGGCGGAGGAGGTTGATTTGACAAACACCGCCTCGCCGGGCAGAGCCGCATCACAGGGCATCGGCTGCGCCCCGGGCGCATCGGCGTGAAGGGGTGAGGCCGGATCGGCGTCGTGATGGCGCACGTGCGCGACGGCCACCCCCTTTGCCCGGCAGGCCGCAGCCAAAGCAGCGATCGCCGCCCCGGCATCACGGTTCACCGCGGCGCGGCCCGCATCAAGCCGCGCCTGCATCTCCATCTGCATGTCGATGATCAGGAGCGCGGTCTTGCCCATCGCCTTGCCCTTTTTCTTGGTTCAAATACGCCGGGGGGCCGGGGCATTGCCCCGGCGGGGCAGCGCCCCCGGCCTTGCCTTTACTTGCCCAAAGCCCAGCGCATGATCGCCTTTTGCGCATGCAGCCGGTTTTCCGCCTCGTCGAAGATCACCGAATGCGGCCCGTCCATCACGGCGCTGGTCGCCTCGTCGTTGCGATGCGCGGGCAGGCAATGCATGAACAAGGCATCGGGTTTTGCCTTGGCCATCAGCGTCTCGTTCACCTGATAGGGGCGCAGCTGGTTGTGGCGGCGTTCCTTGGCCGATTCCGGGTCGTGCATGCTGACCCAGGTGTCGGTGACGACCAGATCGGCGCCCTCGACCGCCTTGGCCGGATCGCGCTCGATCACCACATTCGCGCCCTTGGAGCGGGCAAAGTCGATCCAGTCGCGTTCCGGGTCAAGCGTCTGCGGCCCGGTGAAGGTCAAGTCAAACCCGAACTGCCCCGCCGCCTGCAGGAAGCTGGCGCAGACATTGTTGCCGTCGCCCGACCAGACCACCTTGCGCCCGGCGATCGGGCCGCGGTGTTCTTCATAGGTCATGATGTCTGCCATGATCTGGCACGGATGGGTGCGGTTCGTCAGCCCGTTGATCACCGGGACCGAGGCATATTCCGCCATCTCCAGCAGCGTCGCCTCTTCGAAGGTGCGGATCATGATCAGATCGACATAGCGCGAGAGCACCCGGGCGGTGTCGGCGATGGTCTCGCCATGGCCCAGCTGCATCTCCTTGCCCGAGAGCACCATCGTCTGCCCGCCCATCTGCCGCACGCCGACATCGAAGCTGACGCGGGTCCGGGTCGAGGGTTTTTCGAAGATCAGCGCCACCATGCAGCCCGCCAGCGGCTGTTCGTCATCGAGCGCGCCTTTCGGGCGGCCGAGGCGCGCGGTCTTCATCGCGCGGGCGCTGTCGATCATCACGCGCAGATCGGCCGGGCTGGTGGTGTGGATGTCAAGAAAATGGGTCACGTCGGTTTCCTTGCCGAGCGGCCGGGGGCTCTGCCCCCGGACCCCCGGGATATTTGTGGCAAGATGAAATCAGGCCGGTTGGGTTTCGAGCGCGGTGGCGGCGGCGTCCAGACGGCGGACGGCCTCGGCCATGTCGTCTTCGGAGATGGTCAGCGCGGGCAGAAGCCGCAGCACATTATCGGCCGCGGGCACGGTCAGCAGGTTCTGCGCATAGGCCGCCTTGACCACATCCCCGGGCGGCAGCTTGCAGCGCAGACCCAGCATCAGGCCCTGACCGCGCACCTCCTCGAAGATATCGGGATGGGCGGCGACAAGACCTTCGAGGCACTGACGCAGGAAGCCCGCCTTGCGGCTGACCGTGTCAAGGAAGCCCGGCGCGGTGACGATCTCGATCATCTTCGCGCCGATCGCGCAGCCCAGGGGATTGCCGCCATAGGTCGAGCCATGCGTGCCCGCGATCATCCCCGAGGCAGCGTTTTCCGTGGCCAGCACCGCGCCGAGCGGAAAGCCGCCGCCGATGCCCTTGGCCACCATCATCACATCGGGGGTGACGCCCGCCCATTCATGCGCGAAAAGCTTGCCGGTGCGGGCGACGCCGCATTGCACCTCGTCAAAGACGAGAAGCGTGCCGGTGGCGTCGCAGATCTCGCGAAGCGCCTTCAGGAAGCCCTCGGGCGCGGGTCGGATGCCGCCCTCGCCCTGAATCGGTTCGATCAGGATCGCCGCGGTGGTCTCGGTGACGGCGTTCCTCACCGCCTCCAGATCGTCCCAGGGCAGATGTTTGAACCCGGGCAGCAGCGGGCCGAAGCCCTTGACCATCTTTTCCGATCCGGCGGCGGCGATGGCGGCCGAGGACCGGCCATGGAAGGCGCCCGAGAAGGTGAGGATGTCGGTGCGTTCGGGCTGGCCCTTTTCGTAGAAATGCTTGCGCACCATCTTCACGGCAAGCTCACAGGCCTCGGTGCCCGAATTGGTGAAGAAGACGGTATCGGCAAAGGTATGGGCCACCAGCATGTCGGCCAGCCGTTCCTGTTCCGGGATCCGGTAGAGGTTCGAGACATGCCAGAGCTTGCCCGCCTGTTCGGTGAGCGTCGCCACCAGTTCGGGCGCGGCATGGCCGAGCGCGTTGACCGCGATCCCGGCGCCCAGATCAAGGTATCGGCTGCCATCCGCGGTCCAGAGCCAGGAGCCCTCGCCACGCACGAAGGCGAGGGGGGCACGGGTGTAGGTCGGCAACACGGAAGCGATCATTTGCGGCTCCTGAAAAAGGAAGGCCAAGGCGTGCAACAGGCGCGGGGCGGCTGTCAACGGTCCGGGACCTTCGGGGGCGGTTTTGTGGAAAGGGTGTGGCGACAAGCCACGGCAGATCGGGCGTCAGGCGCGGGTGCGGCGACGTCGGGGACGGGCAAGAAGGGCGGTCCGGGTGATCATGCCTGCCCCTTAGCGCAGGGCGCGGGGCAAAGTCAAAGGAAATGACCGCTTCACGCTTTTGCGAAAGATGCGCGGCAGATGCGCATCTGCCTTGGCCCCGTTGGGTCTTGTCTCTATGATCCGCCCGACTTGAGGAGGACCCCGCATGATCGTCGAGACCGGCCATTTCGCCCTGATCCTGGCCCTGTGCGTGGCGCTGGTGCAGGCGGTCATCCCGCTGGTGGGCGCGCAAAGGGGCTGGTCGGGCTGGATGGCCGTCGCCCCCCCCGCGGCGCTGGCGCAGTTTCTGCTGATCGCCACGGCCTTTGCCGCGCTGACCTATGCCTTTGTGACATCTGATTTTTCGCTCAATCTCGTCTATGAAAACTCGCATACCGACAAGCCGATGCTCTACAAGGTCACCGGGGTCTGGGGCAACCACGAGGGCTCGATGCTGCTCTGGGTGCTGATCCTTGCGATGTTCGGCGCGGCGGCGGCGGCCTTTGGCGGTGCGCTGCCGGAGCGGCTGCGGGCGCGGGTGCTGGCGGTGCAGGGCACGATCGGGCTGGCGTTCCTGGTCTTCGTGCTTTTCACCTCGAACCCGTTCCTGCGGCTCGAAGACGCGCCCTTCAACGGGCGCGACATGAACCCGCTGTTGCAAGACCCCGGCCTCGCCTTCCACCCGCCGTTCCTTTACCTCGGCTATGTCGGGCTTTCGATGGCCTTCAGCTTCGCCGTCGCCGCGCTGATCGAGGGGCGGGTCGATGCCGCCTGGGCGCGCTGGGTCCGGCCCTGGACCTTGGCCGCCTGGATCTTCCTGACCATCGGCATCGCGCTCGGCTCGTGGTGGGCCTATTACGAACTCGGCTGGGGCGGCTTCTGGTTCTGGGACCCGGTCGAAAACGCCTCGCTGATGCCCTGGCTTCTGGCGGCGGCGCTTTTGCATTCCGCCATCGTCGTCGAAAAGCGCGAGGCGCTGAAAAGCTGGACGATCCTGCTCGCCATCATGGCCTTCGGCTTTTCGCTGATCGGCACCTTCCTCGTGCGCTCGGGCGTGATCTCCTCGGTGCACAGCTTCGCCAATGACCCCGAACGCGGGGTGTTCATCCTGTTCATCCTGGCCTTCTTCACAGGCGGCGCGCTGACGCTTTATGCGGCGCGGGCCTCGGACATGCAGGCGAAGGGGCTGTTTGCCATGGTCAGCCGCGAATCGGCGCTGGTGGTGAACAACGTGCTGCTGGCGGTAGCGGCGCTGGTCGTCTTTACCGGCACGGTCTGGCCGCTGATCGCGGAACTGGTCTGGGACCGCAAGCTCTCGGTGGGGGCGCCGTTCTTTGAAAAGGCCTTCACGCCCTTCATGATCGGGCTGGCGCTGCTTCTGCCGTTGGGGGCGATGATGCCGTGGAAACGGGCAAGCCTTGGCAAGCTGGTGCGGCCCTTGCTACCCGCGCTTGTGCTGACGCTGGCGGTGCTGGCGCTGGTCTGGACGCTGGCGACGGGGCGGCCGATGCTGGCGCTCGGCGCGGCGGGGCTGGGCGCCTGGATCGTCTTTGGCGCCTTGGCCGAGCTGTGGCAGCGGGCGGGGCGCAGGCCGGGGCGGATCCTGCGGCTGCCGCGGGCTGACTGGGGCAAGGCCTTCGCGCATGGCGGGCTGGGCATCGTCTTTGCGGGCGTGGGCCTGCTGATGGCGGGGCAGATCGAGGATATCCGGGTGGCGAAGGCGGGCGACAGTTTCGAGGTGGGCGGCTATACGATCACCCTCGTTTCCGTCGATGACCTGCCGGGGCCGAACTTCACCGCGAAAACCGCGACGATGGAGGTGCGGCAGGGCGCCAAGCTGGTGGCGGTGCTGCATCCCGAAAAGCGCATCTATCCGGTGCAGGCGATGCCGACGACCGAGGCCGATATCGACAACGGTTTCTGGCGCGATGTCTATCTGGTGATCGGCGACCCGCAGGAGGGCGGCGGCTGGGCGGTGCGGACCTATATCAAGCCTTTCGCGAACTGGATCTGGGCGGGCTGTCTGTTGATGGCCTTCGGCGGCGGGTTGAGCCTGACCGACCGGCGCTATCGCAGCGCCGCGGGGGCGCGGCGGGCGGTGCCGGACACGGCTGTTGCGGCGGAGTGAGCGATGCTGAAACGTCTTGCGCTTTTGCTGCTTCTTGCCACCCCCGTTCATGCGGTGCAGCCCGACGAGGTTCTGTCCGATCCGGGGCTTGAGGCCCGGGCACGGCAGATTTCGCAGGTGCTGCGCTGCCCGGTCTGTCAGGGCGAGAACATCGACGAATCGAATGCCGGGGTGTCGCGCGATCTGCGGCTTGCGGTGCGCGAGCGGCTGGTGGCGGGCGACACCGACGCGCAGGTGATCGACTATATCAAGGACCGCTTCGGGGAATATGTGCTGTTCGAGCCCGAGCGGCGCGGCGCCAATCTGATCCTGTACTGGATCGGGCCTGCGGTGCTGGTGGTGGCTTTGGGCGGCATCTTCCTGTGGCTGCGCGGGCGGCGGCGCGAGGAGGACCCGGCGCCGGCGCTCTCGGCCGAGGAAGAGGCGCGGCTGAAGGAATTGCTGAAGGACTAGGGATTTCGCCCGGGGCTTGCGCCCCGTGCGACCCGCGGGGGGCGCAAGCCCCCCGCACCCCCCGGCGTATTTTGCCAAGGAAAAGCCGGGGCCGGGATCTGGTCGTGACGTTTGGTTTCGCTTTGCCTTTCGCCCCCCGCGCGGCAAGCTGGGGCAAAGAGGAGGCCGGCGATGACCTATCACACCATCCGCTACGAGAGTGCCGAGGGGCTGGCGGTGATCACGCTCGATCGCCCCGAGGTGATGAATGCACTCAACCGCGCGATGCGGCGCGAGCTGACCGAGGCGCTGCACCGCGCACGGGGCGAGGCGCGGGCGATCGTGCTGACCGGATCGGGGCGGGCCTTTTGCTCGGGGCAGGATCTGGGCGATGGCGCGGCCGAGGGGCTGAACCTGGAAACCGTGCTGCGCGAGGAATACGAGCCGCTCTTGCAGGCGATCTGCAGCTCTCCGCTGCCGGTTCTGGCGGCGGTGAACGGCATGGCGGCGGGGGCGGGGGCCAATCTGGCGCTGGCGGCCGATGTGGTGATCGCGGCGCAGTCTGCGGCCTTCCTGCAGGCCTTCACCCGGATCGGGCTGATGCCGGATGCGGGCGGGACCTGGTGGCTGCCGCGCCAGGTCGGCATCGCCCGCGCCATGGGCATGGCGCTTTTCGCCGAAAAGATCGGCGCCGAGGAGGCCGCGCGGATCGGGCTGATCTGGGAAGCCGTGCCCGATGTCGATTTCGAGCATCACTGGCGCGCCCGGGCGGCGCATCTGGCCAAGGGGCCGACGGCGGCCTTTGGCGCGCTCAAGCGGGCCTTCCATGCCGGTCTGACCAATCCGCTGTCGGCGCAACTGGCGCTGGAGGCGCGGCTGCAGGGAGAGCTGGGCCAGAGCGCGGATTTCCGCGAAGGCGTGCTGGCTTTTCTGGAAAAGCGCCCGCCGCGGTTTTCCGGCCGCTGAGCCCTTGCCCCGCCTGCTTGCCCGCGCTACCCAGAACCGGCCGCGGGCGTGGCGAAATGGTAGACGCATGGGACTTAAACTCCCTCGGAGGGATCTCCATGCCGGTTCGAGTCCGGCCGCCCGCACCACAAATCCAAAACATCACATTGATTTCGAATGTATTTTCTTTCGCGAATGTCCCGGCCCCGGATGCTGCGCCAAAGTCAGGCGGCGGCGGGAGGGTCACCTTGCTGTCGGCGCAAGCCGACCGCGGCCCGTGAGGCAGCGGCATCGCCCCGCGGCAGACCGCGGTAACCGCCGGTCGCGTCGCGCCCCGGGGCGACAGAAACGCGCCCCTTGCCGTCATTCGCGCCAGGGGCGATTGTTGAACGCACTCCGCTGAGAGGTAACGTCACTTATGGCCCGTGCCAATTCCCAGACGATAATCCGTGCATTTGAGCCTTCAGATGTGCCTGCTTTGACCCAACTGCTCAACCTGCCCGGCGTGGTCGCAGGGACGTTGCAACAGCCATTCAGATCATTTGCGGAAAGAGCAAAGCGGGCTGAATACTTCTGCCCTCAGGTGAACATTGTTGCTGAGCTTGAGGGCGTTTTGCTTGGGCACGCTTGCTTGAATGTCGCTTCGGACATCAGTTGCAGGCATTCCGGCACTGTTGATGTCGCCGTGAGAGACGATCATTGGCGCATGGGTATCGGCTCGAAGCTCGTCAGAACGCTATTGGATCAGGCTGACAACTCGATCGGGTTACGGCGAGTCGAGCTGACAGTCCTTGCGGAAAACACCGGGGCGATTGCCCTCTATGAAACCTTGGGCTTCCGGCGCGAAGGGGTATTTCATGATTACGCTTTCAAGGCCGGAAGATTTGTCGATGCCATCCCTATGGCGCGGATCAAAAAGTAGCAGGGGCACCCTTGCGATCGACTGCTGCGCCAGATCGGCTGCGGCCGCGCACGAAATCGGCGGTCCGGAGCGATGACGCCGGGCGCTTGCCGATCTTCGGTAGCACCGGGACGCGCACACCGACGCCCACACCGGCCACGTTCCGGCGTGAGCCTTGCCCTTGGCCCCTTGCGGCCATAAATCGGACGAAACCGAAAGGGAGAGCCGATGGCCCGCAGACCCGCAACCCCGCTGGAAGATCGTCCGAAACCGAAACAGCTGGGCGCGATCCGGGGCCTTGTCCCCTTCATCACCCCCTATCGCCGTCTGGCGCTGGCCACCGCCGCGGCGCTGGTGCTGACCGCCATGGTGACGCTGATCCTGCCGATCGCCGCGCGCCGCGTGGTGGACGGGTTCCAGCACGGCGGCGAGATGCTTGACAGCTATTTCCTGGCCGCCCATGTCATCGCCGCGGCTTTGGCACTGGGCACCGGGCTGCGCTACTGGCTGGTCACCCGCTTCGGCGAGCGCGTCGTCGCCGATATCCGCAAGGCGGTCTTCGGCCGGGTGATCAGCCTGTCGCCCGCCTTTTACGAAAAGATCCTGACCGGCGAGATCATCTCGCGCATCACCACCGACACCACGCTGATCCTGTCGCTGCTCGGCTCCTCGATCTCGGTCGCGGCGCGCAACATCCTGATCTTGCTGGGCGGTCTGACCATGCTTCTGGTCACTTCGGCGAAGCTGACCGGGCTGGTGCTGTTGATCGTGCCGCTGGTCATCGTGCCCATCGTCATCATGGGCCGCCGCCTGCGCCGGCTGAGCCGCGAAAATCAGGACTGGATCGCCTCTTCCTCGGGCTCGGCCTCGGAGGCGCTGAGTTCGGTGCAGACGGTGCAGGCCTTCACCCATGAGGCGCTGACCCGCCAGGCCTTTTCCGAGGTCACCGAAAAGGCCCTCGCCTCGGCCAATGACCGCATCACCACCCGCGCGATCATGACGATGATCGTGATTTTCCTGGTCTTTGCCGGGATCGTCGGCGTCCTTTGGATCGGCGCGCGCGATGTGCAGGCGGGGCTGATGACGGTGGGCCAGCTGGTGCAATTCGTCATCTATGCGATTATGGTCTCGGCCGCGGTCGGCGCGCTGACCGAAATCTGGGGCGAGGTGCAACGCGCCGCGGGGGCGACCGAGCGGCTGGTGGAGCTGCTGCATGCGGGCGATACCGTGACCGATCCGGCCCGGCCCCTGCCCCTGCCCCGCCCGGTGAAAGGCGCCATCGCCTTTGAAAATGTCACCTTCCGGTATCCGTCGCGGCCCGAGACCTCGGCCTTGAACGCGGTCAGCCTGCAGGTTGCGCCCGGGGAAACCGTGGCGCTGGTCGGGCCTTCGGGGGCGGGGAAAACCACGATCATCCAGCTGATCGAGCGGTTTTACGACCCCGAACAGGGGCGGATCACGCTGGATGTCATCGATCTGCGCGATCTGGCCCGGGCGGATTATCGCCGCGCCCTCGCGCTGGTGCCGCAAGACCCGGTGATCTTTGCCGCCAGCGCCCGCGAGAACATCCGCTTCGGCCGCCCCGACGCCAGCGATGCCGAGGTCGAGGAGGCCGCGCGGGCGGCCTATGCGCATGATTTCCTGACCGCGCTGCCGCAGGGCTTTGACACCTATGTCGGCGAGCGCGGCATCATGCTCTCGGGCGGGCAGAAGCAGCGCATCGCCATTGCCCGGGCGATCCTGCGCGATGCGCCGGTGCTGCTGCTCGATGAGGCGACCTCGGCGCTGGATGCGGCCTCGGAACGCGCGGTGCAGGCGGCGGTCGATGATCTGCGCGCCAGCCGCACCACGATCATCGTCGCGCATCGGCTGGCGACGGTGAAAAAGGCCGACCGGATCATCGTCTTCGATCAGGGCCGGATCGTCGCGCAGGGCAGCCACGACGCCCTGGTGGCCGAGGGCGGGCTTTATGCCGAGCTGGCGCGGCTGCAATTCACCGACGGGGCCGCGTGCTGAAAGCCCTGTCCCAGCGTCATGCCTGCCATGACGTGACGTTCGCGGCAATCCCGCCCTTGCCCGGGCGCCGTTTTATGACGCATTCTGCGCACAAGGCCTGCGGAGGAACGGGCCGGGGGAGGACACAATGACCGATACCTACGCCACGGTGGCCGATCGCGACCGCGTCGAAGCCGAGATGCCCTGGGAAGACCGCGACCGTGCGGTGACGATGTATGATTTTCTGTCCCGCGTGGCGAGGAAACACGGGGCCCGTCCGGCGCTGACGTTTCAGATCACCTCGGGGCCTGCGGATCACTCCCTCACCATGACCTGGGCAGAGGTCCTGGCCCGGGTGACGCAGGTGGCAAACCTGTTGCGCCGGATGGGCGTGGGCGAAAAGGACACGGTGGCTTACCTGCTGCCCAACAGCCTGGAAACCGCGGTGGTGCTTCTGGGCGGCGCGACGGCGGGGATCGTCAATCCGATCAACCCGTTGCTGGAGCCCGAGCAGATTTCCGCGATCCTGCGCGAGACCAAGGCCAAGGTGCTGGTGACGCTGAAAAGCTTCCCGAAATCCGACATCGCGCAAAAGGCGGCCGAGGCGGTCAAGCACGCGCCGAATGTCAAGACGATCCTTGAAGTCGATCTCAACCGCTACCTGACCGCGCCGAAACGCTGGATCGTGCCTTTCATCCGGCCGAAGACGCATTTCCGCCATCACGCCGATGTCTATGATTTCAACACCGCCTGCGACGGCCAGCCCGCCGACCGGCTGGTGTTCGAGGATGCGAAGGCCGACCGCGTCGCCGCCTATTTCCACACCGGCGGCACCACGGGCATGCCGAAAGTGGCGCAGCACAAATATTCCGGCATGATCTACAACGGCTGGCTGGGCGGCACGCTTTTGTTCCGCCACACCGATGTGATGATCTGCCCGCTGCCGCTGTTCCACGTCTTTGCCGCCTATCCGATCCTGATGTCGGCGATCCATTCCGGCGCCCGTGTCGTCTTCCCGACCCCCGCGGGCTATCGCGGCGAGGGGGTCTTCGACAATTTCTGGAAGCTCGTCGAACGCTGGCAGGTGACCTTCCTGATCACCGTGCCCACCGCCATCGCCGCGCTGATGCAGCGCAAGGTCGATGCCGACATCTCGTCCCTGCGCACGGCAATCTCGGGCTCCGCCCCCCTGCCGGTCGAGCTTTACAACCGCTTCAAGGAGGCGACGGGCGTCGAGATCTGCGAGGGCTACGGGCTGACCGAAGCCACCTGCCTGGTCTCGATCAACCCGGTCGACGGGGTGAAGAAGGTCGGCTCGGTCGGCATCCCCCTGCCCTATTCCCACGTCCGCATCCTGCGCAAGACCGAGGCGGGCTTTGTCGGATGCGCCCCCGACGAGGTGGGCGAGATCTGCGTCGCCAACCCGGGCGTCTTCGAGGGCTCGACCTATACCGAGGTGGACAAGAACCACGATCTCTTTGCCGAGGAACGCTTCCTGCGCACCGGCGATCTGGGCCGGATCGACCCGGACGGCTATCTGTGGATCACCGGCCGCGCCAAGGATCTGATCATCCGCGGCGGTCACAACATTGACCCAGCGGAAATCGAGGAGGCGCTGCTGTCGCACCCCGCCATCGCCTTTGCCGGCGCCATCGGTCAGCCCGATGCTTTCGCGGGCGAATTGCCCTGCGCCTATGTCGAGCTGGTCAAGGATGCGACGATCAGCGCCGAAGAGCTGCTGGCGCATGCCAAACGCCACATCCACGAACGCGCGGCGGTGCCCAAGCACATCGAGGTGCTGGACGAGCTGCCGAAGACCGCGGTGGGCAAGATCTTCAAGCCCGAGCTGCGCAAGCGCGCGATCACCCGGGTTCTGGACGGCGCCTTGGCCGAGGCCGGGGTGCCGGTGCAGGTCGTCGCGGTGGTCGAGGACAAGAAGCGCGGTCTGGTGGCGCAGCTGGCCAGCACCGGCGCGGTCGATCAGGAGAAGATGGCGCAGGTGCTGGGGCAGTTCACCGTGCCCTGGGCCTGGGCCGAGTGACCGGCGGCGACAGGGCGTCTTCGGGCCGGGAAGAAATCAGCGGATCGGCAGGCTGACCTGATCCGCCGGGCGGCCAAGGGGCGGTTCCTTCGGGGACCGCCCTTTTCATCCCGGCAGTTTCATCTTGGCAGCTTCATCCTGGCAAATGAAAAGCGGCCCCCGAAGGAGCCGCTTTCCGAAATCCTGTGCGCACTGGCTCAGGCGATGGCGAGGTTGATCGCCGATTCGCGGCCGTCGCGGCCTTTTTCCAGATCGTAGTTGATCGCCTGGCCGTCATTGAGGCCACGCAGACCGGCGCGTTCCACCGCCGAGATGTGGACGAACACGTCCTTGCCGCCCGATTCCGGGGCGATGAAGCCGAAGCCTTTGGTTTGGTTGAACCATTTCACGGTGCCTTTGGCCATCCGTCGTCTCCTTCTGTATGCCGCCCGCAGGATTGCGGCGGCCCGGCTCAGTCACGTCACGATCGAGAACTGTAGCCGCAAAGGGAGCAGGTCGTCGAAAAGGCGCGGTGCGCAGGACTAGGGTATGGGGCCTTCGCCCCCACATTGCAAGAAAATTGCGCGTGGGGGTGCCGCGGCAAAAAGCCTATTGCAAGCGCCCCCAAAGGTCGTAATCCGACGCTTCCTCGACCTCGACCGTCACCATGTCGCCCGGCGAGAGGTCCTCGAATCCCTCGTCGATGAACAGGTTGCCGTCGATTTCGGGCGCATCGGCGCGGGTGCGGCAGGTCGCCCCCTCGTCATCGACGGCATCGACCAGCACCTGTTGCACGGTGCCGACCTTGGCCGCCAGCTTCGCCTCGGAAATCGCCTGCGCGGCCTCCATGAAGCGTTCCCAGCGTTCCTGTTTCAGCTCGGGCGCCATATGGCCCGGCAGGTCGTTCGACCGCGCGCCCTTGACGTTTTCATACTGGAAGCAGCCGACACGATCGAGCTGCGCCTCGGCCATCCAGTCCAGCAGATACTGGAACTCCGCCTCGGTCTCGCCCGGGTAACCCACGATGAAGGTCGAGCGCAGCACGATCTCGGGGCAATCCGCACGCCAGGCGGCGATCTCATCGAGCGTCTTGGCAGAAGCCGCGGGCCGGGCCATGCGTTTGAGCGTTTCCGGGTGGGCATGCTGGAACGGGATATCGAGATAGGGCAGCACGAGGCCATCCGCCATCAGCGGGATCAGTTCGCGCACATGCGGATAGGGATAGACGTAATGCAGCCGCACCCAGGCGCCCGAGGGCTGGGCAAGCCGCCCGAGTTCCCGCGTCAGGTCGGTGATATGCGCGCGGACCTCGGCCCCCTTCCAGGCCGTCACCTCATGCCGCCGATCCAGCCCATAGGCCGAGGTGTCCTGGCTGATCACCAGCAATTCCCGCACCCCCGCCTCGAGCAGCTTTTCCGCCTCGCGCAGCACCGCATGGGCGGGGCGGCTGACGAGTTTGCCGCGCATGTCGGGGATGATGCAGAACTTGCAGGCGTGATTGCAGCCCTCGGAGATCTTCAGATAGCTGAAATGCCGCGGCGTCAGCTTGATGCCGGTGGCGGGCAGCAGATCGACGAAAGGATCGGGCTTGGGCGGCACCGCCCCATGCACGGCATCGAGCACCTGTTCGTATTGCTCAGGCCCGGTGACGGCCAGCACTTTGGGATGCACGCCGGTGATGAACTCCGGCTCGGCGCCCAGACAGCCGGTGACGATGACCTTGCCATTCTCGCTCAGCGCCTCGCCGATGGCTTCAAGGCTCTCGGCCTTGGCACTGTCCAGAAAGCCGCAGGTGTTGACGATCACCGCATCGGCGCCCTGATAGCTGGGCGAGATCGCATAGCCCTCTGCCCGCAACCGGGTCAGGATGCGTTCGCTGTCCACAAGCGCCTTGGGGCAGCCCAGCGAGACCATGCCGATCGTCGGCTGGCCCGGGCGGGGGGTGTCGGTGACAAGCGCTTTCGGCGCAAGATCGGGGCGGAGGTTGGGCGGGTTCTGGCTCATGGGGGCGATATACACCGCCTTGGGGGGCCGCGGGAAGCGCCTTGCGCGACAGGTGTAACAGTGATTGCAAGCACACCCTCAAGCAGTATCATGCCGCGAATGTTGTGAAGGGGGCCATTTTGACCAAGAGATTGATCGTTTTCGGCAACGGCCTTGGTCGTGCCATCGACGACATGCATTTCAAGCTCTCAACCGCGCTCGGCGTCGCTTGGAATAGTGGAGTCCTTTCACCAGAGAAAAAAGACGCCCTGTTGCGTTGGGCGATGTTGGGCGCAGGAGAGTCGCCCAATACCGAAGAGCAATTCGGCCGCATTTATGTCGTCATGCGGGAGGCGGCGAAAATTCGAAGGGAGCATCCCGTCTCTGCGATGGACTTGACCGAAGACGAGATGCGATCATTCTGTCATGCAGCGGCGTGTCACTTTCATGACGAGGCGTTTTCAAGTGCGGACAGTGAGGAGAAAAGGGCTAAATTCATCGCAGCCTTGATTGAGCACATCGCAAAGAAAGAATCCAGTATCGCAACACTGAATTACGACAAGCTTATATATGGCGCCATGGTGGATGCACATCGTAAGAATGGCTTGGATTTTGACGATGGCTATAGGAAAAGAAAAATTCCTGTCTTCGATCTGACTGCCTTGAGAAATTCCACTGATCGAGAGCACCCACTATATCTGCATCTTCATGGCTCACCTCTATTTCTGACCAGTCAAAACGAATGCGGCGACGATCAGATTGAAAAAAGCCAACGTGGGCGATCCCCAAAATTGCCGGCTCACCCCAAAGCCACCTGATCCTGAACAATTCCTACTACAAACAATTCGACATAGAAAAAAGCGATCTTCTCAAAAGCTATTGGAACGCCTATCGTACCCTTGTCGCCAAAGCGGAGCGCATTTTCCTTTTCGGATATTCGGGCTGCGATGACCACCTGAATGCAACAATTAACCTCTTGGGAAAAGGGCAAGTCACGCGCGTCGTAGAATATGAATCGACAAAACACCACCCAGCCGATCCGAAAACCGAAATCAGTCAAAGCGAGTATTGGGACCTGATCATCCCCGGCTCGAAAGTGATCCCGATGCCAAACATTCTGGACTTCAGGGATTGGGAACAATAGCCCCCAAACCTATCCGCGCAAACGGACACCTGCGTCTTGCCGGGCCTCGCTGTCTTACCGCCGACGGTCCCGCCGCGCGCTCATCGGCTGGAAGGCCACCGAGACATGCGCCTCGCAATAGGGTTTGCCGGCCGAGCTCGGCAGGCCGCAGAAGTAGAAATTCTCGGTCGCCGGGTCGCCGATCGGCCATTTGCAGGTCCGTTCGGTCAGTTCCATCAGCGAAATCTTGCGCGAGCGCTTTTCGACCTCGCGGACCGAGGCCAGCGTCTCGGGGCTGATCTCGTTCAGCGAAGGTTGCGGCGGCAAGGGCTGGCCCGCGGGCACCAGCGCGGGCTTGCGCACCACGCCCGGCACCGGAGCGGCGGCGACAGCCGGTTGCGGCGCGGCGGGCGCGGGGCGCGGCGGCACTGCGGCAATCGTCGGACGCACGGGTTCAGGCTCGGGCTCGACGCGCGGGGCCGCCGTTGCAGCGGGCGCCGGGGCCACCGGCTCGGGCGCGGCGGGCTTGGCCACCGCGGCAGGCGCCGCCGCCGGGGCAGGCGCGGGCGCCGCCCCCTCGACCCGGTTCGACAGGCCCAAACGATGCACCTTGCCGATCACGGCATTGCGCGTCACCCCGCCCAGTTCCTTGGCGATCTGGCTGGCCGATTGCCCCTCGGTCCACATCTTTTTCAGAAGTTCGACACGTTCATCGGTCCAGGACATCGGCGCACCTTGTTTCTTCGCCCCGCGGGGGCGGCGTTCATCACCCGTCCGGGCAGACCCGAGCAGGCATCCCCCATCGGGGCGGTCTGACCCATTTTAGCCGGGACGGTGCGCAATACAAGGACCGTCCCGGAAATTCAAGGGCGACCGAAAGACCCGGTGTCAGAACCGGGCCGCCGGACGACGCGAGGACAGCTGCAGGTTGGTTTCCGTCCGCCCCACCCCCTCAAAGCGGCGGATCGCCAGGATCGTCTCGTCCAGTTCCTCAAGCGAACGGGCGCCGATTTCGGCGATCAGATCCCATTGCCCGTTCGTCGTATGCACCGCCTGCACCGGCGGCAGGCCGAGCAGGCGGGCGATCACCTTGTCGGTCGCCCGCCCCTCGACACAGAGCAGCATCAGCCCCCGCACCGGCGCGGCAGAGACTTCGGCGCGCGTCATCACGGTAAAGCCCGAGATTTCGCCGCGCGCCACCAGCCGCTCGATCCGCGCGCGCACGGTGGCGCGGGAAACACCAAGCTGCACCGCCAGATCCGACACCGCGGCCCGGCCGTCGCGGCGCAGCGCCGCGATCAGCCGCTGATCGGTGTCGTCCAGACGCTCTGCCGTGCGGGCGGGTTCGCCCCACATCGCTCAGCCCCTCGCGGCGAGGATCGAGGCTTCGAGGATGTCGAGCGCCTCGTCAAAGACCGCATCCTGAATGGTCAAGGGCGCCAGAAAGCGGATGACGTTGCCGTAAACGCCGCAGGTGAGCAGGATCAGGCCGCGGTTCAGCGCCTCTTCGCGGACGCGGTTGGTCATTTCCGGGTTCGGCGTATGCGTGCCCGCGACGTTGAACTCGACCGCGTTCATGAAGCCCGGGCCGCGGATGTCGGCGATTTCGAGCACGCTGTCCTGCAGCGCCGCCAGACGCTGTTTCAGCCGCGCTCCCAGACGCTCGGCGCGGGCGCAGAGCTGTTCCTCCTCGATCACATCCAGCACCGCATGGGCGGCGGCGACCGCAATCGGCGCCCCGGCATAGGTGCCGCCAAGGCCACCCGGGTTCGGGCTGTCCATGATTTCGGCGCGGCCCGTGACGGCCGAGATCGGGAAGCCGCCGCCCAGCCCCTTGGCCATGGTGGTGATGTCGGCGGCGACCCCGTGATGTTCCATCGCGAAAAGCTTGCCGGTGCGGGCAAAGCCGGTCTGCACCTCGTCGGCGATCAGGACGATGCCGTTCTTGTCGGCGATCTCGCCCAGCTTCTTCATGAAACCTTCGGGCACCGGGTAGAAGCCGCCCTCGCCCTGCACGGGTTCCACGATGATCGCGGCGACGCGGGCGGGTTCGATGTCGGCCTTGAACAGACGTTCCAGCGCCGCCACGGCGTCCTCGCCCGACACGCCATGCAGCGGGCAGGGGAAGGGCAGGTGCCAGACATCGTTCATCATCGGGCCGAAACCGGCCTTGTAGGGCTGGACCTTGCCGGTCAGCGTCATGCCCATGAAGGTGCGGCCGTGAAAGCCGCCCGCAAAGGCCACAACACCGGGGCGGCCGGTGTAATGGCGGGCAATCTTGATCGCGTTTTCAACGGCTTCGGCGCCGGTGGTGGCGAAGATGGTTTTCTTCGCAAAGTCACCGGGCACGGCGGCGTTCAGACGCTCGGCCAGGGTGACGTAGTTTTCGTAAGGCACGACCTGATGGCAGGTGTGGGTGAAGGCGTCGAGCTGCGCCTTGACCGCCGCGATCACCCGCGGGTGACGGTGGCCGGTGTTCACCACCGCGATGCCCGCGGCGAAGTCGATATAACGGGTGCCATTCTTGTCCCAGATTTCCGCGTTCTCGGCGCGTTCGGCATAGATCTGTGTCGTCACGCCAACGCCCTTGGCGATGGCGGCGGCACGGCGGGCGGACAGGTCGGACGAGGTTTGCACGGTCATGAAGGGCTCCGATTCGAGATATCGCATCCTCTCACCTTGCATTTTTTCTGCAAGAAAATTCTTGGCAAGATCGGTGGCCAGGCGCATCCTGCCCGGATAAGGCAGGTGAAATGACCGAGTCGCATGCAGATATGCCCGAAGATGCGCCGCTGTTTCGGGTGACCGAAGCCGCGCGGGCGGCGGGCGTGGCCTCCTCCACGCTGCGGCTGTGGGAGACGCAGGGGCTGATTGCGCCGCAACGCCGGGCCTCGGGGCAGCGGCTTTATTCCGCAGCCGATGTGGCGCGACTGCAGCGCATCGCTTATCTGCGGCGCGAGGCCGGGCTGAACCCCGCCGCGATCCGCGCGACGCTGGAAAGCGAGAACGACGCCCCCACCGCCCCCGCGATCACCAACGAACCCTTGGGGACCGCCCTGCGGGCGCTGCGGCAGGCCCGGGGCGAGACGCTCGACACCGTGGCGCAGGCGCTGGGGGTCTCGGCCTCGGCGCTCTCGACGCTGGAACGCACTGGGGCGGGGGTCAGCTTCAAGACGCTGGCCGATCTGGCGCAATATTACGGCACCACCGTCTCGCGGCTTTCCGGGCAGGACGAGGTCGGGCACCCCGTGGTGCGGGCGGGGGCGGCGCGGATCTGGCCAATGCCGGTCGAGGGCGTGCGGGTCGAGGTTCTGGCCGAGGGGCGGCGGCAGATGGATTGCCACCGCTTCATCCTTGCCCCCGGCGCGGCCTCGGAGGGCGGTTACGGCCACGAGGGCGAGGAATTCATCACCGTGCTGGAGGGCCGTTTCCGGCTGACGCTGGACGGCACCGAGCTGCACGAGCTGGGGGTCGGCGACAGCATCTATTTCGAAAGCCGCCGTCCGCATGCCTGGGCCAATGCCGCCGACGGGCGCACGGTGGTGATCTGGGTCAACACCCCGCCGACCTTCTGACCCCGCCGAAAGCCACACCTTTGCGTGATGCTCTTGCGGGACCGCGCCCGGCGGGTCACTCTGGTCAAAACCGCGGAGGTCCCATGCGTGTCGCCGTTCTTGCCCTTGCCCTGATCGCCCTTGCCGCCTGCAAGGAGGAGGCCGCGACCGCCCCGGCCGATCCGCTGGCCCTGATCGGCACCGGAACCGAATGGACCGTCACCGAGATCGCGGGCACCGCCGTGCCTGCGGGCGTCAGCGTCACGATCTTGTCCCCCGAGCCGGGGATGCTCGCAGGCAGCTCGGGCTGCAACCGCTATGCGGGCCGGGTCGAGACCCGCGACGGCGCGCTGCATGTGGGCGCCCTGGCCGGAACCCGGATGATGTGCCCGCCCGAACAGATGCAGGTGGAACAGGCCTTCCATTCGACCATCGGCACGGTGGCGGCGCTGCGGCAGGCCGGTCCGGCGCTGGAGTTCATCGATGCCGCGGGCAAGGTGGTGCTGCGCGCCGCCCGCTAGAGGCTTGACGCCCCCGCTGTCTTCGGGAAGGCTGGGCCGATGTTCCCGATCCGCGACCATAACCCCTCGACCCGCACCCCTTGGGTGGTGCGCGGGCTTATCCTGCTCAACGTGCTGATCTATGTGCTGACCGCCGACTGGGGCGGGCGGATGTTCGGGCTGTGGCAATGGGGCGCGCTTTACCCCGAGGCGATCAGCCATGGCGTCTGGCTGCACGGGCTTGTCACGCATATGTTCCTGCATGCGGGCATCCTGCACATCCTTGGCAACATGCTGTTTTTATGGGTCTTTGGCGACAACCTCGAGGACCAGCTCGGCCATTTCGGCTTTCTGGTCTTCTACCTGCTGGGCGGCCTGGCGGCAGCGGGCGCACAGATCGCGGGCGATCCTTTCAGCGATGTGCCGATGGTCGGCGCCTCCGGCGCGATTGCCGCGGTGATGGGCGGCTATCTGCTGCTGTTCCCGAAGGCGCGGGTCGACATCCTGTTCATTTTCTTCATCATCTACAAGATCTTCACCATCCGCGCCTGGATCGTGCTGGGCTTCTGGTTCGCGGTGCAGCTGTTGAATTCGCTCGGCGGCTCGGCCGATGGCGTCGCCTATTGGGCGCATGCGGGCGGCTTTCTGGCCGGGCTGGTGCTGATGGCGCCGCATTTCCTGCGTCTGGGCGGGCCGCGGTTCTGGCGCGACCATGGCGGGCTGCCGCCGAACCCCTCGATCGACTATGTGGCAACCCGCGTGCCGGTGGTGCGCCGCCGCCGCTAGCGCCCCCGGATCATCGCAGCCGCGCGCTCGGCGATCATGATGGTGGGCGCATTGGTGTTGCCGCCGATCAGGCTGGGCATGACCGAGGCATCGACGACCCGCAGCCCCGCCACACCGCGCACCCGCAATTCGGGATCCACCACCGCCGCCGCATCGGTGCCCATGCGGCAGGTGCCGACCGGGTGATAGATCGTGTCGGCGCGCGCGCGGATATCGGCCATCAGCCCGGCCTCGGTGCCGTCATGCGGATAAAGCCTGTCGCCCCGCCAGGGCGCCAGGGCCGCCGCGCCCACGATCTGTTCCAGCATCCGCGCCGCCCGCAGCATCAGGGCTTCGTCGCGCGGATCGGCCAGAAAAGCCGGGTCGATCAAGGGCGCCTTGCGCGGGTTTTTCGACGCGAGCCGCAAGGTGCCGCGCGATTGCGGCCGCAGCACGCAGATATGCACCGACCAGCCGTCCGCGACATGCAGCTTGCGCATGTGGGCATCGACGATGCCGACGACGAAATGGATCTGCAGATCGGGCACCGTGACCCCGGGCGCGGATCGCAAAAACGCCCCGCCCTCGGCCATGGGCGAGGCGAAAAGCCCCTCGCCATGCCGCATCCAGCCGCCCGCGGCCTTCGCCAGCCGCCACAGCCCGCGCGGGTTCAGCCCGACGACATCGCGGCGCGGCGAAAAATGCGAAATCGTGTAATCCAGATGGTCCTGCAGGTTGGCGCCGACGCCGGGCAGATCCTGCACCACCGCGATGCCATGGTCGCGCAGATGCGCCCCCGGCCCGATGCCCGAGAGCATCAGAAGCTGCGGCGAGCCAAAGGCCCCGGCGGACAGGATCACTTCCCGCCCCGCCTCCAGCCGCAGCCGGTGCCGCCCCTGCCGCACCAGCGCCCCGGTGGCGCGGCCCTCGGAAATCAGCACCTTTTCCGCCCTTGCCCCGGTCAGCACCGTCAGATTGGGCCGGTCCATCACCGGATGCAGATAGGCCGCCGCCGCCGAACAGCGCTCGCCTTTCCTCGGCCCATCCCAGAATTGCGTGACCTGAAAGGGCGCGGCGCCCTCCTGCCGGTCGCCGTTAAAGTCGTCGGTTTCCGGGCATTGCACCGCACCGCAAGCCTGCACGAAAGCGCGGGTGATCGGCCGCGGGCGGCGCTGGTCGCCCACCTGCAACGGCCCCGCATCGCCGTGATGCGCAGACGCCCCGCGACTGTTGCGCTCGGAGCGCAGGAACCACGGCTGACAGGCCGCCCAATCCCAGCCCGTGGCCCCCGCTGCCGCCCAGGCGTCGTAATCCGAGGGATGGCCGCGCACATAAAGCATCGCATTGATCGCAGAGGACCCGCCCAGCCCCCTGCCCCGCGGCTGAAAGCCCCGCCGCCCGTTCAGACCGGGCTGCGGCACCGTCTGCAGCGCCCAGTTATGCGCGCCGAGATACCCGGGGACCAGCGCCGCCACCAAGGCGGGCGCCCGCACCAGAATGTCTTTCGCCGCATTGCCCGCCTCGACCAGACAGACGCGGGTGCCCGGATCTTCGCTCAGCCGCGCCGCCAGCACCGACCCGGCCGAGCCGCCGCCCAGAATGACATAGTCGAAATGCATCAGGCTCCCCCCTGTTCGGAGAGAGCCTAACCTGTTTTGCCCGGTCACAAAGTGTGACCTGCCGTCACTTCGGGGCCGTCACTTCCGCTGCACGCCGCCGGTGGCCTTGGTGACCTTTTCCACCACCTTCGCCGAAACCGTCTCGATCTCGGCATCGGTCAGCGTCTTGTCGCGCGGCTGCAGCCGGACCGAGAGCGCGATCGACTTCTTGCCCGCGCCCATCTGTTCCTCGGCCTTGGCGCCGGTGAACTGGTCAAAGACCGAGACCGCCTCGATCAGCGCCTTGTCGGCGCCCATCGCGGCATTGACCGCGGTCAGCGCCTCGACGCCCGCATCGACGACAAAGGCGAAATCGCGCTCGACCGCCTGCAGACCGGACAGCGCCAGCGCCGGCCGGGTCGGCGTTTTCGCCTTCGGGAAGGGCACCGATTCAATCCAGACGGTAAAGGCGACCGCCGGCCCCTTCACCCCCATTTCGCGCAGAACTTTCGGATGCACCTCGCCAAAGCTCGCCAGCGCATTCGGCCCAAGCGCAATGGTGCCCGAGCGGCCCGGATGGAACCAGCCCGCCACCTTGCGGTTGATCTGCACCCGGGCAGGCGCACCAATCGCCGCCAGCACGGCCTCGACATCGGCCTTGGCGTCATAGACATCAACCGGACGGCGTGAGGCCCAGGGGTCACGCGGCGCCGAGGCGCCCACCAAAAGCCCCGCCGCCTGCACCGCCTGATCGCCCGGCTCGCCACCGCTGAAAGCGGGGCCAACCTCGAACAGCGCCAGATCGGCAAAACCGCGCGCCTGATTGCGCGCCGCCGCCTGCAACAGACCGGGCAGCAAATCCGGGCGCAGGTGCGTCATCTCGGACGAGATCGGGTTTTCGATCCGCGTCGCCTCACCCCCGCCGCCAAACAGCGTGGCCGATTTCGCGTCGATGAAGCTGTAGGTCACGCATTCATTGTAGCCCAAGGCCGCAATCGTGCGCCGCGCGGTGCGTTCGCGGGTCTGAATGGGCGTCAGCACCGGGCCGGGAACGCCGGTGGTTTCGCGCGCCAGCGGACGGCCGACGAGCTTCGTGAGGGACGCAATCCGCGCCACCTCTTCCACAAGATCCGCCTCGCCCAGCACATCGGGCCGCCACGAGGGCGGCGAGGCCATGTCGCCGTCAAAAGTGAAGCCAAGCGCGGTCAGGGTTTCGCGCTGCGTGGCCTCGGGGATCTCCATCCCCACCAGCGAAATCACCCGGGCGGGGTCGAGCTTGTAGGCGCGTTTCGTATCGGGAACGGCGCCGTCCATCACCACATTCGACGCCTCGCCGCCGCACAGCTCCAGCACCATCTGCGTTGCCAGTTCCAGCCCCGGCAGGGTGAACTCCGGGTCGACGCCACGTTCGAACCGATAGCGCGCGTCCGAGTTGATCTTGAGCGCGCGGCCGGTGGTGGCAATGGTGATCGGGTCCCAATAGGCGCTTTCGAGGAAGACATCGACCGTCGCCTCGGTGCAGCCCGACAGCTCGCCCCCCATGATCCCGGCAAGGCTTTCCGGCGCCGCATCGTCGCAAATCACCATCTGCCCGGGGCGGAGCGTGTAGGTCTTGCCATCCAGCGCCAGCAGTTCTTCGCCGCCCTGCGCGGGCACGATCCGCAGGTTCCCCGCCACCTTCGCCGCGTCGAACACATGCAGCGGGCGGTTCAGGTCATAGGTGAAAAAGTTGGTGATATCGACCAGGGCCGAGATCGGACGCAGCCCGATCGCCCGCAGCCGCGCTTGCAGCCAGTCGGGGCTCGGCCCGTTCTTCACGCCGCGGATCAGACGGCCAGCAAACAGCGGACAGCCCTTTTCTTTCAGGGCGGCGTCGATTTCCACCTTGATCGGGCTTTCGAACCCGCCCGGCACGGCCTCGATGTCCAGCGGTTTCAGCCGCCCAAGACCGCGCGCCGCCAAGTCGCGGGCCACGCCGCGCACGCCCAGCGCATCGGGGCGGTTCGGGGTGATCTTGATGTGAATCATCGGATCGACGGCCTCGGGGCGGTTTTCCGCCAGCCAGTCGATGAACTTGCAGCCGACCTCGGAATTCAGGCTGTCCTCGGGCAGCTCGATGATGCCGTTATGCTCGTCCGACAGCTCCAGCTCGCGTTCCGAGCACATCATGCCGTGGCTTTCGACGCCGCGGATCTTGCCGATGCCGAGCGTGGTGTCGATGCCCGGCACATAATCGCCCGGTTTCGCCAGCACGACGGTGATCCCCGCCCGCGCATTCGGCGCGCCGCAGACGATGACCTTTTCGCCCTCGTCGGTCAGCACGCGGCAGACCCGCAGCTTGTCGGCATCGGGGTGCTTTTCGGCGTGCAGCACCTTGGCGATGGTGAAGGGGGCGAGTTTCGCGCCCGGGTTCACCACCTCCTCGACCTCAAGGCCAAGGTCGGTGAGCGCATCGGCAATCTCGGTGACCGAGGCCTCGGTCTCGAGATGGTCTTTCAGCCAGGAGAGGGTGAATTTCATACCAAGTATATCCTATAGGCTGGCTGCAGGATCAGCCTGCGGCGTTTGGACTGGAGCAGAGTTCGGCGGATTTCCGCTATCTGGTGGCGAGCTAAATGGGTTACCGCCTTTAGGAGGGGCAGTAAAAGGATTATTTTGCAGGGCTCCGGTTTTATTTCGCCTCCAGCAGTCCGCAGCTTCGTCCAAAGCCCTTGAGCTCCCACGCAAGTCTACAGGGTAGTTGTCTCCATTAGGAAAAACTATCCGAAGAACACTTCCGTCCCGCAAATTATTAAAGAGCGCCTCGTAATCAGACTTCTCAGAGTATATATATATAACCTGCGAGCTATCTATAATATCCTCATTTCGCCGAGGAAGAGTGTTTGCCCTCAAAACGAATATCTTATCGCCAAACGCAAAACCAACATAACCAAGAGCAGTATCGTAAGGCAGAGTAAAATCGGCTCTGTAGAAGACGAAATCCATGTCTTCTCCATGCAGCCTAACCGTAAAAAAGGCATTTCTATAGTTTTGATTGGCATTACAAGTCGACAACTGATCAGCAGTTTCGGCCTGAAGATATGATGTCTCCCACGCAAACGCTGGCGCGGCAATAACCGCGGAGACAACGGTTGCCCAAGCAAAGAATTTAGCAGATTTCTCCATTTGAAACTCTCCACAAAAAAGAGTGCCGCTCCATTACTTACTCAACCCTCCAAAAACCGTCGGCAAATCCAATGCCGCAAAACCATAGTGCTTCAACCACCGCAGGTCGCTCTCGAAGAACGCGCGCAAATCCGGGATGCCGTATTTCAGCATCGCGATCCGGTCGATGCCGACGCCGAAGGCAAAGCCCTGATATTCGTTCGGGTCGATGCCGCCCGCCGCCAGAACCTTGGGATGCACCATGCCCGAGCCGAGGATTTCCAGCCAGGAATTGCCCTCGCCGATCTTCAACTGGCCGCCTTCCCAGGAACAGCGGATATCCACCTCGGCCGAGGGTTCGGTGAAGGGGAAGTGGCTGGCGCGGAAGCGCAATTCGACCGAGGGCACCTCGAAGAAGGTCTTGCAGAATTCCTCCAGCACCCATTTCAGGTTCGCCATCGAAATGTCGCGGCCAATGGCGAGGCCCTCGACCTGATGGAACATCGGCGCGTGGGTCTGGTCCATGTCCATCCGATACACGCGGCCCGGCGCGATCACGCGGATGGGCGCGCCCTTGGCCTGCATGGCGCGGATCTGCACCGGGCTGGTGTGGGTGCGCAGCACATGCGGCGGGCGCGGGTCGGCCGGATCGCGGGCCATGAAGAAGGTGTCGTGTTCCTGCCGGGCGGGGTGTTCGGGCGCGATGTTGAGCGCGTCGAAGTTGTACCAGTCGGATTCGACCTGCGGCCCCTCGGCCACGGCAAAGCCCATATCGGCGAAAATCGCGGTGACTTCGTCCATCACCTGGCTGACCGGGTGGATCGTGCCAGCCCGGCGCGGACGGCCGGGCAGCGTGACATCCAGCCATTCCGAGCGCAGCCGGGCATCCAGCGCCGCATCGGCCAAAGCCTCTTTCTTCGCACGCAAAGCCGCGTCGATCTCGTCCTTCAGCCGGTTCAAGGCCGCGCCGGTGGTGGTGCGTTCCTCGGGCGTCATCTGGCCCAGTTCGCGCATCTTCAGGCTGATCTCGCCCTTCTTGCCAAGGGCGGCCAGACGCAGCTCCTCAAGGCTCGCCTCATCCGCGGCGGCGCCGATGCCTTCGAGATATTTCGCCTTGAGCACATCGAGCGTGGTCATGAGGTCTCTCCTGCAAGTGGGTGCGTCTTGCTAGCCGCCCCCCGGGGTGATTTCAAGCGCCCGAACGCAAAACCCCCGCGACGGCGTGCGCCGCGCGGGGGGTTCGGTTCCCGTCAGTGGGGAATTACGCGGCCGCGGCGGCTTTGGCCTGGGCAACGATGGCCGCAAAGGCCTCGGGCTCGTGGACGGCCAGATCGGCCAGAACCTTGCGGTCCACTTCGATCCCGGCAAGCGCCAGACCGTTGATGAAACGCGAATAGGTCATTTCCAGATCGCAGGCGCGGACGGCCGCGTTGATGCGCTGGATCCACAGCGCGCGGAAGTTGCGCTTGCGCTGCTGGCGGTCGCGCGTGGCGTATTGCATCGCCTTGTCGACAGCCTGGGTGGCGGTGCGGAAGTTGCGCGAACGGGCGGAATAGTAGCCTTTCGCCTTCTTCAGGACTTTCTTGTGCGAGGCGTGAGTGACCTTGCCGGATTTGACGCGGGACATTGTTCAGGCCTCCAGATCAGCGGTTGTAGGGCATGTATTTCTTGACGATCTTCGCGTCCGCATCGGACAGGATCATCGTGCCCGCGCTGTCGCGGATGAACTTGGTCGAACGCTTGATCATGCCGTGGCGTTTGCCGGCCGGACCCGCGATGACCTTGCCGGTCGCCGTGAATTTGAACCGCTTCTTCGCAGCGGATTTGGTCTTCATCTTGGGCATTTTCATCTCCTTTTCGAGAGTGAACGCACGACTCGGCATGCCACTGTTGGCCGGCCGTACGGGATAGATGCGGGCAGATAGCCGCGCGCGCCGGAATTGGCAAGCGAAAACGGTCCCGCGGCCGGGAAAGGCGCGGAACCGGGCGCAGGGTCATTCCGGGTCGGTGCGGTAGATCAGTCTTTCGTCGCAGGGCGCCACGCGCAGGATGTTCGTCGTGCCCTGCACGTTGAAGGGCACCCCGGCGATGACGATGATCTGATGGCTTTCATCGGCAAAGCCGTAGTCGCGCGCGGCCCGGGCGGCATTGACCACGGCTTCCTTGAAGCGGCTGACTTCCTCGCAGCGCACCGCATGCACGCCCCAGTTCAGGCAGAGCTTGCGCAGCGTCTGGGTGATCGGCGAGAGCGCGATCACCGGCACGCGGGGCCGTTCGCGGCACACCAGCGCCACGGTCTTGCCCGACTGGGTATAGCAGCAGATCGCGGAAACATCGGTGGTTTCGGCAATCTCGCGCGCGGCGGCGACGATGCCATCGGCAACGGTCTGCCGCGCGGCCGAGCGCGACGCCTCGATGATGTCGCGATAGGTGGGGTCACTTTCGACCGAGCGGGCGACGGCGTTCATCGTCTGCACCGCCTCGACCGGATAGCGCCCGGCGGCGGATTCGGCCGAAAGCATGATCGCATCGGCACCTTCATAGATCGCGGTGGCGACGTCCGAGATTTCCGCCCGTGTCGGCATCGGGCTTTCGATCATGCTTTCCAGCATCTGCGTCGCCACGATCACCGGCTTCGCCGCGGCGCGGCATTTGCGGATCAGCCGCTTCTGGATCGGCGGCACGGATTCGACCGGCAGCTCCACCCCCAGATCGCCGCGCGCGACCATGATCCCGTCCGAGACCTTGAGGATCTCGTCGAAGGCGCGTTCGGCCTGCGGTTTCTCGATTTTTGAGAGCACCTGCGCCCGGCCACGGGCCAGCGCCTTCGCCTCGATCACGTCCTCGGGGCGCTGCACGAAGCTCAGCGCCAGCCAGTCGGCGCCCAGATCGCAGGCGAATTCCAGATCGGTGCGATCCTTTTCCGACAGCGCCGCCAGCGGCAGCACCACATCGGGCACGTTCACGCCCTTGCGGTTCGAAATCGTGCCGCCCACCGTAACGACGCACTCAGCGAAATCCGCGCCGCAGGCGGTGACGCGCAGGCGGATCTTGCCGTCATTGACCAAAAGCCGGGCACCCACTTCCAGCGCGGCGAAAATCTCGGGATGCGGCAGGCAGACCCGGTGGCCATCGCCCTCGGTCGGATCAAGGTCGAAGCGGAAGGTCTCGCCCTCCTCCAGATCGGCGGCGCCAAAGGCGAAGGTGCCGACGCGCAGCTTCGGCCCCTGCAGATCGGCCAGCACCGCGACCGGACGGCCGGTGTCGGCCTCGATCTGGCGGATGATGTCGTAGCGGGCCTTGTGGTCGGCATGGGTGCCGTGGCTCATGTTCAGGCGGAACATGTCGGCCCCGGCCTCGAACAGGGCGCGGATGGTCTTGTAATCGGAAGATGCGGGGCCAAGCGTGGCCACGATCTTGACATTGCGAAGGCGTCTCATGCGTCCTCGGGCGTTGATGTTGCAGTCATTTCGTGGGCCGTTTCCAGCTATGGCGCAAAATGTCGCGCGGGGCAACTGGAACACCGGGCCCCGCTGACGTAAATCTGTTGTGAACGACAAAGGCAAAGAAACCATGACCGAAGCCTGTCACATTCATGGCGAAACCCGCCCCGGGCGCTGGCTGATCACCGTCGATCACGCCACCAACCGGGTGCCCGGCTGGGTGGCGGGCGGCGATCTCGGCATCGCCCCCGAGGACATGACCCGTCACATCGCCTGGGACCCCGGCGCGCTCGAGGTCGCCCGGCATCTGGCAGAGGCGCTCGACAGCCCGCTGATCTGGTCGGATTTCTCGCGGCTTGTCATCGATCCGAACCGCGGCGAGGACGACCCGACGCTGGTGATGCAGCTTTATGACGGCACGATCATTCCCGCCAACCGCCACATCCCGCCCCCCGCGGTGGCGGAGCGGCTGGACCGGCTTTACCGCCCCTATCACGCCGCGCTGGCGCGGCTGGCGGCGCGGCGGACGGATACGGTGATCTGCGCGATCCATTCCTTTACCCCCTGCCTGCGCGGACGTGCCCCCCGGCCCTGGCAGGTGGGCGTGCTGCATTCGCCGCGCGACACCCGCCTGGCGCTGCCGCTGATTGCCGGGCTGCGCGCCGCGGGGCTTTGCGTCGGCGACAACGAACCCTATGCGGGCCATCTGCGCGGCGACAGCATCGACCGGCACGCGCTCGACACCGGGCGGCAGAACGTGCTGATCGAGCTGCGCAACGACCTGATCGCAAACGAATCGGGGCAAGCGCATTGGGCCGGGATACTGGCGCCGATCCTGGCAGAGGCCCTGAAGGCCGCCGAAACAGTCACCCCCTGATCACGGCATTGTTTCCGCCGAAAGCGTCAATTCCCCGCAGACCTGTCGCTTTGGTTGCCCCTGCCAAGGGGCGGTGCTAGCGACTTCTTAACGGATTTTGAAATCAGGTCAGGAGCGCAGTCTTGGGCAGTCTCATTCTTCTTTCACTTTTCCCGGCGCTTCTTGTCGGCATGGCCATGAATGCGCAGGATGACGACGATGACGGCGACGACACTGCCGCGAACAAGATCTTTGGCGACGCGAAGGCGAACGAGATCGACGGCACGGACGGCAGGGACTTTATCGACGGCGGTCATGGCAATGACACGATTGATGGCGGCGGCGGCAACGACACCCTGCGCGGCAATCTTGGCGCCGACGAGCTGACCGATTTCTTCGGCGCGAATACGCTGCACGGCGGGTATGGCAACGACTATCTGACCGCGCTGGATCTCAAGCGCGGGGCCTCTGACCTGCTGGATGGCGGCGCCAACAACGACACGCTGCTGGGCGATGACGGCGACACCCTGCTGGGCGGCGACGGCACCGACATGTTCCGCGCCTATTGGACGCCGGGCAGCACCGCCCTGACGCTGAGCGATTTCAAACCTGCTGCGGGCGAGAAATTCGAGATCGAGATCGATGACGCGGTGAGCGACAAAACCGATTTCCACCTTGAGGCGGTCAAAGGCGGGGTGAACCTGATCCTCGACGGCGAGACCGTGGCCTGGTTCGAGGGCGGCGACATCACCGCGCTGGCCCCCGCGGTGACGCTGACCCAGACCGACAGCGACACCAGCCTGCATCCGAAGATCCCCGGCGAGACCGTGACCGGCACCGCGGGAGCCGACGATCTCAAGGGCACGGCGGCCGAGGATACGCTCAGCGGGCTGGCCGGGAACGACACCCTGTCCGGTCTGGCGGGGGCCGACTCGCTCTCGGGCGGCGCGGGCAATGACACGCTTGACGGCGGCGCCGACAATGACCTGCTGGCGGGCGAGGACGGGGCCGACTCGCTGTCGGGCGGCACGGGCAACGACACGCTTGACGGCGGCGCCGACAATGACACCCTGACCGGCGGTGACGGCGCCGACCGCCTTGCGGGCGGGGCGGGCAATGACACCCTGACCGGCGGTGACGGCGCCGACCGCCTTGCGGGCGGGGCGGGCAATGACGCGCTCGACGGCGGCGCCGGGAAAGACAGCCTTGACGGCGGCGCGGGCGATGACGCGCTTGCGGCGGGGTCGGGCGACGTGATGACCGGCGGCGCCGGGCGCGATTCCTTCGAGATCACCTGGCAGCCGGGCGACGCACCGCTGAAGCTGACCGATTACGGCAACATCACCGGCGCGGCGGCGGGAAGCTTCGAGACGGTGCTGATCCGCGACGACGCCTTCACCGCTGGCATGGAATTCCGGCTCGACACCATCGCGGGCGGCGTGGCGGCGATCGTCGATGGCAAGACCGTGGCCGAGTTCCCGGGCGCCGATCTGCAGACCCTGTCCGACCACCTGACGCTGCAAGACGCCGCGGGCAAGAGCCACACGCCGGATCTGCCCGCGCGCGAAATCCACGGCACCGACGCGGCCGACAGCCTGACCGGCACCGCTGCCGACGAGGCGTTCTACGCCCATCTGGGCGCGGATACGGTGAAGGCTGGCGCGGGCAATGACACCGTCTCGGGCGGCTACGGGGCCGACGAGCTTCGCGGCCAGGACGGCAATGACAGCCTTCTGGGCGGCGGGCAGAATGACAGTCTTTACGGCGGCGACGGCAACGATTCGCTGCTGGGCGAAGACGGCGACGACCGGCTGAACGACCTGAGCGGCGCGGATCTGCTGGATGGCGGCGCGGGCAACGATCTGCTGATCGGCGACGACGATCCCGCCTCCACGGCCGCCGATACGCTGCTGGGCGGGGCGGGCGATGACACGCTGATCGGCGATCTGGCCGACACGATGACCGGCGGCGCGGGGGCGGATGTCTTCACCACCGGCCTTACCACGACCGGCACCCCCGCACCCGAGCTTGTCGTGGTGACCGATTTCACCGCCGGCACCGACCGTCTGGTGCTGGACGACGTGCCCGCGGATGCGGTGATCAGCGTCGTCGATCGCGGCACCGGGGCGGTGGTCCTGGTCAATGGCGCGGATGCCTTCCAGCTGCAGGGCGTCGCCGCCAGCGCCGTCACGCTCGACATGATCACCGTCAACCGCGTCACGGCAGGCTGACGACCGGCCGATCCCCTTGCAAGGCCCCGCTCCGGCGGGGCCTTTTGCTGTCGGGATGCAGGCCGCGGATCACCGGTTGCGCCCGGGCAACCTGATCGCGCGGGACATCGAAAGCCCCTCCCCGTCGCCTCTCCGGTTTCGCCCGCCGCAGAGGGGCGGACCGGCCGGACAAACGAAAAAGCCCCGGACCGCACTGGCCCGGGGCTTCTCATCTCAGAGACTGCGACGGCTCAGATCGCCGCCTTGCGCCCTTCTTCCAGATAGATTTCGCGCAGACGCTTCGACACCGGGCCGACGGCACCGCCGTTCAGCGCCACGCCGTCTACTTCGACCACCGGCATCACGAAGGCCGAAGCCGAGGTGAAAAACGCCTCGTCGGCGGCCTGGGCTTCGGCGATGGTGAAGGGGCGTTCCTCGATCTCCATCTGCGCCTCGGCGGCATATTTCAAAAGCGAGGCCCGGGTGATGCCGTGCAGGATGTCGTTCGACAGCTGCCGGGTGATGATCTTGCCGCCCTTGACGATATAGACGTTGTTCGACGAGCCCTCGGTCACGAAACCGTCCTCGACGAACCAGGCGTCATGCTTGCCCGCGGCTTCGGCGGCCATCTTCGCCATCGACGGGTAAAGCAGCTGCACCGTCTTGATGTCGCGGCGATGCCAGCGCAGATCCGGGATCGAGATCACCTTGATGCCGGTCTTCGCCTTCGGATCATCGGCCAGACCCGGCTTCGACTGGGTGTAAAGCACGATCGTCGGCGGCGTGCCCGCGGGCGGGAAGTGGAAATCGCGGTCGCCCGCATTGCCGCGGCTGACCTGCAGATAGATCATGCCATCGACCAGATTGTTGCGCGCGATCAGCTGGCGGTGGATTTCCCGCCATTCCTCGCGGCTCAGGTTGCCGGTCATCTGCAGCTCCGCCATCGAGCGGGAAAGCCGGGCCAGATGGCCTTCGAATTCCAGGATCTTGCCCTCCAGAACCGAGGTCACTTCGTAAACGGCATCGCCCATCACGAAGCCACGGTCAAAGATCGAGACCTTGGCCTCTTCCTCGGGCAGATACTCGCCATTCAGGTAAACGGTGCGGCTCATGCGCATTCCTCCTCAGCCCCAGAGCCCCGGCTCGGGGGGATAAACCTTGCCGTCCGCATAAGTCAGCGGGCTTTCGCGGTCTTGGGCCAGAAGCAACGGCCCGTCAAGATCGACATAGGCCGCAGCCTGCGCCACAAGGGTCGCGGGCGCCATCGCCAGCGACGATCCGACCATGCAGCCGACCATCACGCCATAGCCCTCGGCCAAGGCCGCTTGCCGCAAGGCCAGCGCCTCGGTCAGCCCGCCGGTCTTGTCGAGCTTGATGTTCACAAGATCGTATTTGCCCTTCAGATGCGACAGCGACTTGCGGTCATGGCAGCTTTCATCGGCACAGACCGGCACCGGACGCGCCAGACCGATCAGCGCCTCGTCATCGATCGCGGGCAGGGGCTGCTCGACCATGGCGACGCCCAGCCGCAAGAGATGCGGAGCAAGATCGGCATAGACCTCGGCCGACCAGCCCTCGTTCGCATCGACGACGATCACCGATTTCGGCGCCCCCGCCCGCACGGCTTCAAGCCGCGGCATGTCATCGGGGGTGCCAAGCTTGATCTTCAGGATCGGCCGATGCGCGTTCTTCGCGGCCGCGGCCCGCATCTGCTCGGGCTCGGCGAGCGAGAGCGTGTAACAGGTGATCTCCGGCCCGGGGGCGGAAAGCCCGGCCAGCTCCCAGACCCGTTTGCCCGCGGCTTTCGCCTCCAGATCCCACAGCGCGCAATCCACCGCATTGCGCGCCGCCCCGGGCGGCAGGGCGTCATACAGCGCCGCGCGGGTGATCCCCTCGGGCAGGCCCTCGATCTGCGCCGTCACGCTGTCCAGACTTTCGCCATAGCGCGCATAGGGCACGCATTCGCCCCAGCCGGTCACGCCATTGCGGCTGATCCGCACCGTCAGCACCTTCGCCTCGGTCCGCGAGCCGCGCGAGATGGTGAACACCTCGGCCAAACGAAACACATCCGCGGAAACGGAAATCATTTCCCGCCCTTTCATCTTGCCCCAAATATCCCCGCCGGAGGCTCCTGCCCCCGGCACAGGCGCCACGCTCTCAGATCGCGGCGAGCGCGTCCACCAGCTTCGTCGCGCCGAAGCGGAAGGGATCGGTGGTGGGCAGACCCATCTCGGCCTCGACCTTGGCCAAATAGGCGCGGGCCTCGGCCTCGGGCATGTTTTGCGTGTTGATCGAGATGCCGACGACCTGGCAGGCCGGGTTCGCGACCTTGGCCACCTGCAGCGCCAGATCGCGCAGGGCGTCCAGACCGGGCAGCTGATAGCCCGGCAGGCCGCGCATATGCGCCCGGGTCGGTTCGTGGCAGAGCACCAGCGCATCGGGCTGACCGCCATGCACCAGCGCCATCGTCACGCCGGAATAGCTGACGTGGAACAGGCTGCCCTGCCCCTCGATCAGATCCCAGTGATCGGCGTCATTGTCGGGCGTCAGCCATTCCACCGCCCCCGCCATGAAATCGGCAATCACCGCATCGAGCGGCACGCCGTCGCCGGTGATCAGGATGCCGGTCTGCCCGGTCGCCCGGAACGTCGCCTTCATCCCCCGCGCCCGCATCTCTTTCTCCATGCAGAGCGCGGTATACATCTTGCCGACCGAGCAATCGGTGCCCACGGCCAGCATCCGCTTGCCGGTCCGCTTCACGCCATTGGCGATCGGATAGTCCACCGTCGGCACCCGCACATCATGCAGCTGCCGCCCGCAGGCCTTGGCCACGGCCACAAGGTCTTCCTCGTCGCAAAGCAGGTTGTGCAGCCCCGAGGCGAGGTCGAACCCCTCCTCCAGCGCCATGATCAGCACCTTCTTCCAGGCCTGCGAGATCACGCCGCCCCGGTTCGCCACGCCGATCACCAGCGTCTTGCAGCCCGCGGCCTTGGCGGTGGCCAGGTTCATCTCCGGCAGGCCCAGATCGGCGTTGCAGCCCTCCATCCGGTACTGGCCGATGGCATATTCCGGCCGCCAGTCCTTGATGCCCTGCGCCACTTTCGCGGCCAGCTGGTCAGGCGCATCGCCAAGGAACAAAAGATAGGGGGTTTCGATCAGCGACATGGGAACCTCGGCAGGTTGGAAAGGGTTTCGCAAGGTATGACGCGACAGCGCCCGGATTTTCTTGGAAAGATACGGCGGAACCGCAGCAACTCTACAACTTTCTTGCGCAATCTTGCGATTTGACCGCAGTTTCTTCCAGCTTTTCCCCGCGCCGCAAAATTCATCACCCTTTGACCCGGATGCTGCAGGCGCAGAAATTTCTTGCACGCCGCAGCGCAACATTATATCGAAAACGCAACGCATCCCGTAACTTCATTGCCGAGAGACAGATGAGCTTCCGCACCCAGCCCCCTGCCCCCGCCCGCCTCAACCGCTGCCAGCTGTTCGGGCCGGGTTCGCGTCCGGCGATCTTTGAAAAGATGGCGCAATCGGCGGCCGATGTGATCAACCTCGACCTGGAAGACTCGGTCGCGCCCGATGACAAGCCGCAGGCGCGGCGCAACATCATCGAGGCCTCGCACAACATCGACTGGGGCAACAAATACCTTTCAGTGCGGATCAACGGCCTCGACACGCCCTATTGGTATCGCGACGTGGTCGAGCTGCTGGAAGACGGGTCCGAACGCATCGACCAGATCATGATCCCGAAAGTGGGCTGCGCCGCCGACGTTTACGCCGTCGATGCGCTGGTGACGGCCATCGAGGCCGCCAAGGGCCGGAAGAAACGCATTTCGCTGGAAGTGATCATCGAATCGGCCGCGGGCATCGCCCATGTCGAAGAGATCGCGGCCTCCAGCCCCCGCCTGCAGGCGATGAGCCTTGGCGCGGCGGATTTCGCCGCCTCGATGGGCATGGCCACCACCGGCATCGGCGGCACGCAGGAAAACTACTATATGCTGCATGCGGGCGTGAAACATTGGTCGGACCCGTGGCACTGGGCGCAGGCCGCCATCGTCGCCGCCTGCCGCACCCATGGCATCCTGCCGGTCGACGGCCCGTTCGGCGATTTCTCGGATGACGAGGGCTTCCGGGCCCAGGCTTTGCGCTCGGCAACGCTCGGCATGGTCGGCAAATGGGCGATCCACCCGAAACAGGTCGCCTTGGCGAACGAGGTCTTCACCCCCTCGGAGGCCGCCGTGGCCGAAGCGCGCGAGATTCTGGCCGCAATGGAAAAGGCCAAGGCCGAGGGCGCCGGCGCCACCGTCTACAAGGGGCGGCTGGTCGATATCGCCTCGATCCGGCAGGCGGAAGTGATTGTCAGACAGGCGGAAATGGCTAAGGTCTGAGCACCGTGTAAACGATTCGTGACCGAATCGATTCGGATCCCGGAGCGGTAGGGAGGGGAGGCCCGGCTGCATGAGGGAACAGGAACGCCCCGGACCCGCGCCGGGGCGTTTCCCCATTGCGATCCCCACCTCCCCCGCGGCACTCTGCCCGGTTTTCCCTGCGTCAGTTGCAAATCCCGGCCCGCGCGGTCATATAGGCCACGACTGCGTTACGGAGGCTTCGATGACGACCTATCTCGAGTTCGAAAAGCCGCTCGCCGAGATCGAGGGCAAGGCCGAGGAACTGCGGGCGCTGGCCCGGGCGAATTCGGGGATGGATGTCGAAAAGGAAGCGGCCGCGCTTGACAAGAAGGCGGCGCAACTGCTGAGCGACCTTTACAAGGATCTGACGCCCTGGCGCAAATGCCAGGTGGCGCGGCATCCCGACCGGCCGCATTGCCGCGACTATATCTACGAGCTTTTCACCGAATACACGCCGCTGGCGGGGGATCGCAACTTTGCCGACGATCATGCGGTGATGGGGGGCCTCGCGCGGTTCGACGATCAGCCGGTGGTGGTGATCGGCCATGAAAAGGGCCACGACACCGCCTCGCGCATCGTGCACAATTTCGGCATGGCCCGCCCCGAGGGCTATCGCAAGGCGATCCGGCTGATGGACATGGCCGACCGCTTCGGCCTGCCGGTGATCACGCTTGTCGACACCCCCGGCGCCTATCCGGGCAAGGGCGCCGAGGAGCGCGGTCAGGCCGAGGCCATCGCGCGCTCGACCGAAAAATGCCTCTGCCTTGGCGTGCCGCTGATTTCGGTGATCATCGGCGAGGGCGGCTCGGGCGGGGCCGTGGCCTTTGCCACCGCCGACCGCATCGCCATGCTCGAACATTCGGTCTATTCGGTGATCTCGCCCGAGGGCTGCGCCTCGATCCTGTGGAAAGACGCCGAGAAGATGCGCGAAGCCGCCGAGGCGCTGCGGCTGACGGCGCAGGATCTGAAGAAACTGGGCGTGATCGACCGGATCATCGCCGAACCCTTGGGCGGGGCGCAGCGCGACCGCAAGAAGACGATTGCGAGCGTCGGCGCCGAGATCGGCAAGATGCTGGCGGATCTGAAGGGCAAGACCCGCGCCGAGATTCTGGCGGCACGGCGCAAGAAATTCATCGACATGGGCTCGAAGGGTCTGGCGGCATAACGCCCTGACCTTGCGACATGAAAAAGGGCGGCTCAGGCCGCCCTTTGCTTTGCGGGGTCGCTGATCCCTCAGCCGATCTTCAGCCCGGCCTCGGCCATCAGCTTGTCCGAGGCGGTCTCGATCTGCGTCTCGATCAGCTTCATGTAGTCGCCCATCGGCAGGCCGGGCGCGATCGGCGGCAGGAATTCCACCACCGCCAGACCGGGCTTGCGCAGCACGGCATGGCGCGGCCAGAACACGCCGACATTCGTCGCCGCAGGCACGCAGGGCAGGCCCAGCTCATTGTAAAGCGCCCCGGCGCCGATCTTGTAGGGCTTCTTCGCCCCGGCCGCGACGCGGGTGCCCTGGGCAAAGATCACCAGCTGACCGCCCGCGAAACGGGCATCCCTGGCCTGTTGCAGCATCCCCTTGATCGCCGCGCCACGCTTGCCGCGATCAACCGGCACACAGCCGATCATCCAGGCATACCAGCCGACGAAGGGGGTCCAGACCAGCTCTTTCTTCATGATGAACTTGCCGCGCGGGATCGCCGCATAGATCATCAGGATGTCGAAGAAGCTTTGATGCTTGGCGGCAATCAGCACGTCGCCTGTCGGGATTTCGCCGCGATATTCGGTCTTGATGCCGACCATCCAGCCCGCGGTCCAGCACACCCATTTGCAATAGGCCCGGCAGACATGGATGGCGGCAGAGCGCCCGCCGATCAGCGCATAGGGCAGCCCGACAACGGCATAGACCGCCAGCATCACATACATCTGTGCGATGAACAGAACCGAACGAATGTATTGCCAAACGATCATCAGCGAATTCCCCTGAGCATGCGCAGCGCCGCGGCGCGGGTGGCGCCAAAGGCCACTAGCGCAGCCAGCCCCGGCAATGCAAGCGGCCAAAGCCAGCCCCAGCCGGTGAAGCCAAGCCCGGTCAGGAAGCCGCCCGCCGCATCGGCCGCGGGCAGCGCCGCCACCGCCGCCATGCCCAGGGCCGTGCCGATCCCGGCACCGGCCAGCGCGCGCATGGTGAAACGACGCACGAAAGCCCCGGCGATGAAGGCATCCTGCGCCCCCACCAGCCGCAGCGTGCGGATCACCTGACCATTCGCCGCGAGCGCCGCCTGTGCGGCCAGCGTGATCATCCCCGCCATCGCGCCGCCGATCAGAACCAGCGAGAGCCAGCCCAGAAGCCGCAAGCGCCCGGCCGCGGCGATCAGCGGCTTGCGCCAGCGGGTGTGGTCATCAAGCACCGCCCCGGGCGCCTCGGCCGCCAGCCGCAGCCGCAGCCCCTCGGCATCGATGCCCTGCCCGGTCTCGGTCAGCTCGACCAGCTTCGGCAAGGGCAGCGTATCGACCGGCAGATCCGGCCCGAACCAGGGGTCGAGCAGCTTGCGCATCTCGCCCTCGTCCATGGCGCGGTAGCTGGCGACGCCGGGCGTCGTTTCCAGCGTCTCGAGCACCGCGCGCAGCTGTGTCTCCATCTGATCGGGCGGCGCCGAAATGCGGATCGTGGCCGAGCGCGCCAGCGCCTCGGACCAGCGATCGGCGAGCCGCCCCGAAGCCAGCGACAGGGCCAGCGCGAAGACCGCCAGAAAGGCCATCGCCGCCGAGGTCAGCACGGTCAGATTGGCGGTGAAGCCGGTGGGCGGCACCACCCGGTCGGCGGTCGACAGTTCAGAGCCGAAAGGATTGAACCGCATCACAGATCCGCCCCCGCCAGTTGCAGCCGCCGGTTCGCGATCCGCAGCACCCGCGCCGAGACCTGCGCCTTGGCCTGCCGGATCAGGTTCAGATCATGCGTCGCGATCAGCACGGTCTTGCCCAGCTTGTTCAGCTCCATCAGCAACGACAACAGCCGCAGCGACATTTCCCAATCGAGGTTGCCGGTAGGCTCGTCAGCCAGAATCACCTCGGGCGAGGTGATGATCGCCCGCGCCAGGGCCGCCCTTTGCCGCTCGCCGCCCGAAAGCTGCGGCGGCAGCGCATTCATCTGCGCCTTCAGCCCGACCCAGGACAGCAGCTCGACCAGTTCCCTCCCGTCGATCGGCCGCCCGGACACCGTCAGCGGCAGCGCGACATTCTCCGCCACCGAGAGGTGATCGAGAAACTGGCAGTCCTGATGCACGACACCGATGCGCTGGCGCATCCGGGCGATGTCGTCACGCCCCATCGTGCGGGCGTCCTGACCGTAAAGCCCCATGAACCCCGAAGAGGGCAGCAGCTCGGCATAGCACAGTTTCAGAAACGTCGTCTTGCCCGCGCCCGAAGGCCCGGTCAGGAAGTGAAACGACCCCGGCACCAGCTTCAGCGTCATCTCCGCCAGCAGCTCGGTTCCGCCATAGCCCACGGCGACATCCTGCAATTCGATCACTGCGCGGCCCCTCCCCTGTTGCCACCTCTGCGGGCAGCCCCTGCGACACACTCAAACTATTGGAGTTTGTTTCTTTGCTTGCTACAACAAGCTGGTAGAAAAGGCCAGAATGGCAAGCGAGGGGCGAGGCTGGGAACCGGATGCGGCTGATCTGCCCAAGATGCGGTGCGCAATACGAGGTGGATGACGTGGTCATTCCCGCCGCGGGGCGCGATGTGCAATGTTCCGGCTGCGGCCAGACCTGGTTCCAGCCCAGCCGTCAGATGCTGGATGCGGCCGCAGATCCGGCCGAAGATCCGGCCCCCGTCTTCGACGACGAAATCCTGCCCGGGGCGCCGCAAGACCCGGTTGTCACATCCGGCATGACCGCGGACCCGGAGCCCGAGGCCTGGCCCGAACCGCGCCCGGAAGACTGGCCCGACATCGACCCCGCACCCGAAGACGCCGCATCCGAACCGGCGCCGCCTGCCATCGCCGATGACGCCGTCCCCCGGGGGGGCGTCTCCGAGGCCACAAACGCCGAAACCGGGGCCTTGGCGCTCGAGGGGCTGGACTGGGCCGTGCCGCCGCAGACCGACACGGAACCCGAACCCGCCGATCTTGATCTGACCGGGGTCGAGACCGATGTGACCCAGGCGATTGCCGAGCTGATGCGGGCCCATCCGCCCGCCCCCCCCGAAGCCCCCCCGGCCGCGACGGTCGCGTCGCCCGACCCCGTCTTGCCCGCCCCCGTCTTGGCACCGCCGCCTCCCGAGCCGCCCGCCCCGCCGCTGTCGCCGTCGCCGCCACCGGCCGGCGATACGGGCCCGGCGCCGCGGGCGGGGGCGATTCCGCGCCGCCCGCTCGACGAAAACCTGATGGCGATCCTGCGCGAAGAGGCCGAGCGCGAAGCCGCCGCGCGCCGCGCCGAAGGCACGGCGATCGAGACGCGGGGCGAAATGCCCCCCGATCCGGTGCTGCCGCCCGTCGCACCGCCTGCCGCAGTGCCACCCGCCGCAGTGCCACCCGCGACAGTGCCGCCTGCCCCCGTCGCTCCGGTGCAGCCGCAGCGCGTGCCGCCGCCGCGCCGCACCGAGCCGCGCCGGGTGCCCGATTTCAGCGATCTGAATTCCGTCGAGGCGGATGACCCTCTCGCCGATCCGGCCGGAACTCCCGATCCCGAAACCCCGGACAGCCCCGAGCGCGCGCAGCGGCGCCCGCGTCTGCCCGATATCGAAGAGATCAATTCCAGCCTGCGGGCCAGTGCCGACCGCGCGGACGACATTGCCGCCCAGGGCGTGCTGCAGGCGCGGCAAGACAGGGGCGCGGGCTTCCGGCTCGGCTTTTCGATGGTGCTGCTGCTCTCGGCGCTGGCGTTGCTGGTCTATGTCTATGCGCCGCAGCTGGCCGGGCGGGTGCCGGCGCTGACGCCGCTGCTGGACAGCTATGTCGCCGCGGTGGATGCGGCGCGGATCTGGCTGGATGCGCAGATGCGCGCGGCGATCGCCGCGATGCAGGCGAAGACGCCACAGACCTGATCCGGTCGCTCAGGCCCCGATTTCAGGGCGTTGCGAAGCGATCCAGCAGGCGGCGCAGATAGTCGCGCTCGGACTCGGGGCGGCTGCGTTCGGCGGTGCGGCGGCGGATTTCATCCAGCAGATCGCGGGCGCGGCGATAGATGTCGTCGCCCTGCAAAAGATCCGAGTCGGTGCCGATCCGGCTGCCCTCGCCCGTCGCCCGCCCCAGCGGATCGCGCGGCAATTCGCGTTCGCCATGCCCGCCCGTCGCATCGCCGCGCCGCTCCATCCCCTGCGCGCCCTGCCCGGTCTGACCCTGACCGCCCTCCTCGGCCAAGGCCTTGCCCAGATGGCGCATGCCCTCGCGCAGCGCCTCGATCGCATCGGCCTGCCGGTCCAGCGCGGCGCCCAGATCGCCCTCCTTCAGCGCCTGTTCGGCCCCGTCCATCGCCTCCCCGGCGCCTTCGAGCGCCCGTTCGGCCTCCCGCGCCGCCTCGCCGTCAAGCCGGGGCATCAGCCCGCGCTGTCGTTCCAGCTCGCGGCGCAGCGCATGCTGACGCTCGGCCAGGCTTTCGCCCGGATCGTCCTGCGCGCCCTCTCCGGCCTGCGGCTGACCGTCAGGCTGCATCTGCGGCCCGCCCGGCCCCGGCTGTTCCAGCCCCGGATCGATCCCCTCGGGCTGCGGGCTGCGCTGCATCTGCCGGAACGCATCGTCCGACAGGTTCTGCTGCTCGCGCAGCGTCTGGCCCAGATCCTTCATCGCCTTGCCCCCGGGGCCGTCCCCCTCGCCGCCCTCGCCCTGAGTGACCTTCATGTTTTCCATCTGCCGCGCCAGCTGATCGAGCAGCTCCTGCGCCTCGGCCATCTTGCCTTCCTCCATCAGACGCTGGATTTCGTCCATCATCTGTTGGATCTGATCGCCGCTGATGCGCTGGCTGTCCTGCTTCTGCCCGAACTGCGGCCCCTCTTCCTGATCGGTGGCGCGCTCGGCCAGCATTTGCAGATAGCGGTCGGTCGCCTCTTTCAGCTCGGCCATCAGCTTGGCGATCTCGTCCTTGGAGGCGCCGTTGCGGATCGCCTCGCTCAGCCGTTCCTGCGCCTGCTGCATGGCGGCCAAAGCATCGGCCAGACCGCCATCTTCGAGCAGTTTCGCCAGATCCCACAGGGTCCTGGCCACTTCGTCCCGGGCCTCGGGGGTCAGCGCGGCGCCCTCCAGACGTTCGATCTGCGCATGCAGCGCCTCGGCCATCTGCGGCAGCGGGAACAGATTCTCGGGCCGGTTCAGGAGCGCCCGCAGAAGCTGCGCGGTGCGGGGGGCGTTCTCGCGCGACCACAGCAGATCGCGGCGCAGCTCGATCAGCGCCGCCGCCCGCGGGTCAAAGAACCGCCGCCCGGGCAGCTCGAAGCTTTGGTCGCCGCTGGTGCCGGTCTGGCCCAGCCCGTCCTCGACCGAGAGCGAGAGCTTGACCGGCAGGTTCGCCCAGGGGTGCTCGGACATGTCCTCGATCAGCATTTCGGTGAAATCCGCGCGCGAGCCGGTGATCGGCAGCGGCAGATCGAAGATCAGATCGGGGCGCGGCTCGGGGGCGATGGCCAGCCCGTAGCGGCGGTCGACCGCCGCCAGATCCAGGCGGATCTGCGCCTGTCCCCGGATCACGCCGTAATCATCGCGCGCATGAAAGGGCTGCGCCAGCTTGCCATCGGCGCGGCGTTCGGCCAGCCGCGGCAGCGCGACCTCCGGCCCGGCATCGGACAGAAGCGTGACCTGGAAGCTGCGTCCCATCGGCCCGCCGATCTCGATCCCGCCGGAGCGGCGGGCCGTCAGATCAAGGCTTTGCACCTCGGCGCCCCCGGTCTTTTCGGGCGTGGCCGCGGGGCTTGAGACGGTTTCGCTGAAGGGCACCGATCCGGGAGCACCATAGAACCGGAAGGAAAGCTTCGTGCCCTCGGGCAGGACCAGCTCCTCGCTCTCGACGCCGTTCAGATAAAGCCCGGGCTTGCCGGTATAGCGCGGCGGCTCGGCCCAGCCTTCCCAGGAGGGGCCCATCGCGGCCTCGGCGGTGCCGGGGGGGCGCGGGTGCGTCGCAGGGGTGAAGATCGCCAAGGGCGCGCCGAAGACCAGCGCCACGGTGACGCCGGTCAACGCGGAAATCCGCAGGCCGTAAGGGTCGCGCGGGGCAAGATCGGGCGCGGGCAGGGGCGCACGGGCAACGGCGGCGCTTTCGGCCATGCGGCCGCGGTGCAGCGCCCAAAGTGCGCGCGTCGCCGGATCGGTCTCGCCCAGCGTCAGACTGTCGGTCAGCGCGGCCAGCGGTCGGCCGGGCAGGGTCGCATCCAGCCGGGCAATCGCCTCGGCCCGGGTGGGGATGCGGAACCGCCGCAGCCCGGGCGCGGTCAAAACGACGGCCAGAAACGCCAGACAGCCGGCCAGAACGGGCCATTGCCGCCCGCTCAGGTAATCGGGCAGGCGAAAGGCCAGAAGGGTGAAGGTGATTGCCGCCAGCGTCAGCAACGGCCAGAAGGCGCGCAGCAGCCGTTCGGCCAGCATCGCCGCCCGCGTCAGCGCGATCGGTCGGGCCAGCGGGGCGAGCGGGTCGCCCGGAAGGGGCGGCGGCGGCGGCATCGGTCCTTTCCGGCCCCGACTACGGGATCAGAGCCATTCCGGGATGCTATCGCGGGCCAGCATTTCCTCAAAGCTCGGTCTTTGCCGGATGACGGCGAAGTGATCCCCGGCAACCAGCACCTCGGGGATCAGCGGGCGGGAATTATATTCCGAGGCCATCACCGCGCCGTAAGCCCCGGCCGAGCGGAAGGCGACCAGATCGCCCTCGCCCATCGGCGGCAGCTCCCGGCCCTTGGTGAAGGTGTCGCCGGTCTCGCAGACCGGGCCAACGACATCAAAGGGCTGCGGCGCGATGCCCGGCGCGGGCTCGATCACCGGAACGATGTCGTGATGCGCGGAATACATCGCCGGACGCACCAGATCGTTCATCGCCGCATCGACGATCAGGAAGTTCCGCCCCTCGCCTTCCTTCAGATAGATGACCGAGGTCACCATCAGCCCGGCATTGCCGGAAATCAGCCGCCCCGGCTCGATCTCGATCTCGCAGCCCAGATCGCCCAGAACGCGGGTGATCATCGCGCCGTAATCGGTGGGCAGCGGCGGCGCCTCGTTCGAGCGCTGGTGATAGGGGATGCCCAGACCGCCCCCCAGATCGAGGCGGCGGATATCGTGGCCATCCTCGCGCAGCGCCAGCGTCAGCTCGCGGACCTTGGTGAAGGCGGCCTCGAAGGGCGCCAGATCGGTCAGCTGGCTGCCGATATGCACATCGACGCCGATCACCTCGATCCCGGGCAGTTTCGCAGCCTCGGCATAAACCGCGCGGGCCTTGGCGATCGGAATGCCGAACTTGTTTTCCGACTTGCCGGTGGCGATCTTTTCATGGGTCTTGGCATCGACATCGGGGTTCACCCGCAAGGCAATCGGCGCGGTGACGCCCAGCGCGGTGGCAATCTCCGAAATCGCCCGCAATTCGGGTTCGCTTTCGACGTTGAACTGCCGGATGCCGCCGGTCAGCGCCAGCCGGATTTCCTCGCGCGTCTTGCCGACGCCGGAAAAGACGATGCGGTCGCCGGGCACGCCCGCGGCTTTCGCCCGGCGATATTCGCCGCCCGAGACGACATCCATCCCCGCGCCCAGATCGCCGAGCAGTTTCAGCACCGCCAGGTTCGAATTCGACTTGATCGCGAAACAGACCAGATGATCGGTGCCCGCCAGCGCGGCATCGAAGAGCTGAAAATGCCGGGTCAGGGTCGCGGCGGAATAGACGTAGAAGGGCGTGCCGACGGCAGCCGCGATCTCGGGCAGGGCCACGTCCTCGGCATGCAGCACGCCATTGCGGTAAAGAAAGTGATCCATCGCGCCCTCCGGTTCCTCGGGCGTTCTTAGCCGGTCGGGCCGGTCAAGAAAAGCGGTCTCAGAAGCCCGCCCCCAGATGCAGCCAGCCCAGCCGCGTGCCGACGGAGCCGCGGCCACTGCTGTTCACCCCAAGCCGCACCGGGCCGACGCCGGTCGAAACCCCGGTCGTCACCTGCCCCGCGGGATTGGCATGCACCGCCGCCCGCGGCCCGGAACAGGCCGCAAGCAGGATCAGCAGCAGCGGCAGCGCGAGCCTCACAGCCTGCCCGCCACGCCCATCCGCGCCTCGCCGGTGATCGAGAGGCCGGGGGTCGTGGCTTGTGGCGGCGTCGGCGGGCCGTCGACACCGCAGGCGGCGGCGAAGCTCAGAAGCGACAGGGCCAGAAGAATGCGCATGAAACCTCCGTTCTCAGGCCAGAAGCCCCTTCCAGCGCGCCACCTGGGCGCGGACCTGATCGGGGGCGGTGCCACCGTAAGACTGCCGCGAGGCGACCGAATTATGAACCCCCAGCACGGAATAGACCGCATCGGTCAGCGCCGGATGGGCGGATTTCAGCTCGTCAAGGCTCAGATCGGGCAGATCGCAGCCCTTCTTCTCCGCCAGCGCCACCAGCGCGCCGGTGACATGGTGGGCGTCGCGGAAGGGCAGACCGGCCTCGCGCACCAGCCAGTCGGCAAGGTCCGTCGCGGTTGAAAAGCCCGACGACGCCGCCGCTTCCAGTTTCGCGGTGTTCACCGTCAGGTCGGACATCATGCCCGTCATCGCCGCCAAGGCCAGCATCAGCGTGTCGGCGGCGTCGAAAACCTGTTCCTTGTCTTCCTGCATGTCTTTCGAATAGGCCAGCGGCAGGCCCTTCATCACGGTGAACAGGGCAACGGCCGCCCCCAGCACCCGGCCGATCTTCGCCCGGATCAGTTCCGCCGCATCGGGGTTGCGCTTTTGCGGCATGATGCTCGACCCGGTCGACCATTTGTCCGACATCGCCACAAACCGGAACTGCGCCGAGGACCAGATCACGAGTTCCTCCGCCAGTCGGCTGAGGTGGACCGCGCAGATCGCCGCCGCCGACAGGAATTCCAGCGCGAAATCACGATCCGACACGCCATCCAGGCTGTTCGCCATCGGCCGATCAAAGCCCAAAGCTTGCGCCGTCATATGCCGGTCGATCGGAAAGCCCGTGCCCGCAAGCGCCGCCGAGCCGAGCGGGCATTCGTTCATCCGCTTGCGCGCATCTTCAAAGCGGCTCCGATCGCGGGCGAACATCTCGACATAGGCCATCATGTGATGGCCCCAGGTCACCGGCTGCGCGGTCTGCAGATGGGTGAAGCCCGGCATCACCCAATCGGCGCCCTTCTCGGCCTGCGCCACCAGCACCTTCATCAGCGCGGTGAGCGAGGTGATCGCCGCATCGGCCTGATCGCGGACCCAGAGCCGGAAATCGGTCGCCACCTGATCATTGCGCGAGCGCGCCGTGTGCAGCCGCCCCGCCGGTTCGCCGATCAGCACCTTCAGCCGCGCCTCGACATTCATGTGAATGTCCTCAAGCGCGGTCGAAAACGGGAAATCCCCCGCCTCGATCTCTGACAAGACCGTGAGCAGCCCTTCCCCGATCGCCTCGGCATCCCTATTCGTAAGGATACCCGTCGCGGCCAGCATCGCCGCATGGGCCCGGCTGCCGCGGATATCCTGTGCGTAAAGCCGCTTGTCGAACGAGATCGAGGCGTTGATCGCCTCCATGATCGCGTCCGGACCGGCGGCGAAGCGCCCGCCCCACATGGCGTTCGAGGATTTCGTGTCGTCGGTCATCGTCAGGCCCTTCGTCGGAGGCATCATGCTGCGGTTGCTCGTCCTTTATACGGCCCTTGCCCTGAGCGCAAATGCCGCGCCCGCCGCCGACCTGTCGGCGCTCAAACAGGGCGAGATGAAGAAACTCGCCGTCTTCACCGAACCGCTGGCCCTGCCCGAAATCCCCTTTGTCGATGAAACCGGCACCAGCCACCGGCTGGCCGATTATCGCGGCAAGGTGGTGCTTCTGAACCTCTGGGCGACCTGGTGTGCGCCCTGCCGCAAGGAAATGCCCGATATCGCGGCGCTTCAGGCCGAGATCGGCGGGGCGGATTTCACCGTGCTGACGGTGGCCTCCAGCAATCGCGACACCCAGGCGAAGGTGGGGGCGTTTTTCGACAAACAGGGCATCACGGTGCTGCCGCGGATGATCGACGAAACCGAGCGGCTGCCGCGGGCGCTGGGGGTTCCCGGCCTGCCCGCCTCGTTCCTGATCGACCGTCAGGGGCAGATCGTGGCGCAGCTCTTTGGCCCGGCCGATTGGTCGAGCCCGGAAGCGAAAGCCGTGATCGCCGCGCTGCGCGCCGAGTGATCAGCGCGATTCGCTCCGCATGAACTGGTTCATCGAGGAGCCGATTTCCTCCGACAGGCGCATGATCGATTCGAGCCGGTTCTTGATGTCGGCATGGAAGATGTCGAGCTGGTCGATCGTCGCCGAAAGCCCGCCGCTGCTGTCGCGCATCCGCCCGCATTCGACCCGGCCCAGCACCCGGATCGTGTCGAGCCCCAGCATCAGGCGGCGAATCTCGCCGCTGGCGCGGAACAGCTCCTCGGCATGGCCGACGGCGCGCATCATCGCCTCGCGGGTGTCGATGTAGGACCGGGCCTCGAGCGCGCGCAACAGGTCGCGTTCGACGTTCCAGTCGATTCCCTCGACCTTGGCGGCGTCGCGGAAACCCGCGTTCATTTCCTTCAGCACCCGGTTCGAGCCGAGCAGGAACAGCGCCCGCGCCGCCTGACGCGACACCCGGTCGCAGAGGTTGTCGCGCCCGGCGACGAAACTGCGCAGCCGTTCCGAGATCACCAGCGACGAGGCCTTGTAATTCTCCGAGATCGCCGAGACCGGACCGCCCGAAGGTTCCATCCGCGAGGCGACGATGCGCATGTTGTTCGGGATCGACTGCAGCGCCTCGAAGCTGCGCAAAAGCTTGGTCTGCTCCTGCGTCACGCGCTCGAGCGACTTGTTCATCTCGATCAGCCGCTGCGTGCGCGGATCGGCCGGACGGCCAAGCTTGGCATCCCGCGCCGCCAGTTCCTGCCCGAGCGCGAAGGCCATGTAGCTTGTATAGCTGGAAAATCCCTCGGCCTGGGCAAGGCCGCGCAACTCTCCGGCGCTGACCTCGGGGTCGAGCCTTTCGGCCCGTTCGCGGGCGCTGAGCTTGGTATAGACCTCGCGGAACCGATCAAAAAGCGGCGTCGAGGGCTTCAGCCGCACCGACAGGTAGCCGCCGTCGACCGGCATCAGGACGGCGAAGACCCAGTAGATGTCGCCGTTGCGGACGCGGTTCTTGACATAGGCGCCCATCGGATGGCCTGCGCCCAGCGCACTCCACAGGATGCGGAACACCCCCCGCGGCGTGTCGGGATGGCGCACGACCTTGTGCGGGGCCCCCAGAAGTTCGGACCATTCGAAGCCCGAAACGCGGTGGAACACCTCGTTGCCGGCAATGATCACCCCGCGCTTGTCGGTGCGGGAGTAAAAGAGTTCGTCGAAGCCGAAGGGGGCTTCGTTCTCCTGCGATTTGGAAAGATCGGTCGGCGCGGTCATGATTTCCCTGAAGCTGGACACTGCAGCAACCATAGGGCGTCAAGGTAAGCGAAACGTATACAACCTTAGGTTTATTTTCAGGGGATCTCATTAACCATGCGGCACGGAACTTGGGGGGCTTTACCTGTTGTTAGCCGATTTCGCGGAATCTGGGCCGGTACCTGATGGAGGGGCCGATGACGAAAATTCCGCTGTCGCTGCGCGAGTCGCTCGATCCGGCCGAATCCAGCCCGCTGAATTTCGCCGTCGCCCAACGTGACCGGGAAACCCTGTCGATGGTCACCCGCGCCGTCGAACGCCGCGATGTCGTGCTGGCCTTTCAACCCGTCGTGCAGACCCTGCGCCCCGACCGCCCCGCCTTTTACGAGGGGCTGATCCGGGTGCTCGACGACACCGGCCGGGTGATTCCGGCGCAGGATTTCATCGGCGCCGCCGAAACCACCGAGGTCGGCCGCAAGCTGGACTGCCTGGCGCTGGAAATGGGACTTCTGTCGCTGGCCGAGGATCGCAGCCTGCGGCTGTCGGTGAACATGTCCGCCCGCTCGATCGGCTATCCGGAGTGGATGCGCATTCTCAACCGCGGTCTAGCGATGGATGACCACATTGGCGAAAGGCTGATTCTGGAAATCACCGAATCCTCGGCGATGATGATGCCGGAACTGGTCTCGGTCTTCATGCAGGACATGCAGACGAAAGGGATCTGCTTCGCGCTCGACGATTTCGGCGCCGGCTACACCTCGTTCCGCTATCTGCGCGAATTCTACTTCGACATCCTGAAGATCGACGGCCAGTTCATCACCGGCATCGCCCGCAATCCCGACAACCAGATCCTGACCCAGGCGCTGATGTCGATTTCCAGGCATTTCGAGATGTTCACCGTTGCCGAAGCCGTCGAAACCGCCGAGGATGCCGCTTGGCTGACACGTGCAGGCATCGACTGCATGCAGGGCTATTATTTCGGCGCGCCGACGATCATGCCGCCGTGGAAAGCGGCCACGCCCCACAAGGCCGGGATCTGAGACCCGGCCCGGACCTCCGATTTCATCGCGCAACAAAATTGCGCGAACAGACTTCAATATTGCCAAATATGCTTGACCTCCTGCGGCCTTTCGGCATGCTGCGCAGCGGCAATGGGCGCCTTTGCGCCTGAAATCCTGTGAGGAGGGAACTTCATGACCAATGTCGTCATCGTCTCGGCGGCCCGGACCGCCGTGGGCAGCTTCAACGGCGCTTTCGCCAACACGCCCGCGCATGAGCTGGGCGCCGCGGCGATCGAAGCCGTCGTGGCGCGGGCGGGCATCGACAAGGCGGAGGTCTCGGAAACCATCCTCGGTCAGGTGCTGACCGCCGGTCAGGGCCAGAACCCGGCGCGTCAGGCGCATATCAAGGCCGGTCTGCCGATCGAATCGGCCGCCTGGGGCATCAACCAGGTCTGTGGCTCGGGCCTGCGCACGGTGGCGCTGGGCGCGCAGCACATCCAGCTCGGCGATGCGGCGATCGTGGTCGCCGGGGGGCAGGAAAGCATGTCGCTGTCGGCTCATGTCGCGCATCTGCGCGCGGGCACCAAGATGGGCGACATGAAGATGATCGATTCGATGATCAAGGACGGGCTTTGGGACGCGTTCAACGGCTATCACATGGGCCAGACCGCGGAAAACGTCGCGGCACAATGGGGCATCACCCGCGAGATGCAGGACGAATTCGCCCTTGCCAGCCAGAACAAGGCCGAAGCCGCGCAAAAGGCGGGCAAATTCGTCGATGAAATCATCCCCTTCACGGTGAAGACCCGCAAGGGCGACATCGTCGTCGATGCCGATGAATATATCCGTCACGGCGCGACGCTCGAATCGATGCAGAAGCTGAAACCGGCCTTCACCAAGGACGGCACCGTCACCGCGGGCAACGCCTCCGGCATCAATGACGGCGCCGCGGTCGTGCTGCTGATGACCGAGGAAGAGGCGGCGAAACGCGGTCTGACGCCGCTGGCCCGGATCGCCTCTTACGCCACCGCCGGGCTTGACCCGTCGATCATGGGCTGCGGCCCGATCCCGGCCTCGCGCAAGGCGCTGGAAAAGGCGGGCTGGAAGGCCGCCGATCTGGACCGGATCGAGGCGAACGAGGCTTTCGCGGCCCAGGCCTGCGCGGTGAACAAGGACATGGGCTGGGACGTGTCGAAGGTCAACGTCAACGGCGGCGCCATCGCCATCGGCCACCCGATCGGCGCCTCGGGCTGCCGGATCCTGAACACGCTTGTCTTCGAAATGAAACGTTCGGGGGCGAAAAAGGGCCTCGCGACGCTCTGCATCGGCGGCGGCATGGGCGTGGCCATGTGCCTTGAAGGGCTCTGAGCCTCACTTTTCTCTGCAAATGCGAAAAACGGGCGCGCAACAATATTGCGCGCCCATCTTATTTTGGGTAACAGCATTTCAACACGGATGTTCTGAGGAGGAATCATGTCCAGAGTTGCACTCGTCACCGGTGGGTCGCGCGGCATTGGCGCGGCGATCTCAATGGCGCTGAAGGACGCGGGTTACACCGTCGCCGCGAACTATGCCGGCAATGACGAGGCCGCCGCGAAATTCACCGCCGAGACCGGGATCAAGACCTACAAATGGTCGGTCGCCGATTACGACGCCTGCGCCGCGGGCATCGCCCAGGTCGAGGCCGATCTGGGCCCGGTCGATGTGCTGGTGAACAATGCGGGCATCACCCGCGACGCGCCCTTCCACAAGATGACCCGCGAGCAGTGGGATCAGGTGATCGGCACCAACCTGAACGGCATCTTCAACATGACGCATCCGCTGTGGAATGGCATGCGGGAGCGCAAATTCGGCCGGATCATCAACATCTCCTCGATCAACGGCCAAAAGGGCCAGTTCGCCCAAGCGAACTATTCCGCGGCCAAGGCGGGCGACATCGGCTTCACCAAGGCGCTGGCGCAGGAAGGGGCGCGGGCGGGGATCACCGTCAACGCGATCTGCCCGGGCTATATCGCGACCGAGATGGTGATGGCGGTGCCGGAAAAGGTGCGCGAGCAGATCATCGCGACGATCCCGGTCGGCCGTCTGGGCGAAACCGGCGATATCGCGCGCTGCGTGGTCTTCCTCGCCTCGGATGATGCGGGCTTCATCACCGGCGCGACGCTGACCGCGAACGGCGGCCAATACATGACCTGATTTGCCCTTGGCAAAATGGTTCGGGGCCCGCATCTTGCGGGCCTCTTGCATTTCGGGGGGCAGATGTCGCGCAACCGGGCAACCTTGATCGGCTTTTCCGCCGTCGCACTTTGGGCGCTGCTGGCGCTGTTCACCGTGGCCTCGGCGCCGGTGCCGCCGTTGCAGCTGAATGCGATCTGCTTTGCCATCGGCGGCGGCATCGGGCTGATCTGGGTCGCCGCGACCGAGGGGCTGGCTGTGCTGCGCCAGATCTCGTGGAAGGTCTATGCCTTTGGCACAGCAGCGCTTTTCGGCTATCACCTGATCTATTTCTCGGCGCTGCGTCTGGCCCCCCCGGCCGAGGCCAGCCTGATCGCCTATCTCTGGCCGCTGTTGATCGTCCTTTTGTCCGGCCTGCTGCCGGGCGAGCGGCTGAACCGGTGGCACATTTTCGGGGCGGTGATCGCCTTTGCCGGGGCGGCGCTGATCGTCGCCCGCGGCGGCATCTCGGCCAGCGCCGATTCGCTGCCGGGCTACGGGCTGGCGTTCCTGTGCGCGCTGATCTGGTCGGGCTATTCGCTGCTGTCGCGCCGGATGGGCGCGGTGCCCACCGCCGCCGTCGCGATCTATTGCCTGGCCAGTGCCGCGCTCTCGGCGCTGGCGCATCTGGCGCTGGAAGACACGCTCTGGCCCGGGAGCCTTGGCGGCTGGGGGGCCATCATTGCGCTGGGGCTGGGCCCGGTTGGGCTGGCCTTTTACACATGGGATATGGGGGTGAAGCGGGGCGACATCCAGATGTTGGGGACGGCGTCCTATGCGGCGCCCCTTTTGTCAACGCTGGCGCTGATCGGGGCGGGGATCGCGGCAGCATCACCCATCCTGGTGCTGGCCGCCGCGATGATTGCTGCAGGTGCCTTTCTGGCCGCTTTGGGCAGTCGGCAAGGCTAGGGACCGGCCCGCAGGCCGGCCCGGAACTCAGACCGCCACGCCTTCCAGCCGGGCGATTTCTTCCTTGAGCCGCAGTTTCTGTTTCTTCATCTCCGCGATTTGCAGGTCGTCGAAGCTGGGCGTGCGCAGCGCCACTTCAACTTCCGCGGACAGAGCCTGATGTTTCTTGCGAAGTTCAGCGATATGCGAACTCACGGACATGGCAGTCTCCTCTTTCGTTGTTCGGTAAGATGATTGCAGCACGTTTTCGAACACTTGTCACGCGCTTGTCGTACTCCTGCGCGAAAATATGAGCGCGTTTCACGGAATAATATTGCCACGGAATTAAGGCGTTAACGGCAAGCCTTCGCCGCAGCGCAGCACTGCCTGCGCCGCGGCGGTGAGGTCTTCGCAATCACCGCCGTGCGCAGGCAGGGCATGCAGCACCAAGGGCGCCAGAAGCCGCAAGGGCGTCTTGCCCCCCTTGCGCGCGGCGACGATCACCCGCCCCGCCGCCCGTCCCTGCCGCGCCGCGATCGGCAGCACCGTGACCGCGCCCCCCTGCCCCGCCAGCGCGACCAGAAGATCGCCCAGCCGGTCGGCATTCTGGATCAGCGTCAGCCAGCCGCCCGGCCGCAGCCGCCGCATCCCGGCCCGCACCCAATCGGCAAGCGGCGTCACCTCGCGCTGCGCCCGCTCGCGGCCCGGGTCCGCCGCCGCCGTGCCGCCCGAGGCGGCGAAATAGGGCGGATTGGCGATCACATGATCGTAATTGCGCGCCCGCAGCGCCGCGGGCATCCGCGCCAGATCGCCCTCGAACACCTCAAGTGCGAGGCCGTTCGCCGCCGCATTGCGCCGCGCCAGATCGGCATAGTCGGGTTGCAGTTCCAGCCCCGCCTGCACCAGCCCCGGCACCCGCCAGCCAAGGCACAGGCTTGCCACCCCCGCCCCGCAGCCCAGTTCCAGCACCGATTGCCCCGGTTTTGCGCCGCAAACCGCCGCCAGAAGCACCGGATCCATCGCCGCACGATAGCCATGGCGCGGCTGCGCCACCGTCAGCCGACCATCCAGAAACCGGTCGAAGCTGCAGTCCTCGGGCGCAAACATCAGTCTTCCCAAAGCCCGTTGTCGCGCAAGATCGCCCGCGCCTCGAACCAGTCGGCATCGGCCACGGCCAATCTGCGCGGCAAAATGCCGAGGCTGCCGTCCAGAATGCTCATGTGGACGTCCCATTCAAAGGCCGTTATACCCTCGCCCTCAAGAAGGGCCATCGCCATGGCGATCCGAACCGGGTCAGTGGTGCGCAAAAGCTCTTTCATGGCTCGACTTAAGGGCAGCTTTGTCCCCCTGTCGAGACGAAATTGGGCCGGGAAACTGGGAAGGAAGACCGATGAGCCTCGACGACAAGGCGACGAAACCGCACGACCGTCTGGCGCAGGCGCTGGCCGAGGACATGGCGGCGGTCAATGCGCTGATCCGCGATCGGATGAGTTCGGAACATGCGCCCCGCATCCCCGAGGTCACGGCGCATCTGATCGAGGCGGGCGGCAAGCGGCTGCGGCCGATGCTGACGCTCGCCGCGGCGCGTCTGGTGGGCTATGGCGGGCCGTTCCATGTGCATCTGGCGGCGACGGTCGAATTCATCCACACCGCGACGCTTCTGCATGACGACGTGGTCGACGAAAGCCGCCAGCGCCGCGGCCGTCCGACGGCGAACCTGCTCTGGGACAACAAATCCTCGGTTCTGGTGGGCGATTATCTTTTCGCGCGCTCGTTCCAGCTGATGACCGACACCGGCAACATGCGGGTGATGGAGATCCTGGCCAACGCCTCCGCGGTGATCGCCGAGGGCGAGGTGCTGCAGCTGACGGCGGCGCAAAGTCTGGCAACCACCGAGGACATCTATCTGCGGGTGATCCGCGGCAAGACGGCGGCGCTGTTCTCGGCGGCGACCGAGGTCGGCGGCATCATCGGCGGCGCCCCGGCCGAGCAGGTGCAGGCGCTTTACGATTACGGCGATGCGCTCGGCATCGCTTTCCAGATCGTCGATGACCTGCTGGATTACGGCGGCAAATCCGCCGAGATCGGCAAGAACACCGGCGATGATTTCCGCGAGCGCAAGCTGACGATGCCGGTGATCAAGGCGGTCGCGCTGGCCGATGAGGCGGAACGCGCCTTCTGGACGCGGGTGATCGAAAAGGGCGACCAGCACGAGGGCGATCTGGAACAGGCGATGGCGCTGATGACGAAGCACGGCACACTGGAAGCGACCCGGCTGGCGGCGATCGGCTGGACCGACACCGCCCGCAAGGCGCTGGCGAAGCTGCCCGATCATCCGCTGCGGCAGATGCTGGACGATCTGGCCGATTACGTCGTCGAACGGGTGCGCTGAGCGCCCCGCCCGAAGCCCCCGCCCGCGCGCCCTTACGGGCGCTCGGGCCGCAGCAGGATATAGGTGGCGGTCCGGCGCTCCTCGACCAGCCGCCAGCCCGCCTCGGCAAGCGCCGTCACGATCTCGTTGCGCCGCGTTTCCCCCGTCGGGCAAAGCGGCACCAGCACGTGATCGGCGGCCTCGATCCCCGGGGTGCCGCCGTAATACCAAGGCGCGGCGCCCTTGATCGGCTCGAACGGCCCGTAAAGCCACAGCGCCGAGAACAGATCCGCCACCAGCACCCGCGACCGGGCATAGCCCGCCTGCGTCAGATCCGCGGCCAGGGTCTCGAACCAGGCGACATAGCCCATCATCATCTCGCATTCGGGCAGGGTCTCGCCGTTCAGCACCGCGGGCTTGCGGGGCTGTTCCGCACTGTCCCCGCGGTCGGCATAGGCGGCATAGGGCTGCCCCGGCGTATCCGCCGCCAATTTGTAATCCACCGGATAGACCCGCGCGGCGATCACCCGCAGATCGGCCTCCTGCGGCCGGGCCGAGAGCAGCGGCACGCTTTCTGACGATGCGGCAAAGGCATGGCGCAACGGGCTGGTGACCAGATTGACCATCGGCCCGGTCGCCAACGCCAGCGCCGCAACCCCGGTGGCCAGCAAGGCCTCGCGCATCGGCCAGCCAAAGCCGTTCAAGATCCGCCCCTCGGGCCGCAGGGCCAGCGCGATCAGCCCCACCAGCACCAGCCATTGCGGATCATTGCCGTAATTCTGATAGGCCACATAGGCGAAGGCGGGCACCAGCCAGAGCAGCGCCAGCCCCTCGGCCCGCCGCCCGGACTGGCGCAGAAAGATCACCGTGGCCAGAGCCACCAGCGTCGCCGCGATATGCTCTGGCGCCGCCAGCACCCCGACCAGAGGATCCCCCGGCGCCGCCCGGGTGGCCGAGCCTGCCACGGTCAGCAGATCCCGAGAATAGCCGACCCAGAAGCCCGGCCCCAGCAGCGCCGTCACCCCGGCCAGCACCAGAAGCCCCGACAGCACCGCCACGCCCAGCGTGCGCAGATCCCGCCGCACCAGCAGCGCCACCACCAGCACCGGGGCCAGCGCCACGACATAGGTCACCTTGACCAGCCCCAGCCCCGCCATCAACGCCCCGATCAAGGCGCCATCCAGCCGCACGCGGCGCGGCACGAGCGGTTCCAGCACCGCCAGCGCCACCGCCACATAGGCCATCGCCCAGGCCCAGCGGTTGTAATGCATCGAGACCGAGAACATCGGCATCGTCTCGCCATGCACCAGCGCCAGCACCATGCCAAGCACATAGGCCCCGAAGATCCAGGCCAGCCCGCCCGGAAAGCGCGATTGCGCGGCGCGCAGGATCGGCAGGAACAAAAGCGCCGCCACCGCGGCTTGCGCGGCCAGGAAGGCATGACCAAAGCCAAGCCCGGCCTGCACGAAGGCCGCGATCGGCCACAGGCCAGCGATGCCCAGCGGCGTCATGAAATCGCGATGCGGCATCTGGCCCTTTTCGGCCATCCGCAAGACCAGATCGGCCAGATGCAGCGTGTCGCCCTCGTGCTGGGTGACGAAAAGCCCCCCCGCCCAGAACGGCGCCACCGCCAGCACCACGGCGAAAACCGCCAGCCCGCCCGTCAACGGCTTCACTGCCGCCGCCCTTGTCCTGCCCGCCATCCCGGCCTCTCCGCATCTTTTCCCATTTTTGGCCACAATAGCCCGGCAGACTCGGGCTGTGAATCCCGCAGCAATGCCGAAGACGACAAGCCGGAGCAGGACAGATGAACATGATCGCCCAGGGCGTGATCGCGCCGATCCCGCCCCGGACCCTTGCCGATACCGGCCTGAATGCGGTGCTGATGCGGGACATCCTGCTCAAGACCATGTTTCGCACCAACATGGACACGGTCAGCGGCCTTGCCCGGCTGATCTGCCTGCCGATCGCGCTGACCCAGGAACTGGTCGACATCGGCCGCGCCCAGCGCCTGATCGAGGCCACGGGCACGCTGCACGCCAATTCGGGCGGCGAGATGGGCTACCAGCTGACCGATGGCGGCCGCGCCCGCGCGCTGGATGCGCTGACGCAATCGGAATATTACGGCGCGATGCCGGTGCCGCTGGACGAATATGCGGTGCAGATGCGCAAATAGTCGATTCGCAACATCCAGCTGACCCGGATGCAGCTGATGCGGTCGATGGGGCATCTGGTGCTGCCGCCGACGCTGATCGACCAGCTTGGACCGGCGGTGTCCTCGGGGCGGTCGATCCTGATGTATGGTCCGCCCGGCAACGGCAAATCCTCGATCTCGAACGGCATCCGCGATGCGATCGGCGACCGGATCTACGTTCCGCGCGCGGTCGAATATGCCGGTCAGGTGATCGTCGTCTATGACCCGGTCGTGCACACCGCCGCCCGCGAGGATGTCGAAGACCCGGGCAGCCTGCGCAAATCCGGCAACCGCTTCGACAGCCGCTACGTCTGGTGCGACCGGCCCACGGTGATCACCGGCGGGGAACTCTCGCTCGACATGCTCGACCTCACCTACAACACGACGGCGCGCACCTATACCGCGCCCTTGCAGATGAAGGCCTCGGGCGGGGTCTTCATCGTCGACGACCTTGGCCGTCAGGTCGAACCGCCGCAGAAACTGGTCAACCGCTGGATCGTGCCGCTGGAAGAAGGCCGCGACATCCTTGCGCTGCAATCGGGCGAGAAGTTCGAGGTGCCCTTCGACACGCTTGTCATCTTCTCGACCAACTTCCACCCGAACCAGATCTTCGACAAGGCGGCGCTGCGCCGGATCTTCTTCAAGATCAAGATCGACGGGCCAAGCCAGGCCGACTACCTGAAAATCTTCTCGCTCGTCGCGAAAAAGCGCGGCATGCCGCTGAGCGAAGCCGCGCTCGTGCATCTGATGAAGGTGAAATACCCGACGATCAACAACGTCTATGCGAATTATCAGCCGGTCTTCCTGATCGACCAGATGATCGCGATCTGCGACTTCGAGGGCATCCCCTATCAGATGTCCCCCGAGCTGATCGACCGCGCCTGGTCGAACATGTTCGTGCGCGAGGAAGCGATCCTGCACTGATCCCGCCGGGCGGAACCGGGCCTAGCGCGCGACCAGAACTTGCGGCGCCTGCGCGCCATCTTCGGCCTGCGGCACGATCTCGGGCAGGCCAAGCGCCAGAACCGCGGGCGCATTGCCCCGCGAAACCGGAATCTGCGTGCCGTCCCGCAGCGCCAGGCTGACCTTGCCCTGCGCCCGCATTACCCCCCGGATCGCCTGCAGCGCCACCCAATGCGACCGGTGCACCTGCAGCCCCTCGACCCCTTCGGCGGCGCAGATCGCATCCGCCATCCGCAGCAGCACGGTTTCCGATCCGGCCTGGGTAAAGACCTCGACATAATGGTCGCGCATCTGCAACCGGATCAGGGGCGCCCGCAGCTCCGGCGAGAGCCGTGCCATCAGCCGCGCCGCAGCGTCCCGGCCGGGCGGGGCCGGATCGGCCGGGACGGGATCTGTCAGCGCGGGCTCTGGCGGGGCGGCTCCGGCCCCGGGCGTCGCGGTCACCGGCATCCCGGGCCAGGTCGCCGCCAAGGCATGCCGCAGCGTCGAGGTGATGATCGACATGATGAAGATATACCCCGTCATCGCCGGGGGCGAGGGCACATGCTGCTCCGGCCCCGCGACGGCCCGGGCCAGGGCCAGAAACAGCGGCGTCAGCCCCAGCGCGGCCAGAACGGCGATCAGCGGCGCCTCGGGCCAGAAGCTGCGCAGGCCCCAGCAGTCCCGCACGACCACCCGCAAAAATCCGCCCACCAGCACGCCAAGACCAATGGTGATCGGCCAGAAGGCGACACGTCCGGTCAGCGGGAAATGCTCGGTTCCGAACGGGCTGGCGACGATTCCGAAGATCGAGGTCACCAGCCAGACCACGGGGATGACGGGCTGCGCCATCGCCCGTCCATAGGCGCACAGGAACTCGCGCGTGCTCACAACAGAGGGCATGGCCCCTCGCCCCATTCAAAAACACAACCAGGTCAACATGCTAGCGAGCCGACTGCGCACAGGCAACCAAGATTGTGCGCAGGCCAGACAGGTGCGGGGCAAGAAAACTGGCCCGGGCCGGACCCGGGCGCAGGCTCAGGCGGTCAGGCCCTCGGGTTCGGCCAGCCCCTGCGCGCGGCAGCAGGCGGTCAGCGTATTGGCCAGAAGGCAGGCGATGGTCATCGGCCCGACGCCGCCCGGAACCGGGGTGATCGCCCCCGCCACCGCCGCGGCGCTGTCGAACTGCACGTCGCCCACCAGCTTGCCCTTGCCGTCGCGCTCGATGCGGTTGATGCCGACATCGATCACCGTCGCCCCCGGTTTCACCCAGTCGCCCGGGATCATCTCGGGGCGGCCCACGGCGGCAACCAGAATATCGGCACGGCGGCAGACCTCGGCCAGATCCTTGGTGCGCGAATGCGCGATGGTGACGGTGCAGCTGTCGCCCAGCAGCAGTTGCGCCATCGGCTTGCCGACGATGTTCGAGCGCCCGACAACGACCGCATTCAGCCCCGCAAGCGATCCGTGATGGTCGCGCAGCATCATCAGACAGCCCAAGGGCGTGCAGGGCACCATCGCCTTCTGCCCGGTGCCCAGAAGCCCGACGTTCGAGATGTGGAACCCGTCCACATCCTTCGCCGGATCGATCGCATTGATCACCAGATCACTGTCGAGATGTTTCGGCAGCGGCAGCTGCACCAGAATGCCATGCACCGAAGGATCGGCATTCAGCCGCGCGATCAGCGCCAGAAGATCGGCCTCCGAGGTCTCGGCGGGCAGCTTGTGCTCATAGGAGTTCATCCCGACTTCCCGGGTCTGGATGCCCTTGTTCTTCACATAGACCTGGCTCGCCGGGTCCTCGCCCACCAGCACCACGGCCAGACCGGGGGTCACACCGTTCGTCTCCTGCAACCGCGCCACATGCGCCGCCACCTGCGCCCGCACCTTGGCCGCAAAGGCCTTGCCGTCGATGATCTTCGCGCTCAAATCCCGTCTCCCTTGCCCAGAACCCGCTCTTCGCGGGCGATCGACCATTCCACCATCATCCGCCACATCGCCTCGATCAGCTCGGGGTCCATCCCCCGCGCCTCGGCGGCGGTGCGCGCATTGCCCACCACTTCCTCGACCCGCGCCTTGATGCGCGCGGGCATGCCCTCGGCGGGCTTGAGTTCGGCGGCACGGTCAATGTACCGCGCCCGATCGGCCAGCAGCGCGACGATGCGCAGATCCAGCGCATCGATCTCGGCCCGCAGTTCGGCCATCGAGGTGATTTCGGAGGGCTCTTTCATGGACAAGTTCCGCCTTTATGCCCTGCTCCTATCGCACCTTGTCGCCCGCTTCTCAACCCCGCCTCAGAACAAGCCCTCGATCTCGCCTGCGGCATCAAGGCGGATGGTTTCCGCCGCCGGATGCCGGGGCAGGCCCGGCATCGTCATGATCTCGCCGCAGATCGCCACCACGAAACCCGCCCCCGCCGCAAGCCGCACCTCGCGCAGAGGGATCACATGCCCGGTGGGGGCGCCGCGCAGCGCGGGATCAGCGGAAAAGGAATATTGCGTCTTCGCCATGCAGATCGGCAGGGAACCGTGACCCGCCGCCTCCCAGGCGGCCAACTGCGCCAGCACCGCCTTGTCCGCCGTCACCGCCCCGGCGTGATAGATGCGCCGCGCAATCGTCTCGATCTTGTCGAAAAGCCCCATCGCGTCGGGGTAAAGCGGCGCAAAGCGGCTCTCAGTGTCGCACAGCTCCACCACCTTGCGGGCCAGATCGGCGGCGCCCGGCCCGCCCTCGGCCCAGTGCTTGCAGGAAATCGCCGCAACACCAAGGGCCGCGGCCGCTTCGACAATCGCCGCGACCTCGGCCGGGGTATCGGCGTCAAAGGCATTGATCGCCACCACCACGGGCACGCCGAAGCCGCGGGTATTGGCGATGTGACGGGCCAGATTGGCACAACCGCGCCGCACCGCGCCCACATCCTCGCGGCCCAGATCCTCGCGCGCGACGCCGCCATGCATCTTCATCGCCCGCACCGTGGCCACGATCACCGCCGCGGCGGGAGCCAACCCGGCCTTGCGGCATTTGATGTCGAAGAACTTTTCCGCCCCCAGATCGGCGCCAAACCCCGCCTCGGTCACCACGTAATCGGCCAGCCGCAAGGCGGTTTTCGTCGCGATGACCGAATTGCAGCCATGCGCGATATTGGCAAAGGGCCCGCCATGCACGAAAGCGGGCGTGTGGGCGATCGTCTGCACCAGATTGGGCTGCAACGCCTCTTTCAGCAGCACCACCATCGCCCCCGCGGCGCCGATGTCGCGGCAGGTCACTGCGGTCTTGTCGCGCCGATAGGCAACGACGATCCGGCCCAGCCGGTCCTCGAGATCGGCCAGATCCTCGGCCAGACACAGACAGGCCATGACCTCCGACGCGACGGTGATGTCGAAGCCGGTCTGCCGCGGCACCCCGTTTGCGACCCCGCCCAGCCCCACCACCACCTCGCGCAGGGCACGGTCGTTCATGTCCATGACCCGCCGCCAGACGATGCGACGCTCGTCGATCTGCAGCGCATTGCCCCAATGGATGTGGTTGTCGATCATCGCCGCCAACAGGTTGTGGGCCGCGGTGATGGCGTGGAAATCGCCGGTGAAATGCAGGTTGATGTCTTCCATCGGCAGCACCTGCGACAGCCCGCCCCCCGCCGCGCCGCCCTTCATGCCGAAATTCGGGCCAAGCGAGGCCTCGCGCAGGCAGATCGCGGTTTTCTTGCCGATATGCGCCAGCGCGTCGCCCAGACCGACCGTGGTCGTGGTCTTGCCCTCGCCCGCGGGGGTCGGGCTGACGGCGGTGACCAGGATCAGCCGCCCCATCGGCCGGTCCGCAAGCCCGTCCAGGAAACCGGCCTCGACCTTGGCCTTGTCGCGGCCATAGGGGATCAGCGCCGCCTCGGGAATGCCCAGCTTGGCGCCGATCTCGGGGATCGGCCGCTTTTCGGCCGCCCGGGCGATCTCGATATCGGTTCTGACGGCCATGCGATCCTCTCCTTCGTGGCTTCGCACGCGGCGCCCGCCCGCATCGGCAAGCTAGCCGCTACTTTCCCCGGGGCAGTCCGCATTTGCGACGCCGCAATGCCCGAAACCGCCCCGCCTGCGCAAGATGGCATCGTTTGCCGGTGCCCCAAAGAGCCTAGAAGAGGCCGCTGGTCCGGCAACCGCAAGGATCAAAAAAACCTGCGCCGGTTCCCCGGCGCAGGTCTGGATTTCACCCCTGTCGCGCGTTTCAGGCGTTCGGCTCGGGCGCGATGCCGGGCTTCGGCGCGGGCTTCGTGCGCGGCAGCGAGGTCACCGTGGGCAGGCTGCCCGAGGGCCGGTCGTCATCGCCGCCCAGCGTCTCGCCCGCCATCACCTTGCGGATCTCGTCGCCGGTCAGGGTCTCGTATTCCAGAAGCCCCTGCGCCAGCCGTTCCCATTCCTCGCGGTTTTCCTCAAGGATGCGCCGCGCCTCGACATAGCCGTTCTCGATCAGGATGCGGACCTCTTCCTCGATCAGCTCCTTGGTCTTGGTCGAAACCGAGAAGCCCGCGGTATTGCCCTGATAGCCCTCATGCGCTTCGGAATAGTCGATATTGCCGACCTTGTCCGACATGCCCCAGCGCATCACCATCGCCCGCGCGATGGCACTGGCCTGCATGATGTCGCCCGCGGGGCCGTTCGAGACCGCTTCCTCGCCCCATTTCAGGATCTCGGCCGCCTTGCCCGCCATGGTCATGGCGATCTTCTGCTTGGCCTCGTCCTTGTGGTAGTTCAGCCGGTCCATTTCGGGCAGCGACACCACCATCCCCAGCGCCTGACCGCGCGGAATGATCGTCGCCTTGTAGACCGGATCGCATTTCGGCAGCTTCATGCCGACGACGGCGTGACCGGCCTCGTGATAGGCGGTCATTTCCTTCTGTTCGGGGGTCAGCACCATCGAGCGCCGCTCCACCCCCATCATCACCTTGTCCTTGGCGTTTTCGAAATCTTCCATCGTCACGAAGCGACGCCCGACCCGCGCGGCCATCAGCGCGGCCTCGTTCACCAGGTTCGCCAGATCGGCGCCGGAAAAGCCCGGCGTGCCGCGCGCGATGGTGCGCAGATCGACATCCGGCCCGCGCGGGATCTTGTTGGCGTGCACCGACAGGATCTTTTCGCGGCCCTTGATATCGGGGTTCGGCACATGGATCTGCCGGTCGAAGCGGCCCGGGCGCAAGAGCGCCGGATCGAGCACGTCTTTCCGGTTCGTCGCCGCGACGATGATGATGCCTTCATTCGCCTCGAACCCGTCCATCTCGACCAGAAGCTGGTTCAGCGTCTGTTCGCGTTCGTCATTGCCGCCGCCGATGCCGACACCCCGGGCCCGGCCCACCGCGTCGATCTCGTCGATGAAGACGATGCAGGGCGCGTTCTTTTTCGCCTGATCGAACATGTCGCGCACGCGGCTGGCGCCGACGCCGACGAACATTTCGACGAAATCCGAGCCCGAGATGGTGAAGAACGGCACCCCGGCTTCGCCCGCAATCGCACGGGCCAGCAGGGTTTTCCCGGTGCCGGGCGGGCCAACGAGCAGCGCGCCTTTCGGGATCTTGCCGCCCAGACGGCTGAATTTCTGCGGGTTGCGCAGGAATTCGACGATTTCCTCAAGCTCTTCCTTGGCCTCGTCGATGCCCGCGACATCGTCAAAGGTCACGCGGCCGTGCTTTTCGGTCAGAAGCTTGGCCTTCGACTTGCCAAAGCCCATCGCCCCGCCTTTGCCGCCGCCCTGCATCCGGTTCATGAAGAAGACCCAAAGCCCGATCATCACCAGGAAGGGCAGCCAGACGCCGAGGATCGACATCAGACCCGATTGCTGCTGCTTGACCACATTGACGGTGATGCCTTTGGCCACCAGCTTGTCGGCAATGGCGTCGGAGCCTTCCTTGGTGGTCGAATAATTGTCGCCCTTGCTGTCCTGATAGCGCACATCCTCGCCATCAAGCTGCACCTGTTTCACCTCGCCCTTTTCGACGGCGGCGATGAAGTCGGAATAGGACGCTTGCCGGGCATTGAGCGGACCCTGCCCGCTGCCGAGCAGGTTGAACAGCACCAGGATGAGCACGAAAAGCAAGGCCCAGAAGGCGATGTTGCGCAGATTGCCCAAGAGAAACCTCCGAAGAATGACAGGGCACCGCATGGGGTGCGGTGCCTTTGGTGTGAAAATAGGGATTAAGTGCGCAGGTTCAACGTCTGATTAGCGAGACTGTGAAGCTTGGCCGCATCAAACGCGCCTCATAGCCGTTTTTCCAGCCCGCCACCGGCGCGGCGATCAGCGTTTCCCCCTGCCAGAGCGCGGGCGAAGCCAGCAGGCTGGCGCGCGGCACCGCGCGGCTGCGGCCCTCGCCCAGCTGGCGCAGCCCCTCGGGCCCCAGCGCCGCCAGCGTCAGCCCCGGCTGCTCCGGCCCCTCGATCCGCCAGCCGTCCCAGACCTGGCCAAAGGGCAGGCGCAGACCGGCCACCGCCCGCAGCTCGCGGGTGATGCGGAGCGCGTCGTCGGTCACCAGCAGGCGACAGCCGTGCAGGGTGCGGTCGCGCCTTGTGCGCCAGCTCGTCAGCACGTCGATCACCTTGGCGGCGCGCGGCGGATATTCCGCCCCCGACACCCAGAGCAGCGCCGCATTCAGCAGCCGCCGCCCGGTCTCGGGGTCGAAGGCGTCGCGAAAACCATGCGCGTCGATCACCACATCGCCCGCGTCGAAGCGCACATGCGCCTTGACCAGATGCTCCAGCGACCAGAGCACCGATTGCTCGGCCATCGCCAGATGCCCCACCACCGTCGAGAGTGTGCCCGCGGTGATCCCCAAAGGCGCCAGCGCCGCCAGCGCCTTGCGCGCCTTGACCCGGTCGAAGCGCTCGTTCGCATTCGACGGATCCTCGATCCAGCCGACCCCCTGCCGCCGCAGATGGTCGCGCAATTCCGCCCGGGTCTGGCTCAGAAACGGCCGGAACCAGAGCACCCCGCCGCTTTCGAAGCTTTCGCGCATCCCCGACAGGCCCTCAAGCCCGGCCTCGCGCGCCAGACGCATCAGGAAGGTCTCGGCCTGATCGTCGCCGGTGTGACCCAATGCCACGGCCCCGATGCCGCGCGCCTGCGCCCAGGCGCCGATCAGCCGAAACCGCGCCCGCCGCGCCGCATCCATCAGATTGCCCTGCGCGCCGCTTCCATCCCAGCGCAGCGTGCTGTGGGCAATGCCGCGCGCGGCGCAAAAACGCGCCACAAAGGCGGCCTCATCGGCGGATTCGGGGCGCAGGCCGTGATCGACCGTCACCGCCTCAACCGGATGCAGCGCCGACAAAAGCACAAGCGTCGCCAGCGAATCCGATCCGCCCGAGACCGCCACCGCCAGCCGCGGCGCGGTCATCCTGGTGCGGACCGTCTCGACCGCGGCATCAGCGGCCCAAAGCAGCAGGCCGTCTTCCGGCGGCACATCCCCGCGCAGCAGCGCCGCGCGCAGGCGCTTCGCCTCGGTCACGGGCAGCCAAGCGACGCCTGCGCCGCAGCCACCTTGCCCGCCGCCGCCGAGGTGGGGAACCGCGCCGGCACTTCGGCCAGCGTCGCACAGGCTTCGGTCTTCTGACCCAGCGTGCCCAGCGCCTTGCCCAGTTCCAGCAGGTCATCGGCCGCCCGCTTGCCCTCGGGCTCGGCAGAGAAACCGTCAAGCCAGGCCCGGGCCGCGCCCGGAACATCGCCCGCCTTCATCAGCGCCTCGCCGCGCAGATAGCCCGCGTCGCCGGTCAGGGGGCCGCCCGGGTAGGTTTCGGCAAAGGTCTTAAAGAGGTCCGCAGCGGCGCGAAAGTCACCTTGATCGAGCACCCCCTTGGCCCGATCAAAGTCCGCTTGTTCGTTCATCGCCATGGTGCCGCCCGAAGAGGCCGCCCCGCCTGAAGCCGCCGGTGCCGCGGCGGCTGCCGCAGCGGGGGCCGCGCCCCCCAGCGGTTGCGCCTGCCCGACGCTGGCGGGGTCGCAGCCCTCTTCCAGTTCGCAGACGCGGAATTCCAGATCGCCCACCCGGTTGGTGCCGTCCTTGACGACCTTGTCCACCCGGTCCTTGAGCTGTTCGGTCATCGCGGTGAGGCGGGTCAGCTCCGCCTCCATCGTGTCCATGCGCTGCAGCGCCGAGGCACCGCCCGCCGCCTGCAGGCCGCTCGCCCCGGAGGCGACCAGCTCGCTGCGCAGCTCCTGCAGCTGCGCCGACACCTGCGCGAGTTCCGCGCGGATGTCGGCCAGCGTCTGTTTATCGGCAGCAAAGGCGGGCGCGGCCAGCGCCAGCACCAGTGCCGTCCCCAGCATCACCCGCCGCATCTGCCTCAGCTCCCGGCGCCGACCGAGATCACGGTGACCGCACGCCGGTTCTGCGCGAAGCAGCTTTCCGCGGCGCAGGTGGCGATCGGGCGCTCCTTGCCATAGGACACGGTGCGCAGCCGGTTCGCGGGCACGCCCTGCGAAATCAGATATTGCTCCACCGAGCTGGCGCGACGGGCGCCAAGGGCGAGGTTGTATTCGCGCGTGCCCTGTTCGTCGGCATGGCCTTCGATGATCGCGGCATAATTGCCATGGCTGTTGAGCCATTGCGCCTGCCCCGCAAGCGTCGCGCGGGCCTCGTCGGTCAGGGTATACTGGTTGATGACGAAGCGCACGGTGTCGCCCACCTTGCCCGAGAAATAGGCCGGCGAATTCGGGTCGTTGATCGAGCCCTGCGAGACGCCGCCAGCGTCGCCATAGGCGCCGCCCGGATCGACAACGCCATTCGCGCCGTTTTTCGAGGGGTTGTTACAGGCCGCCAGCGCGATCATCGCCAGTCCGAACGCCGCTTTGGTTGCAAGATGCATGTTGTACCGCCTTTTGTTGCTTATGCCGTTTCGGCACACAGTATCAGGTTTGGCTACGCTTGGGAATCAGGGCAGAAGCGGGCCCCATGTCGGGTCGGACGCGCCCCCCGCCCCCGCAACCGCCTTCAGGTTGCGCCCGGTGATATCGACCGTATACATTTTCGCCGCACCGGCCGCGCCGGGGCTTTCGCGGGTGAACATCAGCACGCGGCCGTTCGGCGCCCAGGTCGGGCCTTCGTCAAGATAGGAGGCCGTAAGATCGCGTTCCTCCGAACCATCGGTGCGCATCACGCCGATGAAGAAGCGCCCGCCCGATTGCTTGGTGAAGGCGATGAGATCGCCGCGCGGCGACCAGACCGGCGTGCCATAGCGGCCGTCGCCGTTCGAGATCCGCACCGGCTCGCCACCGCTGGCCGACATCACATAGATCTGCTGCGAGCCGGAGCGGTCGCTTTCAAACACGATCTGGCTGCCATCCGGGCTGTAGGAGGGCGCGGTTTCGATCGCGGGCGAATTCGTCAGCCGCTCGACCCCGCCGCCCGAGACCGACATCCGGTACAGGTCGGTGTTGCCGTTCTGCTCCAGCGAATAGATGATCGAGCCGCCATCAGGCGAAAACCGCGGCGAGAAGGTCATCGTGCCGGGGACTTCCGGCAGAAGCTTGCCCGAGGCATTGCCGACCGACACCATCTTGATGCGCGGGAAGCCGGTCTCGAAAGTGGTGAACAGGATGCGATCCCCCTGCGGCGAGAACCGCGGCGCCAGCACGATGGTCGAGCTGTCGGTCAGGTAATTCACGTTCTCGCCATCGTAATCCATGATCGCGAGACGTTTCTGCCGCTGCCCCTTCGGCCCGGATTCCGAGACATAGACGACGCGGCTGTCGAAATAGCCGCTTTCGCCGGTGATCCGCGCATAGATCACGTCGGCAACCTTGTGCGCCAGACGCCGCCAGCTTTGGGGGCTGGCCGCCAGCTGCTGGCCGTCGCCCAGCTGGGTATTGCCGTAAACGTCATAGAGGCGGAATTTCACCACCACCTTGCCGCCCGACATGCCGACCGAGCCGGTGATCAGCGCCTGCGCGTTGATCGCCTGCCAGTCGGCGTAGCTGACCGGGGTGTCAAAACTGCCGAAGCGCTGGATATGCGCGGCCTCGGGGATTTCGCGGAACAGCCCGGTGCCCGAGAGGTCGTCGGCGATCACCTTGGTGATCTGGCTTGCCAGAGAGCCTGCGCCCTCGTCCACGAAACTGGGCAAGGCATAGGGAAGCGGCTCGATCACGCCCTCGTCCAGCTCGATGCGCAGCGGTCCCTGTTGGGCCGCCGCCAGTCCCGTTGTCAGCATCAGCGCCGCCGCCGCGGCCAAAATCCAACGTACCATGTTCCGTCCTCGTCCGGGCCTTGCGCCCTGTTCTATCCGTATTTTCCAGCCGCCCGTCATCACAAGCGCCTGACCGCCCGCGGTTGCCCGCTATTTCATCCGCATCTTCGTCGGGTTGAAGACAATCTCGATCTGCTGCCACCAGCCGAATTTCTCGGCCGGAAGCGGGAACCCATCCGAACCGCAGCGCACGATCGCCCGCCGCGCCGCTTCAAATGCCTGCCGCGCCGCCGCATCGGACCCGCCCGTGGCATCGACCATCTTGATCGAACTGACCACCGGCTTGCCGTTTTCCTGCATGTCGACCCGCACCGTCACCGTGGTCCGCAGCGCCTCCGACGACAGCGCGCCGACGTTCCAGCAGGCCTTCACGTCAACGATCAGCGCCTCTTTCTCGCCCGCCGTCACCGGGGGACCGTTCTTCGCAATGCCCAGCCCGCCAGTGCCGGTGTCGTTGCCGGGGCTGTCCTCACCCATCGCCTCGGCGAGCGCATCGGCGACCGCATCCGCACCGGCAGGTTTCGACGACGCCGGCTTGGCCGGTTTCGCAGGCTTGTAGGACTTCGGCTTCGCCGGTTTGTCCGCCGGTTTGTCGGCAGCCTTCTCGGCGGGCTTCTCCGCCGGTTTCTCGGCAGGCGCATCTTCCGCCGCGGCGGTCTGCGTCTCCTCCGGCGGTTTCACCGCGGGCTTGGCCGGTTTCTTCGGCGGCCGCGGCGAGGATTTCGGCGCCGAGGTCGTCTCTTCCTCGACCGGCTTCGTCTCCTCGGGCACGATCTCGGTCGCGGCCTCGGGCGGAGCAGCCTGTTCCTTCGGCTTTTCAGCCGGTTTCTCGGGCTTGGGCTGTTCCTCGGGCCTGGTTTCCGGCTCGGCGGTCTCCGAGACTTTCACCTCGGGCGCGGGCGCCTCGGCCGGTTTCGGCGCCACGCGCTGCGCAGGCTTGGGCTGCGGGCGCGGCGAGAAATCGGGCGCGTCGGTCTCTTGCGGCTCTTCGACCGACGGCATCATCGAGGGCGGCACCTCGGTCACCTCGGCGGGCGGCGTCGGCGGCACCACTTCGGACAGATCCGGCGGCGGCTCGGGCTTGGGTTCGGGCGGCACCGGCTGGTCGGGCTCGGCCTCGGGGGTCGGCGCCTCTTCGGCCGGGGGCTCCTCGGGGGCGGGCTCGGCCGCCGGTTCCTCGGGCTGCGCGGGGGCGGGCTCTGCGACAGTTGCTCCGCCCGCCTTCGGCGCCGCCGCCTGCATCGCGGCAAATTCGGCCTCGGAAATCATCCCGGCCGGTTTGATTTCGACAGGCTCGTTCGGTTCGGGCTTGAACCATGCCGTGCCGATCAACGCCCAGAGGATCACCGCGATATGCAGTGCCGCCGAGACGCTCGTGCCGATCCGTTCCGCCCGATCCATGCGCATGGCGCGCCTCAGTTCCCTGTCTTGGCCGCCGGGCCCGGCTGTGCCGCGGCCCCGGTCAGCGTCGGCCCGCCCGGGTCGGTCACCAGGATGATATTGGCAAAGCCCCCGGCGTTCAGCGCGCCCATGATCTCGACGACGCGGGCATAGGGAATGCCGCCATCGGCGCGCAGGAAGACCTTGTCGCTTTCCCGCTCGGCCGAAACCGCGCGCAGCCGGTTCACCAGCTCTTCCTCGGGGACGGGCTCATTCATCAGCGAGATCGTGCCATCCAGCTGCAACGAGATCGCCAGCGGCTCTTCCTGTTCCGTCGGCACTGCCTTGGCGGCGGTCTTCGGCAGCTCGAGCGGCACCCCAACGGTCATCATCGGCGCCGCGACCATGAAAATGATCAGCAGCACCAGCATCACGTCGACCATCGGCGTGACGTTGATTTCGGCCATGACGGCATGTTTGCCCTTGCCGCCGCGGCGGCGTCGGCTGCCGCCTCCGCCCTTTTTCATCACCCCCGCGCCCATCGCTTACGCGTCCAGCTGGCGCGACAGGATGGTCGAGAATTCGTCGGCGAAGGCCTCGTAGCCCGAGGTGATCTTGTCGGCGTCGGACGAGAGCTTGTTGTAGGCGATGACCGCCGGGATCGCCGCGACAAGGCCGATCGCCGTGGCCACAAGCGCCTCGGAAATCCCCGGCGCGACGACGGCAAGCGAGGTGTTTTGCGAAATCGCGATTTCCTCGAAGGCGACCTTGATCCCCCAGACCGTGCCGAACAGCCCGACGAAAGGCGCGGTCGAGCCGACGGTGGCGAGGAAGGCCAGACCCGAGTTCAGCGCCTCGCCTTCCTTGGCGATCGCCACATCCATCGAGCGTTCGATGCGCGCCTGCGCCCCGGTGATCAGCTCGCCGTCATGGCGGTGGCTGCGGCGCCATTCCAGCATGCCCGCGGCAAAGATGCGCTGCGAGGCGCCATCCGGGGCCGGTCCGATCTGGTCGAAAAGTTCATCAAGCGGCTCGCCCGACCAGAAGGCGCGGTCGAAGGCATCGGCCTCGGCGCGGGCGGCGCGGAACGAGATATACTTGCGGATCATGATCGACCAGGACCAGAAACTGGCGAGGGTAAGCATGATCATCACAAGTTTCACGGTCAACGAGGCGCGCAGGAAAAGCGCAAGCAAGGAGAAATCCATCTCCGGCGCCGCTGCCGCCATGGCAAGGGTTTGCTGGTCCATTGGTCACTGCTCTCATACGGGGCCTGTTTCTCGGGCCTCTTAGCAGTGATTCTACCGGATATTGAGGGGTAAAGCCATAACAACTGCGTCATTGTTGCGGCTTGATTGCTGCCCTGCAGCGAAATCAGTGCAGTTTTGGCGCGATCTTCGCCCGGATTTCGGCCGGAAGCCGCGCTGCGGCCCCGGTTTCGGCCAGACAGACCAGCGTGACCGTGGCGGTAAAAAGCTTGTCATTGCCCCGCCAGACCGCCTGATCCAGCACGATCCGCGCCCCGGTTTCGGCGATCAGATCGGTCGTGACCCGCAGCTCGTCATCATATTTCGCCGGTTTCAGATACTCCGCCTCGACCCGGCGCACGGCAAAGACCAGCCCGTGATCGCGTTTCAGCGTCCCCTGATCGACGCCCAGGCTGCGCACCCATTCGCTGCGGCCGCGCTCGATGAATTTCAGATAATTGGCGTAATAGACGATGCCCGCCAGATCGGTGTCTTCGTAATAGACGCGCAGGGTGAAATCGTGGCTCATGCCGCCCCCCCAAGACCGATCCGCGCCGCCAGCCGCAGCGCATGGCTGGCATCCGTCGCGACAGCGGGCAGCACCGGATCATAGGCGGCACGGATCACCGCGGCGATCTCGGGGCGGATCACCGCCACGCCCCGCGCCTCGGCCAACGGCGGATGGCCGACAAAGGCACGCTCGCCCCAGGTCAGGATCATCTGCACCGCCTGATTGAGCGCGATGGTTTCGGCGGGCACCTCGTCCAGCGCGGCATCCATGCGGATGAAGGAAAAACAGGCGCGGATGGCGCCCGCGTCGTCAAAGCGGAAGGTACGGAACTGGTTCGCCCCGGCATCATCGAGCCGCGCGACAATGTCGGACAGCCCGTCGATCATCTGATCCAGGTTCGGAACTTCCAGCAGTTCCTGCCAGTCGCGAAAGAAGAAGATCATCAGATTGGCGCCGATCTCGGCATCGGTCTCGGCCATCTTCGCCTTGGCCAGCACCACCACCGCCTCGGTCGCGCCCTTGACGATGGCAAGCGTGCCCGCATCAACGCCAAAGACCACCGGCACGATCGGCCGCCCCCAGCGCGCAAAGCGGTAGCCCGCTGCTCCGGTGAACAGCGCCGCGATCTGATCGGCGCCCGGCATCGTGCTTGTGTCACTCATCTCCACCCCCTGTCGCTGCGCGGCAGCGTAACCGCCGCGACGGGGCTTGCCAAGGCTCAGACCGCGAGTGTCGCCGCCACCGCGCGCTGCCAGCGGGCCAGTTTCCGCGTCCGGTCCATCTCGGCCATCGCGGGGGTGAAGCGGCGGTCAAGCGCCCAGCTCCGCGCGAACTCCGCAGGCGGCGGGCAGATCCCGGCGCCAAGCCCGGCCAGATAGGCGGCGCCGAGCGCCGTGGTCTCGGTGATCACCGGGCGGTCGACCGGAGCGCCCAGAATGTCGGCCAAAAACTGCATCGTCCAGTCGCTCGCCGCCATGCCGCCATCGACGCGCAGCACGTTTTGCCCCGCCGCGCCCCAATCGGCCCGCATCGCCTCCAGCAGGTCGCGCGTCTGCAACCCGACACTTTCAAGCGCCGCACGGGCAAATTCCGCAGGCCCGGTGTTGCGGGTCAGCCCATAGATGGCGCCGCGACAGTCGGGGTTCCAGTAAGGCGCCCCCAGCCCGGTAAAGGCGGGCACGATCACCAGATCCTGCGCCGGATCGGCGGCTTCGGCCAGATTTTGCGTCTCGGACGCCCGGGCAATCAGGCCCAGCCCGTCGCGCAGCCATTGCACCACCGCCCCGGCGATGAAGATCGAGCCTTCCAGCGCATAGGTGGTCTCTCCGTTCAGCCGATAGGCGATGGTGGCGAGCAGCCGGTTTTGTGACACGACCCGCGCGGACCCGGTGTTCAACAGCGCAAAGCAGCCGGTGCCATAGGTCGATTTCAGCATGCCGGGGGCGAAACAGGCCTGCCCCACCGTCGCCGCCTGCTGATCGCCCGCTACCCCAGTGATCGGGATCGCGGCGCCGAACAGCGCCGGATCAGTCACCCCGAAATCATCGGCGCAATCCTTTACTTCGGGCAAAAGCGCCATGGGCACGCCCAGCAGATCGCAGATTTCCGCATCCCATTGATTGCGGCCGATGTCATAAAGCAGCGTCCGCGCGGCATTCGTCGCATCGGTCGCATGCACCCGGCCACCGGTCAGCCGCCAGATCAGGAAACTGTCGATGGTGCCAAAGGCCAGTTCCCCGCGCGCGGCCCGCTCCCGCGCGCCCGGGATCGTGTCGAGCAGCCATTTCACCTTGGTCCCCGAGAAATAGGGGTCGAGCAGCAGCCCGGTTTTCGCCGTCACCCTCGCCTCGTGGCCCGCGGATTTCAGGCCCGCGCAGATCTCGGCGGTGCGGCGATCCTGCCAGACAAGCGCATTGTGGATCGGCACGCCCGTTGCCCGGTCCCAGATCACCGTGGTCTCGCGCTGGTTGGTCAGGCCCAGCGCCGCCACCGGACCGGCCTGCGCCAGCGCCTCGCGGACGGTCGAAAGCACCGTCGCCCAGATCGCCTCGGGGTCATGTTCGACCCAGCCGGGCGCGGGGAATATCTGCGGAAACTCCCGCTGCGCCGTGGCCACGGGGCGCAGGCCCGCCTCAAAGACAATCGCCCGGGTCGAGGTCGTGCCCTGATCGAGCGCCAGAATTCGTGTCATCGCGCCCCCCGGTCCAGCATGAAGCGGTCGAGCACCGCGATCTGATCGGCGCTCAGCCGCAGGCCCAGTTTCGTGCGCCGCCAGACCACATCCTCGGCCCGCCGCGCCCATTCGCGGTCCATCAGCCAGATCACCTCGGCCTCGGAGAGGCCTGCACCGAAATCGCGGCCCAGATCGGCGCGGGTCTTCGCCTCGCCAAGGATCGCGAAAGCCTCGGTGCCATAGGCCCGCGCCATCCGCCCCGCCCCCGCCTGCCCCAGAAAGGCATAGCGCACCCGCAACCGCTCGATCAGCGCCTTGACGCCGGTTTGAAAGAAATCGCCGCCGGGCAGCGGCACGCGGGCGGTCCAGTCCGGGCCAAGGCCGGGAAAATGCGGCGCCAGCTTCGCCAAAGCCGCCTCGGCCAGACGGCGATAGGTGGTGATCTTGCCGCCAAAGACATTGAGCAAAACCGCCCCCCCGGCCTGCAGATCCAGCACATAATCGCGCGAGGCCGCGGTGGCAGAACTGGCGCCATCGTCATAAAGCGGCCGCACCCCGGCATAGGACCAGACGACATCCCGGGCGGTGACGGGCTTTGCCAGATATTGCGAAACAAAAGCCAGCAGGTAATCGCGCTCGGCTTCGGAACAGGTCGCGGCCTCGGGGGCGGCCTCATGCGCGGCCTCGGTGGTGCCGATCAGCGAGAAATCCTGCTCGTAAGGAATGATGAAGACGATCCGCCCGTCCGATCCCTGCAGGAACAGCGCCCGGGGATCGTCATGCAGCCTGCGCGTCACGATATGGCTGCCGCGCACCAGCCGCACCTGCGCCGTGGGTTTCGGGCCTTCGATCAGGCCCAGCACCTGCCCGACCCAGGGCCCGGCGGCATTGACCAGACCGCGGGCCAGATGCACGGCCTTGCCTCCAGGCCCCTCGGTCTCGATGCGCCACAGATCACCCTGCCGCGCCGCCGCGGTGACACGAGTGCGCACCAGCACCGTCGCCCCCCGCGCCTGCGCATCGCGGGCATTCAGCACCACAAGCCGCGCATCCTCGATCCAGCAATCGGAATATTCCCAGGCCAGCGCCATCCCCGGCTGCAAGGCCCGGCCGATCTTGTCCCGCGTCAGATCCAGCCTGCGCGTGCCGGGCAGGATCTGGCGCCCGCCCATGCTGTCGTAAAGAAAAAGCCCCAACCGCAAGAGCCACGCGGGCCGCCGCCCCTTCATCCACGGAAACACAAGGTTCAACAGCCGGCTGGTCGGTGTTGTCGTGTCGAACCGGATCCCCGCATGGACCGGCAGCACGAAGCGCAAGGGCCAGGAAATATGCGGCATCGCGACCAGAAGCGTCTCGCGTTCCTCCAAGGCCTCGCGCACCAGACGAAACTCGAAGAACTCCAGATAGCGCAACCCGCCGTGAAACAGCTTGGTCGAGGCCGAGGAGGTCCCCTGCGCCAGATCCCCCTGTTCGGCCAAGGTCACGGAAAGACCACGCCCCGCGGCGTCGCGGGCGATGCCGCAGCCGTTCACCCCCCCGCCGATGATGAAAAGATCGACGACCCCGGGTTGATCGCTCACGACGTCCTCCTGCGCATTTGATCCGATGATGGGCTTTTCCCGCGGTTTGGCAAGCGATGACGCAGCCGCCCGGGGGCCTTCGCGCTTGCCCGCCCCCCTTGGCCCGCCTATAACGCCGCCATGACCGGGCTTTGCTTCATACATCGAATTACCGGCCCGGCGCTCTGACGCGTCAGGGTTGCCGGGAGATAGTGTTAAAGCCCCGGGCACGGAGGTGCCCAGATCAGATGCGGGCGCGTTGCGCCCTTTCAGCCCGATATGGATATGAGATGAGCGCCGACACGCCCGAAACCACCCCCGAAACTGCTGTCGATTACCGCAACACCGTCTTTCTGCCCGAAACCGACTTTCCGATGCGCGCCAACCTTCCGGGCCGCGAACCCGACTGGCTGGCGCGCTGGGAAAAGATCGGCATCTATGACCGCCTGCGCGAGAAAACCGGCCGGGCGCCGTTTGTCCTGCATGACGGCCCGCCCTATGCCAACGGGCATCTGCATATCGGCCATGCGCTGAACAAGGTCCTGAAAGACTTCATCGTGCGCAGCCAGCAGATGATGGGCCGCGATGCGCGCTATGTGCCGGGCTGGGACTGCCACGGCCTGCCGATCGAGTGGAAGATCGAGGAACAATACCGCGCCAAGGGCCTGAACAAGGACGACGTGGACACCGTCGCCTTCCGGCAGGAATGCCGCCGTTTTGCCGAGGGCTGGATCGACATCCAGCGCGAGGAATTCAAGCGTCTGGGCGTCACCGGCAAATGGGAACGCCCCTATCTGACGATGGATTACCACGCCGAGGCGGTGATCGCCGAGGAGTTCATGAAGCTTCTGATGAACGGCTCGCTTTATCAGGGCTCGAAGCCGGTGATGTGGTCGCCCGTCGAAAAGACGGCGCTGGCCGAAGCCGAGGTCGAATATCACGACCACACCAGCCACACGATCTGGGTGCGGTTCAGGGTCAAGAGTTTGCGGCCGGACTCATTTGTTGCGGTTGCTAACGGCTTGACCTGGGAAGGCGAACGACACGTTGATGAGCTCTTGTCTTCCGACGAGATGAAACAGTTCGCGCCAGACTTCATGGACACGTCGGTGGTGATCTGGACCACGACCCCCTGGACGATCCCGCAAAACCGCGCCGTGGCTTACGGCCCGGGGATCGCTTATGGCCTTTACCGCGTCGATACGGCGGCGGAGAGCGCGACCGCGGTTGTCGGCGAAACGCTGGTGCTTGCTGACGTTCTGGCGCAGGGCGTGATGACCGCGGCCAAGGTCGAGGGCTTCACCCGTCTGCGCGATGTTCCTGCCTCGGAATTCGAAGGCGTGATCCTGCGCCACCCCTATGCGGGCATCGAAAACGGCAACGGCGAATGGGATTTCGATGTGCCGATGCTGCCGGGCGATCACGTCACCGACGACGCCGGGACGGGCTTCGTTCACACCGCGCCCAGCCACGGCGATGACGACTATCAGCTGGGCCTCAAGTTCGGCCTGCCGATGACCTACAATGTCGAGCCCGATGGCAGCTACCGCGCCAACCTGCCGGTCTTCGGCGGTCAGGCGATCATCCTGCCCGATGGCAAGGAAGGCCCGGCAAACGTCAGCAACATCAAGGCGCTGCATGCGGCAGGCGCGCTGCTGGCCAAGGGCAAGCTGAAGCACTCCTACCCGCATTCCTGGCGCTCGAAGGCGCCGCTCATCTACCGCAACACGCCGCAATGGTTCGCCGCCATCGACGTGAAGCTGGAAGACGGCATGGGCACCTATGGCGACACGATCCGCCAACGCGCGCTGAAATCCATCGACCAGCTGGTGCAATGGACCCCGCCCACCGGCCGCAACCGGCTTTATTCGATGATCGAGGCCCGGCCCGACTGGGTGCTGTCGCGGCAACGCGCCTGGGGCGTGCCGCTGACCTGCTTCACCAAAAAGGGCGCGCAGCCGACCGACCCGGATTTCCTGCTGCGCAACGCCGAGGTGAACGCCCGGATCAGCGCGGCGTTTGAGGCCGAGGGCGCCGATGTCTGGTATACCGAGGGCTTCAAGGAGAAGATGCTGGCGGGCATCGTCAATCCCGAGGATTACAACCAGGTCTTCGACGTGCTGGATGTGTGGTTTGACTCTGGCTCCACCCATGCCTTCGTGCTGCGCGACCGCGAGGATGGCACGGCGGATGGCATCGCGGATCTTTACCTCGAGGGCACCGACCAGCACCGCGGCTGGTTCCATTCCTCGATGCTGCAGGCCTGCGCCACCAAGGGCCGCGCCCCCTATCGCGGCGTGCTGACCCACGGCTTCACGCTCGACGAAAAAGGCATGAAAATGTCGAAATCGCTCGGCAATACCGTGGCGCCCGCCGATGTGATCAAGGATTACGGCGCCGACATCCTGCGGCTTTGGGTGGCGCAATCGGATTACACCGTCGATCTGCGGATCGGCAAAGAGATCCTGAAAGGCACCGCCGACAGCTACCGCCGCCTGCGCAACACCCTGCGCTTCATGCTCGGCGCGCTCTCGGGCTTTGCGGAGGAAGAGCGCGTCAGCCCGGCCGAGATGCCGGAGCTGGAACGGTGGGTGCTGCACCGTCTGGCCGAACTCGATACCACCGTGCGCACGGGCTATGCGGCTTACGACTTCCAGGGCGTGTTCCAGGCCCTCTTCACCTTCTGCACCGTCGATCTCTCGGCCTTCTGGTTCGACATCCGCAAGGACGCGCTTTACTGCGACGCCGCCTCCAGCCTGCGCCGCCGCGCCGCGCGCACGGTGATGGACGCGCTCTTCCAGCGCCTGACGAAGTGGCTCGCGCCGATGCTGCCCTTCACCATGGAAGACGTCTGGCTGAGCCGCTTCCCCGGCGAGGCGAATTCGGTCCATCTGGAGGATTTCGATCCCACCCCCGCCGCGTGGCTGAACCACGATCTCGCCGCGAAATGGGAGGGCATCCGCCGCGCCCGCCGCGTGGTGACGGCGGCGCTCGAGGTGCAACGCACCGCCAAGGTGATCGGCGCGAGCCTTGAAGCCGCCCCGGTGGTGCATGTCGAGGAAGCGGCGCTGGAAGCCGCGCTGAAATCGGTCGACTTCGCCGATATCTGCATCACCTCGGACCTGAGCCTGACCACCGACCCGGCCCCCGCCGAGACGTTCCGCCTGCCCGAACTGCCCGGCATCGCCGTCGTCTTCGAGGCGGCCGAAGGGGCCAAATGCGAACGCTGCTGGAAGATCCTGCCCGATGTGGGCTGCCACAAGCATCCCTGCACCTGCGCGCGCTGCAATTCGGTGCTGGGCTGATCCCCACCGGCGCCGGGGGCTTCGCGCCCCCGGACCCCCGCGGGATATTTGGGGCAAGATGAAAGGCAGACAGGCTTTGCTTTCATCTTGCGACAAATACCTCGGGGGGAGTCCGCTTGCGGACGGGGGGCGGCGCCCCCTTGCCCTGCCGGACATCGCTCGTTACCGATGTGACGATTGCATGACAGTTGGGGGCGTCCGCGATGAGCCTGTCCATTCTTCTCGCGGTTCTGGCCGCCGCTTTCCTGCATGCGCTCTGGAATGCGCTGTTGCGCTTTGGCGGATCAAAAATCCGCGCCATGGTGATGCTGAGCTACATGGAAGCCGCCGTCGGCCTTGCCATCGCGCTTTCGCGCCCCTGGCCCGAGGTTGCCGCCTGGAAATGGGTCGCCGCGGCAAGCTGCGTGCATTTCTTTTACAAGTATTTCCTCGCCCATGCCTATGAACAGGGCGATCTGAGCCGGGTCTATCCGATTGCGCGCGGCACGGCGCCGATGATGGTCGCGATCGTCTCGGCGCTTTTCGCGCTCGATACGATTGCGCCGCTTGGCTATGTCGGCATCGGCGTTCTGGGGCTGGGCATCCTCTTCATGGCGCGCGGCGTTTTCACCGATGGCGAGAGCCGCAAGCTCCTGCCCTATGCCTTCGGCTCCGCCTGTGCCACCGCCACCTACACGCTGACCGACGGCCTTGGCGCCCGCGTCGCGGGGGATGCGGCGGGCTATGTCGGCTGGCTGATGGTGGGGGGCGGGCTGCTGTTCGGGCTGGTGATGACCTTCACCCGTCCGAAGGGCTTTCTGACCGTCACGCCGCTGAAGGATTGGGGGATGGCGGCGGCGGGGGCGGCGGCCTCTTATGGCGCCTATGCGATCTCGATCTGGGCGATGACCAAGGCGCCGATCGCGCTTGTGGCGGCAACGCGCGAAACCGCGATCCTGTTCGCGGTGCTGATCGGCTGGCTGGCCTTTGGCGAGAAGATGACCCGGTCGAAAGCCACGGCAGCGGCGCTGATCGTCGCGGGGGTGGTGCTGACCCGGCTATAGTCGGGACGGTTTCAGTCCTGGTTCCGCGCCGGGATGATCTGCTGCGCGATCCCCGCGAACATCAGGTAGACCGAGGTCACGACCAGCCCCCAATGCGCCCAGCTGCCTTCCTCGAAATTCACCCAGGCGGCGCGGGCGGCAAAGGCGGTCCACAACAGCGCCATCGTCAGCGACAGCGGCCGCCAGCGCAGGGTGCGGGTCGGGTGGATGAATTTCAGCGGAAAGAACATCGCCACCGCCAGCGCCAAGACGACGCCAAGCGTGATCCAGTAGGAGGGCCAGATCGCGAAAAGCACCAGCACCACCATGTTCCAGCAGGCCGGAAAGCCGGAGAAAGAGCAATCCTTGGTCTTCATCCGCGTATCGGCGAAATAGATCACCGAGGTGTAGATGATCGCGATGATCGCCAGCCAGCCGGTCCAGCCCGGCAGCAGCCCGGATTTGAACAGGGCATAGGCCGGAATGAAGACATAGGTCAGATAATCGACGATCATGTCCATCAGCACGCCGTCATGCGTCGGCCAGTTGTGCTTGGTGTCAAACCGCCGTGCCAGCGGCCCGTCGACGCCATCGACGATCAGCGCCACCACCAGCCACAGGAACATCAGCGACCATTTTTCCTCGACCGCCGCCAGCATCGCCAGCATCGACAGAACCGCGCCGGTGGCGGTCAACAGGTGAACGGAGAGGGCCTTGAAACGAATGTCCATGTGCCCTTCCTGCCCGAAACCGGCAAGGCGCGCAAGACGGGCCGACGGGGCAGCCCGGCCAGTCCCCCGGTCACGATGTCGTTTTGGCCACCGCCCGGGGCGGCGACAGGACCCGGCGGGCGGTGTCGCGGCGGATCGTTCGCGGCCCCGACAAAGCCCCCGGAGCAGGACCGGGACTTTGCTCCTGGCCCGACCTTTGGGCCCCCCCCGGGTTCGCCTCAGGCGCGCGGATGGGCCGCCTGATAGACCTGCATGAGCCGCGCCTGATCGACGGCGGTATAGACCTGGGTCGTGGCAAGGCTCGCATGGCCCAGCAATTCCTGGATCGCCCGCAGATCGCCGCCTTCTGCCAGCAGATGCGTGGCGAAACTGTGCCGCAAGGCATGCGGGGTCGCCGTCGCGGGCAGGCCAAGGCCGAGCCGCGCCCGTTCCATCGATTTCGCCACCAGCCGCGGATTGAGCGGACCGCCGCGGGCGCCGCGGAACAGCGGCTCATAGCGCGACATCGGGAAGGGGCAGAGCCGCAGGTAATCGGCCACCGCCTTGCGCGCCGCCGGAAGCACCGGAACCAGCCGCTCCTTGTCGCCCTTGCCGCGGATGCGCAGCACCTCGGGCAGGGGCGCATCCGAGCCCTTCAGCGCCAAAGCCTCGGAGACCCGCAGCCCGCAGCCATACATCAGCGTCATCACCGCCGAATCACGCGCCGCAATCCAAGGCTCCTGCGCCTGCACCTCGACCTGTTCCAGCACCTCGGCCGCGGCCTCGACACTCAGCGGACGCGGCAGCTTGCGCTGATATTTCGGCGCCTTGGCAGACAGAACATGGGTGGCGTCAAAGCCTTCGCGCGCCGCCAGCCAACGGATGAAATTCTTCACCGCCGAAAGCGCCCGCGCCAGCGACCGGCTGGAAAGGCCGCGGTTGCGCTCATGCGCCATCCAGGCGCGCATGTCGGTCTGGCCTAGCCCGGCCAGCTGCGCCAGACCAAGGCTTTCGCCGCGGTGACGGTGGAGAAAGGCCAGGAACCCGGCCACATCGGAACTATAGGCCGTCAACGTGTGACTGGCCGCCCCGTCGATCGCCCGCAAGTGACTGATCCACAGGGCCATCGCCGTCCGTGCGGCGGGCGAGACCCCCATCGACATCAGCTCAGCCAGCGCCGCATGCCGCGTTCGAACACGCCTGCAAAGAAGGCCAGCAGGTCGGTGCCCTGCGAGGGTTTGAACTGATGCGGGTCTTCGGCGCCCATCACCAGCATGCCGGGCAGACGCCCCTCGCCCAGATCCAGACGCATCAGCGCCTCGGAGCGGATCCAGCTCGCGGCCTCGCCATAGATCGCCTCGGAATGCGGCAGGGTCTGGCGCAGCACCACCGGGCGCACCTGCCCGCCACGACCGGCGCGCATGTATTCCTGAATGAAGCCGGGCTCAGCCACGCAGAGCACATCGCCCAGACGGCGCAGCGCCGGATCGCTGTCATCTTGCAGCGTTTCCAGCACCAGCTTGACGCTGTCCACCCGCAGGATCTCGGCGACTTCGGTGCCGAGGCTCTTCAGGAAGCCCTCGAAATCGACCGGATCAAGCATGCGCAGCACGGCGCGGTGGATCTGGTTCGTCCCCGAGAGATTCTCGTAGGCGGCCGCGATCACCGAACGGTGCGTGTCCTCCAGCCGGTCGAGGCGGCGTTCCAGCCGCTCCATCGCCACACCGCGCAGGTCGACGATATTGGCGCCCATGGCGCGTTCATTCGCGGTGATCAGGGCCCGCATCAGATCGCGATCCTCGAGGATCACGTCAGGATCGGAGATGATCTTGTCGCGCAGTTCGGGTGCAAAAGCCGTGTCGGTCATGCCAGCCTCTCGTAAGCGGGTTACAGGTAAATTGACACAGATTCTGGTTAAATGCAGGTTAAATTTGTTAACAATAATAACAGGCCCGCCGATTTTGGCGGGCCCGGGCCTGCGAAGTGCGGATTTCAGACGATCGACTGACCGGTTTTCGCCCAATCCTTGAGGAACTGCTCCAGCCCCTTGTCGGTCAGCGGGTGGTTCGCCATCGCCTTGATCACCGCGGGCGGCGCGGTGATGACATCTGCGCCGATCCGGGCGACATCGGTGATATGGTTGACCGAGCGGATCGAGGCGGCCAGAATCTCGGTCTTGAAGCCGTAATTGTCATAGATGGTGCGGATGTCCTCGATCAGCTGCACGCCATCGAGGTTGATGTCATCCAGCCGGCCGATGAAGGGGCTGATGAAGGTCGCGCCCGCCTTGGCGGCAAGGATCGCCTGCGCGGCCGAGAAGCACAGAGTGACGTTGACCATATGGCCTTCGGATGCGAAAGCCTTGCAAGCCGTCAGGCCCGCCCAGGTCAGCGGCACCTTGATGGCGATGTTGGAGGCGATCTTGGCCAGTTTCAGCCCTTCGGCGATCATGTCCTTGGCTTCGGTCGCCACCACCTCGGCCGAGACCGGGCCCGCAACCATGTCGCAGATTTCCTTCGTCACCTCGAGAATGTCGCGGCCCGATTTCAGGATCAGCGACGGGTTGGTGGTGACGCCATCGACCATGCCGAGATCGTTCAGCTCCTTGATGGCTGCCACATCGGCGGTATCGACGAAGAATTTCATGACGGGCCTCCTGCGCTCTGTCTGGCCGCGATTTAGCGCAAACAGCCGGCGATGGCGAGAGCGGATTCGGGCGCAAGGGGGGGCTTGCCGCCCCCCTCGGCCTGACGGCCTCTCCCCCCGCGCGTATTTCGGCCAAGAAAAAGCCCGACCGTTTTTTCTTGGCGCAAATACGCCCGCCGGAGGCGTTGCGGGGCGCGGGGCCGGCCATGTCTGAGCCGGGCTTCTTTCCCGAAGGCGCCCGGGTCTCGGTGCTCACCGCCGAGCCGATCGGCAAGCCTTTGGACTATCTCGCACCCGAAGGCGGCTGTTTCCCGGGCGCTTTCGTCGAAGTGCCGCTCGGGCCGCGCCGGGTCGTCGGCGTCGTCTGGGGCGCGGGCGATGGCCGGTTCGAGGCGGGCAAGCTGCGCACGGTTTCGCGGGTGCTGGATGTGCCGCCGATGCGGGCGGAATTGCAGGACTTCCTGATCCGCATGGGGTCTTACACGATGACCTCGCTGCCCGCGGTGCTGCGGCTGGCCACGCGCACGCCGGGCCTGTTCGATCCGCCCGGCGCGCGGCGGATCTATCGGCTGGGCACGGCGGCGCCGGGCAAGCTGACCGAGGCGCGCGAAAAGGTGCTCGCCGTGCTCTGCGATCACGGCGGCGCGGGGTTTTACCTGAGCGAGCTGGCGCAGCTGGCAGGCGTCACGCCGCAGGTGGTGAAGGGGCTGGTGAAGCTCGGCGCGATCGAGGAGACCGAACAGCCCCGCGATCTGCCGCTGCCGAAGCTCGATTTCACCCGGCCCGGCAAGGTTCTGTCCGAAGATCAGGCGGCGGCGGCGGAGGCGCTGCGGGGGGACGGCTTTGGCGTGACGCTTTTGAAGGGCGTCACCGGCTCGGGCAAGACCGAGGTCTATCTGGAAGCCGTGGCCGACTGTCTGCGGCGCGGGCGGCAGGCTTTGGTGCTGTTGCCGGAAATCGCGCTGACCTCGGAATTTCTCTCGCGCGTCGAGGCGCGCTTCGGCGCAAGGCCCGGGGAATGGCATTCGGGCGTCACCCAATCCGAGCGGCGCAGGCTGTGGCGGATGGTGGCGACGGGGGGCGCGCAGATGGTCGTCGGCGCCCGTTCGGCGCTGTTCCTGCCGTTTCAGGATCTGGGGCTGATCGTCGTCGACGAGGAACACGACACCTCCTACAAGCAGGAGGAGGGCGCGCTTTACAACGCCCGCGACATGGCCGTGCTGCGCGCCTCGCTCGCCGGGTCGCAGGTGGTGCTGGCCTCGGCCACGCCCAGCCTTGAAAGCTGGGTCAATGCCGCCTCGGGGAAATACCGCCGTATCGATCTGGCCGCCCGTTTCGGCGCCTCGGAACTGCCCGAGATGCGCGCCATCGACATGCGCGAGGAACGCATCGAATCGGTGCACTGGATTTCCCCCAGCCTGGTCGGCGCGGTGCAGGCGACACTCTCGCGCGGGGAACAGGCGATGCTGTTCCTGAACCGGCGCGGCTATGCCCCCGTCACGCTCTGCCGCGCCTGCGGTCAGCAGATCGGCTGCGATCATTGCGACGCGCGGATGGTCGAGCATCGCTTCCTCAAGCGCCTTGTCTGCCATCAATGCGGCGAGACGAAACCCGTTCCCACCGCCTGCCCCGCCTGCGGCGTCGAAGGCAAGCTGGCCCCCGTCGGCCCCGGCGTCGAGCGGCTGGCCGAGGAGGTGGCGGAACGCTTCCCCACGGCGCGCGTCGCGGTGCTGTCCTCGGACCTCTTCAGCACCGCCCGGGCGCTGAAAGAGGCGGTGGAGAGCATCGCCAAAGGCGGCGCCGACATCCTCATCGGCACGCAGATCGTCGCCAAGGGGCACAACTTTCCGCTGCTCACCCTGGTCGGCGTGATCGACGCCGATCTGGGCCTGCAGGGCTCGGACCTGCGGGCGGCGGAACGCACCTTTCAGCTGATGCGGCAGGTGGCGGGCCGGGCGGGGCGGGCGGAAAAACCCGGGCTGGCGCTGTTGCAGACCTATCAGCCCGAACATCCGGTGATCCGCGCGATTCTGGGCGGCGACGAGGAGGCGTTCTGGAAGGCCGAGGCCGAGGGGCGCCGGGCCGCGGGCGTGCCCCCCTATGGCCGGATGGCGGGCATCATCCTCTCGGGCGCCGAGATCGAGCCGCTCTTCGCCTATGGCAATGACCTTGCGCAGCACGACGGCCCCCTGCGCCGGGTGGGCGCGCAGCTTTTCGGCCCCGCCCCCGCGCCCATCGCCCGCATCCGGGGGCGGCACCGGGTCCGGCTTCTGATCCGCGCCGACAAGACCGCGCCGCTGCAACAGGCGATCCGGGCCTGGCTGCGCGGGGTGAAACAGCCCAATTCAGTGCGTCTGGCCATCGACATCGACCCGCAAAGCTTCCTTTAGCCTTGTTTCGATTGACCGCCCGCCCCTTTCGCGCCATTGGGGGCAAAACCAACGGAGCCCGCCATGACCACCTTCACCGCCTTTGCCGTCCTGCCCGAGCGCGACCTTGCCGAGGATCTGGCCGAGCGGCTGGAGGAGCTGGACCCCGGCCCCTATGGCGTCGGCGTCTTCGAGATCGAGGATGGCTCGGGCAATTTCGAGGTCGGCGCCTATTTTCTGGACCGCCCGAATGACATCGTGCTCGATCTGCTCGCCGCAGCCTACGGGGCGACGGGCTTTGTCGTCTCGGAACTGCCGGAAACCGACTGGGTGGCGCATGTGAAACGCGAACTGGCCCCGGTGGTGGCCGGGCGGTTTTTCGTGCATGGTAGCCATGATGCCGACAAGGTGCCTGCGGGGGCGATCCCGCTGCTGATCGACGCGGCCATGGCCTTCGGCACCGGCCATCACGGCACGACGCTCGGCTGTCTGACAGCGCTCGACCGGCTGGCGGGCGAGGGCTTTCATCCGCGCAACAGTGTCGACATCGGTTGCGGCACCGCGGTGCTGGCGATGGCCGCTGCGAAACTCTGGCCCGAGACGGTGCTGGCCTCGGACATCGACCCGGTGGCGGTCGAAACCGCCGCGGCGAATGTCACCGGCAATGATCTGGCGGGCCGGGTGATCTGCCTGCAGGCGGCCGGTTTCGCCCATCCCGATCTGCAATCCGCCGCACCGTTTGACCTGATCTTTGCCAATATTCTGAAAGGCCCGCTGATCGCGCTGGCCCCCGACATGGGGCGGTTTTGTGCCGAATCGGGCCTTGTCATCCTCTCCGGCATCCTGATCGACCAGGGCGACGAGGTGATCGAGGCCTATCAGGCGCAGGGCTTCAACCTTGTTTCGCGCGACAATTACGGCGATTGGACAACTTTGGTGCTGCGGCGGGGCTGATTTCGGCGAAACCATCTCGCCGGAGCGACAAAATTCAGGCATGATCCTTAACCGGCCGTTAGGCATGTTGCCCCGGCCGGTTTCTGTGGAGCCTGTCATGCGTCGTGCGACCCATGCGGATTTCGAAGACCGCCTTGCGCGGATCCACCGGATTCGCGCGACCGGCGGGGCGTTCGAGGCGGCGGGTGCGCTTGGCCGCACCTATTTCGATAGCCGCCGCCCGAAGCAGCGCCGCCGTTTTCCCTGGCCCGCCGTGGCGATGGTGCTTTTCGCGATGCTGCTCTTCAAGGGCGCGATCCTGGCGCAGGTCGGCCCGGAAACCTATGACCGCCGGGTCGAGGTTCTGCGCCAGGGCTCGCCGCTCGAACAGGCGGGGGCCTGGGTTCTGCAGGCTGATGCGCCGACGCGATTCATCGCCACGCAGCTGCGCGCCCTGCTGTTCTGACCCGGGGTGCCGCCATGCAAAAGGCCGCGCAGGATGCTGCGCGGCCCTTGGTCCTTTCCGGCGCTCAGCGGCCGATGCTGTCGATGTCGGACCGCGTCAGGCCGATGTCATTCAGCTCCCGGTCGCTCAGCCGCGCCAGCGCCCGCCGCGTCCGCCGGGCGTCGTTCCACAGCAGCACCGCGTCGATCAGGCGGGCAAACATCCCGGCCCGGCCGTTGCGGGCGGAAAAGGCGAGGGTGTCGAGGGCGGACATGAGGAGTTCCTTTGTTTTCTGCCGTTTTGATGGGCGCCTCTTTGTTGATTGAGCAGTTAATCAAGGCATCTGATGAAAACAAGCACCCCCCGGTCAGCCCCGCCATGCGGTTTTTGCATGGCTTTTCGGACAGTTGACGGCTTCGTGACCGACCCCGGCATTTTGCTGTCCCGTTTCGTCATTTTGCTGGCGCAATCGGCTGCGAAACGTCGCTTTGTGTCGATCCCGGGCCGTTTCGCCGTCAGGGCGCAAAGCGGCCGCCCCCGCTTTGCGCTTTCCGATGTTCTGCTTTTGTGCTAATTGCGGTGAAAATGCCACAGGTGAAGGGCGAGCAGATGCGGGTGATCGGGATCGATCCGGGGTTGCGCAACCTCGGCTGGGGGGTGATCGAGGTCGAGGGCGCCCGTCTGCGTCATGTCGCGAATGGAATCATCCATTCCGAGGGAACGGATCTGGCGAAACGCCTTGTCGTGCTGCATGCGGGCCTGACCGCGGTGATCACGACGCATCGCCCCGAGGCGGCAGCAGTGGAACAGACCTTCGTCAACAAGGATGCGGTGGCGACCTTGAAACTGGGGCAGGCGCGGGGGATCGCGCTTCTGGTGCCCGCGCAGGCCGGGCTGGAGATCGGGGAATATGCGCCCAATGCGGTGAAAAAGGCGGTCGTCGGCGTCGGCCATGCCGACAAGGGGCAGGTGCAGCACATGGTCCGCCACCAGCTGCCGGGCGTCGTTTTTGACGGGCCCGATGCGGCGGATGCGCTGGCCATCGCGATCTGCCACGCCCATCATCTGCAATCGGCACGCCGCGCCTCGGCGGCGATTCTGGGCCGCGGCGCGCTCGAAATCACCGCGGGGCAAGCGCGCATCCGGAGGACAGGCGCATGATCGGACGTATCGCCGGGGTGATCCTGCACCGCGCCATGGACCATGTGCTGATCGACGTGCGCGGGGTGGGGTACATCGTCCATGTCTCCTCCCGCACCGCCGCGAACCTGCCGCCGGTGGGCGAGGCCTGCGCGCTTTACACCGAGTTTCTGGTGCGCGAGGACCTGTTGCAGCTTTTCGGCTTCCCGACGCTGATCGAAAAGGAATGGCACCGGCTGTTGACCTCGGTGCAGGGGATCGGCGCGAAAGCCGCGCTCGCCATCCTTGGCACGCTGGGGCCGGAGGGCGTCTCCCGCGCGCTGGCGCTGGGCGACTGGAACGCGATCAAGGCCGCCCCCGGGGTCGGGCCGAAACTGGCGCAGCGCGTGGTGATGGAACTCAAGGACAAGGCGCCGACGGTGATGGCGATGGGCGGCACGCTGACCGTCGACACCGCCCCCTCGGACACGGTGATCGAGGCCGAGCCGAAGCCGGTCAAACGCCCCGCCCCGGCCGCCACGAAACAGGTGAACTTCACCGCCGAGGCGCTCTCGGCCCTGACCAACCTCGGCTATTCCCCCTCGGACGCCGCCACCGCTGTCGCTCGGGCCAGCGAAAACCCCGAGGCCACCGATACAGCAAAACTGATCCGCGCCGCCCTGCGCCTTCTCGCCCCAAAGGACTAGCCTTTTCATCTTGCCCCAAATATCCCGGGGTGCGGGGCAGAGCCCCGCTCCGCCGTTGAAAGCCAAGCATGACCGAACCCGATCCGACCCTCCGCCCCGACCGCCTGCCCGAGGACGCCGACCGCGCCCTGCGGCCGCAGCTGCTCGAGGATTTTGTCGGTCAGGCCGAGGCGCGGGCGAACCTGCGCGTCTTCATCGAAAGCGCGAAGATGCGCGGTCAGGCGATGGATCACACGCTGTTTCATGGCCCCCCCGGCTTGGGGAAAACCACGCTGGCGCAGATCATGGCGCGCGAGCTTGGGGTGAATTTCAAGATGACCTCCGGCCCGGTGCTGGCGCGGGCAGGCGATCTGGCGGCGATCCTGACCAACCTCGAAAACCGCGATGTGCTGTTCATCGACGAGATCCACCGGATGAACCCGGCGGTCGAGGAGGTGCTTTACCCGGCGATGGAGGATTTCGAGCTGGATCTGGTGATCGGCGAAGGCCCGGCCGCGCGCACCGTGCGCATCGAGCTGCAGCCCTTCACCCTGGTCGGCGCCACGACCCGGCTGGGCCTGCTGACGACCCCCTTGCGCGACCGTTTCGGCATTCCGACACGGCTGCAATTCTATACCGAGGACGAGCTGGACCTGATCGTCAGCCGCGGCGCCCGGCTTCTGGGCATTCCCGCCGACCCGGACGGCACGCGCGAGATCGCCAAACGCGCCCGCGGCACGCCGCGGATTGCAGGCCGGCTCTTGCGCCGCGTCGTCGATTTCGCGCTGGTCGAGGGCGACGGGCGGCTGACCCGGAAACTTGCCGACACGGCGCTGACGCGGCTCGGCGTTGATCATCTGGGGCTGGATGGTGCCGACCGGCGCTACATGATGCTGATGGCCGAACATTACGGCGGCGGGCCGGTGGGGGTGGAAACGCTCTCGGCCGCGCTGTCGGAAAGCCGCGATGCGCTGGAAGAGGTGATCGAGCCTTACCTGTTGCAGCAGGGTCTCATTCAGCGCACCCCGCGGGGACGGATGCTGGGCCACCGGGCTTGGCGCCATCTGGGGCTGGAGGCGCCGGTGCAGCCGGTCGCGCAACCTCCGGTCCAGACCGACCTTTTCGACGCGGACTGACTGGACGCGCCGCGGTGGCGGTATATCCTTGGCCCATGTCCACGCCCCTGCCCCCCCGTTTCCCCGTCACCGAAGCCCAGATCGAAGCCGTGGTGGCCGAGTTCTATGCCCGCATCCGCGCCCATCCCGATCTGGCGCCGATCTTTGCCGCGCATGTGACCGACTGGGCGCATCACGAGGCGAAGATCGCCCGGTTCTGGAAGGGCTCGATCCTGCATATGCAGGGCTATGAGGGCAGCCCGATGATCTCGCATCGTCGCGCGGGCGATGTCGAGGGCGGGCATTTCCCGCTTTGGCTCGCCACTTTTGATGCGGTGCTGCACGACACGCTGGACCCGGAGGCGGCGGCAGGCTGGTCGGCGCTCGCGCATCGGATCGGCAAGGGGCTGCGGATGGGGGTCGAGGATGTGGGGCGGCCGCCCGATGCAGTGCCCAATCTGCGCTGAGCCGCCCGGCCCCGGCCAGGGAAAGGGCGTATTTGGACCAAGAAAAAGCCGAAGGCTCAGTCTTCGTCTTTCGATCTGGTGAAGACGCCTTTCAGCGCGCCGCCGGTCAGTTGCGTGACTTTCGGGCGCGGCAGCGCGGCGAAGGGCATTGGGCGACAGACCTCCATTGCGGCAATGCCGACGCGGGCGGTCAGGGCGCCGTTGATCACGCCCTCGCCGAAGCGGCGCGAGAGTTTCGCGGCCAGATGGCCCCCGGTCATCGTCTCGATCAGATCATCGCCCGCCGAGACCGCGCCCGTCGCGATCACATGCGTCATCACCGTGCGGGCGAGGCGCAAGGCGCCAAGGCTGCCCGCGCGGCCGCCGTAAACCTCGGCCACGCCGCGGATCATCCGCAAGTTGGCAATCAGCGCGGTGGCGACATCGGCCAGAGCCAGCGGCACCAGCGCCGTCACCGCCGCCACCGTGCGCGTGGCCGCCTCGATCTCCAGCCGGGCAGCGGCATCGAGCGGCGCCATCAGCTCGGTTTCGGTCAGCCGCAGCAAGGTTTGCGTATCAAGCTGCTCGGGCGCGCGCTCGCGCAGGCGGGCCAGCGACCATTTCATCTCGGGCCGGGCGGCATAAAGCTTCGCCATCCGGTCCACCGCCTTGCGCGCGGCGCGCAGATCATCGCGGGTTGCCGCCTCGATCACCTCCTGATGCAGCTTGTCGAGCCGGCCAAGCTTGGCGAAGGCGGTCAGCTCGCGCAGCGCCACCAAAGCGCAGGCGATCAGGAACAGGATCAAAAGCCCCGTCGCCACCCAGCCCAGCACCGGATTGGCCGCGAACAGCCCAGTGACGAAATTCCAAAGCGCGACGCTGATCAGAAAACCCACCAGCGCCCCGGTCGCCTGCCAGAAGAAGCGCGTCAGCCGGGACCGCGGCCGGGTGGCGAGTTTCGCGGCGATCTGCATGGCGCGGCCTTCCGGGGCCACATCGAAGGCGGGTTGGTCGATCACCGGCGGCGCCTCGGCGGGCGAGGCGGGCGGGGTGTCCAGTTCCAGAATGACAGGTCGTTTCACAGCTTGTCCCCGATCAGGAATTCGGCGGCGCGGTCGATGCGGATATGCGGCGGCCCTTCGCCCGGGCGCAGCACACCGGGCGCGGGCGCAAAGTTCATCAGGCTGAAATCGGCATCCAGCCAGTCCTCGGCGCCATCCCGGGCGGGGGTCAGCAGCTCGGCGGGATCGGCGGGCAGCTCGCCCGGGTAAAGCGCGACCGAGCGGCCATCGGCCAGCCGTCCGCGCACCGCAGGCAGATCCTCGCCGGAATGCGGGATGATGTCTTCGGTCGTGGTGCGCAAGGACGCCAGCGGCATCGCCGCGGTCTCGGCCCCGGCGAAACTGGCGCGATCCTTGGCCTCGCGCAGAAGCGCCTCGGTGATCGCGGTCAGTTTGGCGTGCTGGATGTGATGCAGATGATCGGCCTTGGTGGCGGCAAAAAGGATGCGTTCGACCCGTTTCGCGCCCAGAAGCGTGAGCAGGAACCCGGGCACGCCGGGGCGGAAGGCCGAGAGGATCGCCGCCATGGATTGCCGCAGATCTTCGAGCGCGGCAGGTCCGGCGTGAATGGCGCCCAAGACATCGACCAGCACCACCTGCCGGTCGATCCGGGCGAAGTGATCGCGAAAGAAGGGCCGCACCACCTCGCGCTTGTAGGCGTCAAAGCGGCGTTCCATCTCGCGCCCGAGCGAGTCGCGCGGATAGCTGGCGGGCGGGATCGGCGCGAAGGTCAAGACCGGCGAGCCCGCCATCTCCCCCGGCAACAGGAACCGCCCCGGCGAGCAATCGGAAAACCCCGCCTCGCGCGAGGCGATCAGATGCGCGGTGAAGCTTTCCGACAGCGCCTTGGCCGCAGTTTCCGAAAACCTTGCGTAAAGGTCGATCTCGTCGAGCGTTTGCAGGAAGGCATCGGACCCCGGGCGGCCGGGCAGACGGTCAAGCACGCCCGCCGACCAGTCGGCAAAGCTTTTCTCGATCAGGCCAAGGTCCAGAAGCCATTCGCCCGGGTAATCGACGATATCGAGATGCACGGTGCGCGGTTTGTAAAGCGCGCCGAGCATCCCCGCAGGTTGCAGCCGGAAGCTGAGCCGCAGTTCCGAGACCGCCCGCGTGCCCTCGGGCCAGGCGGGATTGGGGCCGGTCATGCTGGCCAGATGGCTTTCATAGTCGAACCGCGGCACGGTATCGTCGGGTTGCGGTTTCAGATAGGCGGCGCGGATGCGCCCTGCCCCGGTCAGCGCGGGCATCCGGCCGCGATCGAGCAGATTGGCCACCAGCGAGGTGATGAAGACCGTCTTGCCCGCCCGCGAGAGCCCGGTGACGCCCAGCCGGATCACCGGCTCGAACAGGGCTTCGGATACCGAGGAGCCCAAGCCCTCGATGCTGCGGCCGATGTCCTCGGCAAGGTCGGTGATCCCCACTGCGCTGCCTTTCCCGGTCATTCTGGTTGCGCCGAAGATAGGCGTTGCGCAAGGCAATTCACAGAGGGGAAAGCAGCGCACCCGCGCGGCCATTGCACAACGCCCGCAGCCGCGCTATCGCCGGGACATGCCCAGATTTGCCTTCAGGATCGAATATGACGGCGGCCCCTTTGCCGGGTGGCAAAGACAGGCCGTCCTGCCCTCGGTGCAGGGTGCGGTGGAAGCGGCGCTGGCGCGGCTCGAACCCGGCGATCACACGATTGCCGCCGCCGGACGGACCGATGCCGGGGTGCATGCGACCGCGCAGGTCGCCCATGCCGATCTGGCGAAAGACTGGGACCCGTTCCGGCTGTCCGAGGCGCTGAACCACCATCTGCGCCCGCATCCTGTGGCGATCACCGCCTGCGCCCGCGTGGGAGACGACTTTCACGCCCGGTTTTCCGCGCGCGAGCGACGCTATCTGTTCCGGCTGGTCAGCCGCCGCGCCCCGGTGGTGCATGATCGCGGCAAGGTCTGGCAGGTGCAGAATCCGCTGGATCTGGCGGCGATGCGCGACGGGGCGGCGCAGCTGATCGGGCTGCACGATTTCACCACCTTCCGCGCCGCGATGTGTCAGGCGAAATCGCCGGTCAAGACGCTGGATGAGATCACGATCGAGGAGATCGCCCTGCCGAGCGGGCAGGAATATCGCTTCCATCTGCGGGCACGCAGCTTCCTGCACAATCAGGTGCGCTCGATCGTCGGCACGCTGGAACGGGTGGGGGCAGGCGCCTGGGCACCCGAAGATGTCGGCCGGGCGCTGGCCGCGCGTGACCGGGCGGCCTGCGGGCCGGTCTGTCCGCCGCAGGGGCTTTACCTTTGCGGTGTCGGCTACCCCGAAGATCCGTTTGCCTGAGTTACAAGGCCGGAAGTTCGGCTGCGGGCTCGTCGCGCTGCGCCTGCGCGATCTGACATTGCAGCGCCGAAGCGGGCAGGCTTTGCGGCGCATATTCCGGCACCGCCCGCGCCACCACCGCGATCACGTCGGTCTCCGAGCCGCGGTCGATCGCCTCGCGCAGATCGCGCAGCGCCGCCGCCGTGGCCAGTTCCGACAGGTGATCTTCGCGCACCGAGATGATCTTCGGATGTGCCGTGGTCTGCGCGCCCCGACGCATCATCAGCTCCTCATGCAGCTTTTCGCCCGGACGCAGCCCGGTGAGGACGATCTCGATATCGCCCTCGGGGTTGGCCGCGTCGCGCACGGTGAAGCCCGCGGTCTCGATCAGCCGCCGCGCCAGATCGATGATCTTTACCGGCTTGCCCATGTCCAGCACGAAGACCTCGCCGCCCTCGGCAAAGGAGCCCGCCAGCAGCACCAGCCGCGAGGCCTCCTGGATCGTCATGAAATAGCGCGTCACCCGTTCGTCGGTCAGCGTCACCGGGCCGCCGCGGGCGATCTGTTCCTGAAACAGCGGCACAACCGAGCCCGAAGAGCCAAGCACATTGCCGAAACGCACGATCGAGAACACCGTCTTGCCCGGCCGCGCCGCCAGATCCTGCACGATCAGCTCCGCCAGCCGCTTCGAGGCGCCCATCAGATTGCCCGGCCGCACCGCCTTGTCGGTGGAGATCAGCACGAAGCGCCTGACCTGCGCCTCCCGCGCCGCCCGCGCCAGCACGGCGGTGCCCAGCACATTGTTCGCCATCCCCGCCCGGACATTGATCTCGACCAGCGGCACATGCTTGTAGGCGGCGGCATGCAGCACGATGTCGATGCCGTGGCCCTCCAGCACCTGCATCACCTGCATCCGGTCGGCGACCGAGCCCAGAACCGCCACGATCCGCACGCCGGTCGCCTCGGCCAGCAGCCGCATCTCGGCCTCGGCATTGTAAAGCGCAAGCTCGGAAAGCTCGTAGAGCACCAGCGTCTTCGGACGGCAGGACAGGACCTGACGGCACAGCTCCAGCCCGATCGAGCCGCCGGCCCCGGTAATCAGCACATTGGCATCGCGATAGGCATTGCGGCCCGCGGTCAGCTCATGGCTGAGCGGGTCGCGGCTCAAAAGCCCCGCCGTGCCGACCGGGCGCACCAGGTCCAGCAGTTCCTGACCGCCGTGGATCTGCGCGAAGGCGGGCAGGCTGTGCACCTGCAACCCCAGCTTTTCCAGCCGTTGCGACAGGAAAGTCTGCTTGTCGGTCGAGACCGAGGGCATCGCCAGAATGACGTGATTGATCTTGTATTGCTCAATCACCCGGGCGGCATGCACGCCGGAATGGATCGGCACGCCATTCATCGTCATGCCCGCCAGCGTGGCGTTGTCGTCCAGAAAGGCGCAAACGACGAAATCGTCGCTGTCGCGCAATTCGCGGGCAAGCGCCAGGCCGGTGCGGCCCGCGCCATAGATCGCCACGCGCGAGAGGGTGCGGGAATTGCGATAGATCGCGATCAGGATCTGCGTCAGCGCCAGCCGGGTGAAGAAGAAGCCGGTGAAATAGATCAGCCCGAAAACCACATGCAGCCCGGGCGATTGATCGACGGCGGCCAGGCTCGACTGCACCGCCGAGGTGATGGCCAGCAGCAAGGCCAGGACCGCCGAGCGCACCACCGCCGCGCCCTGATAGTCGCGCAGCTTGATCCGCGACAGGCCCAGAAGAACGCTCAGAACCCCGGCTTCGGCGATCAGCAGCGGCAGCTCCAGCGCATGCGCCCGCAGCAGCGGCATAAGGGCCGCGCCCTCGTTCAGCAGCATCAACGCAAGGCAGAAACTCAGCGGCACCAGCAGAAGATCGACCGTCATCAGGATCGCGGACTTCTGCCGGCGGCTGAGCGAGATAATGGACTTCAAGAACACCGTCAGCCCCGCTCCGAGATATGCATTGCATTTGCAGCATACCCGGTATTCATTTTCGATCAACGAAATGGATGCAAAACCGGCCACGCGTCGCCAAACCTGCGCAAAAATATGCGCTATCGGCGGCAATCAGCTTATCATTCGTGCAATGGTGCGCCCGATCAGCTGCAAATCGAAGCAGACCGAGGCGTGACGCGCATAGATCAGGTCCAGTTTCGCCTTCGCCGGAATGCAGATGCGGCAATAGAGTCGGTCGGTCTCCTCGGCGCTGCGCGAGCGCGCCAGCAGCCATTCCTCGTGCCGGTGATAGTGGATCGAGGCCAGCCCGGTCACGCCGGGACGGGATTTCAGCACCTCGGCATAGATCGCGGGGAAGCGCTCGACATAGGCGCGCAGCGGCGGGCGCGGCCCGACGAAGCTGATGTCGCCGCGCAGGATGTTCCACAGCTGCGGCAGCTCATCAAGCCGGAACCGGCGCAGCACCCGGCCGACCGGGGTGATCCGCCCGGCCTTGTCGCCCCCCGACACGCCGGCATCGGCGGCGACCGCGGTCATGGTGCGGAACTTCCACAGCCGAAAGGCGGTGTCGGGCGTCTTCATCCGCTCGGCGGCGTAGAAATAGGGGCGGCCCTGGGTCAGCGCCAGCGCCACCAGCACCAGAAGGCCCAGCCCCCCGACCACCGGCAGGATCAGCAGCGCGAAACCGAGGTCGAACAGCCGTTTCGTCAGGCTCATGGCCGTCCTTCCTCCAGCCGCAGATCGGCGATCAGCCCCGCCGCGGTGACCGGCAGATCGGGCACAAGGCCGAGCGCCAGCGCCCGGTCCACCGCAAGCTCCACCGCGGCGATCGCTTCGGGCGGGGCCGGATCGGCCTGCCAGCCTTCCCCCGCCGCGCGCAACAGCGCCTCCATGCCCACGGCCCCGGGCAAGGCCAGATTGATCACCCCGGGCAGCGCCGCGCCGCCAGATGCTGCCCCACCCGCCGTCGTCCCACCAACCGCCAGCCGCACCAGCCGCGCCAGCGCCCGGGCAAGCGCCTGCGGGCCGATGTAGCTGCGCCGCGGCGCCAGCCCGTCGGCAAAAACCTGCAGCCGCCGCCCGCCCGGCGGCGCGGGCTGCCCCAAAAGCGCATCCGCCCCCGCGACATTGCCAATCCGCAGCACCACCGCCCCCGGCCGCCCCGCGGCCACCGCCTCCATCGCCGCCTTGGCCCGGCCATAATCCGAGATCGGCGCGGGTGCGTCCTCCTCATGGCACAGCCGCCCGGCAGGCCGACCATAGACCGCCGCCGAAGAGGCCAGCAGGACCGGCCGCCCCCCGGCGCAGTCCAGCACCGCCCCGGCAAGCGCCGCATGGGCGGCAAGCGCCTCGGCCGTGCCCCGGGTCGGACCGGCCAGCAGCAGCACCGCCTCGGCCGCCGCCACCGCCCGCGCGAGCGCCCCGGGCTCCGCCAGCGGATCGAACACCACCGAGGGACCGCCAAAGGCGGCGAAATCACCGGGCCTGCGCGCCTGCCACACCAGCTGCGGCGCGGCACTGCCGGGCAGGCTCCAGACCCGGCGCAACAGCCCGCCCAACCGCCCGGATCCGCCCAGAACAAGCAGGCGCGGAAACTCTGGCTTGAGATTTGATCTGAATGACCGCATAGATTTGGCTGCCGTGGACCTGCTGACTCCTGGGAGTGAGACTTAGCACCCGATGCGCGGCGCGGGAACGGGGGAACGTGAATGGCTTCGAGACCGGGACTCATCGTCGCCGTGATGCTGGCGGTGGCCGCCTCGGGCTGCGCCCTGCCGCGCGGTGCCGCGATGCAAAGCGAGATCCTGAAGAACGCCTCCGACAAGACCCCGGAGTTTTCGCATTACCCGGTGGATTCGAAACTGCTCGCCGAGCTGCCGCACTGGCCCGCGGGCAAGGCCGCGGCGGCGAAGCGGTCCTGGATCAAAGGCGGCAGCGGTGGCGCCGGGCAGGTTCTGGCGGCGGGCGACACGGTGACGCTGGCGATCTGGGAAGGCGGGCAGAACAAGCTTCTGACCAGCGAGGGTGCCCCCACGACGCAGATCGCCCCCACCACCGTCTCGAACAGCGGCCAGATTTTCGTGCCCTATGTCGGCGCGGTGAAGGTTTCGGGCCTCAGCGTCGAGGCCGCGCGCGAGAAGGTGCAGCAATCGGTCACCGCGCTGATCCCCGAGGCGCAGGTGCAGCTGGCCGCCACGCCCGGCAAGGGCAATGCCGTCTCGCTGATCGGCGGTGTGTCGAACCCGGGCACGATCCCGCTGATCGACCGCTCGCTGACCGTGCTCGGCGCGATTTCCGAAGCGGGCGGCGTGCAGGGCGCGATCGAGAACCCGCAGCTGCGGCTTTACCGCGGCGGCAAGGTCTACGAGACCTCGCTCGCGCGCGTGCTGGACGATCCGGCGCTGGATGCCGGGCTGCGGCCGGGCGACAAGCTGATGGTGCTCAAGGACGATCGCAGTTTCCTGGCGCTGGGCGCCTCGGGGGTGGAAAAGATCATCCCCTTTCCCAAGGATCACGTGAACGCGCTGGAGGCAGTGACGCTGGCGGGCGGCATCAACGACATCCGCGCCAATCCCAAGGGCGTGCTGATCTTGCGCGAATATCCCGCCAGCGCCGTGCGCGCCGATGCCGCGCAGGGGCCGCAGAACGCCCGGGTGGTGTTCTCGATGGACCTGACCACTTCCGAGGGGCTGTTCTCGGCGCAGAATTTCGAGGTGCAGTCGAACGATCTCGTGCTCGCCACCGAAAGCGCACTGGTCAATACCCGGACCATCCTCGGACTCTTCGGCTCGACGCTGGGTCTGGCACGGACGGCGGACTCGATCGGGAACTGATCCGCTGTCCCCGATACAATCCGGTCTCTGGACCTTTGGGCGCGGCTGTGGCTAGGGTCGCGCCCGACAAAGGAGACCGTCATGGCATTCGGAACGAACATCCGCACCTGGTTCGAGGGACGCTGGCACGAGGGCGACATCGCCGTCATGCGCGCGGCCGATCATGGCATCTGGCAGGGCTCGTCGGTTTTTGACGGCGCGCGTCTGTTTGACGGGCTTGTGCCCGACCTTGACCTGCATTGCGCGCGGGTGAACCGCTCGGCCGCGGCGCTGATGATCACCCCGACGATCGACCCGGCCGAAATGGTCGAGATCGCCCGCGAGGGGCTGCGCAAATATGCGAAAGGCGCGGCGGTCTATGTGCGGCCGATGTATTGGGCGCTCGACGGCTCCGATCTGGGCATCTCGCCGCTGGAAAATTCCACCGGCTTCGCGCTTTGTCTGGAAGAAGTGCCGATGCCGCCCGCCGACCGGGCGACGACGCTGACGACGACGCAATTCCGCCGCCCGGTGCTGGCCGACAACGTCTGCAACGCCAAGGCGGGCTGCCTTTATCCGAACAACGCCCGGATGCTGGTCGAGGCGCAGCGCAAGGGCTTCGGCAATGCGCTGGTGCAGGATGCGATGGGCAATGTCGCGGAATCGGCGACGGCGAACGTCTTCATCGTGAAGGACGGCGTGGTGCTGACGCCGATCGCGAATGGCACCTTCCTTGCGGGCATCACCCGGGCGCGGCACATGGCGAACCTGCGCGCCGCGGGGATCGAGGTGCGCGAAGCCGTGCTGACGCTTGACGACGTGCGGGCGGCGGACGAGGTGTTCCTCTCGGGCAACTTCGGCAAGGTAACGCCGGTGACGGGCTTTGAGGACGTGACCTATGCCCATGGTCCGATGACGAAACGCATCCGCGAGATCTACATGGACTGGGCGCTGTCGTCGCCGCTTTGAGCCAGTTGCCAAAGCGTCCGGTTCCGGTCCATGATGGCCGCAATCCGGAGGACAGGATGCGCAAGTTTCTCGTGGTGCTCGACCAGACCCGCGAATGTCTGAATGCGATACGCTATGCCGCCATGCGCGCGGCCCATACGGGCGGGGGCGTCACCATCCTGTCGGTGATCCCGCCCGACGATTACCAGCACTGGATCGGCGTCTCGGAAATCATGCGCGCCGAAGCCCGCGAGACGATCACCGCGCATTTCGAGGTCTTCGCGAAATGGATGCGTGACAAGCAGGGGGTGACCCCCGAGCTGGTGATCCGCGAGGGCGATCCGGTGAGCGAAATCATGGCGCTGGTGCGCGAAGACCCGGAAATCGGCGTGCTGGTGCTGGGCGCGGGAACCGACAAATCCGGTCCCGGCCCGCTGGTGACGCAGCTGTCGCGCAGCTCCGGCAACCTGCCCGTGCCGCTCACCATCGTTCCGGGCGACATGTCCAAGGAACGGCTGGAATCGATCACATAAGCCGCCAATCTTGACGGTTTCGGTCGCCAAGCGCATATAGACCGCAAGCCAAGGAGGCGCCCGATGTTCATCCAGACCGAGACCACCCCGAACCCCGCCACGCTGAAATTCCTGCCGGGCCTTGACGTGATGCCCGAGGGTGTCGCGGATTTCACCAGCCAGGAGGCCGCGCAGGTCTCGCCGCTGGCGGGGCGGATCTTCCGCGTCGCAGGCGTCAAGGCGGTGTTTCTGGGCGCCGATTTCGTCACCGTGACGAAGGACGAGGCCACCGAATGGGCCCATGCCCGCCCGGCGATCATGGGCGCGATCATGGAACATTACCAATCCGGCCAGCCGGTGCTGATGGGCGCGGCCACGGGCGGCCACACCGAGGGCAGCGCGGATTCCGGCGAAGACGGGGCGATCATCGCACAGATCAAGGAACTGCTTGATACAAGGGTGCGCCCCGCGGTGGCGCGTGACGGCGGCGACATCACCTTCCACGGCTTTGAAAAGGGGGTCGTCTATCTGCACATGCAGGGCGCCTGCGCGGGCTGCCCCTCCTCGACCTACACGCTGAAAATGGGGATCGAGAACCTGCTGCGCCACTACATCCCGGAAGTGAGCGAGGTCCGCGCCGTTGCGCAGTGAGCCGCTGGTTCTGGGTTTCGATACCTCGGCCGCGCATTGCGCGGCCGCTTTGGTTCGGGGCGACACCGTTCTGGCCGCCCGCGCCGAGGACATGGCCAAGGGGCAGGCCGAACGGTTGATGCCGCTTCTGGAAGAGGTTCTGGCGGAAGCCGGTCTGGGCTGGCACGATCTTGATGCGCTTGGCGTCGGCACCGGTCCCGGCAATTTCACCGGCGTAAGGATCTCCGTCGCCGCCGCCCGCGGTCTGGCGCTGGGGCTGGACATCCCGGCGATCGGCGTTTCGGTGTTCGAGGCGCTGGCCCAGGATGCCCCCCGCCCGGTCGCGGTCGCGCTCGATGCGCGGCGCGACGAGGCCTATGCGCAGCTTTTCACCCCCGCGGGCGCCGAGGCCCCGACCCTTGGCCCCGCCGCCGATCTGGCTGAAACGCTGGCCGGGGTTCCGGTGATCGGCCTGACCCTGCCGCACTCCGCGCCGCTTGCGCCCCGCCATCCGCTGGCCGTGGCGGTGGCGCTGGTGGCGGCGGCGAAACTGGGCACGGACCAGCCCCGCCCCGCGCCGCTTTACCTGCGCGGGGCCGATGCCGCGCCGCCCTCGGACCCGCCGCCGGTGATTCTCGACTGATGACCCCCGAAGCCCTCGCCGCTCTGCATGCCCGCTGCTTCACCACGCCCCGGCCGTGGTCGGCGGCGGAATTTGCCGATTTTCTGGGCTCTCGCTTCTGTTTCCTGCTCACCGAACCCGCCGGTTTCCTGCTTGGCCGGGTGATCGCGGACGAGGCCGAACTGCTGACCGTCGCCGTCGATCCGGCGGCGCGGCGGCAGGGCATGGGGGCGCGGCTTCTGACCGGATTTGCCGCCACCGCAAGCGCGCGCGGCGCCACCACCGCCTTTCTGGAAGTCGCCGCCGGCAACACCCCGGCGCAGGCGCTCTACCGGCAGGCGGGCTGGGTGGAGACCGGACGCCGCCGCGGCTATTACCACGCCCCCGACGGCACCGCGGAAGATGCGCTTTTGCTGGGCTGCGACCTGTCGCGCGGCTGAGGCCGTGCCGCGAAGTCCCCCTTGACCCCCTGCCGCGGTTCTGGCCCTATCGAGCTCGGGTTGCCGCCTCGCCGGGCGGACCGAAACGGACAGAGGCCGCCAGAACCGGCAGCCATAGTCGACAGGAGAGATGTCATGAAGAACGTTTTGCTGGGAACCGTCGCTTTCCTCGCGGTGGCTGCGGTCGGTGGGTATGTCCTCGTCCTCAAGCCCGGAGCGTCTTCCGCCCCGCAACCCACCCCCGCCACCGAACCCGCCCCCGCTGCTGCCGCCCCGGCTGCCCCGGCCGCGGATGCCACCGCCACGGCCGGTCCGGCGCTGATCTTCGATCTGGGCGGCAAGTTCGACAAATCCTTCAACGAAGCCGCCTTCAACGGCGCGCAGAAATGGGCGGCCGAGACCGGGGCGACCTTCAAGGAACTGGAAATGCAGTCGGAGGCCCAGCGCGAACAGGCGCTGCGCCGCTTTGCCGAGGCGGGCGCAAACCCGATCGCGATGACCGGCTTCGCCTTTGGCGACGTGCTCAACACCGTCGCCCCGGATTATCCGAAAACGAAATTCGTCATCGTCGATGCGGTCGTTGATCAGCCCAACGTGCGCTCGGTGGTGTTCCAGGAAGAACAGGGCTCCTATCTGGTCGGCATGATGGCGGCGATGGCCTCGAAGACCGGCACCGTGGGCTTTGTCGGCGGCATGGACATTCCGCTGATCCGCAAATTCGAATGCGGCTATGCCCAGGGCGCGAAAGCTGCGAAGCCCGAAATCAAGGTCGTCTACAACATGACCGGCACCACCCCGGCGGCCTGGAACGACCCGGTGAAGGGCTCGGAGCTGACCAAGGCGCAGATCGCGCAGGGGGCGGATGTGGTCTTTGCCGCTGCGGGCTCGACCGGGCTTGGCATCCTGCAGACCGCCGCGGATGAAAACATCCTCGGCATCGGCGTCGACAGCAACCAGAACTTCCTGCATCCGGGCAAGATCCTGACCTCGATGGTGAAGCGCGTCGATGTCACGATCTATGACGCCTTCAAGGAAGGCGCCGCGATGAAGACCGGCACTGTCGTCGCCGGGCTGAAGGACGAGGGCATCAGCTATGCGCTGGATGAACACAACGCCAAGCTGGTGACGCCCGAGATGAAGGCCGCGGTCGATGCCGCCGCCGAAAAGATCAAATCGGGCGAGATCAAGGTGCATGATTACATGACGGACAACACCTGCCCGGTGAACTGATGGCATCGGCAGCGGAACCGGGGCGGCAGGCAACTGCCGCCCTTGCCACAAGACCGCCTGCGATCGAGCTGCGGGGGATTTCGAAATCCTTCGGCGCCGTGCAGGCGAACCGGGACATTTCGATCCGCGTGCGGCCGGGCACGATCCACGGCATCGTCGGCGAGAACGGTGCGGGCAAATCGACGCTGATGTCGATCCTCTACGGCTTTTACCGCGCCGATGCGGGCGACATCCTGATCGACGGCCGTCCGACCGAGATTCCCGACAGTCAGGCGGCGATCCGCGCGGGCATCGGGATGGTGTTCCAGCATTTCAAGCTGGTGCCGAATTTCTCGGTGCTGGAAAACGTCATCCTGGGCGCCGAAGACGGCGCGCTGTTGCGCCCCTCGCTTGCCAAGGCGCGGAAAACGCTGGCAGATCTGGCGCGGGACTATGACCTTGAGGTCGATCCCGAGGCGCTGGTCGAAGACCTTTCCGTAGGCCATCAGCAGCGCGTCGAGATCCTCAAGGCGCTGTATCGCCACGCCGACATTCTCATTCTGGACGAGCCGACGGGGGTTCTGACCCCGGACGAGGCCGACCATCTGTTTCGCATCCTGCGCGGGCTGAAGGCGCAGGGCAAGACGATCCTGCTGATCACCCACAAGCTGCGCGAGATCATGGAGATCACCGACGAGGTCTCGGTGATGCGCCGCGGCGAGATGGTCGCGACGGTGACGACATCCGAAACCAGCCCCGAACAGCTGGCCGAGCTGATGGTGGGCCGCAAGGTGCTGTTGCATGTGCCCAAGGGCCCCGCCACCCCGGGGCGCGAGGTGCTGCGCATCGAGGATCTGCGCGTCACCGATGCGCAGGGCGTCGAGCGGCTCAAGGGCGTCAGCCTGACGATCCGGGCGGGCGAAATCCTTGGCATTGCGGGGGTTGCGGGCAACGGCCAGTCAGAGCTGTTGCAGGTTCTGGGCGGCTTCGCCAGGGGCAAGGTCAGCGGCACGATCGCGGTGGACGGGCAACAGATCCCCGCCGCGGGCAAGGGCGCGACCGGCCAGACGCGGCGGCAGATCGGGATTTCCCATGTGCCCGAGGATCGCCACCACCTCGGCCTGATCCTCGATTTCACCGCCTGGGAAAACATCGCCTTCGGCTATCATGCGGCGCCCGACTATCAGGCGAATGCCCTTTTCATGGACAATGATGCCATCCTGCGCGACACCCTGGGCAAGATGGAGCGGTTCGACGTGCGCCCGCCCGATCCGTCGCTGCCCGCGAAAAGCTTCTCCGGCGGCAATCAGCAGAAAATCGTGCTGGCGCGGGAAATCGAGCGCAATCCGGTGCTGCTGCTGGTCGGTCAGCCGACGCGCGGGGTCGACATTGGCGCCATCGAATTCATCCACCGCCGCATCGTCGCGCTGCGCGATGCCGGGGCGGCGGTGCTGCTGGTCTCGGTCGAGCTGGATGAAATCCTGTCGCTCTCGGACCGGATCGCGGTGATGTTCGACGGCCAGATCATGAGCGAGCGTCTGCCCGACAAGACGAACGAACGCGAGCTGGGCCTTTTGATGGCCGGGGTCGCCAGCACCACGGGGGCCGTATGATGGAGAAACTTCCGGCCTGGGCCGATCTGGTGCTGGTGCCGTTGATTTCGCTTTTGCTGGCGGCGCTGATCTCGGCGCTGGTGGTGCTGGGCATCGGCGGCGACCCGATTGAGGCGGTCTCGGTGATGGTCACCGGCGCGCTCGGCTCGGCCTATGGCTGGGGCTACACGCTTTACTACACCACCTCTTTCATCTTCACCGGGCTTGCGGTGACGGTCGCCTATCACGCCAGCCAGTTCAACATCGGCGGCGAGGGACAGGCGCAGCTGGGCGGCCTTGGCGTCGCGCTGGTGCTTTTGGCCTTTGACTGGCCGCATTGGTCGGTGGCGCTGCTTGCGGCGAGCCTGGGCGCGGCGGCCTTTGGCGCGGCCTGGGCGGCGATCCCGGCCTGGCTGCAGGCGAAACGCGGCAGCCATATCGTCATCACCACGATCATGTTCAACTATATCGCCGCGGCGCTGATCGTCTATCTTCTGGTCGAGGTGCTGCGCCCGGTGGGTCAGATGGACCCGGCCACGGCGCGGTTCCCGGCGGCAACGCATCTGCCAAGCTTCGGCGAGATCCCGGGCCTGTCGCTGATCTTTTCGAAACAGGTGCCCGCGAATATCAGCTTCTTTCTGGCGGTTGCCGCCTGTGTCGCGGTCTGGGCGCTCTTGTGGCGGACCCGGCTGGGCTATGAGATCCGCGCCTTCGGCAAATCCGAAAGCGCCGCCGTCTATGCCGGGATCTCGCCCACCCGGGTCATTCTTGTCTCGATGCTGATTTCGGGCGCGCTGGCCGGGCTGATGGCAGTCAACAACGTCATGGGCGAGGCCGAGCGGCTGATGCAGAACGCTTCGGAAGGGGCCGGGTTCATCGGCATCGCCGTGGCGCTGATGGGGCGCAACCATCCGCTGGGGGTGTTTCTGGCGGCGCTGCTGTTCGGCTTTCTTTATCAGGGCGGCGCCGAAATGGGGCTTTGGACCAATATCCCGATCGAGCTGCGCACGCTGTTGCAGGGGCTGGTGATCCTGTTCACCGGGGCGCTCGATACGATGGTGCGGATGATGCTGGTGCCCGCCTTCCGGCTGGTCGCGGCCAGACGCATCGGGGGGGCGGCGTGATGGAGTACATGACGCTGATCGAGATTCTCGGCTCGACGCTGCGGCTGGGCACGCCGCTTCTCTTGGCCTGCATCGCCGGGCTTTATTCCGAACGCGCGGGCATTTTCGACATCGGGCTGGAAGGCAAGATGCTGATGGCCGCGATGGCCTCGGGCGCGGTGGCGGCGCTGACCGGCTCGGCCTGGATCGGGCTCGGCGCAGGCATCTTCGCCTCGCTTCTCTTCGCGGCAATCCACGGGCTCGCCTCGATCACCTTCCGCGGCAACCAGCTGATTTCCGGGGTGGCGCTGAACTTCGTCGCCTCGGGGGCGACGATCCTGATCGCGCAGACGCTGTTCGGACAGGGCGGCCGCACCCCGCCGCTGACGGGCGAGGCCCGGTTCGGCCCCATCACCCTGCCCTTTGCCGAGGCGCTCTCGGGCGTGCCCGTCCTTGGCCCCTTCTATGGCCGGGTGATCTCGGGGCAGTCGCTGCTGGTCTATCTGGCGCTGGCCATCGTGCCGCTGACCTGGTGGCTGCTTTACCGCACCCGCTTCGGGCTGCGGCTGCGCGCGGTGGGCGAGAACCCGGAATCGGTCGATACCGCGGGGGTTTCGGTGGTGCGGCTGCGCTATACCGCCGTCGCGCTGACCGGGGTTCTGTGCGGCATTGCCGGGGCCTATATGGCGACCTCGCTGCAGGCGGGCTTCGGCCGCGAGATGACCGCGGGCCGCGGCTACATTGCCCTCGCCGCGCTGATCTTTGCGAAATGGCGGCCCTGGCAGGCGCTGTGGGCAACGATGCTCTTTGGCTTCCTGCAGGCGCTGGCCCTGCGCCCCGACGTGATCGAGGCGATGTCGCCGGGTAGCCTGACCATCCCGGTCTCCTTCCTTGATGCTCTGCCCTATCTGCTGACCGTGATCGTGCTGGCGGGCTTCGTCGGCCGCGCCATCCCCCCCCGTGCCGGAGGCCAACCCTATGTCAAAGAGCGCTGAACTTGCCGATCTGATCCGCGCCCGCGCCGGGGCGGAGCCGCCCGCGCTCGGACTGATCCTTGGCTCGGGCCTTGGCCATATCGCCGAGGAGGTGCAGGGCTGCGGCATCGATTACGCCGACCTGCCCGGCTTTCCCCATGCGGGGGTGTCGGGGCACAATCCGAAGCTGGTGATCGGCCAGCTGGAGGGCGTGCGGGTCGCGGTTTTCGGCGGGCGGGCGCATTATTACGAACGCGGCAACCCGGCCGAGATGCGCCTGCCGCTGGAGATCCTGCGCGATCTGGGCTGCGGTGAGCTTTTGCTGACCAATGCCGCCGGGTCTTTGCGCGACGACATCGGCCCGGGCGATCTGATGGCGCTCTCCGATCACATCAACTTCGCCGGGGCAAACCCGCTGATCGGCGAGCCAAGCGACGCCCGTTTCGTGCCGATGACCGAGGCCTATGATCCGCTGCTGCGCGCCGCGCTGCAATCCGCCGCCGCCGCCGAAGGCATCGCCCTGCCCGAGGGCGTCTATTGCTGGTTCTCTGGTCCCTCCTTTGAAACGCCTGCGGAAATCCGCGCCGCCAAGGTTCTGGGCGCCGATGCGGTCGGCATGTCCACCGTGCCCGAGGTGATCCTGGCCCGCTTCCTCGGCCTGCGGGTGGCCGCCGTTTCGGTCGTCACCAACATGGGCGCGGGGCTGTCCTCTGAGGCGATCAGCCACGCGCATACCAAGGCGATGGCCCCCCTGGGTGCGGCGAAATTCGAGCGCATCCTGCGGCGGTTCCTGCGGTCTCGGTAACGTGACGGCCAGCCCCTCTTGCTCCGCAAGGTCGCCCGGGGCATGCTGGGACAACCAAGCCGTCGGACATCCATGCAGATCTACCTCCCCATTGCCGAGGTATCGGTCAACATCTTCCTGTTGCTGGGTCTGGGCGGCCTTGTCGGGCTGCTGTCGGGCCTGTTCGGCGTGGGCGGCGGCTTCATCATCACGCCGCTTCTGTTCCTGATCGGCATTCCGCCCACCGTCGCCGTGGCCACCGGGGCCAATCAGGTCGTCGCCTCCTCGGTCTCGGGGGTGCTGGCGCAGTTCCGGCGCAAGGCGGTCGACGTGCCGATGGGAATGGTGCTGCAGGCGGGCGGCCTGCTCGGCTCGGGGCTTGGTATCCTTTTGTTCAACTGGCTGACCCGGCTTGGGCAGGTCGATCTGGCGGTGCAGCTGGCCTATGTGGTGTTTCTGGGCGGCATCGGCGCGATGATGCTGCTGGAATCGATCCGCGCCCTGCGCCACGCCAACCGCCCGGGGGCGGTGCGGTCGCGCGATCAAAGCCGCAAGCTGGTGCACCGGCTGCCCTTCAAGATGCGGTTTCGCACCTCGGGGCTTTACATCTCGGTCATTCCGCCCTTCGCCATCGGCATGGCGGTCGGCGTGCTGGCCGCGGTGATGGGGGTGGGCGGCGGTTTCATCATGGTGCCCGCGATGATCTACCTGCTCGGCATGCCGACCAAGGTGGTGATCGGCACCTCGCTGTTTCAGATCCTGATCGTCTCGGCCTTCACCACGCTCTTGCATGCGATCACCAACCAGTCGGTCGATGTGATGCTGGCGCTTTTGCTGATCGTCGGCGGCGTCGTGGGCGCGCAGATCGGCACCCGCCTTGGCGCGAAGCTGAAGGCGGAACAGCTGCGCATCCTGCTGGCGCTGCTGGTGCTGGCCGTCGCGCTGAAGCTGGGGCTGGATCTGGTCTTGCCGCCCTCCGAGCTTTACAGCCTGCAGACGGGGGGGGCGCGATGATCCTGCGGCTGCTTCTGCTGCTGCTGCTGACCGCCCTGCCCGCCCGGGCCGAGCGCGTCGTGGCCGGCATCAGCGCCGACAATATCGGCATCACCACCGCCTTTGACGGCTCTTCGGTGCTGATCTTCGGCGCGGTGAAACGCGAGGCCCCGGAACCCGACGGCCCGCTGGGCGTCATCGTCACGCTGGAGGGGCCGCCGCAAAAGGTTACCGTGCGCCGCAAGACCCGCGAAATGGGGATCTGGGTCAACAGCGACAAGATGGTGATGTCCTCGGTGCCCAGCTTCTATGCCGTCGCCTCTTCGGCGCCGCTGGACCGCATCCTGTCGCCCGAGACCGACGCGAAGGAGCGCATTTCCGTGCCGGTCGCGGTCGAGGCCTATGCCGGGCCGCTCGGCCGCAGCGACGGACGCCCCTTCGCCGAGGCGCTGTTGCGGCTGCGCGCGGGGTCGGGGGCCTATACGGTTTCCGAACGCGCGGTGACGCTGGCGGCGGACACGCTGTTTCGGGCCGATTTCGAGCTGCCCGCGAACCTGATCGAGGGCGATTACACCGCGCGGATGTATCTTTTGCGCGAGGGCAAGGTGATCGATCAGACCTGGGCGCCGATCAAGGTGCGCCGGATCGGGCTGGAACGCTTCACCTATGCGCTGTCGCGCGAACAGCCGCTGCTTTACGGGCTTTTGTCGCTGGGTCTGGCGATCTTCGCGGGCTGGGCGGCGGCGGCGGCGTTCCGGCTGATCCGCAATTCCTGATCCGGCAAAGCCCCCGCCCTCAGAACGCCCGAAACGTCATCGTCGTCAGGGTGCGGGCGATGCCCTCGATGCCGAACAGCTTTTCGTTCAGCCAATGGCCGACATCGGCCTCTTCGGGGATATAGACTTTGGCGATCAGGTCGAACTCGCCCGAGGTCGAGTAAAGCTCGCTCACCACCTCGCGTTCATAGATGGCATCGGCCACGGCATAGGTCTTGCCGGGCTGGCAACGGAACTGGACGAAAACGCAACGCATCGCGGGCCTCCTTGGACGGGGCGGATTGGGGTTGGCGCCAGATTAGGCGGCTGCGGGGAAAAGGAAAAGCCTCACTCTTGCTCGGGGGCCAGCGTCAGCGCCGCCGTGCCCGCGGGCAGATCGTCAATGCCGAGCGGCGCCGAGGGCCGCGCCAGCATCGCCTTTGTCACCCAAAGCAGCCGATGCTCGGCGCGGGTGATCGCGACATAGGCGAGCCGTTTCCACAGCGGAATGCCCGCCTCGGACCGCCCGGCGCGGAAGGCGGCATAGATGTCGGGGGCGAAGACCTGCACATCGGGCCATTGGCTGCCCTGCGCCTTGTGGATGGTGACGGCGGCGCCATGCAGGAAGGTCGCCCCCATCCGCGCGGCAAAGGGGATGAAGGGCTCTTCCTCGTCCGGCATCTCGATCTTCACGATCGAGGCGGCCGAAAGCCGCGGGTCCTCGGCGCCGATCACATGCAGCCGCGAAAAGCCGGGCTTGCGGCCGGGGCCGAGGTAGATCACCTGCGCCCCCTTGATCAGGCCGCGGGCTTCCAGATCGATGCGCTTCTTGCGATGCTTGAGCGGCAATTCGATCCCGTCGCAGATCAGCGGCTCGCCGGGCAAAAGCGCATCGGCGGGGGCACCATGGGCATTGCGGAACGCCTGAATGAGCCGGATCCGGGTCGCGTTGCGCCAGACCAGCACCGGCGAGCGCGCCATCAGATCGCTTTCCACCCGCTCGGCCCGCACCACCCGCGGATCGCGCCGGGCGGCCTGGTCCACCATCCGCTCGAAGGCATAGAAATCAAGGCTGTCATCGGCCAAGGCATGGGCCAGATCAAGGATCGGGTTGTCGTCGGCCTGACGGTGGATGCGGTGCAGCGCATGCACCGCGGCCTCGGGCAGGCGCTCGAAACTCATGTGGCCGGACTGGTTCACAGGGGCGAGCTGGGCCGGATCGCCAAACAGCACCAGCGTCGGGAAAATCTCTTTCAGATCGTCGAACTGGCGCTCGTCCAGCATCGAGGCCTCGTCGACAAAACCGATGTCGAGCGGGTCTTCGCGCCGCTTCCAGCCCGAGATGAAATCCGACCCGCGCAGCCCCGCCGCGGCCAAGGCGCCGGGGATCGACTTGTTCGTCTCGTAAAACGCTTTCGCGCGGTCCAGCGCCAGATCGGTCAGCCCGTCGATGCGCAGAAGGTCAAGGTTCGGCCGCTCGCCCTGCCCCGCCAGCCATTCCGCGATCGCCTCATATTCCGGGTGATAGACCGGGGAGTAAAGGATGCGGTGAATGGTGGTCGCGGGCACCCCGCGCGAGCGCAGCACCGAAGCCGCCTTGTTCGTCGGCGCGAGGATCGCCAAAGTGCGCCGCTCCTTGCGCCGCTTACCCTCCCAATCGCCCGAAACCAGCTCGACCCCCGCGGCCTCCAGCGCCTTGTAAAGCTCGGCCAGCAGCAGGGTCTTGCCCGAGCCCGCCTTGCCGATCACCGCCATCACCGAGGGCTCGCCGCCCTCGGGCATCACCGTGCCGTCAAGCAGATCGACGCCTGCGCGCTCCAGCGCGGCAGCGACGGCATCCCAGGCTTCGGCCTGATCTTCGGAAAAGGTGACGGTGGCAGGCAGGCTCATGGGCGCGACCCTACACGGCGCGCCCGGCTTTCGAAAGGCGCGAAATCATTGACCGAGGGAGCCTCCGGCGGGGATATTTGCGGCAAGATAAAGGGGCTTTGCTTTTATCTTGCCCCAAATATCCCGGGGTGAGACGGGATCGAGCAAGCGTCCAGTGGACGCTTGCCCCGTCGAACGGGCTGCCCGTGGCAGCCCTGGGGGGCAGAGCCCCCGCCGCCACGGTTCACGCCGCGACCGTCTCTGGCGTGGCCAGCGCGACGATATCCATCATGATCCGGTTCAGTTCGAAATCCTTCGGCGTGTAGACCCGGGCCACGCCCATCTGCTTGAGCTTCACCGCGTCTTCCTCGGGGATGATGCCGCCGACGCAGACCGGGATATGGTCAAGCCCCACCGCGCGCAGCCGTTCCATCACCTCGGAAATCAGCGGCAGATGCGACCCCGAGAGGATCGACAGGCCGATCACATGCACCTCTTCGGCTGCGGCCTGGGTCACGATCTGCTCAGGCGTCAGGCGGATGCCCTCGTAGGTGATGTCCATGCCGCAATCGCGGGCACGGAAGGCGATCTGCTCGGCGCCGTTGCTATGCCCGTCAAGCCCCGGCTTGCCAACCAGGAATTTCAGCCGCCGCCCCAGTTTCGACGACACCGCATCGACCGCGGCGCGGATGTCTTCCAGCCCCTCGGTCCGGTTCGACGGGCTGCGCGAGACCCCGGTCGGCCCGCGATATTCGCCATGCACGGCGCGCATCACCCCCGCCCATTCGCCGGTCGTCGCGCCCGCCTTCGCCGCCGCGATCGAGGCCGGCATGATGTTCTTGCCCGCCGCCGCATCGGCGCGGAGTTGCTCCAGCGCCACCGCCACAGCCACCGCATCGCGCGACGCCCGCCAGGCCTGCAGCCGGGCGATCTGATCGGCCTCCACCGCCGGATCGACGGTCATGATGCCGCCATCCGACCCCACCAGCGGCGAGGGCTCGGCCTCGGTCCAGCGGTTCACCCCGACGATCGTGGTCTCGCCGGTCTCGATACTGCCGACGCGGGCGGCGTTGCTGTCGACCAGACGCGCCTTCATGTAATCGATCGCCGCAATCGCCCCGCCCATCGCGTCGAGCGTCTCCAGCTCCTGCCGCGCCCCCGCCTTCAGGCTTTCGACCTTGGCCGTCACCACCGGGTTGCCGTCGAACAGATCGCCATATTCCAGCAGGTCGGTCTCATAGGCCATGATCTGCTGCATGCGCAGCGACCATTGCTGATCCCAGGGCCGCGGCAGGCCCAGCGCCTCGTTCCAGGCCGGAAGCTGCACCGCCCGCGCCCGGGCGTTCTTGGAAAGCGTCACCGCCAGCATCTCGATCAGGATGCGGTAGACGTTGTTTTCCGGCTGCTGCTCGGTCAGGCCCAGGCTGTTCACCTGCACGCCATAGCGGAAACGGCGGTATTTCTCCTCCTCGATGCCGTAACGCTCGCGGCAGATTTCGTCCCACAGCTCGGTGAAGGCGCGCATCTTGCACATCTCGGTGACGAAGCGGATGCCCGCATTCACGAAGAAGGAGATCCGCCCCACCATCGCCGGGAAATCGGCGGCCGGAACCTTGCCCTTGAGGTCATCGAGCACCGCAATCCCGGTGGCCAGCGCAAAGGCCAGCTCCTGCTCCGGCGTCGCGCCCGCTTCCTGCAGGTGATAGGAACAGACGTTCATCGGGTTCCATTTCGGCAGATGTTGCGCCGTATAGGCCGCGACATCGGTGATCATCGTCAGGGACGGTTTCGGCGGGCAGATATAGGTGCCGCGCGACAGATATTCCTTGACCAGATCGTTCTGCACCGTGCCCTGCAGCTTGCGGATATCGGCGCCCTGTTCCTCGGCCACGGCGATATAGAGCGACAAGAGCCACGGCGCGGGCGCGTTGATCGTCATCGAGGTGTTCATCTGCTCGAGCGGGATCTGGTCGAACAGCGTGCGCATGTCGCCCAGATGGCAGAGCGGCACGCCGACCTTGCCCACCTCGCCGCGCGCCAGAACGTGGTCGCTGTCATAACCTGTCTGCGTCGGCAGGTCGAAAGCGACCGACAGACCCGTCTGCCCCTTCGCCAGGTTGGTGCGATAAAGCGCGTTCGATTTCGCCGCCGTCGAGTGACCCGCATAGGTGCGGAACAGCCAGGGGTGATCCTTCTTGGGCTTCATCGTCTCGGTCATGGCGGCCTCCGGCGTCGATTCTGGTTTCGCAAGAATGTTGCTTTGAAAGACCTGATAGGCGAAAGAATGTGTCCCTGTCAATTCGCCGCAGTGCGGCAAGATGCGGATAGGAAATCTGCGCGGCCTTGCAACACGGCGCTTGCCGCAGATCACGTTTCTGTCATCCTTACCGCGATGGCGCGCGACGCCATCCACACAGGGGGACGAACATGTTGCATAAAAGATTTGTGACTGCGCTGGCTTTTGCGGCTGTCGTGGAGTCGATTGCCTCGCCGGGTTGGGCGCTGAACCGTCATGTGACGATCGTGAACAACACCGGGTTCACCATGGTGAAATTCTACGGTTCGAACACCGGCTCGGACAATTGGGAGGAAGATATCCTCGGCAATGACGTTTTGCCCTCGGGATCTTCGGTCGACATCAATTTCAACGACGAGTCGGGCTATTGCAAGTTCGACTTCAAGGCGGTTTTCGAAGACGGCGACGAGCTGGTGCGCCAGAACGTCAATGTCTGCGAAGTCGCCACCTTCACCTACAACTGAGCCCGGTGGCTTGGCGGCCGCGCCCTGTTTGCGGCCGCCTGTCGCGGAAATGCTGCATTCGCTCGGTCATAAAATTACAAAAACCTAACGTCACCAATTGCATTGTTGCGCAGCGAAGTTTATTTACTCCTCGGACCCCGCGCTGATTCTGCACCGCGGCGAAAACAGGAGACGCTGATGGCCCTCGATCAGAACACCGGCATCGCGCCTTATGAGGCGCCCGAGAAGGACCTTTACGAAATCGGCGAGATGCCGCCCCTCGGCTATGTGCCCAAGAACATGTACGCCTGGGCGATCCGCCGCGAGCGTCACGGCGAGCCCGAGCAGTCGTTTCAGGTCGAGGTGGTGCCGACCTGGGAGATCGACAGCCACGAGGTGCTGGTGCTGGTGATGGCCGCGGGGGTGAACTACAACGGCGTCTGGGCGGGGCTTGGCGTGCCGATCTCGCCCTTTGACGGCCACAAGCAGCCCTATCACATCGCGGGCTCGGATGCCTCGGGGATCGTCTGGAAGGTCGGCTCCAAGGTCAAGGGCTGGAAAGTCGGCGACGAGGTGGTGATCCACTGCAACCAGGACGACGGCGACGACGAGGAATGCAACGGCGGCGATCCGATGTTCTCGCCCAGCCAGCGGATCTGGGGTTACGAAACCCATGACGGCAGTTTCGCCCAGTTCACCCGGGTGCAGGCGCAGCAGCTGATGCGGCGTCCGCAGCATCTGACCTGGGAGGAATCGGCCTGCTACACGCTGACGCTTGCCACCGCCTACCGGATGCTGTTCGGCCATCCGCCGCATGACCTGCAGCCGGGTCAGAACGTGCTGGTCTGGGGCGCCTCGGGCGGGCTTGGCAGCTATGCGATCCAGCTGATCAACGCGGCGGGCGGCAATGCGATCGGCGTGATCTCGGACGAGGACAAGCGCGAGTTTGTCATGGGTCTGGGCGCCAAGGGCGTGATCAACCGCAAGGATTTCAAGTGCTGGGGCCAGCTGCCCAAGGTGAACAGCCCCGAATACAACGACTGGCTGAAAGAGGCGCGCAAGTTCGGCAAGGCGATCTGGGACATCACCGGCAAGGGCGTGAACGTCGACATGGTGTTCGAGCATCCGGGCGAAGCGACCTTCCCGGTCAGCTCGCTGGTGTGCAAAAAGGGCGGCATGGTGGTGATCTGCGCCGGCACCTCGGGCTTCAACTGCACCTTTGACGTGCGCTACATGTGGATGCACCAGAAGCGTCTGCAGGGCAGCCACTTCGCGCATCTGAAACAGGCGGCCTCGGCGAACCGGCTGATGCTGGAGCGGCGGCTCGACCCCTGCATGTCCGAGGTCTTCCCCTGGACGGAAATCCCGAAGGCGCACACGAAAATGATGCGCAACCAGCACAAGCCGGGCAACATGGCGGTGCTGGTGCAGGCCCCAACCACCGGGCTGCGCACGTTTGAGGATGCGCTCGAAGCCGGTCCGAAAGCCTGAGTTTCCTCCGAAACGCCCGTGAAACCCGCGCCCCGTGGCGCGGGTTTTGCATATCTTCCATGCGTTCAATCACTCTAGTTTCGCTGTTTCCCTGACCGGCGCTTTCCTCTGCGTCACTCTGGGGCGAAGCGAGGGGCAATCGTGCACCGGATGGTCAGGGACGCGGCGCGCGGGGGATGCGGCACGACGACCCGAACCGCGGTCCAGGGAGTTGCACAAACCTCCGCATGGTCCAGGCATCGGCCTTCCGTTCCAGCTCCGGGATTGGGCGGGCAGTCTTGACCTGTCACCGGAGACGATGAACTTCTGGCGCGACCGCGACATCCGCGCCAAGCTGGCGCGCAGGACATGCCCTGCCCGGTGCTTTTGGAAAACGACGCCTCGGCCGGGCGCACTGCGGCACTGGTTTTCGGCAAGGACCGCCCGCCGCGCGATCAGGCGGCAAGTCCCCGCATCGCCACGATCTGCCCCAGCGCCCGATGCAGCGGCACGGTGCGGAACATGTCAGCCAGCATGCGGATATCGGCCCGGACCCCGGCCAGACGGCCGCGTTTGGTGCCTTTCCACGGGCTTGCCACCTCGGGCCAGCGCACGACGGCCAGCCGCGCCCGCGCCGCGATCAGACGGCGGTTGAGATGCATTTCCAGCCCGAAGCGCGGCAGCGCCCGCAGCGCCTGCGGCTCGCCGATCAGCGCCCGGCGCAACACCCGCTCGCCCGAGATGTAATCCAGCCCGATCCTCCGCCACAGCCAGGGCGCATTGCCGCGCAGCGAGATCGCCACATCGGCCCGCCCCGCCTGCACCGGCGCGATCAGCGCGGCGATCGCCTCGGGCGCCAGTCCCAGAAGATCGCTGTCCAGAAGCAGGATCAGCTCGTGACGCGCGGCCTCGATGCCGACCGAGACCGCCCAGCTCTTGCCGCGATTCGGGCTTTGCCGGATCAGCCGGATGCCGGGCACCTGCGCCGCCACCGCGGCGGTGCCATCGCTTGAACCGTCATCGACCACGATCACCTCGTCGATCAGCGGATGACCGATCACGGTTTGCAGCACGGCGGCGATGCGCGGGGCCTCGTTATAGGCGGGGATGATGCAGGAAACGCCCATCGCTTACGCCTTCGCCTCCTGACCGGGCGCCAGCGCGGTGCCGCGCCATTCAAACCCGCGCGACCGCCAGGTGGCAACCCAGAGCGGGGCGAGCAAAAGATCGCGCAGCACCATCGCGGCCATGTCGATCCGCCGCGCCGGCCAGCCCGCGACGCGGTTCATCGCCACCTCGACGCCATACCAGAGCGCGAGGAAGGGCAGCGCCACCGCCGCTGTCCACAGGCCCAGCATCGGGATCAGCGCGACAAGCGGCACGAAGGGGCCAAGCAGGATTTCGGCGGCAAACAGCGCCGGAAAGCCGTCGCGCCGCACCCGCGCCCAGCGCAGCTGCCGCTTCCAGACCGCGACAAAGCTGCGCCTGCCGATCGGCTGGGTAAAGGCCTGCCGCGTCAGCCGCACCTTCAGCCCCTGCGCCCGCACCGCCTTGGTCGAGGCGACATCCTCGGCCAGATCGCGGCCCAGCGCCACCAGACCGCCCGCCTTTTCCAGCACGTCGCGCCGCCAGGCCAGCGTCTTGCCCTGCGCGAAGCCGTTGCCCAGACTGTCCGACGCCAGCTGCCAGCGGTCCTGAAACCCGTCCAGGAAGGCGCATTCCAGCGCCGCCCAGAAGCCCTCGGCGCGGATACCCACGGGGGGCGAGGTGACCAGCCCGGTATCGGGGCGGAAAGTGGCGAGGATCTGCTCGATATAGTCGCGCGGCAACAGCAGGTTCGAATCCGCCATCGCGACGATCTCGCCCCGCGACGCGATCCAGCCCTTTTGCAGGTTGTTCAGCTTCGGGTTGCCGGTGATCCGGTCCTCGCCAATCAAGAGCTGCGCCCGCGCCTGCGGGTACTCGGCGATCAGCGCGCGCAGAAGCGGCACTGCCGGGTCCTCCTCGACCGCGGCGCAAAAGATGATTTCAAGGTTCGGATAGCTGAGTTCAAAGGAGGAGCGCAGCGTTTCCGCATCATGGGTGTCAAGCCCGCAGACCGGACGCAGCAGCGTCACCAGCGGCGGGTTGGCTGGCAGAAGGGTCGGCGCAGGCCCGCGATAGCGCCAGGCGGTCAGGGCAGCCGAAGAGACATGCAGGGCAGCGGCAAGGCCGGTGAACCCGGCCAGTGTTTCGGCGATCATGCGTCCACTTCCTCCATCAGACCCTGGCGGGCCGGGGCGGCTTCGACCTCGGCACGCCATTCCACAAGTTGGAGAGCGCCCTCGAAGGTTTCAACCAGCGCGGTCCGGCTGTCGACCCAATCGCCGCAATTGGCATAGGTGATCGCGCCGCTTTGCCGCAGCGCCGCCTTGTGGAAATGACCGCAGATCACCCCGTCGTGCCCGGTCGCCATCGCCATCGCGGCCAGACGCTTTTCAAAGCCGTTGCCGACCATCATCAGCGCATTGACCCCGCAGATCGCCCATTCGAACATCCCGCGCTTGGCCGAGGGCCGCAGCCCGCGCAAGGCGTGATCGACCGCACGCAGCGCGGCATCCAGCCGCGAGCCGATCCGGGTCATGACATGAAAGCGGAAGATCCGCGCATCGACCTGATCGCCGTGCAGCACCAGATAGCGGGTGCCATCGGCGGCGACATGGGTCAGGCTGTCGGTCAGCTCGAAGCGGTCAAAGCGGCCGGTGGCGATCTCGCGCAGCGGCGCATCGTGGTTGCCGGGCAGATAGACGACGCGGGTGCCGGTGTCGGCGCGGCGGCCAAGCTCGGTCCAGATCGCATCCTGCAACCCGCCCCAATGCACCCGACCGGGGTGCCAGACATCGAGGATGTCGCCCACAAGATAGATCGTCTCGGCCTCGACGCTGCTCAGGAAATCGAGGATCTCGGCGGCGCGGCAGCCCCGCGCCCCCAGATGCAGATCGGACAGGAACAGGCTGCGGTAACGGCGGCGCAGACGGGTAGCGGAAGCGTCGAACATGATCATTCCCCGTTGTCGATGCGTTTTCACTATCAACAAGCGGGAACGACGCTTCCGTTGCATCTTCACGAAGATTTCATGACGCTTCGCTGCAATGCGGCGACAAGCTGTCGCAGCGGCGGACGAATCAGCTGAAAAGCCCGAAGCGCGGCGGCTTCGGGCGGGTTTCGGCCAGCTTCGGGCTAAGCTTCGGACTCAGCCGCGGGCAAGCAGCGCCGAGGGGCGGTATTGCGCGATGGTGCGCGCGACCAGGCCCGTCACCACCACCTTGACCAGATCGCCCGGGATGAAAGGCGCCATGATCGCGGTCGCGGCCCAAAGGCTCATCGGCGCGTCCTCGGGCTTCAGCCCGGCGTTCTTCACCAGCCAGAAGCCAAGGATGCCCAGCGCATACATGACGACGATGCCGCCCAGCGTCGCGCCGATCCCGGCGGCAAGGCCGACCGGAACGCGGCGCAGGCGCTCGACGATCAGGCCGGTGACGAAGGCGGCGGGAAGCCAGCCGATCAGGAAGCCCGCGGTGGGACCGACGAAGATGCCAAGGCCGCCACGACCGCCCGCCAGCACCGGCAAGCCGATCGCCACCAGCGCCTGCACCAGAAGCACGGCGAGCGCGCCACGCCAGCTGCCCAGCACCGCCCCCGCCAGCATCACGCCCAGCGATTGCAGCGTGATCGGCACGCCAAAGCCCAGCGGAATCGCGGGCACGAAGCCAAGCGCGACGATCAGCGCAGCGAAAAGCCCGATCAGGGTCACGTTACGTTCCAACGGTGTCTCTCCCTTTGCGCGGCAGGGCCAATCCACCGCGTGCGCGCAAGGCATCGGCCATATGATCCGCATCGTCAAGCAGCGAAAACGTCAATGGCGCAAGGAGTTTCCCCCGTGGCTTGCGGGCGGAACGGGCCCGCCAGGCCTCGGCCAAAGTGTCGTGACGGGCGCGCAGGACCGGCACGAAGCGGATCACCAAAGCCACCGAAATCGCTGGCACGCGCGGGGAAATCCCAAGCCGCGCAAGCGGTTGCGCCAGCCATTCGATCAGCGCCACGATCTCGGGCAGCGGCGTCGTCAGGGTGACGAGATTGGCCAGACCGACCATCGCCAGCACCCGCAGGCCGAACACCACCCCCAGCTGAAAGCGCCCCTGCGCCGTATCCCAGAGCAGGATCACCGCCACGATCCAGACCAGCGGACGCAACGTCACCAGGCTTTGCCGGACCGCCCGGCGGCCAAGGCTGACAGTCAGGGCGGCCACGACCAGCACCGCCGCCCCCTGCCCCGCCAGACTGCCGATCCGCATCAGAGCGATCATCGCCACGGCAAGCAGGCCGAATTTCAGCGCCGCGGGCAGCCGATGCGCCCAGGTCCGATAGGGCAGCGCCAGGCTCAGCATGCGCCCTCGCGCGCCAGCGCCTGCATCGCCGCGATGTAGCGCGGCAGCACCTCGGCGGGCGGGCCGTCGGCCTCGATCCGGCCCGCCTCCAGCCACAGGACACGGTCGAACCCGCTCAGCCGCGACGGATCATGCGTCACCAGCACGACATTCTGCGCCAGAGCCGCGATCCGCGCCTCGATCGACAGCGCGGTGGGCAGGTCCAGCGCGTTGAACGGCTCGTCGAACAGGATCCAGTCCGGCTCCATCGCCAGAACCGCCATCAGGCACAAAAGCTGGCGCTGCCCCTGCGACAGCGTATGGCACAGCCGGTCGCCCCAGTCAGGGCGCCCCTGCGCCGCCAGAACGGCCTCGGCCCGGGCCAGCGCCGCGGCGCGTTTCAGCCCCTTCTGCTCAAGCCCAAAGGCGATCTCGTCGCGCACCACCGGAAAGATGATCTGATGATCGGGGTTCTGGAACAACAGCCCCACCGTGCCCAGCGCCCCGGCGCGGTCGGCGGCCACATCGACGCCATTCACCACCACCCGGCCCTTTTGCGGCGCCACCAGCCCGGTGATCAGCCGGATCAGCGAGGATTTGCCCGCGCCATTGCGCCCGACGATGCCGATGCGCCGCTCGGTCAGGCGCAGGGAAAAACGGTCAAAGATCGTCGCGCCCTCGCGCTCGAATGTCACCCGCTCGATATCGATTGCCTGCATCATCGCCTCCGGCTGCTGGCTTGCCCGCTTGGCTGTGCAAGGTCAACCGCGAAGCGGTGGCGATTGCGCGGCGGGGGTGATAAGGCTGGCCGTGGTGGGCGGAATCATGTCGCCGATCCTGCCCCATCGCCGTGCAAAGGCCCAAGACCGAAGGCTCGATGACCGAAACCTGTCTTTCCCCCGCTGACGCCAAGGCCGAACTGGCCCGCCTGACCGCCCCGGTATCGAAGCAGCTGCGTTCGGCCGGGATGCTGGCCTCGCTTTCCGAAGTGCTCTGGGCGGCGCAGGCGGCGCTGGTCGCGCTGGCTTTGGGGGGGCTTGTCGCCCCGCCCGCCAGCCTGAGCGTGCCGCAGGCGGCGCTTGGCTTCGTCTTCGTGATGCTGCTGCGGGCAGGGCTGGATGCGGCGGCGCAGGCCCGCGCCAACCGCGCCGCGACGACGCTGGTGGCGGCCGAACGCGCCCGGCTGCTGACCGAGGCGGCGCGGCTGGACGCCCGGGCGACCGGCCTTGCCCCGGCGCAGCTGGCCAGCCTTGCGGGCGAGAAACTGGCGCTGCTTGGCCCCTATGTCTCGCGCTTCACCCCGGCGATGACCCGCTCGCGCATCGTGCCGATCGTGTTTCTGGCGCTGGTGGCGCCGCTCTCCTGGGTCGTGGCGGTGATCTTCCTGATCGCCGGGCCGCTGATCCCGGTCTTCATGGCGCTGATCGGCATGGCGGCACAGCAGGCCTCCGAGCGGCAGATGGCGCATCTGGGCACGCTGAACGGCACGCTTGCCGACCGCATCGCCGCCAGCGCCGATCTGCGGCTGCTGGGCGCCGAAGACCGGGCGGGGCGCGAATTGTCGATCGTGTTCCATATCCTGCGGGCGCGGACGATGAAGGTGCTGACGGTGGCCTTCCTGTCCTCGACCGTGCTCGAGCTTTTTTCCGCGCTCGGCGTCGCGCTGGTCGCGGTTCACGTCGGCTTCAACCTGCTGGGGGAAATCACCTGGGGCTCCTGGGGCACGCCGCTGCATCCGGCCGGGGGGATTTTCCTTCTGATGCTGGCGCCGAACATGTTCCAGCCGATGCGCGATCTGGCCGCGGCCTGGCATGACCGGGCTTCGGCCTTTGCCGTCGCGGGCGAGCTCAAGGCCGCCAAGGCGATGCTGTCCGAGGAAGGCCAGATCATGGGCACGGGCGCCGCGGCCAAGGCGCTGCCGCCTGCGGCCCTGTCCTGGCGGGGTCTGGCGCTGCGGCCCGGGCCGGGGGCGGCGCCGATCGCGCTGCCCGACGGCCATGTGGCGCCCGGAGAGGCCGTGGCGATTTCCGGCCCCTCGGGGGCGGGGAAATCGACGCTGATCGCGGCGCTGGCCGGGCTGATCCGTCCCGATGCGGGCGAAATCCGCTGGGGCGAGACGGTTCTGGCCGAAGACAGCGCCGATGCGATCCGGGCGGGGATGGGCTGGCTGCCGCAGGCGCCGCAATTCATCGCCGCGCCGCTCTCCGAGGCGATCACGCTTGGTCGTCCGGGCGATCTTTCGGCGGCGCTGCGGGCCGCCCATGCCGAGGAAATCATCGCCGCCCTGCCCGAGGGTCTGGCGACGCCCTTGGGCGATATCGGCGGCGGCGTCTCGGGTGGCGAGGCGCGGCGGCTGATGCTGGCGCGCGCCCACCACGCCCAGGCGCATCTGATCCTGGCTGACGAGCCCACAGCCGATCTGGATGCCGAAACCGCCCGGGCGGTTCTGGCCGGGCTGATGGCGCTGCGCGAGGGTGGCGCGGCGCTCTTGATCGCCAGCCATGATCCCGCGGTGATCGCCGCGATGGATCGCGTCATCACGCTGCACCATGATGCGGAGGACCGGACATGATCGCGCTTTTCCGTCTGGCACGTCGCCTGTCCGAAGCCGAACGCACCGCGTTTCTGCGCGGCCTTGCGCTGATGGTGACGGTGTTGGTGATGGGCGTCGCCCTTCTGGGCCTGTCGGGCTGGTTCGTCACCGCCGCCGCCGCCGCGGGCATCGCCGGGGTGGTCGGTTTCGATTTCTTCCGCCCCTCGGCCGGGGTGCGGTTTCTGGCGCTGGGCCGGGCGATGGCGCGCTATGGCGAACGCCTTCTGACGCATGACGCCACGCTTCGGGCGCTGGCGGGGATGCGCAGCGCGGTTTACGCCGGGATCACCCGGCTGCCGCATGAGGTGCAATCGCGCCTGCGCGGGGCCGAGGCGCTCAACCGCATCACCTCGGATATCGACGCGCTGGACGGGCTGATGCTGCGCCTTGTGCTGCCGCTTTGTGCCGCCGTGGCGGGGCTGGCGGCGGGCACGCTGGCGATCTGGTTTCTGGTCACCCCCGCTGCCGCGCTGGCCGTGGCGCTGATCTATGCGCTCGGCGGCACGCTGGTTCTGGTGGTCACCGCCCGCATCGCGCATCGCCCCGCCGCCGAGGCCGAGGCCGGGCTGCAGGGGCTGCGCGCCGCGGGGCTTGATCTGATGCGCAACCGCGCCGATCTGGCGGTGGCGGGGGCGCTTGACCGGCTGACCGGGGTGGCGTTGCAAACCGTGGCGGCCGAACAGACCGCGCGCAACCGGCTTGATGACATCGAGCGGCAATCCTCCTCGGCGCTGGCGCTGACGGTGGGCACGGCCGCCGCCGCCGCGCTTTATCTGGGTGGCAGTGCCGCCGAGGCCGGGCTGATTTCGCCCGCCCGCGCCGCGATCGGGTTTTTCGTCGCGCTGGCGCTGGCCGAAAGTCTGGGCGCGCTGCGCCGGGGCCTGGCGGAATGGGGCCGGATGCAGGGCGCGGCCGAACGGGTTCTGCGCCTGACCGACACGCCGCCGCGCCCCGATCCGCAGGTGGTGCCGCTGCCCCTGCCGGAAAAACCGCTACTGCACGTGACCGATCTGCGCCACCGCCGCCAGGGCGCGCAGCGAGACAGTTTCGGGCCGGTCAGTTTTGAGCTGATCCGCGGCGAGACGCTGCTGATCACCGGCCCTTCGGGGGTCGGCAAATCGACGCTGCTGGCCACGCTGGCCGGGCTGACGGCGCCGGTTTCGGGGCAGATCCTGCTTTCGGGCGTGCCGCTTACGGATTGGTCCGAGGAGCTCCTGCGCTCCTGGCTGACGCTGGTGCCGCAACGCTCGGCGCTGATGGCGGGAACCGTGGCAGAGAACCTGGCGCTGGCCCTGCCCGAGGGGCAGCCGGTCGATGAGGCCCAGCTGTGGCAGGTGCTCGAAGCCGTCGATCTGGCCGGGCCGTTGCAGGCGCGCGAGGGGCTGGAAACCCAGCTTGGCCCGCATGGATCGGGGCTTTCGGGCGGTCAGGCGAAGCGGCTGGCGCTGGCCCGGGCGCTGTTGCGCCGCCCCAAGGTGCTGCTTCTTGACGAACCGACCGAGGGGCTGGATGCGCCGACGGCCAAGGCGACGCTGCAGGGCATCCGCAAGCTTTTGCCCGAAACCGGGATCGTCTTCGTCAGCCACCGCAGCCCCGATGCCGATCTGGCTGACCGGGTGCTGCATCTGGCCGAATGACCTGTCCCCCGCTCAGCTGCGGGGGGTCAGTTTCAGCCTGATCCCGGCATCGGAGCGCACCGTCAGATGCGCGACCGGCATCGGCACCGCGCCCGGGACCGGCTCAAACCGGAAGGCGCGCAGGAACATCGACAGGATCAGCGGCCCTTCGGCCATGGCAAAGGCCGCGCCGGGGCAGACCCGCGGTCCCTCGGAAAACGGCACATAGGCATCGCGCAGCCCGGCCTTGCCGTTCTCGGTCTCCCAGCGGCCGGGATCGAAAGCGTCGGGATTGTCCCAGATCCGTTCATGCCGGTGCAGGTGCCAGGGGGAGATGATGATCTGCGCGCCCTTTTTGACCTTCCGCCCGCGGAAGGTCATCGGGCAGGCGGCCTCGCGCACGAACATCGGCACCGGCGGGTACAGCCGCATCGCCTCGCGGAACACCGCGCGCGACAGTTTCAGCCGGTTGACGATGGAAAACACCGGGATGTCATCGCCCAGCACCTCGGTCGCCTCGGCGGCCAGTTTCTCCTGCCAGTCGGGATGGGTGGCGAGCAGATAAAGCGACCAGGCCAGCGCCGCGGCCGAGGTCTCGTGCCCGGCCAGAAAGAAGATCGCCACCTGATCGACCATCTCCTCGGTCTCGAAGACCCGGCCGGTTTCCGGGTCGGGCGTCGTCATGATCTTCGTCGCCAGATCATCGGGCGCGGTGCCGTTCTCGATCTCGCCCGCCCGCATCCGCGCCAGCTGGCCGATCAGCGCCCGGATTGCCCGGGCGGTGTCGCGCGTCTGTTTCGAATGGATCGCGGGGACCCATTTCGGCAGGGGCAGGATCGCCGCCAGATTGGCCACCGGATGCGCCGCCTGATGGGCGCGAAACCCCTCGAAGGCCGCCTGCGCGATCTGATGCTCGATCGGCATCGAGAACATCGTGCGAAAGATCACATCCATCGCCACATGGCTGGTTTCCGCCTCGATCTCCAGCGGTTGCCCATCGGCTTTCGCCCGCAGCCTTTCGACCGCCGCGACGCCGCTGTCCCACATCGCCGGGAAGACCTCGCGCAGCCGACCGCCCTCGAAGGCCGGGTCGATGATGCGGCGCTGATGTTCCCACAACGCGCCGTTGGTGATGAAGACGCTGTCGCGCAGCAGCGGCTTGAGACCAAAGCGGATGCGCTCGGATTTCGGGAAATCATGCGGCGAGCCGCGCAGAACCCGATGCACCAGATCCGGCTCGTTGCACAGGAAGGACCGGAAGAAGGGTGTCTTCATCTCGGCCATCCAGGCCCGGTAGAGATGCGCGGGCTGGGCCGAAAGAATGTCGCGCTGAAACAGCCGCAGATATTCCAGAAGCGAGACCTTGCCCCTGCGCGCTTGCGGTTTCGGCGGCAAAGCCACCGCTTGCGGCGCGGGGGCTGTTTCATCGGTCATCGGCACACTCCGGTTCGGCTGGGGTTCGACATTGGGGGGGCGGCATGGGAAGGTCGGCTGGGGGGCTTGCAGGGCCATCGGTCGGGTATCGAGAGGGGTTTCGGCCTTGTCAGTGACGGCTATCACAGGAAATTGCCCTTGTCCGCCCCGTGTTACCTTGGGTCGCACTCGCCCGCGCCGGGAAAGACGCGTAAAGTCGCGCGAGCCCATTCCGCCGCAAAGGCCGTTCGTCATGCTTGACGCCCTCGATCCCCCGGCGCATCCCTGCGGGAAGTGCCTCTTTTACGAAAAGAGCCTGTGGAACCCGGTGGGCCTTGGCGGCGTCTCGGTGCTGGCCTGCGGCTTTTCCCGCCGCGATGTCGCCGCGGGCGAGGTGCTGTTCGAACAGGGCAGCCGCAACCGCGGCGTGTTTTGCGTCTCGAAGGGGCTGATCGCGCTGCGCAGCCACAACCCTGATGGCTCCTCGACGCTGATGCGGCTGGCCTATCCGGGCGAGATCGTCGGCTTCCGCTCCTTCCTCAGCCATGGCGAGCACCAGACCGAGGCCCGGGCGCTGATGCCCGCGCGGGTCTGCACCGTGGCGCGCGGCAGTGCCGAAAAGCTTTTGCGCAACAATCCCGCGATCATGGAGCGGCTGATGGTGCGCGCGGTGGCGGAAATCGACCGCAGCCATGCCCGGATCATTGCCGCCGCCACCACCTCGAACAAGGACCGGCTGGAACAGCTGCTGGGCTGGCTGATGACGCGGCATGGCGCGCGCATCGGCGCCGAGATGCGGATGCAGCTGCCGATGACGCGCTCGGATCTGGCCGATCTGATCGGGGTGCAGCGGGAAACGATGTCGCGGCTGATCAAGCGGCTGGAGGAAGACGGGGTGTTCCGCTTTTCCGGCCGCGAGGTGCTGATGCGGGTTCCGGGCGATCTGATGGCGCAATGCTCTGACGCCGAACGCGAAGAGGTCCGGCTGCTGGTGCAACGGCTGCGCTGAGATCGCTCAGCGCGGGGTCAGCGCCAGCCAGATCCCGTCGCGGCCACGCACGGTCAGTTGCGCCACCGGCATCGGCTCGCGCCCGGGCACCAGCGCGACGCGGAAATGCTTCAGCATCATGGCGAGCAACAGCGGCCCCTCGGCCATGGCGAAGCCCGCCCCGGGGCAGACCCGCGGCCCGGCCGAGAAGGGCACATAGGCCAGACGCGAGCTTTCCCGCCCCTCGGGCGTGTCCCAGCGGGTGGGGTCGAAATCGTCCGGGTCCTTCCAGATCCGTTCGTGCCGGTGCAAATGCCAGGGGCTGACCACGACCAGCGCGCCTTTCGGCACCTTGCGACCGCGGAAGGTTTCCTCCTGCACCGTCTCGCGCAGATACATCGGCACCGGCGGGTAAAGCCGCATCGATTCCCGGAACACCGCGCGGGCGAGCTTCAGCCGCGGCACCGAGGAGGCATAGATCTTTTCGATGTCGATCACCGCCTCGGCTTCCTCGGCCAGACGGTCCTGCCATTCCGGGTAAAGCGCCATCAGGTAAAGCGACCAGGCCAGCGCCGCCGCCCCGGTTTCATGCCCGGCCAAAAGGAAGATGCCGACCTGATCGACCATCTCGCCCGGGCTGAAGCACTTGCCATCCTCGGGATCGGGGGTGGTCATGATCCGCGTCGCCAGATCGTCAGGCGCGGTGCCCGCCGCGATCTCGGCCGCCCGCGCCTCGACCAGCGACGAAATGAAGCCCCGGATCTGCTTGGCCGTCTTCGCCGTCGCGCCAAAGCGCAGCCGCGGCAGCCAGCGCGGCAGGCTGAACAAGGTGCCCGTGTTCACCATCGGCCGCGAGGCCTGATGCGCGCGGAAGGCATCGAAGACGGCATTGGCCGTCGCATTCTCGACCGGGATCGAAAACAGCGTGCGGAAGATCACATCCAGCGCGATATGGCTGGCCTGCCCCTCGACATCGATCGGGCGGCCATCGGCGAGCGGTTTCAGCCGCTCGACGCCCGAGAGCGCGGCATCCCACATCGCGGGCAGCACGTCGCGGGTGCGGCCCCCGTCAAAGGCCGGGTCGATGATCCGGCGCTGGCGTTCCCATTCCGGCCCGTTGGTGATGAAGATCGAATGGCCCAGAAGCGGCGTCAGCCCCTCGAAAAGCCGCAAGGATTTCGGGAAATCCCCGGCGCGGCGGGTCAGAATCAGATCGACCAGATCGGGGTCGTTGCACAGGAACGAGGTGAAGAAGGGCGAATGGAATTCCGCCATCCAGGCGCGGAACATCCGGGCCGGTTGCACGGCCAGAATGTCCTGCCGTATCAGGCGGAAGAAATCGCGGGGGCCGACACGCTCGGGCCGGGGCGCGGGCTTGACCGGGCGGCGGCCCGCAAAGGGGCATTGCGGGGCCGGGGCGGCGCGGTCTGCGGCTGCGTCTTTCATCGGGTTTCACCTTCACCTTTTTCGGGCTCTTGTGGCACGAAGCAGGCGCAGGCTTGGTGATGATCGTCAAGTTCCGAGGGCGTTCTCACTCCGCGGCGGGCAGCAGCACCGGCTCGGCCCGCCAATCGGCGGGGAACATCCGCTCCAGCGCCGCGATCTTCGGCCTGTCCACCTGGACGATATAGGGGTGGTCGGGGTTCAGCGTCAGGAAGTTCTGGTGATAGGCCTCGGCCGGGTAAAAGGCGGCGCCGGGGTCCAGCTGGGTAACGATGGCGGCGTCAAAGACCCGGGCGCGGCCCAGCTGGTCGATATAGGCTTTCGCGATCCTTGCCTGATCCTCGGTCACCGGAAACAGCGCCGAGCGATATTGCGGCCCGACATCGGGGCCCTGACGATTGAGCTGTGTCGGATCATGCGCGACGGAAAAGAACACATGCAAAAGCGCGCCATAGCTGATCTGCTTCGGGTCGAAGACCACCTGCACGGCTTCGGCATGGCCGGTCTGCCCGGTCGAGACCAGATCATAGCGGGCGCTGGCGCCATCGCCCCCGGCATAGCCCGAGGTGGCGCTGATCACGCCCTCAAGATGCTGAAACACCCCCTGCACGCCCCAGAAACAGCCGCCCGCGAAGATCGCGGTTTCCGGGCCGGTCGTCGTCGCCGCATCCAGCGCGGGCGGCGGGATCACCCGGAATTCCCCGGCAAACGCGGGGGTGGCGAGGGCAAGCGCAAGGGCAAGAACAAGGCGGCGCATGGGCGATCCTTTATCCGAAGGTGAAGGCGAAGGCCTGAACGCCGGGGGCGTCGAAGCGGATTTCAAAGAGGTGGTCGGTGACCGGCCCCTTGGCGCGGTAAAGCTGATAGAGCCGGTCCTCGGTGACGATGCCCCGGCCCGCGGCATCGACATCAAGCCCGGCATCGGCGCCGGGGGGCTGGCCATCGATCGTCACGGTAAAGGGAACCGGCGCGGCCCCGGGGGCCAGAACCAGATGCAGGTCGCGGGCGTGAAAGCGCATCGTCACGCTCCCGCCGGGGGCATTCAGCCGCACGGCCTCGGCGCCCACGGTCCAGTCCCCCGCCAGCGCCCATTCGTTCAGCCGCAGATCGGGCGCGGTGTAGCGGTGCGGCTGATCGGCGATCAACCCCTCGGCATTCAGGTTCCCGCTGGCGCGCTCATGGCCCAGATAGGTTTCGGGTGAGAGCACGTCGCCCATGTCGGCGGGGGCGGAAACGCCCGCGGCCTGCACCTGCGCCGTCGTTTCGGGGGGTGCCCCGGCCTCGGCCAGAAGGGCGCGGATCACCTGTTCGGACTGCGCATAGCCGCCCTCGCCGAAATGGTGGTGCCGGATCTGGCCCTTGGCATCGATGAAGTAATGCGCGGGCCAGTAGCGGTTCGAAAACGCCCGCCACAGCGCGTAATCGTTATCCAGCGCCACCGGGTAAGTGATGCCCAGATCGCGGACCGCCTTTTCGACATTGGCCGGGGTCTTTTCAAAGGCGAATTCCGGCGCATGCACGCCGATCACCACCAGCCCCTTGTCGCGATAGGCGGCATCCCAGGCCTGCACATGCGGCAGCGCGCGCAGGCAATTGATGCAGGAATAGGTCCAGAAATCGATCAGCACGACCTTGCCGCGCAATTGGGCCGCAGTCAGCGGCGGCGAGTTCAGCCATTGCACCGCGCCGGTCAGATCAGGCATCTGCCCCTCGACCGGCAGGGCCTCGGGCTGGCCCTTGGCCACCATTGCCGGGCCTGCCATCATCGCAGGCCCCCCGGTCATCGCGGGGCCGCCCGTCATTGCCGGGCCGGTCATCGCCGGGGCGGCCTGCATCACCGTGCTGCCCTCGGGGCCGAAACGGCTCAGCAGCGCCGCTTCCAGCCGGTTCGTCGAGGCGGTCGACAGCCGCGTCAAAAGCCCGGTATCGAGCCCCAAAGCAATCGCCGCGACAGCCGCCAGAACCAGCGCGCCAAGGCCGCGGCGCAGCCCCGCGCCAAGGCCCAGGCTGCGCTTCATCAGCGCGAAGACCCGCCCCCCGGCCAGCAGCGCCACCGCCAGGGCCGACGCCGCTCCCAAAGCATAGGCGAACAAAAGCCCCGTCGTCGCGACGCTTGCCCCGTTCAGCGCCGCCCCGGTCAGGATCAGGCCAAGGATCGGCCCGGCGCAGGGCGCCCACAAAAGGCCTGTGGCCACGCCCAAAACCGCCGAGCCCAGCACCCCCTCGCCCGGCCCCGCAGCGCGGTTGCCCAGCGCGACCAAGGGCCGGGTCAGCCGCTCGGACAGCGCGGGGAAAAGCAGCATCAGCCCGAACAGGCCCAGAAGAAGCAGCGCGATCCCCCGCCCCCAGCCATTCGCCGCCACCGCCCAGCCACCGCCCACGGCGGCAAGGCTTGCCACCGCGGCAAAGGCCAGCGCCATCCCGGCCAGCATCGGCAAACCATTCGTCAAGAAAGGTTTTCCCGCACGGGCAAAGACGAAGGGCAAAACCGGCAGGATGCAGGGCGACAGGATCGTCAGCACCCCGCCCAGCCAGGCCAGAAGGGCAAGGGTCATCGTTCAGGTCTCCGGGGTGAAGGTCATCGCGACGCCGTTCATGCAATAGCGCAACCCGGTCGGCGGCGGGCCGTCCTCGAAGACATGGCCCAGATGGCCGCCGCAACGGGCGCAATGCACCTCGGTCCGGGTCATCATCAACGCGCCGTCAATGCGGGTGCCCACGACCTCGGGGCGGATCGGCTGATAGAAACTGGGCCAGCCGGTGCCGCTGTCGAATTTCGTCTCGGACGAAAACAGCCCCTGCCCGCAGCCCGCACAGGCGAAGCTGCCCTTGCGGTGTTCCTGCTCCAGCGGGCTGGTGTAGGGATATTCCGTGCCCTCCCGGCGCAGCACCGAATAGGCCTCGGGCGACAAGAGCTTGCGCCACTCCTCGTCGCTGTGAACGACCTCGAAGGTTTCGGCGGCGGCCTTCTGGGTGGCCAGGCCAACAGCGGCCAGCCCCACCGACAGCAAAAGATGTCTCCGGTTCATGCGCTCCTCCGCAGCTTGATCCGAAGCATCAGTTAGGGCGCTAACGGCCACTGTCACGCGGCCGCGGTCAACGCTTTCGTGAGAGCGTTAAAAGATCGCGTGATCGCCGCGGTCATCGGCAATCTCGCCGCGCAGCATCGCGGCGACGTAATCCTCGAACCGCTCGGTGCCATATTCCGGCGTCGCATCAGCATCATAGCAGCCCTTGGCTGGGTTCCACAGCAGCATCGATTCGGTGGCATAATACCGCCCGATCCGGGCCAGCTCCGCCTTGGCGGCCAGTTTCGGAGAAAATTTCCCGAAAACGGTCAGCACGCCGACAATCGCATCCATCAGCTTCGGCGTCACATGCCGGATCTTCACCGGCTTGCCGGTCAGCCGCTCCAGCATCGCCGCCTGATCAAGCGGCGTGATCGCGGGGCCCGGGCCGCCGATCGGCAGCACCTTGCGGATCTTCTCGGGGTCGCTCAGGCAGGAGGTGATGAACCGCCCCAGATCGGCATCGGAAATCGGCTTGCAGGCGGTGATCCGGCCATCGCCGAAGACCAGAAACGGCTTGCCCGCCTGCACCCGCGGGATCTGCCCCGAGAGCGATTTGAAGAACGCCGTCGGCCGCACGATCGACCATTCGAGCGGCGAGCCGCGCAGCTGCGCCTCGAAGGCCAGTTTCGCCTTCTGGAATTCAAGATAGGGTTTTTGCACGCAGATCGCCGAGAGCAGCACGAATTTGCGCACCCGCGCCTCCATCGCCGCTTCTAGCGCATGGGCATGGGCGCGGTCATCGATCGCCCAGGCGTCGGCGGGCAGGCCGGTGCGCGAGGCGAGGCAGGAGACGATGGCGGCGCAGGGATGATCTTTCAGCACCCGCGCCACGGTGTCGGGATGGCTCACGTCGGCCTCGATCAGCGTGCAGCCGGGCAGCTTCGCCGGATCGGTGCCCGGACGCACCAGCGCCCAGACGCCATGCCCTGCCGCCAGCAAAGCCGCGGCCGTCGCCCGGCCGATGGTGCCGGTGCCGCCCAGCAAAAGCACCCGGAATTTCAGATCGTTCATCGCAAGGCCCCCTTTTCGCGCCCGCACCTTAGCAGGATGAACGGGCGCGGCCAGATACAGTTTGGCGCAGGGCCAAGGCAAGGGGGCGCAGCCGCCCGGCCGCGCCCCCCCGCCCTGACGGGCCGATCAGGTCTTGCCGACGATCACGTCGGAAGCCTTGATGATCGCGCAGGCCTCGTCGCCGACCTTCAGCGCCAGATCGGCGGCGGCTTCATTGGTGATCGAGGCGGTGACGATGGTGCCACCGATGTCGATCTTGACATGGGTGGTGACATTGCCGGTCTCGACGGCGGTGACCTTGCCCGCCAGAATATTGCGTGCGCTGAGTTTCATCGGGGTTTCCTTTCCCGGAAAGATTGAGTCGATTTCTGCCAAATTCCTGCAGCACGGCCAGTGTTAACCTTTGTTACCTTCACGACAATATGGGAAAAATTTACATATCGACGCAAGGCGAAGGCCGCCTCTCTCCCCTTGCGGTGGTGCGGGGCAGGGCTCAGCCCTCGGGCACGGTCAGCAGGTCGGTCAGCGCCGAGAGCGGCAGATCCAGACGGCGGATCTGCAGCTCCTCGAGGAACTTCTCCTCCATCTTCGTCAGCGGCCCGGGGATCACCGCGACATGGCCGGGGGCCGAGCGCTTGGCGATCTGCCGCGCATAGATGCGCAACAGCTGGTCATCAAAGCGGCAGCCCAGGAACAGGAACGGCCGCCCGGTGCGGCGGTTTTGCACCTCGTCGGGGATCGGGGTCTGAATGTCGATCTCGGTCAGCACCTCGACATAATCGGCGTCGGACAGAAGGAACGAGGACCCCATCCGCACCAGACCATTGGGCTTGTAGATCAGCGATCTCCAACCCGGATCGGCGGCAGGAACGGGGGTGCCGAAACTGTCGAAGGCGGCGGTGAAGGCCTCGGACTGCGTTCCCGCCCGGCTGATCCCCTGCACCAGCCCCCAATCGCCGTCACCCGGGCCGAAGGCGCGCAGGAGACCCTCGTCATACCAGGTGTCGACGACCATCGGCACCCGCATCGCGGCCAGCCAGTCATGCACCGGATTGGGCCGGTCGGGGCGGCCGACGAACGCCTTGCGCACCAGCGCATCGAGTGTCGCACGGAACTTCCGGCTTTCGATATATTGCGCCACCGCCCACAGATTGCCCGCGGCGCGGCGCGGCACCCGCACTTCGGCCTCCAGCCTGCGGCACAGCTCGGCGGTCGTGCCGGGCGCCTGCCCGCCCGACAAGGCCGAGACCTCGGGGCCCAGATAGGGGATGCGACGGCCCGCCCCCACCTCGGCCATGACGGTTTCCAGAAGCGCGATATCGGTCATGCTCAGTCCTCGTCGGAAATCTTGCGCGCCTCGACCGTCACCGGCAGCTGCGGCGGGGTGTCGAATTCGGGCATGGCAAAGACCCAGCCATTGGCCAGCTTCGCCCAGCCGCCCCAAAGTCCGGGTTTTTCCTGCGCGACCACCATTTCCTCAAGGTCCTTCTTCGGCACATAGGCCTCGATCCCCTTGGCGGTTTCACGGATCATCACTTTCATCGGGAGAAGTCCTTTGCAGTTTGCGCAAGGCTTGCGCGGGTCACGATATGGGATTGCAGCGCCCGTTCGCCCTCGCGCGCGGCAAGGGTCCCGGCGGGCTTGATTTCCTTTTCGCGCATGCCGACGATCGAGCCGCGCTCGATGAAGTCGATGGCGTAGATGTAGAATTGCGACAGGAACACGCCGATGTCGCGGACATAGCCGACATCGCCCTTTTTCACCACGATGTCGCCGATCTCGAACCCGGCCATGGTGCCGTCGTTCTTCACCTGCTTGCGGGCGATCACCTTGTCGCCCGGCCGGTAGGCGGGGGCGCGGTAGACCTCGATTTCACGGTCGTCGGTCGCCATGGGTCACTCCTTCATTTGGGCAAGCCGCTGGATCGCGGTCTCGCGGATGATCGCTTCGGGGTCAGAGACAAGGCGGCGCAATTCCGCGCGCCCGCCTTCCTCGGCAACGGTGTGGCGGACGCGGAGATCGTCATCCGTCACGAAGAGCGCAGGCCGCCGCCGCGCCGCCATGCGCCGCACCAGCGGCTCGGGATCGGTGCGGAAGCGGTCGAGAAAGGCCGGGTCGATGCGGCGGGCGACCTCGGCACGCACTTCGGGATCGGGGTCGGCACAAAGCATCGGCAGCAGACCGGATTCGGCCCGGCGTGCAACGATCAGCCGGACATGGCCGTCCTGATCGTGCAGCATCGGCAGCAACCCGCCCGGCGGCAGACGATGCGCCACCGCAATCCGCACGGCGCGGTCCGGATCGGCCATCAGCCGTTCCGCATGTGCGGCGGGCAGGCGCAGCACCGCCATGCCGCGCACCGCCGGATCTTCGTCGGCCAGAAGCCGCGGCAGCCGGAACACCGAGGCCATCCGCGCCGCCTGCACCCGGGTCTCGAAATAGGGATGGCGCAGGTTTTCATCGGCCAGTTCCGGGTTGAGGGTGAAGAACCGCTCGATCCGCTTGCCGTAGCGATCATTCAGGCAGGACCAGCCCAGCCCGCAATGCCCGCTCTCCAGCCGGTCATGGAACCGGCAGGCGCTGCAATCGAGCGCCTTGCCAGTCCAGTCAACGGGTTCGGGTCCTTCGGGCATCGGGTCCTCAGGCGGTTTGCGCTTGTTTTGGGGCCATTCTTTCGCGGTAGAGGGCGAGGATGGCGGGTTCGATATAGTCGTGGGCCCAGGTGTCGCGGGCGGTGATGCCGGCCGCGGCCAGGCCCTCGCGCGGGCAGTCGCCGATCTTTGCGACCAGAACCGTGTCGATGCCGTCAAGCGCCGCGATCACCCGGTCAAGCCGGTCGTCCGCGCCGCCGCCATCGACGCAATAGTTGTCGCAGCGGCGGTGGAAGGCGAAGCGCACGCCCGTTGCGTCGACCTCGAAGACCTGGAACTCGGTCGCATGGCCGAAATGCTGGTTGATCCGGCCGCCGCCCTGCGTCGTCACCGCGACGAGGAGTTTCGGTGACGATGCCGCGCAGGCCGCCCCGGTCGCGTCCTGCGCGGCCTTTGCCGCGGCACGGCGATCCTCGCGCTCGGCGGCGACCCAGTCGCGATAGGTTTCGCGCGCGGCGGGATCATAGACCGGCGCCTCGGGCACGAGGTCCAGGGTGAATTCCTGCCCCCGATCCTCGCCGAGTAACCCCACCGCATCGGCGCGGCATTGGCGGCAGTGCTTCATCAGATTGGCGCCGCCCGCGCAGGCCTCCTGCACCGCCAGAAGCTCGGCCGCCGTCGGCCCGCGCTGCCCGGTCAGGCCGAAATGCGTGCCATGTTCGGGCGCCGAAATCAGCGGCATGATGTTGTGCAAGAACGCGCCGCGGCGTTTGACCTCGCGGTTCACCTCCAAGAGATGCGCGTCGTTGATGCCGGGGATCAGCACCGAGTTCACCTTGACCAGAATCCTCCGCGCAACGAGCCCATCCAGCGCTTCCATCTGCCGTTCATGCAGGATGCGGCTGGCCTCGACGCCGTAGATCCGTTTGCGATTGTGGAAGATCCAGGGGTAGATCTGCGCCCCCACCGCGGGGTCGATCATGTTGATGGTGATGGTGACGTGATCGACATTCATCTCGACCAGCTCATCCAGATGATCGGGCAGCGCCAGCCCGTTCGAGGACAGACAGAGCTTGATGTCGGGGATCTGCGCCGTCACCAGCCGGAAGGTTTCCTTTGTCTTCCGCCAGTCATAGGCGCTGTCGCCCGGCCCGGCGATGCCCAGAACCGAGAGCTGCGGCACCTCATTGGCCACCGCAATCACCTTGCGCGCGGCCTCCTCGGGCGTCAGGCGCTCCGACACCACCCCGGGGCGGCTTTCGTTCGAACAATCGTATTTGCGGTTGCAGTAATTGCACTGGATGTTGCAGGCGGGCGCCACCGCGACATGCATGCGCGCGAAATAATGATGCGCTTCCTCGGAATAGCAGGGGTGATCCTTGACCCTGGCCCAGGTCGCCGGGTCCATGTCTTCGGGTTTTTCCTTGCTGCCACAGCCGGTTGCCGATCCGGTCGCGGAACAGCCGCCCGCGGCCAGCGCGGCGGAAAGGCTCTGTTTCGAGCCGATCGCCAGGGTGCCAAGGGTCACGACAGTCTCCGACATGCTGCTCTCCATGCTCTGCCCGTGAGGGGGTCATCGGGGATGCAGCAAGACCCGTGCCAACTGCCGGGCGGCGGGATTGGCCAAAACCTGCGCTTTTGTCGGGAATGCGACAGCGGGGGCAAACGACAGCGGGGGCAACAAAGACCCCGGCCAAAACCGGGGTCCGTCCTCGGCGCTGCCGCCCTCAGATCCTGCGCAGCTCGATCTCGAATTTCTGCAGCGCATAGGCGATCTGCCGCGGCGTCATCCCCAGAAGCCGCGCCGCCTTGGCCTGCACCCAGCCCGCGCTTTCCAGCGCCCGCAGCAGCTCCTCGCGGCTCAGCTGCGCGGTCTTGATGCGCAGCGGTGTCTCCTCGCGCGCAGCCGGTCCCGAGGTTGGCGCTTCGGGCGCGGGGTCGGGCGCAGGCTCGGGCGGCGGCGGCGGCGCGCTGACCCGGACCGTCGGCGGGATCACCCGCCCCACCGCCAGCCCACCGATCGGCGAGGCCCCGTCCTGCAGCCGGAACAGCTCGGCAGACAGGCAGGCGCCTTGCCGACAGGCCAGCTCCTCGGCCAGCACGATCACGCCATCCGAGAGCGCCGCGGCCCGGTTCACGCAGTTTTCCAGCTCGCGCACATTGCCCGGAAACTGGCAGCGGCAGATCTGCTCAAAAGCCTCGGCGGCGAATTTGACATTGGTGGCGTTCTGCTTGTTGAAGCGGTCCAGGAACAGCTGCGCCAAGGGCTTGATATCGCTTTTACGGTTGCGCAGCGGCGGCAGCACGATCGGCACGACGCAGATGCGGAAGTAAAGATCGGCGCGGAACTGCCCGCGCGCGACGGCATCCTCCAGATCGCGGTTCGTCGCCGCGACGATGCGGGTATCGACCTTGATCGTCTTCGACCCGCCCACCCGTTCGAACTCGCCCTCCTGCAGCACGCGCAGCAGCTTCGACTGAAAGGCCGGGCTGATCTCGCCGATCTCGTCCAGAAACAGCGTGCCGCCATCGGCCAGTTCGAACCGGCCCTTTTTCAGCGCATTGGCGCCGGTGAAGGCGCCTTTCTCATGGCCGAAAAGTTCCGATTCCAGAAGGGTTTCCGACAGCGCCGCGCAGTTGACGCGGATGAACGGGCCTTTCGCGCGGGGCGACTGGGCATGCACCGCGCGGGCGAACAATTCCTTGCCGGTGCCGCTTTCGCCGCGCAGCAAAACCGGCATCCGGGTGGAGGCCACGCGCCTGATCTGCGCCACCACCTCGGCGATGGCGGGGCTCGATCCGACGATGCCATCCAGGCTGACGGGCGCCGCCGGGCCGCGGTGCTCGGTCACCGTTTGCAGCATGCGCCGCGTGTCTTCCAGCGCGCGTTCGCGGTCGCGCGCGATGCGGCGGCGAAAGCGCAGCGCCTGTTCCAGAAGCGAGGCGACCATGGTCAGCACCCGCACATCGGCGTCGGAAAAGCCCGACCGGTTGTGGTCATGGCTGCGATAGGCGGCCAGCACGCCCAGCACGAAATGGCTGCGTTCGGGGTCGCGCAGCGGCACGGCGATCAGCGTCTGGCCCGCGTCGCGCAGCCGCTTCGGCACCGCCTCGGCGCCGAATTCGGCGGCCAGATCAAAGGAGACGAAGGGCACGCCGGAACGAAAGACGATCCGCGCCACGGCATCGGGGATCACCTCCGCGGCGGGGGCATCGGGGCTGCGCCGAAACGCCGTCGCGGCGATGACATAGGGGTTGACGCCCACGCCTTCGCCCGGCTCGGCGAGCAGGGCGAGCACGCCATGGCGCAGATCGAGGAAAGACGACAGCACGTTGAAGATCTGCGGCACCTCCGCCACCGGATCCGGCGCCGCCGCAAAGGTCTTGGCAATCTCGTAAAGCGCATCCAGCGCCAAACGGTCGGCGATCGACTGCGTCGAGCGACGCCGCGGCGCGGCAGGGCGGGAGTGTTGATCGGTCATGCAGTCATCCCCTCAGAGGAAGGAATTTCCGCGGCGGACGACCCGGATCATCGGAACGCGCGCACCATCCGCCGCAGTCGGGACTTCTGCGGATCAGCATAGGACGCGGGCAGAAAAAGGCACGCCTTGACGACGGGCCCGACAGGCAGGTTCGGTTCATTTTTGCGAAGGCACCGGGTCGATTGCGCAATAATGCGGCGAACCGACCCCGGGGGCCGGAAAATCTGGCAGATTGCGGGCGGTCAGGATTTGATCACTTTCAGGGTTTCAAGGCCGACGAAGCGGGCTTTGCGTTTCGCCGCCTCGGTCTCGAAGACCTTGAAGACCTTTTCCTGGAGCGGTGTCGAGGCGACGAAATCGGCCTGCGCCCGCAACAGCGCATCGCGCGCGCGCGCGAAGATCGCATCTTCGGTCAGGCCGGTCATGTCGGTGTCGCGCAGATAGGCGCCGAAGCGCTTCATGATGTGCAGCCGCGACGAGTTCAGCACCTCGCGGATCGGCTCGACGCCGAGAAAGGCGAAAATCTCCTCGGCCGAGGAGAGTTTCGCCAGCGCGGTCAGAGTGGGGCTTTCGGGGGTCATCTGGGTCTCCTTCGATCAGGGTCGGGGCGGCAGGCGGTCAAGCCGTGCCACCATGCGGCGCAGGTCTTCGGGCTGGACGGGGCGTTTCACCCGCACGGCATGGGCGCGCAAAAGCGGTTTCAGCCGGTCCAGCACGGTGTCACTGGCGGGCAGGCCCGCCTCCAGCAGGGCGGCGCGCAGACCGGCACTGCCCGAATGCTTGCCGATCACGATCTGGCGCTCGCGGCCAAAGCGGGCGGGGGCGCAGCGCGGGTCTTCGTAGGTATCGGCGCGTTTGAGGATCGCATCGACATGGATGCCGGATTCATGCGCGAAAACCATCGCCCCGGTGATCGGCTTTTGCGGCGGCAGCGCCCGGCCCGAGGCCTTGGCGACGACGGCGGAAAGCCCGGGCAGGGCGCAGAGATCAAGGCCGGTGTCGATCCCCCCGGCCTCGAGCGCGGCGCCGACCTCCTCGAGCGCGGCATTGCCCGCGCGTTCGCCCAGCCCGTTCACGGTGACCGACAGATGTGTGGCGCCCGCATGGGCGGCCATGATCGTATTCGCCGTCGCCATGCCGAAATCATTATGGGCATGCATCTCGATCGGCAGGGAAATCCGCGCCGAAAGCTCGGCCACAAGACGAAAGGCGCCCAGCGGATCGAGCAGGCCCAGCGTGTCGGCGATGCGGAACCGGATCGCGCCCGCAGCTGCCGCGACCTCGGCCAGACGGATCAGGAACGCGGGATCGGTGCGGCTGGCATCCTCGGCCCCGACCGAGACCTGCAGGCCGCGATCGGTGGCGCAAAAGACCAAAGCCGCGGTTTCGCGCAAGATCCAGTCACGATCGACGCGCAGCTTGCCCTCCAGTTGCGCGGTTGAGGTGGGCACCGCGAAATGCACCCGCCGGACCCCGGTTTTCTGCGCCATGTCCAGATCCTGCATCCGCAGCCGGCACCAGACGACGGGCGTCGCATGGGCGATTTCGGCGACGACGGCGCGGATCTCGGCAACCTCGGCCCAGCCCATCGCGGCGATGCCGACCTCGATTTCCGCCACGCCTGCCCGGTCCAGCGCCCGGGCGATGGCCTTCTTTTCGGCCAGCGAAAAGGCCACCCCGGCGGTCTGTTCGCCGTCGCGCAGGGTGGTGTCGCACAGCGCAAGCCTCTGGTTGGGTGTCATGATCTTTCCCTTCAGGCGGTTACGGGAACGGGGCGCAGCTCGGCCAGGATCTCGGGCAGGACGGCGAGCACGCGGGAAAGTTCTGCCGCGGTGGTGTCGGCGGAGAGCGAGAACCGCACGACGCCATGCGCCGCGGTAAAGGGCACGGCCATGGCGCGGGTGACATGGCTTGGCTCCATCGCGCCCGAAGCGCAAGCCGAGCCGGTCGAGACGGCGATGCCCGCCCGGGCGAGTTTCGTCAGCACCGCCTCGCCGTCGATGCGGTCAAAGGCGAGGGTGCAGGTATTGGCCAGCCGGTTGGCCGGATCGCCCAGCCGCTGACAGCCGCCGAGCTTCAGCAGACCGGCTTCGAGCCAGTCGCGCAGCGTCGCGATGCGGGAGAGATCGGTGGTCATCCGCGCCGCGGCGATCTCGGCCGCGGTGCCCATGCCGACCAGCGCGGGCACGTTTTCGGTGCCCGCCCGGCGGCCGCGTTCCTGCTTGCCGCCGCGCAAAAGCGGGCGGAACGCGACGCCCTTGCGCAGGTAAAGCGCCCCCACCCCCTTTGGCCCGTGGAACTTGTGACCCGAAAGCGAGAGCATGTCGATTTCGGTCTCCGCAAGCGACATCGGCAGCTTGCCCACCGCCTGCACGGCGTCGGTGTGAAACAGCGCCCCCACCGCATGGGCCTCGGCGGCGAGCTGCGGCACCGGAAAGATCGTGCCGGTCTCGTTGTTCGCCCACATGATCGAGACGACGGCCACCCGGTCCGAGAGCGCCGCCCGATAGGCCGCAAGGTCCAGCCGACCCAGGGAATCGACCGCAATCCGATGCACCTTGACGCCTTCGGTCTTTTCCAGATCGGCGGCGAGCATCAGGATGGCCGGATGCTCGACCGCAGAAATGACGATCTCGCGTCGGCCTTCCTGCACCGCCAGCGCCGAGCGGATCGCAGTCGTGTTCGCCTCGGTCCCGCCCGAGGTGAAAAGGATCTCCTGTTCCGAGGCCGCGCCGATCAGCGCCGCGACCGCAAGCCTTGCCTTGCGCAGCCCCAGCCCCGCCTGCGCCCCGAAGCCATGGCCCGAGGAGGCATTGCCGAAATGCTCGGTGAAATAGGGCAGCATCGCCGCCACGACCTCGGGGAAAACCCGGGTGGTGGCGTTGTTGTCAAGGTAGATGGCCGGTTGGGTCATGATCAATGCCGGATGTCGGGGAGGACGCGGAAGGGGCGGCCGAGACTGTCGGTGATGCGCTTTTGCACGCCGTAAAGGGTCTGTCCCGCCAGCATGCAGCCCGCGCAGGCGCCCGACAGATGCACGATGACCCGGGCGCCCTCGACCCGCACCAGTTCGATATCGCCGCCGTCGCGACGGAAGGTCGGGCGCATCTCGTCGATCAGGGCGCGGATGCGGGTCACCTCGTCGTCGGCTGCATCCATCGCCGCTTCTGGGGTGTCCAGCTGCGCGAGCTTGGCGAAGCGGTCGCGCAGCGCGCTGGCATCGGGGGCGGCGCCCCCCGCGGCCCGACGCGCGGCAGCGGCGGCGGCAGGCGGCGGGGCGGGAGCCTTGGTGTCGTCGTCTTGCATGTCGCGCATCGCTTCCCCCTCAGCAGAAGGATTTGCCGCAGCCGCAGGCGCTTTTGGCGTTGGGGTTGTCAAAGGTGAAGCCGGTGCCCTCAAGCGTGCTGACGAAGTCGATCTTCGTGCCCGCGATATGTTCGCGGGTCAGCGGGTCGATCAGCACGGTGACCGCGCCAAAGGTCAGGCTGGCATCGTCGGGCTGGGCTTCCAGCTCCAGCGCCATGCCATATTTCAGCCCGGCGCAACCGCCCGCCTGCACCATCAGGCGCAGCCCGGCAACGGGTTGACCGGCGCCCTCGATGGCGGCCTTGATCGCTTCCTGGGCGGGTTGGGTGATCTCGATCATGACGCTCTCCCCTGTGATGCGTTCCTCAGGGATGCAGCAAGAACCGTGCCAACCCTGCGGGCGGGGATCACTGACAGGGATGCAAGGTTCGGGCCGACATTGAGGGATTTGCGACAGAGCCCGGGGGGATTGTCGCATCGCCCCGATCAGCGCCCCAGAGGGGCCGGATCAATCGGGGGCAAAACAACCGGCCCGCTCGTCGCAATCGTCGCAAGAGGGCGAAAGGCAGAGCGAAAACGCCGCGTCCGAACAGATCTGCCGGTAAAAGAACTTTTTCCAGCGCATGTTGCGGGAATTGGCGGCGGCGAGACCGGGCAGGAAATGCGCGATCATCGCGCTCAACCAGGGCCGCGCGGGCAGGCCAAGGTCTTCCCACAGATGCCGCGTCTCCATCGACCGCCGGGCCAGGATCGCCGCCAGCCAGCGCGCCTCGGGCGTGGCAACGCCCGCCCGCCACAGGATCAGCGTCTCGATCGCCTGCTGATCCGGCCCCGCCTCGGGGCGGGGCTGGTCCAGATCGGGCAGATCAAGGCCCGGCGCAAAACGGTCACGCAGGGCCGCAAGATCGGCGCCCGACAGCCCGAGCCGCGCCGTCAGCGGCCCCAGCCCCGCAGCGCAGTCGCGCAGGCCATGGGCCAGGATGAAGCCGAAGGCCTCGGCCGGGATCACCGGCCCCGGGCCTGTCGCGAAAGGATCAGGAAAGTGCCGCATGGGTCTGACATTCGGAGGGGCAGACCCGGGCGCAGGCGCCACAGCCGATGCAATTCTCGGCACCGGTCAAGGCCATGACCTTCTTGACGATCTCGTCCTCGACCTCGTCCCATTCCTCGGTTCCCGGCGCAACGATCTGGCCATCTTCGGTCAGCCCGTGCAGGCTCATCACGTCGCGGCCGCAAACCTTGAAGCAGCGGCCGCAGCCGATGCATTTCTGCTCGTCGATCTTCATCAGGTAAACGGGCGTATATTCCGCGCCCCCGCGGGTATAGGCAACAGTGGGCATCGCTTTGTCCTTGTCAGGCTTGCTTGGCGGCTTTGAGCGCCTTGCGGGCTTCGTCCAGGTCCTTGAAAATCTGCCAGGTCGCCTCTGCCACCTCCGGGATCTTCTGCCAGTCGGTCGGCAGCTCCTCGGACAGGTCGTGAAGGTTCATCTTGGCGTCCGTCGCGCGCAGCGACAGCTTCTTCACCCGGGCTTCGAGTTCTTCCAGCGTCATCTCAGGCCCTCGCCGCTTCGGGGAATTCGTTGATCGTGGCGACGGCGCTTTCGACCAGCTTTTCGCCCGCCTCGGCCAGTTTCGCCCAGGTCTCGAAGCCGAAACGGTGCACGTCGCGCAGATGTTTCGACACCACGACCAGCTTGCCCGCGATCAAGACGACGCGGCCGAAGCCCTCGTGGTGCATCTTCTGCATCTGGCTGGCCATGCAGCCGGTGCGCTTTTCGACCAGAAGCCCGATGGCGTCATAGAATTTCGTCATCCGCCAGATCAGCTCCGGGTCCGGGTCGCCGATGATCGGCATCGACCGGCGTTCCTCGGCGGTGACGATGAAGTCGCGCAGGATTTCGGCATTGGTCTTGTCATCCCACAACCCATGGCTGTCCTCGGCACGGATCACCGCAGCCAGTTGTGCCAGAAACGGGCTGTCGACCATCTCGCCGCCGCGGGCGGCATCCAGCGTCATCGTCATCAGACCTCTTCCCCTTCGACATCGGCGGTGAAATCGGGTTTTTCGTAAGTGCCCAGAACCTTGCGCAGGAAGGGCGGCGGGGTGCCGTTCAGCATCACCTGCACCTGTTCGATCACCGCCGAAATCGGCTCGGGTTCCTTGCGCTTGATCGGATGCATCCCCGCCCGCACCATCCGCGCGGCGGACGGCCCGCCAACGGCCAGCGCGAAGACCAGCGTGCAGCCCGAAAGCGCCTGAAGCTTCGGGCCGATGCGGTCCTCCAGCTCGTCATGGCGGCCCTTCTGGTCGGTGGCCGAGGAAAACTGATGCACCTCGACGAAACGGGCGCCGGTCTTCCAGACCTCGTAAACCGCGATCTGCCGGGCCGAGCCGAAATGCGCGTCAAGATTTTCCAGATCGTTCGAGGCGATGGCGACGCGCAGCGGCTTTTCGCCGGGGGCAGGGCCGGAGGGCTCAACAAGGCGCAGGGTGCGGGACATGGTCAAACTCCTGAGGGATGGGGGCTGCCCCGAAATCCTCGGGGCGGGGGCGGTGGGGGATTGCCTGCATCGCATTGGCGATTTCGAACAGGAACGCGCGGGTGCCGCGATAGCCGACACGGCAGGCATCCTGCGCGCCGATGCGATCAAAGATCGGGAAACCCACCCGGACCAGCGGCAGATGCAGCGCCGCGGCGGCATGGCGGCCGTGGCTGTGGGTGATCAGGATCTGCGCCTCGGCCTGTTGCGCGGCGCGTTCGAAATCGCCCAGATCGCCCAAGATCACCTCGGCGCAGGGCATCTTTTCGATCACCGCGGAATTTTGCGTCGTGGTGACGGCCGCAACGATCTCGGCCCCCATCGACACAAGCGCGGTCGAAAGCGCGAACATCAGATCGGGATCGGCAGCGATGGCGACGCGAAGCCCGCCGGTGAAGAAATGCGCATCGAGCGCCGCATCCATCATCCGCGCCCGGTCGCGCTTGATCGAGGGCGGCGGCTCCTGCATCCCCGACAGCTCCATCAGCACGCGGACAAAGGCATCGACGGCCTTGAGGCCCGTCAGGCTTTGGAAAACGTGATAGGGCACCAGCGCACGGTCCTCGATCATCTGCGCGGCAGTGCGCATCTGCTCGCCAATCGCCAGCGTGACGGCAGAACGGGGAATGCGGGCAATGTCGTCCAGACGGGTGCCGCCCAGCGCATGGCCCGACCAGTCATCCGACAGATGCCCGTCAAGCGAGGTGGAGAGATCCGGCAGCACGATCGGCGACAGGCCAAAGGCGCGGATCATCCGCACCGCCTCGTCGATCTCGGCGGTGGTGAAATAGCTGGGCACCAGCAGCGTCACCTGCCGCAGGTCGGGGTCGCGCTCATCCGTCACCGGGACCAGCGCCGCGACGATTGCCTCGACCGCCTTGGCCCAGCCATCCTGTTGACCGCCCTCGAAATCCGGGGTGGCGGCATAGACGATCTCGGTCCCCGCCCAATCCTTGCGCCGGGCCAGCATCGCGCGCAATTCGCCCGCGATATCCTCGCCGCGGGTTTCCGTCAGCGCGGTCGAGGCGATGCCGATGAACTTCGGGTTCGCCCGCTTGCGGATGTTGTCGATCGCTTCCTCGATCTGCTCGCCCCCGCCAAGGATCGTCGTGACCTCGTTCATCGCGGTGGTCTGCAGCGGCACAGCTTCCTTGAAATGGCGCACCAGATGCACCAGCCCGAAGGCGGTGCAGCCCTGCGCACCGTGGAACAGCGGCACGGCGCCCTCGATGCCCAGATAGGCCATGGCGGCGCCAAGGGGGGCCGAGGTCTTCAGCGGATTGGTCGAAAGGGCGCGGCGGGGATGGGTCAGCACGGCCATGTCAGCAATCCTCGAAATCGGTGGCGGAATTCGTCATCGCGGCCAGATCGGGGCTTGTCGCAGGCGCCACCGGGACGGCGGCGGCCTGTTGCGGCACCAGCACCGGCGCCCGGCTCCTTGGCGCGGCAATCCCGGTCACCGGACAGGCGCCCGCGGGCCCGGGCACGACCGCGCCGGTCAGCGGCACATCCCAGGGCGCGGGGGCGCGCAGATCCGCCCACATCGGGTTGTTCACGGAGCGGTCGATGGCGCGGACCAGATCGACCATGCCGCTGTAACCCGCATAGGGTTCGTGCTTTTCCTGGTTCACATCGACCCAAGGCACCAGCGCCTTCAGCGCCACGAACTGCGACCGCCCGCCCGACAACAGCACATCGGCCCCGGCGTCGCGCAGCATCTGATACATCTCGCGCGGAGCCATGTTTTCATACATGTGCTTGTCGTCGCCCATGATCTCGATGACCCGGTCGCGGTCATTCGCGGTGGCCTTGCGCATCGAGGTGCCGACGACCTCCATCCCCAGTTCCATGAGCGCCGAGACCACCGACCAGGATTTGTGCCCGCCGGTGTAAAGCAGCACGCGGCGGCCTTCGACTTTGGGGCGAAACGGCTGCAGCGCCGCCCAGGCCTTTGCTTCTTCCCTGGCGATCAGCGCCTCGCAGCGGGTCAGAAGATCCGCGGGCGCGCCTTGGTCCACCAGCATCCGGCACATCCTGCGCAAAGATTGTGAGGTGTCGGAAATGCCGTAGAACGAGCCCTCGAAATAGGGGATGCCGTAGCGCTCCTGCAGCTTGCGGGCGACATTGATCAGCGCCTGCGAACAGACCAGCATCGTCACCTTGGCCCGATGCGCCATCGCCACCTGGCGATAGCGCGCATCGCCCGAGATCGCGCCCAGAATGCGGATGCCGAGCTGATCCAGAAGCGGCTTCACCTGCCACAACTCGCCCGACAGGTTAAAATCACCGATGATATTGACATCGCAGGGCGTCACCGTCTCCGGCTCCAGCGTGCCGATGACATGATCCAGCAGCGCCTCGCCGCCGAGCTTGTTGCCCAGGTTCTTCGACCCGGCAAAACCCGGCACATTGACCGGAATGCAGGGCGTGCCCCATTTCGCTGTCGCCGCCTTGCAGACCGCATCCAGATCATCGCCGATCAGCGCCGTCACGCAGGTCGCATAGACGAAGACGGCGGCGGGGTTTTCCGCCTCGATCACCTCGCGGAGCGCGCGATAAAGCTTCTTCTCGCCATGCCCCATGACGATATCGAGTTCCGACAGATCGGTGGTAAAGCCCTTGCGGTAAAGCTCCGACCCCGACGAGGCCGAGGAGCGGTTGTCCCAGCCGTTCGACCAACAGGCGGCGGGGGCGTGCACCAGATGGGCAACATCGACGATCGGCTGCAGCGCGATCATCGCGCCGTCAAAGGCGCAACCACCGGCCGCCGCCCCCGGGGTCAGCTGCCTGGTGCAGCCCTTCTTGCGCAGAACATCGGTCTTGGTCGCGTTGGTGGCGCAGCCCGGCTCGTTCAGGACGGCGGCGATCTTCGACTTCAAGGCTTCGGACATGATGCATCCCCCTGTCAGGAGGGATCAAGCAAGCAACATGCCAGGTGAAACGGCCAAGCTTTGGCGGCAACGGCGCCGGGTTTGGAGCATATCCGACAAATTGTCGGACCCTGCCCAAATGCAAAGCCCCGCCAAAGCGGCGGGGCTTTCGGAACCTGTTTCGGATCGCTCAGGCGGCTTTCGCGGTTTTCAGCCAGGCCAGAACGTTTTCCGGGCTGGAGACACCATAGGGGTCCTCGGGGCAGTTGTCCATCAGGCCGGGCTCTTCGAACCAGGCCTCGATCACGCCGTTGTCGACGATCGCCGCATAGCGCCACGAGCGCAGGCCGAAGCCAAGGTTGTCCTTGCGCACCAGCATCCCCATGCGGCGGGTAAACTCGCCCGAGCCGTCCGGGATCACCTGGACGTTTTCCAGACCCTGCGCCTTGGCCCATTGGTTCATCACGAAGCTGTCGTTGACCGACAGGCAATAGATCGCGTCGATGCCCTGCGCAGCAAACTCCGGGAAGCCTTTCTCGAAGCCCGGCAGCTGGTAGGTCGAGCAGGTCGGCGTGAAGGCGCCCGGCAGCGAGAACAGGATCACCCGCTTGCCCGCGAAATAATCGGCGGTGGTCATGTCCTGCCAGCGGTAGGGGTTCGGGCCGCCGACGCTTTCGTCGCGGACGCGGGTGTGAAAGGTGACTTCGGGCAATTTGCTGTTGGTTTTCATCTTTTGCTCCTGCTGCGGTCAGGCGGGGGGTCGGTCCCCGCGGAAATCCCGGTCCGAGGGGGTAGCGTGATCTTCGCTGCGCTGCAATATGGAATCGTTCCAAATCCAGAATGTGACAGGTGCGGCCGGGCAAGGCCCGTGCCAAAGCGCGTTCAGCCCTCGGGGCAGAGGGGGATTGCCTCATCCCTGGGCAGATCAACGACGGTGATCGGGGCGGGGAAGCCGCCTTGCACCGCTTCGAGTCGCGTCCTCATTTCGGGGGTGGCGAAGATCGATCCGTCATCGGTGATCCGCAGCACGGCGCTGACCCCCATCTGCGCGGCGATCCGCGGCCAGTCCTCTTCGCCCGCGACGCACAGCGCGGTGGCGGCGGCATCCGACAGCGCGCCGCTGTCGGACAGGACCGAGACCGAGACCACCCCCCGCATCGGCCGGGCCGTACGCGGATCGATGATATGGGAAAAGCGGATGCCGCCCTTGTCGAAATAGCGTTCGTAATTGCCCGAAGTGTGCAAAGCCTCGCCCGGGCGCAGCGAAACGGCGGCAACGACCCCCCAGTCGAACGGATCGCGGATCGCCACCCGCCAGGGCCGCGCGCCGTGACCGCCCAGAACCTGCACGCCACCGCCCGCGTTCAGCACCGCATCGGTGATGCCGGCGGCGGTCAGATCCGCCTCGGCCAGATCCAGCGCCGCGCCCTTGGCATAGGCGCCCAGATCCAGCTGCACCGCGGGATTGGACGACCGGACCGTGGCGCCCTCGATCGTCAGATCGGTCATTTTCGGAGCGCCCGCCAAGAGCTTCGCCACCACCGCGTCAGAGGGCGGATCGCCCTCGGGCGGGGTGTCGGCGTGAAAGCCCCAGGCCTCGACCATGCCGCCCACGGCCGGATCGAAAAGCCCCTCCGAGCGGCAGGCAAGGTCCCTGCCCTGTGCCAGAAGCTGCGCCAGCCCCGGATCGACCTCGAAGGGCTGACCGGCGGCGATGGCGGCGTTCAGGCTTTCGAGTTCACCGGGGTTCCAGGCGTGCCAGTCGCGGTGCATCTGCCGGAAATGCGCGCCCAGCACCGCCATCGCGTCGCGGGCCTGCGCCTCGGGGACGCCACGGGTTTCGACCTCGAGAAGCGTGCCGAAGACGTAAAAGGTCTCGGATATGGCGGGCGCGGGGGCGTTCAGCACCCGCACGCCCCCCGCAAGGGCCAGCCCCGCGGCCAGACCCAGCGCCACCCGCGCAAGGGCGCCGCGGCCCGTCATCGGTTTGGCCCCGGGATCACGTCCAGCACCTGCAGCGCCCGCGACAGCCGCGCGCGGCGTTCGAGCACCACAAGCGGCAGAAACGCAAACATCAGCACGACCCCGCCAACGAGCGCCGCGCCCAGATCGGACAGCCCCGCCCCCGTCGCCAGCGCGAGGGCGATGACGAAGGCCAGCGCGGGCAGGAGATAGGCCAGCCCGACACCGGCCAGAAAGCTGTTGCCCGACAGCGCCACATCGACCTCGTCGCCTGCGGCGACGGCAAGTCCCGGTGGGCAGTGGATCGTCATCTGATCGCTGCGGCTCATCGAGAGCAGCGCTTTGGTGCCGCAGCCCTTCGCCTCGGCACAGGCGGCACAGGCCGAGGCGCGGTTCGCCGCGACGACAAGGCTTTCGCCCCTGACCGCGACCACGCGCAGCCTTTCGCGCAGATCGCGCGCCCCGGTCGCCAGACCGTCGTCGCAGCAGCCCGTCATCTTACGCCGCCGGATTGATGCAATTGTCGGTCATGCAGGCGTTGACGCATTGCGGCAGGTCATGTTCGCCTTCGCATTCGGTGCAGGTCTCGGCGTTGATCACATAAACGCCTTTCTTCGGCGCGATCGCATTGGTCGGACACACCGGTTCGCAATCGCCGCAAGAGGTGCAGAGTTCGGGATCGATCTTCATGGCCATGGCTGGTTTCCTTTCCTGGCAAATGGCTTGGCTTCGTTTCGTTCAGGCGGGACGAACCTTGACGGCGCCGCCCAGCACCCGGCACTGGCAGGCCAGACGGTCATCCTTGCCGCCCAGATTTTCCTCCAGCACCCGCATTTCCAGCGCCGTCGGCTCCGACAGGTTTTCCGAACCCTCAAGGATATGCGTCATGCAGGTGCCGCATTCGCCCTCGCGGCAGCCATAGGTGATGCCCGAGCCGACCTTTTCCGACATCTCGATGATCCGGGTTCCGGTGGGCACGTTGACCGTGATCGAGACATCGGTGAACGTCAGTGTGGCCTTGTCCATGGTCCGTCCTTCTTTCAGCGCGCCGCGATTTCGGCAAAGTCGACCTCGCGGGGCGCAGCCCGGCCGGTCAGGTGATCGGCAAGGCGGCGCCCGAAGGCCCGCCCCTCGTCCAGCTCCGCCACGGAAGGGTGCAGCTTCACCCGCAACCCCGGTTCCGGCAGACGCATCTTCAGCCCCTGCAGGCGGGTTTCGACCAGCCGCACCGCCTCGCCCGACCAGCCATAGGAGCCAAAGGCCGCCCCCAGCTTGCCGCGGGTTTCGATATCGACCAGCGCCGCCAGCATTTCCCAGATCGTGCGCACCGCATCGCCGTTGATCGTCGGCGTACCCAGCGCAATTCCGTCGGCCTCCTCGATCAGGTCCAGAAAGGGGGCGATCTCGCCGCCCTCCAGATCAAAGAGCGACACCCGCACATCGGGGCTTGCGGCGGCGCCGTCATGGATCGCCTGCGCCAGCTGCGCGGTGGCACCGTAAGCCGAGACGTAAAAGATCAGCAGGGTCTTTTCGCTGCCGGTTTCGGAGGCAAGCCGCGAGGAAATCAGCCGCCGCGTATGGGTCAGATAATCGCGCGGATGGCTGCGCAGGATCGGCCCATGGGCGGGGGCGATGATGCCGAAATCGAGCGGCTCGATCAGGTCGAGCGCCTGCGCCACGAAGCTGCGGAAGGGGCGCATGATCCGGTCGAAGTAATATTCGAAAGAAAACCGGAAATCGCCCACAAGGTCGTTGAACAGTCGCCCGTCGCAATAATGGCTGCCGAACAGGTCACAGGTGAACAGCACCCGTTCCGCCGCCAGCCAGGTGCATTGCGTGTCGGGCCAATGCACGAAGGGCGTGGTGAAGAATTGCAGGCTGCGGTCGCCCAGGCTGACCGATTGCCCGGTGGTGACGCCCTTGATGTCGTAACGCTCGAAGTCGTCTTTCAGCAGCGCGCGCAGCATCGGCAGGCCGCGGGGCGACAGCCGGACCTGCGCCTGCGGCGCGCGGCGCAGCAGCTCGGGCACGGCGCCGGTGTGGTCGGGCTCCAGATGGTTCAACACGATCAGGCGGATTTCGTCATAGCGGGCAACGGCTTCCAGCCGGGCAAAGAAGTCGCCCGCAAACTCGGCCTTGACCGTGTCGATCACCGCCACGCCCTCGGCTCCGCGCACGAGGTAGCTGTTGTAGGTGGTGCCGTTCGCGGTTTTCAGGATCACGTCGAAGCTGCGCAGCCCCGGATCGAGCGCCCCCACCCAATGCACGCCGGGCGCCACCGCAACAGCGCCCGCGGGACCGTCGATGCGGGGCGCAGCCGGGCGGATGGTGAAAGGCGGAACGGACAAGGGCTTGCTCCTGTGAAGGCGGACGGGCCGCAACAGGAGTGCAGCAAGAACCGTGCCAGGCCCGGACCTCCAAGAAAACAGGGCCGCGGCATCGCAAGATGACGGAAGCCGCGGCCCGGCCCCGACAAATTGTCGGAAATCCGACAATGCGGCGAAAGCGGCGAAAACATGCGGAAAACCGGCTCTCGAAGCCGTGATCGGGGCGATTTCCCCCGGAAATCGGCGGACTTTGCCGCGGCGGCGAGAGCGCGCTCATCCTTATCGCGGGCGCGGGGGCGGATGCGCGCGCGGGCGGGCACGCGCCCGGACGCAGGCGGGCGCGAGAGGTCGCGACCCACCCGCTTGGCACGGGCCTTGCTGGAACCCCGATGAAGCCTCTCGCCCGATCACCGGCGCGACGGCACAGCCAACCGGGGAGACCGATGCAAGACTTCCTTCTCGTCCTCTTGAGCACGGCGCTGGTGAACAACGTCGTGCTGGTCAAATTCCTCGGGCTCTGCCCGTTCATGGGCGTCTCGCGCAAGACCGATGCCGCGATCGGCATGGGGCTGGCCACAACCTTCGTCATCACCGTCGCCTCGGCCGCCTGCTGGCTGGTCGAGGCGCTGATCCTGGAACCGCTTGACCTGAAGTTCCTGCGCATCCTGAGCATGATCCTTGTCATCGCCGCGATCGTGCAGTTCATCGAGACGGTGATGCGCAAGGTCACCCCGGACTTGCACAAGGCCTTGGGGATCTACCTGCCGCTGATCACCACCAATTGCGCCGTGCTGGGCCTGCCGCTGATGTATATCCAGGGCCATCTGAGCCTTGCGATGAGCACGCTGAGCGGCTTTGGCGCCGCGGTCGGCTTCACCCTTGTTCTGGTGATCTTCGCGGGGATGCGCGAACGGCTGGCGCAGCTGTCGGTACCCGCCGCCTTCGCCGGAACCCCCATCGCCTTCGTCTCCGCAGGGCTTCTGGGCCTCGCCTTCATGGGCTTTGCCGGCCTCGTCCACGTCTGATCGTCGAAAGGAGACCCGCCATGATCACCGCCGCCGTTTCCATGTCGGCCCTCGGGCTCGGGCTGGGCTACCTGCTCGGCGCCGCCGCCCGCAAGTTCCATGTCGAGACGCCGCCGCTCGTCGAGGAAATCGGCAAGATCCTGCCCGGTACCAATTGCGGCGCCTGCGGCTTTCCCGGCTGCAACGGTTTGGCCGAGGCGATGGCCGCGGGCAACGCGCCCCTGACCGCCTGCACCCCGGGCGGGCGCGATGTGGCGCTGGCCCTGGCCGAGATCGTCCCCGTCGAGGACGACGCGCAGGCGGGGCCGGTCGCCGAGATCGAGCCGATGGTCGCCTTCGTCTTCGAGGATCATTGCACCGGCTGTCAGAAATGCTTCAAGCGCTGCCCGACCGATGCGATCGTCGGCGGCGCCAAGCAGATCCATACCGTGGTGATGGACGCCTGCATCGGCTGCGACGCCTGCATCGAGGTCTGCCCGACCGAGGCGATCGTGGCGCGGGTCAAGCCGAAGACCCTGAACAACTGGTTCTGGGACAAGCCCGACCTCGCCTTTGCCACCGCCGCCCGGGCGCAATCCGCGGAGCATGCAGCATGAGCTTTCTTTCTTTTTCGAATATTCTGAAACCTTCGACATGGGGCACGGTGCGCGGCGGCGTGCATCCGGAATACCGCAAGGCGCTGACCTCGGAAGCCGAAACCCGGCCGATGCCGATCCCGCCGCTGCTGCGCGTGCCGCTGCAACAGCATTCCGGCGCGATGGCCGAGCCGCTGGTGAGCCGCGACGATTACGTGCTGAAAGGCCAGCTGATCGGCAAGGCGCGGGGCACGATGTCGGCCAATATCCATGCCCCGACCTCGGGGCGGGTGATTGCGCTGGGCGCCTTTACCGCGCCGCATCCCTCGGGGCTGCCGGTGGCCACGATCACGCTCCGCCCCGATGGTGCGGATACATGGGGTCCCCACCTGCCGCGTCTGCGCCCCGAGATGGCCGACCCGGACGAGATCGCCGCACATATCGAGCTGGCGGGGATCGTGGGCTTGGGCGGCGCGGCCTTTCCGGCGGCGGTGAAACTGAACCAGCGCAAACGCCATGCGGTCGAGACACTGCTTCTCAACGGCGCGGAATGCGAGCCCTATCTGACCTGCGATGACCGGCTGATGCGCGAAAACGCCGAGGAAATCGTCGATGGCGCGGGCATCATGGGCCGGGCGATCGGGGTGAAGCAGATCGTCGTCGGCATCGAGGCGAACAAGCCCGATGCGATCACCGCGCTGCGCCGGTTCAAAACCGCCCTTGGCATCCCGTTCTCGGTCAAGGTGGTGCCTGCGCAATATCCGATGGGTTCGGCCAAGCATCTGGTGCTGGCCGTCACCGGCAAGGAAGTGCCCGCCCGTGCCCGCACCGCGGAAATGGGCGTGCTGGTCTACAACGTCGGCACCGCCCATGCCGTCCACCTCGCCGTGCGCTATGGCGAGCCGCTGATTTCGCGGATCATCACCGTCTCGGGGCGTGGCGTCGCCCGGCCCTCGAACCTCAAGGTGCTGATCGGCACGCCGATTTCCGACATCATCGACTGCTGCGGCGGCTTCGTCGGCGAGGTGGACCGGGTCATTCTGGGCGGGCCGATGATGGGCCATCCGGTCGCCAGCCTGCGCGTGCCGGTGGTCAAGGGCACCTGCGGCGTGCTGGCCATGACCGCGTCCGAAACCCGCAAAAGCGCGCAGATGCCCTGCATCCGCTGCGGCTCCTGTGTCGATGCCTGCGCGAACGGGCTGACGCCCTTTGATCTGAACGCGAAGATCCAGGCGGGCGATCTGGAAGGCGCGGCCCGGGTCGGGCTGATGGATTGCATGTCCTGCGGCTCCTGCGCCTATGCCTGCCCCTCGGGCATCCCGCTGTTGCAGGCCTTCGACTACGCCCGCGGCAAGCTGGCCGAGCGGCAAAGCCGCAAGCACCAGCAGGAGGAAACCAAACGCCTCGCCGCCGCGCGCAAGGCCCGCGAGGAGGCGATCCTTGAAGCCAAGAAACAGATGATGCTGAAACGCAAGGCCGAGATGGCCGCGAAGAAGAAGGCAGAGGAAGAGGCCGCCGCAGCGCAGGCCATGCCTTTGCCTGCGACAGGCTCCGTCCAGGGGGAGGCCACGCCGTGACCATGCAGATGCCCGTTGCGGGCCCGCATACCCATACGCTGTTCACCGTCTCCCGCACGATGCTGACGGTGGTGGCGGCGCTGACCCCCGCCACCCTGTTCGGGCTGTGGCAATTCGGCTGGCCCGCGATCTTCCTGTTCCTGACCACGGTCATCTCGGCCTGGGTCTTCGAGGTCGCCTGCCTCTGGATCGCCAAGAAACCGATCCGGCCCTTTGCCACCGACGGATCGGCGATCCTGTCGGGCTGGCTCGTCGCGATGACGCTGCCGCCCTATGCGCCCTGGTGGGTCGGCGTGATCGGGGCCTTCATCGCCCTCGTCATCGCGAAACACCTGTTCGGCGGTCTCGGCCAGAACCTGTTCAACCCGGCGATGGTCGCCCGCGCCATGCTGGTCGTCGCGCTGCCGGTGCAGATGACCACCTGGGTCGCGCCGGTGGGGCTGCTCGACGGCCCCTCGTTCCTGCACGGGCTGTCGATCACCTTCCTTGGCGCGCAGGAGTTCGACGCGGTGTCGAGCGCCTCAACGCTGAGCCACATCAAAAGCCAGATCGGCGCCGGGGCGACGATGGACGAGATCCTGCCGACGCTCGCCGATCTGAAAAGCCGCCTCTTGGGCTTCGTGCCCGGCAGCCTCGGCGAGACCTCGACCCTGCTTCTGGCGCTGGGCGGGCTTTTGCTGCTGGTCACCAGGATCATCACGCCGACGATCCCGCTGGCGGTGCTGGGCACGCTGGCCACGCTGTCGGCGGTCTGCTCCTTCTTCGCGCCGGACCGTTTCGCGCCGCCGATCCTGCATCTGACCTCGGGCTCGACGATGCTCTGCGCCTTCTTCATCGCCACCGATTACGTCACCTCGCCGGTCACCACCGCAGGCAAATGGGTCTACGGCATCGGAATCGGCACGCTGATCTTCGTGATCCGCACCTTCGGCGCCTTCCCCGAGGGCGTGGCCTTCGCGGTGCTATTGATGAACGCGGTGACGCCCTTGATCGAAACCTACATCCGGCCGCGGATCTTCGGACGGTCCCGCACCGGCAAGCCGCTTGGCGCCGCCAAACCCGCGAAGGGAGCGCAGAAATGACCGACACGCCCCCCGCCGAAAAGCCGAAACGGCCCTGGTTCAAGACCTCGCCGCTGGCGCATGGGATCATGCTCGGGCTCTTTGCGCTGGTCACCGCGGTGCTGCTGGCCGCGGCCAATGACAGCACCTCGGCGCCGATCGCCGCCCGCGCCGCCGAGGATCTGGCCGCCTCGCTCGAACAGGTGATCCCGCGGGATCTGCACGACAATGATCTGGCCGCTGCGATGCGCCCGGTCAGCGACGCCACGGAAGGCACGGTCAAGGTCTATGTCGCGGCCCGGGCGGGCGCGGTGACCGGCCTTGCCTATGAACTTTCCGGCCCCGGCTACAGCGGCCAGATCCGGGTGCTTCTGGGCATCGCCCCCGATGGCACGCTGCTGGGCGTGCGGGTGCTGTCGCATACCGAGACCCCGGGTCTGGGCGACAAGATCGAGCTGGCCAAGGACGACTGGATCCTCGGCTTCACCGGCAAGTCGCTGCGGGATCCGGCCCCCGAAAACTGGAAGGTGAAACGGGACGGTGGCGTGTTCGACCAGTTCTCGGGCGCCACCATCACGCCGCGCGCCGTCGTCAGGACGATCACCCGCGGGCTGACCTTCTTTGACCGCAACAAGGCGGCGCTGACCGCCCCCCTGCCGCAAAAATCCTGAGGAGCGCGCCGATGTCGGAAAATTACGCCAAGATCGCCCGCGACGGGTTGTGGGACAAGAACATCGTGACGGGCCAGATGCTGGCGCTCTGCCCGGCGCTGGCCATCACCGGCACCGCCACGAACGGCCTGGGCATGGGGCTGGCGACGACGGTGGTGCTGATCCTGTCGAACGTGGTGATTTCCGCCCTGCGCAAGACCATCGCGCCCGAAATCCGCATTCCGGCCTTCATCCTGATCATCGCCGCCATCGTGACCGTGGTCGATCTGGCGCTGAACGCCTTTCTGCACGATCTGCACAAGGTTCTGGGCCTGTTCATCGCGCTGATCGTGACCAACTGCGCCATCCTCGGCCGCGCCGAGGCCTTTGCCTCGCGCTTTGGCGTGCTGGCCTCGGCGCTTGACGGGCTGATGATGGGGATTGGCTTCACGCTCGCGCTGGTGACGGTGGGGGCGATCCGGGAAATCCTTGGATCGGGGACGCTTTTCGCCCAGGCCTCGCTGCTTCTGGGGCCGCATTTCGCCTTCATGGAGTTGACGGTCTTCCCCGATTACCCGGGCTTTCTGCTTATGATCCTGCCGCCGGGCGGCTTTCTGGTGGTGGGGGGGCTTTTCGCGCTCAAGCGCGTCATCGATGCCCGCAAGCCGACGATCGAGCAGGAACTCAAGCAAAGGCGCACCGAACGCGTGTTCACCGCCGCGGGCGTGCTGAAACCGAAACCGCAAACCGGAGAAGAGGCATGATCGTGGGTGTCGCCTATGCCAAGCCGACCGTGCAGGTCTGGAAGAATGTCGATGTGCCGGACACCGCCACGGCACGGGACGCGATCGAGAAATCGGGCCTGCTCGACCAGTTCCCCGAGATCGATCTGAGCCGGCAGAAGATCGGCATTTTCGGGCAGATCTGCCCGCTCGACAAGCCGCTGAAGGCAGGCGACCGGGTCGAGATCTACCGCCCGATCCATCCCGAAGCCGAATTGCTGGAAAAGAAAAGCTGACCGCCCTCCCCCCTTTCGTCAGGAGACTTCCGATGACCCGTCTGAGCCGCCGCCATGTCACCCTCGGCCTGTTCGCCACCGCCGCCGTTACCGCCGCGGGCGGGATCGGCCTTGCCCTTGGCCCTTCCGAGCGCGCCGTGATCGTGGGCGCCGGTCCCGCCGGGGCCGGGGCGGCGCTGGCGCTGCGCGCCGCCCATCCGGGGCTGCGGGTGGCGCTTCTGGAACGCGACCCGACCCGGCTGGCCCGGGAAACCGGCGACGCGGCTGCCACCGCCTTTGGCCCGCCGCAAACCGCGGCGACGCTGGCCCGGCTGAAGGCGCAGGGCATCGAGGTGATGCTCGACGATGTCACCGATGTCGACTGGACGGCGGGGCGGCTGTCGCTGTTTTCCGGCCGCGATGCCGCCTTTGACCGGCTCTATCTTGCCCCCGGCACGACGGCACGGGCCGAGGCGATCGCGGGGCTTGATGCCGAAGCCCGCTATGCGATGCCCGCGGCCTGGGGCAATGCGCGCGAGGCGCGGCGGCTGGCGGCGCAGCTCGCCGCCCTGCCCGAGGCCGGTCATGTCGTGCTGCGCCTGCCCGCAGAGCTGAGCCATCCGCAGGTGGCGCTGCACCGCGCCCTGATGCTGAGCCGGCATCTGGCGGCCACCCGCCCGGCGGCGCGGCTGACGGTGCTGGATGCGACGCCGACTCCGGCCCTCGCGCAGGCCTTCGCACTGGCAAAACGGCTGCAGGGGATTGCGGCGCAGGTGGCCTGGATCACTGCCGCCGAGGGCGCCAGCGTGCAGGCCGTCGATGCGCGGACCGGCCGGATCGACACCGCGGCCGGGCGTCTGAGCGCCGATGTGATCAACTTCGTACCGCCGCATGTGGCGGGGGCGATTGCGCAGACGGCGGGTCTCGTCGATGCCTCGGGCTGGTGTCCCTGCGACGCGCGGGGCCGCTCGATGCTGCGCAGCGAAGCCGTCGTGCTGGGCGATGCGCGCAAGGGCGCGGCCCGCACGCTCGATGGCGCCCGGCTCTCGGTTGCGGCGGCAACACTTGCACAAGCCTGAGCCGGGAAAATTCTTGGCGAAAGGGGCGGCGGCGCCTAATGTCGCGTCATCAGGCTCAGAGGGAGGAGCGCCTTGGGACTTGTCGACATTTTCATCACCCAGATCGGGGACCCGCTGCGTCTCATCCTGCTGGCCGGGGTGATTGCACTGCAACCGCGGCTTGCGGACCGGCTGGGCAAGATCCCGACGCTTGCGGCGGGGCTGGTTCTGGTCGCGCTGCTGATCCCGCTCCTGCTGCCGAATGGCAACGTCTGGTTCCTGGTCGCCGCCGCAATCGGGCTGGTGACGAATGCGATCCTGATGGGCCTGTTGCTGGGGATCTGGGCGCTGGTGCGCCGCTTCAGGCACTGAGGGGCTGAACCCCGTCTCACGCGCCTGCCCGCGGCGGGCGCGCTAGGCGCGCCGCACCTCCTGCGTGCAGATCTGCGCGAAATCCTCGGCCGAGAGCGGCGTCGAGAACAAAAAGCCCTGCAGCACGTCGCAGCCAAGATCGCGCAGGATCTCGGCCTGCGCCCGGGTCTCGACCCCTTCGGCAACGGTGGCGATGCCCAGCGTTTCGGCAATCTCGACGATCGCCCGGACCAGATTTTTCGACCGCGGATCGCGCGCCACCGGGGCCACGATGCGCTGGTCGATCTTCAGCGCCGAGGGGGCAATCTGCATCAGCCCGATGATCGAGGCATGGCCCGAGCCGAAATCGTCGATCTCGATCTCGATCCCGGCCTCGCGCAGCGCATCGAGATGGAAGCGGAACACCTCGCTCTCCTCCTCGACCAGGATCGATTCCAGCAGTTCGAAGGTCACCCGGGTCTCGCCCTCGGCGATGGCCCGCGCCGCCCGCACCACATCGGGATCATGCATCCGCCCCGAAGAGACGTTGAAGCTGATCTTCGGCACGGTCAGCCCCCGCGCCTGCCAGAAGCTCAGGGCCGCGGCCGTTTTCTCCATCATCACCCGGTCGATTTCCGACACCAGCCGCAACTGCACCGCTACATGCATGAAGGCATCCGGGGCGAGCAGGCCGCGTTCGGGGTGGCGCCAGCGCAACAGCGTCTCGACCCCGGTCAGCCGACCGCTGCGGGCGCAGACCTGCGACTGGAAGAACGGCACGAATTCGCCGCGGTCGAGCCCCTCCTGAATCTCCACCGCCAGCTTGCGGTCGAACAGGATGTTCTGATGCAGCTCGGGGGTAAAGAACTCCATCCGGTTCCGCCCCCCCTCCTTGGCGCGATAGAGCGCGGCATCGGCGAAAAGCTGGATCTCGGAGCCCATGGCCGCGATATCCTCGGTCTCGGCAACGCCGAAAGAGGCGCCGAACCGGCATTGCCGCCCCTCGAACCACAAGGGTTCCGACAGGCTGGCCTGCATCCGTTCGATCACCTCGCGGGCATGGCCGCCCGATTGACCGGGCGCGAGGATGATCGAAAATTCGTCGCCGCCGATCCGTGCCGCGAAATCGCCGACCCGCAATTCGGCGCGCAGCACATCAGCGACGCGCTGCAACACCAGGTCCCCGGCCTCATGGCCAAGCGTGTCGTTGACATGTTTGAAGTGATCCAGATCGACCCGGATCAGCACGCCGTCGCGCGGACCGCCCGCCGCCGCCCCGGCGATGCGCCGGGCGAGGACATTGTCGTAGCTGCGCCGGTTCGGCAGCCCGGTCAGTCCGTCATGCAGCGCCTGGCGTTCGTTCTCGGCACGCATCTTTTCGGCCAGCAGATGGGCGCGGCGCAACTCCGCCTCGCGCGCGACATCGGCGGTGACATCATGCAGCGCCCCGGTCCAGACCACCGACCCGTCCGGCTGCGCCTTGGGCGTGGCGGAATTGGCCAGCCAGATCTCGCCCCGGGTTGGATGGCGGACCCGGAAGCGCTGGTTCCACAGTTCCAGATTGGTCGCCTTGTCGCCCCGCGCCGTCATGAAATCGGGCCGATCATCGGGATGCACATTGGCAAAAAGATAGTCGGTCGAGGCGACGCGCGAAAACACCCCGTAGCCCACGCCCAGCATATCCTCCAGATAGGGGCTGGCGTAGGGGAAAGAGGTGCTGCCATCGGCATCGCGGCGGAATTCGTAAAGCCCGACCGGCGCAATCGAGGCGATCGAGGCCAGGCGTTCATGCGCCTGATGCATCGCCAGGGCGGTCTGTTCCTCGCGGCTTTTCGCCTCGATCTGATCGGTCACATCCATCGCATTGCCATACCAGACGATGGTGCCGTTTTCCTGCGGGAAGGGACTGGCCGAGACATGCAGCCAGCGCAGGCCGTGGTCCGGGTGCCGGATCCGGTGCAGAACCTCGAACCGGGTCAGGGTCTCGGCCGACTGCGCCACCGCCGCCCGCACCGACGGGATGTCCTCGGGCAGCATGCAGCTGAACACTGCCGCCCCGTCCGCTTCCAGCACATCGCGGCTCAGGCCCAGCAGATCCGGCAGGACGGCGCTGAAAAAGGCGAAGCTGAACTGGCCGCCCGCGTCGCGCTGCCATTCGAAAATCGCCCCGGGCGAGTTCTCGGCCATGGTGACCATGCGGTCATGGGCGCGGCGGACCGCCTCGGCCGAGCGTTCGGCCTCGCGCATCATGTTCATCTGTTCGGTGATGTCGAAGACGTTGCCGAACCAGATCGTCGCCCCGTCCGGCTGGTTGCAGGGCAGCGCCGAGACGGTCAGCCAGATCCGGCCCCGATCGGGGTGATCGACCGGCAACCGGTGCTCGAACGGGGTGCCGTTCAGCCGCGACTCCTCGATCCAGTCGAAGATCTCCGGCAACATCTGCTTCGGCATGTGGGTGAAGACACTCACGCCATTCGCCACGATCGCCTCGGGGGCGACGCCCAGCATCATCGGCAGCTTGGCGCTGAAATAGGGGATGTCGACCGAGCCGTCGGCATTGTGGCGATATTCGAACAGCGCCCCCGGGGCATTGTCGGCCAGCGTGTCCAGTCGGTCCCGGGCCTGCTGCGCCCGTTCCGCCGCCTCGGCCAAACGGAGTTCGGTTTCCCGGCTCTGATCGATGCAGATGATCACCCCGGCCAGCAGATAGGGCAGACCCCGGTCCGAACGATCGACACGGCGGACGATGGCGCGATACCAGTGATAGCTGCCATCGGCATGACGGCAGCGATGTTCATGCATGTAGATATCGCCGGCCCCGGATTTCAGCTTTTCCATTTCGGCCACGGCCGAGGCCAGATCCTCGGGATGGATCTGGCTGCGCCAGCCCGCATCGGTCGGGGCGAAGGCCCCCGGCTCATGGCCGAACAGGCGGTAGGTCTCGTCCGGGGTCCAGCCGATCTCCAGATCGGGGCAGACGCTGAACGAGCCGATCCCGGCGCACAGCGCCGAGGTGCGCAAAAGCTCGCCGCGTTCCTCGACCTTGGCGCGGCTTTTCTGCGCATCGGCCAGCGCGTCGGACAAGCGCTGCTCGATCGCTTTCGCCTCGTCGATGCAAGAGAAGCGGCCACTGACAAGGAAGGGCAGGCCCCGGTCGGAGCGGTCGATCTTGCGCGCGACGGTGCGATACCAGTGATAGCTGCCGTCCTTGTGGCGCAGCCGGTGATCCGCGGTGAAGACTGCGGTCCGGTCGCAGATCAGATCCTGCATCCGGGCGATCGCCGCCTCCAGATCGTCGGGGTGGAACAGGCTGCGCCAGCCGATTTCGTCGGGGATGAAATCGCCGGGCGCATAGCCCAGCTGGCGATAGCATTCGTCGGGCATCCAGGCCTCGCCCAGCTCGGCGCAGATCGACCAGACCCCGGTCTCGCCGCAGATCAGCGCCGTCGTCAGCGCATCGGCGGTGGCCTGTGCGGCGACGCGGGCGGCCTGCGCCTCGGCCAGAGCCTCGGCGAGCCGCGTCGCCTGCGCCGGGCGCTCGCCGCCCCCGGAGGGGGCCAGCGGCGCCGCGATCTGCACCAGCCAGACCCGCGCGCCGCCCTGCAGACAGACCGGCCAGATCGTCACCTCGACCGGCCGCCCTGCCCCCGCCCCTGCGACCGGGGCGTCAGGATCGAGGGCGAAGCGCTGCGCAAGCCCGGTGCCCTGCGCGGCGGTGACACCCTCGGCAATGCGGAGGCCCAGAGCCCCGGGAAACACCGTCTCGACCCGGGCGCCAGCGCACTGCGCGGGGCCAAGGCTGCGGGCCGCATCGGCATTGACCCAAAGCACGCGGGCCGCATCGGACACGGCCAGCGCCGCGCCGGGAAACCCGTCGAGCAGGCTGTGCAGCTGCGCCAGATCTGCAGACATGGATGCCTCGTTGAAACCGGTTCGATGCCCAGATTTCGACGCAAATCCTTAAAGATACACTTCGAAGATATCGAAAATCCGCCTCTTGCCCGCTTTTCCGGGCAAAAACCGCATCAGGTCGTCTGCACATCGGCAAAATCGGCGACCAGATCGGCGGCCTCGATGCGCCTCAGGCGAAGAAATCGCGCAGGCAGCGGGCGTAGATCGCCTTCAGCCGGGTGATCTGCGCCACTTCGATGCGTTCATCGACCTGATGCATGGTCTTGCCGACCAGACCGAATTCCAGCACCGGGCAATGGTCCTTGACGAAACGCGCATCCGAGGTGCCGCCCGAGGTCGAAAGCACCGGCACGACCCCGGTTTCCGACACCACCGCCCGGCTGACCAACTCGACGAAGGCGCCGGGGGGCGTCAGGAAGCTTTCGCCCGAAACCTCGGCGCGAAGGGTGACGCGGGTGCCGGTTTCCGCCTCGATTTCCGCGATCAGCCCGCGCGCCCAATCCTCGATCGTCGCCGATGTATGGGCATCGTTGAAACGGATGTTCACCGTCGCCCGCGCCTTCGCCGGGATCACGTTGTTCGCGGGATTGCCGCAGTCGATCGTGGTGATCTGCAGCGTCGAGGGTTCGAAATGCGCGGTGCCGCGGTCCAGCGCTTCCGCCGTCATCCGCCCCAAAAGGTCGACCAGCGCATGCAGCGGGTTTTTCGCCCGGTGCGGATAGGCGGAATGGCCCTGCACCCCCTCGACTTCAAGATAAAGGGTCATCGAGCCGCGACGGCCGATCTTCATCATGTCGCCCAGGGTTTCCGGGCAGGTCGGCTCACCCACCAGACAGACCGACATCGCCTCGCCCTGCGCTTTCATCCAGTCCAGCAGCGCCACGGTGCCGTCCTTGCCCGGGCCTTCCTCGTCGCCGGTGAGGGTCAGGATGAGCGCACCCTCGGGCGGGGTGGTGGTGACGAAATCGACGGCGGCAGCGACAAAGGCCGCCACGCCCGATTTCATGTCGGTGGCGCCGCGGCCCCAGAGCACGCCGTCGATCACCGCGCCGGAAAACGGCTCCTGCGTCCAGGCCGCCGCATCGCCCACCGGCACGACATCGGTGTGCCCGTTGAAACCGAAGGTCTTCACCCCCTTCGCCCCCCAGCGCGCGAACAGATTGGGCGTGCCGTTGCGGTCAACCCGGGTACAGGTGAAGCCTGCCGCCGAAAGCACCCGTTCAAGCAGCACCAAAGCGCCGCCCTCGGCGGGCGTGACCGAGGGGCAGCGGATCAGATCGGCAGTCAGTTGAACGGGGTCGAGGGTCATCGGTTGCTCCTGTGCGATGCCTTGGCTTAGCCCCGCTTTCCCCCCCGCGCAACAACCGGTGTTGCCCCCGGGTCACCCCGGCCCCGCTCCCCCGCCATCACGGAAAATTTCGTTTCCAAGGGGGGTTAAGCTGACCTACGGTTGAACAAAATCAGGACGACCCGAGGCAGGGCACACGAGCAGGGCAGAATCGCCCCCCCCACTGCGGCCGGATGGCCGGAACGGACGGGATTTCCCGGCTCGATGAGGCTTTGCCGGCAGGCATATGGGGCAAGAGATGGCATTTGGCAGAGTTCTGGGACTGGATCCCTCGGCAGCGGCGGCGCAGATCGCGAAGTCGATCTTCGGCGCGCGGGCGGCAGAGGTGGCGGCGCCGAACCTGCTTGAAGGGTTTGCGGCCGGAACCCGGGTCCAGACCCCGACCGGGCTGCGCCGGGTCGAGACGCTGCACCCCGGCGACATGGTCGCAACCCGCGAGGCCGGGGCGCAGCCGGTGCTCCGCGTCGAGCGGACCCGCCTGCCCGCCCTGCGCAGCGAGGCGCCGATCCGTTTCGCCGCGGGCGCGCATGGCGCCGAGCGTCCGGTGCTGGTGGCGCCGCAGCAGCGCGTGCTGGTGCGCGATCCGGTGCTGGAGATGCTTTTCGGCGAGGCCGAGGTTCTGGTCGCGGCCCGCACGCTGGTCGATGGCGAGATGGTCTCGCGCCAGCCGGGCGGCATGGTCGATTATGTCCGCCTCGTCTTCGATTGCGCCCATATGGTCCTGGCCGAGGGGATGGCGGTGGAATGCTTCCGCCCCGGTCCGCGTCCGATCCCGGGCGAGGCGCAGCCCGAGGCCGGAGCGCCGCGGATGCTGCGGCTGCAGGAGTCGCAGATGATGCGCAAGCTGGTGATCTGAGGGGGCGATGATGCTGGAACATGGCTGGTTTGCGGCGCATCTGACCGGACACGGCCCGGTGCGGCTGTCTGACCGTGCCTTGCCCGCGGTGCTGGGGCGGGGCAGCCTGATGCTGGATTTCGCGCTGCTGCCGGGCGAGACCGGGCCCTTGCCGCTGTTGCATCTGGGCGAGCAGACCGGCTGGACCTGGTTCCTGTCGATCTCGCTTGATGCGCAGGGCGTGCTGACGCTGGTGCAGCGGCAGGGCGCGGCGGTGCAGGCGCTGACGCTGGATATCGCGCAGGATTGCGCCGCGGGCGGACGGATGCGGCTGACCTTCAGCTGGGATTGCAGGACCGACGAGACCCGGCTGACGCTGGAGACGATCGACGGCGGGCAGATCCGCCAGCGTGTCGGCACGGGGGCGATGCCGCTGTCGCGCGCCGAACTGGCCGCGCTGGCCAAGGGCCGCAGCCCGGCGCAGATCGGCCCGCGCGTCGAATGGCTGGCCTTCGGCAGCCAGATGCAGCCGGTCGGTCCGGGCGGCTGTTTCGCGCCGTCAACGCCCATCGCCACGCCCGGAGGCGAATGCCCCGCCGCCAGCCTGAAGGCGGGCGATCTGGTGCTGACCGCCGATGCCGGGCCGCAGCCGCTCTTGTGGTCGGGGCGGATCGCCCTGCCTGCGCTGGGCAGCCTGCGGCCGGTGCGGCTCTGCGCCCCCGCCTTTGGCGCCACCCGCGATCTGTGGCTTTTGCCGCAGCACCGCGTCGCGCTGCGCGGCGCTGCCGTCGAGGCGCTGTTTGGCGACGCCGAGGTTCTGGTTCCCGCGCATCATCTGGTGGACGGGATCAGCGCGCAGCAGCCCGACCGGCCCTGCGTGCTGAGCTGGCACGGGCTGCTGTTGCAGGGGCACCATCTGCTGATCGCCGACGGCTGCCGCGTGGAAAGCCTGCACATCGGCCGTCTGGCCCGCACCCCCGCGCTGGCGAAGACCACCGCGCTTTCGGGGCTGGTGGCGCGGATGGATTTGCCGGTGCATGGCATTGCGGCGCATCGCGCGCTGACCCCCGAGGAGGCGCGGGCGCTGGCGGCCGAACGGCGGCGGCGGCGCGGTTCCGTGGCGGCCTGAACCGGGGAAGCCGAACCCGATGGCCCGGCCCGGACGGTCTGAACAGGACTGTCTGAAAAGAAAAATTTCCCCACGACACATTCGGTCTTGTCGCGTATCCGTCGCGAATTATTATTGCGCTGCGCCTGCAAAATACCTAAGCAGGCTGCACCTGCAGAAACCCGCCGAATCCCGGCGTCGATGAGGCTGACATGACCGACAAGATCCTTCTGGCCGACCTGCTTGCGCTGACCGAAGCCACCCTTCCCGAGATCGCGCAACTGACGGCGCAGGCGACCGAAGCCCTGAAAACCAAGGTCAGCCGCGGCGGCAAGGTGTCGAATGCCGCGCTTGAGGAAGATCAGTTCACCGCCCATGCGCTGGCCTGGCTGGCGACTTACAACCAGTCGCTCATTCAGCTGCGCGGCTGGGCCGGGCGGGTCGCCGAGGCGGGGGCTTTCGGGCAGATGGAAAGCCTGATCCTGCAGATCGGCTTTGGCGAATATCTCAACCAGATCGCCGGCGGCATCCCGATGAGCCAGATCGAAGTGGCGCGTCTGACCGATCTGGGCGTCAGCTGGACGCCGTCCGAGGCCGCCCGCAAACTGATGGCGCGGGGCAACACCGATGCGGCGCGGATGGCGCTGGTGGCGCTGATGCAGGACAATCAGGGCCGGGCGCTGTTCGGCGCCTCGGGGCTGGATGAAGAGCTGGAGATGATCCGCGACCAGTTCCACCGCTATGCCGAGGAACGGGTGATCCCGAACGCCCATGAGTGGCACCTCAAGGACGAGCTGATCCCGATGGAGATCATCGAGGAACTGGCGGAACTGGGCGTCTTCGGCCTGACGATCCCGGAAGAATACGGCGGGCTGGGCCTGTCGAAAGCCTCGATGGTCGTGGTGACCGAGGAACTCTCGCGCGGCTATATCGGCGTCGGCTCGCTGGGAACGCGCTCGGAAATCGCCGCGGAACTGATCCTCTGCGGCGGCACCGAAGAGCAGAAACAGAAGTGGCTTCCGGGCCTTGCCTCGGGGGAAATCCTGTCCACCGCGGTCTTCACCGAACCGAACACCGGCTCGGACCTGGGCTCGCTGCGCACCCGCGCGGTGAAGGACGGCGACGACTGGGTGATCACCGGCAACAAGACCTGGATCACCCATGCGCAGCGCACCCATGTGATGACGCTTCTGGCGCGGACAGAGCCTGACACCACCGACTGGCGCGGCCTGTCGATGTTCCTCGCCGAAAAGACCCCGGGCACGGATGACAACCCCTTCCCCACCCCAGGCATGACCGGCGGCGAGATCGAAGTGCTGGGCTATCGCGGCATGAAGGAATATGAACTCGGCTTTGACGGCTTCCGCGTCAAGGGCGAGAACCTGCTGGGCGGCGAGACCGGCCGGGGCTTCAAGCAGCTGATGGAAACCTTTGAATCGGCGCGGATTCAGACCGCGGCGCGGGCCGTTGGCGTGGCCCAGGCCGCCTGCGAAATCGGCATGCGCTATGCGATCGACCGCAAGCAGTTCGGCAAGTCGCTGATCGCGTTTCCCCGCGTCGGCGGCAAGCTCGCCATGATGGCGGTCGAAATCATGATCGCGCGGCAGCTGACCTATTTCTCGGCCTGGGAAAAGGACAATGGCCGCCGCTGCGACGTGGAAGCCGGGATGGCGAAGCTGCTCGGCGCCCGTGTCGCCTGGGCGGCGGCGGACAATGCGCTGCAGATCCACGGCGGCAACGGCTTCGCGCTTGAATATGCGATCTCGCGCATCCTGTGCGACGCCCGCATCCTGAACATCTTCGAGGGCGCGGCGGAAATTCAGGCGCAGGTGATCGCGCGCCGCCTGCTGGGTTGAGCGCTGACACGGGGCCTTCGGGCCCCGTTTTCGCAAGGAGAATCCGATGATCCGCGATGCCACCCCCGAGGATGCGCAGGCGATCGCCACGATCTACAACGACGCCGTGCGCACGACGACGGCGATCTGGAACGAGGTCGAGGTGAGTGTGCGCGACCGCATCGACTGGATCGCGGCGCGGCAACAGGCGGGCTTTCCGGTGCTGGTGCTGGAGGAAGGGGCGAAGGTCGTCGGCTATGCCAGCTACGGGCCGTTTCGCGCCTTTGACGGCTATCGCGGCACGGTCGAACATTCGGTTTATGTCCGCGCCGATCTGCGCGGCGGCGGGCGCGGTCGGGCGCTGCTTTCGGCGCTTATCCTGCACGCCCGGGCGCGGGGGCTGCATGTGATGGTGGCGGCGATCGAGGCGGGGAATGCCGGCTCGCTGGTGTTGCACCAGCGGCTGGGCTTCGAGGCGGTGGGGCTGATGCCGCAGGTCGGGCAGAAATTCGGCCGCTGGCTGGATCTGCTGTGGATGCAGCTGAAACTGGACGACCGGCCTCAGCCCTGACGGGCAATCGCCGCGATCAGCCGGTTGCGCGCCTCGGGCAGGGCGCGGCGGCTGTGATCCTCGGCGAAGCGGGTCAGGAAATGGCCGGTAAGCCGCAAGCCCTGCGCGATTTCCCCCCAGGTTGCAGGCCCCTGCCCCAAAAGGCACAGGGGCAAGGGCAGCAGTTTCGGCGCCCAATCTCCCGCGCCCTGACGGCTGACGGCGCGGCCCGTGCGCGGCGAGACGAAGGCGAGATCGTCGCGGGTGCCGGTGACGGCGCAGCGGCTCAGATCGAGGCCGAAGCCAAGGTCTTCCAGCAGCGCCATTTCCCAGATCAGGTAATCGACCACCCAGCCCTCGGCCGCCTGTCCGATGACGGTGAAAAGCGGTTCGGTGGCGGCGTAAAGGCGCGGATGCGGCGCGCGTTCGGCCAGCACGAACGAAAGCAGCGCGCAGACGGAATTGAGCCCCATCAGCGCAAGCCGGTCGGAAAGCGCGCCCGCGCGCGAGGCCAGCGGTTCGACGGTGAAACTGCCCAGCTGGTCTTCCAGCCGCGCCCGCCAGGCCACCGCCACATGCGACCCGGGCATCAGCGTCGCCGCCATCTTGCGCGAGGCGCCACCGCGGACGACGCCCAGATGTCGGCCATGCGTGGCCGTGAACACCTCGACAATCGCCGAGCTTTCGCCATGCAGGCGGGTCGAAAGGATGGTGCCGCTGTCTTGCCAGTCCATGGTGCCCGTGACGCAGGCCGGGGGGCTGTCTGCCCCCCGGACCCCCCCGAGGATATTTGAGGCAAGATGAAAGGGAAAGCCGAGGTCAGTCCTTCAGGCCGTCTTCATCCAGAAGCGTGCGGCCGTGGCGGGCTTCGAGTTCGATCACCCAAAGGTCCGGGTCGAAGCTGCGTTGCTTGCGGATGCTTCGATCCACCTCGGCCTCGGGGCCTTCGGTCAGCACGGTCCAGATGTCACAATCGGCTTCATAATCGAAGGTGCGGGTGTAGAGTTTCGCCAGCCCGTCCAGCGTCGCGCATTTGACCATCACGGCGCCCGAGTCAGGCTGACCCCGCGCCGCGATGAAGGCTGGAATGTTGTTCAGTTCCAGCCGCTTGAGATAGGCACGCACCCAAAGTTCGGCACGCAGACGCGGTTGCATCCTCAGTCGCCGTCCTTGAAGTCGAGACCCATTTCCGTGTAGCGCTCGGCCTCTTCCTGCCAGTTCTCGCGCAGTTTGACCTGCAGGAACAGATGGATCGGGCGGCCCATGAACTCGGCCATTTCGGCGCGCGCGGCGGTGGAGATCGCCTTGATCGTCTCACCGCCCTTGCCCAGCACGATGCCCTTGTGACCATCGCGGCTGACATAGATGATCTGGTCGATCCGGGCCGAGCCGTCGGGCTTTTCCTCCCAGCGCTCGGTTTCCACCGTCAGCTGATAGGGCAATTCCTCGTGCAGGCGCAGGGTCAGTTTCTCGCGGGTGATTTCCGCGGCGATCATCCGCATCGGCAGATCGGCGATCTGATCTTCGGGGTAGAACCACGGGCCAACCGGCACCTGCGACGCGAGCCAGTCGCGCAGATCCTCGACGCCATAGCCCTTTTCGGCCGAGATCATGAAGGTTTTCGCAAAGGGGAAGGCGGCGTTCATTTCCTCGGCCAGGGCCAGCAGGCGTTCGGCCTTGACCCGGTCGATCTTGTTGATGGCGAGCGCCACCGGCTGCGTGCCCTCGCGCGCTTTCAGCGCCTCGATGATCGCTTTCGCGCCTTCGGTCAGGCCGCGATGCGCCTCGATCAGCAGAACGACGATATCGGCATCCGCCGCGCCCCCCCAGGCGGCCGAGACCATGGCGCGATCCAGCCTGCGCCGCGGCCGGAAGATGCCGGGGGTGTCGACAAAGACAAGCTGCGCCTTGCCCGCCATGCAGACGCCGCGGATGCGGGCGCGGGTGGTCTGCACCTTATGCGTCACGATCGAGACCTTGGCCCCCACCATGCGGTTGAGCAGCGTCGATTTCCCGGCATTCGGCTCGCCGATCAGGGCGACGAATCCGGCGTGGGTTTCTTCGGTCATGCGCCTCTCTCCAACCGTTCCAGAAGGGCCTTTGCGGCGGCCTGTTCCGCGTTGCGTTTCGATCCGGCCTGCGCCTCTTCGGTCTCGCCCGAGGCCAGCACCACCGCGATGCGGAATAGCGGCGCGTGATCGGGGCCCTCGCGGCCCAGGGTTTCATAGCGCGGCGGCGGCAGGCCGCGGGCCTGCGCCCATTCCTGCAGCGCCGTCTTCGGATCGCGGGCATCGCTGTCGACGCTGCTGATCCGCCCGGCCCAAAGCCGCAGCACCAGCGCCCGCGCCACCTCGAAGCCGGCATCCAGATAGACAGCGGCAATCACCGCCTCCATCGCGTCGCCCAGAAGCGCCTCCTTGCGCCGCCCGCCCGACATCATCTCGGAGCGGCCGAGTTTCAGCACCGCGCCCAGATCGATGTCACGGGCGACCGCGGCACAGGTTTCCTTGCGCACCAAAGCGTTGAACCGCGGCGCCAGCTGCCCTTCGGACGCCCGGTTATCGGCGTGAAACAGCGCCTCGGCCATCGACAGCCCCAGCACCCGGTCGCCCAGAAATTCCAGCCGCTGGTTGTCGGGCCGGGTGGCCGAACCGAGCGAGGAATGGGTCAGCGCCCGAACGAGAAGCTCGGGCGTCGCGAAACGATGCCCGAGCCGGTCCATGAAGGCAGAGAGGTCTGCCGCAACTTTCATTCGATCGCCTTGAAGAAGCGGTCCGCCCGCCAGGTCCAGAAGAAGAACAGCGATTTGCCCGCCGAGGAGAACATCACCCGGTCGGCGCGGCCGACCAGATTTTCCGCCGGAACGAAGCCGACGCCGCCGATGCTTTGCGCAAAGCGGCTGTCCTCGGAATTGTCGCGGTTGTCGCCCATGAAGAAATACTGCCCCTCGGGCACGGTGAAGACCGGGGTGTTGTCGGCGCGGGTGCCGTCAAAGGTGTTCAGGATCGAATGGCTGACGCCGTTCGGCAGCGTTTCGATGAACCGTTGCGACTGGCAATCGCCGCCCTCGCCCACCGGTTCGTTGCGGCAAAGCGGATAGCGCTTCTCCGGGCCCTGCGGTTCGAACACTTCCGAGAAGGTGCCGCCGTCTTCCAGCTTCACCGGGGCGCCGTTGATCTGCAGCACGCCATTGACCATCTGGATGCGGTCGCCCGGCAGGCCGATCAGCCGCTTGATGAAATCGACATTGCGGATCGGATGGCGGAACACCACGACATCGCCGCGCTCGGGTTCACCGCCCAGAATGCGCCCCTCGATCGGGCAGGGCGAGAAATCGGCGCTGGAGAAGGGGCAGGAATAGCGCGAATAGCCATAGGCCATCTTGTTGACGAAGAGGAAATCGCCGATCAGGAGCGTGTCCTTCATCGAGCCCGAGGGGATCCAGAACGGCTGGAAGAACAACGTGCGGAAGACGCCCGCGATGATGAGCGCCCAGAACAGCGTCCGCGCCATTTCGCCGATGCCGCCTTCGGATTTGCTGGCCATGCTCTGCCTCTTGTTGAAACCTTGTCTTCCTTGGCCCGATGCGGGGGGCAAGTCAAGCAAGCGGACGCGCTTCGATGACGACGAAGGCCTGCGCCCAGGGGTGATCGTCGGTCAGCGTCACATGCACGACCGCCTGATGACCGGGCGGCGTCATCGCCGCCAGCCGCTCCGCCGCCCAGCCGGTCAGATGCATGACCGGCTGGCCGGTAGGCAGGTTCGCCACCGACATGTCCTTCCAGGAAATCCCCATCGCAAGGCCGGTGCCGAGCGCCTTGGAACAGGCCTCTTTCGCGGCCCAGCGTTTCGCATAGGTGCCCGCCACATCGGCGCGCTGCTCGGCCTTGGCGATCTCGGTCTCGGTAAAAACGCGGCTGCGGAAACGGTCGCCAAAGCGGGCGAGCGTGCCCGCGATACGTTCGATATTGGCCAGATCCGAGCCGATACCAAGGATCATTTCGCCCCCCGGCCCCGGGCCTTTTGCCGCTCGGCGGCGCGCAGCTGGCTGCGGGCGCCCTGCCCGTAGAACAGATACGAGGCCGGGAAGGTGATCACGACGACAAGCCCCAGGATCACCGACCACAGCACCGCATCGAAACCGCGCAACATGGTGAGCAAGGCCGGATCACCGAGCGAGATCAGCACCAGCGCCGGGCCGAGCAGCATCAGGTTGACCGCCGTCGCCAGCACGGCAAAGCGCAGCGCCTCGGCCCGCGCGGGCAGACGGCCGCTGCGCCTGGCAAAGAACTGCCCCTCGATCATCGCGGTCATGAAGACCGGCACGGCAGCGATGCCGGCCGAGGCCAGATCGACCCCGGCGAAGCGCTCCAGCACCAGCACGAGGCCCGAGACGACCAGCCCGGTCAGGATCAGAATCAGCCCATAGCGCAGGATCGGCATTCTTGCCCCTTTCGGTCAGCGGCGCGCTTCATCCATCATACGGCGCATTTCCGCGATCGAGGCTTCAAGCCCGATGAACAGCGCCTCGGCCATCAGGAAATGACCGATGTTCAGCTCCTTGATCTCGGGGATGGCGGCGACGGGGGCGACGGTCTCATAGGTCAGCCCGTGCCCGGCATGCACTTCCAGCCCAAGGCTTGCGGCCAGCGTCGCGGCCTTTTCCAGCGCTTTCAGTTCGGCATCGCGTTCGGCGAAACGGCCCTCGTAATGCAGGTCGCAATAATGGCCGGTGTGCAGTTCCACCACCGCCGCGCCGATCGCCGCCGAGGCCTCGATCTGCCGCGGATCGGGGCCGACGAACATCGACACCCGGGCCCCCGCCTGCCGCAAGGGCGCGATATAGGCGGTCAGCCGCGCCTGATCGCCCGCGACATCAAGCCCGCCCTCGGTGGTGCGCTCCTGCCGCTTTTCCGGCACAAGGCAGACCGCATGCGGCCGCGTCGCCAGAGCGATGCGCTGCATCTCCAGCGTTGTCGCCATTTCGAAATTCAGCGGGACTTTCAGATTCGCCCGCAGCTCGGCCATGTCACTGTCGCGAATGTGGCGGCGATCCTCGCGCAGATGCGCGGTGATGCCGTCGGCCCCGGCGGCCTCGGCCATCAGGGCCGCGCGCAGCGGGCTCGGATAGGCCGATCCACGGGCGTTGCGGACGGTGGCGACGTGGTCGATGTTCACGCCAAGGCGCAGGGAACGGGTCATGGAAACCTCCGGTCAGATGCGGCCACTATGGCGAAGCGCGGCGGCCGAGGGAAGATGCCGCTCAGCCCCTGTCGTCCTCGTGATCGGAGGCGCCGACCACGGGCGGATGCGGCAGCTTCGCGGCCAGTTTCGCCAGCCGCTCCTTGAGCCGCAGCCGGCGGCGGTTCTGATAGGCGGTGACCAGCGGCAGGGCGATGAAATAGCCCGCAAGGCCGCCCAGAATGCCCGGCACCATCCCGCCCAGCGTATAGGGCAAAAAGACGCCATAGAAGAAATCCGCCATCCCCTCCCAATGCGCCTCATCACGGGTGAAGATCGCCAGAAGATTGTGGCGCAGATCGGCGAAAGCATCGGCAAAGACATCGAGCAACCCGGCGGCATGGGCGGGATCGTAGCTTTGCCCCAGCATCGCATGGCCAAGCTTGATCGAGACCAGCGCGATCAGCGGAAAGGTCAGCGGATTGCCGACCAGCGTGGCAAAAAGCGAGGCCAGCACATTGCCGCGCATCAGTTTCGCCAGCAGCGCGGCCGCCAGAAGATGCACGCCGAACAAGGGCGTGAAGGACACGAAGATGCCCGCGAAAACGCCCCGGGCGATGCGGTGCGGCTTGTCGGGCAGACGGGTGAGACGGTGGCGGATATAGCTCAGCGCCCGCAGCCAGCCGGTGCGGGGCCAGACCAGATCGCGCGTCGACTCGCCCCAGCTCCGCTTCTCACGCCGCTTGAAAACCACGTTCCGCCTTCCGTTCTTGCCTCAGGGCTTGCGCGACAGATCACGCCAGCGCTGCACCTGCGCCACATCGGTCTCGGCTTCCAGCGCCGTCAGCAGCCGGTGCAGATGTTCCGCATCGCGCAGGTCGACCTCTACCAGAAGCGAGTAAAAGTCCGGTTTCTTGTCAAGGAAATGAAGGTCGGAAATATTGGCCTTCTGCGCCCCGATCAGCGTGCAGATATGACCAAGCACCCCGGCGTCATTCGATATGGTGATCTTCAGCGCCACCGAATAGACCGGAGGGTGGCTGCCCTCGTGCCAGTGCAGATCGACCCAGCGGCCAGGTTGGTCCTCGAATTCCTCGAGCGCGGGGCAGTCGATGGCATGGATCACCACGCCCTGCCCGCGATAGGTGATGCCGACGATGCGTTCCCCCGGCAGCGGCTGGCAGCATTTGGCGCGATGGAAGGTCTGATCGGCCCCAAGCCCGATCACCGCGCGGCCGGGATCGACCGTCTCGGGACCGCGGGCGGCCAGTTCGGGGTAAAGCGCCTCGACCACCTCACGCGCCGTCAGCTCGGCCGAGCCGAGCCGGGCCAGAACCTCGGTCTCGTCGGGCAGGCCAAGGGTCTTGGCCGCGGTGCGCAAAGCCTTGTCCGAGACCTTGCGGCCGACATGTTCAAAGGCCACCCGGGCGAGTTCCGACCCCAGTTTCACGAACCGGGTCCGGTCTTCCTCGCGCAGGCTCTTGCGGATCGAGGCCTTGGCGCGGCCGGTGGCAACGATATCCAGCCAGGTCGCCTGCGGACGCTGTCCGGCGGCGATGATCACCTCGACCGACTGGCCGTTCTTCAGCCGCGTCCAAAGCGGCACCCGGATGCCGTCGACCTTGGCCCCGACACAGGAATTGCCGATCCGCGTGTGGATCGCATAGGCGAAATCGATCGGCGTCGCGCCTTTCGGCAGCTTGATCACATCGCCCTTGGGCGAGAAGCAGAACACCTGATCGGAATACATCTCGAGCTTGACGTTCTCGAGGAATTCGTCGTGGTCGCCCTCGGCGAAGCGTTCGGTGAGCGAGGCGAGCCATTTCGCCGGATCGACGGCAAAGGGGTTCAGCGCCCGTTCGCCATCGCGGTAAGACCAATGCGCGGCCACGCCCGCCTCGGCGACCTCATGCATCTGCCTTGTGCGGATCTGCACCTCGACCCGCTTGCCGTCGCGCCCCGAAACGGTGGTGTGGATCGAGCGGTAGCCGTTCGATTTCGGCTGGCTGATGTAATCCTTGAACCGCCCCGGCACCGAGCGCCAGCGCTGGTGAATGAGCCCCAGAACAGCATAGCAATCGGGCACGGAGCGGGTGATGACGCGGAAACCGTAGATGTCGGAAAGCCTTGAAAACGTAAGGCTTTTCTCCTCCATCTTGCGCCAGATCGAATACGGGCGCTTGGCGCGGCCAAAGACATCGGCCTCGATCCCGGCCTTTTCCAGCTCGTTGCGGATATCGGCGGTGATCTGCGAGATCACGTCGCCCGATTCCTTTTGCAAAGACACGAAGCGGCGGATGATCGAGGTCCGCGCCTCGGGGTTGAGCACCTTGAAGGCGAGGTCCTCAAGTTCCTCGCGCATCCACTGCATGCCCATCCGGCCCGCCAGCGGCGCAAAGATCTCCATCGTCTCGCGGGCCTTCTGCGCCTGCTTCTCGGGCCGCATGCTCTTGATCGTGCGCATGTTGTGCAGCCGGTCGGCCAGCTTGACCAGGATCACCCGCAGGTCTTTCGACATCGCCATGAACAGCTTGCGAAAATTCTCCGCCTGCTTGCTGGCCGAAGAGCCGAGTTGCAGATTGGTCAGCTTGGTGACGCCATCGACCAGCTCGGCGACCTCGGTGCCGAACAGCCCCTCGACCTCGGTGAAGGTCGAGCGGGTATCCTCGATCGTGTCATGAAGCAGCGCGGTGACGATGGTGGCATCGTCCAGCCGCTGCTCGGTCAGGATCGCGGCAACGGCGACGGGATGGGTGAAATAGGGCTCGCCCGAGTGACGGAACTGCCCGTCGTGCATCTTCAGCCCATAGGCATAGGCACGACGGATCAGATCGGCGTTGCAGCGGGGATTGTAGTTGCGAACGAGCGCGATCAGGTCTTCGACATCGATCATCCGCGCTCGAACCCCTTGTCAGTCGCGACCCTGCGCATCCATCAGCGCGCGCAGCATCCGTTCCTCGTCCATATCGTCGACGCGGGGCCGGTCGACTTCGCCCGACATCAGAAGCGCCATCGCGTCTTCTTCCGGCTCGTCGACCTCGATCTGGGTCTGGTTGCTTTCGATCAGACGCTCGCGCAGATCATCGGCCAGCTGGGTTTCCTCGGCGATCTCGCGCAGCGCGACCACCGGGTTCTTGTCATTGTCACGCTCGACGGTGATCGGCGCCCCGGCCGCAACCTCACGGGCGCGGTGGGCGGCAAGCATCACCAGCTCGAAGCGGTTCGGAACCTTGTCAACGCAATCTTCAACCGTCACGCGGGCCATCGGCAACTCCAGACCAAAGGGGGAGGTGTGAACCTCTCCCTTAGCCCCTTCCCGGGGTCTTTACAAGCGGCCCTGCCCGTCGAAAGGAACAGAAAACGGCACCATCGCCGCTTTTTCGGCCGCATCAAGCGCCGCCAGCATGTCGCCGACCGTCTTTCCGGTGACCGGATGACGCCACAGGGGCGCGATCTCGGCAAGGGGCGCCAGCACGAAGGCCCGGTCGGCCAGACGCGGATGCGGCAGGATCAGCGTCTCGGGCGCGCGCTGCATCTGTGCGTCCAGCGGCAGGCCGCGCCAAAGCGCTTCGGTCGCGGCATCGGGGCGGATCGCCTCGCCGCAGGCCAGCAGATCCAGGTCGATCCCGCGCGATTCCCAGCGCTTTTCCCGGCGTCGCCCCAGCCGCGCCTCGATTCGGTGCAGCGCCGCAAGCACCGTTTCAGGCGTCATCGCGGCAGAAATCACGGCACAGGCATTGACGTAATCCGGCCCCGACCCGGCCGGAAAGGCCGGAGATCGCCAGAATCGGCTGAGCGCGCAGAGCCGGATTCCCGCCCCGGGCAGCATTTTCAGCGCCGCAACCAGAGATTGAGCCGGTGTGCCCGCCTCGGCGGCAAGATTCGCCCCTAGCGCAATTAAAAATGTGCTATTATCTTTAAAGACAGATATCTCGACCTCCCTGCGCTTGTTAGAAAGCACTGCTGAACTGGTTCTCGCGGCGTATTGGGTAGAGCAATTTTTCCCCGTCAACCACTCCGGACGCCACGCCGCGGGACCACGACGAAAGGACTTATGATGTTTTACAAGGACGAAAGACTGGCCCTTTTCATCGACGGGTCCAATCTTTATGCGGCCGCGAAGGCGCTTGGCTTCGACATCGACTACAAACTGCTGCGTCAGGAATTCGAACGTCGCGGCAAGCTGGTGCGGGCCTTCTACTATACCGCATTGCTGGAGAACGAGGAATACTCGCCGATCCGGCCGCTGGTCGACTGGCTGCACTACAATGGCTACGCGATGGTGACCAAGCCCGCCAAGGAATACACCGATTCGATGGGGCGGCGTAAGGTCAAGGGCAACATGGACATCGAACTGGCGGTGAATGCGATGGAACTCGCGCCGCGGCTCGACCATGCGGTGCTGTTCTCGGGCGACGGCGATTTCCGCCCGCTGGTCGAGGCGCTGCAACGGATGGGCGTGCGGGTGTCGGTCGTTTCGACGATCCGCAGCCAGCCGCCGATGATCGCCGACGAGCTGCGCCGTCAGGCCGATAATTTCATCGAGCTTGACGCGCTGCGCGACGTGATCGGCCGCCCGCCGCGCGAACCGCGCGAGATCGCGGCCCCCGCCCCCTCGGCGGAGAGCGCGGAAAGCTGAGCGCCGGAGCGCCCAGGACAGAAACGGAAAAGACGGCGGTCCACTCCCGCCGTCTTTTTCATTTGCGCTGAGCGGGACGCGGCCCCGCCCCCCCGGGAGACTTGCCCCCGCGGGCGGGGCCGGGGGTCAGAACGGACAGGGCGCGGTGAAGGTCATGAACTGCCCGCCATCGGGGTGGCGCAGGCGCAGGCTTTCGGCGTGCAGCATCAGCCGCGGAAAATCGCGGGCAGCCCCCGTGGCATAGAAGGGATCGCCAAGGATCGGATGCCCCAGCTCGCGCATATGCACCCGCAGCTGATGGCTGCGCCCGGTCAGCGGCATCAGCCGCACCCGCGTCGTGCCGTCGGGATCGTGGCGCAGCACCTTCCAGTCGGTCTGCGCGGGCTTGCCGTTTTCAGGGTCCACATGCTGCAGCGGCCGGTTCGGCCAGTCAACGCAGAGCGGCAGATCGACCCGGCCCGAGCGCGGCTCCAGATGCCCCCAGAGCCGGGCCAGATAGTGCTTTTTCGTCTGCCGGGTCTCGAATTGCAGCCCCAGATGGCGCTGCGCATGCGCGGTCAGCGCGAAAACCATCACCCCCGAGGTGTCGCCGTCGAGCCTGTGCACCAGCAGCACCTGCGGATAGGCGCCCTTGAGCCGCTCGATCAGGCAATCGGCCTTGTGATCGCCCTTGCCCGGCACGGAAAGCAGCCCCGATTGCTTGTCGACCACGAGGATTTCGTGATCGGCATGCAGGATGCGCGGCGGCTCGGACGGGGGCGTGTAGACATGCTCGGTCATCGGCCCGGCATGGCGCGGGGGCGGCGCGGCGTCAAGCCTCAGAGCGCGCCGAAGACATCGGCCAGGATCGCTTCCAGCGCCCTTGCATCGGCCTCGGTGAAGGCGTCGGGCTGATCGCTGTCGATATCGAGCACACCGATGAGCCGCCCGCCCGCGCCAAAAACCGGGATCACCAGTTCCGACCGGGTCGAGGAGGAGCAGGCGATATGGCCCGGAAAGGCCTCGACATCGGGGACAAGCTGGGTGCGGCCCTCGCGCGCGCAGGCGCCGCAGACGCCGCGCGTGAACGGGATCACCAGACAGCCATGCCCGCCCTGATAGGGGCCGATCTTCAGCACGCCGGGCGCGGTGACGCGGTAAAAGCCGGTCCAGTCGAAGCGGTCGTCGGCATGGTGGATCTCGCAGGCGAGGGTGGCCATCAGCGCCACCTCGTCGGTCTCGCCTGCCGTCAGGGCGGCGATGGTGCGGGCCAGCGCCACGGGGTCAAAGCTCATCGGTCCTCTTTCATCATTCTTTCCGTCAGATACGGATTGGTAAGTTTTCGGCCTTAGTCTGAACCAAATCTTTCGGGGCCGGAGTGGCAAGATGAATCTTTATGCGGAAACACGCGGAGGCGCGCTGGTCGTTTCGGTGAACGAGGAACGTCTCGATGCCGCCATCGCGATCCGCTTCAAGGAGCGGATGCGGGAAGTGACCAGCCAACCCGGCACGCGGGTGGTGCTGGACATGTCGCAGGTGGAATTCCTTGACAGCTCCGGGCTGGGCGCGGTCGTCGCGGTGATGAAATCGCTGGTCCCGGACCGGCGGCTGGAACTGGCGGGGCTGACGGCGAATGTCGAACGGGTGTTCCGGCTGACGCGCATGGATTCGGTCTTCGTCATGCACGAAAATGTCGAGGCGGCCTTGCGGGCGGGGCTACGCCATGTTGGCTGACCGCCCCCAATCAGGCCGCAGCCCGAGCGAGGTGCCAAGGCCCGAGGCGAAGATCTTCCACCATTCCTTCGCGGCCGATCCGCTTTCGGTCCGTTTCGCCCTGCGCACCGCGTTGGCCCGGTTCCTGCGGCAATTGTCGCAAGACGAGGCCGGCACGCTGGAGCTGGTTCTGGCCGAAGTGCTGAACAACATCGTCGAACACGGCTACGGCGACACCGGGCATGGCACGATCACGCTGTCGCTGGTGCGCGATCACCGCGGGCTGAGCTGCTCGATCAGCGATGACGGGGTGGAGCTGCCGCATGCCTGCCTCGACCTCGGCATCGACGATTCGCAGCGCCCGGCCCCCGACACCCTGCCCGAGGGCGGTTTCGGCTGGTTCCTGATCCGCGACCTGGTCGAGGATCTGGGCTATCACCGCGAACACGGCCGCAACCTGCTGGCGTTCCGGCTGCCGCTGAAATCCGGCGCCGTCAGTTGAGCTGGAACTGCAACGGGTAACGCCCGTCTTCGAAATCCCCGAACAGATCGCTCAGATCGGGGTGGTCGATCGGCTCGCCGGAATTGTCGGGCAGAAGATTCTGCTCTGACACATAGGCGACGTAATAGGTCTGATCGTTTTCGGCCAGAAGATGATAGAAGGGCTGATCCTTGGCGGGACGGCTCTCTTCCGGGATCGCCTCGTACCAGGCGTCGGTGTTGGAAAACATCGCATCCACGTCGAAGACAACCCCGCGGAACGGGTGTTTGCGATGTCGGACGATCTGACCGATATGATATTTGGCAAGCGTCGTCTGCATGGTTACCCCCGATCATCATTTTTAAACCTTGCAGCCTTGCCTGTCCATCGCCGCCCCACCCGGGGCCGGAAACAATCTGTGGGCGCGCGCCCAACAGTGCTCACGGCTTCGCGACACGGTTTCGCTTTCGTTGCGGGGCGAAATTCCCTAAACTGCGGCAAAACAAAGCCGAGCTGGCAGAGCAGACATGAAAAAATTCCTGATGTTGGCCGTTCTCGTGGCCGTCGCCTCCTGTGGCGGCGGCGGAAAAGCGCCGCGCAATCTTGACAACGCCTGCCTGCTGGCGCGCGAAAAGCCCGCTTATTTCAAGGCGATGCGTCGCGCGGAAAAGCGCTGGGGCGTGCCCGTGCACGTGCAGATGGCGACGATCCATCAGGAATCGAAGTTCATCCCCAATGCCAAGACCCCGCATCGCTACGCGCTGGGGGTGATCCCGATCGGGCGGCAAAGCTCGGCCTATGGCTTCAGCCAGGCGCTTGATTCGACCTGGGAAGACTACAAGCGCGACACCAATTCCTGGGGCGCGAAACGCACCCGGATCACCGATGCCACCGATTTCATGGGCTGGTACATGGACGGCTCCGCCAACCGGCTCGGGATTTCGAAATGGAACGCCCGGGAGCAATATCTCGCCTATCACGAGGGCCGCTCGGGCTATGCCAAGGGCAGCTACAACGACAAGGGCTGGCTTCTGGCCGTCGCAGACAAGGTCGCCGCCCGCGCCGAGATGTATCGCAGCCAGCTGAGCCGCTGCGGCCGCTGAGGCCGGGTTATCGCTTGCGCGCTTCGGTCTCTGCCACGATCGAGAACATCCGCGCGCCCGGATCGGCCCCGGGTTTCAGCTGATCAAGGATCACCACCGTCTTCGCGCCGGTATCGTCGGTGATCACCCAGCGCCGCAAGGTGACCGGATTGGCGGAAAACACCAGCCGGATCGTGCCATATTCGGGGGTCTGCGGGTCCTGCGCCACCACCACGGTATTCGCCCCCTCCGCCTCGTGGCCCACCACCATCCGCGCCTGCGCCAGATCGATCCGGTCGGCCAGGATCAGGTTCAGCGGCGTGCGCTTGAGCGGATATTGCTCGGCGATCTGGTTCGATTTCGGATCGAAGATCGCCACCTGCCCGCCCGAGGCCAGCACCAGCGTCTTGTCATCGCTATATTCGAACCGCATCCGCCCGGGCCGCTTGAGATACAGTTTGCCGGTCGATTTCGAGCCATCCGCATTGACCTGGGTGAACGCCGCCTCGGCCGTCGTCAGCCCGTTCAGATAGGCCGAAAGCTGGGCCAAAGGGATCTTCTCCGCCCAGGCCGGGGCGGCAAGGGCAAGCATCAGAACGGGCAGAAGGGCGGCCACGGGGGCGAAACGCATCAGGGTCATGGCGGAACCTTACCGCAGATCGGGAAAAGAAAAAGCCCCGCGCGGGTCACATCGCGCGGGGCCGGGATCACTTTCCTGCGCCCTTATTGCTCGGGCACCAGGATTTCGCGCTTGCCCACATGGTTGGCGGGCGTCACCACGCCCTGCTCTTCCATCTGTTCCACCAGCCGCGCCGCCTTGTTGTAGCCGATGCCCAGCTTGCGCTGGATATAGGAGGTCGAGCATTTGCGATCCTTGATCACGATCGCCACCGCCGTATCGTAAAGCGCATCCTCGGCATCGTTGCCGCTGTTGCCAAGGCCCAGCACCGCGTCGATATCCGAGGCCGCGTCCTCGTCCGGCCCCTCGACCACGCCCGACATGTATTCGGGCGGCCCGAAGCTCTTCAGATGGCTGACGATTTCCTCGACTTCCTCGTCGCTGACGAAGGGCCCGTGAATCCGGGTGATGCGCGCGCCATTGCCCATGTAAAGCATGTCGCCCATGCCCAGCAGCTGCTCGGCCCCCTGTTCGCCCAGAATGGTGCGGCTGTCGATCTTGGACGTGACCTGGAAGGAAATCCGGGTCGGGAAGTTCGCCTTGATCGTGCCGGTGATGACATCGACCGAAGGCCGCTGCGTCGCCATGATCAGGTGGATGCCCGAGGCCCGCGCCATCTGCGCAAGCCGTTGAATACAGGCCTCGATCTCCTTGCCCGCCACCATCATCAGATCGGCCATCTCGTCGACGATGACGACGATATAGGGGAAGGGCCGGGGCTGGAATTCCTCGGTCTCGAAGACCGGCTCGCCGGTGTCCTCGTCAAAGCCGGTCTGCACGGTGCGCTTGAACATCTCGCCGCGCTCCATCGCCTCGCGGACGCGACCGTTGTAGCCCTCGATGTTGCGCACGCCCATCTTCGACATGCGCCGATAGCGCTCCTCCATCTCGCCGACGACCCATTTCAGCGCCACGACGGCCTTTTTCGGGTCGGTGACGACGGGCGAGAGCAGATGCGGAATGCCGTCATAGACCGACAGTTCCAGCATCTTCGGGTCGATCATGATCAACCGGCATTCCTCGGGCGAGAGCTTGTAAAGCAGCGACAGGATCATCGTGTTGATCGCCACCGATTTCCCCGAGCCCGTCGTCCCCGCAATCAGCAGGTGGGGCATCTTCGCCAGGTTCGCCACCACGGCCTCGCCCGCGATGTCCTTGCCCAAGGCCAGCGGCAGGCGCATGTTGCTGTCGCCGAAATCGCGCGCCGAGAGGATCTCGCGCAGCACCACCTTTTCACGATGCGCATTGGGCAGTTCGATCCCGATCACCGAGCGCCCCGGCACGGTCGAGACCCGCGCCGACAGCGCCGACATCGAGCGCGCGATGTCATCGGCCAGACCGATCACCCGGCTGGCTTTCAGCCCCGGCGCCGGTTCCAGCTCATACATGGTGACGACCGGACCCGGCCGGACCGAGACGATCTCGCCCTTGACGCCGTAATCATCCAGCACGCTTTCCAGCATGCGGGCGTTTTCTTCCAGCGCCTCATCGGACAGCTGATGGCGCTGGATCGAGACCGGATTGGTCAGAAGGCTGAGCGGCGGCACCTCATAGGCAGGCTTTTCCGGCGTCTCGAAGCGCAGAGGGGGCTGTTCCTCGGCGATCGCCTGTTTCGAGGGCGCCACCGGCTTGCGGACAGGCGCCACCACGCGCCGGTCGGGCGCGGGCGGGGCCACGGTGGCGCGCAGCGCCGAAATCTTCGGCATCGGCGCGGGCGGCGGCAGATCCTCGCCCAGATCAGAAAAGACGTTGCGCTCGAAGGCTTCTTCTTCCCAGCTGTCCCCGGCCGAAAACGCCTCACCCTGACGCGCCGCCGCCATCGGCTGCGACCAGTCCGGGTCCTGCGGCGCGGGCATCGGCGGGGCCGTCATCGCGGGCGCGGCCATCATCGGCGCGGCAACCGGCGGCACGACAGGCATCACGGCGGGCGCAGCGGCAGCCGGGCCGGGCATGTAGCGCGGACGCGCCTGCAGCGGCGGCTCAACACGCCGGAGCGGCGCAGCCGGGGTCTTCGGGCCACGGGCCAGCCGCGCCGAGACCGCCGCCAGAACCGAGGCCGGGGCTTCGGGCTGCGGCGCGGGTTGGGCGGGCACACGCGCGGCGTAAAGCTCGGGTTCGGCGCGCATCTGCGGCGCGGCGACCGGGTTCGGCATCGGCGCAGGCATCGGCATTGGCGTCGGCACGGGGGTCCGGGTCTTCACCGCATGCTGGATGCGCGCCTTGATCCGGTCTTCGCTGGGGGCGTCGGCCTCGGGCATCGGCCAGGCCTGCATCGGCTCGACCAGTTCGGCCTCCGGCGCCTCATACATGTCATAGGGGGCATAGGCCGGTTCCGGCTCGACCGGACGGCGCACCCGCGAGGCGACAGCGGCGCGCACGATATCAGAGCGTTGCGGCTGCGCATATTGCGCGCCCGTCTGCCAGCCCTGCTGCGCCTGCCAGGCGGCCTGCTGCTGCGCCAGCGCCGCCGCCTGCGCCCGGCGCTCGCGCGCCAGCTCGGCCGCCTCGCGCGCCATCCGCACCGAGGCCGACGCGCCCTTGCCCAGCGCGGTCATCGCCGCGGCATAGCTGGCCACCGTGCCCAGCATCAGAAACCGGGTCAGCGCCCCCAGTTCCAGACGGTCGAAGCCGGTGACGAAAAGCGTGATCAGCAGCGTCAGCACCGCCATCACCACGGTCATCAGCTTCAGCCCGATCGAGCCCTCGACCGGCGACAGCCCCAACAGCGATCCGGCGATCATGTCACCGAAATTGCCGCCCAGACCATAGGCACGGCCCCATTCGGCGCCCGGCACCAGCAGCGCGGCATAGACCGCCGCCACCGCAATCGCGATCGGCAGAAAGACCATCCGGCCGGTGACGCGCTCTTCACCGCGGTGCAGGATGTGCCGCCCGCCCCAGATCGCCAGCGCCACCGGCAACAGCCAGGCGCCGCGGCCGACGATCACGATCAAGGGCGAGGCGATGCCCGCCCCGATCCGGCCCAGCCAGTTCTGCACCGGCGCATCCGAGACCGCCATCCAGCTTGGATCTTCCGGCGAATAGGAGGCCAGCATCAGCGTCGTCATCACGGCAAGCGCAATAAAGACCACGCCCAGCAGTTCCCGCCCGCGGCGTTCCAGAACGGCCTGCGTGTCCTGATCGAGCAGCGGTTCGCGTTGCCGCGCCTGAAAGGATGCCATGCTGAACCCTCCTTACGTGAACAGGCAGTCGCGCAGCCTGATCAGCCCGCGCCGCGTTTCGTCTCTTGGGGCGACCAGAGCCACCCGGATATAGCCCTTGCCGGGGTTTTCGCCCTCCACGTCGCGGGCCAGATAGGCCCCCGGCAGGACACGGACCCCGGTTTCGGTCCACAGCTTCACCGCCGCTTCCTCGCCGTTCTCGACCGGCAGCCACAGGAAGAAGCCCCCCTCGGGCAGACGGAAGCTGTTGACACCGCTGAAGATTTCCGCGGCATCGGCGTATTTTTCCGCATAAAGCGCGCGGTTTTCGATCACATGCGCCTCGTCGGCCCAGGCACGTTCCGAAACGCGCTGAATCGGTTGCGGCAGGGGCGCGCCCGCATAGGCGCGCAGCTGCCTTATGCGCTGCATCGCCTGCGGACCGGCGGCACAGAAGCCCGACCGCAGCCCGGGCAGGTTCGAGCGTTTCGACAGCGAATGGAAGATCACCACGCGCTCGGGATCGGTGCCGGTCTCGGCCGCCACCTCGATTGCGCCGGGCGGCGGCGCGGTGCGCCAAAGCTCGGAATAGCATTCGTCCGAGAACAGCCGGAAATCGTGTTTCTCGGCCAGCGCCAGCAGCCGGGCCAGATAGTCGCGACCGGCCACCGAGCCCTGCGGATTGGCGGGCGAGCAGAGATAGGCGATCGTCGTGCGATCGAGGATCTCGGCGGGCAGGCTTTCGTAATCGGGCAGGAAGCCGGTCTCTTCGCTGGCGGGAACGAAGACCACCTCAGCCCCCACGGTCGCGGCCGCGACGGCATAGACCTGATAGAACGGGTTCGGCACCAGAATGACCGGGCGCTTGCCGCGCTTGGTTTCCGGGCAGAGCGCAATGGCGGCGTTGAACAGCCCCTCGCGCGTGCCGTTCAGCACCATCAGCCGGTTTTCCGCCACCGAGACGTTGTAACGCCGCCCCAGCCAGCCGGAAATCGCCGCCAAAAGCGCGGGCGTGCCGTCATTGGCCGGATACTGGCCAAATTCGGACAGGCTTTGCGCCAGCACCGGCCCGACGAAATCAGGCATCGGGTGGCGCGGCTCGCCGATGGTCATGGCAACAGGCTCGCCCCCCGGTTTCAGGTGGTCGAGCAGCGTCCGCAACCGCGGAAACGCATATTCGGGCAGGTTCGCAAACCGCTCGGGAAACTCCATCTATGCCTCATCTCCGGGGTCGTTTCGCCCCGTTTGCGCCAAAACTACCCAAGCTTGTGGGCCACGTCCAGAAAAAGCGCATCTGCTGCGCCATTGGGTAAGCGGGATTGTGACTTTTCAGCCAAGCGCCGCCTCGGCCGCGCAGCCCAGACGGCACAGCGCCGCCTCCTGCATCGGCTGGCCGATCAGGGAAATCCCGCACATCGGCTCGCCCGTGGGCAGGGTCAGGGCGCACAGGCCAAAGATATTGGCAATGCGGGTGTTGCGCAGAGCGAGCAGGTTTTCGGCGGCGAAATAGGCCGGGTCGGTCAGCAGACGCGCCGCATCGGGCGGCAGGATCGGCGCGGTCGGCACAAGCACGGCATCATAGCCCGCCACCGCCGCCTGCCAGTCGGCCCGGTAGCGCGCAAGATCCTCCCAGGCCTTGACGTAATCCGCCGCAGCGATGCCGGCCCCGCCACGAAAGCGCTGCAAGATCACCGGATACATCTTCTCGGGCGCGGCCTCGATCACCTCGGCCCAAAGGCCGTAAGCCTCGGGGGCGAAAAGAATGCCGGACAGGTCCATGGCCGGTTCCAGCATCGGCAGCGCCCGGCGCTCGATCCTTGCACCGGCCTTTTCAAAGCATTTCACCGCCGCCTCGAACCCGCGCACCGGGGCTTCGCGCGCGGAGGCGAAGGGCAGCCCGTCAAGCACCAGAAGCCGCGCGCCCGCCAGCGTCGCCCCGCGCAGATCGGGGGCGGCGCGGCCCTCAAGCGCCGCCAGAACCAGCGCGCAATCCTCGACCGTGCGGGCGAGCGGCCCGACTGTGTCGAAGCGCTTGCACAAGGGCACGACGCCCGCGGTCGACACCCGCCCCGCGGTCGTCTTCAGCCCCACCAGATCGTTCCAGGCCGCCGGGATCCGCACCGAGCCGCCGGTGTCCGACCCCACCGCCGCCGCCGCCAGCCCCAGTTTGACCGAGACCGCCGCCCCGGAACTCGATCCCCCCGGCGCCAGACCGGCGGTCACCGCATTCGGCGGCGTCGCGGTCATCGGGTTGATCCCAAGCCCGGAAAAGGCCAGCTCCGTCATGTGCGTCTTGCCCAGACAGACCGTGCCCATCAGCGTCGCCGCCTGCAGCACCACGGCATCCGTCGCGGGCACCCGGCCCGCCAGCAGCTGCGACCCCGCCTCGGTCGCGATGCCCGCCGTGTCGAACAGATCCTTCCAGCTCAGCGCGACTCCCTCCAGAGGCCCGCGCGCCAGACCGCCCAGCAACCGGGTCCGGGCCGCCATCGCCTCGGACCGGGCGCGTTCGGGGGTCAGCCGGGCATAGACATCGCTGCGCCCCGCAGCGGCGTCCAGATAGGCCTCGACCATCTCGACCGGGTCAAGCCTGCCCGCCGCCATCGCCCGCCCCTGCGCCGCCGCCGACCAGAACCGTTCCAGCATCGCATCCCCCTTGGTTTTCTTGCAGGCTAACGGGCGCGCAGGCGATGGACAATCCCGCTGTCCGCGCCATATTGGGCGCATGACACAGGTTCACGACGTTCTCATCGCCGGCGGTGGTCTGAATGGCCCCGCGCTTGCCCTTGCCCTTGCGGGCGCGGGCCTTTCCGTCACCGTGATCGACGCCGCCCCCGCGCAGCGCCGGGCCGGGGACGCTTTCGACGGCCGCGCCTATGCGCTGGCGCTGGCGTCGCAGAAATTGCTGGCCGCGCTCGGGCTCTGGCCCGCGGTGGCCGATCAGGCGCAGCCGATCAACGACGTGAAAGCCTTCGACGGCCGCCCGGGCGAAGGCGCCGCGCCGTTCTTTCTGCATTTCGACAGCCGCGAGCTGGATCAGAAGCCGGTCGGCTACATGCTGGAGGATCGCTTCCTCTATCGTGCCTTTCTGGCGGCGATGCAGGCGAATCCCCGCATCACACTCATTTCCGAAACCTCGGTCGTGGCGCAGGAGGTCGTTCCGGGCGCGATCCGGGTGACGCTTTCGAATGGCGAGAGCCTGTCGGGGCGGGTGCTGATCGGGGCGGACGGGCGCCGCTCGGGCGTGGCCGAACGCGCCGGGATCGGGCGCGAGGGCTGGGGCTACGGCCAGACCGCCTTGGTCGCGGCGCTGGCGCATGAAAAACCGCATGACGGCATCGCCTATCAGCTGTTCATGCCGAACGGGCCGCTCGCCATCCTGCCCTTGACCGGCAACCGTTCCTCGATCGTCTGGAGCGAGACCGAGGCGAATGCCGCCGTGATCGCGAAGCTTTCCGATGATGATTTCATGGAGCTGGTGCGGCCGCGCTTTGGCGATTTTCTGGGCAAGATCAGCCTGGTCGGGCCGCGCTTCAGCTATCCTTTGAACCTGACGCTGGCCAGGGCCTATGCGGCGGACCGGGTGGCGCTGGTGGGCGATGCGGCGCATGGGGTGCATCCGATTGCCGGTCAGGGGCTGAACCTTGGCCTGCGCGATGTCGCGGCCCTGGCCGAGGTGCTGATCGGCGCGATGCGGCGCGGCGAGGATATCGGCTCGATTCACACGCTGGAACGCTATCAGCTGTGGCGCCGCTTTGATGCCACCACGCTCGCGCTTGGGATGGACACGGTCAACACGCTCTTTTCGAACGACAATCCGATCCTGCGGGCAGGGCGCGATCTGGGCATGGGGATCGTGCAGGCGATCGGCCCGCTGCGGCGCGGCTTCATGCGACAGGCGGCGGGGCTTGCGGGTCCGCAGCCGAAACTGCTGCAGGGGCGGCAGATCTAGTCGAGCGGCCGGGCCTCGTCGACCAGCATGATCGGAATGCCGCGGCGGATCGGAAAGGCCAGCGCCGCGGCCTTTGACACCAGCTCCTGCCGCTCGGCATCATAGTGCAGCGGCGCCTGCGTCAGCGGGCAGACAAGGGCCTCCAGCATGCGCCGGTCAAAGCCGCCGCGCTCGGCCTCGGGGACAAGCTGCGGCAGGCCATCGGTCATTGCGGGCGCTCCTCGATGCCGCCATGCAGCGCGAATTCCATCAGCGTCACCAGGGTTTCGCGCCGGGTCGGCAGGCTGGGTGCTTCCAGCAGCGCCTGCTTGTCCTCGGGCTCGAAGGGCAGAAGCATCGAGAGCGCATTGATCAGGAATTCATCCTCGGCATCTTTCAGCGCCTCCCAATCGGTATCCAGACCCTGGCTGTGCAGATAGCGACCCAGCAGGTCCAGAAGCCCGTCGCGGTCGAAACCGGGGTCATGTTCGGGGGCGCCGATGTCGCGCGGGAAATCGGTCCACCCGATTTCGGCGCGGATATAGGGGCAGCTGCCCGGGATTTCGCGCTGCAGCCGGAACCGCGACACGCCCGACAGCGTGATCATGTAGCGGCCGTCCTCGGTTTCGGAAAAGCCGGTCAGCCGCCCGGCGCAGCCGATGGCGGAGAGCTTTTGCGCACCGTCGCGGCCCTTGCAGGGCTGGATCATGCCGATCAGCCGGTGCGGGGTCGCCATGCAGTCTTCGATCATCTGCAAATAGCGCGGCTCGAAGATATGCAGCGGCAGCCGCCCCCGGGGCAGCAAAAGCGCCCCCGGAAGCGGGAAGAGCGGGATCTGGGCAGGCAGGTCACTGGGTTTGATCATCCGCATCAGATAGCCCGCCCCCGCCGTCAGGCAAATATCATCGACGACAAACGCCGCCGTCCCTTGACCACGATCGGATCGGCGGGCTTGAGGCTGTCGAAGATGGTGAAAAGCTGGGTCTTCGCCGCGCCCTCGTTCCAGTCGCGGTCGCGGCGGAACAGCTCCAGAAGTTCCTCGACGGCCTCTTCGACCTGCCCCGCCGCATGCAGCGCGGTGGCGTGATCGAAGCGGGCCTGATGGTCGTTCGGATCGGCGGCAAGCTTCGCCTTCAGCTCATCCAGCGGCCCGGCCTTCGCGGCCTGTTTCGCCAGCGCCACCTGCGCCCGGGCGGCTTCGACCGGGGCAGCGGTCGCGATCTTCGCGGGCGCCCCCGCCAGGATCAGCTCGGCCTGCTCCAGATTGCCCGCCGCCAGATGCGCCCGCACCAGGCCGCCGTAGGCCTCGGCATTCTCGGGCTCTTCGCCCAGGATCGCGGCGAAGGTCTCGGCGGCATCGACCGCCGCGCCCTCGGCCAGCATTTCCTCGGCCGCGGCGAGGGCCTCGCCCAAGCCCCCATCGCCCGCCAGACCCGCCAGCTTCTCGACAAAGGTCTTGATCTGCGAGGCGGGAATGGCGCCCTGGAACATGTCGACCGGACGGCCCTGATAAAAGGCGACGACGGTCGGGATCGATTGCAGCGGAAGGCCCTGCTGCGCCAGAACCTGCGCCAGACGCTGGTTCTCGTCGACGTTGATCTTGGCCATCACCACGCGCCCCTTGAGCGCGTTGACGGCGGCTTCCAGCTGCGGGCCGAGGGTCTTGCAGGGGCCGCACCAGGGCGCCCAGAAATCGACGATGACCGGCACGGCCATCGAGGCATCGACCACCTCGGCCATGAAGGTCGCCTCAGAGACATCCTTGACGAACGTTTGCGCGGGTTTCGTGTCGGTTCCGAACATGGAGGTCCTCATTTTAGATCTTTGCCCCTATATGCGCCGCCGCCCGGGCCGCGCCAAGGGGCGCCGTTCAAAGATCGAATGTCGCAAAGACCGGGGCATGATCCGAGGGCTGCTCCCAGCCGCGCGCCGCGCGCAGGATGCGGCTGCCATGCGCCGCCCCCGCGATATCGGGCGTCGCCCAGATGTGATCCAGCCTGCGGCCCTTGTCGGCGCCGTCCCAGTCGGGCGAGCGGTAAGACCACCAGGAATACAGTTGCCCCTCGGGGATATCGGCGCGGGTGACATCGACCCAGCGGCCCGCCTCTTGCGCCGCGGCCAGATGCTCGACCTCGACCGGCGTATGCGAGACGATCTTGAGCAGCGCCTTGTGGTTCCACACGTCGTCTTCGCGCGGCGCGATGTTCAGATCGCCGACCAGAATCGCCCGGTCCGGCCGCTGGGCGTGGAAATCGTCGCGCATATGGGTGAGGAAATCGAGCTTCTGGCCGAATTTCTCGTTCTCGGTCCGGTCCGGAATGTCACCGCCTGCGGGCACGTAGAAATTGTGGATGGTGACGCCGTTTTCCAGCCGCCCGGCGATGTGGCGCGCATGGCCAAGGTTGGCGTAATCGCCCGCCCCCGCCTCCACCATCGGCAGTTTCGACAGGATCGCGACGCCGTTGTAGCCCTTTTGTCCGCGCGCGACGTGATAGCGGTAGCCCAGCTCGGCAAAGACGGCGAAGGGGATCTTGTCGACCGGGCTCTTGCATTCCTGCAGGCAGAGCACGTCGGGCGCCTCCTCGGTCATCAGCTTGCACACCAGCGCTTCGCGCAGGCGGACCGAGTTGATGTTCCAGGTGGCAAGGGTGAAGGTCATGGGCAGGCTCCTTTGGGCTGCGCGAGCATTGCCCGGCGCCGCGAAAAGGGCAAGCCTTCGGGCGCCCCCTCTTGGCCCCCCCGGCGCCCGGGCGGTTGCGCCCGGCCCCGCGGCCTCATATATGTTACATTATAACATTAATGAGGCCAGCATGACCCGCATCCCCCTGACACTCCTGACCGGCTATCTTGGCGCCGGCAAGACCACCTTGCTCAATGCGCTGCTGGCCGATGCCTCGGCGGGGCGGATCGCGGTGGTGGTGAATGAATTCGGCGATGTCGGGCTGGATCACGACCTGATCGTCGGCACGACCGAGGAAACCGTGCTGCTCGCCTCGGGCTGCATCTGCTGCACGGTGCGCGGCGATCTGGTGACGGCGCTGGAGGGGCTGCTCGACCGGCGTGACCGGGGCGAGCTGGCCTTTGCGCGCATCGTGATCGAGACCACCGGCCTTGCCGATCCGACGCCGATCCTGCACACGCTGATCGTGGCGCCGCAGCTGCGCGGCAGGCTGCGGCTGGATGGGGTGATCACCGTTTGCGATGCGGTGAACGGAGCGGCGACGCTGGATGCGGGGTTCGAAAGCGTGCAGCAGGTGGCGATGGCCGATGTGCTGGTGCTGACGAAGACCGATCTGGCCCGCCCCTTCGACATCGCCCGGCTGAGCGCGCGGCTGGCGGCGCTTGCCCCCGGCGCCCGGCTGCTGCAGGCCAGGCCCGGCCAGCTGCCGGTGGCCGAGCTGTTCGGCCACGGCGCCCCCGAGACCGGCGCCCCCCTGCCCGAGGCCGAGGCCTGGATCAAGGCGCCGCCGACGCCCTCCCTCCTCCCCGCGCCCCCCCTCCTCCCCGCACCCGTCGCCCAGCCCGGCGGCCCGACGCATGGGCTTTTCGGCCTTCCCGCCGCCAGGCCGGACCTGCACGGCGCGATGCTGCCCCCGGCCCGGCATGACGACCGGATCACCTCGGTCTCGATGGTGCTCGACACGCCGATCCATCCGGTGATGCTCGATCTCTGGCTGGAGACGCTTTTGGCCACCCGCGGCGCAGAGATCCTGCGGCTCAAGGCGGTGCTCTGGGCCGAGGGGATCGACACGCCCTATGTGATCCATGGCGTGCAGCATATCGTCGATCCGCCGGTGCGGCTGGCGCGCTGGACCGGCAGCGACCGCAAAAGCCGCATCGTGATCATCGGGCGGGATCTGCCGCAGGAGGCCCTGCGCAACAGTGTCGGGATGCTGCGGGCGGGAACGACGGTGCACCCGCTGCCGGGCTGAGCGCGCAGGCCAGAGACCGGGGCTAGTTCAGCCGTTGCAGGTGGCGTTCGAGGATCGCAGCCGCGCCCTTGGCGTCGCGGCGCCGGATCGCGGCGATGATGCCGTGGTGATCGGTGTCGATCCGCGGCCGCCAGCGCGACCGGTAGTGGACAAGGATGTAACGCGCCGCAAGATTCTGCATGTTCTCGACGGTTTCCAGCAGCCGCGGCATCTCGCAGGCCGCATAGATCTGCATGTGGAAGGCGCGGTTCATTTCCTCCCAGCTGTAGATGTCGGCGGCCTGATCGCAGGCCTCGCGCAGCCGGTCGGCCTCGCGCACCTGCGCGGCGTTCAGATGCGGCACGGAATGCAGAAGCGTCAGCGGCTCCAGCGCCAGACGCATCAGTTTCAGCTCGCGCTGCGCCAGCGGATCCAGCGGCGCGACCTGCACGCCCTTGTTGTGCTGCGACACCACCAGCCCGCGCGCCGCCAGCTTCAACAGCGCCTCGCGCACCGGAACGTGACTGACGCCGAATTCTGCCGCCACATAATCCTGCCGCAGACGTTCGCCCGCGATCAGCTCGCCGCGGATGATGCGGCGGGCGATTTCGTCGGCGATCAGCTGCGGAGTGGGCGATACGGGCATGAAAGGCGGGATCTGAAGGAAATTTCAACGACCCGAGGGCCGCTCAGCACTTCCGCGCCATACAGTAAGACGGACGATAGGTCAAAGTTGTCAGACCGGCCCGGTTCATCTGCCGCATCAGCGCGCGCAGGCCGGGCGCCGACAGATGGCCCGCCCGCAGCCCGTTCACCCCGGTCGCGCGCAGATGCGCCATCAGCGCGCGGGCGTCGGGAAAGACCAGGGGAAGGCTTTCGTCCCAGGCGGCAAGCACCTGCATGCCCACGGGCAGATCGGCGCAAAGCCCCGCCGCATCGCGATAGCCGGGCGCCCCGGGCGGCAGGCCCAGCCCGGCCAGTTCGGGAAAATTCCCCGGCCCGAAACTGCTGAGCGCCAGAATGCCCCCCGGGCGCAGCGCCTGCGCGGCCCGGTGCAAAAGCGCTGCCGGATCGGCAAGCCATTGCAGCATCGAGGCAGAGGCGATCAGGTCAAGCCCGGCGGGAAAGCGCAGCGCGGCGGCATCACCGGGCAGCGCCCGCACCTTCGTTGCGGCGGGCCAGCACATCTCGGGCAGCGGCGCCACAAGGTCATTGAGCCAGATTTCTCCGGGGGCCAGCCGCGCCAGCTGGCGCGTCAGAAACCCGGTGCCATGGCCCAGCTCCAGCAGCCGCGCCGCGGGCGGAACCAGCGGCGCGATCCGGGCCGCCAGCCGGTCGGCGATCTGCGCCTGCGCGGTGGCGGCGGTCTCGTAGCTTGCCAGATGGCGGGCAAAGCCCGCGGCGATGCGCGGGATCATCCGGTGATCTCCTGCCAGTCGCGCCAGCGCGCAAAGGGGCTGTGGCCGCCCGCGATCCAGTCGATCTCGGCGCCGGGCCAGGCGGTGGCCATCGCGGCGCGGGGAAAGATGCGATCCCCGGTCGCGGCAAGGATGCGGTCAAAGGCCGGGGCGGCGGCGGCCGGGCGGCAGGCCAGCGCGCCCAGCTCCGCAGCCAGGGCCGCGATCTCGGCCCCGGGCGGCACGGCGGCCCCGGCGCGGCGGGAAAATTGCGCAAGGCTCTGCGGGCTCAGCCCGGCAAGGGTGGCGTCATAGATCGCCGGGCCGATCACCGCGCGCGGATCGGGGGCGCCGCAGATCGCCACCGCGCGCTCGGGCCGCAGCCGCGGCAGATGCCGGGCGGCGACGGCGACACCCATCGAATAGGCCACGACATTCAGGCGGCGATAGGGCGTCCAGAGCGCCTCGGGCAGGGTTTCGTCGCGATAATCCGACAGCACCAGCACATCCGCCGCGCCGCTCAGATGCCGAAACGGATCAAGGCCCACGGCCCAGCCCGCAAAGACCAGGATCAGATCCGCGCTGCCCCGCCGCTGCAGCCAGTCTGCCCGCATCACAGCCCCGCGGCGATGGTGCGCATCGCGGCGCTGACGCGGCTCAGATCGTCCGGCCCGATCGTCAGCGGCGGCATCGCGTAAAGAACCCGGCCGAAGGGACGCAGCCAGACGCCGGTTTGCGCGCAAAAGCGGTGGATCGCCGCCATCGGCAGGGGGGCTTTCATCTCGATCACGCCGATGCCGCCCAGACAGCGCAAATCGGCCACCCCCGCAAACCCGCGCGCAGGCGCCAGCTCCTGCGTCAGCTGCGCCTCGATCCGGCGGGCCTCGGCCGACCAGTCGTGACCTTGCCACAGATCCATCGCGGCACAGGCCGCCGCGCAGGCAAGCGGATTGGCCATGAAGGTCGGCCCGTGCATCAGCGCGCCCACGCGCGCGGCCAGATCGCGGCTTGCAACCGTCGCGGCAAGGCTCATCATGCCGCCGGTCAGCGCCTTGCCCAGACAGAGGATGTCGGGCACCACCCCGGCCTTGTGCAGCGCGAAATCGCTGCCGGTGCGGCTGAAGCCGGTGGCGATCTCGTCGAAGATCAGCGCAATGTCATGGCGGTCGCAAAGCGCCCGCAGCCCCTTCAGATAGGCGGGGTGATAGAAATACATCCCGCTGGCGCCCTGCACGATGGGCTCGAGGATGAAGGCGGCGATCTGATCGCCGTGGCGCTCGAACAGCGCTTCGACCTCGGCAAGCCCGTTCAGTCGGCCCTCCTCCGGCCAGTCGGCGCCATAGGCCACGGGCGGACGGGCGACGAAATGTTGCGGCGCGATGGCGCTGCCGAAATGGGCATGCATCCCGGCCTCCGGGTCGCACAGGCTCATCGCCTTCCAGGTGTCGCCGTGATAGCCGCCGCGCGCCGTGGCCAGCCGGGTGCGCCCGCGCCGCCCCTGCGCCAGCTGCGCCTGAACCGCCATCTTCACCGCCACCTCGACCGCGACCGAGCCGCTGTCGGCGTAAAACACTTGATCCAGCCCCTCGGGCAGGGCCTTGACCAGACGGCGGGTCAGCGCGATGGCGGGGCGATGCGTCAGCCCGCCGAACATCACATGCGGCAGGGTCGCGGCCTGTTCCTGCACGGCCCGCACCAGCGGCTCGGGCGCATGGCCAAAGGCCGCGCACCACCACGAGGACATCGCGTCGATCATCTGCCGCCCGTCTTCCAGCGTCAGCCAGATCCCCTTGGCGGCGACGATCTTGTGCTGCGGCGTGGCGGAGACCCGCGCGGTATAGGGATGCCAGACATGGGCAGCATCAAAGGCCAGATCGTCGGTCACAGCGCCCCCCGGATCGTCGTCAGGTCGATGCCGCGGAAGGCCGCGGCCAGCCCCGCGCGGCTCAAATCGGGCAGCTGCGGCAGACGGCCAAGCGAGGGCAGACCGGCCAGACGGCAGATCGTGTCCTGACTGTCGCGCACCTCCGCGCCGATGAACGCGATGCCCAGCACCGGCACGCGGCGGGCGCGCAGCGCCTCGATCGTCAGAAGGCTGTGGTTGATCGTGCCCAGCGCCGTGCGCGCCACCACGATCACCGGCGCCTGCCAGTCCGCCATCTGATCGGCGTAAAGCCTGCGCCCGGCCAGCGGCACCAGCGCGCCGCCCGCCCCCTCGACGACCAGCGGGCCGGGCAGATCGGGCAGGGCCATCGGCGCAATCTCGACCCCATCCCGCGCCGCGGCAAGATGCGGCGAGGCCGGGGTGCGCAGCCGGTAGGCCTCGGGCAGGGTCGGGCAGCCGGTCAGCCGCGCCACCGTCTCGCGGTCGGTCTCCTCCTCCAGCCCGGCCTGAACCGGTTTCCAATAGGTTGCCTGCAGGGCCAGCGTCAGCCCGGCGCTGAAGACAGTCTTGCCGACGCCCGTATCGGTGCCGGTGATCACAAGGGCAGAGGTCATCGCAGCCCCCCGATCCGCAGGCTGTCCAGCGCGTCGAAGAGCGCGTCGATATCGGCAAGCTGCAGCCCGCCGGTGAGCGACAGCCGCAGCCGCGCCGTGCCTTTGGGCACGGTCGGCGGGCGGATGGCGCGCAGATCGAAGCCCGCCTGCTGCAGGGCCTGCGCGGCCTGCAGCGCGGCGGCATCCGTGCCAAGGATCAGTGGCAGGATCTGGCTTTGCCCGGCCTCCCAGCCGATCTGCGCCGCGCGGTGCTGCGCCCGTGCCCGCAGGGCCGCCGCATGGGCGCGCAGCCCGGGCCGCGCCGGCAAAAGCCGCAGCGCCGTCCGCACCGCCGCCGCCAGCAAGGGCGAGGGCGCGGTGGCATAGAGGAAGGGCCGGGCACGGTTCACCAGCGTCTCGATCACCACCCGATCGGCGCAGACCAGCGCCCCGCTTGCCCCCAGCGCCTTGCCGCAGGTATGCACGACGATCAGCGCCAGATCGCCCACCTCGGGCGCCAGACCGCGCCCGTCGCGGCCGTAAAGCCCGGTCGCATGCGCCTCGTCGAGGATCAGCACCGCATCTTCGCGCCGCGCAAGGGCGGCGAAATCGTCCACGGGGGCGAAATCGCCCTCCATCGAGTAAAGCGTCTCAAGCGCGATCCAGACCCGGCCGCGCCCGCCCGCCGCCCGCCAGAGCCGGATCTGATCGGCCGCATCCTGCGGGTCATTGTGGCGAAAGCTGCGCGCCTCGGCCGGGCCCAGCCGCAGCCCCTCATGCGCGCTGGCATGGATCAGCGCATCATGCACGACCAGATCCCCCGCCATCGGCAGCGTCGCAAAGACCGCCTGATTGGCCTGAAACCCGCCGCCCATGTAAAGACAGGCCTCGGCGCCAAAGAACGCGGCGGCCTCCTGTTCCAGCGCCTCGAATTCCGGGTCATTGCCGCGCAAAAGCCGCGATCCGCCCGCCCCCACCGCAACCCCGCGCGCCAGGGCCTCGGCCACCGCCTGCGCCAGAACCGCCGAGGTCCGCAGGCCAAGGTAATCGTTCGAGGCGAAATCAAGCCCCCGCGCCGGGGTCAGCGCCCGCGCCCGCCCGCGGTCGGCCAGCCGGGCAAGACGCGCGGCATGACGGGGATACTGGCTCATGCCGCATCCCCGCAGGGCCGCGGCGCCTCGGGGCGCAGGCCGAGCTTGGCGAAAAGCCGGGCATCGGCGCTGTCATCGGGGTTTTCAGCGGTCAAAAGCGTGTCGCCGACGAAGATCGAATTCGCCCCGGCAAAGAAGCACATTGCCTGCAGCTCGTCCGACATCGCGCTGCGCCCCGCCGAAAGCCGCACATAGGATTTCGGCATCAGGATCCGGGCGGTGGCGATGGTGCGGACCATCTCGATCGGATCGAGCGGCGCGGCATCGGCCAGCGGCGTGTCGGCCATCGGCATCAGCATGTTGATCGGGACCGATTGCGGCGGTTCCGGCAGATCGGCCAGCGTCTGGATCATGCTGATCCGGTCCTCGGCGGTCTCGCCCATGCCGACGATCCCGCCCGAACAGACATTGATCCCCGCCGCGCGGACGCGGTCCAGCGTCTCCAGCCGGTCGGCAAAGCTGTGGGTGGAGATCACCGAAGGGTAAAACCGCTCCGACGTGTCGATATTGTGGTTGTAGTAATCCAGCCCCGCCGCCTTCAGCTGCCGCACCTGCGCGTCATCCAGCATGCCCAGCGTCATGCAGGTCTCCAGCCCGAGCGCCTTCACCCCCTCGACCATCGCCAGCACCGCGGGCATGTCGCGGTCCTTGGGCGAGCGCCAGGCCGCGCCCATGCAATAGCGCGTGGCCCCCGCCTCCTTGGCCTTTTGCGCCTCGGCCAGAACCTTTTGCACCTCCAGCAGTTTCGCGGCGGGCAGCTTCGCGCCGTTGCGCCGCGATTGCGCGCAATAGGCGCAATCCTCGCCGCAGCCGCCGGTCTTGATCGACAGAAGCTTGGCGCATTGGATGCGGTTGGGGTCGAAATTCTGCCGGTGCACGCTTTGCGCCCGGAACAGAAGATCCATCAACGGCAGGGTGTAAAGGTCTTGGGCTGTGCTGTGCATGGCGATCCTTTTGGCTGTCGCCGTCAGGGGATCGCAAATCGGACGCGGCCTCAATTTCGAAAACTATCTATGATCCCGTCGCAGGACCGCGACTGTCTTTGCCCTGTTTTCAGCGGCTTGGGCGTTTTCCGGCCGGAAACTCCGGCCAAAGGTCCGCGCCCGCCTGACTATAATATATGATCCGGGGACGGGACCCGGCCGGGCCGGGCGGCGGCTATCCGGCGCAGGGCCGCCGGTTCTCGTCCATCCAGTCGCGGGCGCCGCAGCCCACGGCCTGCAGGACGGCGTGGCCGATCGCCTCGCCAAGCGCGGTGTGCAGCCCGGCATGGGCTTCGCGGCCCGGGCTTGCGGCGATAGCGATGCAATCGGTGCCGGTGCCGGTGGCCCGTCCGGTGGGCAGATCAAGCCCCACCGCCATCACCGCCGCCGTGCGCGCCTGCGCGACAAGGCTCAGCGCCTCGATCTGCGCGGCCATCGTCAGGCCATGACCCGGCAGGGTGGAGGCGATCCGCAGCGCCAGGTTGATCGTGCCATAGCCCGCGGCCTCGGGATCGCGCGGCGGCAGACGGCGCCCGACCGCTTCCGCATTGCCCAGCCCCACCGTCGCCAGCACCTCGACCGTCCAGTCCGCCACGGTGCAGCTGGCGCGGGTGACCCGGCGGATATCGCGCGAGGTCAGCATCGCCACCGCGTCCTGCAGCCCGCGCTCGGCCAGCACATCGGCAAACCACGGCCCGACATCAAGCCCCGGCGGCAGATCGGCGTTGCGCACCTCGCGCCAGACGATCTGCCGCGCGGTGACCAGACCGGGCCGGTGCGGCGCGAAGGACAGGACCTGGAGTGGCGCCCCCAGATCGACGACCAGCCAGGGCGGCTGCAGCCCGACCTGCAACGGCGTCATGGCGCAAGCCCGGCCAGAGGGTGCACGATCAGCCCGCCCTCGGCCTCGGCGAGATGGCAGCGGATGGCGAAGACCTCGCGCAAAAGCGCGGGGGTCAGCACGGCGCGGGGCGGGCCGTCGGCGACGATTCGGCCCTGATGCAGCACCCAGAGCCGGGTGCAATGCCGTGCCGCGAGCCCCAGATCATGCGCCGAGGCGATCACCGTGCGGCCCTCGGCGGCAAGGCGGGCGAAAAGCGCCATGCAGGCGATCTGATGCGCCGGATCAAGGCCCGCGATCGGCTCGTCGGCCAAAAGCAGCGGGGTGTCCTGCGCCAAGGCCCGGGCGATCAGCACCCGCGCCTGTTCGCCGCCCGAGAGCGCGGTGGCCGGGCGCTGCGCCAGCGCCGCCACATCCATCCGCGTCAGCGCCGCCGCGACCTGCGGCGCGTCCTCGCGGCCGTCCTGCGCCAGCGCCACCAGCGCCGCGACGCGCAGCCCCCAGGCGATTTCGCGCTGCTGCGGCAGCCAGGCGGCGGCCCGGGCCCGGGCGCGCGGCGAAAGCTGCGCCAGCGAGGACTGGCCCCGCGCCGCGATCAGCCCCAGCGCCGCGCGCAGAAGTGTCGATTTCCCCGCCCCGTTCGGGCCGATCAGGCCGATGAACTCGCCCGGCCCGACGCGCAGGCTGGTCGGATGCAGGGTCACCCGCCCGCCCCGCTGCACCGTCAGATTGTCCAATGTCAGCAAGCTCATGGCTGGCCTCTCATGCGCCAGATCAGGTTCAGGAACACCGGCGCCCCCACCAGCGCCATCAGCACGCCCAGTTTCAGATCCTGCCCCGGCAGCACCTTGCGCACCGCAATATCGGCGATCAGCACCAGCACCGCGCCGCCCAAAGCCGCCGCGGGCAAAAGCCGCGCCGGGCTGGCGCCGACAAGGGGGCGCAGCAGATGCGGTACGACAAGGCCGACGAAACCGACCGTCCCCGCCACCGCCGTCGCCGCCCCGACCGAGGCCGCCGTGCCCAGGATCACCGTCAGCCGCAGCCGGGTCAGGTCGATGCCCATCGAGGCGGCAGCCTCCTCGCCGAGCGTCAGCGCCTCAAGGCCGCGGCCGGAACGGGCCAGCAGCACGCCCCCCAGCGCGATGAAGGGCGCGGCGATCGCGACATGGGTGAAGGAGCAATCGGCGAGCGAGCCCATCATCCAGAACACGATATCCTGTGCGGCAAAGGGATTGGGGGAAAGGTTGAGCACCAGCGAGGTCAGCGCCGCGGCCAGCGCCGAGAGCGCGATCCCCGCCAGGATCAGCGCCAGCGTGCCGCCGCGCCCGGCCAGAAACAGGATCGCCGCGACACCGATCAGCGCCCCCAGCAGCGCCGCCAGCGGCAGGGCCAAGGCAAAGCTGGCGGCAAGCCCGGTCTGCAGCGCGATCACCGCGCCCAGCGCCGCGGCAGCGGAAATGCCGATCACCCCGGGCTCTGCCATCGGGTTGCGCAACAGCCCCTGCATCGCCGCGCCCGAAAGCCCAAGGCTTGCCCCCACCAGCACGGCCAGAATCGCCCGCGGCAGCCGGATTTCCCGCATCACCAGGCCCAGCGGCCCCTCGCCCCCGGTGAGAAGCGCCTTGAGCGCGGTCAGCGGCGCCACCTCGGCCACGCCGGTCAGCAGCGAGGCGACAAACAGCGCGACCAGCGCCAGCCCAAGCCCGGTGTGCAATGATCTTTCGGTCATTTCATATCCTTGAGCCGGTCGGTGGCATCGAGAACCGAGGGCAGGCCGCAGATCCAGTCGCGGTCTTCCACGGCGGCGCGATGGCCGGTCAGCGCGCGCAGCGCCGGATGGGTCAGCGGTTCCTCGGCACGCGACGACCCGGGGCCGATCCGCCCGGTGACCACCAGATCGGGATCGGCCAGAACCAGCGCCTCGAGCGGCAGGGTGCTGCCCTGCGCCCGCCCCATCCGCGCGGCCAGCGTGTCGAAGCCGGCAGTGGTCAGGATCTCTCCGGCAAGGCTTTCATGGCCCGACATGTAGCCGCGCGCCGACCAGGTGGCGGCGAGCGGCCGAGGCCCGGGCAGGTTTGCCGCGCGGATCCGCGCAAGCCTTGCGGCGAAAGCCCCGGCCATCGCGGCGGCCTCGGGCTCGCGGCCGAGCAAGGCGCCCATCCGGGTGATGTCGGCCTGCATGTCGGCAAAGCTGTCGGCGGGCTCGAAGACCGCGACCGGAATGCCAAGGCGGCGCAGCATCGCCACGGTGGGCTGCGCGGTGTAGCGCCCGGCCAGCACCAGATCGGGATGCAGCAGATAGACTTCTTCGGCCTGACCGCGGTTCGTGGGCCAGGCCTTGGCGGCCTCGGCCATCACCGAGGCGGCGGGGTCCCGCGCCAGATGCGTGACCGACACAAGCTGCCCCGGTGCGGCCAGCATCATCGCCAGCTGATCGGTGCACAGGTTGATCGAGACGACACGGGCGGGCGCCGCCGCAACCGGCAGCGCCAGCGCACCGAGCATGGCAAAGCCTGCGGCCCGCAAGGCGCGGCTCACCGCTTTTGGCCATTGAGCCCGCGAAAGTTCTGCTCGACCGGTCATCTTGCCCTTCTTTCCCGAAAGGAACGCCGGAAGGCCCAGGCCCTCCGGCGCAACAGAGTCAGAACTTGGCACGAACCCCGACATAAAACGACCGACCGGGCTGTCCGTAGTCGCGAACGGTCTGATAGGTTTCGTCGAAAACATTCTCGACCCGCACATAGGCCGCAGCGCTCTCGGTCAGATCATAAGACACCGACAGGTTCGCCACCGTGTAATCGGGCAGCTTCGAGGCGGGCAGCGGCCAGGAATTAGTGTCCCAGACATCGGTGACATGTTCAGCCTCGACCGATGCCGACAGACGGTCGGTGATCTGGCCCTCAAGACCGATCACCAGATCATTGCGCGGCACACGCAGCGCCGGGGTTTCGACACCGGTCCCCGAAACCGCATAGGCGTCGGTGTAGGTATAGGTGCCGTAAAGGTCCCATCCGGTGGTCAGCAGCGTCCGAGCGGTCAGTTCGACCCCGCGGGATTGCGTGGTTCCGGGCACCTGATTGTAAGCCCCGCCCGCCCATTGGATCTTGTCCTTGATCTTGGTATCAAACAGCGTCGCCTGCACCGATCCTCCCGCGCCGAAAAGATATTCCGCGCCCAATTCATAGCTGCGGCTGGTTTCGGGTTGCAGGTTGGGATTTTTGAAAGGACCATGCAACTCATAGAGCGACGGTGCGCGAAACCCCGTTCCCGCCACCGCCCGGATGACCCAGGTGTCGGTCGGCCGCCACGCCATCGCGGCCCGCCCCGTGGTCTTCCCGCCAAAGCTGGAATGCGTGTCATTGCGCAGGGCAAAGGACAGATCGAGCGTTTCGGTCGGAGCATAGAGGGCCTCTCCGAAGACGGAATTGGTGCTGCTGGAGCCGCCAACCGCGTCATTGGTGAAGTCTTCCTCGGTGCGGTCGAGCCCCCAGTTCAGCGAGACAGCCCCGCCGGCATCCCAGTTCCCCTTGTAACCGATCTGGTCGCGTGTACCGGTGAACAGTTTTGTCCAACCAAGCGGATAGAGACGTTCGGTTTCGGTGTGAGCATAGGAAAGTTCGTGGCGGACCGCCCCGGTCTCGGCATTCACGAAGGCCCGCAGGCCGCGCAGCTTGCCGTCTTCCGTTTCGGCCGTGTCGGCTGGCGGGCTGTCGAATTCGCTGAAACTGTCGCGTGCAATTCCGTTGAGCCCGACGGTGACGGTGTCGGTCAGCGCATAGCTGCCGTAAAAGCTGAGCGTGGTGGCGCGAAAGCCGTCGGTCTCGGTGCCCGCCGCCGCCGCGGAAATGCCGTCGGTGACGATCCGGCTTGCGGAAAACGCCAATTCCCCCAGGGTCGTCTTCAGGCCGACCGAGGCGGTGCCGCTGGTGGTGCCGTGCGCCCCGGTCTCCAGTTCGACTTGCGCCTCGGTGCCTTCCTTGCTGGCGCGAAACGTGGTGATGTCGACCACGCCGCCGATCGCCTCGGACCCGTAAAGGGCAGATTGCGACCCGCGCAGTACCTCGATGCGCGAGATCCCGCCCGCGGTGGTGGCGCCGAAATCGTATTGGCATTGCGTGCCCGCGGGGTCTGCAACGTCGATCCCGTCGATGCGCACACCGATATAGGGACCGGACAGGCCGCGAATGCGCAGCGCCGTCGAGGCGCCCAGTCCGCCGTTGCGGGTCATGCTGAGACCCGGCAGACGCGCCAGCAGCGTCGCGACCGATTTGTCCCCAGCCTTCTCGATCTCCTCGGCGGTGAGGACATTGACCGTCGCCCCGGTGCGGCTGAGCTTGACCGGCTCCGCCGAGGCGGTGACGGTGATCGTGTCCAGATCGGTGACCTCCTCCTGCGCCAGCACGGGGGCGGCGGCAGAGGCGACGGCGGCAGAGAGCAGGGCAAGACGCGACAGAGGCGGCATCGGACAGACCTTTTCCGTTCGGGCCAAACGGCCCGGCATGAGAGATGTCGCGGAAAAGCCATGGCTTTCCGCAGACGGCGACAGCTCACCTCTGCGGACAGACCGCTCCCGGGGCGCCCCTCGCGCCCGGGTGGGTGATCGTCCAAGTAGGTCTCCTGGCTCACGGGTCTTCGCTTCGTCGGCCTTCCCGGGCGGGACCCAGTGGCCAGTCGACGTCGCTCGCCGCTCACAGTTGCGGGGGCAGCCACGGTCTGGGCCCGGGGGCCGTTCCGTGTTCCCTTTCAATCCGACCCGCAGGCCGGAACTTGGACGGGCCGCAGACAAGACGAAATCGCCCGGCGCGTCAAGCGGTGCTTTCGCGCGGCCGCGGCGCGGCGGTGGCGCCGGAAGGCGTCGGCGTGACGGCGGTTTCCCAAGCCATTGCAAAGGCTTCGGCGTCCTGTTCGGGGCCGCTGGACGGTCCGCCGAAGCGCTGCCAGAGCGTGATGACATGTCGCAGCGGCCGCAGCCCGGACCAGCCGATCGGCCCCGTCGCGGTGATCGCCCAAAGCCCGGGTGCGGGCAGAGCGACCTGAAACCGGCCCTCGCGGTCGGTTTCGGCCACGATCCACAGCGGCGCCCCATGGCCTGGCAGGGCTTGCACCTGAGAGCCGACAGGCTCCGCCCCCACCCGTTCCAGAAGCACCGTCGTCGCCGTCAGCGCCCGCCCCTGCGCCAGCACCCGTGCCGAAAACCGCATCCCCGGCAGGAACCCGGGCGAGAGCAGGTCGGGCAGGATCTCGACGGCAAGGCCGAGCGGCTCTGGGCTGGCGGTTCCGGCGCCGCGCAAGACGAAACACCCGGCCGTGTGCTGCACCAGCCCGCGGCCCTCGGGATCGCGCCGGACCGGGGCTTCGGCATGGATCCGGTGCAACCCCGGCGCCGACAGATCGACCCGGGTCCGCCAGGCGCGCGCGGCATTGCCCGCGCCCTGCAGCAGATCCGCCGTCAGCCCGGGGGTCAGATCGGTGCGGCGGGCGCCGTGCAGATGCACCACCGCCCCCGGCGGCGGCAGATCCAGCACGACGCCCCCGCCCAGGGGATCGCCAAGGGCGAGGGTCAGGACGCCGCCCGCCTCGGGCAGATGCGCCATCAGCCCCGGCGTGGCGGGGCGGGGGATCGCCAGCAGCGCGCGGGCGGCGGCCATCAGGTTTCCGTGCAAGAACATGGTCGTTTCCTTCCGGGGCGCGGTCCGGGCAACCGGCCGCAAGACGCGAAAGGACGAAGGGATGTGGCCCCGGTGGGCCGGGCAGAGCGCCGGGCCCGGGGGCCAGACGCGCACCCCGGCGTCCGGTGAAACCGGGCCTTGGCCCGGGGGGTGGCAGGTCTCCTGGCTTGCGGGTCCGGGCTCGGGTCGGCCTTCCCGGGGCATCCCCAGTGGCATCGTCGACCGTCGCTCGCCGCTCACAGTTGCGGGGGCAGCTGCGGGTTTGCCCGAAGGCGCACCGCATTCCCTTTTCATCCCCGCCAAGCGGGGAACCAATCCCGCCTTGGTTGTGGCAGGGCCCGCCGCCCGCGTCAATCGGCTTCCGTCGCGGGCAGTTGACAGCCACCCGGCAAGCGCGCATGTTGCCCCCGCCTTGGTTCCGCGGCTGATCCCGCGGGCAAAAGGGAAGCCGGTGCAAGTCCGGCGCTGCCCCCGCAACTGTAAGCGGCAAGCCCCGAGCACGGCCACTGATCCCAGGATCGGGAAGGCGCAAGGGGCGTTCGAGCCGCAAGCCAGGAGACCTGCCAGGCCGAAAACCATCCCGGGCGGCGGGCCCGGAGGCAGGGTGCCCCGGCATGTCCGGGGCCTGTCCCCTTACCGCTTTCCGGCCCACTGCCAGAGGAACGGTATGGCGCCGAAAGACACGACCCCGATCCCCGCCCCGCGCGGCCTCTCCGCCGGGCATCGCCCCGTCCCGCGGGCCGGGGGGCGCCGCCATGGCTGACGGAGGATCCCCGCCCGGTCTGCGCCCGTTCCGGGTGCTGGGCTGCAACACCTGCCGCCATGCCAACGCGCCCTGCCGCCCCGGCCTCGCCTTTCTGAACCGGCTGTGCCAGGCGCTTGCGCTGGCGCCGGTGGGGGCGGATTTCGACATCAGCGGCTCTGCCAGCCTGTGTTGCGGCACAAGGCTTTGCCCGGTGGTCTGGTGGGCCACGCCCGCGGGTGCCCGGCTTTGGGGCGATGTCCCCCCCGAGGTGCCGGTGGCGGCGCTTCTCGACCCGGACCCGGGCGCGCCCGTCCGCGCCGCCGCCGAGATCACCGCCGGGCCGGGCCTACTGCACTGATCGCGCCGAACCTTCCGGTGTCGGGGCTGCCCCGGCGCCGTCCTTGCCTTGCCGACCGAACGGACCCTGCCATGACCCTCTCGCTTCCCGACCACGATCCGGTGCCGCCGCTGCCGGAGCTTGATGTGCCGTTCCTGACCCCGCCGCCGCCGCGGCGCGGCCGGGCGCTGATGATCCAGGGCACCAGTTCCGATGTCGGCAAAAGCCTGCTGGTCGCCGGGCTGTGCCGCGCCTATGCAAGGCGCGGGCTGAAAGTGGCGCCGTTCAAGGCGCAGAACATGTCGAACAATGCCGCCGTCACCGTGGACAGCGACCTGCCCCCCGGCCCCGACGGTCAGCCCCGGCGCGGCGAGATCGGCCGGGCGCAGGCGCTGCAGGCCCGCGCCGCCGGGGTGGCGCCCTCGATCCACATGAACCCGGTCCTGCTCAAGCCGCAGGCGCTGGTCGGCTCGCAGGTGGTGCTGCGCGGCCGGGCGCTGGGCAACTGGCCGGCGCGCCACTATCACCACCTCAAGCCCTTCCTGCTGCCCGCGGTGATCGACAGCTACCGCCGCATCGCTGCCGAGGCCGATCTGGTGCTGGTCGAAGGCGCGGGGGCGGCGACCGAGACCTGGATCAAGCATTGCGACATCACCAACATGCGTCTGGCCGAAGAGGCCGATCTGCCGGTGGTGCTGCTCACCGACAACGACCGCGGCGGCGCGCTGGCCGCCGTCGTCGGCAGCTGGATGCTGCATGACGAGGCCGAGCGGGCGCGGGTGAAAGGCATTCTGGTCAACAAGTTCCGCGGTTATTTCTCGCTTTACGAACCGGCCTGCCGGACCATGACCGAGATCACCGGCTGGCCCTTTCTGGGGGTTGCGCGCTGGTTCGAGGCGGCGGGGCAGCTTCCCGCCGAGGATGCGCTGGCGCTGGAACGCCCGGCCGGGGGCAATGGCGCGGGGCTGATCGTCGCCGTGCCGCATCTGGATGGCGTGGCGAATTTCGACGATCTCGACCCGCTGGGCGCCGAGCCCGGCGTCGATCTGCGCTGGGTCCGCCAGGGCCAGCCGATCCCGCCCGAGGCCGATGTGGTGCTGTTGCCGGGATCAAAAACCACCCGCGCCGCGCTGGCCACGCTGCGCGCGCAGGGCTGGGATGTGGATATCCGCGCGCATCTGCGCCGCGGCGGCCGCGTCGTCGGGATTTGCGCCGGGTTTCAGATGCTTGGCCGTGTCGTGCGCGACCCCGAAGGGATCGAGGGCCCGGCGGGCGAGACCGAGGGTCTGGGGCTGCTCGATCTGGAAACCGTGATGACGCGCGACAAGATGCTGACCGAGGTGCGGGGGACCGATGCGCGCAGCGGTCAGGGTCTGGCGGGTTACGAGATGCATATGGGACGTACCACCGGGCCGGGGCTTGCGCAGCCGTGGTTCCGGCTCGACGGCCGCCCCGAGGGGGCGGTGTCGGGCGATGGCCGGGTGATGGGGACCTATCTGCACGGGCTCTTTGCGGCGGATGGCTTTCGCAGCCACTGGATCACCGCGATGGGCGGGCGGGCCTCGGGCCTCGATCATGCCGCGCAGACCGAGGCGACGCTCGATGCGCTGGCCGATCAGCTGGAGCAGGACCTCGATCTGGACGCGCTGCTGGCGCTGGCGAAATGACGGCGCGGCGGCTGATGGTGCTGGGCACCGGCTCGGATGTGGGGAAAAGCCTGTTCGTCGCGGGGCTGGCGCGGGCCTTCACCCGGCGCGGGCTGAAGGTGGCGCCCTTCAAGGCGCAGAACATGTCGAACAACGCGGCGGTGACGGCGGATGGCGGCGAGATCGGCCGGGCGCAGGCGCTTCAGGCGCGGGCGGCGGGGGTTCCCCTGTCCGTCCACATGAACCCGGTGCTGCTCAAGCCCGACAGCGATGTCGATGCGCAGGTGGTGGTGCAGGGGCAGGTGCTGGGGCGGTTCTCGGCGGCGGAGTATCAGGCGCTGAAGCCAAGCCTGCGACCGCGGGTGATCGAGAGCCTGGATCGGCTGTCGGCCAGCCATGATCTGGTGCTGATCGAGGGGGCGGGCAGCGGCGCCGAACGCTATCTGCGGCCGCAGGACATTTCCAACATGGGTCTGGCCGAGGCCGCCGATCTGCCGGTGCTGCTTCTGGGCGACGAGTCGCGCGGCGGGGTGACGGCGGCGGTGATCGGGCATCATCACCTTTGGACCGCTTCCGAACGGGCGCGGGTGGCAGGCGTGATCGTGACGAAATTCCGCGGCGATCCGGCGATCTTTGCCCCGGCCGCCGCCGATATCCGCGCCGAGACCGGCTGGCCGGTGCTGGGGCTGATGCGCTGGTCCGAGGTGGCCCGGCATCTGCCCGAGGAAGATTCGCTCGGGTTTGCGCGCCAGCGCGGTGCGGCGGGGGCGCTTGTCGTGGCGGTGCTTGACCTGCCGCGGGTGGCGAATTTCGACGATCTTGATCCGCTCGCCGCTGAACCCGGCGTCGATCTGCGCTGGGTCCGCCCCGGTCAGCCGATCCCGGCCGAGGCGGCGGTGGTGATCCTGCCCGGGTCAAAGGCCACCCGGGCCGCGCTCATCGCGCTGCGCGCCGAGGGCTGGGACATCGATATCCGCGCGCATCTGCGCCGGGGCGGGCGCGTTGTGGGCATTTGCGCGGGGTTTCAGATGCTTGGCCGTGTCGTGCGCGACCCCGAAGGGATCGAGGGCAGCCCGGGCGAGACCGCGGGGCTGGGGCTGCTTGATCTGGAAACGGTGATCGGGCCAAGGAAACGGCTGGCCGCGATCGACGCGCGGGACAGCCTCAGCGGTGCCCGCGTGCAGGGCTACGAGATGCATATGGGCGAGAGCTTCGGCCCGGATCTGGCGCGGCCGTGGCTGACCCTTGACGGGCGGGCCGAGGGGGCGATCTCCGCCGATGGCAAGGTGATGGGCAGCTATCTGCACGGGATTTTCGGCGCCGCGGGCTTTCGCGGCCATTGGCTTGCACAGCTGGGCGTCACCGCCGCGGCGCAGGACCATGACGCCCGGATCGGGGCCGCCCTTGACGCCTTTGCCGCGGAAATCGAGGCCGATCTCGACCTTGGCGCGCTTCTGGCTCTGGCGCGATGACGCCGCATCCGGCGGCGACATGAGTGAAATTCATAATTATCCTGATGATTATGAATTTGCTGTGGGATGATTTGTGGCCTATCTGCCTTCCACCCGAGGGAGATTGCCATGCTGACCCAGACACTGCCCAGATCGACGGCCTTTGCCGCGCTTGAGGCCCTTGCCCGTGACCGGATCCTGATCCTTGACGGGGCGATGGGCACGCAGATCCAGCAGCTTGGCCTGACCGAGGACGATTTTCTGGGCCATGGCTCGGGCTGCGCCTGCCGCCATGCCACGGCGCATCCGCAAAAGGGCAACAACGACCTGCTGGTGCTGACCCAGCCGCAGGCGATCGAGGAGATCCATTTCCGCTATGCGATGGCGGGGGCGGATATCGTCGAGACCAACACCTTCTCGGCCACCACGATCGCGCAAGCCGATTACGGGCTGGAAGCGGCGGTGTTTGACCTGAACGCCGCGGGCGCGCGGGTGGCGCGGGCGGCGATGGACCGCGCCGAGGCCACCGACGGGCGGCGCCGCTTCGTCGCGGGGGCGGTGGGGCCGACGAACCGCACCGCCTCGCTCTCGCCCGATGTGAACGACCCGGGCTACCGCGCCGTCACCTTCGACGATCTGCGCACGGCCTATGGCCAGCAGGTGCGCGGGCTGATCGCGGGCGGCGCCGATATCCTGCTGATCGAAACGATCTTTGACACGCTGAACGCCAAGGCGGCCATTTTCGCCTGTTTCGAAGCCTTTGCCGAGCGCGGCGAGCGGCTGCCGGTGATGATCTCGGGCACGATCACCGATGCCTCGGGGCGCACGCTTTCAGGCCAGACGCCGACCGCGTTTTGGCATTCCGTGGCCCATGCCCGGCCCTTCACCGTGGGGCTGAACTGCGCGCTTGGCGCCAGCGCGATGCGTCCGCATCTGGCGGAACTGGCGGGCGTGGCCAATTGCGCGATCTGCGCCTATCCCAATGCCGGGCTGCCCAATGCCTTTGGCCAATATGACGAAACCCCCGACCGGACCGCCGCGCAGGTGGCGGAATTTGCCCGCGAGGGGCTGGTCAATGTGGTGGGCGGCTGCTGCGGCACCACCCCCGATCATATCCGCGCCATCGCGGAAGCTGTGAAACCTTTCCCGCCGAGGGCCCTGTCATGAGCCGTTACCTGCGTCTTTCGGGGCTGGAGCCCTTTACCCTGACGCCCGACATTCCCTTCGTGAACATCGGCGAGCGGACGAATGTCACCGGCTCGGCCCGGTTCCGCAAGATGATCGTCGCGCGCGATTATGCCGCCGCGCTGGATGTGGCGCGCGATCAGGTGGAAAACGGCGCGCAGATCATCGACATCAACATGGACGAGGGGCTGATCGACAGTCAGGCGGCGATGGTCGCCTTCCTCAACCTGCTTGCGGCCGAGCCCGACATCGCCCGGGTGCCGGTGATGATCGACAGCTCGAAATGGGAGGTGATCGAGGCCGGGCTGAAATGCGTGCAGGGCAAGCCAGTCGTCAATTCGATCAGCCTCAAGGAAGGCGAAGAGATCTTCCGCCATCACGCGGCGCTGTGTCTGGCCTATGGCGCGGCGGTGGTGGTGATGGCCTTTGACGAACAGGGCCAGGCCGACAGTTTCGCCCGCAAGACCCAGATCTGCGCCCGCGCCTATCGGATTCTGGTCGAGGAGATCGGCTTTCCGCCCGAAGACATCATCTTTGACCCGAACGTCTTTGCCGTCGCCACCGGCATCGAGGAGCACGACAATTACGGCGTCGATTTCATCGAGGCGACGCGCTGGATCCGGCAGAACCTGCCGCATGCCCATATCTCGGGCGGGGTGTCGAACCTGTCCTTCAGCTTTCGCGGCAACGAACCCGTGCGCGCGGCGATGCATGCGGTGTTTCTGTATCACGCCATCCGCGCCGGGATGGATATGGGGATCGTCAATGCCGGGCAGCTGGTGGTCTATGACCAGATCGATCCCGAGCTGCGCGAAGCCTGCGAGGATGTGGTGCTCAACCGCCAGCCCAAATCGGGCGGCACCGCGACCGAGCGGATGCTGGAGGTGGCCGAGCGCTTCCGCGGCGGCGCGCGCGAGGAAAAGACCCGCGATCTGGCCTGGCGCGACTGGCCGGTGGAAAAGCGGCTGGAACATGCGCTGGTCAATGGCATCACCGAATTCATCGAGGAAGACACCGAGGCCGCAAGGCAGTTGGCCGAACGCCCGCTGCATGTGATCGAAGGGCCGCTGATGGCGGGGATGAACGTCGTCGGTGACCTGTTCGGTGCAGGCAAGATGTTCCTGCCGCAGGTGGTGAAATCGGCCCGGGTGATGAAACAGGCGGTCGCCGTGCTGCTGCCCTATATGGATGCCGAGAAAGCCGCGCGCGGCGGCGAGGGGCGCGAGACCGCGGGCAAGATCCTGATGGCCACGGTCAAGGGCGATGTGCATGACATCGGCAAGAACATCGTCGGCGTCGTGCTGGCCTGCAACAATTACGAGATCGTCGATCTGGGCGTGATGGTGCCGCCGCAAAAGATCCTGGAAGTGGCGCGGGCCGAAAAGGTCGATGCGATCGGGCTTTCCGGGCTGATCACGCCGAGTCTGGACGAGATGGTGCATCTGGCCGCGGAAATGGAGCGCGAGGGCTTCGACATTCCGCTGCTGATCGGGGGCGCGACCACCTCCAAGGTGCATACGGCGGTGAAGATCGCCCCCGCCTACAGCCGCGGGCAGGCGGTTTATGTGCTCGATGCCAGCCGGGCCGTGGGGGTGGTTGGGGCGTTGCTCAGCCCAACGCAAAAGGCTGACTACGCGGCGCAGATCCGCGAAGACTATGCGCAGATCGCCGCCCGTCATGCCCGCGACGAGGCCGCCAAGGTGCGGCTGCCACTGGCCGCCGCCCGGGCCAATGCTTTGCGGCTCGACTGGTCGGGCTATGCCGTTCCCGCGCCGCAGTTTTTCGGCCCGCGGGTGATCGATGACTGGGATCTGGCCGAGGTGGCGCGGTATATCGACTGGACACCCTTCTTCCATGCCTGGGAGCTGAAGGGGGTCTATCCGCGGATTTTCGAAGATTCCGAAAAAGGCGAAGCCGCCCGGGCGCTCTTTGCCGATGCCCAGGCGATGCTGGCGCAGATCATCGCGGAACGCTGGTTCACCCCGCGCGCCGTCGTGGGATTCTGGCCCGCGCAGGCGGTGGGCGACGATATCCGGCTTTACACCGACGAAACCCGGTCCGAAGATTTGGCCACTTTCTTCACCCTGCGCCAGCAGACCGGCAAGCGCGAAGGCCGCCCGAATGTGGCGCTGGCCGATTTCGTTGCGCCCGCGGGCACGGTGCCCGATTATCTGGGCGGTTTCGTCGTCACCGCCGGCCCGGAAGAGGCCGAGATCGCCGCGCGCTTCGACGCCGCCAATGACCATTACTCCGCGATCATGGTCAAGGCGCTGGCCGACCGCTTCGCCGAGGCCCTGGCCGAAGCCCTGCATCAGCGGGTGCGGCGCGACTATTGGGGCTATGCGCCCGAGGAAGACTTCGCCCCCGATCAGCTGGTGGGCGAGCCCTATCGCGGTATCCGCCCCGCGCCCGGCTATCCAGCCCAGCCCGACCACACGGAAAAGCTGACGCTGTTCCGGCTGCTCGAGGCCGAGACCGCGACCGGCGTGCATCTGACCGACAGCATGGCGATGTGGCCCGGCTCTTCCGTCTCGGGGCTCTATATCGGTCATCCTGAGGCCTATTATTTCGGTCTGGCCCGGATCGAGCAGGATCAGGCCGCCGATTACGCCGCGCGCAAGGGCATGGATCTGACCGAGGTGCAGCGCTGGCTGGCCCCGGTGCTGGGAAGTGCTGCGCCCTCTGCCCCGGCGGTGGCCGCGTGAACCTGTCTTGAAGCACGGAAGACGTGTCGTTTTTGGCACGCACCCGCTGCAACAATCTGTCAGGCTGAGGGGCTCAGGGTGCCCGTCCGCAAGGCCGGGAGAATTGGGAAGCCGGTGCAAGACCGGCGCTGCCCCCGCAACGGTGAGCAATGAGGGACGGCAAGGCCACTGGACCCAACTCCGGGAAGGCGCCGCGCCCGGGTGCGAGAGCACGCATTGCAAGCCCGGAAACCAGCCCCGAGACCGCCGGGCCCCAAGGGCCCATCCATCCAACCCGCCCTTGCAGGGAGGCCGGGGCAAGTGAGGTGCCAGACGCATCCGACATCCGTGCGCAGCTTGCCGCGCGGCGCAAGGACCATTCCCTGCCGCAACCTTTTTACTGCGATCCGGGGATCTTTCAGACCGATCTGACGCAGGTCTTTTACCGCGAATGGCTTTTCGCCATTCCCGCCTGTCAGCTGCAAAAGCCCGGCGATGACGCGACGTCGCAGGTGGGGGCCTATCCGGTGATCCTGGTGCGTGGCGCCGACGGGATGATCCGCGCCTTTCACAACGTCTGCGGCCGGAGCAGGAGGCGTTCCACGATGTTGTGAAAGCGCAGGGCTTTGGCTGGGCCTTGGTGCGGAGTCTCGATGATGCGCTGGGCGCGCTGGCCGATCACGGCTTCACCACGCGCGTCGCCCCTGCCCAGCGGAGGCCCGCGCCATGAGCCACGAGGCCACGAACTGGGCCATCAAGCAGCGCGGGTTGAAGCCGACGACCAAGATCGTGCTCTGGCATCTCTGCGACCGGTTCAACCCGGACTATGGCTGCTTTCCCTCGCAGGACCGGCTGGCGCATGACTGCGAGATCAGCCGGTCGACGCTGAACGATCACCTTGGCCAGCTCGAAGCCGTGTGTCTGCTGCGGCGCGTGCCGCGGCTGGATCCAGTGACCAAGCGCCAGCTGCCCACCCGCTACATTCTGGGGTTCGAGCCGGGCTTCACACCTGTGGATGTGGTGCCGTGTCCGGAAATCGAACACGGTGAGAACGCGAGTGCAGAAAGCCCCGACGGCACAGACACTTCGGCCACGGAGGACTCGGTCGATGCCCTGCCGTGTCCGGATTTCGGACGCGGGATTGGCGCGGAATCCGTGTCCGATTTTCAGGCCGAGCCGTGTCCGGAAAACGCCGAAAGCCGTGTCCGAATTTCGGACACTAACCCTGTAAGGGAACCTCTAACAGGCCGCTGAAATAGTCGGCCTCGACCGCGGATGCAGAACATGATTCACCCCTTCCCACGGCGAAGGGGGATCAAGATGCGGGGCACGGACGAGACGAGCGGGTCGCTTTTCAGCTCTGTGGACCTTGAGGACCGGATCCCGGCCAAGCATCCGCTGCGCAAGATCCGGCTGGTGGTCAACGACGCGCTGGCTAGCCTCGACGCCGATTTCGAAGGGCTTTACGTCCGCTTCGGCCGCCCCTCCATCGCGCCGGAACGGCTGATCCGGGCGAGCCTTCTGCAGATCCTGTTTTCGATCCGCTCCGAGCGCCAGCTGATGGAACAGATGAACTACAACCTGCTGTTTCGCTGGTTCGTCGGGCTCGGTATCGACGATCAGATCGACGTCATGCGCCCCTCGGGGCGTGATTTCCCGCTGCAGCCGCACTTCGGCGTCAACCGGATCGCCAACTGGTCGCCCTCCACAGGCACCACGATCACCACCGAGGGGCTGCCGCTTACCTCGGTCGGCACCGTTTCGTATCCAACATTGGCCTCGACCAACCTCGCCGCCTCGATGCGGCGCTGGCGTCTGACCTCGGCCGCAGTGGCAGACTCGGTCGCCGACCAGCGTTCCGCAGGCTGGGCCTGCTGGCGTGGCAACGCGGCGGGCCTCGGCGGTTGGACCTTCGTGACGCGGATTTCGCTGACCACCCTGCAGGCGAGCGGCATGGGGTTCTTTGGCCTTTACGGATCGACGGCCGCTCTCGCCACCACGCTGACGCTCGCCACCGCCATCACCTGCATCGGCATCGGGTTTCAGCGCGGGACGCACACTCGATGGCAGATGGTGACAAATGATGCATCGGGGGCGCCGACGCTCACCGACATGGGCGCGAGCTTCGCCATTGCCACCCGAGCATGAAGGCGAAGATGGACGCGCTCGAGGCGCAGAAGGCGGCACTTGAGGCGAAGCTCAGCGGATTCAGCCCGCGGGATTGAAGACGATCCCGCGATCAGGGAAGGCGTCGCGCAGATTGGTCATCGCCTCCAGCCAGTCGTCCCCGCCCCACTGGCTGGAGAAGGCATAGGTGCGACCGCCGACACGCAGCAGTTCATCGTCACCGCAGAACCAACGGATCGGGTCGAAACGCTTGCCAAGCTCGGCGCGGGACTCGGTCGCGAGGCGCACGAAGACGTCGTGGCCAACCTCGCCTTCGACCGACCGAAGGGCGCGGTTGGCGCGGGGGCCGCAGTGCCTGGCGACCTCCTCGGGCGCGATGCCGCTCTCGACGAGGTAGCGGAAGGTCCGCAGGATCGCCCAACGTTTCGACTCGCGCGAGAACTCCTGCTGGCCAAGCCGCAGGTCATACTTCGTGTGATCCGCACCGCTGGTCCGCGCCTCGCGTTCCTTGCGGACCTTCTCGCGCACGCGAACCTGGTATTCTGCAGCCTCTGGCGGCGGGATGATCTGCTGCACATCGACCAGCACCCGGCCCGACAGGTTGTAGGGCTGCAGACGAACGCAGCGGATGTCGAGATCGCGCTGGTTCAGCCAGAGAACGGCAGTGGTCAGTTCCAGCGAGAACTCGGCCGAGGCGAGGACGATCTTCACCTCCTGCGAGAACTGATCGTGGTCTGGCTCGTCCCACCCCAGGAAGGCTAGAAGCTCGCCTTGCGCATCGGCATCATCACGGCCGATCTGGCGCAGGTAGCGGTCGAACGCGGACACGGCCTGATCGAAGGTCATGGTCGAGACCATCGCCGCATAGCGGATGGCCTGCAATTCCATGTGGCCACCGTCTTCGGTGCGCTTGAATTCGATGACGACGAGGTTCGCATCGCGGTCAATTCCAAGCAGGTCGATGCGACGGCGGGAATCGTCCCACTCCCCGTATTCCTCGGCAATCACCAATGTGTCGGGCGCGATGACGGCAATGTTCTCGCGCAGCAGCCGCTGAAGGTCGCGACGCTCGTGCAGCTGCATCGCCGTGAAGGTGGTCTTGGTCAGGGGCTGGATACGATCCGGCGAAAATTCGTAAATCGGCATGAAGGGCACAATCTGGGGGACATCCTGGCCACTGTCGCAGACCCGATGGCAGGCTGGCAACCAGGATCGCCGAAGGAACGTCACGAGAACATCTGGCCTTGCCCGTGTCGCATGGGTGTCGCACGGAGGAAACGGGGTTTTTCGTAAGGGTTTGGAATCTTTGGGGAATGTGTCGTTCTGTGTTGCAACGCGAAAAAGCGCCCCGTAGGGCGTTCTGTTTCGGCCTAAGCCTTTGATACTGTGTTAGAAAGTCTGGTTGCGGGGGCAGGATTTGAACCTGCGGCCTTCAGGTTATGAGCCTGACGAGCTACCGGGCTGCTCCACCCCGCGTTAGTCCCGAGGGCTTTGTTTTGCGATCGGGGTATTTGGTATCGTTTTGAGAGAACGTTGGCTTCTTACTAGGTTTGGCGGTGACCTACTCTCCCACGTCTTGAGACGCAGTACCATCGGCGTGTTGGCCCTTAACGGCCGAGTTCGGGATGGGATCGGGTGTTTAGCCAACGCTATGACCACCAAACCGAGGAAGAAGCCATGTCCAAGTCGCGTATCAGGAGAAGCTCGCGTGCCGCGGATGCGGCCTCCGGCATTGCGCCTGCGCGGAGCGTTCTTTTCTAACCTTGTGTACACCTGCTTTTGATCATGAGCCTTGCTGCTACTGGATCAAATCAAGCCAATCGGGCAATTAGTACCGGTCAACTGAATGCATTGCTGCACTTACATCTCCGGCCTATCGACGTGGTGGTCTTCCACGGCCCTCAAGGGATACCTTGTTTTGAGGGGGGCTTCACGCTTAGATGCCTTCAGCGTTTATCCTGTCCGTTCATAGCTACCCAGCACTACCGTTGGCACGATAACTGGTCCACCAGTGGAACGTTCACCCCGGTCCTCTCGTACTAGGGGCAACTCCTCTCAAGTATCCTACACCCACGGCAGATAGGGACCGAACTGTCTCACGACGTTCTAAACCCAGCTCACGTACCTCTTTAAATGGCGAACAGCCATACCCTTGGGACCTGCTCCAGCCCCAGGATGAGATGAGCCGACATCGAGGTGCCAAACGATGCCGTCGATATGGACTCTTGGGCATCATCAGCCTGTTATCCCCAGAGTACCTTTTATCCGTTGAGCGATGGCCCTCCCACTTGGGACCACCGGATCACTATGACCGACTTTCGTCTCTGCTCGACTTGTCAGTCTTGCAGTCAGGCAGGCTTTTGCCATTGCACTCAACGACCGATTTCCGACCGGTCTGAGCCTACCTTCGCGCGCCTCCGTTACGATTTGGGAGGCGACCGCCCCAGTCAAACTCCCCACCATGCAGGGTCCCGGACCCGGATAACGGGCCGCGGTTAGACATCAAGAGTGCGAAGGGTGGTATCTCAAGGGAGCCTCCACCGAAACTGGCGTCTCGGTTTCAAAGGCTACCACCTATCCTGCACATCACAATCCTGATGCCAGTGCAAAGCTGGAGTAAAGGTTCATGGGGTCTTTCCGTCTAACCGCGGGTAGTGTGCATCTTGACACACAGTTCAATTTCGCTGAGTCCACGTTTGAGACAGCGGGGAGATCGTTACGCCATTCGTGCAGGTCGGAACTTACCCGACAAGGAATTTCGCTACCTTAGGACCGTTATAGTTACGGCCGCCGTTTACTGGGGCTTCAATTCGGAGCTTGCACCCCTCCTTTTAACCTTCCAGCACCGGGCAGGCGTCAGACCCTATACGTCGCCTTACGGCTTCGCAGAGCCCTGTGTTTTAAGTAAACAGTCGCCACCCCCTAGTTTGTGCCCCCCACCGATAGTTGCCTATCAATGGGGCCTCCTTCTCGCGAACTTACGGAGGCATTTTGCCGAGTTCCTTAAACGTGGTTCTCTCAAGCGCCTTGGTATACTCTACCTGTCCACCTGTGTCGGTTTAGGGTACGGTCATATGGAGGGCTATTTCCAGGGACACCGCAGCTGCCCGACCAATCCGATAAGGTCGAACAACAGTGAGCATCCGTCACATCCTCCTGGCCCACGAATATTAACGTGGTTCCCATCGACTACGCCTTTCGGCCTCGCCTTAGGGGCCGGCTTACCCTGCTCAGATTAGCTTTAAGCAGGAACCCTTGGACTTTCGGCGAGAGGGTCTCTCACCCTCTTTGTCGCTACTCATGTCAACATTCTCGCTTCTGATCACTCCACCGGATCCCTCACAGGCCGGCTTCACAGTCAGCACCTGTCCGACCAAGGCTTTCCCGAAGGAGAGCTAAAGTCGGGCGGTGCTATATCACAGAACGCTCCGCTACCACGTGCATTGCTGCACATCCAAAGCTTCGGCTCGTGGCTTGAGCCCCGTTACATCTTCGCCGCAGGATCTCTTGACTAGACCAGTGAGCTGTTACGCTATCTTTAAAGGATGGCTGCTTCTAAGCCAACCTCCTGGTTGTTTTGGAAATCCCACATGCTTTCCCACTTAGCCACGAATTGGGGGCCTTAGCTGTTGGTCAGGGTTGTTTCCCTCTTCACGACGGACGTTAGCACCCGCCGTGTGTCTCCCGGATAGTACTCTGCGGTATTCGGAGTTTACTTAGACTCAGTAAGGCTGTGGGCCCCCATCATCCATGTAGTGCTCTACCCCCGCAGGTATTCGTCCGAGGCGCTACCTAAATAGCTTTCGCGGAGAACCAGCTATCTCCAGATTTGATTGGCCTTTCACCCCTAGCCACACCTCATCCGGACCCTTTTCAACGGGTGTCGGTTCGGACCTCCAGTTGGTGTTACCCAACCTTCATCCTGGACATGGCTAGATCATCTGGTTTCGGGTCTGATCCCACGAACTCGTCGCCCTTTTAAGACTCGCTTTCGCTGCGCCTACACCTATCGGCTTAAGCTTGCTCGTAAGACCAAGTCGTTGACCCATTATACAAAAGGTACGCCGTCACTTCTCAAGGAAGCTCCGACTGCTTGTAGGCGTCCGGTTTCAGAAACTGTTTCACTCCCCTCGTCGGGGTGCTTTTCACCTTTCCCTCACGGTACTGG
>NZ_CM178967.1:3345000-3497710 GCF_058724655.1 Rhodobacter sp. 4.3.4
CCTGACAAGATCTTGGCGCTGATGGGCCAGTTCCGCGCCGATCCGCGGACGGACAAGATCGACCTTGGCGTCGGGGTCTACAAGGACGCCGAAGGCCGGACCCCGGTGATGCGGGCGATCAAATCGGCCGAAAAGCAGCTTTGGGAAACGGAAACCAGCAAGACCTATACCGCGCTGGCGGGCGAGCCTGCCTTCCATGCCGCGATGGCGGAAATGGTGCTGGGCGCGGGCTATCCGGCAGAGCGTCTGTCCTGTCTGGCGACCGTGGGCGGCACCGGCGCTTGCCGTCAGGCGTTTGAGCTGGCGCGTCTGGCCAATCCGGGCTGCACTGTCTGGGTGTCGGACCCGACCTGGCCGAACCACCTGTCGATCCTCGCCTTCATGAAGCAGGACTATAAGCTTTATCGCTATTTCGACAGCGCCGCCCGTGCGGTGGCTTTCGACGCGATGATGGAAGACCTGGCACAGATCAAGGCGGGCGATGTCGTGCTGCTGCACGGCTGCTGCCACAACCCGACCGGGGCGAACCTGACGCTGGATCAATGGGCCGCCGTCGCGGACCTTCTGGAAGCCAAGGGCGCCGTGCCGATGATCGACCTCGCCTATCAGGGCTTTGGCGATGGTCTTGAGGAAGACGCCGCAGGCACCCGGCTGATCGCCTCGCGCCTGCCCGAGGTGATGATTGCCGCCTCCTGCTCGAAGAACTTCGGCATCTACCGCGAGCGCACCGGCTGCCTGCTGGTGCTGTCCGATGCGGCGTCCAAGGACGTGACGCAGGGCACGCTCGCCTATCTGAACCGGCAGAACTATTCCTTCTCGCCCGATCACGGCGCGCGGCTGGTGACGATGGTGCTGACCGACCCGACCCTGCGGGCGGAATGGATGACCGAGCTTGAAGAAGTCCGCAAAGGCATGCTGGGCCTGCGCGAGCAGCTGGCGGCGGAACTGCGGCAGCTGTCGAATTCGGACCGCTTCGATTTCGTCGCCCTCCATCGCGGCATGTTCTCGCGGCTGGGCGCCTCGCCCGAGCAGGTCGAAAAGATGCGCGTCGACAATGCGATCTACATGGTCGGCGATTCGCGGCTGAACATCGCCGGGCTGAATGCGAAGACCGTGCCGATCCTCGCCCGCGCGATCATCTCTGCCGGCGTGTGATTTCGCACAAAGACTGTGCAAGGGCGGCCCCCCGGGGTCGCCCTTTTGCTTGTCCTGTCACTTGATATCATAAGCACGCTTATAATATACCGGCTCATCTTCGAGGGATGGATGATGAGCGCGTGTGAAATTCCCCGCGAAAGCCTTGGCTTTCTGATGCAGGACGCGGCGCGGCTTTTGCGCCGGCGCTTCGAGATTCGGGCCTCCGAGCTAGGCCTGACCTCGGCGCAGTGGCGTCTGCTGGTCAATCTGATGCGGCACGGCCCGCTGCCGCAGGCGCGGCTGGCGGAGCTTTTGGAAATCGAGCCGATCTCGCTGTCGCGTCTGGTCGACCGGATGGCCGAGGCGGGCTGGGTGGAACGCCGCCCCGATCCGAATGACCGCCGCATCCGCATCGTTCATGCCACCGACCAGACCCGCGCCCAGATCGGCGCTGCCCGCCACATCGCCGACGGCATCTATGCCGAGGCCTTGGCGGGCCTGCCGCCCGACGCCTCCGACACGATGATGGCGATGCTGCGCCAGATCATCTGCAACCTTTCGCAACCGACCGAGACCGATCATGACCGCTGAGACGCAAGCCCAAAAGAAATCGCCGAAGAAACTGCTGATGGCCACGCTGCCGCTCGCGCTGGTGCTGGCGGGCGGCTGGGTCTGGCTGGATTCGGGTCGCTACGAATCGACCGAGAATGCCGCGGTGCAACAGGCGCGGATTTCCGTCGCCTCGGATATCTCGGGCCGGGTGACCGAGGTCTTCGTGCGCGACAACGACCGGGTGACGGCGGGCCAGCCACTCTTTCGCGTCGATCCCGAGCCTTACCGGATCGCGCTGGCCCAGGCCGACGCGGCGCTGGCCCAGGCGCGGCTGCAGGTCGCGCAGCTGCGCGCCGCCTATAATCTGGCGCGGGCGCAGGAACAGGTGGCGCAGGACACCGCCGATTATCTGGCGTCCGAGCTGAAGCGGCAGGAGGCGATCACCGGCCGCGGCGCTGGCACGGAATCGGCGCTGGATGCGGCCCGGCATGATGCGAGTTCGGCGCAGGAAAGTCTGGCCGCGGCCCGGCAGAGTGTCGCGGCGGCGCTCGCCGCGCTGGGGGGCGATCCGCAGGTGGCGACCGACGCCCATCCGATGGTGCTGGCGGCACTGACCGCGCGCGACAAGGCCGCCTACAATCTGGGCCTGACCGAGGTGAAAGCCCCCGCCGATGGCGTGATCTACAAGGCCGACAGCTTCAAGCCCGGTCAGTTCGTCGCCGCGGGCGCGGCGCTGTTTTCGCTGGTGGAAACCGGCGACACCTGGATCGAGGCGAATTTCAAGGAAACCCAGATCGGCAAGATGGCCCCGGGCCAAAGGGCCGAAGTCGAATTCGACACCTTCCCGGGCCAGGAGTTCGAGGCGGTGGTCGAAGCCGTCGGCGCGGGAACCGGGGCGGAATTTTCGTTGCTGCCGGCGCAGAACGCCACCGGCAACTGGGTCAAGGTCACCCAGCGCGTGCCGGTCACCCTGCGCCTGACCGCAACGGACGGGCTTCCCGCGCTGCGCACCGGGCTTTCGGTCGCGGTCACCGTCGACACCAAGGCGAAGACCAACCTTGACGCGCTGGTACTGCGGGCCGAGGGCCAGCCCGCGACGGTCGGGAACTGATCCATGCAGGGCCCCGTTCCGGTCAGGCATCACGGGCTGATCACGGCGTCCTTGATGCTGGCCACGATCATGCAGGTGCTGGACACAACCATCGCCAATGTCGCCCTGCCCTCGATGCGGGCCGACCTTGGCGCCTCGGCCGATACGATCAACTGGGTGCTGACCTCCTATATCGTCGCCTCGGCGATCGTCACGCCGTTGTCAGGCTGGATGTCCGAACGCTTCGGCCGCAAAGAGGTCTTCATCGCCTCGGTGGCCGGGTTCGTCGTGACCTCGATGCTTTGCGGTATCGCCTGGAGCCTTGAATCCATGGTGTTCTTCCGCATGGCGCAGGGCGTCTTCGGCGCCGCCATCGTGCCCTTGTCGCAAACCTTCCTGCTCGACATCAACCCGCGCGAAAAGCACGGTCAGGCGATGGCGATCTGGGGCGCGGGGATCATGGTCGGGCCGATCATCGGGCCGACCTTGGGCGGCTATCTGACCGAGACGCTGAACTGGCGCTGGGTGTTTTTCATCAACCTGCCCTTGGGCATCATCGCGCTGGCGGGGCTTGCCGCCTATCTGCCGCAGATGCCGCGGCGGGTCCGGCTGTTCGACTTCGTCGGCTTTGCCGCGCTGGGGCTGGGGGTCGGCGCGCTGCAGCTGATGCTCGACCGCGGCGGCGAGGTGGACTGGTTCAACTCGGTCGAGATCTGGATCGAGCTGGCGATCTCGCTTTGCGGCTTCTGGGTCTTCGTGATCTGGATCATGGGGGTGGAGCACCCGTTCCTGGACCCGAAGATGTTCGCCGACCGCAATTTCACCACCGGGCTGGTGCTGATCTTCATCGTCGGCATCGTGCTTCTGGCCTCGCTGGCGCTGTTGCCGCCGATGCTCTCGGCGCTCTTTGGCTATCCGGTGATCACCACGGGGATGGTGATGGCGCCGCGCGGCGTCGGCACGATGATCATGATGATCGCGGCGGGGAAACTTCTGCGCGTCATCGATGCCCGCAAGCTGGTGATCACCGGGCTTCTGTTCACCTCCTGGTCGCTTTACATCATGACGGGCTTCGGGCCGCAGATGAACGCGGTGCCGATCATCGTCTCGGGCTTCATTCAGGGGCTGGGGCTGGGGCTGGTCTTCGTGCCGCTCTCGACCGTGGCCTTTGCCACCATCGCGCCGCAGTTCCGCGGCGATGCGACGGCGCTGTTCAGTCTGGTGCGCAACATCGGCTCGTCGATCGGGATTTCCGTCGTCACCCTGCTTTTGACCCGCAACACCCAGATCAGCCACACAGAACTGGTCGCCAATATCTCGCTTTACGATCCGAATTTCAGCGGGATGATGAGCGGCGCCGGGGGGGCGATGGCTCAGTCGATGACCGCGCAATATGGCGAGGGCGCGTTCTGGGCGGTGGTGAACCAGATCGTCACCGCGCAGGCAGCGATGGTGGCCTATGTCGATGATTTCGAGGCGCTGATGTGGATCACGCTGGCGGCCCTGCCGCTGGCCCTGCTTTTGCGCCGCCCGGTCGCCGCGTCGCCCGGGGTCAGCGCGCCCCCCGCGGCCCATGCGGATTGAGATGGGAAAAGGCCCGGGGAAAACCCCGGGCCTTTCGATCTTGCGGACCTTTCTCTTACGAGTGGTAGGCGCTTTCGCCATGGGTGGTCAGGTCAAGGCCCTGACGCTCGTCATCGGTGGCCACACGCAGGCCGGTGACGGCCTTGACGATGTAGAGCAGCACAAGCGATCCGATGCCCGCCCAGGCGATGGTCACGACGACCGCCTTGATCTGGGTGATCACCTGCGACACGATCGAGAAATCGTCGCCGCCGGTGCCACCGAAGCCGGGCGCCATCAGCACGCCGGTCATCACCGCGCCGACGATCCCGCCGATGCCATGCACGCCGAAAACGTCAAGGCTGTCGTCGTATTTGAACATCGCCTTCACCTTGGTGACGAAGAAGTAGCACACCGGCGAGACGATCAGGCCAAGCAGGATCGCACCGACCGGACCCGAGGTGCCGCAGGCCGGGGTGATCGCCACCAGACCGGCGACCATGCCCGAGGCCGCGCCGAGCCCCGAGGCCTTGCCCCGCAGCAGCGCCTCGGTGGCCGACCAGCTGACGACGGCAGCGGCGGTGGCAACAAAGGTGTTGAGCATCGCCAGCGTCGCGCCCGAGGTGGCCTCAAGGTTGGACCCGGCGTTGAAGCCGAACCAGCCGACCCAAAGCATCATCGCGCCCACCATGGTCAGCGTCATCGAATGCGGGGCCATGTTCTCGCGGCCGAAGCCGACGCGCGGACCCAGAACGATCGCCGCCATCAGACCGGTGATCCCGGCGTTGATATGCACCACGGTACCGCCCGCAAAGTCGATGGCGCCCCAGTTGAAGATCAGACCCGAGGCATCCCAGACCATGTGGGCGATCGGGAAATAGACCACGGTGACCCAAAGCACGGTGAACAGGATCACCGCCGAGAATTTCATCCGCTCGGCGAAGGCACCGACATAAAGCGCGGGCGTGATCGCGGCGAAGGTCATCTGGAAGGCGATGAACACATATTCGGGGATCATCACGCCATCGGTGAAGGTGGCCGCCAGGCTGTCGCCGGTCACACCGGCCAGGAAGACCTTGCCCAGACCGCCCCAGAACGGGTTGGTGCCGCCGCCGAAGGTGAAGGAATAGCCCCAGAGCACCCAGATGATCATCACCACCGAGGTGATCATCGTGGTCTGCATCAGCACGGAAAGCATGTTCTTGCTGCGCACCAGACCGCCGTAGAACAGCGCAAGGCCCGGAATGATCATGAACAGCACGAGCAGCGTCGAGGTCATCATCCAGGCGACATCGCCCTTGTCGACGACCGGCGCCGCGGCTTCGGTGACGGCGGCAGCGGCTTGCGCCACCGGAGCGGCCGCGTCCTGCGCAAAGGCAGGCAGGGCCGCCACGGCCAGCGCCGTCGCAAGACCCGCATATTTGGTAAGCTTGTTCATTGTCCCTGTTTCCCCTGTGGTTCTTACAGCGCGTCGTCGCCAGCTTCGCCGGTGCGCACCCGCACGGCCTGATTGACGTCGAGCACGAAGATCTTGCCGTCGCCGATCTTGTCGGTCTTCGCCGCTTTCAGGATCGTCTCGACCACCTCGTCGGCCAGCGTGTCGGCCACGACGATTTCAAGCTTCACCTTCGGCACGAAATTCACCGCATATTCGGCGCCGCGATAAATTTCAGTATGCCCCGACTGCGCGCCGAAGCCCTTGATTTCCGTCACCATCATTCCGCGCACGCCGATCGCGGTCAGCGCTTCGCGGACCTCCTCGAGCTTGAACGGTTTGATCGCTGCAATGATGAGTTTCACGTTATGTCCCTTCCTATTGTCAGCCGCTCCGATGCCCGGTGCACCCTTATGAGCGTATCAAGCCGCGGGCGACGCGCTTCACACAAGGAAAGCTGCTTGCCCCCGCGACGGGCAAAACCGATTGCGGGCCGATAACGCACAAATTGTGCGCAGAGCCTTATATTTAAGCTTTCGAAAAACCGAATCGTGACGCGAGGCGTCTCCACATCCGGTTTCCGGCGGTGTAAGTTGCACGCCACAACAGGCACCGGGGCGGAAATGGCAGGAACAGGCGGGCGGCAAAGGCCGCTGGTGGCAGACAGGCGCTACACAGCACGGCAGGTGACGCAGTCCGGGGCGAAGACGCCGCCGTCCGGCCAGACGAAGACGCCGCGCAAGCCCCGCAGCCCGCGTCCGCCGCGGCGGGGCGGCGGGGGCGGCCTGTCCGGGCTGGTGCGGGGACTGTTCAGCTTCCTGTTCGCGGTGATCTGGGGCGCGGTCTGGCGCACGACCGCCGTGGTCGGCATCATCCTTGGCCTTGCGACATTCTATTTCTACAGCCAGCTGCCCGATTACACCGCGCTGCTGGACGGCCGCAACCGCGGCTCGGTCACGCTGATCGACAATGCCGGTCAGGTCTTCGCCTGGCGCGGCGAGACCTTCGGCGGCCAGACCACCGCGGAAAATGTCTCGCCCTTCCTGAAGAATGCGATCATCGCCACCGAGGACAAACGTTTCTATCGCCATTTCGGCGTCAGCCCGCGCGGCATCGCCTCGGCGATCGCGATCAACCTCTCCGAGGGCCGCGGCCCGCTGGAGGGCAACGGCGGCTCGACGATCACCCAGCAGGTGGCGAAGCTTCTGTGCCTGGGCGTTCCCTATGATCCGAAGCGCTGGAAGACCGAGGCCGACTACGAGACCGACTGCCGCTCGGGCGGGATCAAGCGCAAGATCAAGGAAATTCCCTATGCGCTGGCGATGGAGGCCAAGTATTCCAAGAACGAGATCCTGACGATCTATTTCAACCGCGCCTATCTGGGCGCGGGGGCGCGCGGTTTTGAGGCCGCGGCGCAGCGCTATTTCGGGATTTCGGCGACGAATGTGAACCCGCAGCAGGCGGCGATGCTGGCAGGGCTGCTCAAGGCGCCCTCGACCTATGCGCCGACGACCAACCTGAAACGCTCGCAGGAGCGCGCGGGGATGGTTCTGGCGCTGATGCATGAGCAGGGCTATCTGACCGATGCGCAGTGGCAGGACGCCCGCGCCCATCCGGCCACGCTGTCCGAGGCGGCGCAGGCCCGGGCGGGGGGGTATTTTGCCGATTGGGTGATGGACAGCATCCCCGATTATTTCGGCAAGAACGCCACCGCCGATGTGGTGATCCGCACGACGCTGGATCAGCGCATCCAGACCGCGGCGGAAGAGGCGCTGAAATCGATCTTCGACACCCGGGTGAAGGACGGGTCCACCGCCGAGGCGGCGATCGTGGTGATGTCCTCCGATGGCGCCGTGCGGGCGATGGTGGGCGGGCGCAAGACCAAGGTCTCGGGGGCGTTCAACCGCGCGACCCAGGCGAAGCGGCAGACCGGCTCGACCTTCAAGCCCTTCGTCTATGCGGCGGCGCTGGATCTGGGCTGGACGCCGGATTCGATCGTCGAGGATGCGCCGCTGACGATCAACGTGCGCGGCTCGGGGCCGTGGTCGCCGAAGAACTACGGCAAGGACTTTCTCGGGCCGATCCCGATCTGGCAGGCGCTGGCGAAATCGATCAACACCGCGACGGTGCGGGTCAGCCAGTCGGTCGGGCTGGATGCGGTGCGCAAGGTCGCATCGGATTTCGGCTTCGCCTCGGATCTGGCCGAGGGGCCGGCGGTGGCGCTTGGCGTGTCGGAATCGACGCTGATCGAGATGACCGGTGCCTATGCGGGGATCCTGAACGGCGGCTCCTCGGTGCGGCCCTACGGTCTGACCGACCTGCGGCTGAAGGGCGAGGACGAGCCGCTGTTCGGTGCCGAGACCGGCATCGGCGAGCGGGTGATTTCCGAAAAGGCCGCGCGCGAGCTGATCTGGATGATGCATCAGGGCGTCGAGCAGGGCACCGGGATGCGGGCGCGGCTGGACGGGCGGCAGGTGGCGGGCAAGACCGGCACCACCCAGGCCGCCCGCGATGCCTGGTTCATCGGCTTCACCGCCGATTATGTGGCGGGCGTCTGGATGGGCTATGACGACAACCGGCCGCTGACGGGCGTCACGGGCGGCGGTCTGCCCGCACAGATCTGGCGCGAGGTGATGGTCCGGGTCGAGGAAGGCCAGCCGGTGACGCCCCTGCCGATGGCCCTGCCCGAGGAATGGCGCGGCCAGCCCGATCCGAACAATGTCTATCCCGGTCAGGCCTGGTCCTCGGGCGATCCGATCCCCGAAGGCGGCGTGCCGGTGGTCGATGGCCAGCTTGTGACCTCGGGCCGGCCGGTGCCGCAGGCGCCCCAGCAGCCGCCCGCGCCCGCGCCCGCGCAGCAGGGGCCCGGCCAGCAGGGGCCGCAATCCTTCGGCGAGGCGATCGATTCGATGCTGCGTCAGCTTTACTGATCAAAAAACGCGGCCCCGGGGGAGCCGCGTTTTTCTTTTCCCGCTGCCGCCCGGCGGTTTACTGGGCGGTTTTCAGATCGGCGATCAGTTGGTCGAGATTGCCGCGCCGGGCGTCGAGCATCGCGCCGATCTCGGTGCGCTCGGCCGCCAGCATGTTGACGCCTTCGACGATCATGTTGAAGAACAGGTTCTTGCCCGACTTGTCCGAGACATGCCAGAGCACCTCGAAGGGGGCCTCGCCCGGCATGTAGGCGATCGACTTCACCTCGATGAAAGTCTTCACCTTGCGGGCGCCGACGACTTCGAAGCGGGTGGCGCTGAATTCGCGGAAGCGCTTGCCGTATTTGCGCGCGACATAGCCGCGGAAGGCGAGGGTAAAGGCCTGCATCTGCGCCGGGCTTGCCGTGCGCGACGCCGTGCCCAGAACCGAACGCGCGATCGTCGGCACGTCGGCATAGCGCATGTAGAGGTCTTCGAACATCGCGTAAAGCGCGGGACCGGTCCGGCCCGAGGCGATGGCTGTGTTCACATCGGTCACGGCCTTGTCGATCAGCGCCTTGGCCTGATCCTCGGTCAGCGCCAGAGCGGCCCCCGGGCGCAGCGCGACGGCCGCGAAAAGGGCCGCAGCCCCGCCCAGCAGCAGATGGCGGCGATCACTGCGCATAGGGGTCGTCATAGGGGTCCCAGGCCTGTGCATCGTCATTCTCCTTGCCTGCAAGCTGGTGGCGGCGCATCTGCAGATAGAGCAGCCGCGATTGCGCATAGCTGTCGGCACTGTCGTAAAGCACCGATTCGATCACGCCCCCGAAGCGTTTGCGGTCGGCGACCTTGCCCGCGACCCGGGTGGCAGCGGCGGCCGTGGCATCGGCGCCTTCCAGCACCTGCCCGACCGGATTCATCGCGATGTCAACGACCCGACCCACCGCATCCCGCGCGGTCGAGGGACCATAGACCGGCAGCTCCACATAGGCGCCCTCGCCCACGCCCCAGACCGCCAGCGTCTCGCCGAAATCGGTGTCCTGTTCGGGCAGGGCAAAGCTGGTGCCCGCCGGATCGAACAGCCCGGCCAGACCGATGGTCGAGTTGATCGCAAAGCGGAACGTGTTCTTCACCGCGGGCTCGGGACGGCCCTGCAGCAGCGCATTGACCACCTTGCCGGGCAGCGACAGGTTCGCGCCTGCACGCGACACCGCCCGGGTGAAGCCGTTGTCGATGCTGCGCGGCTGACCGGGCCGGGCCTTGAACAGCAGCGTATCAACGCCCTTGTTGAAGCCATGCACCTTGCGGTTGACCCCTTCCATCGGGTCGTTCACCCTGCCCGGCTCGGCCGTCTGCGGCCCTCCGGCGCAACCGGCAAGCGCAAGACCTGCGATCAGGACGAGGCCAAATCTCTGTTCCATCAACCCCTCTCGTCTTCTCGGTTGCGGCCGGGGCTCGTCTTCGGCGCGCTGCGTCAAGACAGGTGACATCCGTCTCGATTTCGGTAAAACCCCAAAAAGCAATAAGGAGACAGAGGCGCAGAAACAAGGCGCCCTGAACGATTTTATCACCTCGATGCGTTAACGTTTATGCGTTCAGACAGGATTTGGGCCGCAAACCCTTTCCCGCGACAAAGAGGGCGGAATGAAACGAGATGAACTGGCAGCCGGCAAGGCGGAATTGCGCGCCGCAAGATCGGCCAGCACACGTCTGTTCCTGAGCGTGGGCCTGTTTTCGGCTTTCGTGAACCTGCTGATGCTGACCGGGCCGATCTTCATGTTGCAGGTCTATGACCGCGTGCTGGGCGCGCGTTCGGTCGAGACGCTGACAGCGCTGTTCCTGCTGGTCGTCTTCCTGTTCACCGCGATGGGCCTGCTGGATCTGGCGCGCGCGCGGCTGATGGCGCGGGTGGGGGCACGGTTTCAGGCCGATCTCGAATCGCGCGTCTTCGAGGCGGCGCTGCGCCGCAACGGCATGGTGCCGAACGATCCGGTGGCGATGACCGGGCTGCGCGATCTTGATGCGGTCAACAAGCTGATGGCCTCGCCGGTGTTTCTGGCGCTGTTCGACATTCCCTGGGTGCCGGTCTTCCTGTCCGCGATCTTCCTCTTCCACCCCTATCTCGGGTTCCTGTCGATCGCGGGCGGGGCGCTTCTGATCGGGGTGACGCTGCTCAACCAGTCGATGACGGCGAAGCCGCTGCAGACCGCGACCGGGGCGCAGATCGCCTCGGACCGGCTGGCCGACCAGCTGCGCGACGAGGCGGAGCTGGTGCAGGCGCTCGGCATGCGCGGGGCCTCGTTCCTGCGCTGGCGCAAATCGCGCGAGCGGGCGGTCGAGGCGATGCTGAGCGCCACCGATCTGGGCGGCAGCTTTTCCACCTTCACCAAGACCTTCCGCGCCTTCCTGCAATCGGCGATCCTGGCCATGGGCGCCTATGTCGTGCTGCGGGGCGAGATGACCGCGGGCGCGATGGTGGCGGGCTCGATCCTGATGGGGCGGGCGCTCGCGCCGGTCGAACAGGCGGTGGGCGGCTGGGCGCTGGTCGCCCGCGCCAGCGAGGGCTGGGGGCGGCTGTCGCTGCTGCTCTCCGCGATCCCGCGCGAGACGCCGCGCACCCCGCTGCCGCGCCCGCGCGCGCTGATCGAGGCGCAGGCGCTGACCGTGGTGCCGCCGGGCGCGCAAAGCGCCACCCTGCGCGCGGTGTCCTTTCGCGTCGAGCCCGGACAGGCGCTCGGCATCATCGGCCCCTCGGGGGCGGGAAAATCGACGCTGGCGCGGGCGATCTGCGGCGTCTGGCGCCCGGCGAACGGGGCGATCCGGCTGGATGGGGCGGCGCTGGATCACTACGACCCCGACGTGCTGGGCGGGCTGATCGGCTATCTGCCGCAGCGGGTGACGCTGTTCGACGGCACGATCGCGGAAAATATCGCCCGGCTGTCGCCGACGCCCGACCCCGAGATGATCGTCGATGCCGCGCGGCGGGCGGCGGCGCATCAGCTCATCCTCGATCTGCCCGAGGGCTATGACACAAGGGTGTCGCAGGCGGGCGGGCGGCTGTCGGGCGGGCAGATCCAGCGCGTCGGCCTTGCCCGGGCGCTTTACGGCAACCCGGTGCTGCTGGTGCTGGATGAACCGAATGCCAATCTCGACAACGAGGGGTCGATGGCGCTCAACACGGCGGTGCGGGGGATGAAGGCGGCGGGCGGCGCGGTGCTGATCATGGCGCACCGGCCCGCGGCGATTGCCGAATGCGACACGCTTCTGGTGCTTGACGCGGGGATGCGGCGGGCTTTCGGCCCGCGCGAGGAGGTGTTGAAAGCGATGGTGCAGAATGCGGCCGATCTGAGCCGCGGCGCCGGACCGGGAGGCGTGGCATGACCCGCAAGCCAAATTCCGAGGCCGAGACTTCCGAGGCGGCGGCGGCGCTGCGCCGGGCGATCCCGAGCCGCAAGCCCCCCGCCCCCGCCGGGGCGACCGCACCGCAGCTGGCGCAGACCGGCCTTCCCGCCCCGCCCCGACGGAGCGAACCGGCAGCCACCCCCCCGGCCGAGGCGCGGATCTCGCCCCGGGGCGCGCTGCTGATCGGCTATGTGACGCTGGCGGTTCTGGTCGGCGGCTTCGGGCTCTGGTCGGTGGTGTCCTCGATCGCCGGGGCGGTCATCGCCTCGGGGCAGATCGAGGTCGATCAGCACCGGCAGGTGGTGCAGCATCCCGATGGCGGCGTGGTCGCCGAAATCCATGTGCACGAGGGCGATAGCGTCAGCGCCGGGCAGCTGTTGATCCGGCTTGACGGCGATCTGGTGCGGTCGGAACGCGCCATCGTCGAGGGGCAGTTCTTCGAGCTGCTGGCCCGGCGCGGGCGGCTGGAGGCGGAACGGGCGGATGCGCCCGAGATCCGGTTCCATCCCGAACTGCTCGAGGCGGCCCGGACCCGTCCCGATGTGGCCGAGCTGGTCGAGGGGCAGCGGCGGCTGTTCGAGGCGCGGGCGCAAACCCTGCGCAAGGCGCTTGATCAGGTGACCAAGCGCGCCGAGCAGACCCAGGCGCAGATCGGCGGCATCGAGGCGCAGCGCAGTGCCACCGAGGAGCAGGAGGCACTGATCGCGCGGGAACTGGCCGATCAGCAGCAATTGCTGGACAAGGGGCTGGCGCAGGCCAGCCGGGTGCTGGCGCTGCAGCGCGAGGCGGCCAGTCTGGCCGGCGAAGTCGGCGCGCTGGTGGCGCAAAAGGCCCAGGCCGAGGGCAAGGTGACCGAACTGGATCTGGAGGCGCTGCGTCTGACCTCGCAGCGGCGCGAGGATGCCGAAACCGAGCTGCGCGACATCGGCTATCGCGAACTTGAACTGGCGGAACGGCGCCGGTCGCTGACCGAACAGATCGAGCGGCTGGACATGCGCGCGCCGGTGGGCGGGATCGTCTATGCGATGACGGTGACGACGCCGCGCGCGGTGATCCGGGCCGCGGAGCCCGTGCTTTACATCGTGCCGCAGGACCGGCCGCTGCTGGTGGCGGCGCAGATCTCGCCGATCAACATCGACGAGGTGCGAATCGGTCAGCCGGTGGCGCTGCGCTTCCCCGCCTTTGCCAGCCGCACGACGCCCGAGCTGTTCGGCCAGGTGACGCAGATTTCGGCCGATGCGCTGGTCGACGAAGCCTCGCGCATGTCCTATTTCCGCGCCGAGGTGATGCTGGACCCGGGCGAGGCGGAAAAGCTGGGCGCGTTGCAGCTGCTGCCCGGCATGCCCGCCGAGGTCTATATCCGCACCGGGGACCGCAGCCCGCTGGCCTATCTGACCAAGCCCTTCACCGATTACTTCACCCGCGCCTTCCGCGAGGACTGATCAGAGCCGGTCCAGCAGCGCAGGCGTCGGCCAGGCATCGGCGGGCAGGCCCAGTCGGCCCTGTTCGATCTGCACGGCTTCGCGGGTCTTTTCGCCCAGAATGCCGTCGATCGGCCCGACATCATGGCCGCGCACCTGCAGCTGCTGTTGCAGCGCCTTCATCTGCGCGGGGGCCAGACCGGGTTCGGCCGCGCGCGGATCGACCCGGGGGGCGCCCTCCAGCCGCGTCGCGAAATAGGCGGCGGTGGTGACATAGACGAAGCTCTTGTTCCACTCAAACAGCACGCGGAAATTCGGATAGGCGATGAAGGCCGGGCCCTTGCGCCCCATCGGCAAGAGCACCGACCCCTGCGGCCCCGCAAACCGACCCGAGCGCGGCACCACCCCCATCCGCGCCCAATCGGCGGTGGACAGGCTGCGGTCAAGCCCGGTCTGTGCCCAGTCCATGTCCGCAGGCACGATGATTTCCTGCAACCACGGCTCGCCCGGACGCCAGCCCATCGAGGCGATCATCTTCGCCCCCGACATCAGCGCATCGGCGCTGGAGCCCTTGAGGTTCACATGCCCGTCGCCATCGCCGTCGACGCCGTTGCGCAGGATGTCGGCGGGCAGCATCTGCACCTGCCCGATCTCGCCCGCCCAGGCGCCACGGCTGCGCTCCGGGTCGAAATCGCCGCGCGCGTAAAGCTCGGCCGCGGCCAGAACCTGCGGCCGGAACAGATCCGGGCGGCGGCAATCATGCGCCAGTGTCACCAGCGCGTCGCGGGTGTTGAAATCGCCCTGCACTTTGCCGAAATCGGTCTCCAGCGCCCAGAACGCCAAAAGCACCCCGCGCGAGACGCCGTATTGCCGTTCCGCCGCATCGAAGATGCCCGCATATTTCTGCGCCATCGCCGCGCCTATCTGCAGCCGGTTCTTCGAAATCACCGAGGCCTGAAAATCAAGGAAGCTTTTCCGGAACACGCCCTGCGCCCGGTCGGCTTTCAGCACCCGTTCCTCCTGCCGCACACCCGCGAAAAACGAATCAGCCGTCGCGGCGGACAGGCCATTGCGCTGCATCTCGGCCTTCAGCCCCGCGACGAAGCCGGAAAAATTTCCGCCGCATTCGGCATGGGCGGCAAGAGGCAGGCAGAGGCTGAACAGCAACGGCGCAAGGGGGGATCGCATCGGTTTCTCCGGAAAGGATCTTTCCGCAGGGTAATCGGCGCCGGGCCGCGGGGCAACCGGGCGTTGCGTTTACGGAACGTCAGCGCGGCGTCATCAGGTATTCACTTGATTTTTACGTCTCACATCACACACTTGGCACATGGGTTGCCCGGGGAGGGGTGACCCGCTGGAGGGTAAGATGGAGTTCTTGTCGAAGGAAATTCTGGCCGGCCTGCGCGAGGCGACCCGGCGCGACAGCAAACGCCCGGCGCGGCTGAGCGTGCATGCCGGGGGTCGTGTCTGGCCGATCCTGAAACGCTGGTCGGGCGGCTTTTCGCTGGATGCGGCGCAGGTCACCAATCTGCGCGGCCATGTCCAGATCTTCGACGGCGAACGCCCCATTGCCACCGCCCTGATCGTCGCCGCCGAGGTCGATGGCTTCGAGCTGATCTGTTCGACCAAGCGCGAAACCCCGGTGCGCCATGGCCCCGCGCTCGATTTCGAACGTGAAGACCGCACGCCGCCGCTGGGCTTCATGCCCCCGGCGTAAAGTTACAGCCGCGCGGGCAGCGCCAGACCTTTGAGAATTTCCGCGGAGGGCATCGGTTTCTTGCCCTCCCTTTGCGCTTCCAGCACCCGAAGCGCCCCCGTGCCGCAGGCAATGTCGAAGCCCTGCAGCACCGTTCCCGGTTCCCCGGCCCCGGCGACCAGATCGGCGCGCAGCAGTTTCACCCGCTCGCCCGCCACCTCGCACCAGGCCCCCGGAAAGGGCGACAACCCGTTCACCAGCCGCACCAGCTCCGCCGCCGGACGGGTCCAGTCGATCTTCGCCTCGGCCTTGTCGATCTTGGCGGCATAGGTCACGCCCGCTTCGGGCTGCGCCTCGGGGGTCAGGCTGTCGAGCCGGTCGAGCGTTTCGCAGATCATCCGCGCGCCCATCCCGCTCAGCCGGTCATGCAATTCGCCGGTCGTCTCGGTCGCGCCGATCGCCAGCTTTTCGCGCAACAGCACCGGGCCGGTATCCAGCCCCGCCTCCATCTGCATGATGCAGATCCCGGTTTCCGCATCGCCCGACAGGATCGCCCGGTGAATCGGCGCCGCCCCCCGCCAGCGCGGCAACAGCGAGGCGTGAATGTTCAGGCACCCGCGTTTCGGCGCATCCAGAATCGCCTGCGGCAGGATCAGCCCATAGGCGACGACAACGGCGATATCGGCGTTCAGATCGGCAAAGGCTTCGCGATCCTCGGGGGCCTTGAAATTCAGCGGATGGCGGACCGGCAGACCCAGGGCCTCGGCGCGGGCCTGCACGGGCGAGGGCCGCAGCGCCTTTCCACGCCCGGCGGGCCGGGGCGGCTGGCTGTAGACAGCGACAACCTCGTGCCGGGCGGCCAGCGCCTCCAGCACCGGCACCGAAAATTCGGGCGTTCCCATGAAGATGACGCGCATCAGGCTTTCTTCGCGAATTTGGCCGATTTCGCCACCAGCATCTTGCGCTTCAACATGCTGAGGTGATCGACATAGGTCTTGCCGTTCAGATGGTCGATCTGGTGCTGCACCGAGGTCGCCCAAAGGTGCACGAAATCGCGCTCTTCGACCGCGCCCGCCGCATTCAGGAACCGCACCGTCACCGCACGCGGCCGCGAGATCGTCGCCCAGACGCCGGGCAGGTTCGGGCTGGCCTCGTCATGGTCCCGCATCTGGCCCGAGGCATGCAGCACCTCGGGATTGGCCATCAGGATCGCCTGCCCCCGCGCTTCGGAAGCATCGACGACGGCAAGCCGCAGCATCACGCCGATCTGCGGCGCCGCCAGCCCAACGCCCTGCCCGGGCATCGCCTCCATCGTGTCGACCATATCGGCCCAGATCGTGCGGATCTCGTCGGTGATTTCGGTCACCGGCTCCGCGGCGGTATGCAACCGCTTGTCGTCAAAGCGGATGAAGGGACGGACGGCCACTTAGCCCCGCCCCTCGCGCGCCCATTCCCGCTTCAGCTTTTCCAGCTTGCGGGTGACCATCTGCCGCTTCAGCGGACCCAGATGATCAATGAAAAGCTTGCCGTTCAGGTGGTCGAGTTCATGCTGCGCGCAGGTCGCCCAAAGGCCGTCGAACTGTTCCTCGTGCATCTGGCCGTCAAGGCCAAGCCAGCGCATCCGCACCTCTTTCGGGCGGGTCACATCGGCATATTGCTCGGGCAGCGAGAGGCAGCCTTCCTCGTGCACGTTCTTTTCTTCGGAGACCCAGGTGATTTCCGGGTTGATCAGCACCATGGCCTCGGGGAAGCCGGTCTTTTCCTTCGCGCAATCCATCACGAAGATGCGCGACATGACGCCGATCTGCGGCGCGGCCAGGCCAACACCGGGGGCGTCATACATGGTTTCCAGCATGTCATCGGCCAGTTGGCGAATCGTGTCGTCCAGCGCTGCGACGGGGTCGCAAAGCTTCTTGAGCCGGGGATCGGGATGGATCAGGATGGGGCGCGTTGTCATGCGCATTTTTTATTGGATGCGGGCCGGTCGTGCAATGGCGACCTTTGCGCGCAGGGTCGTTCTGCAAAATGGCAAAATTTCAGGACAACGTTCCAATTATTTCATCTTCACTGGAACATTGGACCGGAATATCACTCTCATCCAGAACGACACCCCGAGACGCCACGACCAGGAGCCTGCCATGACCGCCCTTCCCGACTTCGACGAAGTCATCGACCGCATCGGCACCCATTCGGTGAAATGGGACTGCATGGAGAGCCTTTATGGCGTTTCCCCGCAGGAGGGAATCGCGATGTGGGTGGCGGATATGGACTTCCGCCCGCCGCAGGCGGTGCAAGACGCGCTGCAAGGGCTGCTGAACCAGGGCGTCTATGGCTACTGGGGCGACGAAAGCGCCTATCAGGCCGCGATTCAGTGGTGGATGGCCAATCGGCACGGCTGGAAGATCCAGCCCGAGTGGATTTTCACCACGCATGGGCTGGTGAACGGCACGGCGCTGTGCCTGCAGGCCTTCACCGAACCGGGCGATGGCGTCGTTCTGATGACGCCGGTCTATCATGCCTTCGCCCGGGTCATCCGCGCCGCGGGGCGCAAGGTGGTCGAATGCCCGCTGAAGATGGTCGGGGGCCGCTATGAAATGGATTTCGACGCCTGGGAGGCGCGGATGGACGGGACGGCGAAGATGCTGATCCTGTGCTCGCCGCACAATCCGGGCGGGCGGGTCTGGACCGAGGCCGAGCTGAAGGCAACGGCCGATTTTGCGCGGCGCCACAACCTGATCCTTGTCTCGGACGAAATCCACCATGATCTGGTGATGCCCGGGCACCGTCATAGCCCGATGGCCGTCGCCGCGCCCGATCAGCCGGTGGTGATGATGACGGCGACGACCAAGACCTTCAACATCGCGGGCGGCCATTCCGGCAATGTGATCATCGCCGATCCGGCGCTGAGGGGGCGGTTTGCCGCGACGATGGCGGCGCTGGGGATTTCGGCAAACAGCTTCGGCATCGCCATGGCCACCGCCGCCTATTCCCCCGAAGGCGCGGCTTGGGTCGATGCGCTGAACCGCTATCTGGATGGCAACCGGCAGGCCTTCGACGCGATCGTGAACACGATCCCGGGTGTCAGATCGATGCCGCTCGAGGCCACCTATCTGGCCTGGGTCGATTTCTCGGGAACCGGCATGGACACGACCGAATTCATCGCGCGGGTAGAAAAAACCGCGAAGATCGCCGCCAATCACGGCGCCACCTTCGGCCTTGGCGGCAACGGCTTCCTGCGCTTCAACCTGGCCACGCCACGGGCGCGGGTGATCGAGGCGGCCACCCGGCTGCAACAGGCCTTCGCCGATCTGCAATAACCGCGACCGCATGCCTGACGGGGGGGCCTTTCCAACCCTCCCGCCTGCCCCCATATTCGGCAGGCGCGAACGGGAGGCCCCCATGCCCATCCTCACTTTCCTGATCATCGGCACTGCCGCCGGCTATCTGGCGACGCGGCTGATGAAGGTGAACACCGACATTCCGACGACCATCGCCCTTGGCATCTTCGGCGCGCTGATCGGCGGCCTTGTTCTGCGCCTGCTGAGTTCGATCATGGGGCTGATGGCGGGCTTCGTCGGCGCCGTCCTCGGTGCCATGGCGCTGATCTGGGCCTGGCAGCGCTGGGGCCGCCGCTAGATGTGGGGCCCCTTCCTCGGCTTTGCGGGCACCGCCTCCTTGCGGCTGATCTGGGCGGCGCTCGCCCTCGGCATCTGGCTGATGAGCCGCCCGGGCGGCTGGGCCGTCGTCGTCGTCGCGATCCTTGTCGGGCTGAAACTGGTTCCCGAGCCATGACCCCTTTCGCCACCCGCGACCTGCCCCCATATTGAGGGCAGTTTCACACGGGAGGTTCCTTTGGACCCGATCACTCCATCCGATTTCATCGGCGGCAATGCGATCATGCTGGCCGTCGCCCTGTTCCTGATCCTTTGCGTTTTCCTGGGCGTGCGGATCGTGCCGCAATCCGAAAAACATGTGGTCGAGCGTTTCGGCCGGTTGCGCGCCGTGCTTGGCCCCGGCATCAACTTCATCGTCCCCTTCCTCGACCGCGTCGCGCACAAGGTCTCGGTGCTGGAACGGCAGCTGCCCACCACGCGGCAGGATGCGATCACCGCCGACAACGTGCTGGTGCAGGTCGATACCTCGGTCTTTTATCGCGTCATCGAGCCGGAAAAGACCGTCTACCGGATTCGCGATATCGATGCCGCCATCGCCACCACCGTTGCCGGGATCGTGCGCTCGCAGATCGGGCAGATGGAGCTGGACACCGTGCAGTCGAACCGGTCGCAGCTGATCACCCATATCCGCGACAACGTGGCGAATGTCGTCGATGACTGGGGGATTGAAGTCACCCGGACCGAGATTCTCGACGTGAATCTGGACGAGGCGACCCGGGCGGCGATGTTGCAGCAGCTGAACGCCGAACGGGCGCGGCGCGCGCAAGTGATGGAGGCCGAGGGTCGCAAGCGGGCGGTCGAACTGGCCGCCGATGCCGATCTTTACGCCGCCGAACAAGCCGCCAAGGCGATCCGCGTCACCGCCGAGGCCGAGGCTTTCGCGACCTCGGTGATTGCCGAGGCGATCGCGAAGAACGGTATCGAGGCGGCGCAATATCAGGTGGCGCTGAAACAGGTCGACGCCGTGGCCAAGGTTGCCGCGGGCGCGGGCAAGCAGACGGTGCTGCTGCCGACCTCGGCGCTTGAAGCCTTTGGCGAAGCCTTCAAGATGTGGAAGAAATGATTATGTGGTGGCAAGAACCCTGGGTCTGGGTGGTGGCAGCGGCGGTGCTGGGCGGCGCCGAGATGCTGCTGCCGGTCTTCGTCCTGCTTGGTTTTGCCGTCGGGGCGCTTCTGGTGGCAGGGCTGCTTTGGCTTGGGCTTCTGGGTGGCAGCTGGCCCGCGCTGATTCTGGTGATGACGGTTGCGGCGATCGCGGTCTGGCTGATCGCCCGCAAACTGGCCGGGGTCCGGGCGGGGCAGACCCGGATCTGGGATCACGACATCAACGAGAACTGAAAATCGTCACATTCAGAAACTGGAATTGATCTAGGTTCTGGACGACTCGCGGGCTGCGGCGTAGAGACGCAGGTGGCAAATCAGGAGAGAAGACATGTATGATGATTTCCCGCAAGAAGCGAAAAGCTTCAAGTACTTCCTTGTGAGCGTAAGTGTTTGTCTGGTGGGCCTTGTGGCCTGGCTGTCCTTCGCCCAGCCGATGGGTCTTGGACATGGGGCCGGGGCGGCGGAAGCCTCCACCCATCAGTGACGCCCGTCACATCATGCACGAAAACGGCGGCCCGGTCGGAGCCGCCGTTTTCGTTTTCAGCGCGGGAGGTCAGGCCCCGGCCATCTCGCGCAGGATCGCCTGGGCGGCGGCCTGCGGGTCCTCGGCCTGCCAGATCGGACGGCCGACGACCAGATGATCGGCCCCGGCGGCCAGCGCCGAAGCGGGCGTCTCGACCCGTTTCTGGTCGCCCAAAGCCGCCCCCGCGGGGCGCACGCCCGGGGTGACGATCAACTTGCCCGCCGCCTCGGGCAGGGCGCGGATCAGTGCCGCTTCCTGCGGCGAGGCGATGACGCCATCGGCCCCTGCCAGGAAAGCCCGCCCGGCCCGTTCGACCACCAGATCGGCCACGGCGCCATCGCGCAGCAGCGCGGCATCCAGATCGGCGCGGTCGAGCGAGGTCAGGATCGTCACCGCAAGGATCTTCAGATCCTTGCCCGAAGCCCCCTGTTTCGCCGCCCGCACCACATGGGGGTCGCCATGCACGGTCAGAAAATCGAGATCGAACTGCGCAATGCCACGCACCGCGGCTTCGACGGTCGCGCCGATGTCGAAAAGCTTCATGTCGAGGAAGATCTTCTTGCCCTGCTCGCCCTTCAGCTCATTCGCAAGCGCAAGCCCGCCGCCGGTCAGCATGCCAAGGCCGATCTTGTAGAAACTGACGCTGTCGCCCAGCTTTTGCGCCAGTTCCAGCCCCGCAAGGGCATTCGGCACATCCATCGCGACGATCAGGCGATCATCGGCGGGAAGAAGATCGGTCATGGCAGCCCTCCTGCGGTGCAAACGCCGGGGTTTTGCCCCTGATGCCGCAGGCGGTCAAGCGAATTGGCTCAGACGATGCCACCGCGCCGCCGGGCTTCATGGGTCAGCACCCGGACCAGACGGCGATGCCCGATGTCGGGGGCTGCAGGAACCCGCACCGGCACCCGCATCGGCGCCGGCAGGCCGGGAGAGAAGAATTCCACCACCGCCTCGAACTGACGAAGCGCGGCGTTGTAGATCAGGTGCGCAATGCGAATGGCGACATGGTGCATCGGGTGACCTCGCGTTTGGAACCCTCAGGATGAAGGTGAAGTCTTGGCGAATGGTTTCCAAGATCGCCTTTGCGCATTTTTTTCATCGCCCCGGCCGTTTCGGGCCTGGTCCCCCCCTTGAACGGGGAAATCTGCCCAACCACCTTTGCAACAAGACCCGGGCGCGGCGTGCCATGGTGGGCGCCAGAACCCCGGGGGCTTAACCAAGGAGACAGCCGATGAACATGGAGAAGTTCACGGAACGGTCGCGCGGCTTTTTGCAGGCGGCGCAGACCATCGCGATGCGCGAGGGGCACCAGCGTGTGGTCCCCGAACATCTGCTCAAGGCGCTGATGGATGACGATCAGGGGCTCTCGGCCAATCTGATCAAACGCGCCGGGGGCGAGCCCGCCCGGGTGCAGGAAAGCGTCGATCTGTTCGTCTCGAAACTGCCGAAAGTGTCGGGCGGTGACGGACAGGTCTATGTCGAACAGGCGCTGGTGCGCGTGCTCGACGAGGCCGAGAAACTGGCGACGAAGGCGGGCGACAGCTTCGTTCCGGTGGAGCGGATGCTGATGGCTTTGGCGATGGTGAACACCCGCGCCAAGGATGCGCTTGATGCCGGGGCGGTGACGGCGCAAAAGCTGAACGCCGCGATCAACGACATCCGCAAGGGCCGCACCGCCGACAGCGCCAATGCCGAGCAAGGCTATGATGCGCTGAAGAAATATGCCCGTGACCTGACCGCGGCGGCAGAAGAAGGCAAGATCGACCCGATCATCGGCCGCGACGATGAAATCCGCCGCACCATGCAGGTGCTGTCGCGCCGCACCAAGAACAACCCGGTGCTGATCGGCGAACCCGGCGTGGGGAAAACCGCCATCGCCGAGGGGCTGGCGCTTCGCATCATCAACGGCGACGTGCCCGAGTCCTTGCGCAACAAGAAGCTTCTGGCGCTCGACATGGGCGCCTTGATCGCCGGGGCGAAATACCGCGGCGAATTCGAGGAACGGCTGAAGGCGATCCTGAAGGAAATCGAAGCCGCGGCGGGGGAAATCATCCTTTTCATCGACGAGATGCACACGCTTGTCGGCGCGGGCAAATCCGAAGGCGCGATGGATGCGGCGAACCTGATCAAACCGGCGCTGGCGCGGGGCGAATTGCATTGCGTCGGCGCCACCACGCTCGATGAATACCGCAAATATGTCGAGAAAGACGCGGCCCTGGCGCGGCGGTTCCAGCCGGTGATGGTGAATGAGCCGACGGTCGAGGACACGATCTCGATCCTGCGCGGCATCAAGGAGAAATACGAACTGCACCACGGGGTGCGGATCTCCGATTCGGCGCTCGTCGCGGCGGCGACGCTGTCGCATCGCTACATCACCGACCGTTTCCTGCCCGACAAGGCGATTGACCTTGTCGACGAGGCGGCCTCGCGGCTGCGGATGGAAGTGGACAGCAAGCCCGAGGAACTTGATGCGCTGGATCGGCAGATCCTGCAGATGCAGATCGAGGCCGAGGCGCTCAAACGCGAGGATGACAGCGCCTCGAAGGATCGTCTCGAGAAACTCGAGAAGGATCTGGCCGACGTGCAGCAGCGCTCTGCCGAGATGACGGCGAAATGGCAGGCCGAGCGGGACATGCTTGAGGCCTCGCGTTCGGTCAAGGAGCAGCTCGATCAGGCCCGGGCGGCGCTGGAACAGGCCAAGCGCGAGGGCAATTTCGCCAAGGCGGGCGAGCTGCAATACGGCCGCATCCCGGAGCTGGAAAAGGTGCTGGCTGAGGCCGAGACGATGGCCGAGAGCAAGATGGTCGAAGAGGCCGTCCGCCCCGAGCAGATCGCCGAGGTGGTGGAACGCTGGACCGGCATTCCGACCTCGAAGATGCTCGAGGGCGAGCGCGAGAAGCTCTTGAAGATGGAGGAGGAACTGCACAAGCGGGTGATCGGGCAGGATGCGGCGATCACCGCGGTGGCCAATGCCGTGCGCCGTGCCCGCGCCGGGCTGAACGACGAGAACCGGCCCTTGGGCTCGTTCCTGTTCCTCGGGCCGACCGGGGTGGGGAAGACCGAACTGACGAAAGCGGTCGCGAATTATCTGTTCGACGACGACGCGGCGATGGTGCGGATCGACATGTCGGAATTCATGGAGAAACACTCCGTGTCCCGGCTGATCGGCGCCCCGCCCGGCTATGTCGGCTATGACGAAGGCGGCGTGCTGACCGAGGCGGTGCGGCGCCGCCCCTATCAGGTCGTGCTCTTCGACGAGGTGGAAAAGGCGCATCCCGATGTCTTCAATGTGCTGTTGCAGGTGCTCGACGACGGCATGCTGACCGATGGTCAGGGCCGCACCGTCGATTTCAAGCAGACGCTGATCGTGCTGACCTCGAACCTCGGGTCGCAGGCGCTCAGCCGTCTGCCCGAAGGCACGGACGGCTCCGAGGCCAAGGCCGAGGTTATGGAGGCGGTGCGGATGCATTTCCGCCCTGAATTCCTGAACCGTCTGGACGAGATGGTGATCTTCGACCGGCTGACGCGCGAGAACATGGACGGCATCGTGACGGTCCAGCTCAAGCGGCTGGAAGCGCGGCTGGCGCAGCGCAAGATCGCGCTGGTGCTGGACGAAGCGGCGCTGAAATGGCTCGCCGACGAGGGCTACGACCCGGTCTTTGGCGCCCGGCCGCTGAAACGGGTGATCCAGCGCGCGCTGCAGGACCCGCTGGCCGAGCTGATCCTGGCCGGGACGGTGAAGGACGGCGAGACGCTTCCGGTGACCGCCGGTCCCGACGGGCTGGTGGTCGGCGGCAAGGTCTCGGCCAGCCAGCGCGTCCAGACCGAACCGCGCGTGCTGAACTGATACGGGAGTGGGGGGCTCTGCCCCCCGCTTCGCTCCCCCCGGGATATTTGGGGCAAGGTAAAAGCATTGCCCTTTATCTTGCCTCAAATATCCCGGGGGTGAATTTTGGCGCAGCCAAAAGAGGGGGCAGCGCCCCCTCCCCCACGGCCGGGTCCTGCGTTAGGATCGATCACCATGCCCGCGCTTTGCCGTGATTGCCTTGCCACCTTCGACACCGCCCCCGCACGCTGTCCGCGCTGCGGGCGGCCGCGTCTGCTGCGCCATCCCGAGCTGTTCACCCTCTCCGTCGCCCATGTCGACTGCGACAGCTTCTATGCCTCGGTCGAGAAGCTCGATGACCCGAGCCTGGCCGACAAGCCGCTGATCGTCGGCGGCGGCACCCGCGGCGTCGTCACCACCTGCTGCTACATCGCCCGCATCGCCGGGGTCCGCTCGGCTATGCCGATGTTTCAGGCGATGAAGCTCTGCCCAGAGGCCGTCGTGCTGCGCCCGCGCAAGGACCGCTATGCCGATGTCTCCGCCCTGATCCGGGCGAAATTCGCCGCGCTGACGCCGCTTGTCGAACCGCTGTCGCTCGACGAGGCGTTTCTGGACCTGACCGGCACCGCCCGGCTGCATCATGCGGCCCCCGCCGTCAGCCTGGCCCGGGTGATCCGCGAGATCGAGACCGAAATCGGCGTCACCGCCTCGGTCGGGCTGTCGCACAACAAGTTTCTGGCCAAGATCGCCTCGGATCTCGACAAGCCGCGCGGCTTTTCGGTGATCGGGCGGGCCGAGACCGAGGCTTTCCTGCGCGACAAGCCCGCCTCGATCCTCTGGGGGGTGGGCGAGGCGACGCGGGCGGCGCTGGCGCGCGCGGGGCTGCGCAGCCTGGCCGAGATCCGCCGCGCCGGTCCCGAGACCCTGCAAAGCCGGTTCGGCGCCACCGGGCTGCGGCTTTACGAACTGGCGCAGGGCATCGACCGGCGCCGGGTCATCCCCGATGCCGAGATCAAGTCGGTCTCGCACGAGACCACGTTTGACAGCGACATGTCCGACCGCGACCGGCTGGCCGACATCCTGTGGACGATGTGCGAAAAGGCCGCCGCGCGGATGAAGGCGAAGGGGCTTGAAGGCCGCACCGCGACATTGAAGCTGCGGCGGGCGGATTTTTCCGCGCTCAGCCGTCAGGTGAAGCTCGAGGAACCTTCGCAGCTGGCCGACACGCTGTTTCGCGCGACCGAGGCGCTGCTGCGGACCCTGCCCGAGCCGGGGCCGTTCCGGCTGATCGGCGCGGGCTATTCCGACCTGTCCCCGGCGGGCGGCCGCGATCCGATCGGTGATCTGCTCGATCCGCAGGCAACGGCGCGGGCGGCGGCGGAACGGGCGGCGGATGCGATCCGGGCGAAATTCGGCGCCGATGCGATCCGGCTGGGCCGCGGCCTGACCAAAGGCTGATCACTCTGCCGCCAGCCGCGCCTCGCCGCGGATCAGATCGGCCAGTTCGACGAAGACCGCGCCGATGGCCTGGGCGAAACGGTCGAAGGCGGGCAGCGGTTCGATCCGTTCCTCGTTCATGTAAAGCGCCCGGGCGATCTCGATCTGCACCACCTCGACCCCCTCGGCGGGGCGGCCATAGCGCTGCGCCACATAGGCGCCGGCGAAGGGGCTGTTGCGCGCCACCCGCAGCCCGGCGCGGCGAAAGGCCTGTTCGACGGCGAGACTGGTTTCGGCCCGGGCCGAGGCGCCGAAGCGGTCACCCAGCACGATATCCGGTCCGGGACTGCCGCCGCTGGCGGCCTCGCTCGGCATCGAATGGACATCGAACAGCAGCACCCGGCCGAATCGGGCATGGCGGTCGCGCAACAGCTCGGAGAGCTGGCGGTGATAGGGGCGCCAGATTCGGGCCAGCCGGTCCTCGGCCTCGGCGCGCGGGATCTTGCCGCGGAAAATCTCGCGGCCACCGGCGACGACGCGCGGAATCACCCCCAGCCCGGTCAGCACCCGCGCCCCGCCCGAGCCCCGGGCCACCCCCTCGATCAGCGCCGGGTCCAGCTCGTCCTCGGCCCGGTTGAGATCGACGAAAGCGCGCGGATAGACCGCCTCGATCAGCGTTGCCCCGGCCTGTGGCACCTGCGTCAGAAGCCTGTCGACAAAGGCATCTTCCGAGGAGCGCAGCCGCAAAAGGTCAAGCTGGGCGCGGCGGGTGAAATCGGCCGGGTAGAAGCGGCCCGAATGCGGCGAGGCAAAAACGACCCCGGAGCTCAGCCTCTCGGGCAGGTGCAGACGATAGGGCTGGATCGATGCGGAAACCTCGGCCATGGGCCCTCCTTCGAAAGAAAGACTACACTGATTTCTTTTCCTGCCAAAAGGCCCTTGAAAGCCGGAACGACTCCTTTTATAGACCCCCAGACCGACGCGGTTGCAGTCAGGTTCCTTGCTTCGGACGGGAACGCGGCAGCAAACGGCGAAAGTTTCCGGGCGGTTAGCTCAGCGGTAGAGCACTACGTTGACATCGTAGGGGTCACTGGTTCGATCCCAGTACCGCCCACCATTCACCGCCCCTTCGGGGGCATTCGTTTTCAAGGCGCACGTCGCCGCGAACAGGAGAAGACCGATGAAGGTCCGCAACTCGCTCCGCTCGCTCAAGCAGCGTCATCGCGATTGCCAGATCGTGCGCCGTAAAGGCCGCGTCTACGTGATCAACAAGACGCAAAAGCGCTTCAAGGCCCGTCAGGGCTGAGGCCGCCTTCGAGCAGTTCAAAAGGCCGCTGGGGAAACCCGGCGGTCTTTTTCTTTGCGCTGGCCCGATTCTTTGCGCCGTTTTCAGGCGCCACCCCGATCGGCCTCAGGCAAGGCCGATCAGCTGCGGAATGTCCTTCAGATCGGCGATGATTTCTGCCCCGGCGGCGATCAGGCCCTCGGCATGGCCCTGCGGCGCATAGCCAAGGCAGCGCATCCCGGCCGCCTGCGCCGCCATCGCGCCGGGGCCGCTGTCCTCGATCACCACGCAGTCCGCGGGCGCGACGCCCAGAAAGGCCGCGGCCCGCAGGTAAAGATCGGGGGCGGGTTTCGGGCAGCCCAGATCCTGGCCGGAAAACAGCCGATCCTGCAGCCGCGCCCAAAGCGCCGGATGACGGCCAAGGCTCGCCTGCATCTTCGCGCGCCGCCCGTTCGAGCCGACGGCATAGGCGATCCCCGCCGCATCCAGCCGGTCAAGAAGCGATTCGACGCCCGGCATCAGCTCTGCCCGGTCGCGCAGCAGCGCATAAAGCCGGTCGTGGAAATCCTCGCACCAATCGGGGCCCAGCCCCGCGCCCATGCCATTGGCCACCGTCCGCACCCGCTCCAGCGTGCCGCCCAGAAACAGCGCCTCCATCTGGGGCAGGGTCAGATCCAGACCATGCGCCGCCAGATCTTGCTGCAGCGCGAGGAAGGTCATCGGCTCGCTGTCGACCAGCACCCCGTCGCAGTCGAACAGAACGGCTTTCACGCTCATGCTTGCATCCGGGCCAAGGTCACGACGGTGTCGCCATAGCGGCGCTGGTCGATCTGGCTCAGCGGTTCCGGCACCACGGGGGCGGTGTTTTCCTCCCACACGACCATCGCGCCGGGGGCGATCCAGCCGTTCGACAGGCAAGATGCGAGGGCCTTTTCCCCCAGCCCCATGCCATAGGGCGGATCGAGAAAGACCAGCCCGTAACCGGCACCGCGGCACGGCCCCATGTTCGTCGCATCGCGCCGCCAGATGTCGGTCACGCCCATCGCCCGCATCAGCTCCACATTCTTGCGAAGCAACACCCGCGCCGCCGTGCCCTCATCGACAAAGGCCACCCGGGCGGCCCCGCGCGAGAGCGCCTCGAGCCCCAAAGCGCCGGTGCCCGCGAACAGATCCAGCACCCGTGCCCCCGGGATCGGATTGCCATGGGTGCCGTTGATCAGAAGGTTGAAGATGCTTTCGCGCACGCGGTCGGTGGTCGGGCGCAGATGCGCGGCCATGTCGCCCTCGCCCACCTCGGCCAGTTTCAGGCCCCGCTTCTCTCCGCCGATGATTCTCATGCCATCAGCGCCTTCAGATCCGCGGCCCCGGCCACCTGTTCGGGCGTCACCGCCTTGCCCGCCTCGATCAGCCGCTTGCCGATCATATAGGCGCGCGGCGCATCCAGCGCATCGACGGCAATCAGACGGCCTTCGCGGAAATACCAGAACGATTGTCCCTCCGCGGTGCGGGTCACCACCCGGTCATGGCCGGTGCAAAGCCCCGCGATCTGCAGCTTCGAGGAAAACTGATCCGACCAGAACCACGGCTTCGGCCGATAGACCTTGCCCGCGCCCAGCATGTTTTCCGCCACCAGCTCGCCCATGTCGATGGCATTGCCGACCGATTCGATCCGCATCCGCCCCTCCGGCCCCGGCAACGCGGCGCAATCGCCCGCCGCCCAGATGGAGGGGTCCGAGGTGCGGCCCTGCGCATCGACCGCGATCCCCTCGTCAATCGCCAGCCCCGCCGCTTCGGCCAGATCGGTGCGCGGATCGACCCCGATACCGACGACGATGAAATCGGCAGGCAGGATGCGGCCATCGGCCAGTTCGACGCCGCGCACCCGGCCCTCGCCCAGAATGCGGGTGATGCCGATATCTTCGAGGATCTCGACCCCATGCGCCCGGTGCATCTCGCGGATCGCAGCGGCCGTCTCGACGCCCGCCACCCGGCGCAGGATGCGGGCGCGGGTGTGGACAAGCTTCGCCGTCAGACCGCGCTTGCAGGCCACCGCCGCCGCCTCAAGCCCGATATAGCCGCCGCCCACCACCACCAGATTGCGCCCGGGCACGAATTCATCCGCCATCGCCTGGGTGTCGGCCAGATCGCGCAGGGTGTAGATGCCCGAAAGCCCCCCGGCCCCCATCCCGGGGGGAAGGCGGCGCGGCACCGCCCCGGTGCACAGCGCCAGATGGTCATAGCTCAGCCGCTCGTCGCCGATCAGCACGGCTTTCGCGGCGCGGTCGATGCCGGTGACCCGGGTGCCCACCCGCAAAGTCACCCGGTTCGCCGCATACCAGTCGTCACCGCGCAAAGTCAGCCGTTCGAGCGGCATCTCGCCCAGAAGATAGGCCTTCGACAGCGGCGGGCGCTGATAGGGGGCCACCGGCTCCTCGCCCAGAATGGTCACGTCGCCCGCGTATCCCAAAGCCCGGGCCTTCGCCGCCAGAGAGGCCGCCGCCTGCCCGCCGCCCACAATCACGATGCCGCTCATGCTCTTCCTCTGGTCATGTCCCTTCCCGCCCCTATATCCCTGATGCACAGCCCGTGCCAAGCGAAGGGAGAACGCAATGACACTGACGGTTGGAGAGAAACTTCCCGCGGCAACGCTTCTGAAGATCGGCGCCAATGGCCCCGAGGCGGTCGATCTGGCGGCGCTGACCGCGGGCCGCAAGGTGGTGATCTTTGCCGTGCCGGGCGCCTATACCGGGGTCTGCACCACCGCCCATGTGCCCAGCTTCATCCGCACGAAACCGCAATTCGACGCGAAGGGCGTGGACGAGATCCTCTGCGTCTCGGTCAACGACCCCTTCGTGATGGCCGCCTGGGGCGAGGCGACGGGGGCCACCGCCGCCGGGATCACCCTGCTCGCCGATGCCGAGGCCGCCTTCACCAAGGCGATCGGCATGGCCTTTTCGGCGCCGCCGGTCGGGCTGATCGACCGCTCGGCCCGCTATGCGATGCTGGTGGAAGACGGCGTGGTGAAAGTGCTGCACCGCGAGGAAAGCCCGGGCGTCTGCGAGCTGTCGGCGGGCGAAGGCCTGCTCGCGGCACTCTGACCCAAGGCCGCAAGGGCGTATTTGGACCAGGAAAAGCCCGCTGCCTTTTTCCTGGACTAAATACGCTCTTCTTCCCGATAAGGGCCAAGCTCCGCCAGCGCATCGGCTTCCTCGGCCACCGCCGCACGCTCCTGTTCCAGATACTCCGCCACGGCCTGACGAAAGCCGGGATGCGGGATGTGATGCGCCGAATGCGTCAGCACGGGCAGGTAGCCGCGCGCCAGCTTGTGGTCGCCCTGCGCCCCCGCTTCGACCCGGGCAAAGCCCTGCGCGATCGCCCAGTCGACCGCCTGATGGTAACACAGCTCGAAATGCAGGAAAGCGTGGTCCTCAAGGCAGCCCCAATAGCGGCCATATAATGTATCGCGCCCGATGAAATTGAGCGCCCCGGCCACGGCGCGGCCATTCTTTTCCGCGATGATCAGAAGAACCTCGTCGCGCAGCGCGGGCAGCGCGTCAAAGAAGGCGCGGGTCAGATAGGGGCGGCCCCATTTCCGCGCCCCGGTGTCGAGGTAAAACGCCCACATCGCCTCCCAGTGGCGGTCCTCGATCGCCGCGCCACTCAGCGCCCGGATCGTGCCGCCAAAATCCTGCGCCCGCGCGCGTTCCTTGCGCAGCGCCTTGCGCTTGCGCGAGGCCAGTGTGGCAAGGAAATCCTCGTATCCGCCATAGCCGCGATTTTCCCAATGAAACTGCACGCCGGTGCGATGCAGCCAGCCTGCCGAGGCGGCCGCCTCGGCCTCCTCCCGGGTGCAGAAGGTCAGATGCGCCGAGGAATGGCCGCCCCGCCGCGTCAGTTCCGCCATCGCCTGCAAAAGCGCGGCCTGCCCGATCTCCTCCTGCCCCGGTCGGCACAAAAGCCGCCGCCCGGTGACGGGGGTGAAGGGCACGGCGCCCTGCAGTTTCGGGTAGTAGCTGCCGCCCGCGCGATGCCAGGCCTCGGCCCAGGCATGATCGAAGACATATTCGCCCTGCGAATGGCTTTTGCGGTAAAAGGGCGCGACGGCGATCACCGCCCCCGCATGCCGGGCCAGCAGATGATGCGGCGTCCAGCCCGTGCCCGGACCGACCGAGCCCGAGGCCTCGAGCGCCGCAAGGAAGCGATGCGTGGTGAAAGGATCGCGGGGGCGGCCGCCATCCGCGGCCTCGGGGCAGGCGCAGGCATCCCACTCCGCCGCCGGAACCGAGGAAATCCCTGCCAGAACGTTGACTTCGACGCTGTCCAAGAGATCCCCCCGCCTTTTCCCAAAAGTGGGGCGCGGGGGGAAAGGGTCAAGCGTCGTAGCCCTCGAAGGTGATATTTTGCGCGATCTTGCGCGCCTCTGCCTCGGCCTTTGGCGTGCGGATCGTCCAGCACAGGATCGCCGCGCCCTGCGCCTTCAGCGCCGCCACCCGCGGCGCGCCCAGATCGGCGGCCTCATGCGAAATGAAGGAGGCCTCCACCCGTTCGAAATCGGGAATGCCCGCCAGATGCGCGCGTACCTTTGCGGGCAGAAGCGGCCAGTCGGCGGCGGCATAGGCCGAAGTCGTCAGCCCCACCGGCACGCCGGGCAGATGCCGGTGAAAGGCCGCCACCGCATGCGGGTTGAAGGACATCACCGCCACCGGCCCGGCATAGCCCGCCAGAACCTGCGCCGTGGCGGCCTCGAGCGGGCCGACATCTGGCCCCATCGCGCCATCCTGATCCTTGATCTCGATGAGCAGCGGCACCCGGCCATCGACGATTTTCAGCACCTCGGCCAGCGTCGGAATGCCCTCGTCCCCGCCCGAAAGCGGGATCTCGGCCAGCTGCGCCGCGGTCAGCCCGCGCAGCCGGCCCGGAACCCCGGTCAGACGGCGCAGGTCGTAATCGTGAAACACCATCGGCACGCCATCGGCCGAGGGCTGCAGATCAATCTCGATGCCGTAGCCCGCAGCCACCGCCGCCCGCACCGCGGCGCGGCTGTTTTCCGGCCGCCCGGCGGCACGGTCATGCAACGCGCGATGCGCGATCGGACGGGTCAGGAAAGCCGCGGGCAGGGGCTGCATCATTCCACCTCGAAGATCGCCTCGATCTCGACCGCGACGCCGAAGGGCAGCGAGGCCGCCGAAACGGCGGAACGGGCATGACGACCGGCCTCGCCGAAGACCTCGACCATCAGATCGGAACAGCCATTCACCACCTTGGGCTGGTCGGTGAAATCGGCAGTCGAATTGACGAAGCCCACCAGCTTCACCACCCGCTTGATCTTGTCCAGATCGCCCACCGCGGCCCGCGCCTGCGCGATCAGCGCCAGGCCACAACGACGGGCGGCGGCGGCGCCCTCTTCCACGCTCATGTCGGCGCCCAGCTTGCCCTTGATGAAGCCGTCGGGACCCGCGGAGACCTGCCCCGAGACGAAGATCTGAGTGCCGCTGCGCACAAAGGGCACGTAATTCGCCGCCGGGGCCGGGGCGTCGGGAAGCGTGAGGTTGAGCGCGCTCAGACGCGCTTCGATTGCGGAGGCCATGGAATCCCCTTACCAGTTGATATGCGTGCGAAAGTCATCCAGCAAGCTGCGCCAGATGTCGATGGTGTCGGTGAAATTCTTGCCCCCCACCCCATCCTTGTCGAGGTTGACATCATATTCGATCACCGCCGTGCCATCGCCCTCCAGATAGGCGCGGCCAAAGCGGGCCTTCCGGTTCCAGCTGTTCACCATGGCATATTTCAGCGGTTCCGGGGGCAGGAACGCCGCCGAAAACGCCACCGAGGTGCAGTCCCGCGCCCGCGTGCAGCCATAGAAATAAACGTCGAATTTCGTGTCATCGACAGAGCTTGAGAGCATCGGATCGCCCTGATCGTCGGTGCCGGGCTGCGCGGTCAGCCCGTAGTCCTGCAGGAAGGCCGCCACCACATCCGGGTCGGCCATGACCTGCGCCTGCGCGGGCAGCGCGGCCAGCAGGGCAATGACAGCAGGGACGAGCGGACGGATCATCGGGGCCTCCTGCCCGCAAGGATTGTCCGATTGTCCCCTCCGCATCAAGCCCCGTCAGGCCACCAGCTGCTCGGCCTTCTTCAGATCGACCGAGACCAGCTGGCTGACCCCCTGTTCCTGCATCGTCACGCCGAACAGCCGGTCCATCCGGCTCATCGTCACCGCATGGTGGGTGATGATCAGGAAGCGGGTGTCTGTGCGCCGGGTCATCTCATCGAGCAGATCGCAGAACCGGGTGACGTTCGCGTCATCAAGCGGCGCATCGACCTCGTCGAGCACGCAGATCGGCGCCGGATTGGCCAGGAAGACGGCAAAGATCAGCGCCATCGCGGTCAGGGTCTGCTCGCCCCCCGACAGCAGGCTGAGGGTGGACAGCTTCTTGCCCGGCGGCTGGCACATGATTTCAAGCCCCGCCTCCAGCGGATCATCGCTTTCCACAAGTTGCAGACTGGCCGAGCCGCCGCCGAAAAGATGGGTGAAGAGCGTGCGGAAGCTTTCGTTGACCTGTTCGAACGCGGTCAAAAGCCGCTCGCGCCCCTCGCGGTTCAGCCCGGCAATGCCCGAACGCAGCTTGCGGATCGCCTCCTCCAGATCGGTCTTTTCCTTGGCCAGCCCGTCATGTTCGCCCTGCACCTCGCGCAGGTCTTCCTCGGCGCGCAGGTTGACCGCGCCCAAAGCCTCGCGGGCGCGTTTCAGCCGCGCGACCTCGATTTCCAGCGCCTCGGCAGCGGGCATCTTGCCCGGGTCGGCGCCCAGCGTGTCGAACAAAGCCTGCGGCGTCAGATCCATCGCCTCCGCGATCCGCTCGGCGGCATGGGCCTGGGTTTCGCGGGCGGCATCCAGCCGCGCCTCGGCCCGGGCCTTGCCCTCGCGCGCCTCGCCAGCGGCGCGTTCGGCATCGCGTTCCGCCATCTGCACCTGGCGCAGCGCCGCCTCCGCCTCGGCCAAACGGTCCGAAGCCGTTGCCCGCCGCTCCTCGGCGGTCTCGATCGCCGCATTCAGCTCGTCGCGCTTCGCCGCCAGCTCCTCGGGCGCGGCGGCGGCATCTTCCAGCTCGCCCACCGCCTCCTCGCGCCGCGACGCAAGTTCGGCCGAGCGTTTCTCGGCCGTTTCCAGCCGGTGCCGCCAGCCCGAGATTTCCTTGGTGATCTCCTGCCGCCGCCGCAGCCGGGCCTCGCCCTCGCGGCGAATCTCGTCATGGCTCGCTCGGCGGGTCAGCATCGTCACCCGCGCGGCCTCCACCGTCAGCTTGATCGCCTCGACCTCGCTGCGCGCGGCGTCAAGATCGGGCAGCGCCGCCAGCTGCGCCTCGGCCTCGGCCAGCGCAAGCCGCGCCGATCCGGCCTCGTCGCCGTAGCGTTTCACCGCCATCCGCGCCGATTCAAGCTTGCCCGCGGAAATCGAGCGATCGGCTTCGGCGCGCGACAGCGCCCGCCCCGCCTCGGCCAGCCGCGTATCCGCCGCCCGGCGGGCCTCGCGGGCGCGGGCATCGGCCGCCGTCGCCTCGGCCAGGGTCCGGCTCAGCGCCTCATGCGCCTGCCGCGCCCCCTCGGCCCGGGCCGCGACCTCTTCCAGATCGCGCTTGAGTTCCACCAGACGGTTGAGCTGGCGCAGCCGCAGCGCCGCCGCCGTCGGCGCATCCTCGGCCCCGGCGCGGAAGCCGTCCCAGCGCCACAGATCACCGGCAAGCGACACCAGCCGCTGCCCGGGCGCGAGCATCGGTTGCAGCCGCGCGCCCTCGGCGGCATCGGCCACCAGCCCGATCTGCGCGATGCGACGGCGCAGCACCGCGGGCACCTCGACATGGGCGGACAGCGGCTCGACGCCCGCGGGCAAGAGCTGCACCGCCTCGTAATCGGGCAGCACGCCCCAGCCGGACCGCGCCCCCGCCTCGACCTCCGGCGCGCGCAGATCATCGGCCAAAGCCGCGCCCAAGGCCGCCTCGTAACCGCTTTTCACCCGCACCCGGTCCAGCAGCTGATGCCCGCTCGCCGCCTCGCGCTCCACCAGCCGGGCCAGCGCCGCCACTTCGGCCCGCAGCGCCCCGGCCTCGCCCTCGGCCTCGGAGCGCACGGCCCGCGCGGTGCTTTCCCGCGCCTGCACCAGACCGCGCGCCTCATCCGCCGCGATCAGTGCCTCCTCGGCGGCCTCGGCCTGATCCTGCGCCTCTTCCTGCGCAGTCTGCGCGGCCTCAAACGCCTCCTCGGCCCGCTCCAGCGCTTCGGCCGCGGTCTCGGCGGCATCGGAGGCCCGCGCCGCCTCGACCTCGGCCTTGGCCACCGTCGCGCGATTGTCCGACACGAGCCGCGTCACCGAGCCATGCCGCGCCGCCAGCCGCGCCACATCCTCGGTGCCCTCGCTCAGCAGCGCCTCGCGCTCGGCCAGAACCGCCGCCGCCTCGGCCGAGGCTTCGGCCGCCGCGCCCAGCTTCTCCTCCTGCCCCTCGGCCGCTTTCAGCAACTGGCCCATTTCCCAATCCAGCCGGGCAATGGTTTCGCCCGCATCGCGGTTCAGCCCGGCCTCGCGCTCCATGTCGCGGTCCAGCTGCGCGATGCGCGATTTCAGACTGTCGATCCGCGCCGCCGCCTGCGCCTCGGCATCTGACAGCGCATCGCGTTGCAGCATCAGCCGTTGCAGGATCGCCCCGGCAATCGATTCCTCCTCGCGCAAGGGCGGCAGGGCGTCTTCCTGCGCCACCCGCGCCTTGGCCGCCGCGCGCGAGGCCAGTTCCGCCTGCGCCGCCCCCATCATCGCCGAGCGCAGCGCGTTTTCCGCCTCGGCCCGGGCCAGATCGGCCTCGCGCCAGCGGCGATACAAAAGCATCCCCTCAGCCCGGCGCAGATCATTGCCGATCTCGCGATAGCGCACCGCCTGCCGCACCTGCCGCGACAGCGCGGCCAGCTGCGTGCCCAGCTGTTCGAGCACATCATCGACCCGGGCCAGGTTCTGCTCTGCGCCCGAGAGCTTCAGTTCCGCCTCGTGCCGCCGCTGATAAAGCCCGGAAATCCCCGCGGCCTCTTCCAGAATCCGGCGGCGGGCTTTCGGCTTGGCATTGATCAGCTCGGAAATCTGCCCCTGCCGCACCAGCGCCGGGCTGTGCGCCCCGGTCGAGGCATCGGCAAACAGCATCTGCACGTCGCGGGCGCGGACATCCTTGGTGTTGACCTTGTAGGCCGAGCCCGCATCGCGGGTGATCCGGCGCACGATTTCCAGCACATCGCTGTCGTTGAAGCCCGAGGGCGCCAGCCGCTCGCTGTTGTCGATCGACAGAGAGACTTCCGCGAAATGCCGCGCACCGCGGGTGGCGGCCCCGGCAAAGATCACGTCTTCCATGCCGCCGCCGCGCATCGCGCTGGCGCGGGTCTCGCCCATCACCCAGCGCAGCGCCTCAAGCAGGTTCGACTTGCCACAGCCGTTCGGCCCCACGACGCCGGTCAGGCCGTCGTGGATCACAAGGTCGGTCGGGTCGACAAAGCTCTTGAAGCCGTTCAGTCGCAGGCGGGTGAAACGCAAGGGGCACCGATTCCAGATTGAGGGTCCGCCAGTTTCGGTTTTGCCACCGGCCAAGTCAACGCCACCCCCCTCACCTTCCGGCGAGGCGGCGGGCTTATCCACAGAAACAGGGGTTTTCGCTTGCATGGCCGGGCGACAGGCTTAAACTGGTTCTAAATTATGACCAATATCGGGAAATACCCCATGGTGGCGGCTCTGGCGATCCTTCTGGCGTTCCAACTTGCGGGCGAGGTGCTGTCGCGCGCGGGGCATTTGCCGCTGCCGGGGCCGGTTCTGGGGATGCTGGGCATGGTCGCGGCGCTTTCGGCCAGCGCGCGGCTGCGGGCGATGATCCAGCCGGTGGCGCAGGGGGTGCTTGGCCATCTGTCGCTGTTGTTCGTGCCAGCGGGCGTGGGGGTGGTGGCACATCTGCCGGTGCTGGCCGCGCAGGGTCCAGCGCTGGCGGTGGCGCTTGTCGCCTCGACGCTGCTGGCCATCGTCGTCGGCGCGCTGACCTTTACCCTTGTCGCGAAACTGGTGCGGAGCCTGCCCGATGACTGATGCGGCGCTGATCTGGTCCTATCTTGCCTCGCAGCCGCTTTTGTGGCTGACGGCGACGCTGTTTGCCTATTGGGCGGGCGACAGTCTCTATCGGCTGGCGCGGCGCAATCCGGCGGCCAATCCGGTGCTGCTGGCGGTGATGTTTCTGGCGGTGCTGCTCGGCGTCACCGGCACGCCCTACAGCGACTATTTCGAGGGCGCGCAATTCGTTCATTTCATGCTGGGTCCGGCGACGGTCTGTCTGGCCGTGCCCTTGCAGGCGAACCTGAAGGCGATCCGCAAGGCGGCTCTGCCGATCATCGCGGCGTTGCTGGCGGGGTCGTTCACCGCCATCGTCTCGGCCTTGGCGATTGCGAAGATGTTCGGGGCCGAGGCCGGGCTTCTGGCGACGCTCGCGCCGAAATCGGCGACGGCGCCGGTGGCGATCGGGATTTCCGAGGCTTTGGGCGGGCAGCCGACGCTGACCGCGGTTCTGGTGCTGTTGACCGGCATGATCGGGGCGATTTTCGTGACGCCGATGCTGAACGGGCTGGGGCTGCGGGACTGGCGCGCGCGCGGCTTTGCGACCGGGGTGGCGGCGCATGGGATCGGCACGGCGCGGGCCTTTCAGGTGCATGACACGGCAGGGGCTTTCGCCTCGATCGGGATGGGGCTGAATGCGGTGCTGACGGCGTTTCTGGCACCGCTGGTGCTGCCGTGGTTCCTTTAGCCCTTTGCAGGCTTGTAGGGCGCCATGCCCGCCCGGGCCAGCTCATCGGCGCGTTCGTTTTCCGCATGCCCGGCGTGGCCCTTGATCCATTTCCAGACCACCTGATGACGGGCCTGCGCCGCATCCAGCCTTTGCCACAGATCGACATTCTTCACCGGCTTCTTGTCCGCCGTCTTCCAGCCGTTGCGCTTCCAGCCGTGCATCCAGCTTTCGATGCCGTTCTTCACATAGGCCGAGTCGGTGGTGATCGTCAGCGCGGTGGGCCGCGTCAGCGCCTCAAGCGCCGAAATCGCCGCCATCAGCTCCATGCGGTTGTTGGTCGTATCGGCCTCGCCGCCGGAAAGCTCTTTTTGCTTCAGGATCTTGCCATCGGCCATCGCGCGCATCAGCACGCCCCAACCCCCCGGCCCCGGGTTGCCGCTGCAGGCCCCGTCCGTCCATGCGTAAAGATCGGCCATCACGCGCGCTCAAACGCCAGGCGGACGCCCAGCGCCGCGAAAGAGGCCGCGAAGGCCCGCCGCATCCAGGCCATCACCGCCGGGCGGCTCAGGATCGCCTGACGGCCAGAGGCCGCCAGCGCGGTATAGAACAGGAAGGTCAGGAAGGTGAGGACGGCAAAAACGACGCCCAGTTCCGCCATCACGAAAGGACCGTCATTCACCGCCATGAATTGCGGCAGGAAGGCCACGAAAAAGAGCGGCAGCTTCGGATTGAGCAGGTTGAGCACGATCCCCCGCCAGACCAGCTGCGCCACCGATTGCGGCGCGGCGGCCTCAAGCGCCAGCCCGCCGGTGCCCTTCAGCGTGCCCCAGGCCATGTAAAGCAGATAGGCCACGCCCGCATATTTGATCGTCTGAAACAGCAGCGCCGAGGTGTGCAGCACCGCCGCAAGCCCCCCCAGCGCCACCGCCAGATGCACCAGCGTCGCGATGGTGCAGCCGAGCGAGGCCCAAAGCCCGGCCCGGAACCCCTGCCCCAGCGTCGAAGAGAGCGTGTAGACAACCCCGATCCCCGGAACCAGACAGACGATGAAAGCCGTGAACAGGAACTCGGGGGACATGATGCCTCAATTGTCGTGGCGGAAGATCCGCGGTGTCTTGAACTCTATCCGCTCTTTCGCGGTTTCGACAAGCTCTACCGTCAGATCATAGCGCTCGCGGAAGGCCGCGATCACCTCGTCGACCAGCACCTCGGGGGCCGAGGCACCCGCGGTCAGGCCCACTTTCGTCAGCCCCTCGAGCGCCTCCCATTGGATCTCGGAGGCGCGTTCGACCAGATGCGAAACGGCGCAACCGGCGTTCCGCCCCACCTCGACCAGACGTTTCGAGTTCGAGGAATTCGGTGCCCCGATCACCAGCAGCGCCTCGATCTTCTCGGCCAGCACCTTCACCGCCGCCTGACGGTTCGTCGTGGCGTAGCAGATGTCATCCTTGCCCGGACCGACGAGCGCGGGGAACCGCGCCTGCAGCGCCGCCACCACCTCGGCGGTATCATCGACCGAAAGCGTCGTCTGGGTGATCCAGGCGAGTTTTTCCGGGTCGCGCACCTCAAGCTTGGCCACATCGGCGGCGGTTTCGATCAACAGCACCTCGCCCTCGGGCAGCTGGCCCATGGTGCCGATCACCTCGGGGTGGCCGGCATGGCCGATCATCACGATCTGCAGACCTTCCTCGGCATGGCGTTCAGCTTCCAGATGCACCTTGGAGACCAGCGGGCAGGTCGCATCGACATAGATCATGTTGCGCCGCTCGGCCTCGGCGGGGACCGTCTTCGGCACGCCATGCGCCGAAAAGATCACCGGCCGGTCAACCGGACATTCGTCCAGCTCCTCGACAAAAACCGCCCCTTTCGCCGCCAGCGTGTCGACCACGAATTTGTTGTGGACGATCTCGTGGCGCACATAGACCGGCGCCCCCCATTTCTCGAGCGACATCTCGACGATCTTCACGGCCCGGTCGACGCCCGCGCAAAAGCCACGGGGGGCGGCAAGGTAAAGGGTAAGGGCAGGTTTCATGATGCGCTCCGTATTCACGGGTCCAGAGGTAATGCCGCGCAGCCCCGCCGTAAAGTGCGACCCGTTTACGCCCAGCGCACCTCGCCCAGAAAGATGTAGCCCGCGCCGTAGATCGTCTTGATCAGCCGCGGGTTCTTCGGGTCTTCGCCCAGCTTCGTGCGCAGCCGCGAGATCCGCACATCCATCGCCCGGTCGAAACTTTCTCCCGCCGCGCCGCCCAGGCTTTCCTGCATTTGCGCCCGCGAAATCAGCCGGTTCGGGCTTTCCAGGAACAGCCGCAAGACCTCTCCCTCGGCATGGGAAAACGGCGTCTCGACGCCACGCGCGTCGATCAGCACATAGCGGTCGAAGGCCGCCTTCCAGCCCGCGAAGACCGCCACCTGCGCCGCCGGTGCGGCTTCGGAGCGCGGACGGCGCAGACGGGCGCGGATGCGGGCCACCACCTCGGCCGGATCGAAGGGCTTGATGATGTAGTCATCGGCGCCCAGTTCCAGCCCCGTCACCCGGTCCTGCACCTGCGCGCGGCCCGAGATGATGATGATCGCCGCCCCCGATTCGAGCGCCAGCCGATGCACCAGCGCCAGACCGTCGCGGTCGGGCAGGCCCAGATCGACCAGACAGACATCGGGCTGGCTGCGCTTCAGCCCGGCCTCGAATTCCGTCGCCCGGGCATAGGCGCTGGTGCGAAACCCGGCTTCTTCCAGCGCATCAACCAGCATGCGGCGGATCTCGGGTTCGTCGTCCAGAACGGCGACAAGCGGGGCTTGCGAATGGGTCATCGGCGCACTCCGGCGATCAGCGCGGCCAGTTCCGCCGCGACGAAGGGTTTTTGCAGCACCGGACAGGGCGCGGCGGCGCGCAGCCGACTGCCCGGCGGCAGCGAGGTCATCAAAAGCATCGGCACCCGGCCCGACAGATGATGCGCAAGGTCGATCCCGGTGCCCGTTCCCGCCAGCTGGATGTCCGACAGCACCAGCCCGATTTCCGGCAGCGCAGAGAGCGCCTCGGCCTCGTCAACGCTGCCCGCCTCCAGCACCGAATGGCCAAGGCCGCGCAGCATCTCGCGCACCGAAAGCCGGATGTCGGGGTCATCCTCGACCAACAGAACCAGCATCGGCGTCGCATCGGTTTCCGCCAGACGCAAGGGCAGGCGCAGGGTCACGCAGGCGCCCGGCTCGCAATTCTCGATCCGCACCGTGCCGCCCGCCAGTTTCGTCTGGTCATAGACCATCGACAGCCCAAGGCCAGAGCCCTGCCCGCCCTTGGTGGTGAAGAACGGATCAAGCCCATGGGCCAGGGCCTCGGGGGAGAAACCGGGGCCGGTGTCGGTGACATGGATCTCGACCCAGGTGTCGCGCACCGGATGGGCGGCAATGCGGATTGCCCCGCCCTTCGGCCCCATCGCATCGCGGGCGTTCAAAAGCAGATTGAGCAGGCTGTCCTGCAGCGGTCCGGGGTCCAGCACGATCGGCGCGGCCAGACCCTCGATATCAAGATCGACCAGCACCGCAGGGCCCAGCGTCGGCGCCGCCATCGTCACCAGATCGGCGATCAGCGCGGGCAGGTTCACCGCCTGCGGCCGCAACTCGCGCTTGCCGGAAATCGCCGCGATCCGGTCCAAGAGCGTTCCCCCCCGCCGCGCCGCCGACAGCGTCGCGCGCACCGCATCGCGGCCCTCGGGCGGCAGGCCCTCAAGGCGCATCAGCCGCCCCTGCAGCCCGAGGATGATCGTCAGCAGATTGGCGAAATCATGCGCCATCCCCGAGGTGATCTGCGCCGCCAATTCACGTTTGCTGGCCTGTGCCAGCGCCGCCCGGGCCTGGGTTTCCGCGGTCACATCGGTCGACAGGATATAGACCCCCTGCACCCCGTTGCCTGCCCCCCGATCGGGCGTCAGCGCGATGCGGATGCGCCGCCCCGAGGGGTCATGGGTGATCTCGATCACATTCGCCTCGCCCGCGAAGGCGCGCTCGAACCCGGGCAGGATGCGGCGGAAGGTGTCCTCGCCCAGAACCTCGGCGGCGGTATGGCCGACCGGATCATCCCGCGAGCCGGGCATCACCGAGGTCACGCGCCGGTTCGAAAACGTATAGACGAAATCCGCCCCCATATGCGCGATATGGGCGGGCATCATTTCGGTGACCTGCCGGATCCGCGCGGCGGTGCGGCGCAATTCGCGCTGCGCCTCCTCCAGCGCGGCATTCGTCGCCGCCAGCTCCCGGTTCGCCGCCGCCAGCTGCGCGGCATGGGTCAGAACCTGTTCCGACAATTCCTCGGAGCGGGCATGCAGCAGCGCCTCCTGCCGCTTCGTCTCGGTGATGTCGGTATAGACGGTGATCCAGCCGCCCTCGGCCAAGGGGGCGCCCTCGACCGCGATGGTCCGGCCATTGGCGCGCTGCCGCTCCATGTAATGCGGGGTGAAGGTCCGCGCCTGCTCGACCCGTGTCGCCACCCAGGCGTCGATCTCGCCCACGGCGCCGTAATCGCCGCGCTCGGCCAGCCAGCGGATCGTGTCGGCAAAACTGGTGCCCGGCTCGGTCAGATGCGGGGGCAGGTCGAACATCAGCTGATACTGCCGGTTCGAGACCGCCAGCCGCAGATCGCTGTCAAAGATCGACAGCGCCTGCCCGATCAGATTGAGCCCCGCCTGCGTCAGCCGTGCCCGCGCATCCTCGGTCATCTCCCGTCCTCCCCGCCCCATCGCTAGCACCTTCTGCGCGCTTCGCAAGCACCGGATTCAACCGGAAAGGATTCGCAAGATTTGGGTAAAAGTCCGGAAACTATTCACCGCAACCTTCCAACCCGGAGGCCGCGCCGGGAGAGAGTCGCGGCCTGCGAGCCCGGAAAGCCGGTGCAGGGGGGAAGAATGGCAGATCAGGATCAGGGGGCGACGGCGCAGTCGATCCCGGCGCTTCTGGCGCTGAACGTCGAAAGGTATGGCAGCCGTCCCGCCTATCGCGAAAAGGAATTCGGCATCTGGCAGGTCTGGACCTGGGCCGAAGCCGCCGAGGAAATCCGCGCGATGGCGATGGGGTTTCTCAGCCTTGGGGTGGAACGGGGCGATCACGTCGCCATCATCGGGCGCAACCGTCCGGCGCATTACTGGGCGATGGTGGCGGCGCAGATGTGCGGCGCAGTGCCGGTGCCGCTGTACCAGGACGCCGTGGCCGAGGAGATGGCCTATGTGCTCGATCACTGCGGCGCCCGCTTCGTGGTCTGCGGCGATCAGGAACAGGTCGACAAGGTCGTCGAGGTCGAAGATCGCATCCACCACATCCAGCATGTCATGTATACCGACAAGCGTGGCATGCGGAAATACGACCATTCCCGGATGAACCATCTGGCCGATATCATCGCCGAGGGGAAGGCCGGGCATTTCCGCTATGAAGGCGAGCTGGACAAGCGCATCGCCGAGCTGACCGCGGACAGCACTTGCGTGATGCTGTACACCTCGGGCACGACCGGCAAGCCCAAGGGCGTGGTGCTGTCGAACCGCAACATCATCGAGACTGCCCGCGCCTCGGTCGCCTTTGACCATCTGGGCTGCGACGAGGATGTGCTGGCCTATCTGCCGATGGCCTGGGTGGGCGATTTCATCTTTTCCATCGGTCAGGCGATGGTGGCGGGGTTCTGCGTGAACTGCCCCGAAAGCCCGGCGACGATGATGACCGACCTGCGCGAGATCGGCCCGACCTATTTCTTTGCGCCGCCGCGGATCTTTGAGACCATGCTGACGAACGTGATGATCCGGATGGAGGACGCGGGCGATCTGAAGCATGGGTTGTTCAAGCATTTCATGGACTTCGCCAAGACCACCGGGGAAACCTACGGGATGCCGCGGTATCAGGTGAAACGCTCGAAACCGACCCTGCGGCGGCGCTGGCGCTGGGCCTGGCGCTATGCGATGGGGATCGGCTTTTCGATCGAGACGATGGTGGAAAATGCCGTGCGGCTGGCGCTGGTGCGGCTGCGCCACCCGCTGGAGCACCGCAAGCATTTCCATGCCCGGGGTCCGCTGCTGAACCTCTATCCGCAGCCTTTGCGCGATTACTTCAACTACCGCACCGGCGAGGTGACGATCTTTTCGCCGCTGAAGAACACGCTCGGGCTGTCGCGGATCCGCGTCGCCTATACCGCGGGCGAGGCGATCGGCCCCGAGATCTTCGAATTCTACCGCTCGATGGGCATCAACCTGAAACAGCTTTACGGCCAGACCGAGGCCTCGGTCTTCATCACCCAGCAGCCGGACGGACAGGTGCGCGCCGATACGGTGGGCGTGCCCAGCCCCGGCGTCGAGGTGAAGATCGGCGAGAATGGCGAGGTCTTCTACCGCTCGCCCGGAACCTTTGTCGAATATTTCAAGAATCCCGAAAGCACGGCTTCGACAAAGGATGCCGAGGGCTGGGTGGCCACGGGCGACGCCGGTTTCTTTGAACCGGACACCGGGCATCTGCGCATCATCGACCGCGCGAAAGACGTGGGGAAAATGGCGGACGGGCGGCTTTTTGCGCCGAAATACGTTGAAAACAAGCTGAAATTCTATCCCTCGATCCTGGAAGCCGTGGTCTTCGGCAAGGATCGCGACCGCTGCACCGCCTTCATCAACATCGACCTGACCGCGGTCGGCAACTGGGCGGAACGCAACAACATCGCCTATGCCAGCTATCAGGAACTGGCCGGTCACAGCCAGGTCTATGGCATGATCCGCGAGCATATCGACGCGGTGAACCGCTCGGTCGCGCAGGACCCGATGCTCTCGGGCTGCCAGATCCACCGCTTCCTGATCCTGCACAAGGAACTGGATGCCGATGACGGCGAGATGACCCGCACCCGCAAGGTCCGCCGCAATGTCGTCGCCGAGAAATACGCCGATCTGATCGCCGCGCTTTATGACGGGCGGGACAGGATCACCACCGAAACCGAAGTGACCTACGAGGACGGGCGCAAGGGGGCGATCAGGGCCACGCTCCGCATCGAGGATGCCACCGTCGCGCCCGAGGCGCATCTGCAGAAAGAGGCCGCGGAATGAAGGACATGGGCGAAGGCTATACCACCCCCGACGGCCGCCGGATCGGCCCGGTGCTGATGGAGCTGCGCAACATCACGCTGCGCTTTGGCGGCGTGGTGGCGATCAAGGACATCAGCTTCGACATCCGCGAAGGCGAGATCCGCGCGATCATCGGTCCGAACGGCGCCGGCAAAAGCTCGATGCTGAACGTGATCTCGGGCTTTTATGTGCCGACCGAGGGCGAGGTCTGGTTCCGCGGCGAAAGGCGCGGCCCGATGAAACCCTATCAGGTGGCGCGGCTGGGGATTGCCCGCACCTTCCAGAACATCGCGCTGTTTGACGGCATGTCGGTTCTCGACAACATCATGACCGGGCGGCTGACGCTGATGCAGTCGGGGCTGTTCAGCCAGGCGCTTTGGTGGGGCAAGGCCGCCGCCGAGGAAGACGAGCATCGCGAAAAAGTCGAAAAGATCATCGACTTCCTTGAAATCCAGAATATTCGGAAAACTCCGGTCGGGCGTCTGCCCTATGGGTTGAAGAAGCGGGTGGAGCTGGCCCGGGCGCTGGCGGCGGAGCCGAAGATCCTGCTTCTGGACGAGCCGATGGCCGGGATGAACGTCGAGGAAAAAGAGGACATGTGCCGCTTCATCCTCGATGTGAACGACGAATTCGGCACGACCACGGTCTTGATCGAACATGACATGGGCGTGGTGATGGATCTGTCCGACCGGGTGGTGGTGATGGATTACGGCCGCAAGATCGGCGACGGCCCGCCCGAGGAAGTCCGCAACAATCAGGACGTGATCGACGCCTATCTGGGGGTGGCCCATGCTTGAGCAACTGACCTATGCCTCGGAAGCGGCGCTGAACGGGCTGATGGCCGGGGTGATGTATTCGCTTGTCGCCCTTGGCTTCGTGCTGATCTACAAATCCTCGGGCGTGTTCAACTATGCGCAGGGCGTGATGGCGCTGTTTGCGGCGCTGACGCTGGTCGGCATCCAGAACGGTCAGGTGCCCTTCGCGCATCTGATCAATGCCGTCACCGGCGGCCATCTGGAAAGCTTCGGCTGGCAGGTGCCCGCGGTGCTGGCGATCCTTTTGACCATCGGCGTGATGGTCGGCATGGCGATCGCGATCGAGAAACTGGTGCTCAAGCATCTGGTCAACCAGCCTGCGATCATCCTGTTCATGGCGACGATCGGGCTGGCCTATTTCCTCGAGGGCTTTGGCGATGTGATGTGGGGCGCCGATATCAAGACGCTCGATGTCGGCCTGCCGCAGGGCATCAACGAGACCGTCGAAAGCGTGACAAACGCCTGGTTCGGCTATGGCTTCTTCATCGACAATCTCGACATCGTCGCCGCCGTCGTTTCGGTGGCGCTGGTGGCGGCGCTGACCGTGTTCAGCCAGTATTCGAAACAGGGCCGCGCGCTGCGCGCCGTCGCCGACGACCATCAGGCGGCGCTCTCGGTCGGCATCTCGCTGCGCTTCATCTGGATCCTGGTCTGGTCGATCGCGGGCTTCGTGGCGCTGGTGGCCGGGATCATGTGGGGCTCGAAATCCGGGGTGCAGTTCTCGTTGTCGCTGATCGCGCTCAAGGCGCTGCCGGTCCTGATGCTGGGCGGCTTCACCTCGATCCCCGGCGCCATCGTCGGTGGGCTGATCATCGGCATGGGCGAGAAGCTGTTCGAGTTCTTCATCGGTCCGATGATCGGCGGCGCCACCGAAAACTGGTTCGCCTATGTGCTGGCGCTGATCTTCCTCGTGTTCCGGCCGCAGGGCCTGTTCGGCGAGCGGATCATCGAGAGGGTGTAAACTAAAATGGACACTTTGACGCAGATTAGGGTTGAATGGAGGGGCAAGGTGCGACATTCTGTCAGCGATCCGGCGCGCTGGGATGATTCCTGCCGGGGACACGCACTGCATCACGCGCCCCTTGCGGTTGAGGAGGCGCCCGGGGACGGGGGGCCCCATATCGATGACCAGAAAAGCCTGTTCCGTCGCCTTCACCATCGGCTGGGCCTCGGCCCTGACCTTCGGCTGGATCGCGCTGGCCGCGCCGCCGGAGGAGCCGGCCTCCACCCGCACCATCAACATGATCCTCGCGGCCTTCGGGGCCGGGGCCGGTCTCTGGTCCTGGATGCGCGTGCGCCGCGACATCTGACGGGGGCAGACAGCAGCCTTCCCCGCACCATCACCGGGGGGAGGCTCTGATGTTCTACCGCGAAGCAGGCGATTTCAAGACAAGCTACCGCGCCGACAGCCAGACATTCCCGATCCGTCTGGACCGGATGGGCTATTTCGCAGCCCTTGCCGTGGCTTACGGCGTCGTGCCCTTCGTCATCGACGATTACTGGGCAAATGCGGTCTTCGTGCCCTTCCTGATCTATGCGATCGCCGCCATCGGGCTCAACATCCTGGTCGGCTATGCCGGACAGGTCAGCCTTGGCACCGGCGGCTTCATGGCGGTGGGCGCCTATGCGGTCTACAAGCTGATGACCGCCTTCCCCGAGGTGCCGATCTTCCTGCATGTCATCCTTGCGGGGGGCATCACCGCCTGCGTTGGCGTGCTGTTCGGCCTGCCCTCCTTGCGGATCAAGGGCTTCTATCTGGCCGTGGCGACGCTGGCCGCCCAGTTCTTTTTGGTCTGGCTGTTCAACAAGGTGCCGTGGTTTTACAACTATTCCGCGTCCGGCCAGATCACCGCGCCCGACCGGACCATGTTCGGCATCTTCATCACCGGGGCGCAGACGACGGCGGCGGCAAAATACCTGTTCTGTCTCGTCATCCTGACACTTGTCGCCCTGATCGCGCGCAATCTGACCCGCGGCACGGTCGGGCGCAAATGGATGGCCATTCGCGACATGGACATCGCCGCCGAGATCATCGGGGTCAACCCGCTCTCGGCCAAGGTCACCGCCTTTGCCGTCTCGTCCTTCTTCATCGGCATCGCCGGGGCGCTTTTGTTCTCGGTCTACCTTGGCGCGGCCGAGGTGGGCGAGGCCTTCGGGATCAACAAATCGTTCCTGATCCTGTTCATGGTGATCATCGGCGGGCTCGGCTCGATCTTCGGCTCCTTTGCCGGGGCGGCCTTCCTGGTACTGCTGCCGGTGTTCCTGAAGAACGTGCTGGTCGGCGGCCTGGGCTGGCCCACCGATGTCGCCGCGCATCTGGAGCTGATGATCGTCGGCGCGCTGATCGTGGTCTTCCTGATCGTCGAGCCGCACGGGCTGGCGCAGCTGTGGCGCATTGCGAAAGAAAAACTGAGACTTTGGCCCTTCCCGCATTGAGGGGCCGGGAAAGACCCGGGCAACCGGCCAAGAAAAATCAATACGTTACTGGGAGGAACGACGTATGAAAAAGAGCTTTGCAGCCCTTGCGGCGGCGGCCATGCTGGCCACCACCGGTCCCGCACTGGCGGATCTGTCGGTGCCGAACCTGAGCTATCGCACCGGCTCCTATGCCGCGAACGGCATCCCCTATGCCGATGGTTTCGCCGATTACTTCACGCTTCTGAACGAGCGCGACGGCGGCATCGGCGGCGAAAAGGTCGCCGTGCCGGAATGCGAGACCGCCTATAACACCGAAAAGGGCGTCGAGTGCTACGAAAGCACCAAGGGACAGGCGGCGCTGGCCTATAACCCGCTCTCGACCGGGATCACCTATCAGCTGATCCCGAAGGTCACGGCCGACAAGCACGTGCTGTATACCCCGGGCTATGGCCGCACCTCGGCCGCCAATGGCGCGGTGTTCGAATGGGTGTTCAACTATCCGGCCAACTACTGGGACGGCGCCTCGGTCGCGGTGAAATACATGCTGGCGGAGCAGGGCGGCGATCTGACCGGCAAGAAGATCACGCTGCTCTATCACAACTCGGCCTATGGCAAGGAGCCGATCCGCACGCTGGAAGAGCTGGCGAAGAAGCACGGCTTCACCCTGTCGCTGCTGCCGGTCGATCCGCCCGGGCAGGAGCAGAAATCGCAATGGCTGCAGATCCGCCGCGACAAGCCCGATTATGTCATCATGTATGGCTGGGGCGTGATGAACCAGGTCGCGATCCAGGAGGCGGTGAACATCAAGTTCCCGATGGATCACATGATGGGGATCTGGTGGTCCGGTTCTGAAAACGATGTCGGTCCGGCGGGCGCGGGGGCGAACGGCTATAAGTCGATCAGCTTCCACGGCGTCGGCGCCGACTATCCGATCTATGCCGATCTGAAGAAATATGTCTTCGACGCGGGCAAGGCGGCGGGGGCGGGCGATCAGCTCGGCACCGTGCTGTATTCGCGCGGGATGTATGCGGCGATGATCATCTCCGAGGCGATCCGCACCGCGCAGGAAAAGACCGGCAAGGCATCGGTGACGCCCGAGGAAGTGCGTGACGGGTTTGAGAACCTGAACCTGACCGAGGCGCGTCTGACCGAGCTTGGTCTGCCCGGCTTTGCCCAGCCGATCGCCGCCAGCTGCGCCGATCACGGCGGCCCGGGCACGGCGATGATCCTGCAATGGGATGCGGGCGCGAAGAAATGGTCGCCGGTCTCGGACTGGATCGAGGCCGATGCCGAAGTGCTCGATCCGCTGATCGCCGAGGATTCGGCGGCCTTCGCCAAGGAAGCCGGCATCGCCGAGCGTTGCAAGTAAGCCCCGCCCCCGGCCTTCGGGCCGGGGGATTTCGCCCCGGAGGATGACCATGTTCGATGCCCCCAAGACCGAGACACTCCTTGAAGTGAACAATATCGAGGTGATCTACAACCACGTCATCCTTGTGCTGAAAGGCGTCAGCCTGTCGGTGCCGAAGGGCGGGATCACCGCGCTTCTGGGCGGCAATGGCGCGGGCAAGACGACAACGCTGAAAGCGATTTCCAACCTGCTGCACTCCGAACGCGGCGAGGTGACGAAGGGCGCGATCCTGTATCGCGGCGAGCGGGTGCAGGACATGTCCCCTGCCGATCTGGTGCGCAAGGGCGTCATCCAGGTGATGGAGGGGCGGCATTGCTTCGAGCACCTGACGGTCGAGGAAAACCTGCTCACCGGCGCCTATACCCGCAAGGATGGACGCGCCGCGATCGCACGCGATCTGGAGATGGTCTACACCTATTTTCCCCGCCTGAAGGAGCGGCGGAAATCGCAGGCCGGCTATACCTCGGGCGGCGAACAGCAGATGGTGGCGATGGGCCGGGCACTGATGTCGCGCCCCGAGACGATCCTTCTGGACGAACCCTCGATGGGGCTGGCGCCGCAGCTGGTCGAGCAGATCTTCGAGATCGTGAAAGCGGTGAACGAGGGCGAGGGCGTGACCTTCCTTCTGGCCGAGCAGAACACCAATGTCGCGCTGCGCTATGCGCATTACGGCTATATCCTGGAAAGCGGCCGGGTGGTGATGGACGGCCCCGCTGCGCAGCTGCGCGAAAACCCGGATGTGAAGGAATTCTATCTGGGCATGTCGGATGACGGCCGCAAAAGCTTCCGCGACGTGCGGTCCTACCGCCGCCGCAAGCGCTGGCTGGCCTGACAAACTCCTGATTTGCAACATTTGCTGCGCAGCATTCTGCATTGCAGCATTCTTCGGACAAGCCGCAGAAAGGCGCCGCGATGAGCCGCTATTATGACGTTCTGGAAACCCGCTCCGCCGACGAGCGCGCGGCCGCGCTGGCGCGGGATCTGCCGCGGGCGGTGGCACGGGCGCTCTCCGCGCCGGGGCTGGCGGCGCATCTGGGGGGCGTTGATGCGGCCATGATCACCTCGCGCGAGGCGCTGGCGAAACTGCCGGTGCTGCGCAAATCCGACCTGAGCAGCGCGCAGAAGAAATCCCCCCCGTTCGGCGGCATGACGCCGCGCACGGCGCGCGGCTTTGCGCATATCTTCCAAAGCCCCGGCCCGATCTATGAACCCGGGGAAACCTCGGCCGACTGGTGGCGGATGGGGCGCTTCCTGCATGCGGCGGGCGTCGGCCCGGGCGACATCGTGCAGAACTGCTTTGGCTACCACCTGACCCCCGCCGGGATGATCTTTGAATCCGGCGCACGCGCGGTGGGCGCCGCCGTCCTGCCCGCGGGCACCGGCCAGACCGAATTGCAGGTCCGCGCCGCCGTCGATATCGGCACGACGGTTTACGCAGGCACGCCCGATTACCTCAAGGTCATCCTCGACAAGGCGGCCGAGATGAACGAGGCGCTGACGATCAGCCGCGCCGTCGTTGGCGGGGGCGCGTTGTTCCCGAGCCTGCGCAAGGACTATGCCGAGCGCGGCATCGCCTGCCTGCAATGCTATGCCACCGCCGATCTGGGCAACATCGCCTATGAAACCCCGGCGTTGGAGGGGATGATCGTCGACGAGGGCGTGATCGTCGAAATCGTCCGCCCCGGCACTGGCGATCCTGTCCCCGAAGGCGAGGTGGGCGAGGTCGTCGTGACCACGCTCAACCCCGATTACCCGCTGATCCGCTTCGCCACCGGCGATCTCAGCGCCGTCCTGCCCGGGGTCTCGCCCTGCGGGCGCAGCAACCTGCGCATCAAGGGCTGGATGGGCCGCGCCGATCAGACGACGAAGATCAAGGGCATGTTCGTCCGCCCCGAACAGGTCGCGGCCTTTGTCGCCGCACATCCCGAGGTCAAGCGCGCCCGCGTCGTCGCGACGCGCGACGGCGAAATGGATGCGATGACGGTGCAGATCGAAACCGAGGCCTGCGACCCGGAGCGCTACGCCACCGGCATCGTCGCGGCGCTGAAACTCAAGGGCAGGATCGAGCTTGTCGCCCCGGGCAGCCTGCCCAATGACGGCAAGGTGATCGAGGATCTGCGCAAATACGACTGACGGGCCCCGCTTTCGGCCCCGTCTCACCCCCAGGTGGGGTGGAACCGGTTCGCAGGGCTGAGGGTAAAGATCTCGCAGCCATCGGCGGTGACACCCACCGAATGTTCGAACTGCGCCGACAGCGATTTGTCGCGGGTGACCGCGGTCCAGTCATCCGACAGCACCTTGGTTTCCGGGCGGCCCAGATTCACCATCGGCTCGATGGTGAAGAGCATGCCTTCCTCCAGCACCGCCCCCGCGCCCTTGCGCCCGTAATGCAGCACGTTCGGCGGCGCGTGGAACACCCGGCCCAGCCCATGGCCGCAGAAATCGCGCACGACACTCATCCGTTGCGCCTCGACATAGGCCTGAATCGCATGGCCGATATCGCCAAAGGTATTGCCGGGCCTGACCTGCTCGATCCCCAGCATCAGCGCATCATGGGTGACCTGAATCAGCCGCTCGGCCTTGCGGGTCAAGGTGCCCGCCACATACATCCGCGAGGTGTCGCCATACCAGCCATCCAGAATCACCGTCACGTCGATGTTCAGGATATCGCCATCGGTCAGCACCTTGGTTCCCGGGATGCCATGGCACACCACATGGTTCACCGAAATGCACGAGGCATGCTTGTAACCGCGATAGCCGATCGTCGCCGAGACCGCGCCCAGTTCCGTCACCCGGTTGCGGATGAAATCATCCAGCGCCCCGGTCGTCACCCCCGGCACCACCAGCGGCGCGACCTCGTCCAGGATCTGCGACGCAATCTTCCCCGCCGCCTGCATCCCCGCGAAATCGGCACGGTCGTAAATGCGGATGCCATCCTTGGTCAGGCGGGGTCTTGCGTCGTTCACGGGCACTCTCCTGTTCGCTGGCCCCTAGATAGTCACAAATCCGCCGCTTGGCCAGACCCGGGCTTTTCCGCAACGCCGCAGCCCCTTATACCGTGGCCAAGGAGGAGCCCCATGCCCAATCCCAGCTGCGCGATCCTGATCATTGGCGACGAAATCCTGACCGGCCGCACCCGCGAGGGGAACGCGCATCATCTGGCAGGCGAACTGGTCAAGGCGGGCTTCGATCTGCGGCAGATCCGGGTGATTTCGGACGATCACCCGACCATCGTTGCCGCGGTGCGCGAACTTTCCGCGGCGCATGACCATCTGTTCACCAGCGGAGGCATCGGGCCGACGCATGACGACATCACCGCCGATGCCGTGGCCGAAGCCTTCGGGCGCAGCATCGGCGTGCGGGAAGATGCCCGGGCGATCCTCGCCGCCCATTACGCCGCCCGCGGCGTGGAATTCACCGAGGCCCGGCTGCGCATGGCCCGCATTCCCGAAGGCGCGCGCCTGATCGACAACCCGGTCTCGGGCGCGCCGGGGTTCAGCGTCGAGAATTGCCATGTCATGGCGGGCGTGCCGAACATCTTTCAGGCGATGGTGGCGGGGCTGTTGCCGCGACTTGCGGGGGGCCAGCCGCTTTTGTCGCGCAACTGGCAGATGATGGTGGCCGAAGCGGCCATCGCCGATGCGCTGCGCGCGCTGGCCGAAGCGCATCCCGACGTGTCCTTCGGCTCCTATCCCTTCGTCACCGAGGGGCAATATGGCACCAACCTTGTCGCCCGTTCGACCGAGCCCGCGGCGCTCGACGCCGCCTTCGCCGCGCTGCAGGCGGCCTTCCCGGAGGGTCGATGAGCGATCCGCTGTTCGAGGTGATCGACGCCACCTGGCCCGCCGCCTCGGTTCGGGATCTGGGCGGGTTCCGCATCCGCGACGGCCGGGGCGGCGGATCGCGGGTCAGCGCGGCCAGCCTTCTGGGCAGCCTCGAAAATGCCGATATCGACGCCGCCATCGCTGCGCAGCGAAGTCTTGGGCAGGAGCCGACATTCCTGCTGCGCCCCGGCGAGGACGCCCTTGACGCGGCGCTGGCAAAGCGCGGTTTCGAGACCTTCGATCCGGTGGTGATCCTGATGGCCGATCTGGCCGCCCTGCCCCGCGAGGTGCCGCCCGTCACCGCCTTTGCGCATTGGCCGCCGCTCGCCATCGCGCGCGAGATCTGGGCGGAAAACGGCATCGGCCCGGCACGGCAGGCGATCCTCGACCGTGCGGGCACGCCAAAAGCCGCCGTCCTTGGCCGCAGCCGCGACCGCGCCGCCGGGGCGGCCTTCGTCGCCATCCATGACCGCATCGCGATGCTGCATGCCCTTGTTGTCGCACCGGAATTTCGCCGCCTGGGCCTTGCCCGCGCGATCATGGCCGAGGCCTGCCGCTGGGCCGCGACCGAGGGGGCAACCCGCCTGAGCCTGGTCGTCACCAAGGCGAACACCGCTGCGCTGGCGCTTTATCGTGACCTCGGACTGCAGCCCGCCTGCGCCTATCATTATCGCCGCGAGGCCCGGAAATGAGACGATTTTTCTGCGCAGCATTTTTTCTGGCCGCCCTGCCCGCGCAGGCCGATCCGCTGGCCCTGAGCCTGCCGCAAGGCGCCGCGATTTCGGCCGAGCGGACCCAGGCCGCCACCTCCTACGGGTTGCCGATCGGGCCCTGGCGCAATGACACGATGGCGCGCAGCGCGCTGGAAGGGGCGCGGTCCGACACCGCCTGGCGGCTGCGCGGCAATCAGCAGACGACGCTGCAGATCCTGGCGCCGCTGCGCGACCAGATCGCGGCGGCGGGCTACATCCTGATGTATCAATGCGAAACCGATGCCTGCGGCGGTTTCGATTTCCGCTATGCGCTCGATCTGATCCCGGAACCCGAGATGCATGTCGATCTGGGCGACTTCCGCTATCTGGCGGCGCAGAACGGCAATGACTGGATCGCGCTGACGGTCTCGCGCTCGTCGGAATCGGGCTTCGTGCATCTGACGACGATGACGGCGCAAGATGCCACCCCCGCCGCACCCGACAATGACCTGGCCGCGCCGAAGCCCAGCCCGGAACCCGAGAGCCCCGCCGCCGATCTGGCCAAGGCGCTGGAGCGCGCGGGCAAGGTGGCGCTGGACGATCTGGTCTTTGCCAGCGGCGCCTCGCAACTGGCCGAGGGCGATTTCGCCTCGCTTTCGGCGCTGGCCGATTATCTGGCGACCCGGCCCGAGGCGCGGATCGCGCTTGTGGGTCACACCGACAATTTGGGTCCGCTGGCCGCGAATGTGACGCTGTCGCGCGATCGCGCCGCGGCGGTGCGCAAGCGGCTGATCGAGAAGCTGGGCGTTCCGGCCGGGCAGCTGAGCGCCGAGGGCGCAGGCTGGCTGTCGCCGCGCAGCTCGAACCTGACGCCCGAGGGGCGCGAGAAGAACAGAAGGGTCGAAGCGGTGCTCGCCTCGACCCCAAGGTGACGGCGCCGGACGGAAAAGGCACCGTGGGAGGCGTCAGCTCACCAGTTGTCGGGACCCTTTTCGGCAAAGGTCTCGGCCAGAAAATCGATGAAGGCGCGCACCTTGGGCTGGGTGAAACGGCCCGGCGGATAGACGGCGTAGATGCCGAGCGTCTCCATCGGCAGATCGGGCATCGCCTCCTCGACCTGGCCTTTTTTCATCGCATCGGCGTAAAGGAAGGAGGGCAGATAGGCGATGCCAAGCCCGGCGATGGCGGCATGTAGCAGCGACTGGCCATCGTTCACCGTCAGCCAGCCGGCCGAGCGCACCTGCCGCCGCTCGCCCGAAGGCGCGGTGATCTTCCAGACATTGCCGTTCGACTGGTTCGAATAATGCAGCAGCTTGTGATCGTTCAGATCGTCGATCTTCGTCGGGCGGCCGTATTTCTCGAAATAGCGCGGCGAGGCGATCATCCGCTTCGCCGTCTCGGTCAGCTTGCGCGCCTTGAGCGTGCTGTCCTCCAGCTCGCCGACCCGGATCGCCATGTCGAACCCTTCCGAGATCAGCTCGACATAGCGGTTATTGAGCACCATATTGACAGTAACTTCAGGATATTCCTGCAGAAAATCTCCCAGAACCGGGGACAGCAGATTGACCCCGAAATCGGTGGCGACCGAAATCCGCAAAAGCCCCGAGGGCGCCACCTGCATCGAGGTGACCAGCGCATCGGCCTCTCCGGCATCGTTCAGCACCCGCCGGGCGCGGTCGTAATAGGCGAGCCCGATTTCCGTGGGCGAAACCCGCCGCGTCGTGCGGTTGAGCAGCCTTGCCCCCAGCCGCGCCTCCAGCGCCGAGACATGTTTCGACACCGCCGATTTGGAAATTCCCATCTTCTTGGCGGCATCGGTGAAGCCACCTTGATCCACCACGGTGGCAAAGGCTTCCATTTCGGTCAGACGGTCCATCGGTCACCCATGGGGAATGTTTCGCAGCTCCCGGAATGATCGGATGGAATTCGGGCACAATTTGGACGCTTGCGGGACAATACGGGGGAAATTGCACGGTTCGGACAGGAGGGAGAAACGATTGTTGCCCGTTCTGGCGGGAAACCGGCCCCGCCCCCGCCCTTGCGGGCTCCGCCCGGGGTATTTCGGGCAAGACGACGACAATGACGTTGCGTTTGCCGTGACAGGGGGGGCGGCGCTTGTAAGCTGGCCGAAAATGAGAGCCAAAACGCGAGGACGTGATGAGCCATTATCCGCATCTGCTGGCGCCGCTTGATCTGGGCCATGTGGTGCTGCCCAACCGCGTGCTGATGGGTTCGATGCACACCAATCTTGAGGAGACGGGCGACTGGAACCGGGTCGCCGAGTTCTACGCGACGCGGGCGCGCGGCGGGGTCGGGCTGATGGTGACGGGCGGCATGGCGCCGAACCGCGAAGGCGGGGTGTTTCCGGGCGCTGCGGGTTTGTTCACCGCCGCGGACATCGCCAACCACCGGCTGGTGACGGAGCGGGTGCATGACGCGGGCGGGCGGATCGCCATGCAGATCCTGCATGCGGGCCGCTATGCCTATGGGGCGGAATGTGTTTCGGCCTCGGCGGTGAAATCGCCGATCTCGCCCTTTGTGCCGCGGGAGCTGGACGCGGAGGGCATCGAAAAGCAGATCAGCGACATCGCCACCGCAGCCGCCCGCGCCCGCGAGGCGGGTTATGACGGCGTCGAGGTGATGGGCTCGGAGGGCTATTTCCTCAACCAGTTTCTTGTCCGCCATGTGAACCGCAGGACCGACGATTGGGGCGGGTGTTACGAAAACCGGATGCGCCTGCCGGTCGAGGTGATGAAGCGCGTGCGCGCCGCGGTCGGGGCGGATTTCATCGTGATCTTCCGCATCTCGCTGATCGATCTGGTCCCCGAGGGCTCGACCTGGGACGAGGTGGTGATGCTGGCCAAGGCCATCGAAGCCGCCGGGGCCACGATGCTGAATACCGGCATCGGCTGGCACGAGGCGCGGGTGCCGACCATCGCCACTTCGGTGCCGCGGGCGGCGTTTTCCTGGCTGACGGCGCGGTTGCGCCCCGAAGTGGGCATCCCCGTCATCACCTCGAACCGGATCAACACGCCCGAGGTGGCGGAGGGGATTCTGGCCGCGGGAGAGGCCGACATGATCTCGATGGCGCGGCCGTTCCTGGCCGATCCCGATTTCGTCGCCAAGGCCGCCAGCGGCCGCGCGGCGGAAATCGCGCCCTGCATCGGCTGCAATCAGGCCTGCCTTGACCACACCTTCTCGGGCAAGATTTCGTCCTGCCTTGTCAATCCGCGCGCAGGCCATGAAACGGAGCTGGTGCTGACGCCCACCGAAAGCCCGAAACGCATCGCCGTCGTCGGCGCGGGACCGGCGGGCATGGCCTGCGCCATCGCCGCGGCCGAGCGCGGCCATGCGGTGAAGCTGTTCGAGAAGGACGCGGAAATCGGCGGACAGTTGCGGCTGGCCCGCACCATCCCGGGCAAGGAAGAATTCCACGGCCTGACCGACTGGTTCGCCACCATGCTGGCGCGTGCGGGGGTCAGCCTGCGGCTCAATACCGAGGCCACGGTGGCGTCGCTGGGCGGCTTTGACGAGGTGGTGATCGCCACCGGCGTCACCCCGCGCCGCCCCGGCATTCCGGGCGAGGAGCTGGCCGTCAGCTACGCCGATCTGCTTTCGGGCAAGGCCGTGGCCGGGCCGCGCGTCGCGGTGGTGGGCGCGGGCGGCATCGGCTTTGACGTGGCCGAATTCCTGACGGTGACGGAAAGTCCGACGCTGAACCCCGAGGACTGGAGGCGTGAATGGGGCGTCGGCGATCCGGCGCAAAGTCCGGGCGGGCTGGCCGAACCCGCCCCCGCCCCGCCCGCGCGGAGGGTGACGCTGCTGCAACGGAAACCGGAAAAACCCGGCCGCCATCTTGGGAAAACGACGGGCTGGATCCACCGCGCCGCGCTTTCGGCCAAGGGCGTGAAGATGCTCGGCGGGGTGAATTATGACCGCATCACCGCCGAGGGCCTGCACATCAGCTTCGGCCCCGGGCGCGAAAACCCGACGCTGATCGAGGCCGATACGGTGGTGCTGTGTTCGGGACAGGACAGCCAGCGCAGCCTGGCCGAGGCGCTGCGGGCGCAGGGCTTCGCCCCCCATGTCATCGGCGGCGCCGATGTCGCGGGCGAGCTGGATGCGAAACGGGCGATCGATCAGGGCACAAGGCTTGGCGCCCGGCTCTGATCCAGCTTTCATCTTGCGCCAGAGGCCCCGGGGGGGGGGCCGAGGCAGGCCCCCCAGCCTCAGGCTCCGACCTCAGGCTTCAGCCTCAGGCGCCGGTCTCGACGCAATGGCGCCGGAACGCCCGCTTCAGCAGATCCAGTTCCGCCCGCAGCAGATCAAGTTCGGCGCGCAGATCCGCCTCGAGCGGCTGGCCCGCAACAACGGTAAAATGCCCCACCGTGTCGTCGCCCGCGCGCAAGACGAAGGTCTGCACCCCATCCGAGAGCAGCTCCACCGGGATCGGCAGGCTCAGCCGCCAGCGCCCCCCCTCCAGCGCCTCGCAGGCAAGATCGGGCAGCTCCCGCTCCTGATGCGTGACCTTGAGGTTCGGCTCCGCCGCGCCGGTCCACAGACCTTCCCAGCGCCCCGCCGCAATCCGCGATCCTTCCAGCATCCCGCCCTCTCAGATATTGGCGCGCGGATGCCGCGCCACGGACAGATCCCGCAGCAGGATCTGGTTCATCTGCGGCCCCTCGAAGATCAGATCGACCCAGGCCTTTTCGACCCGCTTTTCGTTCATCTTCGTATAGGCCAGATCGAATTCGACGAAATCCGCCCCGCCGCCCAGCGGCATTTCCCGCACCAGCTGATCGGTGTTCGGCCCGTGCTTGACGTTCAGACGACAGAAAATCTCGAGCGGACGTTCCAGCTCGACCGACATCGCCAGCCGGATCAGATGATTGCGCTTCAGCCCCGCCACGCCCGTCTCGGGCAGATCAAGCACCAGCGACAGAAACGAGCCGTCGAAGCGGAACACATCCAGCCGCAGCCCGAACGGCGCGGCATCCTGCGGCGCGCGGTTGCGGATCTGCCGCAGCGTGATCTCGCTGTCGTGGCAATCGTGAAACAGCGTCGCATCGGCGCCGATCCCGGTCCGGCTTTCAATCCCGACACGCCCCGCCGGCACCACCGGACCGCGCCAAAGATCCGGCCGCCAGATCCAGTCGCAGCCAAGCGGGCGCTCGATCCCGTCACCGCCAGCGACCGACAGGGCCAGATGCTCCTCGGCCCGAAACAGCACCCGGTCCAGCGTGCGCCGCAGCGACTGCGCATCGTCGCGCAGCTGCGCAAGCTCTGCCGGGCCAAGCCGGGACACCTTGCGCCCGGCCCGTTCCCAGCGCGCCAGCATCCTGCCTTGCGCCAGACGGTCAAGGAGTGAATTGGACTTTCCGGACATGTTCACCTTGGCGATCCGAGGACGCCACCATCATACCAGAGGCTGGTTATGCAGAGGTTGTTTTGCACCGGCTCCGGGCAGAAATGAAGCTTAAAATCGGGATGAAACACCGCATTTCGAACGCGCCGCAACCCTGTCGCGAAACACATTTCAGGCACTCTCCAAATGGGATCAATTCAGATCATGAATGGTCTCGTCGAAAGCCGCAAGCAATTCCAGCTGAGTCGCGTCATCCAGCGCGCTGCCCGCCAGCGGCAGCACCGACAGCGCCGCGACATGGCCGCCCAGACCGATGATCTCGCGCCAGTAGACCGGGTCCACCGGAGCGGTGTCCGGGGCGGAGCGATCGGCGATTTTCAAAAGCAACCGCCGCTCCTCGCGCTTCACCGCCAGGATCCGCACATCCCGCGCCTTGCCCGACCGCGCCAGCGCCGCCCGCCCGGCCCGGCTTTTGAAAAACGCCTCGTAGCTGTCGAAGGCGGTCTCGACCGGATCCGCGCTGAGCGGTCCGATCGTGGCGCTGAGCAGCGCCTTTTGCGCCGGTCGCGGCGCGCGCGGATCGCCGCCGATCGCGGCACAGCTGCCCCAGAGCACGAAGCTGCCCTCCGGCCCGTCGCGGGTCGAGCCGGGATCGACACAGAACCCGTCCGGCGCCAGCAGGGTCATCTCGCCCTGTTGCAGGGTGACCCGGCCGGTGACCGGCTTGTGCTTCGGCAAGGGCAGCTCGAGTTTGAACGGCAGCGCCGTGACGCAGCCCGACAGGACAAGGCTCAGACACAGAGTGATCAAGATCCGTCGCATCATCCCCCCCTGCTCGCGCGGCTCTTCCTATCAAGGCGCGCGACCCGGCGACAAGCGCCGAGTTGCCCCCCGGGCGGGTTTCGCCTTGCCGCTTCCGTCGGGTCACGGCATCTTGGCCCGAACGGAGGCGAATATGGTCTATCTTGCGATTGATGGCGGCGGCAGCGGCTGCCGGGCGGTTCTGTGCGATGCCGAAGGCCGCGCGCTGGACCGGGCCGAGGGCGGGCCCGCGAATATCGCCACCGATTTCGAAGCGGCACTGGACAGCCTGCGCGGGCTGGCGCTGCGGGTGATCGCGGACCGGCCGCTCGATCAGGTGCGGGCGGTGCTGGGCGTCGCCGGGGCGAATCTCTCGGGCGCGGCGCTGCGGCTTGAGGCGGCGCTGCCGTTCCGGGCCAAGGTGGTGCAGGATGTGACCACCTCGCTGCGCGGCGCGCTGGGAACGGGCGACGGGATCATGGCGGCAATCGGCACCGGCTCGGTCTTTGCGCGGCAGTTGGGCGGGCAGGTCACGGCGATCGGCGGCTGGGGGTTCCGGCTGGGCGACGAGGCCTCGGGCGCCTGGATGGGGCGGCTGATGCTGAACCGGATCACCCGGATGCTGGATGGCTATGCGCCGCTCTCGCCGCTGGCGCGGGCGATCCTTGCGGATCTGGGCGGCGGTCCGGGGCTGGTCGCCTTCACGCTGCAAAAGACGCCTGCCGATCACGCGCTGCTGGTGCATCGCATGGCGAGCGCCTTCGACGATCCGCTGTCGCGCCATGTGCTGGCCGAGACCCGGGCCGAGCTGCGCGCGGCGATCGGGCTGTTGCAGACCGACCCGCCGCTGCCGGTGGTCTGGCTGGGCGGGCTCGGTCCGACGCTGGCGCTGACCGACTGGCCGCGGGCCGAGCCTTTGGGCACGGCGCTTGACGGCGCGATGGCGATGGCGCGGGACCCGGCAACATGGGCCGCGTGATCCTGACCGGGGCACGGCTGTTCGACGGGACCCGGTGTCACGACGGACAGGCGGTGGTGATCGAGGGCGACCGGATCGCGGCGATCCTGCCCATGGAGGACACGTCCGAAGCCGAGCGGATCATGCTGGACGGCGGCCTGCTTGCGCCCGGGCTGATCGACCTGCAGGTGAATGGCGGCGGCGGGGTGATGCTTTCGGGCGATGATCCGCTGGCCGAGATCGCCACGATCTGTTCCGCCCATGCGCGCCTTGGCACGACCGGGCTTTTGCCCACGCTGATCACCACCTCGGCCCGGCAGACCCGCGCGGTTCTGGCCGCCGGTGTGGCGGCAGTGGGCCGGGTGCCGGGGTTCCTTGGCCTGCATCTCGAAGGGCCGCATCTCGACCCGAAACGGCCCGGCTGCCATCCGGCCGCGCACATCCGGCCGATGACCGAGGACGACCTTCTGACGCTGTGCGAGGCCCGCGCCGGTCTGCCCGCACTGCTGCTGACCGTGGCCCCCGCTGCGGTGTCGCCCGATCAGATCGCCCGGCTGACCGAGGCGGGGGTGGTGGTGGCGCTGGGTCATTCCGATTGCAGCATGGCGCAGGCGCAAGCCGCCTTCGCGGCGGGCGCGCGGGCGGTGACGCATCTTTACAATGCGATGAGTCCGCTTGGGTCGCGCGAGCCGGGGCTGGTCGGCGCCGCCCTGTCGCTGCCCTTCGCCTGCGGCCTGATCGCCGATGGCCTGCATGTCTGCGCCGACTCGGCCCGGCTGGCCCTACGGCTGGCGGGGGAGCGGATCTTCCTTGTCACCGATGCGATGGCGGTCGCGGGCACCGATCTGACCGGATTCGATCTGGCGGGGCAACGCATCCATCGTGCCAACCGCAGCCTGAGGACGGAAAACGACACGCTGGCCGGGGCGGATCTGAGCCTGCCCGACGCGATGCGATTCTGTGTCGGGATCCTGGGGCTGTCGCCCGAACAGGCGCTGACCATGGCCACCGCGCGCCCGGCGGCGCTGATCGGGTCAAACCGCGGGCGGATCGCCCCCGGCCTGCCCGCCGATCTGGTGCATCTGACCGACGACTGGGCACTGACCCGCGTCTGGCAGGGCGGTCAGCTTCAGGCGAACTCGCCCACCGCATAGCCCTGAATATAAAGCAGCGCCGAAAGATCGCCGTGGTTGATGCGGATATCGCATTGCGCCGCGACCGAGGGCTTGGCGTGCAGCGCCACCCCCGCCCCGGCCAGCTGCAGCATGCCCAGATCATTGGCGCCGTCGCCCACCGCCATCACCTCGGAATGCGCCAGTTTCAGTCTTTCCGAAATTTCCAGAAACGCCTGAACCTTGGCTTCGCGCCCCAGGATGGGCCACACCGGAACCCCGGTCAGCTTTCCGTCCTCGATGCCCAGAACATTCGCCCGGTTCTCGTCAAAGCCAAGCGTTTCAGCGACATAGCCGGTGAAGGCGGTAAATCCGCCCGACACCAGCGCACAATAGGCGCCGTTCGCCTTCATCGTCCGCAACAGGTCATGACCGCCCGGCATGAAGGTAATGCGCTCGGCAATCACCCGGCCGATGACGCTTTCGGACAGACCGCGCAAAAGCCCCAGCCGCTCGGTCAGCGCGCCTTCGAAATCCAGTTCCCCATTCATCGCGCGGGCGGTGATCGCACTCACCTGCGCGCCGACGCCTGCCACATCGGCCAGCTCGTCGATGCATTCCTGCTGGATCATCGTGCTGTCCATATCGGCCAGCAGCATCTTTTTCTTCCGCCCCTCGGCCCCCTGCACCACAAGGTCGAACCCCAGCTTCTGCAGATCGTCCCAGACCTGCCAGCGGTTCTCGGGCATCCTGTCGATCGGGAATTCGGCGGCGATGCCGGGGGCCAGCCAGCGGACCTCTCCGCCCCCCCAGGCATTGCGCAGCGAGGTGACCGTGACCGCCTCCAGATTGGCGGCTTTCGGGTCGGCGAGAAGCGTGGCGATGAACATGGATCAGGGGTCCCGGGGCTGGAGGGATGTCGCTTTTGAAATCCGATGCGGCGCTTTAGCGTGATTTTCCATCTTGTGCCAGAGGGGCAAAACCTGTAGCAGCGACGGCGGGACACCCTTCCCCAACGAAGGGCGTTTATCTGGAAGGATAGCGACATGACGAATACTGCCCCGGCCACCCGTCCGGCGAATGCACGTTTCTCTTCGGGCCCCTGCGCGAAGATCCCCGGTTTCTCCCTCGACATGCTCTCGGATGCGCCGCTTGGCCGGTCGCACCGTGCCGCCATCGGCAAGAACAAGCTGAAAGAAGCCATCGACCTGACCCGCGAAATTCTGGGCGTTCCGGCGGATTACCGCATCGGCATCGTGCCCGCCTCTGACACCGGCGCCGTCGAAATGGCGCTCTGGTCGCTTCTGGGCGCCCGCAAGGTGACGATGTGCGCCTGGGAAAGCTTCGGCTCCGGCTGGGTCACCGATGTCGTCAAGCAGCTGAAACTTGACGCCGAAGTGAAAGAGGCTGGCTACGGCGACATCGTCGATTTCGCCACGGTCGATTTCAACACCGATGTCGTCTTCACCTGGAACGGCACCACCTCTGGTGTGCGCGTGCCGAATGGCGACAAGATCCCGGCCGACCGCGAAGGCCTGACCATCTGCGACGCCACCTCGGCGGCCTTTGCGATGGACCTGCCCTGGGACAAGCTCGATGTCACCACCTTCTCCTGGCAGAAGGTGCTGGGCGGCGAAGGCGGCCATGGCGTGCTGATCCTGTCGCCCCGCGCGGTGGAACGGCTGGAAAGCTACACCCCGGCCTGGCCGCTGCCGAAGATCTTCCGCCTGACCTCCAAGGGCAAGCTGATCGAAGGCATCTTTGTTGGCGAAACCATCAACACCCCCTCGATGCTCTGCGTCGAAGATTATCTGGTGGCGATGAAATGGGCGAAGAGCATCGGCGGGCTGAAAGGCCTGGTCGACCGTGCCGCCGCGAACGCCAAAGTGGTCTGGGACTTCTGCGCCGCCAATCCGTGGATTGCCAATCTGGCGAACGATCCGGCGACGGCCTCCACGACCTCGGTCTGCCTCAAGTTCAACGACGCCCGCATCAAGGACGGCGCCGCCTTTGCCAAGGCTGTTGCCAAACGCCTTGAAAAAGAAGGGGTTGCGCTGGATATCGGCGCCTATCGCGATGCCCCTGCCGGTCTGCGGATCTGGTGCGGCTCGACCATCGAAAAAGCCGATGTCGAGGCCCTGATGCCCTGGCTCGCCTATGCCTTCGAGGCGGAAATCGCGGCGCAAGCCTGATTTCAGAACTGCGATGGGCGCAGGCCGCGCCCATCCTTTCCCACATTTCCGAAATTTCAGGAGCCCATGAAATGGCCCCCAAGGTTCTGATCTCTGACGAACTCTCCGATGCTGCCGTGCAGATCTTCCGCGATCGCGGCATCGAGGTGGATTTCCAGCCCAAGCTCGGCAAGGACAAGGAAAAACTGGCCGAGATCATCGGCAATTATGATGGCCTGGCCATCCGCTCGGCGACCAAGGTCACCGCGGCGCTTCTGGAAAAGGCGACCAATCTGAAGGTCGTCGGCCGCGCCGGGATCGGTGTCGACAACGTCGACAAGGAAGCGGCGTCGAAAAAAGGCGTGATCGTGATGAACACGCCCTTTGGCAACATGATCACCACTGCCGAACATGCGATCGCGATGATGTTCGCCGTGGCGCGGCAAATCCCCGAGGCCTCGGCCTCGACCCATGCTGGCAAATGGGAAAAGTCGAAATTCATGGGCGTCGAGCTGACGGCCAAGACGCTGGGCGTGATCGGCGCGGGCAATATCGGCGGGATCGTCTGCGATCGCGCCAAGGGCCTGAAGATGAAAGTGATCGCTTACGATCCCTTCCTGTCGGAAGAAAAGGCCGAGAAGATGGGCGTCGATAAGGTTGAGCTGGAAGAGCTGCTCCGCCGCGCCGATTTCATCACGCTTCACGTGCCGCTGACCGACAGCACCCGCAACATCCTGAGCCGCGAAAACCTCGCCAAGACCAAGCCCGGCGTGCGCATCATCAACTGCGCCCGCGGCGGTCTGGTGGACGAAGAGGCACTGGCCGACATGCTGAAATCGGGCCATGTCGCGGGCGCCGCCTTTGACGTGTTCTCGGTCGAACCGGCGGAAACCAACCCGCTCTTCAACCTGCCGAATGTCGTCTGCACGCCGCATCTGGGCGCCTCGACCTCGGAAGCGCAGGAAAACGTCGCCCTGCAGGTGGCCGAGCAGATGGCGAATTACCTGCTGGATGGCGCCGTCGAAAACGCGCTCAACATGCCCTCGATGACCGCCGACGAAGCCCGCGTCATGGGGCCGTGGGTGAAGCTCGCCGAATATCTGGGCGCCTTCATCGGCCAGATGACCGACGAGCCGATCACCGCGATCAACGTCACCTATGACGGCACCGCCTCGACGATGAACCTGCGTGCGCTCGAATGCGCCGTCATCGCCGGGATCATGAGCCGGGTGAACCCGGACGTGAACATGGTCTCGGCCCCGGTGATCGCCAAAGAACGCGGCATCCAGCTTTCGACCACGACGCAAGACAAGTCGGGCGTGTTCGACGGCTACATCAAGATCACCGTCGTCACCGACAAGCGCGAGCGGTCGATTGCGGGCACCTGCTTCTCGGATGGCAAGCCGCGCTTCATCCAGATCAAGGGCATCAATGTCGATGCCGAGGTCGGCCGCCACATGCTTTACACGACCAACAAGGACGTGCCCGGCATCATCGGCAAGCTTGGCACGCTCTTGGGCGAACACAAGGTCAACCTGGCGAACTTCACCCTGGGCCGCGCGGCCGCAGGCGGTGAGGCCATCGCCATCGCCTATCTCGACGAGGCGCTCGATGCCAAGGTTGTGTCCGAACTTGAAGCCACCGGCCTCTTCCAACAGGTGAAACCGCTGGAATTCAACATCGCCTGATCCTAGATTCAAGGCGTTACCAGGCCCTCCGCGACCGCGGGGGGCCTTTTCGTTGGAGAGACCATGCAGACCTATGCAATCGGCGACATCCACGGCCAATATGACCTGATGATGCGCGCCTTCGACCGGATCGAAACCGACCGCGCCCGGGAAGGCGCCCCCGACAGCCCCGTGGTGGTGCTGGGCGATCTCGTCGACCGCGGCCCGAATGCGGCGGGGGTGATCGCCCATCTGTTCGAGCGGCAGCAAACCGACGACACTCTGATCGTGCTCAAGGGCAATCACGACCGGATGTTCTCGATTTTCCTCGAAGATCCCTTCGGCCGCGACCCGCGGCTGCGCGCCGAATACACCTGGATGCATCCGCGGCTGGGCGGGCCCGAGACGCTGGCTTCCTACGGCATCCGCGAACCGGCGAACCGGCCCACGGGGCAGGTCCATGCCGAGGCGCTTGCCGCCGTGCCGCCCACGCATCGCCGCTGGCTGGCCGGTCTGCCGCTCTTTCATCAGCGCGACGAAGCGATCTTCGTGCATGCGGGCATTCGCCCCGGCGTGCCGCTGACCGCGCAGACCGAGGATGACCTGCTCTGGATCCGCGCCCCGTTTCTGGAAGACCCCCGCGATCACGGCGCGCTGATCGTGCATGGCCATACCGCGCTTGACGCTCCCAGCCATTACGGCAACCGGCTGAACCTTGACAGCTCGGCCGGCTATGGCGGGCCGCTCTCCGCCGCGGTGATCGAGGGGCGGCAGGCCTGGCTGCTGACCGACCGGGGCCGGGTGGCCCTGGGCTGAGAACGCCACATTAACCAATTCGGCGCATGATTCCGGAAACAGCACCCCGGAGGCTCCGATGCGGACAAGATCGACACCACGCCTGCGCACCCATTGGATCGTCACCCATCCCGACGGGGCAGAGGGGCGCACGGAACTGCGGTTGGTCTGGGCCTTCGGCTTCTGAGAAAGTGACGTTCCGTCACGCCGGGCCAAAGCCCTGTTCCCCGCCCCCGGGGCAGAGATAACCTTTCCGCATTGCAGCGGAGGGGAGCTCATGACCGGCATTGTCATTCTTTCGGGCGCACGGACCGCCATCGGCGGCTTTGGCGGCAGCCTTGCGGGCCTTGCGCCCGTCGATCTGGCCACAATCGCCACGCGGGCGGCGCTGGCGCGCTCGGGCGTCGCGCCCGAACAGATCAATCAGGTGGTGATGGGCCATATCCTGAACACCGAACCGCGCGACATGTATGTCGGCCGCGTCGCGGCCTTGCAGGCGGGCGTGCCGGTCGAAACGCCCGCGATGAACGTGAACCGGCTTTGCGGCTCGGGGGTGCAGGCCATTGTCTCGGCCGCACAGGCGCTGATGCTGGGCGAGGGCGATTTCGCGCTGGCGGGCGGTGTCGACGTGATGAGCCGCGCACCCTATATCCTGCCCGCCGCGCGGTTCGGGCAAAAGATGGGCGATGCCAGCGTGATCGACATGATGCTGGGGGCGCTGTCCTGCCCCTTCGGCACCGGCCATATGGGGGTGACGGCGGAAAACGTCGCCACCGAATGCGGCATCACGCGCGAGGATCAGGACGCTTTCGCGCTGCAAAGCCAGATCCGGGCCGCGGCGGCGATTGCGGCGGGGGCCTTCAAGGAGGAAATCGTGCCCGTCGAGATCGCCACGCGCAAGGGCACGGTGATTTTCGACACCGACGAACACCCGAAGACCACCACGCTGGAAAAACTGGCCGCGCTGAAACCCGCCTTCCTCAAGGGCGGCTCGGTGACGGCGGGCAATGCCTCGGGCATCAATGACGGTGCCGCGGCGCTGGTGATCGCGCGCGAGGAGGCCGCGATGGCGACCGGCTTGAAACCCTTGGCGCGCATCCGCGGTTTCGCCGTCGCGGGCGTGCGCCCCGAGGTGATGGGCCTTGGCCCGATCCCGGCGGTGCGGCTTTTGTGCGAAAGGACCGGGCTGAGGGTCACGGATTTCGACGTGATCGAAAGCAACGAGGCTTTCGCAGCGCAGGCGCTTGCTGTTTCACGTGCGCTTGACCTCGATCCGGCCAAGGTCAACCCGAACGGCGGCGCCATCGCGATGGGCCATCCGGTCGGTGCCACCGGGGCAATCCTGACGGTGAAGACGCTTTATCACCTGCACCGGACTGGCGGTCGGCTTGGCCTGATCACCATGTGCATCGGGGGCGGTCAGGGGATTGCACTGGCGATCGAGCGCCTCTGACCCCCGTCGCAAGGGCGTATTTGGACCAAGAAAAAGCAGCTGTTTTTTCTTGGCAAAAATACGCCCTTCTCACGGTTTGAGCACGATCTGCCGGTGGTCGCTGCGCCCCTGCGCATCCAGCACGGTCAGCGACACGAAGCCCGGGCCGGTCAGGTCGAGCACGGTTTCCCGCGTCCGGCTGCCCACCAGCAGCGGCGCGCCATTCGCCAACCAGGTGAAGGGCGGCGCGCCGCCGCGCAGCTTCACCGTCAGCCCCTGCCCCGCCATCTCGATCTCGGCGTCCTCGGGCGGGAAGGTCACTTCCGGGGCGCCCGCGACCACCGTCGCAAAGGCCGCGTCGCGGGGGCGGAAGCGCTGCAGCGGCTGCGGCAGCCGGGCATTGGGCAGGATCAGCGTCGCGGGCGGCGGCGGCGGCAGGGGGGCGCGGGCGGCGCCGATACGGTCGAACAGTTCGAACAGCACCGGCGCCGCCAGCTCGCCGCCAAAGGCGCCCGGAACCGGCGTGCCATCGGCGCGGCCCATCCAGACACCCGCGACATGGGCGCCGTCAAAGCCCAGCGCCAGCGCGTCGCGATGGCCATAGGAGGTGCCGGTCTTGAAGGCGATCCGGTTTGGCGCCGCCCCGGGCGGCGGCGGGATGCGCGACAGGATTTCCACCACCTGCCAGGCCGCGACCGGGCCGAAAAGCGCGCCATCGCGCGGACCGGCCTTGCCCGCCTCGGCCGAAAGCCGCAAGGGGCGGCCCAGCCGGGCCAGCGCCGCATAGGCCTGAACCAGATCCTGCAAGCTCATCCCCACCCCGCCCAGACTGACCGCCAGACCGGGCGGCGCATCGCTTGGCAACAGCACCTTCGCCCCGGCCTTGCGCAAGCTGGAGAGCAGCCGCTCAGGCCCCAAAGCCTCGGTCAGGCTGACGACCGAGATGTTGAGCGAGAGCGACAGCGCCTGCCGCACCGGCACGGTGCCGCGAAAACTGCGGTCGAAATTTTGCGGCCGCCACGGGCCGAAGGCCACCGGGCGGTCCTCGATCAGGGTTTCGGGATGGGCCAGACCGTCATCGAAGGCCAGCGCATAGACGAAGGGTTTCAGCGTCGATCCGGGCGAGCGCGGCGCCTGGGTCAGGTCCAGAAACCCCGCCCGTTTCGCATCGGTCCAGGCGGCGCCGCCGACCGAGGCGAGGATCTCGCCGGTCCGGTGATCGGCCACCAGAAGCGCCACCGAGACCTGCCCGGCCTGCCCCGCCACCGCCCGGCCTGCCAGCGCCTCGGCCGCGCGTTGCAGCCCCGGCGCGATCGTCGTCTCGATCCGCGCCCCGCGCGGCGCGGCGGCGGCAAGCCGTTCGGTCAGATGCGGGGCGAGCGCGGGAAAATCGCGCCGCCGCGTCGGGATCGGTTCGGCCTTGGCCGCCGCCGCCGCATCGGGGGCCAGAACGGCTTCGGCGGCCAGACGATCCAGAACCCGGTCGCGGGCGATCTTGGCGGCCTTTGGAAAGCGGTCCGGGCGGCGGGTCTCGGGCGATTGCGGCAGGGCGATCAGCAGCGCCGCCTCGGCCGGGGACAGCCGCCGCGGCTCCTTGCCAAACCAGGCCAGCGACGCCGCCCGGACGCCTTCGACATTGCCGCCAAAGGGCGCCAGTCGCAGATAGAGATCAAGGAGTTGCGCCTTGCTCAGATGCCGCTCCAGCGCCAGCGCCAGCCGCGCCTGCCGCAGCTTGCCATCCAGTCGGCCGGTCGAGCCTTCCTCCAGCAGTCGCGCCACCTGCATCGTCAGCGTCGAAGCGCCCGAGACCACCTGCCCGTTCCACAGCATCTGCGCCCCGGCCCGCAGCACGGCGATGGGGTCGACGCCGGAATGGTGGTAAAACCGGCCGTCTTCATAGGCGACCAGCGCCGTCAGATAGGCCGGATCGACCGGACCGGGGGCCAGCCGCCAGCGGCCATCAGCGACCGGAAAGGCGCGCAGGATCGTGCCGTCACGGGCCAGAACCTCGGTGCCGACATCCACCCCCAGGGGCGGCAGCGGCGCGGTGGCGACCCAGCGTTCCAGCCCGTCGCGCAGGCCCGCCACCGACAGCAGAACAAGGGCGGCGGTGAAAACCCCCGCCGCCCGCAGGTGCAGTGTCATTCCACCGTCACCACCCCGGTCTCGCCATGCGCCCGCATCTCGGGGCGATACATGTCTTCGACCGAGGCCGCCGGATGGACGAAGGTCCCGGGGCTGACCGCGCGCACGACATAGGCCAGCCGGAACGGCTGATCGCTTTGCCAATCCAGCGCGGCCAGGAACCGATCCTGCCGGAACTCGGTCGTGAGCGGATTTTCCTCGACCGAAAGCCAGTCAAGCGCCGCCAGATCGCCCGCGCGGATCAGGTTCGGGTTGTCGATCTCGAAGCCCGCGGGCAGCGGATCATTGACCATCAGCCGCGCTTCCTGACGGCCAAGCGGCTTGATTTCCAGCACCGTCACCAGCCGCGTGCCTTGGGCAACCTTGGTGGCATCAACCTCTTCGCCCTCCAGCGTGTAATAGCTGCGCACAATCGCCCAGCCCTTGCCCCCGGCCTTTTCCGCCACCTCGGGCACGCCGACCGTGGTCAGGGTCAGCGTCTGCGGGGCGTCGCCGGTGTTCGCAATCGCCAGCGCGCGACCAGCCGTCTCGGCGTCGATCACCTTGACGAGCGGCCCGGTCACCGGAGCGCCATCCACCGTCAGCCCCTCTGCCCCGGGCCGGTCGATCAGCGCGTGGGCGGCCAGCAGCGTCCAACTCGCCTCCTGCGTCGACAAGGGCGTGCTGCCCAGACGCGCGATCACCGATTGGCCCACCGTCTCGGGATTGACCGCAGTCGAACCCGCTTCCGACGCCAGCGCCAGCACCGCCGCGGCATCGCGCAGATAGGTGCCATAATCGTCGCGCCAGACCGGCTTTTCATCGCCCAAAGCCGAGACCGACTTGGCCGCCCGGGCAAACATCGCATCGGCCCGGGTCTGATCGCCATAGGAGGCCAGCGCCGCCCCCAGTTGCGCCATCGCGAGCGGCGTCGCGAAATCATCGCCCTTCACATCGGCGAAATAACGCAGATCGCCAATCGAGGCCGCGCCTTCGCGCGCCAGAACCATCAGCTGATAGGCCAGAACCCGGCCGCCGCCATTGCTGGTCCGGTCGAAATCGGGCGCGTAATTCACCTGATTGCGCAGGTTGTCCAGCGCGTTGCGGAAGGCCATGTCCGGCACCGCATGACCGGCCTTGCGGGCGCGGCTAAGGAAATCGGTGACATAGGCATCGAGCCAGCCATCGCCCGACATCGGCCCCCAAAGCCCGAAGGCGCCCGAGGCATCCTGATGGGTCAGCACCTTGGAAATCGCCACTTCGATGCGCGCGTCGATATCCTTGGGCGTGCCCAGCTCCATCGCCTCGGCCACCGAGGAGAGATAGAGCAGCGGCATCGCCGTCGAGGTGATCTGCTCGGTGCAGCCATAGGGGTAATGGTCCAGCGCCTGCAACAGCGCGGGCGTGTCGAAACGGGCGATCGGCCCCGCCGCCAAGGTCGCGCGGGCGGAACCGGGCAGGAAGCCCGCGAAAACATTGGCGTCAAAGGTGAAGCTCTTGCCCGCGGCAAGATCGAAGCGCGATTGCCGCGCCACCTCGGGGCTGTTGTCCTGAACGGGGATTTTCAGCACCTTTTCCAGAAGCTTGCCATCGGGCGTCGTCAGCGCCACCCGGATTTCCTGCACCCCTTCGGCCTTGGGCGCTGTCACCGGCACGGCGATTTCCGCCTTGCCCAGATCGGCCAGATCGACGCCCGAAGGACGCTCCCCAAGGCTCAGCCCGGCCGAGGTCACATCAAGCCCCATCCGCCCCGAAGGCCCGGTGGCATGGACGATCTCCAAAAGCAGCCGCGAGCTGTCGCCCGGCGCCAGGAACCGCGGCACCGAGGCTGTCACCACCACCGGATCGCGGACCAGAACATCGGACGACGCCTGCCCAACGCCGGTCTTCGACCAGACCACGGCCGAAAGCCGCACCGTGCCGTTGAAGGCGGGCAGGTCGAAACTGGTGCGGATCACACCATCCTCATCCGCGGTCAGCGCGCCCGAGAAATAGGCCACCAGTTCCTCTGTGGGCGGCGGCGCCTGCAGCGTCATGTCCCGCCCGGCATCGCCCCCGGCGCGGATCACCCCCATCTCGCCGCTGCGACCATCGATCAGCCGCCCGTAGACATCGCGCAGCCCGACGCCCAGACGGCGCTGGCCAAAGTAATGCGCCGAAGGGTCGGGCGCCTTGAACCCGGTCAGGTTCAGAATGCCCAGATCCACCGCCGCAATCGTCGCGTAAACGGTCTCGCCTTTCTTGATCCCGTCGACCTTCAGCGCCACCGGCAAAGCCGCGCGCGGATCGGAGGCGGCGGGCACCTCGAAGGCCGCCTTCAGCGCCCGTTCGCCCGGATCGACCGTGGCATAGGCCAGACCCATCGCCCGGTTCGGGGCCCGGCTTGGCGCCTCTTCGGCCAAGGGCCGCAGCACGGAGGCCGTCACATAGGCCCCCGCCCCCCATTCCTGCGTCACCGGCAGGTCGATGCTGTTTTCACCGGCCTCGACCTCGACCGATTTCAGCGCCACCACCCGGTTCGACAGGACCGAGACCAGCGCCACCCCCCGGGCCGGGGCGACGATGCGCAGATGCGCCGTGTCGCCCAGCGCATAGGCGGGCTTGTCGAGCGCCAGTTGCAGCCGGTCGGGGCTGGCCAGAACATCGGCGGGGGCATACCAACCCGCGTCAAAGGCCATGCTGGCGGCCACCGCGCCGCTTTCGTCCTCGACGACAAGCTCGTATTGGCCCCAATCGACCTTGGCCGCGATCTGCAGCGGCCCGGCCGCGGTCAGATCGCCCTTGCCCTCGGCCACGCGGGTCCGGCGGGTGATCGGCTCCCAGTTCCAATAGCCACTGACCGCATACCACTGGTAGCTGGTCTCGACCTTGTTCACCACCCAATGTAGCGCCATCGGCACCGGCTGCAGATCCGGGCCGAGGGTCGTGACCTCGAAGCCCGCCTGCGATCCCTCGGGCACGGCGCCCTCGGCGAATTGCGGCTTGATCCCCAGAACCGGCGCCGCGGGCATCACCAGACGCTTGATCTCGCGGCTGATCGGACGGCCCGAGCCTTCGCGCACTTCCACCGCAAAGGTCGCCTCCAGCGGGCGGTCGGCACTCAGCGCCGCCTCGGGCAGCGAGACGGCAATCTCGGCCGCGCCGGTCTCGTCGGTCTCGCCCGCCTCCAGACTATCAAAAAACGTCTCGAAGGTCGTGTCGTGACGCCCAAAGACATATCCCGCGAAGCCCGGAACCTCGGCCGCGGTGCGCAACGCGAAGCTGCCCTCGGTGCCCAGCCCGGCCCCCGGCGCGCCGAACAGATAGCGCGCCGAAACCCCGATCAGCGGCATGTCATCCCCGGCCAGAACGCCTTCGGGCAGGGTCAGGGTGGCGTCGATCCGTTCGGGCAGGAAGTCTTCCACGAGGACCTTGGCCGAGGCGAGCGGTTCGCCCTTGGGATCGGCAAAGATATCCAGCCGCCAGGTGCCGCGCGGCGCCTGCGCCCCAATCGGCAGGGCGATGGTATGCCCGCCCGCGCCCGCATCCTCGGTCAGGGCGCGGGAATATTCGACGCCATCGGGCCGCAGCAGCACGGCGGTCAGCGGCAGGCCATCAATCGCCTGCGTGCTGGCATCGCGGGCCAGAACCGTCGCATGCACCGTCTCGCCCGCACGATAGGCGCCGCGGTCGGTGGTCAGGAAAACGTCGATCGCGGGCGCGGGGGGCATCCCCTCGACACCGCGATCAGACAGGTCGAATTCCGCATCGGTCAGCGACAGATAGGCCAGATCCTCGCCGCGGCTGACCGCGATCAGCGCCGGGGCGGCATTGTCCTTGCCCGCGGCCTGTTCGGGGGCGAAATGCACCACGCCCTCCGCATCGGTCGTGGCCGTCGCGATCACCGCATTGGCCTTGGACACCAGTTGCACCTCGGCGCCCTCGACCGCGCCCGCATCCGAGAGCCCGCGCACCGCGACGGTCAGCCCATCCGCGCCCGAATAGCTGGTCAGCCCCAGATCCGAGATCATGAACCACTGCGCCGCGGGCGGCTTTTCATAGGGGTCCGCCCCCGGCACCGCCGCGGTCAGCACATAGATGCCCGCCCCGAGCGGCCCGGTCACCTCCTGCACCGGCAGACGGGTGGTCATGTCGCGGTTGACCTCCATCTTCACCTCGGCGCTGCCGTGCCAGACCTCCTCGGCATATTGGCTCTTGAAGTAATCGACCGACCAGCCGTCCATCGAACGGGCAAAGTAATCCTCGCGCATCGCGGCCACCAGATTGCGGTCCGACACCCGCAGGATCTTCAGATCCAGCCCCTTGAGGTTCACCGTCTGCACCGGCACGCCACTGTCAGCCCCGCGCGGCAGGATATAGGCGCGGCCGGGGAAGCTGACCGCAGGCGCCCGGTCGCGCACATAGGCGGTGATCGTGACATCCTTGCCCAGCGTTTCCCCCGTCGCCGCGGGCAGGCCCTTGCGGAAGGTCAGCGCATAGCGTTGGCCGTGTTTCACCCCGCCGACACAAATCTGGTTCGCCTCGGCCTCGACCGAAAGCCCGGTTTCGGGCAGCTGCACGAAAGGCACGTAATCGACCCCGGTCTTCACCAGATCGGCGTTGAAATTGGCACAGATCCGGGGACTTGCGCTATCGGCCTCGACGCTGTTGTCCTGAATGCGGAAACCGTATTTGCCCTCGGCCTCAGTCAGCGCGGCGGCGATATCCTCGCGCGCCGACAGCGTCGTGGCCAGTCGCAGCGTCGAAAGCGCCTCGCGGGTGCGATCGGCCTTTTCCAGCGCCTGCGCCAGAACGAAGAGCGCCTCGGCCTGACCGGCGGGCTTTGCCGCGCGCAGATAACCGTTCACCGCCGCCGAAACCGAGCGGCCGACCGCCTCGGAATCCTCCAGCCGCAGGCCCAGCGCCGCATAATCCGTCCATTGATCGGCGGCATCGGAGAGCACGATCATCGCCCCCTCCAAAGCCTGCGCCCGCGCCCAGTCCGCCTGCGCCCGGGCCTGTTTCAGCCCCGCGGCCAGCTCTTCGGGGCTGGTGAAATTCGTCAGATGCAACCGCCCCATCGAGGCCGCCAGCGCCGTCGCCTCGGTCAGACTGCCCTCGGCCAGAAAATCCAGATCGGCGGCCCGGGTTCTGGCCCGCGCCTCGGCGCCCTTGTTCGCCGCCACCACCACGCCCGAAAACGCGCCCTGATACGGCGTCATCGCCGTCACCCCGGCCTTCGGGAAACAGGAATTGCTGCGCGCGTTGAAGGTCACCGCCTCACAGGCCGAATCGGACAGGCAGGCGGCTTCGCAAGCCTCAAGCGTGGTGTCGAAAATCTGCCTCAGATCCCGGCCCGCAAGATCCATCCCCTCGGCAATCGACAGCCGTCGCTCAGGGACAAGCGGGATATCCTGCGCCATCGCAGGGCCGATACTGCCAATCACTGCACAGAAGGAAAGAAAGACCGAGGACAGACGCATGGAAACCTCCGGGCTGAATGCGCGGATGCTCTCATGCGGTCGGGTTTCGTTCAACCGCGAAGCGGCCGGGTTAAGAGCGTTAAGCAGATTTTCACCGAAGGCTGGGATGGTGCGACAGGATTTTCGACAGGTGCCGGGAATGGACGCCATCTTGGCAGAGAAATTGGCGCAGGAGCGACGGGCTCGGCTGGCGGCGGAACGGCTGCTGGAGCAGAAGAAGCGCGAGCTGTTTGCGGCGAACCAGAAACTGGCCCTGCATGCGCGGGCGCTTTCGGAACAGATCGTGCAGCAGCGGCACGGGCTGCAGCAGGCCCTGACCGAGGCCGCCTCGCTCAAGGGCGAGAATTCGCGCGTGCGCGGCGATCTGCAGCGGGCGGAATCGGTGGCGATGATCGCGCAGCGGCGGCTGTGGGACGCGCTGGAAACCATCCGCGACGGCTTTGCGGTTTATGACGGCGATCTGCGGCTGGTGGTGGCGAACCGGGCCTATCTGTCCTTCTTTCATGGCGAGGTGGCGATCACCGCGGGCGTCACTTATGATGCCGTGCTGAAACTTGTCGCGAAGCACGAAATGGTGGACATGGCGGGCCGCGATCCGCTGGACTGGCACCACGAGATGATCGCCCGGATCCGGCGCGAACATATCGAACCGATCGTGCTGCGCACCCGCGAGGGGCGTCACATCAAGCTGATCGACCGCTGGGGCGAGGATGGCGATCTGGTCTGTCTGGCGCAGGACATCACCCATATCATCGAGCGCGAACAACAGCTTGAGGAGGCCCGCAACAAGGCCGAAGCGGCGAACCGGGCGAAATCCGCCTTCCTCGCGAACATGAGCCATGAGATCCGCACGCCGATGAATGGCGTCGTCGGCATGGCGGAACTGCTGGGCGAGACCGAGCTGAACGAGGAACAGCAGCTTTACGTCGAGACCATCCGCTCCTCGGGCGAGGCGCTGTTGACGATCATCAACGACGTTCTGGATTACTCGAAGATCGAGGCCGAGCGGCTGAAGCTTTACCCCGAAGTCTTTGATCTGGAACGCTGCCTGCATGAGATCATGGTGCTCTTGCAGCCCTCGGCCAAGGACAAGGGCGTCAAGCTGCTGGTCGATTACGACCTGTTCCTGCCCACCCGCTTCGTCGCCGATCCGGGGCGGATGCGGCAGATCCTGACCAACCTGATCGGCAATGCGGTCAAGTTCACCCATTCCGGCCATGTGCTGGCCCGCGTCGTCGGGTTTGAGCGTGACGCCGAAGATTACGAATTGCATGTCACCGTCGAGGATACCGGCATCGGCATCTCGCCCGAAAATCTCGATCATGTCTTCGGCGAGTTCAATCAGGTCGAGGCGACCTCGAACCGCCGCTTCGAGGGCACCGGGCTTGGTCTCGCCATCACCCGGCAGCTGGTGCATCTGATGGGCGGCTCGGTCTGGGTCGACAGCCAGCTGGGCGAGGGCTCGTGCTTTGGCTTCCGCGTCACCCTGCCCCGCGCGGAACCGGTGGCGCCGCTTGACCGGCCGACGCCGCCCGTCACGCTGCGCGCGGCGCTCGTCGTGGATGATCTGCTGGTGAACCGGGTGATTCTGGAACGGCAGCTGCAGACCTACGGGCTGGACGTGACGCTCTGCCGCTCCGGGACCGAGGCGCTGAAGGTGCTGGATGAGGGCACCCGCTTCGATCTGGTGCTGACCGATCACCACATGCCCGATCTGGACGGGCTGGAGCTGACCCGGCGGCTGCGGGCGATGGGCCATGACACGCCGATCCTGCTTCTGACCTCGGACAGCGCGGCGCTGGACGCGGCGCAGGACAATTGCGATCTGTTCGGCTGTCTGGAAAAGCCGGTGTTGCGCTCGGACCTGTTCCGCATGCTGCAGAAATTGTCGCTGCCGGCCGAACCGAAGGCCGCAGAGCCCGCCCCGCCGCCGCCGCCCGCGCTGCCGCCGCAGAAGCGGCAGATGCGGATTCTGGCGGCCGAGGACAACCGGACCAACCAGCTTGTCTTCGGCAAGATGGTGAAGGATTTCGACATCGAGCTGCGTTTTGCCGCGAATGGTCTCGAAGCGGTCGAGGAATGGCGCCGCTTTCAGCCCGATCTGATCTTCATGGACATTTCCATGCCCGAGATGGACGGGCGCGAAGCCACCCGGACGATCCGCCTGCACGAGCAGGACAAGGGCACAAGGGTGCCGATCTGCGCCCTGACCGCCCATGCGATGGAAGGCGACAGCGAGTCGATCTTTGCCGCGGGGCTCGATTTCTATCTGACGAAACCGCTGCGCAAGGCCTCGATCGTGGAACGGATTCAGGCGCATCAGCCCGCGGATGCGCGCCCGGCGCTGCCGGAGGGGCTGGAGAGCTGATCAGCCGTGTTCGGCGATCAGCGCAAGGAAAGTGTCGGCGAACCGGTCCAGCTTCGCTTCGCCCATTCCGGCGATCCGCTCCAGATCGGCGCGGCTGCGCGGCTTTGTCTCGGCGATCCGGCGCAGCATCGTTGCGGTGCAGCACAAGAACCGGTCATGCCCGTCCTCGCCCCGTGCCAACGCCCGCTGCGCGCTGTCGAGCGCATCATAAAGGCTTGCCGCCGCGGTCCCGGCGAGCTTCCGCCGCGCCGGATGCACCGGCCCGGCCGCCCCCGCCCCCGCGATCACTTCGAGGAAGGCGCGGCCATAGCTTTCCAGCTTCTTCGCCCCCACCCCGCTCACCTGCGCGACCTGATCGAGCGTCCGCGGCCGCAGTTCCGCCATCTCGATCAGGGTGCGGTCGGGAAAGATCATGTAGGCGGGCAGACCCGCCGCCTCGGCCAGCGCGCGCCGTTTCGCCTTCAGCGCCGACAAGAGCGGCGCGTCTTCGTCGGAAACAAGCGCCTTCGGCACAGGCTTGACCCTGGCCTTGCGCACCAGATCACGGCGCAGCGTGATGCGTTCCTCGCCGCGCAGGATCGGCCGGGCGCGCTCGGTCATCACCAGCGCACCATGTCGCGCCGCATCGGGGCGGATCAGGTCATGGCCCTGCATCTGCCGGAACACCGCCTGCCATTCGGTGCGGCTCAGATCCCGGCCGACGCCAAAGGTCGGCAGCCGGTCATGGCCGCGCGCGGTGATCCGGTCGTTCGTTTGCCCCAGCAGCACCTCGATCAGATGCCCGGCGCCGTAACTTTCCTCGGTGCGGAGCGCGGCGGAAAGCGCCTTGCGCACCGCCTCGGTGCCGTCGAACAGCTCGGGCGGCGTCTCGCACAGATCGCAGTTGCCGCAAGGGCCCGAGTCTTCCCCGAAATAGGCCAGCAGCCTTTGCCGCCGGCAGCCCGTCGCCTCGGCCAGACCCAGAAGCGCATTCAGCCGCCCGTGATCGGCGGCCTTGCGCTCGGGGGGCGCCAGGCCCTCGTCGATCTGCTGGCGGCGAAACCGCACGTCATCGGCGCCATAAAGCGTCAGCGTCTCGGCAGGCGCCCCGTCGCGCCCGGCGCGACCGATTTCCTGATAATAGCTCTCGATCGATTTCGGCAGATCGGCATGGGCAACCCAACGGATGTCGGGCTTGTCGATCCCCATGCCGAAAGCCACCGTCGCCACCACGATCAGCCCGTCCTCGCGCTGAAACCGCATCTCGACGCGGCGCCGGTCTTCGGCCTCCATGCCGCCGTGATAGTGACAAGCCGGATGACCCGCCGCGATCAGCGCCGCGGCCAGTTGCTCGGTCTTCGCCCGCGAGGCGCAATAGACGATCCCCGATTGCCCCCGCCGCGCCGCGACATAGTCAAGGATCTGCTTGCGCGGCTGGTCCTTGGGCTCAAACGCCAGCGAAATGTTCGGCCGGTCAAAGCCGCGCAGGAAGGTCGCGGGCGGGATGCCGTCGAACAGCCGGGTGACGATCTCGGCCCGGGTTTCCTCGTCCGCCGTCGCGGTAAAGGCCGCCAGCGGCACATCCAGCGCCCGGCGCAGATCGCCGATGCGCAGATAATCGGGGCGGAAATCATGGCCCCACTGGCTGACGCAATGCGCCTCATCGACCGCGATCAGCCCGGTCTTCGCGCGCCGCAGCAGGGCGAGCGTCCCCGCTCCGGCCAGCCGCTCGGGCGCGATGTAAAGCAGTTTCAGCCGCCCGGCGTCGATCGCCGCGAAGACCGCCTCGGTCTCCTCCTCGGTATTGCCCGAGGTCAGCGCCCCGGCCTCGACCCCGGCTTCGCGCAAAGACCGCACCTGATCGCGCATCAGCGCAATGAGCGGCGAGATGACCACCGTCAGCCCCGGCAGGCATAGCGCAGGCAACTGGAAACACAAGGATTTCCCGCCACCCGTCGGCATGATCGCCAAGGTGTTGCGCCCTGCCAGAACCGCCCGCACGATTTCCTCCTGCCCCGGTCGGAAGGCATGGAATCCGAAAACCGAGGCAAGCATTGCCTCGGGGCTGGGGTCGGGCAGGCTCATGCGGTCAGAGGCCAAGCAACCGTTGCAGGAAGATCATCGCGATGATCACCACCATCGGCGTGAAATCGACGCCCTGAAACGACGGCAGGACCTTGCGGATGGGGGCGTAGATCGGCTCCAGAATCCGGTTCAGCAGATCCCACAGCTTGTAGACCATCGGCTGACGCAGGTTCAGCACGTTGAAATTGACCAGCCAGCTCATGATCACCTGCGCAAGGATCACCAGCCACAGGATCTGGAACACGAGGGCAAGGGCCACATGGACCCCGTCGAGCAGCATGTTAGGGTTCATTCGGACCTCCGTCGGATGCGCCTCACAGGTAAGCCACGCCGGGCGGGGTTGCAACTGCCCGCCGTGGCGATTTGGGGCCGATGTTGCCGGGCATTTGCCGCAAGGTCGTTGTTGACGCAACCGCTGCAGCGCGGCACCACGGGGGCGGCAACGGGGAGCAGACATGTATCCGATCATCCGCATGGGCAAGGCACTCCTGTCATCGCGCGGCGACAGGATCGACATCCTTGATCCGGTTTCCACCTTTCACCGCGCCTGGCCTTGGGACATCGACCCCTGGAAGGATCTGAACAACGGCCGCATCGTGACGCTGTTCGATCTGGGCCGGATCGCGCTGGCGCAGCGGACGGGGCTGAACGCCTGCCTGATCCGCAACCGCTGGGGCATCGTCGTCGCGGGCAACACGACGCGCTATCGCAAGCGCATCACCATGATGCAGCGTTTCGAAATGCGCACCCGCTGTCTGGGCTGGGATGCGCGCTTCTTTTACATGGAACAGGGGATGTGGCGCGGGGAGGAGTGCTGCAACCACATCCTGATCCGTGGGGCCGTCACCTCGAAAGCGGGCATCGTGCCGCCGCAAAAGGTGGTCGCGGACATGGGCCACGGTGCGGAAAGCCCCGCCCTGCCCGACTGGGTGCAGGCCTGGATCGCCGCGGATCATGCCCGCCCCTGGCCCCCCGAGCTGCCGCCCGGCAGGTAAATGTTGCGCTCCCCCCCGGTTTCGGGCTTGATCCGCGCAAACACGGGGGGCGAGATGATCAGCGAACGCAAGCGCATCTGGGGCTGGTGGTTCTTCGACTGGGCCAGCCAGCCCTACAGCACGCTTCTGCTGACCTTCATCTTCGCCCCCTTCATGAAACGGCTGCTGGACGACGGCACCACGGCGCAGGCGGTCTGGGGCTTCGGCATCGGCTTTTCCGGCCTGATCATCGCGGTGGCCTCGCCCTTTCTGGGCGCCATCGCCGACCGCTCGGGCCGTCGCATGCCCTTCATCTGGTTGTTTTCACTGATGTATGTGGTGGGCGCCGCAGTCCTGTGGACGGCCGAGCCGGGCCATTACAACCTCTGGCTGGTGATGATCGCCTTTTCGATCGGCATGATCGGCATGGAATTCGCCACCTCCTTCACCAATGCCATGCTGCCCGACCTGACCGGACGGGACAACCTTGGCAAGGTCTCCGGCTCGGGCTGGGCCTTCGGCTATCTGGGCGGGATGGTGTCGCTGATCCTGATGCTGACGCTTTTGCAGGCCAGCCCCGCCACCGGCAAGACGCTGATCGGGCTGACACCGCTGTTTGGCCTCGATCCGGCCAGGGGCGAGGATACCCGCATCGTCGGCCCGCTGACGGCGCTCTGGTATGTCGTCTTCATGATCCCGTTTTTTCTTTGGGTGCGCGAGCCGCAGACGCCCGGCGCCGTGTCGGTGGCACAGGCCAGCCGCGAAGCCTGGCCCGAATTGCGCAGCACCCTGAAATCGCTGCCGAAACGGCCCAGCCTTTTCGCCTATCTCGTGTCCTCGATGTTCTTTCGCGATGCGCTCAATGGCATCTTCACCTTCGGCGGGCTTTACGCGGCGGGGGTGCTGAACTGGTAGATCCTGCAGATCGGGCTTTTCGGCATTCTGGGCACGATCACCGGGGCGACCTTTGCCTGGCTCGGCGGCAAGGCTGATGACCGCTTCGGTCCGAAAGCGGTCATCGTCTTCACCCTGATCGCGCTGTCGCTGCTGACGCTGGGCGTCGTCTTCGTCTCGCGCGAGAGCGTCTTCGGCTTCGCCGTCGCCCCGGAAGGCCCCCTGCCCGACATCGCCTTCTACATCCTGGGCGGGCTGATCGGCGCGGCGGGCGGGGCGCTGCAATCGGCGTCGCGCACGATGATGGTGCGCCAGTCCGACCCGGAAAAGATCACCGAATGCTTCGGCCTTTACGCGCTGACCGGCAAGGCCACCGCCTTTCTGGCGCCGCTCTCGATCGGGGCGGTCACCGCGGCGACGCAAAGCCAGACCCTGGGCATCACTCCCGTCATCGTGCTTTTCGTTCTGGGGTTGATCCTGCTAGCCTTCGTCAAATCCGAGGGAGACCACGCCCCGGCGTGAACAAAGGAAAGCGCATGACGCCGATCCGCCTTGTCCTTGCCGCCGCTTTGGTGGCGCTTGCCCCGCTCTCCGCCGGGGCCGAACCGCTGGCGCGGCAGCTCTTCGGAGCGCAGCCCCGCCCGACGCAAGGCGCGTCCGAGCCGGTCGGCGCCTATTCCCGGGGCTGTGCCGCCGGGCTGGTGGCGCTGCCGGAAACCGGCCCGACCTGGCAGGCGATGCGGCTCAAGCGCAACCGGTTTTGGGGCCAGCCGGAACTCGTCGCCTATCTGCAGGATCTGTCGGCCTTTGCCGCCACCCTGCCGGGCTGGCAGGGGCTTTACATCGGCGATCTGAGCCAGCCGCGCGGCGGTCCGATGACCGGGGGGCACGCCAGCCATCAGATCGGGCTGGATGCCGATATCTGGATGCTGCCCGCGACACGGCTCAATCTGTCGGTCCGGCAACGCGAGAAGATCTCCTCGATCTCGATCCGCACCGAGGATCAGACCCGGGTGAACCGGAACTGGACGCCGCAGCATGCGGCGCTGTTGCGCGCGGCGGCCTCGGACCCGCGGGTGGACCGGGTCTTTGTCGCGGCCGCGGCGAAGCTCGCCATGTGCGCAACGGCGACGCGCGCCGACACCGCCTGGCTGCAAAAGATCCGGCCGATCTACGGCCATAACGAACATTTCCACGTCCGGCTGAAATGCCCGCCCGGCGCGGCGCTGTGCGAGGTGCAAAAACCCACCGTGGCCGAGCTGTCAAAGGGCGGCAACGGCTGCGACGAGACCCTGACCTGGTGGGTCACGACCTATCTGGAGGAGCTGCGCCACCCGCCGAAACGGCCCAAACCCTCGGGCCCGGCGCCGAAAACCGCGAAGACCTATGTGATGTCGGATCTGCCTGTCCAATGCCGAAACGTCCTTTCCGCGCCGTGATCGCCGGCCTTGCGCTGGCCGCGGTGCTGGGGGCGCTGCCACTTTTGCCATTGGCGCCGGCACGGGCCGGGCAGGACCGGGCCGAATTCCTGCAAACCTTCCCCTGGAGCCAACCCGATCCCGCTTTCGGCGGCTTCTCGGCGATCGATTTCGCCGATGACGGCACAAGCTTCGTCACCGTCTCGGACCGCACCACGATCTGGCGCGGCCAGCTGACGCGCGATGCAGCGGGGCGAATCGTTGCGGCGACCGCCACCGGCCCGGTGCGGCTGCACGACAGCAAGGGCAAGGTGCTGGGCCGGTTCAGCGGCGATTCCGAAGGCGTGGCCCTGGCGCCTGACGGCAGCGTCTTCGTCTCCTTCGAGGGGGTGGCGCGGGTGGTGCGCTATCCGCAAGACGGCGGCCCGGCCAAGCCGCTGCCCCGCCCCGCCGCCTTCAAGCAGTTTCAACTCAACGGCGCGCTGGAATCGCTCGCCATCGCCGCCGACGGCACACTTTACACGATGCCCGAACGCTCGGGCAGCCGCAGCGCGCCGTTTCCGGTCTGGCGCTTTCGCAACGGGGAATGGTCGCAACCCTTTTCCATCCCGCGCCAGGACGACTGGCTGCCGGTCGGCGCCGATTTCGGCCCCGACGGCCGCTTTTATCTGCTCGAACGCGATTTCTGGGGCCTTCTGGGCTTTCGCAGCCGGGTGCAGGTCTTCGAGATCAAAGGCGACCGCATCGGCCCCGGCACCGAACTTCTGCGCACAACGGCGGGGCGGCATGACAATCTCGAGGGGCTCGCGGTCTGGCGCGACGCGCAGGGGGCGATCCGCCTGACGATGATCGCCGACGACAATTTCAACGCCTTCCAGAGCACCCAGATCGTCGAATACCGCCTGAACCGCTGAGGTTTTCCTTGACCCGAAGGGGCCGGGGGCGTAAGGCCGCCGCGTCCGCATGCCGCGGGCCATGTCTCCGCGACCATGTAAAAACGGTGATCCAGAATGCGCTACCTGCCCGGCATCCTTGCCATGGCCGCGATTGTCGTGGCCTCGAACATCCTCGTGCAATTCCTTTACGGCCAATGGCTGACGCTCGGGGCCTTCACCTATCCTTTCGCCTTCCTCGTCACCGATCTGACGAACCGGCTGCAAGGCCCCCGGGCCGCCCGGATCGTCGTCGTCTCGGGCTTCGTCGTCGGCGTGATCTGTTCGCTGATCGGTTCGCAGATCATCGGCGAGTTCGGCCCGCTGGTCAGCTTCCGCGTCGCTTTGGCCTCGGGCCTCGCCTTCCTTACCGCGCAGCTGACCGACGTGACCATCTTCAACCGGCTGCGCCATCGCGGCGGCTGGTGGCGGGCGCCGCTGGTCTCGACCCTGATCAGCGCCAGCCTGGACACGATGGTCTTCTTCACCGTCGCCTTTGCCGCCGCCCTGAGCTTCCTCGAACCCGGCAATGACGTGACCTGGGCGAATGAAACCCTGCCGCTTCTGGGCTTCGGCCCCGCCGTGCCGCTCTGGATCTCGCTGGGCGCAGCCGATTGGTGCGTAAAAATTGCGCTTGCGATTGTTGCACTGCTACCTTTCAGGGCGATCGTCTGGCGGTATTCGCCACGTATTGCGTAATTTAACTTGCCATACACCAAATCTGTGCCACCCTCCCTTTATCGGCAACACGCATGAAAGGAGGTGGTCCAGTGTCTAGAGTGATATTGGAGAGAGGTGTCGGGACAGTCAGGGGGGCCGAGGCCTGAGGGCAACCCCAAGGGTCGCAGACCCTGGCTGGGACGGAGGCTCTGATCCAGACCCTAACCGGACCATCTCCGTAGATCTCGGGGGTCGCAGGCCAAGCCCGCGACCCTTTTACTTTGCGACTTTTCGACCGCGGCGGGCCATTCGGCCCGCTTTTTCGTTGCGGGGGCTGGAATTGCGGGGCCACCCGTGGCAATCCGGGACCGGCATCCAAGGGGCGGAGGGCGCGATGGACGACAGCGACATTTCCGGCATGACATTCGAGCAGGCGATGGCGGCGCTCGAACAGGTGGTCAATCAGCTGGAACGCGGCGAGGTGGCGCTGGACCAGTCCGTCCGGCTCTCTGAGCGCGGGGCGAAGCTGAAAGAGCGCTGCGCGATGCTGCTCAAGGAAGCCGAGGAGCGGGTCGAAAAGATCCTGCTGGGCGAAGGCGGGGTGCCCGCGGGCACCGTTGCGGTGGAAGGACTCTGATGTTTTCCGAACGTTTGAAAGAGATTCAGAACGCCGTGGAAACGGCGATGGCGGCGGCGATCGGGCGGCTGCCCGCGGGCGATCTGCGCGATGCGATGGCTTATGCGGCGCAGGGCGGCAAGCGGCTGCGCGCCTTCCTTGCCATCGAATCCGCCGCGATCCACGGGATTTCGATGGCGCAGGCGATGCCCGCGGCCCTGGCGGTCGAGGCGCTGCATGCCTACAGCCTTGTCCATGACGACATGCCCTGCATGGACAATGACGACCTGCGCCGCGGCCTGCCGACCGTGCACCGCAAATGGGACGAGGCGACGGCCGTTCTGGCGGGCGATGCGCTGCAGACCCTTGCGTTTGAGCTTTGCACCGATCCGGTGCTGGGATCGGCGGAAAACCGCGTCGCGCTGGTCGCCGCTTTGGCGCAGGCCTCGGGGGCCGAGGGGATGGTTTATGGGCAGGCCCTTGATATTGCCGCCGAAACCGCCGCGGTACCGCTGACGCTTGAGGAAATCATTCGGCTTCAGGCGGGCAAGACCGGCGCGCTGATCTCCTTTGCCGCGCAGGCCGGCGCGATCATCGCGGGCGCCGACCGCGGGCCGCTGGCCGCTTATGCCACGGCGCTGGGCCTCGCCTTCCAGATCGCCGATGACATTCTGGATGTCGAGGGTGACGAGGAAGCGGCGGGCAAGCGGCTGGGCAAGGATGCCGAGGCGCACAAGGCCACTTTCGTCTCGCTTCTGGGTCTGGCCGGGGCGAAATCCCGCGCCGCGGGTCTTGTGGCCGAGGCCGAAGCCGCCCTTGCGCCCTATGGCGAAGCCGCCTCTACCCTTCGCGCCTGCGCGCGCTATGTGATCGAACGCGACAAGTGAAGCGAGCCAAATGAGCCAGCCCCCAGTGACCCCGATCCTCGACCGCGTGCGTCTGCCCTCCGACATGAAGGGGCTGAGCGACCGCGACCTGCACCGCCTGGCCGATGAATTGCGCGCCGAGACGATCTCGGCCGTATCGGTGACGGGCGGGCATCTGGGCGCCGGGCTGGGGGTGGTCGAACTGACCGTGGCGCTGCATGCGGTCTTCGACTGCCCGCGCGACAAGATCATCTGGGATGTGGGGCATCAGTGCTACCCGCACAAGATCCTGACCGGACGGCGTGACCGCATCCGCACCCTGCGCACCAAGGGCGGGCTGTCGGGCTTCACCAAACGCTCCGAAAGCCCCTATGACGCCTTCGGGGCCGGGCATTCCTCGACCTCGATTTCCGCGGCGGTGGGTTTCACCATGGCGCGCGAGCTGGGGTCCGAATGCGGCGATGCGATCGCGGTGATCGGCGACGGCGCGATGACCGGCGGCATGGCGTTTGAGGCGCTGAACCACGGCGGCCATCTGGGCAAGCGGATGTTCGTCATCCTGAACGACAATGAAATGTCGATCTCGCCGCCGGTGGGCGCGCTCTCGTCCTATCTGACGCGGCTTTACGCCGAGGCGCCGATGCAGGATCTGAAGGCGATGGCCAAGGGCGCCGTCAGCCTTTTGCCGGAACCCTTCCAGGAAGGCGCGCGGCGGGCCAAGGAAATGCTCAAGGGCATGGCGATTGGCGGCACGCTCTTCGAGGAACTGGGCTTTGACTATGTCGGCCCGGTCGACGGCCATGATCTTGAGACGCTTTTGCATCTCTTCCGCACGCTGAAGGCGCGGGCGACGGGGCCGGTGCTGATCCATGCGCTGACGAAAAAGGGCAAGGGCTATGCCCCCGCCGAGAACCGCCCCGACCGCGGCCATGCCACGGCCCGCTTCGACGTGCAGACCGGCGCGCAGGTCAAGGCCGCCTCGAACGCGCCCAGCTATACCAAGGTCTTTGCCGAAAGCCTGATCGATCAGGCCACGCGCGATGAAAAGATCGTCGCTGTGACGGCGGCGATGCCCGAGGGCACCGGGCTGAACCTTTTCGCCGAGCGGTTTCCGCGGCGCTGCTTCGATGTCGGCATCGCCGAACAGCATGGCGTGACCTTCTCGGCCGGGCTGGCGGCGGGGGGGATGAAACCTTTCTGCGCGATCTATTCGACCTTCCTGCAACGCGGCTACGACCAGATCGTGCATGACGTGGCGATCCAGCGCCTGCCGGTGCGCTTCGCCATCGACCGCGCCGGGCTGGTGGGGGCCGATGGCGCCACCCACGCGGGGGCCTTCGATATCGGCTTCATGGCGAACCTGCCCGGCATGGTGGTGATGGCCGCCGCCGACGAGGCCGATCTGGTGCATATGGTCGCCACCGCCGTCGCCCATGACGAAGGCCCGATCGCCTTCCGCTATCCCCGCGGCGAGGGGATGGGGGTGGACATGCCCGCCCGGGGCGTGCCGCTCGAAATCGGCAAGGGCCGGATCATTTCCGAAGGGGCGCGGGTGGCGATCCTGTCCTTCGGCACCCGTCTGGCCGAGGTGCTGAAGGCGCGCGAAGCTTTGGCCGCCCGCGGCCTGGCGCCGACCGTGGCCGATGCCCGCTTTGCGAAACCGCTCGACAAGGATCTGATCCTGCGGCTGGTGGCCGGGCACGAGGCGCTCATTTGCATCGAGGAAGGCGCGGTGGGCGGCTTTGGCAGCCATGTGGCGCAATTCCTGTCAGAGGAGGGCGTGTTCGACCGCGGCTACAAGTTCCGCTCGATGGTGCTGCCCGACACGTTCATCGACCACGCCAATCCCGAAGACATGTATGCCGCGGCAAAAATGAACGCGGCCGATATCGAGGCGAAGGTGCTCGATCTGCTGGGCGTCGCGGTGGCGAAACGCGCCTGAGGCGCGGTTTTCACACGCCGAGAAGAGCGTATTTGAGCCAAGAAAAAGCAGGTGTTTTTCCTGGTGCAAATACGCATCCTTCCTTGCGGCAGGGCGCGGCGGTCATGCGGCCTCTCCTTCGGTCAGGAAGCCTTCGGAAACAAGGCGTTCGGCCCAGCCTTGCGGCGTCGTGAACAGATGCGTCTTCCACCCCCGCGCGGCGGCGGCTTCGATGTTTTCCGGCCGATCATCGGCAAAAAGCAGATCGGCGCCGAAGTAGCCCGTGCCCGCCTCCAGCGCCGCATAGAACCGCGGATCGGGCTTGATCAGGCCCAGATAGCCTGAGACGAAAAGCCGGTCGAAATTGGTCAGGAACGGGTAAGCGCGGCAGGCGATTTCAAAGGTGCCGACGCCGAAATTCGACAGCGCGAAAACCGGCACCCCCTTGGCGCGCAGGGCCGAAAGCAGCCGGACGGAATGGGGAATGGCCGGGGTACACATGTCAAGCCAGTGGTCGTGCCAGGCCATCACCTCGGCCCGCCAGTTGGGGTGCAGATCGGCATGGGCGCGGACGGTCTCGGCAAAGGGCGCGCCCAGATCGATGCGCTCGTTCATCGCGTCGATGCCGGTTTCGGCCCAGAAGGCGCGGCGGCGCTCGGGGCCGATCAGACGGTCGTAAAACGCCTCGGGATGCCATTCGACCAGCACCCTTCCGATGTCGAAAACCACGGCTCGTGTCATGTGTGCACCCATGCGATGACGGCGGGAATGGACAGGATGGAGACCGCGGTCGAAATCAGGATCGCGGTCGAGACGCGCTGCGGCGCGATGCCGAAATGCGCCGCAAGGATATAGACATTGCCCGCCACCGGCAGCGCGGCGGCGGCGACCATGACGCCGGCGGCGAAGGGCTCGACCGGGAAGATCAGGAAGGCGGCAATGGCCACGGCCAGCGGATGCAGCACGAGCTTCGCCGCCGAGAGCCAGAGCGCGGGGCCAAGCCTCTCGGCCGAGCGCCCGGCAAGCGAGGCGCCGATGGCGAAAAGCGCCCCGGGCGTGGCGGCGCCGCCGAGGATCGTCAAGAAATCTGCAAGCGGGCGGGGCATCGGCAGATGCAACAACGCCCAGGCGAGCCCCGCCAGCATGGAAACGATCATCGGGTTCTTCGCCAGCCCCAACGCCAGCGGCGCCAGCGCCACGCGGCCATGCCGGGCAGAGGTGACAATGAGCGTGATCAGCGTCGAAAACACGATCATGTCGGCGGCCAGAACCATCAGCACCGGCCCCGCCGCCTTCGGCCCCAAAAGCACGACCAGCATCGGCACGCCCAGAAACCCTGTGTTGCCGGTCATCGCGGTATGGGCCTCCATCGCGGCTTCCGGCAGCGGCCGGGCGCGGAGTTTCGCCACCGCAAAGCCCAGGACCCAGACCGCGCTCGAAGCCGCCAGATAGGCGGCGAAAAAGGCGGGATCGAAGAGGTCTTCGATGGGCAGCGTCGCGGTGAAGCGAAACAGCATCGCCGAAAGCGCGAAGTAGAAGACGAATTTCGTCAGCCAGGCCGTCGCCTCGGGCGGGAAGACCCGCAGCCGCCCCGCCGCCCAGCCCAGCCCGATCAGCGCGAAGAACGGCAGTGTCTTCAGGAAGATCTCGATCATGATGCAGGGCTAACATGGCGCGGCAATCGGCACCAGCGACGCGATTTGCGTATTTGCCCCAAGAAGAAACCTAATGCTTTTTCTTGGTCCAAATACGCCCTTTCAACCGCCGCCAATCAGCGCCCCGGCGGCAAAGACCAGGGCACCGCCCACCACCACCTGCAGCACGGCGCGGAAGAAGGGCGTTTCCATGTAGCGGTTCTGGATCCAGGCGATCGCCCACAATTCGACGAAGACGATGCCCATGGCGATCCCCGTCGCGGTCCAGAAATCCGGGATCAGATAGGGCAAAGCATGACCCAGCCCCCCCAGCGTCGTCATCACCCCCGAGGCCAGCCCGCGCTTGAGCGGGCTGCCGCGGCCCGAAATCACCCCGTCGTCATGCGCGGCCTCGGTGAAACCCATCGAGATCCCGGCGCCGACCGAGGCCGCCAGACCCACGAGCAGCGTCGTATGGGGGTCCTGCGTCGCGAAAGCGGTGGCGAAGATCGGCGCCAGCGTCGAGACCGAGCCGTCCATCAGCCCCGCCAGCCCCGGCTGCACCCAGGTGAGCACGAATTGCCGATGCGCAGAGGCGTCTTCCTCGGTTTTCGCGTCCCTGCCCAGATTGTCCTCGGTCAGGTTTTCCGCATGCCGTTCGTGCCGGGCCTCGGCCGCCGCCAGATCGCCCAGAAGCTTGCGCGTCGCCGCATCCGTCGTGTGTTTCGCGGCCTGAACATAAAAGGCCCCGGCGGTGCGTTCCATCGCCTCGGCCTCGGCGCGGATCGTGGCCAGCGAGAGGTTCGCCGAAAGCCACATCGGCTTGCGGGCATAGAACCCCGCCACATGTTCGCGGCGAATGAGCGGGATCACCTCGCCGAACCGGGCCCGATGCCGCTCGATCAGGGCCTTGCGGTGGCCGTCTTCCTCCTCGGCCATGCCGTCGAAGACCGCCGCCGTGGCGGGATAATCGGCGCGCAGACGTTCGGCGAAGCTGCGGTAGATCCGGGCATCGTCCTCCTCGGAGGAGATGGCAAGGGCCAGAACCTCGCGTTCGGAGAGGTCGGAAAAGCGGCGGCGGTTGGCGAGTGCGGAGAACATGGCGGCCTCATTTTAGAATGATTCCAACATAGACGCTGTGTCGCATCATGCAACCGCGCAATGTGAACCGTCCAGTTCAATTCGACCTTGAAAATCTGAACGACTCGGTTCATATAACGCCATGTAAACCGATTGGTTCAGATTGGAGACCATGATGAAACGCTTCTTCCTTGGCCTTGCGCTTGTCACGATGACCGCGTCTGCCGCCGCGGCCGGAGGCATGAGCTTCGATTTGCCGCGCCTCGACTTTGCGGGGGCTGGCGCCGAGGCGACGCAGACCTGCAACCTGCTGACGCAGACCTGCAGCCAGTAAGCCCCGCGCAGGCGCCCGGCCCGAAGGCTTGCCACGAATGGTTGACCCTGCTGCCCCCGCACCCTACGCATGGGGGGACAGGGTCACCGAACGGGGGAAGCCATGGCCGGACCGCACCACGCGCTGATCGTCATCGACGTTCAGAACGACTTCTGCCCGGGTGGCGCGCTTGCGGTGGCGGGGGGCGACGAGATCATCCCCCGCATCAACGCGATGATGAGCGACTTCGCGGTGACCGTGCTGACGCAGGACTGGCACCCCGCGGATCACAGCTCTTTCGCGGAAAACCACCCGGGCGCGGTCCCGTTTTCGCAAATCGACATGCCCTATGGCGTGCAGACGCTTTGGCCCGCGCATTGCGTGCAGGGCACGAGCGGCGCCGATTTTCACCCCGCCTTGCGCACCGAGGCCGATCTGATCCTGCGCAAGGGGTTTCGGCGCGGCATCGACAGCTATTCCGCCTTCTTCGAGAATGACCGCAGCACCCCCACCGGCCTTGCGGGCTATCTGCGCGAACGCGGCATCACCGAGCTGACCTTCGTCGGCCTGGCGCTGGATTTCTGCGTCGGCTGGTCGGCGATCGATGCGGCGACGCTGGGGTTCCGCACCCGGGTTCTGCAAGGCGCCTGCCGGGCCATCGACCTGAACGGCTCGCTTGATGCCGCGCGGGGCCAGATGCTGGCGGCGGGCGTTGGGCTGGAGCCCTGAGATGATCGATATCGCCACCCGCGTCTACAATCACCGCTGGCAGATCGACCCGATCGTCCGCTCGCTGATCGATACCGATTTCTACAAGCTTCTGATGTGCCAGTCGGTGTTCCGCCACCGGCCGGCGACGCAGGTCACCTTCAGCCTGATCAACCGCACGAAATCCATCCGTCTGGCCGATCTGATCGACGAGGGCGAGCTGCGCGAGCAGCTCGATTACGCCCGCGGCCTGCGGCTGACGCGCGGCGAAAGCACCTGGCTGCGCGGCAACACCTTTTACGGCAAGCGGCAGATGTTCCGCCCCGATTTCATGGAGTGGTTCGAGACCTTCCGCCTGCCGCCCTATCACCTGGAAAAGCGCGATGGCCAGTATGAGCTGACCTTTGAAGGCGCCTGGCCCGAGGTGATGCTGTGGGAAATTCCGGCGCTGGCGATTCTGATGGAGCTGCGCTCGCGCGCCGTGCTGCGGGGGATGAAGCGATTTGAGCTGCAGGTGCTTTATGCCCGGGCGATGACCCGGGTCTGGGAAAAGATCGAGCGGCTGAAACGGATCGAGGGGCTGAAGATCGCCGATTTCGGCACGCGCAGGCGGCATGGCTTCCTGTGGCAGGACTGGTGCGTGCAGGCGATGGTGGAAGGTCTGGGGGATGCCGCGCAGGGCGGCTCTTTCACCGGCACCTCGAATTGTCTGATCGCGATGCGCCGCGATCTGGAGGCGGTCGGCACCAATGCGCATGAGCTGCCGATGGTGATGGCGGCGCTGTCGGACACCGACGAGGAATTGCGGCAGGCGCCCTATCGCGTGCTGGAGGATTGGCACGAGGAACACGACGGCAATCTGCGCATCATCCTGCCCGACACCTATGGCACCAGGGGTTTTCTAGAACGCGCCCCGGACTGGCTGGCGGCCTGGACCGGGATTCGCGTCGATTCCGGCAACCCCTTCGAGAATGCCGAGACGGCGATCTCCTGGTGGCAATCGCGGGGCGAGGACCCGACGAAGAAGCTGGTAATCTTTTCCGACGGGCTTGATGTGGCGCAGATCGAGGCGCTGCACGCCCATTTCCGCGGCCGGGTCAAGGTCAGCTTCGGCTGGGGCACGCTTTTGACCAACGATTTCCGCGGTCTGGTCGAGGAGGACGAGCTGTCCCCCTTCAGCCTTGTCTGCAAGGCGGTGGCGGCAAACGGGCGCCCGACGGTGAAACTGTCGGACAACCCGGAAAAGGCCACCGGCCCCGCCGCCGAAATCGCCCGCTACCGGCAGGTGTTCGACACCGGCGTCCAGGCCTCGACGCCGGTTGTCGTTTAACCGTCCAGCGCGTTCATCAGCCAGTAAAGCCCGGCCGAGAGCACCGCAGAGGCCGGCACGGTGATGACCCAGGCGGCGACGACCGTGGTGATATGCGAACGCCGCACCAGAAGTCGGCGCGAGCGTTCCTCGGGCGGCACGATCTTGCCCTTTTGCAGACCCAAAAGCCGCGCCCGGCGCTCGGCGTGCCATTCGCGGTAAAAGCCGACGCCAAAGACGCCGCCCACCGCGATATGGGTCGAAGACACTGGCAGCCCCAGCCAGGAGGCGACGATGACGGTGATCGCCGCCGAAAGCGCGACGCAATAGGCCCGCATCGCATTGAGCTTGGTGATCTCGGAGCCCACCAGCTTGATCAGCCGCGGCCCGAACAGCGTCAGCCCGACCGAAATCCCGAAGGCGCCGACCGCCATGATCCAGAACGGCACCTCGACCTTGTCGCTCAGCGTGCCGTCCTGCACCGCATGCACGATGGCGGCCAGCGGCCCCACCGCATTGGCCACGTCATTCGCCCCATGCGCAAAGGACAAAAGCGCCGCCGAGACGATCAGCGGAATGGTGAACAGCTTCTTCAGCGTCTTCTTGCGGTTTTCCTGGCCCTCGGATTGCGCCCGCACCAGCGGCACCGACACGCCCCAGGCCACCAGCCCGACCAAAACCCCGATCAGCAGCGAGGCCCCCAGCGAGATGTGAAGGATCTTCGTCAGCCCCTTGAGCGCCAGATAGGCGGCAAAGGTGCCCGACATGAAGCCGATCAGCATCGGCACCCATTTGCGGGCGGCGGTGATCTTGTCCTCTACATAGATGATCTTCGCCTTGATGAAAGCCAGGAAAAGCGCGGCAAAGATCCCGCCCATGATCGGCGAAATCACCCAGCTGGCGGAAATCGTCGCGATGGCGGGCCAGTTCACCGCGCCAAAGCCCGCGGCGGCCACGCCCGCGCCGACGACGCCGCCGACGATCGAGTGGGTGGTGGAGACCGGCGCCCCCATCCAGGTCGCCACATTCAGCCACAGCGCCGAAGCCAGCAGCGCCGCCATCATCGCCCAGATGAAATGCGCCGCATCCGTGACCGCATCGGGCGCCAGAATCCCGGTCGAGACGGTCTTGACGACGTCGCCCCCGGCAATCAGCGAACCCGAGACCTCGAAGATCGCGGCGATGATCAGCGCCCCCCCCAGCGTCAGCGCATTCGCGCCAACCGCCGGGCCCATGTTGTTGGCAACGTCATTGGCGCCGATGTTCAGCGCCATATAGGCGCCGATCGCGGCGGCAAAGACCACGATCAGCCCGCCCGGCTGCGCCCCCATCAGGATCGCGGCGAAAATCCCGGCCAGCACGATGAAGGCCAGACCGATCCCCGGCGCCACCAGCGGCCGGGCGACGAATTGCGTCGCCTCTTCCAGAAGACCGATCCGGCTCAGATCCTTGTCGAGCGTCTTCCATTGGTTGATCGGCGGTGTAGCCACGGTCTTTCCCCTGCACGACGCCCGTCACAAAACTGACAGCGGTCCGTTACGTTCGCGCGTGGGTTAGACCTGATGCCGGCTCAAGGCAATGCGATCTTCACGAAAACGTGCGCAGGATCTGCTTCAATTCCCGCTCTTGCACCCGTTTCGCCGCCGCCTTGGGTGTGACGAATTGTCGCGCCCTGCGCCCGACCTCGGGATAGTCGTCATCCAGCCCTTCGACCTCGACGACGAAGCACAGCACCTTGCAGCGCTGCTCAAGCCCGTTCTTGCGCCGCTTCGTGTAGTGAAAGGCGCCAATCGGATCGGCCTGCACGTGACCGCGCACCCCCGCCTCTTCCCAGGCTTCGCGCAGCGCCGCCTCGGCCAGGGTCTTGCCGCGCATCGGCCAGCCCTTCGGCACGATGCAGCGCTTGGTGTCGAGCGAGGAGACCAGCAGCACCTCGGTCTCCTTGCCGCGGCCGCGCCGACAGATCGCCGCCACCTGCAGCGCCTCGGGGCGGTGGCCCAGCAGATTGCGCAGAAACGGGGGCAGGCCGATCATCCGATCTCTCCCCAGGGGCTGGCGCCCGCCAGCAGCATCCGTGCCAGCGCCACGGCGCGATAGGCATAGGCGCGCTGACGGCGCCTGTCTTCGGGGGCGCGGGTGACGACCCAGGCGGCCGAGACGAAGGCCCGCACCGCAAGAAACAGCGGCAAAAGCGCCAGCTGATCCGCGGGCAGGTCGCGGCGGCGGCGATAGCCCGCTACCAGCCGCCGGGCATGCTCGGGCAGAAGCGGGTCGCCCCAGCTTTGCACCAGCGCCGAGGCGAGGTCGTAAAGCCGCCAGCCCGGGCCGCAATCGTCGAAATCGATCAGCCGCAGCCCGCCGCGGGTCATCATCACATTCGAGCGCAGCGTATCGGCATGGATCGGCCCGAAATCCGTGGCCCGCGGCAGAAGCGCCAGCGCCTTGTCGCGCGCCGCCCGCAGGATCGCGCTTTCCTCGGCACTCAGCATCGGCGCTTCCCAGAACCGGCCCAGCCGCGGCGTCTCGCCCAGAAGCGCCGGGCCGTCCCAGCCCGCGCGCGGAAAAGCCTCGGGGCAGGCGCCCGCGTCGGTGGCATTGTGCAGATCGGCGATCAGCGCGCCGAAATCCTCGGCCCGGGCCAGAACGGCGGAATTTTCCAACGGCGCCACTGCCTCGCCCAGCGGCTGCCCCTCGATCCAGCGCAGGCAGGAGACCACCAGCCCGTCCACCATCGCCACCCAGGCGCCATTCGCCGCGGGCAGGGGCTCGGCCACGGCGACACCGGCATCGCACAGCCGCGCCGACCAGGCCAGCTCGGCGGCGATCGCGGGGGCGTCCTGATAGCCGGGCCGGTGCAGCCGCAGCACCGCCTTGGTGCCGCTGGGCAGGAGGGTGCCGAAGACGATGTTTTCCGACCGCCAGATCAGCTGCAAAGGCGCGCCCCTGCACAGCCAGGCGCGTTGCGCCTCGGCGGCGATCTCGTAGGCGGCGGCATCCTCCATCATGCGGGCATCTTTCGCAAAATCGTGTCGAGCGTCTCGACCAGCTGCGCGGCATTCGGGCGCGAAAACGGCATCGGCGGCCGCATCTTGAGGATATGCTGACCGCGCCCGACCCGGCCCAGAAGGATGCCCGCGTCCTTGGCGGCCTCGACCACCCGGCCGCAGAACTCGGTTTCGGGCTGGCCGTCGCGGGCGAATTCGATGCCGAAGAACAGGCCGAAGCCGCGGCTGTCGGCGATCAGCGGATGGCGCAACTCGCGCAAAAGACCCAGGGCGTAGGCGCCGACCTCGCGGGCGTTGTCAACAAGCCCCTCCTCCTCGATCACGTCGAGCACGGCACTGGCCGCGGCACAGGAGACCGGATTGCCCGCGAAAGTGTTGAAATAGCCAAAGGCATTGCGAAAGGCCGCCATCACCTCGGGCCGCGCGATCACCGCGGCGACCGGATGGCCATTGCCCATCGGCTTGCCCAGCGTCACCACATCGGGGGCAAAGCCGAGGAAGTCATGCCCCCACCACTGCGACCCCACCCGGCCAAAGCCCGGTTGCACCTCGTCGCACAGGATCAGACCGCCCGCCTTGCGCACCACCGCGACGGTCGGGTCCAGAAAGCCGGGGGCGATGCCGGGCGTTCCCTCATTGGCGAAGATCGGGCAAAGCATGAGGCCCGCGAACCCATGGCCCGAGGCCTCCAGCTCGGCAATCGCCCGGGCCACGCCCTCTGCGAAGGCCTGCGGCTGCGCGGCAAGTGATCCGCCCAGCGGCGCCAGACTGTCGGGCGCGGGCACGCGGCGGATATGGGGCGGGTAGCCGCCAATCGGCGGACGGCGCGTGGAGAGATGCGCGACCGCCGTGGTGTTGCCGTGATAGGTGTTGTCAGTGGCAATCAGCCCGGTCTTGCCGGTCATCGCCTGTGCCATCCGCAGCGCGACATCATTCGCCTCCGACCCGGTGCAGGTCATCAGCATCTGGCTGAGATCATGCGAAAATTTCGCCACCAGACGCTCGCCGTAATTCAGGATGCCGTCATGCAGATAGCGCGTGTGGGTGTTCAGAACCGAGGCCTGCGCCGTAATCGCTTCGACCACGCGCGGATGACAATGGCCGACATGCGCGACGTTGTTGTAGCAATCCAGATAGCGCCGCCCGGTGTCATCGAACAGCCAGACGCCCTCGCCCCGGACAATCTGCAAGGGGCGCTCATAAAAGGTCGGCACATTCGGCCCCAAAAGCCGCCTGCGACGGGCCAGCAGGTCACTCATCCTCGCCCACCCTGCCCCGCAGCGCCTTGACCTCGCCGCGCACCGTCTTCGCCGCCAGCCGCCGCCGCTGACTGCCCAAGGTCGGCTTCGTCGCCACCCGGCGCTTTGGCGCCACCAGCGCGGCACGGATCATCTCGGCCAGCCGTTCCCGCGCCAATTCGCGGTTGCGCAGCTGGCTGCGCGTCTCCTCGGCCCGGATCACGATGGCGCCATCCAGCGTCCATTTCCGCCCCGCCAGCCGCTTCAACCGCGCCTTCACCGGGGGCGTCAGATGCGGGCTGCGCTCGGCCTCGAAGCGCAGTTCCACCGCGGTCGAGACCTTGTTGACATTCTGCCCCCCCGGCCCCTGCGAGCGCGTGAAGCTTTCCGACAGTTCCCAGTCGGCAATCGCCAATGTGTCATCGATCCACAGCATGGGCCCAACCTAACCACCGATCCGAAAAACAAAAGCCCCCGGCCCTTTATCTGGCCGAAAATATCCAAGGGCGCGCAGGGCAGCGCCCCGCTCTCAGGCCAGCAGACGGGCGCCGTCGTGACCGGAAATGCGCAAGGACATCACCGTGCCCTCGGGCATATCACGGTCAAACGACACTTCGGTGAAATATTCGGTCCGCCCCAGCCGCGGCCCTTCGGTCAGCACCTGCCGCTGCTGACCGACCTCGGCCGCCAGATGCCGCGCCAGCGCCGCATCCCCCGCCGCGCGCAGCCGTGCCGCGCGCTCCTTGATCACCGGCCCCGCCACCCGCGGCATCCGCGCGGCAGGCGTGCCCTTGCGGGCCGAATAGGGGAAGACATGCAGGAAGGTCAGGCCGCAATCTTCCACCAGCCGCAGAGAGTTTTGAAACATCTCCTCGGTCTCGGTCGGAAAGCCCGCGATGATGTCGGCGCCAAAGACGATGCCGGGGCGCAGCCGCCGCGCCTCCTCGCAAAAGGTGATCGCATCGTCGCGCAGATGCCGCCGCTTCATCCGCTTCAGGATCATGTCATCGCCATGCTGGAGCGACAGATGCAGATGCGGCATCAGCCGGGGTTCGGTGGCAATCGCCTGCATCAGGTTCTCGTCCGCCTCGATGCTGTCGATCGAGGAAATCCGCAGCCGCGCCAGATCCGGCACCAGCCGCAAGATCCGCATCACCAGATCGCCCAGCCGCGGGGCGCCCGGCAGATCCGCCCCCCAGGAGGTCAGATCAACCCCGGTCAGCACCACTTCGGCAAAGCCACGATCGACCAGCCGCTTGATCTGCTCGACCACCACCCCGGCGGGGACAGACCGCGAATTGCCCCGCCCGAACGGGATGATGCAGAAGGTGCAGCGATGATCGCAGCCGTTTTGCACCTGCACATAGGCGCGATGCCGCCCGAAACCGTCGATCAGATGACCGGCGGTTTCCTTGACCGAGAGGATGTCATCGACCATCACCCGTTCGGTTTCGCCAATGAAATCCGCCCCTTTCGGCGTCAGCGCCGCCCAGGTTTCGGGCTGCATCTTTTCATGGTTGCCGACGACGCGGGTCACCTCGGTCATCGCGGCGAAGGTCTCGGGCTCGGTCTGCGCGGCGCAGCCGGTGACGATGATCGCCGCACCGGGGTTTTCGCGGGCGAGCTTGCGGATCTCCTGCTTGGCCTTGCGCACGGCCTCGGCGGTCACGGCGCAGGTGTTCACCACGACCGCGCCGGAAAGACCGGCCTGCGCGGCCAGTTCCTTCATCGCCTCGGTCTCATAGGCGTTCAGCCGACAGCCCAGCGTCGAGAAAACCGGCGGTTTCATGGCGCGGCAAGGAAGGCGGGGGAAAGTTCCGCCTCGAAGACCAGCGCGGTCGGGCCGGTCATCCAGACGCCATCCTCGCGCCAGTCGATTTCCAGCCGCCCGCCATCGACATCGACGATCACCTGCCGCCCGGTCAGACCGCGCAGATGCGCCGCCACCGCCGTCGCACAAGTGCCCGAGCCGCAGGCCAGCGTGATTCCCGCACCGCGTTCCCAGACCCGCATCCGCAGATGATCGGGGCCGACCAGCGCGGCGAATTCGACATTGGTGCGTTCGGGAAACAGCGGATGATGCTCGATCTTCGGGCCAAGCCCCGCGACATCGGCGGCTTCGGCATCCTCGACAAAAAAGATGCAATGCGGATTGCCCATGCCGACGGCAACGGGATCGCCCGCCAGCGGCAGCGCCAGCGGATCGGCGGCCACGGGAATCGCCGCGGCCTCCAGAATCGGGGCGCCCATGTTGACCGACACCAGCCCGTCCGCGCGCCGTTCCGCCGCAAGACGGCCGCGCGCCGTGGTCAGCGTCACGCGGTCCTTGCCCAGATCGCGCATCATCAGATCCGAGACGCAGCGCGAGGCATTGCCGCAAGCCCCCGCCTTCGATCCGTCAGCGTTCCAGAATTCCAGCGTGAAATCCGCGCTTTCGGCGGGCAGGATCACCGCCAGCTGGTCGAAGCCGACACCGCGATGCCGGTCGCCCAGCGCCCGCGCCAGCGCAGGCGTCACCGGGTTTTCACCGCTGCGCGCGTCGATCACGACGAAGTCGTTGCCAAGGCCGTGCATCTTCAGAAAGCGCAGGCCGGTTTCGGAGAGGGGTCTGTTGTCCATGCGCGCCCTCTACACCCCGTCTGCAGTTTTTTCCAGTGCCGCGATTTTTTTCGCGTTTTGGCCCTTGACCCCCCCGGCGCAGGCCTTTAGAGAGCGCCGCAGTGATGGGCCGTTAGCTCAGTTGGTAGAGCAGCTGACTTTTAATCAGCGGGTCGCAGGTTCGAATCCTGCACGGCTCACCATCACTCTCTCCGCGGATCGCGAAAAGAAACAACCCCTTCGGGGGCTGGACTTTTCGTGCCCCCGGACCATCTGGGCCGCAGGAGGCCGAAAGATGGACAAGAAATATCGCAAGACCCCAGAGGCGCTGGCCCGGCTGACGCCGGAGCAATTCCACGTCACACAGGAAAGCGGCACCGAGCGCGCCTTCACCGGGGCATTCTGGAACACCACCGAACCCGGGCTTTATGTCGATGTGGTCTCGGGCGAGCCGCTGTTTTCCTCGCGCGACAAATTCGAGAGCGGCTGCGGTTGGCCCTCGTTCACCCGGCCAGTCGTGCCCGCGCATGTGACCGAGCATCGCGATCTCAGCCACGGCATGATCCGCACCGAGGTGCGCTCGATGCATGGCGACAGCCATCTGGGCCATGTCTTCCCCGACGGGCCGCGCGACCGCGGCGGGCTGCGCTATTGCATCAACTCGGCCAGCTTGCGGTTCATTCCGAAAGATCGCATGGAAGCCGAGGGTTACGGCGACTGGCTGGCGGAACTGGAGGGCTGAGACGATGGCAAAGGCGATACTGGCGGGCGGCTGCTTCTGGGGGATGCAGGATCTGATCCGCAAGCTGCCCGGGGTGATCTCGACCCGGGTCGGCTATTCCGGCGGCGATGTGGCGAATGCCACCTACCGTAATCACGGCACCCATGCCGAGGCGATCGAGATCATCTTTGACCCGGCGCAGATCAGCTTCCGGCGGCTGCTGGAGTTCTTTTTCCAGATCCATGACCCGACGACGCCGAACCGGCAGGGCAATGACATCGGTCTGTCCTATCGTTCGGCGATCTTTTTCCTTGATGCCGAGCAGGAACGCATCGCCCGCGACACCATCGCCGATGTCGATGCCTCCGGCCTCTGGCCGGGCAAGGTGGTGACCGAGGTTGCCCCGGCCGGGCCATTCTGGCAGGCCGAGCCGGAGCATCAGGATTATCTGGAGCGGTTCCCGAACGGCTATACCTGCCACCGGATCCGCCCGAACTGGGTGCTGCCCCGGCGTCAGGAATAACTGCGCACCAGCGCGCCCGAAAGCAGAACCCAGCCGTTCGCCACCACGAAGAAGGCCAGCTTGAACGGCAGGGCCACGACGGCGGGCGGCACCATCATCATCCCCATCGACATCAGGATCGCCGAGACGACCAGATCGATGATCAGGAACGGCAGGAAGACCAGAAAGCCGATCTCGAAGGCCCGGGTGATCTCCGACAGCATGAAGGAGGGCACCAGGATCGACAGCGGCGCCTCGCGCGCGGTGCCGGTGTAGGTGGCGCCTTCGCGGATCGCGGCCAGCTGGGTGAAGGTCTCGGGATCGGTGCGGCCCGCCATGAACAGGCGGAACGGCTCGATGCCGCGTTCGAAGGCGGTGACGATGTCGATCTGCTGTGCGACCAGCGGCTTGATCCCGGCCTCATAGCTGGCCATGAAGGTCGGTTCCATCACGAACCAGGTCAGAAACAGCGCCAGGCTGATGATCAGCATGTTCGGCGGCGATTGCTGCAGCCCCAGCGCCTGGCGCAGGATCGAGAGCACGGTGACGATGAAGGGAAAGCAGGTCACCATGATCGCCAGACCCGGCGCCAGGCTCAGCAGCGTGATCCCCGCGATCAGAATCAGCGAGGAATTCGTCAGGCTGCCGTTCCCGCCCATGTCGAGCGTGATCTCCTGCGCGCCCGCAGGCGCCGCAAGGATCATTAACGTTAATGCAAGGGCAAGAACGCGCATGTCAGAGCCCGTTCTGCAGATCGACGACTTCGGTCAGGCGCACGGCAAGCTGGCCGTTCGATTCGCCTTCCATCTCGGTCAGCTCGCCGCGGGCAATCAGCTTGTCGCCGACATAAAGCTCGACCGGATCTTCGACCCGACGATCCAGCGGCAGGATCGAATCGCGCTTCATCCGCAGCAGATCGCGCACCAGCGGCCGGGCCTTGCCCACCGAAATGGTGATCTCGATCGGAACTTGCGAAAACGGGTTGTTGGACGGGGCAGTGTCATCCATGAGCGGCCTCCTGCTGGCTGGCGCTGAAATAGGTGTCGATCGCGTCGGCGATCAGCCGGATCACCCCGTCAAGGTCGATCCGGGTCTCGGTTTCGGCGAATTTGAGATAGACCTGACCCTCGCCAAGGGTCTGATCGGCCACGAAGACAAGCGGCAGACCGGAGCTTTTGCCCAGAACCTCCTCGATCACCGGCAGGCTGACCGGGTTGGCCAGAATGGTGATCGGCACCGAGGTCGCGGATTCGGCCAGCGGCTGCAGCTGTTCGGCCACCATCTGCGCCAGCGTCTGCCGCGCCATCGCGGGCAGCAGCTTGGCGGCGATATCGACCAGAAGCGGGCGCAGCGCCATCAGGATCTCCTGCCGCGCCTCGTGATAGGTGAAGGACAGCTCCTGCAGGTTCTGCCCCAGATCGGCGCGCAGCTTGGTGCCTTCAGCCTCCTGCGCCGCGATCGCATCGTCCCAACCGGCGGCGTAGCCCTTTTCAAAGGCCGCCAGACGTTCCTCTTCGAAGGCGCCGGGATCGATCTCGATCTGCGGCTGCGGCGGCGGGGCGGGCTCCGCCTCGAAGGATTCCAGCCGAACCCGGTTCCGGATCATGCCCGTTCCTCCGCCTCATCCATCCAGCTGCGCAGGATTTCGACCGATTCGGCCTGACGTTCCTCGATCAGCTTCTTCAGACGCGCCACCGGATCGCCGGACTGACCCGACTCGCCGCCGATGCCGCCCATGTCCCCGAAGTTGCCGGTGCCCATCGCCATCGGCATGTCGCCCAGATCGAAGTCCGAGACCACGTTCATCGACCCGATCGGCATGTCGCCATCGGCGATCTCGCCGGTCAGCGCCCGGCCGGTGCCCTCGTCCGAACCGATCATGCCGCCGGGCAGGTTCATCGCCCGCTCCGCCTCGGCCGCCGCCGCGCGTTGCGCCAGGATCGGACGCATCACGAAGAGACCGAGAATCAGCGCCACGATCGCCAGGATCGCAATCTTGATCAGCTGCATCGTATCGAGGGGCGCCGAGGCAAAGAGGCTGCTGGTCGCCTCGGTGCCGGTCTCGGCCAGCGGCTCGAAGGCCATCGAGCGGATGGTGATGACATCGCCGCGCTTCTCGTCGAAGCCCACGGCCGAGGCCACCAGCTCCTTCAGCGCCGCCAGTTCCTCCTCGGTGCGCGGCGTGATCGCCGTCACCCCGCTCGCATCCTTGCCTTCGACGCCATCGACCAGAACCGCGACGGTCAGGCGCTTGATATCACCCGGATTGCGCAGCACTTCGCGAGTCGTCTCGGAGACTTCGAAATTCACCTGTTCGCGGGTTTCCGAGGCCTGGCTTTGCGATTTTCCGCCATTCGCGGCATCGCCCTGCGGCAGGTTCGAGGCCACCGTCACCGGCGCGGGCTTGGTATCGTCGGATTTCTCGGAGCGCTCCTGCGTCTCGGTCGAAATCGCCACCCGGCTGTCGGGCTCGATCCGCTTTTCGGTGATCGCCTCGCGTTCGGTCACGGTCTGCACCGACACCTCGACCACCGCATTGCCATAGCCCACCCGCGCTTCGAGCAGCCGCTCGACATTGCGGCGCAGCTCCTCGGCGCGATCGTTCGCGGCCGGATTGAAAGCCTCATCCCCGGTCGAAATCAGCCCCGCCACCGAATCGATGATCGAAACGTCATCGGGGCTCATCCCCTGCACCGCAGAAGACACAAGAAATTTCAACGCCTTGGCATGGGTGGGCGAGAGCCCGCCCGAAGCCGTCGTCACGGTGACGGAAGCGGTCGGATGGTTTTCCTTGCGGAAGGACTGCCCCGAGGGCGCCGCAATATGCACCCGCGCCGCGCGGATCATCGGATTGGCGACGATCGTGCGGGCCAGTTCGCCCTCTTTCGCGCGCCAATAGGCGGCGTCGAACATCTGCGAGGTGGTGCCAAAGCCCGACAGGCCGTCAAGCAGTTCATAGCCCGCCCCGCCCGTCGCCGGCAGGCCCTCGCCCGCCAGTGCCATCCGCAATTCGTCGCGCCGTGCGGCATCGACATAGATCGAATCGCCGCGCACCTCATAGGGAACGCCGCGCGCTTCCAGCGCCGTCACCACTTCCCCGGCCCGCGCGCCCTCAAGACCCGCGTAAAGCAGCGCCTTGTCGGACCGCGACGCAAAGCTCGACAGCGTCAAGATCGCCGCGAACATCAGAATCGTCGCCCCGGCCACAAGCACGCGTCGCGTCGTGTCCAACCCCTGCCAAACGGCCATCAATTGCTGCAAGACGCACCTCCTTCGAGCGGACTTCTGCCCCGTCGTCCTGCGCATCTTTCTCCGATCGCCCTTAACAATCGGTTAGTGGGTGCAGGGGTATAGCAGGATGGATCGAAGAAATCGGGGACCGCCATGGCAGAGCCAGAAGCAGAAGGCGAAGAAGCGCCAAAGAAGAAATCGAAGCTGCCGATTCTGATCGGGCTGGTGCTGATGCTCCTGCTCGGCGGGGGGGCATTCTATGCCGTCTATTCCGGCATGATTCTTGCCCCGGCGCATCAGGACGGTGCCGAGGCCGCCGCCGAGGAAGAGCATCCGGAAGCAACCGAGCCGCAGATCGCCTTTGTCGCGCTCGATCCGATGGTGATTTCCCTGACCGAGGGCAAGGCCCGGCATCTGCGATTCTCGGCACAGCTGGAAGTGCCGGTGCTGAAGCAAAAAGAGGTCGAGCTGCTGAAGCCGCGCGTGATGGATGTTCTGAACGGCTTCCTGCGCGCGGTCGAAGTGTCCGATCTGGAAGACCCCGCCGCGCTGTTGCGGCTGCGCGCACAGATGCTGCGCCGGGTCCAGATCGTGGTCGGCGAGGGCATGGTCAACGACCTGCTCGTGATCGAATTCGTGATGAACTAGGGAGAGAAAAATGCAGCTGATCGCAGATATTCTCATGGGTTTGGGCGCCTTGGGGGCCAGCGCCTACTGCATGGTTCTGGCCCGCAGGCTGAAGCGGTTCAACCAGCTGGAAAGCGGCATGGGCGGCGCCATCGCCGTGCTCTCGGCGCAGGTTGACGACATGACCAAGGCGCTCAACCGGGCCCAGGCGACGGCGGCCACCTCGGCCGAGCAATTGCGCAGCCTGACCGAACGCGCCGAGCAGAGCGCGCAGCGGCTGGAACTGCTCATGGCGATGTCGCAGGCCGCGGCGACGCCGGCGGCGGCCCCGGCCCAGGCCGCGCCCGCAGCGCCCATGCCGGAACCGGAACCGCAACGCCAGCGCGTGTTGCGCCGCCGGGTGCGTCCGTCCGATCTGGAGGCCGCGGAATGAAAGCGCCCCGCCCGGCCCCCGTGCCCACGCCGAAACCGGCTGCGAAGAAACTGCGCAGAAGGATCGGCCGCGGCTCTCTCGTGCTGATCGCGGCGCTGTTCGCCGCCTCGGCGCTGGTGCGATTCGGCTCGGGCTTCGCGCTGGCGCTCGACAGCGCCGAGGCCACGCCCGCCGCCCCCGGTTCCGCGACCGGATCCGCGGAATGCGTCACCGAACCCGGCGTGATGCAGCTTTACGCCGAGGTCCAGACCCGGGAACGCAAGCTGGCCGAGCGCGAGAAGGTGCTGTCGGACCGCTCGCAGGCGATCAGCCTCGCGGAAAAGCGCATCGAGGAGCGACTCGCCTCGCTGGTTCAGGCGGAACAGAATCTGGCGCAGACCGTGACCATTGCGGACAAGGCGGCTGACGAAGATGTGACCCGGCTGGTGACCGTCTACGAGAACATGAAACCGAAGGATGCGGCGCCGCTGTTTTCGGCGATGTCACCCGATTTTGCGGCCGGATTCCTGTCGCGGATGCGGCCGGAGACGTCTGCGGCGGTGATGGCGGCGCTTGATCCGAAGGTCGCCTACACGATCAGCGTCATCATGGCCGGCCGCAACGCCGGGGCGCCGCAAAACTAATTTCGAAGAGCATTTGTTAAGCGAACTCTGCCAAGGTTCCGGCAAGAGCATGGAGAACTGCAATGATAGGCATCGTCGGGATCGTCATCATCTTCGCAATGGTGTTCGGCGGCTACGTCGCCGCAGGCGGCAAGATGGGGATCATCCTCAAGGCCCTGCCGTTCGAGATGATCATGATCGGCGGGGCGGCGGTCGGCGCCTTCGTCCTGTCCAACGACCTGCCCTCGATCAAGCACACGGTCAAGGACATCGGCAAGGTCTTCAAGGGCGCGAAGTGGAAGCCCTCCGATTACCGCGACCTGCTGTGCCTGCTGTTCGAGCTGATCCGGCTGGCGCGGCAGAACCCGGTCGCCATCGAGGAACATATCGAAGCGCCCGAGAATTCGTCGATCTTCGGGAAATATCCGAAAATCCTGCATGATCACGAAGCGGTGGAGATGATCTGCGACACGATGCGCTCGGCCTCGATGAACTATGACGACCCCCATCAGGTCGAGGAAGTGCTCGAAAAGCAGCTCGAGGCGAATTATCATCACGCCATGCATTCGAGCCACGCGATGCAGTCGATCGCCGATGCCATGCCCGCGCTCGGCATCGTCGCCGCCGTGCTGGGCGTGATCAAGACCATGGCCTCGATCGACCAGCCGCCGGAAATCCTTGGCAAGATGATCGGCGGGGCGCTGGTGGGCACCTTCCTCGGCGTGTTCCTGGCCTATGGTTTCATCGGCCCCTTCGCCACCCGCATCAAGGCGGTGGTCGACGAGGATGCGCATTTCTACAAATTGATCCGCGAAGTGCTGGTGGCCAACCTGCACAATCATGCCACCAACATCTGCATCGAAGTCGGGCGTCAGAACACCCCGCATCACATCCGCCCCAGTTTCTCGGAACTCGAAGAGGCGCTCAAGGCGGTGAAATCGGAGGCGGCATGACCCGGTTCATCCTTGCGCTCGGGGTGATCCTGCTCGTGGGCGCCCCGGCGGCGGCGCAGCAGATCGCCGTCCGTTCGGGCGAGCACGAGACCTTCTCCCGTCTGGTCTTCATGTTGCCGCCGGGAACCGTCTGGACCACCGAACGCGTGGCGGGCGGTTACCGCTTCACCACCCCGGGGCAGGAAACCCGTTTCGACCTCTCCCGGGTCTTCGATCTGATTCCGAAAACGCGCATCCTCTCGGTCACGCCCGATGTCGATGCGCGCTCGGTCTTCATCGAGACGCCGCCCTCGGTGCGTCTTGAATCCTTCCCGCTGCCGATCGGGGCGGCGGTGATCGACATCGTCGATGGCCCTGAACCGGACACGCCGGTCCCTCCGGTCCCGGTCACGCCCGCGGCGCAAAGCTTCCGGCCGCTCCCCGATCGCGCCTATCTTGATCTTTACTGGTCGAAACCGGCGCCGCAGCAGCCCCCGGCGGCGGATCCCGCGCCCGCCGCCCCGCCCCCGGCGCGGGTCGTCTCTCCGCTCGCCTTGCCGGATGCGCGGGTCAGGACGGCGGAACGCGATCTCGTCGAGCAACTGGGACGCGCGGCCTCGCAAGGGCTGATCACGGTGGAATTGCCCCGGCAGGCCCAGAAGGCGGCCCCCGAAGCCGCGGCAGAGCCCGCCCCCGCGGCTTCGCCAGACGCGGCCGCGCCGGAGCTGGCGCTGCAATCGGAAACGGTGATCGATCGCGACACCGCATCGGCCGTTGCCCGGCATCAGCTTTCCAGGTCGGGTCACAGCTGCCCGCCAGATGAGGATTTCGACATTCTGGCGTGGCAGACCGACAAACCGGCGCATGAACAATTCACCGAGGCGCGACAGGATCTGGTCGGGGAATTCGACCGTCCCCGGCCCGAGGCGGTGCTGAAACTGGCCCGGGTCTATGTCGCCTTCGGCTTCGGCGCCGAAGCCAAGGCAAGCCTGCGCAGCTTTGGCATCAGCCCCGAAGAGGCGGGACCGCTGCCGATCCTGGCCGATATCATCGAGGGAAATCCGCCTGCGATGGCGAAAAGCCTGCCGGGCCTGACCGCATGCGACGGCAAGGTGGCGCTGTGGGCGGTGCTGGCAGCGGACGAGCCCCCGCGCAAGGCAGAGGTGAATTTCGGCGCCGTTTTGCGCGCCTATTCCGCCCTGCCCCCGAATATCCGGGCCCTTGTCGGCCCAGCGCTCAGCGCGCGGCTGATCGACATGGGGGCGCCGGATGTGGCGGCGACCGTCCGCTCGATGCTGGCCCGCGCGCCGAAATCCGATCAGGGGGCGCTCGCCGAAATCGATGCCCGGATCGATCTGAGTGCCGGGCGCAAGGAAGAGGCGGCACGACTGCTGGACGGGTTGGCGCTCTCGGGCAGCCCGGCCGCGGCAGAGGCGCTTTACACGTCGATCGAAACCAAGCTGTCGCTGGGCGCGGCGATTCCCGCCACCGATGTCGACAATGCGGGGGCTTTGGGGCGGCAGCTGCGTGGCTCTGAAACCGGTGCGCGGCTGATTCGCGCCGAGGTGCTCGGTCTGGGGTCGACGGCGCGGTTCGACGAGGCGTTCCAGACCCTCTCGACCTGGGACCCGGCGCAGTTCGACGCGCTGAAGCAATCCGCAACCAGCGATCTGGCCGCCCAGCTGGGCAGGGTCCCGGATGACACGCTGTTCGTCGAGACGTTTTTCCGGCATCGCGACCAGATCCCCCCGTCCGTGCTGGCCCCCGGCGTGCAGGTCGCGCTGGCTGATCGGCTCGCGGCGACGGGGTTCTGGCAATCGGCGCGCGACATCCTTTCTGCCGAGACCCGGCGCAGCCCGCCGGGCCGTCTCGCCCTGGCGCGGGCGGCGCTGGCCGGTCGGGATGCGGCGGCGGCCTATTCCTATCTGGGCGATCTGCCCGGCGAAGAGGCCGCAAAACTGCGCGGCGAGGCGATGAGCATGCTGGGCCAGCACAGCACCGCCGAAGGGGAATTCGCCGAGGCCGGGCAGACCCAGGCACAGCTTGACGCCGCCTGGCGTGCGGGGAACTGGACGCTGGTCGCGCAAAAGGGGTCGGAGACGCAGAAACGTTTTGTCGAACTCTTCGCGCCGGAAACGGCCCCGCCCGCGGAGCCGCAGGATGCCGTTCCGCCGGGGCCGTTGTCACAGGCGCAGCAGCTGATCAGCCAGAGCCAATCCGAGCGGGAGGCCTTCGAGAAGCTAATGGAGGAGCTGAAGACCCCGTGATCCGCACCGCGCGGCCCCGGGGCGGATCGAATTGCCGCGCCCGGCCCTGTTGATCACCTCCGGCCTTTCGGTCGCGACGGCTCTGCGCTAGCTCTGCGGGGACCGAAGCCGACCGGAGGGACCGCGATGACGGCCATCACCCCAGAGCAGATCCGCACCGCCCGCGCCCGCAAGCCGCGGATCTATGCCCGCGATTTCGCCGATACGCTTGGCATCCCCGAAGCCGCGCTCTGCGCCGCCTTCGTCGGCACCACCGCGACGCGGATTTCCGCCGATCCGAACCGGATCCTGCCGGGCCTTGCCGCGCTGGGTCAGGTGATGGCGCTGACCCGCAATGACAGTTGCGTGCTGGAAAAGGTCGGCTGCTACGACCGTTATCAGCCCGGCGAGGTCGCCCGGATCGTCAACCCGCCGATTGATCTGACGCTGCTTTGCGCAAAGTGGCAGCATGGCTTCGCGCTGGACGAGGCGGGGCCGAAGGGGCCGAAGCGCTCGATCCAGATCTTCGATGCGGCGGGCGAGGCGGTGCACAAGATCCATCTGCGCGACGAGTCGACTGCCGAGGCCTGGGCGCCGCTGATTGATGCGCTGCGGCTGGCGGATCAGGACCAGAGCTTCACGCCCGCCGCGACCGATCCGGCAGCCGATCTCTGGGCGGATCTGAGCCGGGTCTCCCCCCTGCGCGAGGGTCGCGTCCCGGCGCGTCGGCTGACCAAAGGCGCGATCGAACGGCTGATGGGTCGCGCCGCCGAAACCGGCGTGCCGGTGGATTTCGCGGTCGGCAACCCCGGCTGCATCGAACGGCATTCCGGCGTGATCGTCCGGGTGCTGGAGGCCGGGCCCTGGATCAATGTCCTCGATCCGGGGCTGGAGCTGCATCTGCGCATGGATCACATGGCCGAGGTCTGGGCGCATCCCGATGGCACGGTGGATGCTTTCGGCGCGGCCGGTCAGCTGATCGTGCGGATGTCGGGGGCAGAGGGCTGGGCCGATCTTCTGGCGGCCGAGGGCGATGTCCAGCCCTGAGCCTCAGGGCATCAGCGCGCGAATCACCGCATTGAGCACCGCGCGCCCCTGTGCGGTGGCGCGGATGCGCCCGGCGTCGCGCGCGATCATCCCCATCGCCTCCAGATCTGCCAGGGCCTGCGCGGGCAGCGCCTGCCCCGAGAGACGTTCATACCGAAGCGGGTCGATCCCCTCGGCCAGCCGCAGCCCGAAAAGCAGGAATTCGGTCGCCTGTTCCTGCCGCGCAAGCGGCTCTCGCGGCATCTCGCCAGTGCCCAGACGCTCGACCCGGTCCAGCCAGTCAGCGGGGGCTTTCGGCGCCTCGGTCGCGTGACGGATACCGCCCAGCGTCAGCCGCCCATGCGCGCCGGGGCCGATCCCGGCATAATCGCCATAGCGCCAGTAAACAAGGTTGTGCCGACATTCGGCCCCGGGCCGGGCATGGTTCGACACCTCATAGGCAGGCAGCCCGGCCGCATCGCAGATTTCTTGCGTTTTCAGATACATGTCGGCAGCCAGATCATCTTCGGGCAGATCCCGCAGCTTGCCCGCCGCGAAAAGCCGCCCGAAGGCTGTGCCGTCCTCGATCGTCAGCTGGTAAAGCGAGAAGTGATCGACCGCCATCGAGAGCGCCGTGCGGAGTTCCCGCGCCCAATCGTCCAGGCTTTGCCCCTGCCGGGCATAGATCAGATCGAAGCTGACACGCGGAAAATGCGCCCGGGCGATATCGAACGCCGCCCGCCCCTCGGCCGCGCTATGCATCCGGCCCAGGCGGCGCAGGCTGTCATCGTCCATCGCCTGCATTCCCATCGACAGCCGGGTCACGCCCGCCTGCGCAAAGGAGCGGAACTTGCCCGCGTCGATGCTGGTCGGATTGGCCTCAAGCGTGATTTCCAGATCATTCGCCGTGGGCCAGGTGGCGCGGATCCGGTCAATCACCGCCGCCACCGTCTCGGGCGCCATCAGGGACGGCGTGCCACCGCCGAAAAACACCGTATTGAGCACGCGACCCTGCGTTTCGGCACCGATCCGGTCGATTTCCGCCAGGTAAGCCCGCAGCCAGCGGTCGTGATCGATCGCGGCGGCCACATGGCTGTTGAAGTCGCAATAGGGGCATTTGGCGGCACAAAAGGGCCAGTGGAGGTAAAGGCCAAAGCCCCCGTGCCGCCAGTCGTCGCTCATCCCTTGAAGGCCGTGACTTCGATCTCGATCTTCATCGCGGGGTTCACCAGCCCGGCCACGATCATCGTCGCCGCCGGACGGATCTCGCCAAAGGTCGCCGACAGCGCCGGGATGATCTCTTCCATATAGGCGGCATCGGTGATGATGTAATTCGCCCGCACGACGTTTTCGAGCGAGAAGCCCGCGCCTTCCAGCACCGATTTGATCGTCGCAAGCGTGTTTTGCGCCTGTTCCAGAACCGAGTCGGGGAAGGTCTTCGTCACCGGATCGACGCCGGTCGTGCCCGCGACAAAGCACCAGTCGCCCTGCACCACGGCGCGGGAATAGCCCAGTTTCGGCTCATACGGCGAGCCGCCCGAAATATTGACACGAGTCATTTTGCCTCCATGACCTTGACGAATTTGCGGAACGCATCCGCACGGTGGGAAATCTCGTTCTTTTGCGAGGGCTCCATTTCCGCGAAGGTCACCTCGAACCCCTCGGGCTGGAACATCGGATCATAGCCGTGCCCCTGCGCACCGCGCATCGGCCAGACCAGCTGCCCTTCGGCCTTGCCCTCGAACACCTCGTCATGCCCGTCGGGCCAGGCCAGAACCAGGGTCGAGCGGAACCGGGCCTTGCGCGGAAACGGCGCATTCTTCGCCTCGCATTCGGCCCAGGTCCGGGTCATCGCCAGCACGAAATCGCGCCCGTTCGGCGTTTCCGCCCAATCGGCGGTGTAAACCCCCGGGGCACCACCCAATGCGTCAACCTCGATGCCACTGTCATCGGACAGCGCGGGCAGGCCGGTCGCCTTGGCCGCCGCATGCGCCTTGATCCGGGCATTGCCGACAAAGGTCGTCTCGGTTTCCGCCGGTTCGGGCAGGTTCAGCTCGGCCGCGCCGACCACCTCGACCCCGTAAGGGGCCAGAAGATCGCGCATTTCCGCCAGCTTGCCCTTGTTGTGGGTCGCCACCAGCAGCCGCTTTTCGGTGAAAGCCCTCATGCGATCGCCGCCTTTTGCGCCGCCACCAGCTGCGCCACCCCGGCCTCGGCCAGATCGAGCAATTTCGTCATCTCCTCGCGCGAGAAGGTCGAACCCTCGGCGGTCATCTGCACCTCGACCAGACGGCCGCGCCCGGTCAGGATGAAGTTGCCGTCAACGCCGGCCTCAGAATCCTCGGCATAATCCAGATCGGCGATCGGCTGGCCCGCATAGATGCCGCAGGAAATCGCCGCCACATGATCGATGATCGGATCGGACGCGATCAGCCCCGATTTCAGAAGCTTGTTCACCGCCAGACGCAGCGCCACCCAACCGCCGGTGATCGAGGCACAGCGGGTGCCGCCATCGGCCTGCAGCACGTCGCAATCCACCACGATCTGCCGCTCGCCCAGCGCGGAGCGGTCGATCCCCGCCCGCAAAGCCCGGCCGATCAGCCGCTGGATCTCCTGCGTGCGGCCCGATTGCTTGCCCGCCGCCGCCTCGCGCCGGTTGCGCGAATTCGTCGCACGCGGCAGCATCCCGTATTCCGCCGTCACCCAGCCCAGGCCCGAGCCCTTGAGGAACGAGGGCGCCTTGTCCTCGATCGTCGCGGTGCACAGAACATGGGTGTCGCCCATCTTGATCAGCACCGAACCTTCGGCATGTTTCGTCACACCGGTTTCGATGGAAATGGAACGGATATCGGCAAGATTGCGGCCAGAGGGGCGCATGGGCTGTCCTTTCGCTGGATTTGACCCCATTTGAAACGGCAGAAGACCCGATGCAACCCCGAAGGCACGATTGACGGAAAAGCTTTCACGGCAATAATGCAAAGCGTGGCCATGACGAACCAGACCCAGTTGATCTCGGACTTGAACGACCGCTCCCGCGAAGTGTTTCGCCGGGTGGTTGAAGGCTATCTGGAAACCGGCGATCCGGTCGGCTCGCGCACGCTGACCCGGCTGATGAGCGAGAAGCTCTCGGCGGCGACGATCCGCAACGTGATGCAGGATCTGGAATATCTGGGGCTTCTGGGCAGCCCGCATGTCTCCGCAGGGCGGGTGCCGACGCAGATGGGGCTGCGGATGTTCGTCGATGGCTTCATGGAGGTGAGCGAGGTTCAGGCGACCGACCGTGCCGCGCTGGAGGCCACGGTGGGCGCGGCGGAACCTGACGTGGGATCGCTGCTCGACCGGGTGGGCTCGGCGCTCTCGGGGCTGACGCATGGGGCCAGCCTGGTGCTGGCGCCGAAGACCGAGGCGCCGATCCGGCATATCGAATTCGTCTCGCTGGCCCCGGACCGGGCGCTGGTGGTGCTGGTTCTGGCCGATGGTCAGGTGGAAAACCGCGTCTTCACCCCGCCCGTGGGGCAGACGCCGTCGTCGATGCGCGAGGCGGCGAATTTTCTCAACGCGCTCGCCGAGGGCAAGACGCTGTCCGATCTGCGCCGCGAAATCGCCGCAGAGATTTCCGCGCGGCGGCAGGAACTTGATGCGCTCGCCGCCGAGATGGTCGAAAGCGGTCTGGCGCAATGGGCCGATCAGGGCGAGCCGTGGGAGCGGCTGATCGTGCGCGGCCAGTCAAATCTGCTGGAGCCCGAGGGCGATCTGGACCGGATCCGCACGCTTTTCGACGATCTGGAACGCAAACGCGACATTGCCGAATTCCTTGATCTGACCGAAGACGGCGAGGGCGTGCGCATTTTTATCGGCTCGGAGAACAAACTCTTCTCACTTTCGGGTTCCTCTTTGGTGGTCTCTCCCTATATGAACGCGGATCGAAAGATCATCGGCGCGGTGGGGGTCATCGGCCCCACCCGGCTCAACTACGGGCGGATCGTGCCGATCGTGGATTATACGGCGCAACTGGTCGGGCGGATGCTCGCTGGCCGGGGCAAAGGGTGAAACGGATGACCGAGAAGAAGGACGAAATGGCAGAGGATCAGGCGCAGCTGGACGAGGCACTGGCCGCGGCTCTGGGTGACGAGCAGGACGAGCTGGAAATGCTGCGCGCCGAACGCGACGAGCTGCGCGACCGCTTCATGCGGGCGCTGGCCGATGCCGAAAACGCGCGCAAGCGGGCGGACCGCGACCGGCGTGAGGCCGAGCAATATGGCGGCTCGAAACTGTCGCGCGACATGCTGCCGGTGTTCGATGCGCTCAAGCGCGCGCTGGATGCGGCGGGCGAAGAGGTCCGCGCGGCGGCACCCGCGCTGATCGAAGGGGTCGAGCTGACCCAGCGCGAGCTGCTGAACGTCTTCGCGCGGCACGGGATCGTGGCGATCCAGCCGAAGGTGGGCGACAAGTTCGACCCGCTGCTGCATGAGGCGATGTTCGAAGCGCCGCTGCCGGGCACGGTGGCGGGCGACATCATTCAGGTGATGGACGACGGCTTCCTGTTGCACGACCGTCTGCTGCGCCCGGCGAAAGTCGGCGTCAGCTCGATGCCGAAAGCCTGAGGCAAGCCGGGGGCTTTGCCCCCGGACCCCCAGGATATTTTCAGCAAGATGAAGGTCAGTCCTTGAGAAGGGCGCGCAGCGCGTAAAGCGCGTCCATCGCTTCCCGGGGCGTCATCTCGTCGGGATGCAGGCCGCGCAACAGGTCTTCAACCGCGGATTTCGCCGGCGGGGCCGCGGGCGCGGGCGGCGGGGCCAGCGCGAAAAGCGGCAGATCGTCGATGATCGCCTGTTTCTTGCCGCCCTCGCGTTCGCCCTTTTCCAGCGCCTCCAGCACGACCCGGGCGCGGGCGACGACGCTTTCGGGCAGGCCCGCCAGTTTCGCCACCTGCACACCATAGGAGCGGTCGGCCGCGCCTTTCTTCACCTCGTGCAGGAAGATCACCTCGCCGTGCCATTCCTTGACCGCGACGGTCGCGTTTTCGACGCCCTCGAGCTTGGCCGAAAGCGCGGTCATTTCGTGGTAGTGCGTGGCGAAAAGCGCGCGGCAGCGGTTCACCCCGTGCAAATGTTCGAGCACCGCCCAGGCGATGGAAAGCCCGTCATAAGTCGCCGTACCGCGGCCGATTTCGTCCAAAATCACCAGCGCCCGGTCATCGGCCTGATTGAGGATGGCGGCGGTTTCGACCATCTCGACCATGAAGGTCGACCGGCCGCGCGCCAGATCGTCGGCGGCGCCGACGCGGCTGAAAAGCTGGCTGACAAGGCCGATATGGGCCCGCCGCGCGGGCACGAAACTGCCCGCCTGTGCGAGCAGCGCGATCAGCGCATTCTGCCGCAGGAAGGTCGATTTGCCCGCCATGTTCGGGCCGGTCAGCAGCCAGATCGCCGGGGTGGCGCCCGCGGTCAGGGCGCAGTCATTGGCGATGAAGGGCTCGCCCTGCCGTTTCAGCGCCGCCTCGACCACCGGATGACGGCCGCCCTCGATCTCGAAAGCGTGGCTTTGATCGACGGTGGGTTCCACCCAGTCCTCAGCCGCGGCCAGATCGGCAAAAGCGGCGGTCAGGTCGATTTCGGCCAAGCCGCGCGCGGTTTCGGAAATCGGCCCTGCGGCGGCCAGAATAACGCCTTTCAGGCTGTCATAGAGCCGCTTTTCGATCTCCAGCGCGTGATTGCCCGCGTTCAGAATCCGGGTTTCCAGCTCGCTCAATTCCAGCGTCGTGAAGCGGACCTGATTGGCCGTCGTCTGCCGGTGAATGAAGCGCGCGGAAAGCGGCGGGGCGAGCATCTTTTCGGCATGGGTCGAGGTCGTCTCGATGAAATAGCCCAGCACGTTGTTGTGCTTGATCTTCAGCGACGAAATCCCGGTTTCGCTGATGTAATCGGCCTGCATCCGGGCGATGACACCGCGGCCCTCGTCACGCAGCTGCCGGGTCTCGTCCAGTTCCGGCTCGTAGCCCGTCGCGATGAAGCCGCCATCGCGAGCCAGAAGCGGCGGTTCCGCCACCAAAGCGGCATCCAGCAGCGCCACAAGGTCGTCGTGGCCCAGAAGTCGCTGCCCGGCCTCGGCCAGAAGTGGCGGCGCCTCGGTCTCGGCCAGACGATCCGCGATGCGGCCCGCCTGCTCCAGACCGTTGCGGATCGCCGCCAGATCGCGGGGGCCGCCGCGGTCAAGCGCAAGGCGGCTCAGCGCCCGGTCGATATCGGGGCAGCGGCGCAAGGCCTCGCGCAGGTCTTCGGCAAATCGACCCTGTTCCAGCAGAAACCGCACCGCATCATGGCGCGCATGGATCTGCGCGAGGTCGCGCGAGGGGGCCGAAATGCGCCGTTCCAGAAGCCGCGCCCCCGCCGCCGTCACGGTGCGGTCGATCGAGGCCAGAAGCGAGCCCTCGCGCCCGCCCGACAAAGCCTGCGTCAGCTCCAGATTGCGCCGGGTCGCGGCGTCGATCTGCACAAGGCTGCCGGCCTCTTCCCGCAAAGGACGCGCCAGAAGCGGCAGTTTCCCCCGCTGCGTCAGGTCAAGATAATCGACCAAGGCCCCCATCGCCGAGATTTCGGCGCGCGAAAACGCCCCAAAAGCATCAAGCGAGCCCACCGCGAAAAGATCGCACAGCCGCTTTTCCGCGCCCTGACTGTCGAAACTCGACCGGGCGAGCGGGGTCAGCGACGCGCGCAAATCAGAGACTATTCCGGCACAATCCGCCTCTTTCGCCTCGCTGACCAGCACTTCGCGGGGGGCCAGCCGGGCCAGCTCGGGGCCAAGACGGGAGAGCGGACAGGGCATCACCCGGAATTCGCCCGTGGAAATATCGGCCCAGGCGAGCGCGCCTTCGTCGCGCAGCTCGGCCCAGGCGGCCAGGTAGTTGTGCCGCCGCGCCTCCAGCAGGCTTTCCTCGGTCAGCGTGCCGGGCGTGACGAGCCGCACCACGTCGCGCCGCACCACCGATTTCGAGCCGCGTTTTTTCGCCTCGGCCGGGTCTTCCAGCTGCTCGGCGATCGCCACCCGAAAGCCCTTGCGGATCAGCGTCAGCAGATAGCCCTCGGCGGCATGGATCGGCACGCCGCACATCGGGATTTCCTCGCCCAGATGCAGGCCGCGTTTGGTCAGCGCGATATCCAGCGCCGCCGCCGCCGCGACGGCATCGTCAAAGAACATCTCGTAGAAATCGCCCATCCGGTAGAACAGTAGCGCCCCCGGATTCGCCTGCTTGATCGCCAGATATTGCGCCATCATCGGCGTCACGGTTTCGTTTGCCATGCTTTCCCCCTGCCCGGCGCAACTTATTAAACGCCGCACCCCCGTGCAAACCGATTGAGGCAGCGCCGCAAGGGGGATAAGGAAAAAGCGCCCACTGGAGGAGTTCGGCCCATGTCCACCAAGAACCGCGTCACGCCCGAAGAGGCGCTGGCCTATCACCTCGACCCCGTGCCGGGGAAATATGAGGTCGTCGCCTCGAAGCCGATGACCACGCAGAGGGATCTGAGCCTGGCCTATTCCCCCGGCGTTGCGGTTCCGGTCGAAGCCATCGCCGAACGCCCCGAAACCGCCTATGATTACACCAACAAGGGCAATATGGTGGCGGTGATCTCGAACGGCACGGCGATCCTTGGCCTGGGCAACCTTGGCGCGCTGGCATCGAAGCCGGTGATGGAAGGCAAGGCGGTGCTGTTCAAGCGCTTTGCCGATGTGAACGCGATCGACATCGAGCTGGCCACCGAAGACCCCGAGGAAATCATCAAGGCGGTCAGCCTGATGGGCCCGACCTTCGGCGGCATCAACCTTGAGGACATCAAGGCCCCCGAGTGCTTCATCATCGAGCAGCGGCTGAAAGAGATGATGGACATTCCGGTGTTCCATGACGATCAGCACGGCACGGCGGTGATCTGCGCGGCGGGCTTGCTGAACGCGCTCGAAATCTCGGGCAAGAAGATCGAAGACTGCAAGATCGTGCTCAATGGCGCGGGGGCGGCCGGGATCGCCTGTCTTGAGCTGATCAAGACCATGGGCGCGCGGCATGACAACTGCATCATGTGCGACACCAAGGGCGTGATCTATCAGGGCCGCACCGAGGGCATGAACCAGTGGAAATCGGCGCATGCGGCCAATACCGAGGCGCGCACGCTGGAAGAAGCGATGGTGGGCGCGGACGTGTTCCTGGGCGTTTCGGCCAAGGGGGCAGTGACGCCGGAGATGGTCGCCTCGATGGCGGACAATCCGGTGATCTTCGCGATGGCGAACCCGGACCCGGAAATCACCCCGGAAGAAGCGCATTCGGTCCGCCCCGATGCGATCGTCGCCACCGGCCGGTCGGACTATCCGAACCAGGTCAACAACGTGCTGGGCTTCCCCTATCTGTTCCGCGGCGCGCTGGATATCCATGCCCGCGCGATCAATGACGAGATGAAGATCGCCTGCGCCAGGGCGCTGGCCGCGCTGGCGCGCGAGGATGTGCCCGACGAGGTGGCGATGGCTTATGGCCGCAAGCTGACCTTCGGGCGCGACTACATCATTCCGACGCCCTTTGACCCGCGGCTCATTCATGTGATCCCGCCCGCCGTGGCCAAGGCCGGGATGGATACCGGCGTCGCCCGGCGTCCGATCATCGACATGGAGGGCTATGCGCAAAGCCTCAAGGCGCGGATGGACCCGACGGCGGCGATCTTGCAGGGCATCCATGCCCGGGCGCGGCAGGCGCAGGCGCGGATGATCTTTGCCGAGGGCGACGATCCGCGGGTGCTGCGCGCGGCGGTCGCCTATCAGCGCGGCGGCATGGGCACGGCGCTGGTCGTCGGCCGCGATTCGGATGTGAAGGAACAGCTGGAAGCAGCCGGGATCGGCGATGCCTTCCGCGAATTGCAGATCGTCAATTCGTCGAATTGCAAGCACATGGATACCTACAAGGACTTCCTGTACCGCCGTCTGCAACGGCAGGGGATGGACCGGGAAGATGCGCACAAGCTGGCCACCCGCGACCGGCATGTCTTCGCCGCGCTGATGCTGGTGCATGGGCATGGCGACGGCATGATCACCGGGGCGACGCGGAAATCGGCGCATGTGCTGGAACTGATCAACAAGGTGATCGACGCCAAGCCCTCGGATGGCGCCGTGGGGATCACCGCGCTGCTGCACAAAGGCAAGGTCGTCTTCATCGGCGATACGCTGGTGCATGAATGGCCCGACGAGAACGACCTGGCCGATATCGCCATGGCGGGCGCGCGGGTGGCGCGCGGTCTGGGCATCGATCCGCGGGTCGCTTTTGCCTCGTTCTCGACCTTTGGCTATCCGGTGTCGGAACGCGCGATGAAGATGCATGTGGCGCCGCAGGTGCTGGATGAACGCGGCGTCGATTTCGAATATGACGGCGAGATGGCCGTCGATGTCGCGCTGAACCCCGAGATGATGAAGCATTACCCGTTCTGCCGTCTGACCGGGCCGGCGAACATCCTTGTGGTGCCCGCGCGGCATTCGGCCTCGATCTCGGTGAAGCTGATGCAGGAAATGGCCGGGGCGACGGTGATCGGCCCGATCCTGACCGGCATCCAGCATTCGGTGCAGATCTGCTCGAACCGCGCGACGGTGAACGACATCCTGCATATGGCGGCGCTCTCGGCCAGCCGTCTGGGGCTGAAACGCTGAAAACGCTTCCGGGCCGGGGCGTCTCGGCCCGGGTCGAGCCCCCCGGCCCGGAGAAACCCGATGACCATCTTCAACCTCGGCTCGATCAATGCCGACCACTTTTACCGCCTGCCACATCTGACCCAGCCCGGTGAGACGCTGGCCGCGACCGCCTATGACCGGGGGCTGGGCGGCAAGGGGGCGAACCAGTCGGTGGCGGCGGCGCGGGCCGGGGCTGTCGTGCGCCACATCGGCGCGACCGGGGCGGATGGCGCCTGGATGCGGGCGGAACTGGCCGCTGCGGGCGTCGATTGCGCCCATGTGGCGGCGGTCGATCTGGCCTCGGGCCATGCGATCATCATGGTCGATGCCGCGGGGGAAAATTCGATCGTGCTGTTTCCGGGCGCCAACCGGGCGGTGCCGCTGACGGTGCTGGAAGAGGCATTGGCCACGGCCCAGGCGGGCGACTGGCTGCTGCTGCAAAACGAGACCTCGGCCCAGCTTGAGGCGGTGGCTTTGGCAAAGGCCCGCGGCGTCCAGATCGCCTATTCCGCCGCGCCCTTCGAGGCGGAAGCGGTGCGCAAGGTGCTGGCCGATCTGGATTTGCTGCTTCTGAACGCGGTCGAGGCGGCGCAGCTGTGCGAAGCGCTCGGCACGACGCTGGACGCCCTGCCGGTCAAGGCAGTCTGCGTGACCCATGGTGCCAAGGGGGCGGTCTGGCACGATCTGGAAGCCCGGACCGCGCAGGAGCAACCGGCTTTCAAGGTCACGCCCGTCGATACCACCGCCGCGGGGGATACGTTCGCGGGCTATCTGGTCGCCGGTCTGGCCGAGGGGATGAGCCCGCCCGAAGCCCTGCGGCTGGCCGCCGCCGCCTCGGCGCTGAAAGTGACGCGGGCCGGAACGGCCGCCGCCATCCCGACCCGCGCCGAGGTCGATGCTTTTCTGCAGGGCCGCTGATCAGCCGAGGCTGTAGCCGGTGCCGCGCACGGTGCGCACCGGATCGGCGCCGCCATTCACCATCAGCGCCTTGCGCAGCCGCCCCACATGCACGTCGATGGTGCGGGTGTCGACATAGATGTCGCGCCCCCAGACCCGGTCAAGCAGCTGATCGCGGGTCCAGACCCGGCCCGGCTTTTCCATCAGCGTCGACAGAAGCCGGAACTCGGTCGGACCCAGTTTCAGCGGCTGACCGTCGCGGAAGACCCGGTGCTCGGCGGCATCCAGAATGATGTCGTCAAAGACCAGCCGCTCGCCCATCGTGGCCGGGCGCGTCCGGCGCAGCTGCGTGCGCAGCCGGGCCATCAGCTCCACCACCGAATAGGGCTTCACCACGTAATCATCGGCGCCGGTTTCCAGCCCCCGCACCCGGTCGCTTTCCTCGGACCGGGCCGAAAGCATGATGATCGGGATCGAGCGGGTTTCCGGATTGGCCTTGACCCGGCGGCAGATCTCGATGCCCGAGACATTCGGCAGCATCCAGTCGAGCACGACAAGATCGGGCTTTTCCTCGCGCAGGAACAACAACGCCTCGTCGCCATTGACCGCCATCACCACCCGGAAGCCCTCGGCCTCCAGGTTGTATTGCAGAACTTCGCGTTGCGCCGATTCGTCCTCGACCACCAGCACGCAGGGCTGTTGCGCAGGACTCATCGATCAACTCTCCAACGGTTTGACGGCCACCACGCCATCGGATTTCGGCCGCGGCTCCTCGGGCATCTGGCCGGTCACCAGATAGGTCACCTGCTCGGCGATCGAGGTGCACAGATCGCCCATCCGCTCGATGTTCTTGGCGATGAAATGCAGATGCATGCAGGGCGTGATGTTGCGCGGATCTTCCATCATGTAGGTCAGGAATTCGCGAAACAGCGCATTGTACATCTGGTCGATGGCGACATCGCGGGCGCGGACATCGGCGGCCAGTTTCGCATCGCGCTGGATGAAACTGTCGATCGAATCCTTCAGCATCCCCTCGACCTCGGCGGCCATGCGCCGGATCGCCCCGGAAGAGCCGTTGATCGAGGGCAGGTCCGCAATCACCTTGGACCGCTTGGCGATATTCTTCGAATAATCGCCGACGCGCTCCAGATGGCCCGCGATCTTGATCACCGTCAGCGCGATGCGCAGATCGGTGGCATGCGGCGCCCGCAGCGCGATCAGCCGCGCGGCTTCGGTGTTGATCTGCTCTTCCAGCGCATCCACCTGCTTGTCGCGCAGACGCACGGTCTCGGCCAGATCCTCGTCGCGTTCTTCCAGCGCCTGGGCGGCATCGAGAACCTGGGTTTCGACAAGCCCCCCCATCTTGACGACCATCGCCTGAACCGACTCGAGATCCCGGTCAAAGGATGAAACGATATGCTGTGACATGGGGTCTTTCCTCAACCGATGCGGCCGGTGATGTAGCTTTCCGTGCGGGGATCGCGCGGATTGGTGAAGATCTGCCCAGTCTCGCCGAACTCGACCAGATTTCCAAGGTGGAAGAAGGCCGTGCGCTGGCTGACCCGGGCGGCCTGCTGCATCGAATGGGTGACGATGACGACCGAGAAATTGGTGCGCAGCTCGTCGATCAGCTCTTCGACCTGGGCGGTGGCGATCGGGTCAAGCGCCGAGCAGGGTTCGTCCATCAAGAGCACCTCGGGCGAGGTGGCGACGGCGCGGGCGATGCACAGGCGTTGCTGTTGCCCGCCCGAAAGCCCGGTGCCGGGGGCGCCCAGACGGTCCTTGACCTCGTTCCAGAGCGCGGCCTTGCGCAAAGCACTTTCGACGACCTCGTCCAGCTCGGCCTTGTTGCGGACCAGACCGTGGATCTTCGGCCCGTAAGCCACGTTATCATAGATCGATTTCGGGAACGGGTTCGGCTTCTGGAACACCATCCCCACCCGGGCGCGCAGCTGCACCGGATCGACCTTCTTGTCGTAGATATCCTCGCCATCCAGCTGGATCGCGCCTTCGACGCGGCAGATGTCGATGGTGTCGTTCATCCGGTTCAGACAGCGCAGGAAGGTCGATTTCCCGCAGCCCGAGGGGCCGATGAACGCCGTCACCGTCTTGTCGAGGATGTCGATGTCCACATCCTTGATCGCATGCGAGGCGCCATAATAGACCTGCACCTTGCGGGCGGTGAATTTCGTCACATCGGTGGTCACGGCTCTCTCCGTCAGTCGCATGTTGTTCATTTCTTACCACCGCCGTTCGAATTTGCGCCGCAAGATCACGGCAAGGGAGTTCATCACCAGAAGGAAGACCAGCAGCACGATGATCGCCCCCGAAGCCCGTTCGACAAAGGCCGGGTCGGCGCGCTGCGTCCAGTTGTAGATCTGCACCGGGATTGCCGAGGCCGGATCGAGGATACCCTCGGGCGGGGCGGCCGGATAATCTTTCACGAAGGCGACCATGCCGATCAGCAGAAGCGGCGCGGTCTCGCCCAAGGCCTGCGCCAGGCCGATGATCGCCCCGGTCAGAATGCCGGGCACAGCGAGCGGCAGGACATGGTGGAAGATCGTCTGCGTCTTCGAAGCGCCGACCCCCAGCGCGGCCTCGCGGATCGAGGGCGGCACGGCATTCAGCGCAGCCCGGGTCGGAATGATGATCCGCGGCAGGGTCATCAGCGTCAGCACCAGCGCGCCGACGAGCGGCGAGCTTTGCGGCATGCCGGCGAAGTTGATGAAGGCGGCAAGGCCAAGGATACCGTAGACGATCGAGGGCACGGCGGCGAGATTGGCCACGTTCACCTCGATCAGGTCGGTGAAACGGTTCTTCGGCGCGAATTCCTCGAGATAGATCGAGGCGGCAACCCCGATCGGCAGCGCCAGGCACAGCACCAGCACCATCATGTAGAGCGAGCCGAGGATGGCAACGCCAAGGCCCGCGGATTCGGGCCGCAGTTCCGAGGCATCCGGGTTGGTCAGGAAGCCGGTGTTGAAGGCCAGTTTCAAAAGCCCCGCGTCGCGCAGCTTTTCGGCCAGTTGCAGCTGTTCGGGGGTGATGTTGCTATCCAGCGCGGCGCTTTCCATCGTCACCCGGCCCTTGAAGAAGCCATCGACCCGGCCCGAGGCCAGCACGTCATAGGTGATCGTGGTGCCGACCAGATCGGGATTGGCCAGAACCCTATCGCGCAGCCCGGCGGGCGCCTCCTTGGAGACCAGCGCACCGATGTCCTTGGTCTTCATGCCCGGGGCCAGGTTCTTTTCGATCACTGCGGCTTCCAGCGCCTTGGTGATCAGCTTGCCATAGGTGACGGTCGTCGCCTTGGCCATCTCGGCCGGGTCGCGGTTGCCCTTGGGATCAAGCATCTTGGCGTCAAGCGTGATCGGCAGGCTCAGCACGGTCTGCCGGAAGGCGCCCAGACCCGAGCCAAGCACCGAGGAGAGCAGAACCACCAGCGCCAGCAGGCCGATGACGACGGCGGTAATGCCATAGATGCGGAAGCGCTTTTCGGCGGCATTGCGGGCCTTGGTGCGGGCATCGGCGGTGTAAAGCGACCGCGGCGCGGAAGTCTCGACCATGGTCATTCGTATTGCTCCCGGTATTTGCGCACGATCACCAGCGCAAGGACGTTCAGCACCAGCGTGAAGATGAACAGCGTCAGCCCCAGCGCGAAGGCGACAAGAGTTTCAGGCGAGGCGAATTCGGTGTCGCCGGTCAGCTGGCTGACGATCTTCACCGTGACGGTGGTCATCGCCTCGAACGGGTTCATCGAGAGTTTCGCGGCGGCGCCAGCGCCCAGAACCACGATCATCGTTTCGCCGATGGCCCGCGAGGCGGCCAGCAACACGGCGCCGACGATGCCGGGCAGCGCCGCGGGCAGGATCACCTGTTTCACCGTCTCGGATTGTGTCGCGCCCATGGCGAAGGAGCCGTCCCGCAGCGACTGCGGCACCGCGTTGATGATGTCATCGGACAGCGAGGAGACGAAGGGAATGATCATCACCCCCATCACCAGACCGGCCGTCATCACCGAGGAGGAGGAAGAGCCAAGCCCCAGCGGTTGGGCGACCCAGTCGCGCAGCAGCGGCCCGACGGTGATCAGCGCGAAAAGCCCGTAAACGATGGTCGGGATGCCCGCCAGCACCTCCAGAAGCGGCTTGGCGATGGAGCGCACCTGTTTCGAGGCATATTCGGCCAGATAGATCGCCGCGAAAAGCCCCACCGGCACCGCCACGGCCAGCGCGATGAAGGAGACGTAAAGCGTGCCCCAGACCAGCGGCCAGATCGACAGATCGGACCCGCCGCCGAATTTCGGGTTCCAGCTCAGCGAGAAGAAGAAGTCCCGGAACGGATAGAGCTGGAAGAAATGCACGGTCTGGAAGACCAGCGACAGCACGATGCCGACCGTGGTGCCGATCGCCACCAGCGAGGCGGCGATGAGCAGCCAGCGCAGGAAGGTTTCAGAGACGTTGCGGGCGCGGAACTCGGGACGGATGCGCAGGATCGCGAAGGCAAAGCCGCCGAGCGACGCGGCCAGCGTCAGCGCCGTCATCGCGAGGCGCCCGAAACCGGTCAGATGGCGCCAGTCCTTGGCGGCCTCGAAGATCGAGGGCTGCACATGCGCGCCCAGCGCGACGCCGACATCGGCCATGCGCGAGCGGATGTCGCTGAAATCGGCACGCATGTCGCGCAGATCGGCCTCGGTCAGGGTTCCGCTGGCCAGCATCAGATCGATGCCCCCGGCGATGCGGCGCACATCGGCCATGACAAGATCGCGGCTGGAGCCCTGCGGCAGATCGGCGGCAGGGATCATCGCGGAAATCCGGCTGTCGATCACCACCGGCTGCGCCAGCAGCCAGGCCGCCATCAGCGCCAGGGCGGGCACGGCGGTGAACAGCGCCACCGTCTGGCCATAGTAACCGGGCAGGGAATGCAACAGGCGCAGATCCTTGCCGACCAGTTGCAACGCCCGAAAGCGGCCCAGAAAAAAGCCGCCGCAGGCAAGGGCGAGCACGATCAGCGCAAGAAGACCGGGGGTCATGTGTTCATCCGCTACAAGGGAAGGGAGGCGCCCGCAGGCGCCCCCCGATATCAGATTATTTCAGCGGCGCCATCGGGGTTTCCGCCTCGACCATCGCCTGGGTCGCGGCCAGTTCCGGGTCCGACACAAGGCCGTAAGCGGCGAGCGGGCCTTCCGGGCCGGCCATCTCGTCCGAGACGAAGAAGGTGATGAATTCCTTCAGGCCGGGGATCACGCCCAGATGCGCCTTCTTGACGTAGAAGTAGAGCGGACGCGACACCGGATAGTCGCCCTTGGCGATGCTCTCGGTCGAGGGGACGACGCCATTGATGGTGGCGACGCGCAGCTTGTCGGTGTTGTTCTGATAGAACGACAGTCCAAAGACACCGATGGCGTTCTTGTTGGCGTCGATGCGCGACAGCGTCTCGGTGTAGTCGCCGTCGATGTCCACGGCCACGCCATCGGTGCGCAGCGCGCCGCATTTCTTCACGACATCTTTCTTCTTCGCATCCTCGTCGGCGCCTTCGGCCGTCGCCATGTAAAGATCATAGGCGCCGGTGGCCTTGCAGCCTTCTTCCAGCACTTCGATGTCGAAGACCTCGCGGGTGCCATGTTTGGTGCCCGGGATGAAGGTCAGGATGTCCTGCGCGGGCAGCTTGGCGTTCACCTCGGCCCAGGTCTTGGCGGTGTTGTCGACAAGCTTGCCGTCCTTGACCACCTTGGCCGAGAGCGCGCCGAAGATGTCGGCGGGGGTGAAGGCGAAGTCCGGGCCTTTGATGTCGCTGGCGAAGACGATGCCGTCATAGCCGATGCGGACTTCCATGATCTCTTCGACGCCGTTCGACTTGCAGGTGTCGATGTCGGATTGCTTGATGCGCGACGAGGAGTTGGCGATGTCGATGGTGTTTTCGCCCACGCCTTCGCACAGCTTCTTGCGGCCAGCGCCCGACCCGCCGCCTTCGACGACCGGGGTCTTGAAGTCGAAGTTTTCGCCGAAGGCTTCGGCGACGATGGTGGCATAGGGCAGGACGGTCGAGGACCCGGCCGCCTGAATCTGGTCACGCGCGGCGGCACCGGTGGCCGAGGCGGCAACGATGGCAAGCGCCGAGACGCCGAATTTCACGAAAGTCATGGATCACTCCTGAAGATCTGGAAGGGCCGTTAAGACCTTGGCAACCCCTCTAGGCTCGGGTCGTGACGCTTATGCAAAAGATATATGACAGCTGTGTGACAAACGCTCTCAGGCGCGGCGCAGCGCGGCGGCGATCAGATCGGCGACCTCGGGCCGTTCGCCGATGGCGGGCAGCAGGCGGCCGCGAAACCCCGCCAGGGCAAGCGCTTCGGGAATGTCCTGCGCGACATGACCGGCGCGCAGGGCGAAAAAGGGCAGACAGATCGCCTCGGGATGCTGCGCCGCAATGTCGCGCAGATGCGGATCTTCCTCGAGAAAGGCCGCCGCGATGCGCCGCACGGGCAGATGCGCGCCGATTCGCTCCGCCATCGCCATCGTCGCCATCCGCGAGCTGCGCGCCACCTGCGAGCCATGCGCGCAAAGGATCAGATCGCCCGGACCGGCCTCGGCCACGGTCTTGATCACCAGCGCGGGCAGGCCGGGATCGGCCCCGAAGGGCGAGAGGATCTCGGCCCGGCTGCCCAGATCGGCCAGCCGTCGCGGCAATTGCCGCGAGGTGAACCAGCCCTCGGCCATGAAGAACGGATAGATCCGCGCCCGGGGCAGGGTTTCCAGCACGCGGGCCAGCGCCCCGGGTTTCGCCAGCGTCGCCGCAAGCACCCGCCCCCCGGGCAGGCGCGCGCCGACCTGTTGCGCCAGCGCGGCCAGCGCGGCCTCGGCCGGATCGGGGTTCGAGGGGAAGCCATGGGCGACGAGGATGAAATCGGACATGGGTGAGAGCTAGCGCGAAAGCCCTCCCTGACAAGGCTGCCCCCCAACGCCACCCCCGCACCGGCCCGACAGGGTTAACCAATCCCCGCGAACAAGCCCCTGAACTTGCATCGAATTGTTCGGACTGCGCGATTGCGGGGAATCACCCGTTCCCCTAGAAAGGGTGTAACGGCCAGTATGGCCAGGACCCGAATACAGTTTCACGTGTGGTGCGTAGGGGAGCACGTGGGGTGAAGGAGGGTCCTGGTAGGGGTGCCGGGACCCTCCGGTTTTTTCGGGGGGCGTTTGCGTTTTTGGCCGGAGGATCGCGGCCCGCTCCGCTCAGGGGTCAACCCCGCCCAACTCGCAGATGATCTTCCATTCCTCTTCCGTCACCGGCTGCACCGAGAGCCGCATCGAGGTCACCAGCGCCATCTGCGCCAGCCGCGGATCGGCCTTGACCGTGGCCAGCGTCACAGGCCGGGCCAGCGGCCGCACGGCGCGGATATCGACGCAATCCCAGCGCGGGTCATCGGTGGTCGAATCGGGGTGGCTCAGCGCGCAAACCTCGACGATGCCGACGACTTCCTTGCCGATGTTGGAATGGTAGAAGAACCCCTGATCCCCCAGCTGCATCGCCCGCATATTGTTGCGCGCCAGATAGTTGCGCACCCCATGCCACTCTTCACCCTCCGCGCCCTTGGCCACCTGCATGTCCCAGGACCAGACATCGGGCTCGGATTTGAAGAGCCATTTCGCCATCAGCCGACCACCTTCTTCCATTCGGTGACGCTGACGCTTTCGAACAGCCCGGCTGCCGCATAGGGATCGCCCGCGGCCCAGGCCCGCGCGGCGTCAAGGCTGTCACAGTCCAGAATCACCAAAGATCCGCACATCTGCCCTTCCTCCAGAAACGGCCCGGCCATCTTCACGATTCCGGTCGCCTCGATATAGGCCAGATGCGCGGCGCGGGTGTCGAGCCGCGTTTGCAGCGCCCCGGGCTTGTCCTTGCAGATCACGGCGTAAAGCATTCATTCCTCCTTCAGCGGGCGAGAGAGCAGCGCCGTAACGGCGTCGGCAACGGAAATCTTTTGCGCGCAAAGCGCGGCGATCATCGCGGCAATCGGCATCTCGAGGCCGTGGTCCCGCGCCAGTCCGGTAACGGCCCGCGCCGTGGCGGCACCTTCGACCGTCACGCCCGGATCAAAGGCCGAGCCGCTGCCCAGCGCGATTCCGTAACGAAAATTGCGCGATTGCAGAGAGGTGCAGGTCAGCACCAGATCGCCGAAACCGGAAAGCCCCATCAGCGTCTCGGGCCGGGCGCCCAGTTTCATCGCCAGCCGGTTCATCTCGGCAAAGCCGCGCGTCATCAGCGCGGCACGGGCGGAATCACCCAAATCCGCCCCGATCACCACCCCGGCCGCAATGGCGATGACATTCTTCAAGGCTCCGCCCAGTTCGGCGCCGATCGTGTCGGTGGTGCGATAGAGCCGCAAGGTCGGGGTCGAAAGCTGCGCCTGCAGATCGGGCGAATCCCTCCGGCAGGCCAGCGTCAGCGCCGTGGGCAGGCCGCGGGCGATATCGGCGGCGAAACTTGGTCCGGTCAGAACGGCGGCCGAAGCGCCCGGACAGGCCGCCTCGATCAGCGCCACCGAGCCGCGCCCACTCGCCAGATCGATCCCTTTCGAGCAGGAGACCAGCACCTTGCCGTCAAGCAACCCGGCGTTTTCGCGCAAAAACCCGCCCATCTTCTGCATCGGCACGCCGAGCAGCACGATATCGCAGCCCGCGGCATCCTCGATCCGGTCGGTGACGGTCAGGCTGTCGGGCAGCACGGCCCCGGGCAGACGGCGCTCATTGCGGCGGCTTTCCCGCATCTCGCGCACATGGGCGGCATCGCGGGCCCAAAGCAGCACCGGCCCGCGTTGGGCCAGCGAAATCGCCAGCGCCGTGCCGAAAGCGCCCGCCCCCAAAACCGCAATCGTCATGCCTTGGCCCCCTTCTTGCCCGAGCCAAGCATCGCCGGCGCCGCAGCATCAAGCGGCCAGCGCGGCCGGGCGATCAGATCGGCCTCGGTCGCAATCCCCAGCCGGAACCGCTCGATCCCCGCCCAGGCGATCATCGCCGCATTGTCGGTGCAAAGCCGCAGGGGCGGCGCGGTGAAGCGCACGCCCTGCACGGCACAGACCTGTTCCAGCGCCGCGCGAATCGCCTTGTTCGCCGCCACCCCCCCGGCCACGGCCAAAGCGGGCTGATCGGGCGCGGTCTCCAGATAAACCGCCAGCGCACGGCGGGTTTTCTCGGCCAGAACATCGGCAATCGCCTGCTGAAACCCGGCACAAAGATCGGCGCGGGTTTGCCGGTAAAGCCCGCCATGGGCGGCAATTTCCGTATCGCGGGCGCGCAGAAGCGCGGTCTTCAGCCCGGAAAACGACAGATCGCAGCCGGGACGGTCGAGCAGCGGACGCGGAAACCGGAAAGTTTTCGGATTGCCCTTGGCGGCTTCCGCCTCGACCGCGGGGCCACCGGGTTGCGGCAGGCCGAGAAGCTTCGCCGCCTTGTCGAAAGCCTCGCCCGGGGCATCGTCGATCGTGCCGCCAAGGCGGGAAAAACTGTCCGGCCCGCGCACCAGCAGAAACTGGCAATGCCCGCCGGAAACGAGCAGCATCAGATAGGGGAAGGCGAGCCCGTCGGTCAGCCGCGGCGTCAGCGCATGGCCCGCCAGATGGTTCACCCCCACCAGCGGTAGCCCGGTCCCGGCCGCCAGCCCCCGCGCGCACATCACCCCCGACATCACCCCGCCGATCAGCCCCGGCCCCGAGGTCACGGCAATGCCATCCAGATCGGCGAACGAAAGCCTGGCCTCGGCCAGGGCCTCCTCGACACAGCTGTCCAGCTTTTCGGCATGGGCGCGCGCGGCAATCTCGGGCACGACGCCGCCAAAGGGCGCATGCAGGGCTGTCTGACCGGCCACGACCGAGGCCAGAACCGTGCCGTCCCCACGCACCACCGCGGCGGCCGTGTCGTCGCAGCTCGATTCAAGACCAAGGAAAGTCAGGGAGCCAAGGAAAGTCAGGGGTCTGGTCATGCCGATGTCGTTGCGCGGGGTCCTTCCTGCAGGTAACACCGGCTCAGGCATCGTACAACCCGAGGCTCCGATGAGCACAGTTTCCCGTCCGCCGCTTTTGCTGACCCGTCCCCGCGCCGGGTCCGAACGATTCGCCGCGCAGTTCCGGGCCCGGATGGGCGCCGACTGGCCGGTTCTGATCGCCCCCCTGCTGGAAACCGAGCCGACGGGCGCCGATCTGCCTGCGGCGGATGCGCTTGTGCTGACCTCGGAACAGGCGGTCGGCCCGGTCGCCGCAAGCGCCCTTGCGGGCCATCCGGCCTTTTGCGTCGGCGAACGCACCGCAGAGGTGGCACGCAAGGCGGGCTTTTCGATTCTGGGCATTGCCCCCGATGCGGTGCATCTGCTCGAGCTGATCCTCGCCGCGCCCGATCCGGGCCAGATCCTGCATGCGCGCGGCAATGAGGCGGCCATGCCGGTTGCCGAACGGCTGACGGCGGCGGGGCGGCGCGCGGCCGAGGTGATCGTCTATGCCCAGGTCCCGCGCCCGCCCAGCGCGGAGATGCGCGCGCTTCTGGCGACGCCCGGCCCGGTTCTGGTGCCGATCTTTTCGCCCAACAGCGGCAAGCTTCTGGCCGCGGCGGCACGGGAGGCGCGCGCCGAGCTGCGGCTGGTGGCGATTTCCGAAAATGCGGCGCAGACCTGCTCCGGCCTTGCTGCGACAAAGCTGCAGATTGCAGAGCGCCCCGATGCCGAGGCGCTGCTGGACGCACTTGTCGCACAGGCCTGAGAGCAGTTGAGGTTGAGCAGCACCGAGCCGCTCAATAGACTGCGGCAAAATGAAGACATCGCGCCGCGTTGCGCGACTTGGAGGAGTGTCCATGGCGAACCCGGACGAGACGGAGCGTGACAGCACCGCAGAAACCGCTGCGCAAACCCCTGAAATGTCTGACAAAGACGCAGGCGGCCCGGAGGCGGACGTGACCGGGGCCAAGACCGAGGCCGCAGCGCAGGCGGCGCCCGCACCGGCGCCGAAGCCCGCGACCGAATCAGCCCCGGCGAAGCCGAAACCCGTGCAGCCACCGCCGCGCGGGGGCATGTCGGTGGTCTGGGGGGGCATCATCGCCGCGGTGATCGGCTCGGTGGGTACGCTGGTCGTGCTGCCGAAACTGCCGCCGGAGCTGCGCGACAAGGTGCTGCCGGGCGCGCAAAGCGCGGTGGAAAAGGATCTTGCCGAGCAGGCAGCGAAACTTGAGGCCGTGGTGAAGACGATGGCCGAGCTGCAGGCGGGCAATGCCGGCGTCGCGGCGCTGCAAACCGCGGTGGGCGAGCTTTCCGGCAAGGTCCAGGCGCTGGAAGCGCAGGGCGGCACCGCCCCCGCCGCGCCGGTCGATCTGTCCGGCGTGCAGGGGCAGATCGACGCGCTCAAGGCGATGGTCGAGAAGAGCCCGGCCTTTGCCTCGCAGCAGCAGCTTGAGGTGGCGACCGTCGAAGCCAAGGCGAAGATCGCCGCGGCCGAGGCCGAAACCGCGAAGCTCCGCGCCGAATCGGAGGCCGCGGCGAAAAAGGCGATCGCCCAGGCGGCGGTGGCCCGGTTGTTGGCGGCCTTTGAAACCGATGCGCCGATCGATGGCGCGCTGGGCGATGTGGCGGCGGCGGGCGTTTCGGTGCCCGCGGCGCTGAAGGGCGATCTGCCCTCGGTCGCGGCCCTCAAAGCGGCCTTCCCCGAGGCGGCGCGCAAGGCCCTGACCACGGCGCGCAAGGTCACGGCGGGGGAAACCATGGCCGACAAGCTTGGCTCGTTCCTCTTGGCGCAGACCGGGGCCCGGTCACTGACGGCGAAGGACGGCAGCGGCCCGGATGCGGTGCTGTCGCGGGCGCAAACCGCGGTCGATGCGGCGCAATTCGACGCGGCTCTGGCCGAAATCGCGGCCCTGCCCGAGGCGGCGCAGGCCGATCTGCAATCCTGGAAGGACATGGTGGCCCGGCGCGCAGCCGCGCGGACCGCCATCGCCGACCTGACGCAATCCGTGCAATGAGGGGACGGCGATGATCTGGTCTTTCATTAAAATCTCGCTGTTCGTCGCCGTCGTGGTCGGGCTCGCCTTTGGCGCCGCCTGGCTGTCGGATCTGGGCGAAACCATCCGAATCATCGCTTTCGGGATCGAGCTGAACCTGGGCGCGCTGCAGGCGGTGATCCTGATCGGGCTGGCCATCCTGACGATCTGGCTGGCGCTGAAGGTGCTGGGCTTTGTCTTTGCCTTCATCCGCTTCGTGACCGGCGATGAAACCGCGATCAGCCGCTATTTCGACCGCAACCGCGAGCGCAAGGGCTACGAGGCGCTGGCCGAGGGGATGCTGGCCGTCGCCTCGGGCGAATCGAAGCTGGCAGCCTCGAAGGCGAGCAAGGCCGAGCGGTATCTGCGCCGTCCCGAGCTGACCAACCTTCTGACCGCGCAGGCGGCGATGATGAACGGCGACACCCGCAAGGCCGAAGAGGTCTATCGCAAGCTTCTGGCCGATCAGCGCACCCGGTTTGTCGGCGTGCAGGGGCTGTTGTCGCAGAAACTGGCCGAGGGCGACACCGATACCGCGGTGAAGCTGGCGCAAAAGGCCTTTGCGCTCAATCCGAAGAACCTCGAGGTGCAGAACACGCTGTTCAAGCTCCAGACCGAGGTCGGCGACTGGAAAGGCGCGCGCGACGTGCTTTTGGCGAAGATGCGTCAGGGGCAGCTGCCGAAGGACGTTCACAAGCGTCGCGACGCCGTTCTGGCGCTGCAGGAGGCCAAGGCGGTGCTGGATGGCGGCACCTCGATCGAGGCGCAGGAAGCGGCGATTGCCGCGGCCAAGGCCTCGCCCGACCTGATCCCGGCGGCGGCGATGGCGGCCAAGGCGCATTACGACAAGGGCGATGCGAAATCGGCGACCCGCGTGCTGCTGAAAGCCTGGGAGGCGCAGCCGCACCCGGATCTGGCCGCCGTCTTCGCCTCGATGGTGCCGGGCGAATCAGCGGCCGAGCGGCTCAAGCGCTTTGAAAAGCTGCTCTCGCTGCGCCCCGATCACGAGGAAACCCGGCTTTTGCGCGCCGAGCTTTGCATCGCGGCCGAGGATTTCCCGGCGGCGCGGCGGGCATTGGGCAATCTGGTCGAGGACAACCCGACCTCGCGCGTGCTGACGCTGATGGCGGCGATCGAACGCGGCGAGGGCGAAGATGACGCGGTGGTCCGCGGCTGGCTGGCCAAGGCGCTGACGGCGCCGCGCGGCAAACAATGGTGCTGCGACAAATGCCAGAACATCCAGTCGCAATGGGGGCCGGTCTGCGACAATTGCGGCGGTTTCGACACGCTGAGCTGGCGCGAACCGGCGCATAACAACATGCCCCTGCCCAATGGCGCCGAGATGCTGCCGCTGATCGTGGCCAAGGGCACGAAAGCCAATGCGGGCGCAACCCTTGAAGGAACCGCACGCGCTTTGAGCGAACGCGAAAAATAGGGCTACACATCCCCGCAAGGGCGTGCTATCCGCGCGCCACAGTGCCGGTGTAGCTCAGCTGGTAGAGCACGTCATTCGTAATGATGGGGTCGGGGGTTCGAGTCCCTTCACCGGCACCACTGAACAGAAAAGGCTGGCAACCCCGCGGTTGCCAGCCTTTTCTTTTGCCAGGTCGGAACGGCTCAGTTCGAATCCTGCCGGGCGATGTCCGAGATCAGCACGTTCAGCACCAGATCGCCCAGAACGCTCTGCGAAGCTTCGGTCAGGGCGCGGCGCAGATCGGTCATGTTGGCCGTATCGGTGAAGGAGCCCTCGAAGCCGCCCGCATTGGCGTGATCGAACAGCACCTGCAGCAGCACATCGCGCAGCTTCGGCTCCGCGGCATAGACCTTTTCGGTGCTGCCCACCGTCACCTCAAGGCTGAGCGACATGACGACGAGCGAGGCGACCGCGCCCTTCTTGATCACCGGAATGACGAACTGGTTGTTCAGCTTGACATATTCGATGGTCGGAGCGGCCTCTTCGCCCTCGGCGGCTTCGCCCTCGGCGGCCTTCTCGGGCGCGGCCTTCGGGGGTGCGGGCTTGGCCGGGGCGGCTTCGCCCTCGGCTCCGGCTTCGGTCGCGACCTCCTCGGGCGGCGGCGGCGGCGGGCGCAGGAAATACCCCGCCGCCCCGCCTCCGGCGAGACCGATCACGGCAAGCACAACGGGAAGAATGATCTTCAGCATGGCACCCTCAGAACGGAAGAAGGATATCGGAGACCTGCTGGCCGTAGCGCGGCTGCTGCACGTCGGTGATCTGGCCGCGGCCGCCATAGGAAATCCGCGCCCCGGCGATCTTGTCGTAGGTGATCTCGTTCTGGCGGCTGACATCCTCGGGCCGCACGAAGCCGGTGACGATCAGCTCGCGCACTTCGAAATTGACCCGGACTTCCTGGCTGCCCTGGATCCGCAGCACCCCGTTCGGCAGCCGGTCCAGCACCGTGGCCGCCACCCGCAACGTCAGCTTTTCCTTGCGCGCCACCGAGCCGTCGCCCTTGTAGGACGAGGACGAGCCGGTTTCAAAGGCATCGGCCATGGTGGCGCCTTTGGGCAATTGCGCGTCCAGCCGCTGCGGAATGCCGAACAGCGACGGAATCCCCATCGTGTCCGAGCTTTTCCGCGACCGGCCCGAGGTGTTCGAAATCTCGGCCTTGTCGTCGATCTCGATCACCACCGTCAGGATGTCCCCGCGCGTCGCCGCCCGCCGATCACCCAGAAGCGAGCCACGGTTGCCCGACCAGAGCGAGGCTTCCTGCGCATCGGTCCGGCGCAGCGCATCTTCGGGCAGCGGCGGGCTGCTCATCGCGAAAAACTCGTCGCTGCCTTCGACGGTGTTGAAATCCGGGGCCTTGCCGACCTGTTCGAGCCGACCGCAGGCCGCCAGCGAAAGGGCGATGAAAACGAAAAGGAGGGAACGCATGAGACAGGCTTTCAGTGAGGTTGGACGTAGGCGACGCCATCGGCGCCGAGCTGGGCGAACAGCGTCGCCTTGGACGTGACGTTCATCACCCGGATCGTGTCGCCCACGGCGCCGCGATCAAGCGCGCGGCCCTCGGTGAGAATCGAGAGGCTGCCGTCGCGATAGGCCAGCGGCACCATCTGGTTGCGTTCGATCACCGCGGGGGGGGCCAGATCTGCGGCGCTGATCGGCTGCTGCGGATAGATCGCGGTCCGGGTCTCAAGGCCGATCGCCGCGCGCGGATCGCTGAGCGCCCCGGGCACGGTCTCTTCGGAGAGCGCCAGATCCGATTCGGTGATCACGGTCTGCGCCCGCAGGGTGCGCGCGGCGACGACCGAACCGGCCTCGGCAAGGGCGGGCAGCGTCGCCAGAACAAGGGCAAGGGTCAGCCGGATCATCAGCGCACCTGTGTCGTCGCTTGCAGCATCTCGTCGGCGGCGGTGATCACCTTGGCGTTCATCTCGTAGCCGCGCTGCGCCTTGATCAGTTCGGTGATCTCGCGCACCGCATCGACCGAGCTTTCCTCAAGATAGCCCTGCTTGATCACCCCAAGCCCGTCGACGCCCGGCGTGGACACGGTCGGCGCGCCCGAGGCTTCGGTTTCCAGAAACAGGTTCGAGCCGATCGCCTCGAGCCCTTTTTCATTGGTGAACCCGGCCAGCGTGATCTGTCCCAGCAGCTGCGGCTGCACCTGGTTGGTGAAATAAGCGTAAACCTCGCCCGCGGCATTGATCGAAATCGTCGTCGCATCATCGGGCAGGGTGATCCCCGGCACCACCGGATAGCCGTCCGAGGTGACGATCTGCCCGTCGGCCGAGCGTTTGAGACCGCCGTCACGGGTATAGGCAGAGGCCCCCGAGGGCAGGGTCACTTCAAGGAAGCCATAGCCGTCGATCGCCAGATCGAGATCGCCGCCGGTGGAGGCCAGCGGCCCCTGCGCCAGGGTGATGCTGACCGCGGTCGGGCGCACGCCCAGACCGATCTGCACACCCGCGGGAACGATGGTGCCGTCGTTGGCGGTGATCGTGCCGGGGCGGGTCGCCTGCTGATACATCAGATCGGCGAATTCGGCGCGGCGGGCGTTGTAGCCCGTCGTCGACATGTTGGCGAGGTTGTTCGAGATGACTTCGACCCGCATCTGCTGGGCGCTCATCCCGGTGGCGGCAATCTGCAGGGCGCGCATCGGGTGTTTCCTTTACTTCAGCGTCGAGATGACGCTGCGAATCCGTTCGTCCTCGCGGTCGAGGAAGGTTTGGCCCAGTTCATAGGCCCGCTGCACTTCGACCATCCGGGCGATTTCCCGCACCGGATCGACGTTCGACTGTTCGACCACGCCCTGCATGACCCGGGCGTTTTCGGCCGGAACGGTGCCCTCCGGCACGGCGAATCGGGTGCCCGCCTGCAGGCTGATCGTGGTGGAATTCTGCGGCTCATAGAGGCCAAGCTGCGCCAGCGGCTGGCCCTTGGCGGAAAGCGTGCCATCCTCGCCGACGGCGATCGGGCCCTGATCGGCGGGCAGGAAGATCGCCGAACCGCCGTTGTCGAGCACGCGGAAGCCTTCGGGCGTGACCAGCTCCCCCTCGGGCGAGCGCAGGAAACTGCCCGCGCGGGTCAGCTGATTGCCCTCGGGCGTCTCGACCATGAAGTAGCCCTTGCCCTGGATGGCGAAATCGAGCTGGTTTCCGGTCGAGGCGATCGCCCCATCCTCGAAATCGATGGTGCGGCCGCTGGCATGGGCCATCGAAAGCGAGGCTTCGTTCCCGTCGAGGGAATCGACATATTCCGAAAACACCACCCCCTCGCGGCGGAAGCCGGTGGTGTTGACGTTGGCCATGTTGTTGGCGACGACCTGCATTTCCTGCATCAGGCCGGATTGGCGCGCCAGGGCGGCATAGATCGTGTTGTCCATGGCTCAGCTTCCGACGATGAGCGGGATGATCCCGGAGGTGAAGAAATCGACGAGGGTTTCGGACATGAAGGACATCGACACCCAGTAGACGACCAGCATGGCGCCCACCTTCGGCACGAAGGTCAGGGTCATTTCCTGAACCGAGGTAAGCGCCTGGAAGAGACCGATGGCGACCCCGGCGACGAGTGCCACGACGAGCATCGGCGCCGAGATCATCACTGCTATCCAGAGCCCTTCCCGCATCGCGTCGAAAAAGACGAGATCGGGCATCTTACACCGGCATCCGGAGGATTTCCTGATAGGCCTCGACGACCTTGTTGCGCACCGTCACCGCGGTCTCGACCGCAAGTTCGGTCTGGGCGAGCGCCTGCACGAGCGTATGCGGATCGGCATTGCCGAGCATGGCGGCTTTCGCCGTATCCTCGCTTTGCTGCATCGTCTCGAGGAAGCTCGTGGCGATCTTGCCCAGCCCCCCATCCCGATCCGCGTTGGAATTTCCGGCAAGCGGATTGGCCGCCGAACGCGCCTGGGCATAGCCCTGGGTCGCAAGAGAAGTCTTGATGTCCATTCTGGACCTCCGTCTTCAGGTTTCAACGACGCAGCAGCTCCATCAGCGCCGACGACATCTGCCGGGTCTGATCGAACATTCTGAGGTTCGCCTCGTAACTGCGCTGCGCTTGACGCGCGTCTGCAATTTCGACCACCAGATCGACATTCGAGCCGTCGTAGTAGCCGTTCTCGTCGGCCAGCGGGCTGCCCGGGTCATAGATCCGGGCGAGTTCCTTCTGGTCGAGTTCGACAGGACCGAGTTCGACCCCGGTTGCCCCGCCGTCCTTCTGCGCCGCAAGCTCCTCGAATCGGACCACCTTGCGGTGGTAGCCGGGGGTGTCGGCGTTCGCGATGTTCTCCGAGACATGGCGCAGGCGCATCGATTGCGCCTTCAGGCCGGATGCGGAGACCGAAAGAGTGGAAGTGAAATCGCCCATGATCAGCTCCGGCCAAGGCTGGCGCGCAGCACGTTGAGGGAGGATTTGTAGATCGCAAGGGCGCGGTCATGCTGCCGCTTCACGTCGACGGCCTTGACCATCTCATCCTCGATCGACACCCCGTTGCCATCGGGCGAGGTGGAATCGGGGGCCGGATCCTTGATCACGGAGACGGTATAGGCACCATTGGCGCCGATATGGCCGGGCCGGGTCGCCCGCATCGGCTGCGCATGTTCCGTCCGGTAGCTGTCGGCGAAGGACACCACGTCCCTGGCCCGGTAACCGGGAGTATCGGCGTTGGCGATATTGGTCGCGACCGCCCCTTCACGCAGGGCCGCATGGCGGGCCATGGCCTGCGACATCTGGAAGACTTCGAGTTTTTCGAACATCGGGGTTTCTCCTCCGAGCTATCAACCAAGGCTTAAGAGAGAATCGTTTAGAAAACGTTTCGAGAACACCGAACCGAAGACACGGGGGCCAGAATGGCGTTGAACGGACTCGAACGGCTGCAGGCGGAAATCGCGGATCTGGGGGCAGTGCACCCGGTCGGGCGGGTCTTCGAAGTGGGCAAGGGCACGATCGAGGTCAGCGGCCTGACGGCGCGGGCGGCGCTGGGCGACAGGGCGCGAATCCATGCCCAGTCCGGTCCGGTCTTCGGGGCCGAGGTGATCGCGCTGCGCCGGGGCGCAGTGACGCTTCTGGCCGATTGCGCCGTTGAGGGCGTCGCCATCGGTGACCGGGTCGAGGTGCTGGGCCAGACCGGCATCGCCCCGGATGACAGCTGGGTCGGGCGCATCGTCGACCCTTTCGGACGACCGCTGGATGGCCGCCCGCTGCTGCGCGGCGGCGAGGACCGCAACATCCGCGCCACCCCGCCGCCCGCCGCCTTCCGCCGCCGTCTGGGCGAGCGTGTGGAGACAGGCCTTGATGCGTTCAACACCCTGTTGCCGCTGGTGCGCGGGCAGCGTATCGGCCTCTTTGCGGGCTCGGGCGTCGGAAAATCCTCACTGCTGGCGAAATTCGCCAAGGGGGTGGCGGCCGATGTGGTGGTGATCGCCCTGATCGGCGAGCGCGGCCGCGAGTTGCGCGAATTCGTCGAGAAGACGCTGGGGCCGGAGGGCATGGCGCGGTCGGTGATTGTCGCCGCGACCTCGGACCAGTCGCCGCTGGTGCGCCGTCGCTGTGGCTGGGCGGCGATGACGGTGGCCGAATACTTCCGCGACCAGGGCAAGCATGTGCTGTTTCTGGCCGACAGCGTGACCCGCTTTGCCGAGGCGCATCGCGAAGTGGCGCTGGCGGCGGGGGAACCGCCCAGCCTGCGCGGCTATCCGCCCTCGACCTCGCATCAGATCATGTCGCTTGCGGAACGCTCCGGTCCCGGGATGGAGGGGGCTGGTGACATCACCGCGGTTTTTTCGGTGCTGGTGGCGGGATCGGACATGGAGGAGCCGGTGGCCGACATCCTGCGCGGCACGCTTGACGGCCACGTGGTTCTGGATCGCGGCATCGCGGAACGTGGCCGATTCCCGGCCATCGATCTGCTGCGCTCGGTCTCGCGGTCGCTGCCCGATGCCGCGACCCCGACCGAGAACGAGCTTATCGCCAAGGCGCGCAAGCTTCTGGGCGCTTATGACCGGGCCGAGATGATGATTCAGGCGGGTCTTTATGCGGCAGGCAGCGATCCGGTGATCGACGCTGCGATCAAGGTCTGGCCCGCGCTGGACGGTTTTCTGGCCCGCGATGCGGAGGATGGCACGCGCTCGAGCTTTTCGCGACTCAGCCTCGCGCTGGCACCTGCCGGGTGATATCCCCGGCAGCGGCGCGCTCAGACGCGTTTCGACAGCAGGGAGGTGACGGAGCCGCCTGCCTGCATCAATTGCAGGGCGACGCTGCCGGAGGTCGTGGCGCTGTTCGTCTCGAGCTGCGAGCGCACCAGATAAAGCCGGATGGTCTTTTCCATCACCGCGCTGTCCGACAAGGCGGAAAATTCGGAACTGCCCAGCACGGATTTCGCCTTCTGGGTATAGATCACCAGTTGCTGATCGACATTGAGCGCGCTCACGCTCTCGGGCAGGCCAAGGGCCGTGCGCATCACCGTGCTGAGCGACTTCGAGCCGATCACCGAATACCATTTTGAATTGTTGGAGCCGGACGAGGCGACCAGTTCCTTCAGATCGCGCTGCGCCGCCATCGCAAGGCGATAGCTGTCGTCACTCTCGCCGACGGCGGCTTCGAACTGCCGGGTCTCGTATTTGCTCAGGATCTCGTCGGCAAAACCTTTCGCCTGCGTGCGCGGCGCGTCGGGCTTGTCGCCGAAACCGAAGGCGGTGGCCAGTTTGAGATAGGTCTTGTCGGCCAGCTTGTTGGCCAGCCCGGACTTGTCCTCCGCGGCGGTTTCCAGCACCTTGCGGATGAAGAACTTGTTGTTGAGATCCGAGTCGAGACCGAAGGCGCCCAACGCGACTTTCAGCAGCCGCCGATCGGCGACCAGATCCTCGGCTGTCTTGACCGAGCCGATCTTGGCGCGAAAATAATCTTCGTCGCGCTTGATGTCGGCAGAGGCGGCAAAGGCCGCCTTCTGCTTTTCCATGGTCCGGTTCAGAAGCTTCCAACCCGCATAACCGCTGGCCGGAATCACCGGCGTGTAGCTCATGCGCTGCCGGCGGCGAGGAGCCGCTCCTCCCGTGGCAAGAGCGCCCGCAGCGATTTCAGCGCCTGATAGTGCTGGTCTTCCAGCACGGCGGCCGTCGCTTGCGTCAGATGGGCCCGGCTGTCATGATCGGTCAGAACCTGGCTGAGCTGTTCGATGCCGCGCAAAAGCTGCATCCGCGCTTCCGAGGATTCGGCGTCTCCGGAGAGGACAAGCTGCGCGATGTAGCAGACGCGCCGCACCGGGGTATTGACCTCCTCGGGGTGGATCGCATCACGCAGGCGCAGGATATGCGCATTGGGCGTCATGATCGCAAGACGGGAGCGGCGATCACCATTTTCAATGACGGCCCCGTTGATCAGGACACGTTCCTTCGGGGCAAGTTTCAGGACAAGACCGGTCATTCGGCACCGCCCTCGCGACGCAGACCGCGCATGATCGCCGTGTTGATGTCGATCAGCACGTCGACCGTGGCTGCGCCCTTGAGAACCTTGGCGCTATGGGTCTGAGTGAACTGGTTGAGATAGAAGATACGCGCGCGGAGCGTATCGGGAAGTTCGTTGTCGGGCAGGGCGACATCGACCGCAAGCGTCGTCCACAGACGACGGTTGTCATAAAGGGCACGCACAAGCGCGGGAAAGTTCGATTTTTCCAGACCGGCCGCCTGTTTCAGGCGGTGTGTCACGCGCGCGAAGATTTCATATTCGGTGCCGCGCAGGGTGCGGGTGGGCTGACCGGGGTTTGCATAGGCCGTTTTGGCCAGGGTCGTAGCGTTCACGGGAACACCTTCCAGTGGCGAATGGGGTCAGGCCGCGGCTTTGCCGCGGGGGGAAGGGGGCGCCTGTGCGACGCCCCCGGGCGCCGTTACTTGAACAGCGACAGGATCGATTGCGGTTGCTGGTTGGCGATCGACAGCGCCTGGATGCCCAGCTGCTGCTGGGTTTGCAGCGCCTGCAGACGGGCCGAAGCCTCTTCCATGTCGGCGTCGACGAGCGAGCCGATCCCCGATTTCATCGCCGCGCTCAGATCGTCGACGAAGGACGCCTGGCTTTCCAGACGGCTTTCGACCGCACCGAAGGCCGCAGCGGCATCAACCGCCGAGTTGATCATCTTCTCGATATCCGCCAGCGCCGTGCCACCGGTCACGGAGAAGCTGTTCAGAGCCGCAAGCTGGCCCCCGGTGGCGCTGGTGATCCCGACCGTCACGCTCAGGTTCGCACCCGTCTCGTTGTTGATCGTCAACTTGCCGGCCGAAGCCTGATCGTAGGACGCCGTCAGACCGGTGATGCCGGCATTGTTGATCTGGTCACGCAGGTTGTTCACCGCGATGTCGTTCGGCGAGTTGCCCGAAGCCGCATCGGCGGCCGTCACGGTGTAGCTGAAGGTCCGGTCGCCCAAGGTCAGCGAAACGACATCATTGGCAACGGCACCGCTGAGCGTGAAGTCAGCCGTGCCCGTCGTCGCGACCGCACCGCCCGCAGATTGGTTGTCGGTCGCCGCCGTAAGACCGGTCACTGCGGTCATGGTCGCCGTCGCAGTCCCCGAGGTGGTGCTCAGGTTTTGCTTGGTGACGGTGATCGGGTTGACCGAGACAGCCGCCCCGTTACGGTCCAGCGAGCCCACGATATCCTCGGTGCCCGTGGCGTTGATCAGGTTGATGCCGTTGAACTGCGCACCGCTGATCTTCGATTTGATCATATTGATGATTTCGGTGGTTTCATTCCCCAGCTTGACGACATCAGCCGAGGGGTCCTTCGCCGCAATGACCTTTTGCTTGATCGACTTCAGGTCGTTGGCGATCGACTCGGTCGCGGTCCGCGCCACCGACACCATCGATTGACCGGTCGCCAGGTTGGTCGAGACGGATTCAAAACCGGCCACGTCCGATTCCATCACTTTCGAGATGGCCCAGATTGCCGAGTTGTCCTTCGCCGAGGCCACGCTCTTGCCGGTCGAGATTTCCGACTGGGTCTTGGCGAGGTTCGAGTTGATGCCCTTGAGGGTCTGCAGCGCGACCATCGCGCTGGTGTTGGTGTTGATGCTGGACATGTCAGGTCCTTCGTCTTTGGCGCTTTGCGCCGGGTTTCACTTGCCGTCGGTAAAACGGCGCCTACGGCTTTCTGACCCGTGCGGCCGCATCGCTACGGAACCGCGCCACCCCTCTGGATGCAGGGCAACATTGGCATGCGAAGACCTAACGAAGTGCTAAGGCCGCCCTTTCGGACGGCCCTGGATAGTTCGGATTTTCGAAGAATGGTTTACGCACGGCGTTCGACCGAACCGCCCTCCGGGCTGATCCTGCGGGCCTTTCCGTGCTGGTCATAGCTGGTATAGCTTTTCGACGCCTCGCGGATCTCGGCCAGACGCGCCTGCACCGACCGCACCCCCCTGATCGCCGCATCCAGCAGACGCTGGTTCTCATTCGCCATCTCCTGCGCCGCCAGCAGCAAACGCGCCGGGGTGCCCTTCAGCTCCTCCATCAACACCTCCTTGCGGGCGACCAGATCCGGCAAGGCCGCGAATTCGGCATTGCGGATCACGTCTTTCTCAAGGCGCAACAGGTCGATCAGCCGGGCGATCCGGTCCTCGGTTTCATTCTGCATGTTCCGCTCCTTTCTGCAGCGACTGGAAAATGCTCTCGGCAAGACCGATGCCACCGGACTTGACCATCATGCTGGCGTATTCATCGACGAGAAACGAGGCGAACTGCTCTTCTCCGACGCCGCCGTTGAAACCTTCCTGCGTCTTGCCAAGGCCGGTGTGCTTCAACATTTCGGCCAGAAAACTGGCCTCAAGCTCCTGCGCCTTCAGACGCAGGGTCTTTTCATCTGCGGCCTTGCGATCGGGCGCGGCCTGCTTGGGGGAGGCCATCAGAGGCCGGGTATCCATGGGAATCGCTCCAATTGAACCGATTTCGTTTTGTTCTCCCACAACGAGGTAAAGAAGCAGTAACCTCCTGCTGCCATTCTGCCCGGGTCACAGGCAGAAGTCGTGAGGTCATGAAAACACTCGCTCTCTCGGACCAGATCCCGTTCCTTTCCCCGATGTCGTCAGCAGAGGGGGGCGGCCCTGCGCGGGCCGCCGATGCCCGTCTCCTGCCCGAGGGCCAGGAGACCTTCGAGACGATCCTGGCCGAATCGTCCCCGCTTCCGAAGGGCCCTGCCGATCCGGAGGCAGAGAAGTCGGCGCCCCGGCCGGACACCGCGCAGGACTGTGAAGCCGCCGCGGCCATGCAGGATCTGGCCCGCCCGACGGCCGAGGCCGCCGTCGTCGCCAGCCTGCAAGGCGCCTTGCCGATCCCGCCGGTCACAGCCGACCCGGCCACCGCGTCGCAAGCCGATTCCGACCTGTCCCGCGCCCTTTCCGCCGACACAACCACGGCGGAAACGACAGGCGCCCCGGATCTGCCGTATCGGCAGAAGCTTTCCGCCGCCGACCCGGCAGGAGCCGCCGCGATCACCACCGGGAAAGATGCATCGGACGGCCCGGCGAAAGAGCCAGGCGCCGCCGACACCTCTGCGCCCGCGGAAAAGACCCCTCCGGCAACGGATGGCGCGGAGACCGCGGCGATGCCTGTGCCGCTCGGCGAGGCGTCTACGGTCAGTCTCTCTGCCGAGAACGACTCGCGCACGAAGGCCGCCCAGGCTTTCGCCAGCATGGCCTCGATCAGCGCGGCGACACCGCCCGCCGGTCCGACGCAGATAATCCCGCCCGAAACCCTGCCGGGCACCGGCCCGGTCAGAATCGCCCAGACGCAGCAGGCGGCCCCGGAGAAGGCGGCGGCCGAGAGCGGCGCCGTGTCCCGGACCGAGGCGCTGCGCCCGACCGCGGGCGAAACCGGCGGGACGGATGCGCCCCGACAGGAATCGAAGGCGGCAACCGCGCCCTCTGACGGGCCGACGAAGGCCGTTCTCAACGCGGAATTGCCGCCCGGCCCGGTCGTTGCGCCAGTGACGGCGCCGCACCTGTCGCGCGCCACCGGCGCCCGACCCGCGCAGGCCGCGGAAGTGACCGGCATGGCCGGGACGCAACAGCCGCGGCTCAAGGCCGAGGCGGCGCAAAGCGGTCCGCGCAAGACATTCCCTGTCGCCGATACCTCTGCGCCCGGACCCGCGCAGGGCATCGAACAGGCCAAGGCGAAGGCGGCCGAAGCGACCCAGCCGCCCGGCGCCACCGCGGTCACGGTTCAGACCGTCGCGACCGCGCAAGGGCCGGTGCCTGCCGCCATCCCGATGACCGCCTCGCTTGCCGAATCGCGGATCAAGGCGGCGCTGGCATCCGTGCCGACCGAGACCGGGGCCAGCCCGGAGCCGGTCGCAGCAGGTGCAGCGACGCCTGCTGCGGACAAGGCGGGAGCAGCGGCGCCGATCGCGGCAGCTGTGCCGCAACCGGCCCCCGGCCCCGGCGACGACACACCGCCGCGCGCGGCACGGCTGCGCGAGACCGCGGAGGCCGCGCCGGGTCGCGACCGCGCGCCCGCCGCGGCGCAAGCCCCTGTCGCGGAAGCGGCCGCCAAGGTGACAGAAACCGCTGCCGCCCCGGCAACCGCTGCGCCGGAGGGCTCTGCCCCGACAACCTCCGTCAGCGCGCCGCTGTCCTTCTCCGCCCCCTTGGGAGCCGAGCGGGCGGGGCAACTGACGGGTGGCAACGAGGCGGCGGCGGCACATCGGGCCGCCAGCCCGCATGCCATCGCGCATCAGATGTCGCAGGCGCTGGCCGATGCCGGGAACCGCACCGTTGAACTGACGCTGTCGCCTGAGGAACTCGGCAAGGTGCGGATGACCCTGACCAGCAACGATGGCGCGATCACCGTCGCCGTGCAGGCCGAACGTCCCGAAACCCTGGACCTGATGCGCCGCAACATCGAAAGCCTGGCCCGCGATTTCCGCGACATGGGCTATTCGAACATCGGCTTCGATTTCGGCCAGCAGACCGATCAGCGCCCCTCGGCGCAGGAACGCGCCGCCGAATCGGCGTTGCAACCGGCCGCGCCGGAGCGTGACGGCCCGACCCGATTCGAGTCCTTCCCCCCCCCCCTGCAAGCCCCGCCCGGCACCGCTTCGGGCGGACTTGACCTGCGAATCTGAAAGAGACCCCCATGACCACCGTTTCCAACGCCAATACCTCCTCGAACACCAGCGGCACGGGCAACACCAGCGGAACGAGCGGGACGAGCACCTCGCGCAAGTCCTCCTCGGCCGCGACCAGTGTCAGTTCCGATTACCAGATGTTCCTGAAGCTGCTGACCACGCAGATGACGAACCAGGACCCGACCAGCCCGATGGACAGCGCCGATTACGCGGTGCAGCTGGCCACCTTCTCGCAGGTGGAACAGCAGGTGAAGACGAACACCCTGCTCACCAGCCTCGCCACGCAGATGGGCATGATGGGGATGAGCGAATATGCCAACTGGGTGGGCATGGAGGCCCGTTCGGACGCGCCGGGCTATTTCGACGGCACCCATCCGGTGACGATCTCGCCGAACCCGGTCAAGGGCGCCGATGCCACCACGGTGGTGGTCAGCGATGCCGCGGGCAAGGAGGTGTCGCGCTACACGATTCCGGTCTCGAGCGATTCGCTCGAATGGAAAGGCACCGATGCCAAGGGCAACCCGCTGCCGGCCGGCAACTACACGTTCAAGCTGGAAAACTACGACAACGGCAAGCTGGTTTCGACCGACAAGATCGAGACTTACAACCGCGTCCTCGAAGCCCAGGGCACCCCAAACGGCGCGGTTCTGGTTCTGGCCGGGGGCGGCACGGTCTCTACCGGGTCGGTCTCGGCGCTGCGCCAGCCTGACTGATCAGATCAGCAGGCCCAGCGCCACCCCCGCCACCAGAATCAGCACCGCGCTGACTGCACCAAGCGCCTGAGCCGATTTCGGCTCGGGCTTGGCTTCGGGCTGCACCTGACGCTCCAGCGCCTTCTGCATCAGCTCGGGCAGTTGCGGCCCGAACCGGCCCAGCACCCGCGCCGTGCGGGTCAGATCGCGCAAAAGACCGCGCGGCCCCAGATTCTCGCGAATGTAGCTCTCCACCACCGGCTTCGCGGTTTCCCACATGTTGATCCCGGGGTTGAGCGAACGCGCCACCCCCTCGACCACGACCATCGTGCGTTGCAGCAAGATCAGCTCGGTCCGCGTCGCCATGCCGAAACGCTCGGTCACCTCGAACAGATAGGCCAGAAGCCGCGCCATCGAGATCTGCTTGGCGTTCATCCCGAAGATCGGCTCGCCCACCGCCCGCAGGGCAAGGGCGAATTGCACCACGTCCTGATCGGGCGGGATGTAGCCCGCCTCGAAATGCACCTCGGCCACGCGGCGGTAATCGCGGTGGATGAAGCCCATCAGGATTTCGGCATAGACATGCCGGGTGTAGGGGTCGATCTGGCCCATGATGCCGAAATCGAAGGCGATGATATCGCCGTTTTCCGCCACCTTCAGGTTGCCCTGATGCATGTCGCCATGGAAATAACCGTCGCGCAGCGCATGGGACAGGAACAGCTGCAACACCCGGGTGCCGATCGCGGTGACATCATGGCCCGCGGCCTTCAGCGCCTCGGGGTCGCCCATCGGCAGGCCCTCGGCCCAGTCGATCACCATCACCCGGCGGCTCGACAGCTGCCAGACCGGCAGCGGCACGCGGAAACCTTCGTCCTTTTCGATATTGGCGGCGAATTGCGAGGCTGCCGCCGCTTCCAGCCGCAGATCCAGCTCCCCGGCCACAAGGTCTTCGAAATGCTTGATCACATCCGAAGGCCGCAGCCGCCGCGAAGCGGGCGAGAGCCGCTCGATCATGTCGGCAGCGAAATGGAAGGCGTCGATGTCGCGCCTGAAGGCCTTTTCGATCCCCGGACGCAGCACCTTGACCGCGACCTTCTCGCCGGTCTCGATGAGCCGCGCCGAATGCACCTGCGCGATCGAGGCCGCCGCGACGGGCTCGGAAAACTCGAAGAAAATCTCCTCGACCGGACGCCCGTATTCCTCGGCGAGCGTCGCCTTGGCCAGCGCAATGTCAAACGGCGGCAGACGGTCCTGCAACACCCGCAGCTGATCGGCCAGCTCCTCGCCCACCACATCGGGACGGGTCGAAAGCACCTGACCCAGCTTGATATAGGCCGGGCCCAGCGCGGTGATCGCCCGCGTCACCGGCGGCAAGGACGGATCGCCCGCATAGCCCAGCCATTTGAACGGCCAGCCCATGATCCGCGCGACAAGGCGCAGCCGCGGCGGCGCCTCCATCGCTTCCAGCGCCACGCGCATGGCGCCGGTCCGCTCGAAGGTCGCCCCCGTGCGGATCAGCCGCCACAGATTGTGCGGGCCGCGCATATTACACCTTCCAGCCCGAGTGCAGCGCCGCGATGCCCATGGAAAGATTGCGATATTTCACCTGGCTGAAACCAGCTTCGCGGATCATCGAAGCGAAGAGCTCCTGGTTCGGGAACTTGCGGATCGACTCGACCAGATACTGGTAGCTGTCGCGGTCATTCGCCACGACCTGCCCCATCACCGGGATCACGTTGAAGGAATAGGCGTCATAGACCGCCTGCATCAGATCGTTCGGGATCTGGCTGAATTCCAGCACCATCAGCCGCCCGCCCGGTTTCAGCACCCGGTAGGCTTCTTTCAGCGCATCGGGAATGCGGGTGACGTTCCGGATCCCGAAGGAAATCGTGTAAACGTCGAAGCTGTTGCTCTCGAACGGCAGATCCATCGCATCGCCGACGACCCAGTTCAGCCGCGAGGCCATGTTCTCGGCATCGGCGCGTTTCTGCCCCTCGATCAGCATCGATTCCGTCATGTCACAGACGGTCGCGGTCGAGCCCTTGGCGCGTTTGAGGAACCGGAACGCGATATCGCCGGTGCCGCCTGCCACATCGAGCAGCTTCTGCTCGGGGCGCGGCGCCAGCCAGTCCATCATCGCATTCTTCCAGATCCGATGGATGCCCATGCTCATCAGATCGTTCATGATGTCGTATTTCGAGGCCACCCGCGAAAAGACGCCATGGACCATGCCGGCCTTGGCCTCTTCGTTCACCGTCTGGAACCCGAAATGAGTCGTCTTGGTCTGATCCGTGCTCATCTGCCCTTGCCGATCCTGAACTGTCCCCCTCCTTATAGGGTCGGTTTCAGCCATGACAATGCGACAGGAGCGAAAATGCCCGAACTGCCCGAGGTCGAGACGGTCCGACGCGGCCTTGCCCCCGCGATGGAGGGGCGGGTGATCGACCGGGCCGAGGTGAACCGCCCCGATCTGCGCTGGCCCCTGCCCGAGGCCATGGCCGAGCGGCTGACCGGGGCGCGGGTGGACCGGCTGCGGCGGCGCTCGAAATACATTCTGGCGGATCTTTCGACCGGGGAAAGCCTGCTCATTCATCTGGGCATGTCGGGACGGATGCTGGTGTCGGGCGTGATGCTGGGCGATTTTCACCTCGATCATCCGGCGGCGCAAAAGCATGACCATGTGGTGCTGCACATGGCGGGAGGCGCCCGGGTGACCTTCAACGACGCGCGGCGATTCGGGGCGATGGATCTGGTGCGCACCGACCGGGAAGCCGCGCATTGGCTGCTGGCCGGGCTGGGGCCGGAGCCCTTTGGCAATGATTTCCACGAAGCCTATCTGGTCGAGGCGCTGAAGAGCCGCAAAAGCCCGATCAAGACCGCGCTTCTGGATCAGCATGTCGTGGCGGGACTGGGCAATATCTATGTCTCGGAAGTGCTGTTCCGGGCGGGCATCGACCCGCGCCGGGCGGCAAACCGGATCGCGGCGGCGCGGCTGGCGGGGCTCGTGCCGCTCATTCGCGAGGTTCTGGCCGAGGCGATCGAAGCGGGCGGATCGTCCTTGCGCGATCATCGGCAGGCGGATGGCGAGCTGGGCTATTTCCAGCACAGCTTCCGCGTCTATGACCGCGAGGACGACCCCTGCCCCAGCTGCGGCACGCCGATCAAGCGCATCGTGCAATCGGGGCGCTCCAGCTATTTCTGCCCCGCCTGCCAGAAGTGACGCAGCGGCAATTGCGCCACGCCCGGTTGAGTTTCGCCCCTCGGCTGATACCTCTTTGCCATCACCAGCAAAGGAAATCCCATGTCTTACCAGACCCTGATCGTGGAGATCGCCGACGGCGTGGCGCTGATCCGGCTCAACCGGCCCGAGGCGCTGAACGCGCTCAACTCGCAGCTTCTGGGCGAACTGGCCGGGGCGCTGAGCGCGCTTGACGCCGATCCGGCGGTGCGCTGCTTCGTGCTGACGGGCTCGGACAAGGCCTTTGCCGCGGGCGCCGACATCAAGGAAATGGCGGACAAGAGCTTTGTCGACATGCTCAAGCTCGATTTCTTCGGCACCGAGGGCGATGCGATCTTGCGCACGCGCAAACCGATCATCGCGGCGGTGGCGGGCTATGCCTTGGGCGGCGGCTGCGAACTGGCGATGATGTGCGACTTCATCCTCTGTGCCGACAACGCGAAATTCGGCCAGCCCGAGATCAATCTGGGCGTCGTCGCGGGGATCGGCGGCACGCAAAGGCTGACCCGCTTCGTCGGCAAGTCGAAATCGATGGAGATGCATCTGACCGGCCGGTTCATGGACGCGGCCGAGGCGGAACGGGCGGGCCTTGTCAGCCGCGTGCTGCCGCTGGCCGATCTTCTGCCCGAGGCGCTGGCCACCGCGCGCAAGATCGCGGCGAAATCGGCGATCGCCACGATGGTCGCCAAGGATTGCGTCAACCGCGCCTATGAAACCACGCTGCGCGAAGGCGTGCTTTACGAACGCCGGGTGTTCCATGCGCTTTTCGCCACCGACGACCAGAAGGAAGGCATGGCCGCCTTTGCCGAAAAACGTCCGGCGAAATTCACCGACAGCTAAGGCCGAAAGGGGCTTTCCTTCGCGCCCCTTTTGCCCTAAGGACCGCCGTTACATGCGCGTGAAGCCCGCTCAGGCTAGAATCATCCGGTTCGCTGGGACGACCGGGCTTTGCGTTATATATATTCGCTTCAGCCCGGGAATAGGGAAACATGGCCAACACGCCCCAGTCCAAGAAACGCGCTCGTCAGAACGAGCGTCGCAACGACATCAACAAAGCCCGCCGTTCGCGCATCCGCACCTTCCTGCGCAAGGTCGAAGAAGCGATCGCCTCGGGCGATGCCGCTGTCGCCAAGGCCGCGCTTGAAGCCGCGCAACCCGAACTGGCCCGCGGCATCACCAAAGGCGTGCTGCACAAGAACACCGTGGCCCGCAAGATGTCGCGTCTCTCGTCGCGCGTGAAGGCCCTGTCGAACTGATTTTCCGATCCCGGAAATTAATCTTCATGAACGGCGCCCCATTTTCGGGGCGCCGTTTTATTTCTTTTATTTCAGCGCCTTAGCAATAGCATTGCCGCCCCGGGAGGGGGAGACAGATTCGATTTGGGGAAAGTGGGCGTCAAGCGCGAAGTTCGGTTGCAGAAGCCCTCGCCGCCTTGCTAGCGTCACAGGGCGATTCACGTCGTCTTGGGGGACAAGACGCATCCGACGGTCGAAGCGGGGTCCTGTGCTGCCGCGCGATAAGAAGCCGTAAGCTTCGAACGGGGATGTGATCCGTTTCAAATGGGAGCAGATGCTCCGGTTTGGCAGGTGATGCCGACACCGGTTCAGCCGGGCGTTCGGCATGTCTTCATTCCCGACCCCGCCGCAAGGCCGGGGGGCTAAGTGCTGTGTGGCAAGTGTCGGTACAAAACGCTGATGGAAAAAGAC
>NZ_JBZXDU010000002.1:0-136291 GCF_058724655.1 Rhodobacter sp. 4.3.4
ATGAGCGGGATACGGGCATCTCAAAGATTCGATGTCATGTCCAAGCGGCTCGGTAGCCGGTTGCGTGAACATGCGCAGGAGACGTTCCCACCGGATGCCCAGAAGGGTCTCCGTCGCTTCGCGATGCGGGAAGCCGCCGATCTGCTTCGGATCAACCAGAACACCTTCCGCCATCATGTGTCAAATCTCGAAGGCTTTCCGGAAGGCACCCTCGAGGGTGGCAACCGCCGCAGCTTCACTGCCGAGGACATGGTCGAAGCCCAACGCGTCCTTCTTGAGACGGGTAGGATCAAGCCCGATGAACACCCTCACAGAAGAGCCGGCGAACCGTGCCAGGTCGTGACGATCTTCAACCTGAAGGGCGGCAGCGCAAAAACGTCGACCGTTGCTCATGTTGGTCAGCTTCTGGGCCTTCGCGGCTATCGGGTCCTGCTTATCGACCTCGACAGCCAGGCAAGTCTGACAAACCTGTTCGGGGTTACCCCTGAGCTCGATCCGGACATGCCGACCTCCTACGATCTGATCCGATCCGAGGGGCCCCTGCCCGCCTCAGATATCATTCGCAAAACGAACTTCCCGACAGTGGATCTGATCCCGGCCTCCATGGACATCATGGAGTATGAGTTCGAGGTCGCTCTGAGCTTCAGACACGGCGCCACCACCTTCCACAGTCGGATCCGTGAAGCGCTTGAGCCTGTCCTGAGCCGATATGATGTGGTGATCTTCGACACCCCGCCGCAGCTGAACTTCTCGGTGATCTCTGCCCTCTTTGCTTCCACCGGGGTCCTGATCCCGCTCAACGCGTCCATGCTTGATGTCATGTCCCTGGCAAGCTTCCTCGGTATGGCAAGCAACCTGATGGGCGTCGTCGAGGCGCATGCTCCCGAACACGGCCTGAACTTCGTGCGGGTGCTGATCACCCGCTACGAGAATACCGATGGTCCGCAGGTCCAGATCTCGTCTCTGCTTCGGACGGTCCTTGGCGATGCGGTCCTCCCGGCCGAGTTCCTGAAGTCGACAGCGGTAGGTGATGCCGCCAATACGCAGCAGAGCATCTTTGAGGTCGAACCTCGCGACGTGAACCGCAGAACCTACGAACGTGCAATCGAGTCCGTTTCGCGCGTGACCGACGAAGTCGAACGCGAAATCCTAAAGGCATGGGGGCGTAGCCATGGCGCGTAAGGTCTTCGGAGATTCCCTCAAGAACGCGATGGGCAATGCCGCGACCGCAGAAGAGGACGTGGATCTTGATCTGAAACGTACGAGCCCGACAGTCGCTCGTGCGCAAGCATCCGTGCTCGAGGAAGACAAACACGCCACGCGCCTGATCGACCCGAGCGCCGTGCGGATGTCCGCAGTCATGGACCGTATCGATCCGAGCGATGGCCTCGAGGAACTTGTGTCCTCGATCCGTGAGCATGGGCAAAAGGTTCCCATTCTCGTCCGCCGAACCCAGGATGGCGCACTTGAGATCGTCTATGGGCGCCGCAGGCTTCTCGCATGTCGTGAGCTTGGTCAGAAGGTGCGGGCCACGGTCATGGAAATGACCGAAGAGGAAGCGCTGATCGCCCAAGGCGTGGAGAACAATGCCCGCCAAGACCCCTCGTTTATCGAGAGGGCTTTGTTCGTCGCCGGCATCATTCGAGAACTTGGGAAAACAGACGAGACGCGCAAGAACGCCCAGACCATCGCCTATCGGGCACTCCAGATCGATGAGTCTCTGGTCTCTCGGATGAACCGTATCGCGACGGGCATTCCGATGGAGCTGATCCAGGCCATCGGACCAGCACATGGCGTTGGTAGGCGGGTCTGGGAGAAGCTTTTCAGGCTGTGCGAGAAGGACGTCTCGAGAGCCAGGGAAGTTGCCCGCGAAATCCCACGAACCTTGCCGGGTCCAGAGCGACTTGACGCAGCGGTTACGCTGCTCACGGCCACCAAGACAACTCCGCCCAAGGCTGAGTCAGGTGAGCGCGTTAAGATTGGCCGCAAAGGCAACCGCATCACCATCGATGTGGACGCTGATCTTGCCCCGCGCGTCGAAGATGCCATCCGAAAACTGATCGGCGAGCTTCTTGACCGCGGTCAAGATGGCCCAGAGTGACGACCCCGTGTCTTGACCGCAGTCAAGACATCTAGAGCAACGAGCAGAAAACGAAAGGAGGACCGGCTAGAAAAGGAAAGACCCCCCGAAAGCGGTGCTTCCGAAGGGCCTCAATCAGTCTCGACACCTGATTGATACCCCCAAAACGAATCGAGTTCAACACCGCTCGCGGTGACCGGGGAAGCTTTTTCTTCCGAAACACCATGAGACATGTCACTCAAACACGAACCGCCATGGCGGAACCGAGAGCTATTGCCTGCCCTACTATCTACGAACTTCTGGGACCGGTACGCGCCCTGCGGAAAGAACTTGGCCTGACGAGCAACGACATCACAGTCTTGACGGCCCTGATCAGCTTTCTTCCCCGTGATCGACAAACCATAAGTGGTGAGACCCCACCCAAACTTACCGTTGTGTTCCCCTCCAATGCCTCCTTGTCTGAGCGCGCAAACGGCGTCGATGAGAGGACCCTACGTCGCTGCTTAGGCCGTCTTGACGCAGCCGGCCTCATTGACCGGAAGAACTCGGCAAACGGCAAACGCTTCCCTCTGCGGTATGGCGGCATCATCCGGGACGCGTTTGGGATCGACCTGAACCCACTGATACAGAACCACGACGCACTGGCGGCCGAAGCATTGAAGGTTGCGGAGAAGCGTGAACGCCTTCGCTCCCTCAGGGCAGAAGCACTAGCACTGCGCGCATCCCTCCTTCAGGACCAGCGCCTCGACGAAGCGCGGCTGTCCTCACTCGGAGCGATCAGGAACATCCTTCGACGAGCAACTCTCACGGTTGATGCAGTCTTGCAGATCATCGCTGATCTCCGAGAACTCGGAGCCAACGCCGCACAGAGCTACGGAGAGTGCGAGAATTCAAGCGCGCCCGTGGACGAAATCCAATCACGCGACCAAGCCCTCACCCATGATTGCACGCGCGAAATGTCCGCCAAGAACGGACAAAATGACCGGCAGGTAGAGTCCATAAAAAAAGAACTTATTAAGAAGGACGCGCAGGCAAAGCAGACCAGCGCTGACCGAAACATTGCAGGGCCTTCCATGAACCGAGACCCTGAAAAAATGTCATGGACAGACTTCACACATGTCTCTGACTTCTTTCCAGACCCACCACGAACAGGAGAAGCCCTCAACCGCGTTCTCTTCGATATCGGGCGATTGCTTAGAATACGCCAAGAAAAGCTGATGCGTGGCCTCCAGAAAACCGGCGCTGGACGGCTTCTAGTGATCTTAGATTACCTGTTGGGGAAAGGAGAAACGATCAGGCAGCCCGAGGCATACTTTGAAACGATCCTGGGCGCATAGAACATGCAGCTTTGACTTCTTGACCGCGGTCAAGAACGCCGAAGAGAGAGAAAGGTTGGGGGTTTGAGGAGTGACGGGAAGTGAGATCGGGAGAGTGGCTTCCGGCGCCCGTCGTGGAGAAGATCTGATGGCGAAAGCAGCCCAGAAAGTCATCCTGTCCCCCTCGCGGGACATCCCCTTCGACAAGCTCGTGCTGAGCCAGTCCAACGTGCGGCGCATCAAGGCAGGCGTCTCGATTGAGGAACTGGCCGAAGACATCGCGCGGCGCGGCCTGCTGCAGGGCTTGAACGTCCGGCCCGTGGTCGATGCTAAAGGGATCGAAACCGGCATATTCGAGATCCCGGCTGGTGGTCGTCGTTTCCAGGCGCTGTCGCTGCTGGTGAAGCAGAAGCGGCTGACCAAGACCGCGCCGATCCCTTGCATCGTGCGGGATACGGCGTCGGAGATCCTCGCCGAGGACGACTCGCTGGCGGAGAACATGCAGCGCGTCGCCCTGCACCCGCTGGACCAGTTCCGCGCGTTTCAGGCCCTGCGCGAAAAGGGTCAGGGCGAGGAAGCGATCGCAGCGGCCTTCTTCGTCACGCCGCAGATCATCAAGCAGCGCCTGAAGCTCGCCTCCGTGGCCCCTGCCCTGCTCGAGGTCTATGCCGAGGATGGCATGACGCTCGAACAGCTGATGGCGTTCACGGTGAACCCGGATCATGCGCGTCAGGTGCAGGTCTGGGATGCGGTGAAGAACTCCTGGAACAAGGAGCCTTATGCCATCCGGCGCATGCTCACGGAGACCTCGGTTCGGGCCTCGGATCGTCGCGCGGTCTTCGTCGGTATCGCTGCATATGAGGCGGCGGGCGGTGTCGTGCTGCGCGATCTCTTCCAGGGCGATGACGGCGGCTGGCTCGAGGACCCTGCCCTGCTCGACCGGCTGGTTGCCGAGAAGCTCCAGGCCGAAGCTGAAGCGCTGACTTCCGAGGGCTGGAAGTGGATCGAGGTCGCGACCGACCTGCCTTATGGCTACAGCCATGGTCTCCGGCGTCTGACCGGTGATCCGGCGCCGATGACCGAGGAGGAAAGCGCGGCCCACGCTGTGCTCCTCGCCGAGTACCGCACGCTGGAGGAAGAGTATTCCGGCCAAGACGAATACCCCGAGGAGATCGACGCTCGGCTCGGGCAGCTCGAGATGGCGATGGAAGCGCTCGAACAGCGGCCTCTGATCTACGATGAGGACGAGGTCCCGCGCGCGGGCGTCTTCGTGACTCTGGATCGGGATGGCAGCTTGGCTGTCTATCGCGGCTATGTCCGGCCCGAGGATGAGCCGCGCGAGGAGACCGCGGTCCAGGCTGACGATGCCGCGGACGGCATGGGGCAGGGCGGTGATGTCGGTGTTTCCAGTTGGAAACCGTCGGCGACTTCCGCCGGGGGCACCGTCATCACTTCGGGCGGTCAGCCGGTCGGCGCGGATGCGTCCGATGAGGAAGATGACGGCGCGCTGAAGCCGCTGCCCGAACGGCTGGTCATGGAACTGACCGCCCACCGGACCCTCGCGCTGCGTGAGGCCATCGGGCGTTCGCCGGACGTTGCTCTGACGCTCCTGCTCCTGAAGTTGGTGACGGATACCTTCCGCACCTCCTCTGCGACGGGCAGCTGCCTCGAAGCCTCGGTGCGTCACGTCTACATGTCGGCCCAGGCGCCCGATCTGAAGGACAGCGTCGTGGCGAAGCTCGTCGACGAGCGTCACGCCGCCTGGGAGGCTGATCTGCCTCTCGGCGATGATGCCGCGCTCTGGGACTATCTGACGGTCCTCGACCAGGGCAGCCGTCTGGCGCTGCTGGCGCATTGCCTCAGCTTCGGGATCAACGCGCTCCATGAGAAGGTGAACCCCTATGGGGCGGGCATCTCGGCCAGCGGCCTGACCCGCCGCATGGCCCATGCCGATCTCGTGGCCCGCGCGGTGGATCTCGACATGGTCGAGGCGGGCTGGGAGCCGACAGTCGATGGCTACCTCAACCGTGTGCCCAAGGCCCGGATCCTCGAGGCCGTGCGCGAGGCGAAAGGGGAGGGGACAGCGCAGCTTCTCGATCACCTCAAGAAGGGCGAGATGGCCACAGAAGCCGAGCGGCTCCTCAAGGGCAGCAGCTGGTTGCCTGAGGTCCTGCGCCGGGCCGATCTGGCCGTAGACGACGGCAAGGAGATTGCAGAAGGGCAGGGGGAAGATGCGAGCGCGCCCGACGATATCGATCTCCCCGCCTTCCTGACGGTCGATCTGCCGGACAGCAAAGCGTCGATGCTGGCTGCAGAGTGATCTGAGCCATCCGGGGGCGGGGAAACCCGCCCTCAACCTAACAAAATACAGCAATATCAATGTGATGAATGCGGTCGCTCGCATTCGGGATGAGGAATCATGTCTGCAACAACCATCATCGACACAGCCCCCCTCGGGGCGCTGATCCGCTACACCGACGGCAGTCCCAAGCCGCCCGCACGGTTCACCAAGAAGCTGGCAGCCTGGGAGCGCTCGAACGGCGTCGGCCGTCTGGTGAAGAAGGAGCCGCCCCGGGTCTATACGACCTGGACGGCACCAGCCTCCTTCACGCTGCATGAGGGCAACTTCTCTTCGGACGGGGTCATTCTCGTCACCATCATGCGCAGCCACTCGGCGGACAGCCGGCTGATCTTCGAGGTGGCCGAGGAACCAAAGCTGGGGCAGGTCCGCGTGCTTCTGGACTTCGGTGGCAACACCGAGCTGCTACATCTGGCGGAATCCGTCACCGCGGCCGAACTCTGGATCGCGCGGGAGGGCTATCGCAACGCGCGGCTCGAAATCGTCGGTGCCGAGGACGGCGATAGGGCAGGGGGCGCGGACCTGGCCGCCTGAGCCCTGACAAGGCGTGAGGGGCCAGCCCACAGGCGGGCCTCTCACGAACCACAATCTCGTCCCGCAAAGTCACGGGGCACCAAAGGATCCATCCCCCAAGACGGAAGTTTGCAACCAAGAGCATGGCCGGGAGGCTGGCGGCGTTCCAAGCACCAGCGGGACATTCGGCTCCTGACGTTTGGGCACCGTCCCCCGCTCGCCATTCCCTTCCTTGCCCCGAATCCTGTCTTCGAGATCAACCCGCGAGGGGTCGGACTACGGGCAAGCCCGTGCCGCCGGGTGGATTCGGGCGAGCCGAACGCACCCGGTGATGTCAGCCAGTCTTCGGGCCTGCGGGGTCCTGTCGCGCGGGGGATGGTCCCCCGCCTCCCAGACAGGAGCCAAACAGATGTCCCGCAAAGATGCACACGCCTTCGCCGCCTCCCTCGCCGCCACGCTCATGGTTTCGATCGTCGTCTTCCAGGCAGGGGATGGAACCTTCGGCGCCGTCCCCGCCGATGAAATCGACGGAGACGAGGTCCAGGTCGTCGCTGAGGTTGATCCGTGGGCATGATGCCCACGGTTTTTGCCGAGGGCTCGGCGTCGGGGCAGGGGCTCCGATCCGGGCCTTTCGTCCCTTAGCCGTTGCGGCCGACCAGAAAGTTGAGCCGACGCGCTTATCGGCACAACCGTCTAAAGGAGCCTTAGGCACCGCGTCGGAACTTACGGCCCGCCCGACACGTCGAGGAAGAGTTTCACGAGCGCGACGTTGATGAAGTAGTTGTTCTTTCCAGAGCGGTGCTTTTCGACAAAGCCCCGCTCAGCCAAGGTGTCGAGATACTTAGCGGCCGTCTGCCGACTGACACCCAGATCGTTCTGCAGGTATTCGATCCTTGTGTATGGGTGGCGGAACAGGTTGTTCAGGAGTTCCTGGCTATAGATCTTCGGCAATTCATCCCGAAGCCTGTGTTTCACGTCCGCCATTTGCTGTCGAATGCCGGTGACGATCTCGACTGTCGTGGCAGAAGTTTCTGCGACAGCCTCCAGCATGTAGATGACCCAAGTTTCCCAATCCCCAGTGTCGCGCACCGCCTGCAAGTGTCTGTAGTAGTTCGCCTTGTTGCGGGTGATGAATTGCGACAGGTAGAGCACCGGGATGTCGAGCAACCCCGTTCTGGTCAGATAAAGCACATTCAGGATGCGCCCGATCCGTCCGTTCCTGTCCGGAAACGGGTGGATGCTTTCGAACTGATGATGGATCAAGGCCATCTTGATCAACGGGTCGAGTGCGCAGAGGTCATCGTCGTTGATGAACCGTTCGAGCGCTGTCATGTGGCTGACAATCTCGTGCGCGTCCTGGGGTGGAACGAAGACGATCTCCCCTGTTTGCTCGTTTTTCAGCGCGGTTCCCGGTGTCGCGCGAAACCCATCGCTGCGGCCCTTCAGCAAGCGGAACATGTCGATGAGCGCCGAGTTCGGGATGAGGCCGCCGGTTTGGCCCAAGCGCGCGTATCCAAGTCGCAACGCATCGCGATAGAGTGCTACCTCTTTGGCAGCAGGAGACTGCGGATCGTCAGGGAAAACATCCGCTTGGAACAGCTCGTCCTGCGTTGTGACAATGTTTTCGACCTCCGACGAGGCCTTGGCTTCCTGAAGCGCCAGTGTGTCGATCAGAATGCCTTGGTTCGGAATGGTCTTCGCCTGACCCTTCAGGTCTGCTAACGCGCGGCTGGCTCGAGCGAGCGCCTTCAGCACAGGAACAGTTTCGATCTCGGCCGGGGGTGGCAGGGCGGGAATGGCGTAGGTCGGCTTTAACATGTGCTCCGCGTCGTGTTAAGAAATCGTCGTTTTTCTAACATGATCGAACAGTCGTGTCAGCAAAAACCGGTTTCCTTAACTTGGGCCATGCTTCGCCCGGGCGGGGTCACCCAACTCCGTCAGACCGCCAGAGCGCTCGGGTCCTTGCCGGCGTTGATGTGGTCTGCGAACCACTGCGGTTTCCGGCCCCGGCCCGACCAGGTGAGGGCCGCGTTCTCAGGGTGCCTATACTTCGCGAGGGCCGGCGCACGGGTGGCTTTCACCTCAATACCGATCAGTTCGGCGAGGGAGTAGCCCATCTCCTTGGCGATTGCCTCCAGCTTGGCGCGGGCTTCTGCCTTGTGCCGGTCTTCGTAGGTTGAAATCGCCTTGGCGAGGTCCTTCTGCAATTGCCGCAGCTCCTTCAGCGACATCGCCTCGAGATTGAAATCTGCCATTGGGTCCTCGTGTCCTGAATGATGCATCCGGGATAGCCGTCAGATCGCAACATCGCAACTCCCACAGAGGTCACCGCGATAGGGCAGGGGGATGAGGTTGCCTTGAGCCGCAGGGTTGGCGCTTTCGTAAATGCTTCAACCCCGTTGCCTTGGCCAGGAAGGCCGAGTTCTGCGAGAGCCCCAAGTCGCCCCTATCCCCGGTGCCATCCCTTCGACTGATAATCCCCTAAGCCTGTTCGGCCTCTGGCGCGCAACCCCGCGTCAGTCCGGGCCGTGTTGCCCCTTTGGGGCTGCCCGCTCCTCCCCGGACCTCTGGGGGTTTCCGGTCGCCGTTCCGTCTCCCGTGCACGCCTCAGCCGACAGGCTTTTCCGGGTCTTGTCGAAGGGACGGTCCCAGGGACAAAAAACACAGGAGCTTACCATGCAGAACATCGTTATCCTCGCCGGCAACATCGGTCAGAAGCCCGAAGTGCGCTCGACCCAAGGCGGCACGAAGATCACCAACTTCACCCTGGCCACTTCGCGGCCGCGCCTCTCGGAAGGTCGCGTGATGCGCGACGAGAACGGCTACCGGGTCATGGACACCGAATGGCACCGCATCACCTGCTTCAACGGTCTCGGCAAGACCGTCGCAGAGCACTGCGAAAAGGGCATGAAGGTCCTCGTCCACGGCCGCATCCACTACACCAAGTGGACCGACGCAACCGGCACCGACCGCTACGGCTGCGAGATCATCGCCGAGAAGGTCGACTTCCTGAGCCGTCCGAAGTCGGCCGAGAACGAAAACCCCGAGCTGGTCGACCGCGACGACGAGATCCCGTTCTGAGGAACGGGGTCTCCCCCTCGGGCCCGGCGGGGAAACCCGCCGGGTTCAGTCGTTTTCGGCCCATTGCGGACCTTGGCCAAGATCACCGTTGCTGCAGCGCAGCTTCCCCATACCGGACCTTCATGCCACTGCGCAGCAAGATCCAAGATCCCGAGGTCCGCGGTGCGGGACTTTAGGGACGGTGCTAGAGCGGCTCCAGTCGACCAGGTATTGCAGGGCACCCCACCGGCACCATCGGCTGCGCAATGGCATGATGTCTCACTGCTCCGCAGCCCAAAGTACATCCTTTCTCAGAGCGGAAGCCGCGCCTGGGATAGGCTATTCGCGAACAACCGCGACCACCGCCCTACCCAGATCTTTGAGCGCCTCGTTGCGAACCTCGAACTCCGCGTCCGTATCCGAGATGAACATGGTCGCGATCCAGGGCGCTCCGCCTTCAGGCTGGATCACCGCGACGAGGTTGCGCGTGTGGCTTCCGCTGCCCGACTTGTCGAGGATCAGCCAGGCGTCCTCGGCCTCGGCGCGCAGCAATGCGCCGGTCACGCCGCCGTGGCGCATCCACTCCGCCAGCTTCCCGCGGGCCTCCGGAGACAGCACGTCGCCCAGCAGCAGCGCTCGCAGCGTCTCGGACATGGCGGCCGGGCTCGTGGTGTCCCGCTCGTCTCCAGAAGCGAAGTCGTTCAGCTTGGGCTCGATGCGGTCGAGACGGCTCGTCGGGTCGCCGACGCTGCGGAAGAACTGCGTCACCGCCTCCGGCCCCCCGAGATGCCCGATCAGGATGTTCGCCGCCACATTGTCGCTCATGTCGATCGCCGCGAGGCAGAGCTCGTCGAGGGTCATGTTGCCGCCGACCCGCGTCTCCGTGACGGGCGCGTAGGGCACGAGGTCGGCCTTGCGCACCGGCAGCGCATCGGAGAGCGACAGCCTGCCCGCGTCCCAACGCGCGAGGATGGCGCCGCAGACCGGCACCTTGACCGTGCTGTTCATGAGGAAAAGCTCGTCCTCGCGGTGAGACCAGGACCAACCCGTGCCGGTCTCCATGAGCGAGAGGCCGACGCGGGCGCCGAGCTGTTCCTCGATCCGGGCGACGGTTTCGGAGAGCGCCTCGACAGGCGTTTCGGCGAGGGAGGCCGTGGCCATGGACAGGCCGAGAGCGAGCCCTGTCGCGACACGCGACAGGACGGTAGCGGTGAACCGCATGGGACCATTCCTTTCAGGATCTGCGCCAGTGGCGCCTGGGATGCGACATCACATGATGTCATGCGGACTGTATATTTCGGCTTGATCGCAGCCATCAAACGACAAATCTTATGGCCTGCCATTAGCTGAGGTACTGCCATGGATCGCCCCGACCTGCCGCTCAATGCCCTGCGCGTATTCGAGGTCGCCATGCGCCAGGGCAGCTTTACCAAGGCCGCGATCGAGCTGCGCGTCACCCAGGCTGCCGTCAGCCACCAGGTCGCGCGGCTCGAGGACCTGCTGGGCACAGCGCTGTTCCTGAGGACCTCCCAGGGGCTGATCCCGACCGACGAGGGACGCCTGCTCTTTCCCGTGCTTGAGCATGGGTTCGACGCGATGTCGCGGGTGCTCGACCGTCTCGGCGGGCGGCGCGACATCGAGGTGCTAAAGGTTGGCGTCAACACGACCTTCGCGATGTGCTGGCTGATGCCGCGGCTCGAGGCGTTCCGACAGGCCCATCCCCAGATCGACCTGAGGATCTCGACCAACAACAACCGGGTGGAGATCCTGCGCGAGGGGCTCGACATGGCGATCCGTTTCGGCACTGGAGGCTGGACAGGACACGATGCGATCCCACTGGCAGAGGCGCCGATGGCGCCGCTCTGCGCGCCGGGCCTCGCGTCACGGCTGCTGCATCCCTCGGACCTCGGGCAAGTAACGCTTCTGCGCAGCTACCGAAGCGCCGAATGGCCGGGCTGGTTTGAGGCCGCAGGCGTGCCTTGCCCGCCTGTCACCGGGCCGGTCTTTGACAGCTCGGTGGCTTTGGCAGAGCTGGCAACCTCAGGCGCCGGCGTCGCCCTGCTGCCGATCTCCATGTTCGAGAGCTACATCGCGCAGGGCCGCTTGGCACAGCCTTTCGGCGTCACAGTTTCTGTCGGACGTTACTATCTCGCCTGGCCGTCCGACCGGCCCGCCACATCAGCGATGAGCACGTTCTCGCGTTGGCTGACCGGCCAGAGCGCTGAGTAAGCATCCAATTCGTGTCACCCCCCCCCAAGCCTGCCGTGCGCGCTAAGCGCCGCGGACATTGGCAGGCACCCACTTGGATGCCCGTCATGCAACATGAAGCCCAAAACCGACACGAAGGGCTCGAAAGGGCTCGAAGCAGAGTTGCGGCGGCACAGCTTGCTGCCCCCCAAGCGAGTGGGGTCTGCCCAGCAGAGACGGCCCTTCCGCGACGTTCGACCCAAGCGCGGCGAAGGTCCGCTTCCCGCCCTTCACATCAGCCAGAGTAAGAGGAGTGTCGATTTCCCGGCGACGGGTTGAGGGCTGGGAGAGTGGCTCCTGGCGCCCGTCGCGGGAGATAGCCGATGGGCGTTGTAGAAGTTCTGGATCCAGTCGCACCGGCGCGGGCGGGTGGCTGGAAAGTGGATGTGAGCCGGGGTGAGCGGAACGGGCGAGTGTCGTCCGAATGGTTCAACCGGCCCGATGATGAGCGGTATCTGTCGCTCGACGATCTCTGGGCCAATGTGAAAGGTCGGTCCGACCGCAGCCGCAGCCGAGTGGTGCAGACGGCGGATATCCGGGTCGAGGCCGCGCGCGATAACCCCGAGCGGTTGCATCTGATGCTGCCGAAAGCGCATGAACCTGTTGCGCCCACGCATTGGGCGTTCGGCCAGCTTGCCAGCATCGTCGGCGCTCCGGCCTCCTACCTGCGGCAGTTGCCCGCGCCGCTGGCGGGGATCAACCTGCAGTATGGCCTGACCAACCACCGCGCCGAGCAGGTGAAGACTTTCGAGACCGAGGATGGCCGCACTGAATTGCGCGCTGTGACCGGGCCGGACTACGGCCGCATCCATGACCATGAACTGGTCGAGGCGGTGCAACGGATCGCGGGCAATGGCACCGGCGACACGCGCTGGAAGGTGCCGGGGGTGCTCGACTGGTCGACCGGGGTCTACAACCCCGATGTCGAAATCAGCCGCGACACGACCACGCTCTATGCCTCGGACCGCGACGTCTTCCTGTTTCTCGTCGACGATCACAACCCGATCGAGGCGGGCCGGTTGCCGGACGGTTCCCCTGATCTCTACTTCCGGGGCTTCTATTGCTGGAACTCCGAGGTGGGCGCCAAGACGCTCGGCATGGCGAGCTTCTACCTTCGGGCGGTGTGCCAGAACCGCAACCTCTGGGGCGTCGAGGATTTCCAGGAGATCAAGATCCGCCACTCGAAATACGCCGCGTCGCGCTTCGCACATGAGGCGGCCCCGGCGCTGACGCGCTTCGGCAATTCCTCGCCGCAGGGTTTCGTGAACGGAATCAAGGCCGCGCGGCAGCAGATCGTGGCGCGCACGGATGAGGACCGGGATGACTTCCTGCGCAAGCGCGGCTTCTCGAAGGCGGAGTCGGGCAAGATCATCGAGAAGGTGCTGATGGAAGAGGGCCGCCCGCCCGAGAGCATCTTCGACTTCGTGCAGGGCATCACGCGGCTTGCGCGCGACAAGACCCAGCAGGATGCCCGGCTCGACATGGAAGGGCGCGCCAAGAAGCTACTCGACCGGGTCGGCTGACCCTGTGCCGGAGGCTCTGTTGCCTCCGGCCACTTTATTGCCAAACTGGATTGCTACTTGCCTGCAGTGATTCAAGTTGGGCGAAAAGTATGGATGATATCGATTGGTCTGATCGCGCGTTCTACGATGATGGCGAATGGGTTACTTGGTCAGAAATTGACGAGCAGCTGCGCTACAAAGAGTGGGGAGCAAAATACCCCAACGCCATCCGATCAATGATACCCTACTTTGAAGATCTGATATCGCTTGCGGAAAGCTATCACAGGGAGACGGGTCTTCATCTCGCCGTCTACGGCGATGTCGGTGAACTTTTCGGCGCCATCACGTATGGCATCAAGCTGAACAAAACCTACGCGCAAGGCGCTGACGGAAGACTTGGCAATGACCACGTCGAAGTGAAAACGATTACCCCCTTCAAGACGAAGGATGTCGTGGTGGTCGATACCGCAGGGAACTTCAACAAGTTGCTCGTGGTCAAGATCAACGAGGATTTCCAGGTATCAGGTCGAATGATTGACCGAAAGGATTTGCCTAAGCGGCAAGGTCGATACCTGCGTGTCCGATGGAGTGATTTGCCGTCGGCAAGTTGAGCAGCTTCTGTCGCTCCTTCGAGGAAGAGGGCGGCGGTTTGGTCTTTGACGGATAGGGCGGGGAGAGAGGCTCCCTGCGCCGTCGGAGGTTTCCCCCATGCTCGACTTGCCCTTGCCCATCCTGCCGACCACCGGCGCGCGGGGTGTCCCGCCAGGTTGTCCGTCTGGAAACTCCGATCTCAGTCATCCGTTCGCGCTGACCCTGTCGCGCCGCGCGCCGGCCGATCTGATGTCGGGCCGGGCCGCGCCCCTAGTGCTCGCCCGATTCGCGACGCTGGCCGATGCCATGCTGGGCGCGATCGACCATGCCGAGGGGATGGCCACGAACACCGCGCCCCAGCTGCTAGCAATCTTCGACCGCGACGAGCGCCTTGTGCTGGCCGGGGCCGCCAGCGACTGCGCCGTCGCGTGGTGTCACCCGGTGATGAGCGCCACAGAAGCGCGGGGCGTGGTGACCGAGGCGAGCCAGCTGCGCGCGCAGGCGGGCCGCGCGGCAACCTGGGGTGAACCCGATCTTGCGCAGCGGCTGCGCCACCGCGCCGATCTTCTGGATGGGCGGCTCGTCGACCCGCTCTGGCGCGCCTTCGCCGCCAGGTTACTGCAGGTCGCTGCGTGAGGCCCGAGAGACAGAGAAGGGCAGGGGGGATTTGGAGCTTGTCCGGGGGAGAGAGATCGCCCGGCCCGGCTCCGATCCCTTCCCCTTACCGGAGACACCCGATGACCCTGAGTGAACCCACCCTCGCGCCCCCGATGGCGCCCTCGACCGTCGACATGGCGCAGATCTTCGCGGCCCATGCCGAGCGTGCCGCTCGGATCGAAGCGCTGCGCCCCGGCAACAAGGATCGCCTCTTCGACGGCCTCACGGCCGCCGGCATCACCCATGTCACCGTGACCTTCGACGGGGCCGGGGACAGCGGCCAGATCGAAAGCATCGGCGCATGGTCCGGTGAGAATGCCGTCGATTTCCCCGCGACCGAGATCGCCTATGCCGCGCTGACCTGGGACGACCCCGAGGTCGAGATGCGCAACCTGTCACTGGAGGATGTTGTCGAGCAGCTGGCCTACGATTTCCTCTCCGACACCCATGGCGGTTGGGAGAACAACGACGGCGCTTGGGGCGAGTTCTGCTTCGACGGCGCGGCCCGATGCATCCACCTCGAGTTCAACGAGCGGTACACCTTGTCCGAACTCCACACCCACGATTTCTGAGGAGGCGGCGATGGCACATCCCTTGTCTATTGGGAAACTGGCATAATCAGGGTGGCTGGCGAGACCCCGACACATCCCTGGGCAACCAAGCCCGAGTGATAGCATGGGGCTCGCCAGCTGACCGTTGCTCAACCTGAACAGTTGCCTGGGAGGACTCCCCAAGGTGTCGATCCCGCAGAACAAGGATAGGTGCCGGAATGGCCTCTCACGAATTCATTGGCGTCGATGTCGCCATGGACTGGATCGACGTCTGTTATCTGTCCAACGGCCGCCATGAGCGGATAAAGTCTACAAAACAATCGCTTGCAAAGTTCGCCAAGACAGCGAACGACGCAGTCGTCGTGTTGGAAGCCTCAGGTGGTTATGAGCGGCCATTGATCGAAGCCCTGATCAAAGCCGAGGCCCGTTTCATACGTGTCAACCCGCGACAGGCGCGCGAGTTTGCGAGGGCGACGGGAAAGCTGGCAAAGACCGACAAGGTTGATGCGGCGATCCTTGCCCGAATGGGGAAAGCACTGGACCTTGTCCCTCCCCCCATCCCGGATCCTGACCGCGTGCGCTTGGCTGACCTGGTGGCGCGACGCGAGGATTTGGTCGCTGTGATCCAGGCGGAGAGAAACCGCCTCGGGACGAGCCGCGACGGTTGGATCCGGCGGGAAATTCAGCGTCTTGTTGCGATTCTTGAGGATCATCTCGATGCAGTTGAGAAGGAGATCGCTCGCCACATCGCGTCTTCCGGGTCTCTTCTCGAACAGGCACGTCGACTTCGCACGGCGCCTGGTATCGGACCGGCACTGGTTGCCGTGATACTTGCTCGATTGCCCGAGCTCGGAAGACTGAAGGCCAAGCAGATTGCTGCGCTTGCTGGACTTGCGCCGCAGGCATGTGACTCGGGTTTATCCAGAGGCAAGAGACGAGTGTGGGGTGGCAGAGCCGACATCAGGCGAGCCCTCTACCTCGCGGGGTTTGTGGCCAGCCGGTTCGATCCGACGCTGGCGGCGTTTCGAGCCAGACTTCAGGATTCTGGAAAGCCTCCGAAACTTGCGATTACCGCATGCGCCCGCAAGCTGCTCACGATCATCAACGCGATGGCGCGAGACGCGACAGATTACGCTTCTGCGGTCCCCTGAAAGACAGTTGCTATCACCACGCCCTGTCCTCCGTGAAGAAATGGGGCGGCACGGTTGATGACTTCATCGCCGTGCATGCCTGGTTAGATGTTACCTGGACAGGCAAGGATTTTTTTGGCGCCAAGGGTAGCGATAGTCCATAGGAGGGACCCCGCCGTCCGCACTGCGCGGATCAAAGCGCTGGCGGTGCGGACGGCGGGGAGGTCCCTGTGGTCTATCGCGATTGTCGCGCATCTCCGATTCATCTGTTTATGCTTGACTGTCCTTAGGCACTACTCATCTGCCAATTTTCCGTCGCGCAGATGGATAAGCCGATCGAAGCGGTCGAAGATTTTCTCGTCATGGGTGACCGTCAGGATGCAGGCTTCCTGCTCGGCGGCAAGCTTTCGCAGCAGGTCCATGACCAGTTGTGCGCGTTTGCTGTCCAATGCCGCGGTCGGCTCGTCCGCAAGGATGATCCGCGGGCGGTTGGCCAGCGCGCGTGCGATAGCCACGCGTTGCGCCTCGCCCCCTGATAACAGCGCGGGCTTAACCGGGGCGCGGTGGCCGACCTCGAGATAATCGAGAAGCTCTTTTGCCCGCTCCTTTCCCTTTTCGGGCGCCCAACCGGCAAGGTCGAGGACGAGGGATACATTTTCTGCCGCCGTCAGGAAGGGCAGCAGGTTGTGCGCCTGAAAGATGAAGCCAATCTTGTCCAGCCGCAGACGACGCAGATCGCTGCGCAGCCATTTGCCGTCAAAGACCGGATCACCATCCAGCACCACCCGACCCGAGGATGGGTCAAGGATGCAGCCGATGATGTTCAGAAGCGTCGTCTTGCCAGACCCTGACGGCCCCAGGAGTGCGATCACCTCACCTGCACGCACCTGCAGGTCAACTTGGCGGAGGGCATCGACGCGGGTCTCGCCTTCGCCATAGTGCTTGGCCACGGCTTGCACATCGACCAGAATATCACCGATGGCCATGGCTCAGCCTCCCAGCGCGGTGGCGGGGTCCACCTTCAGGGCCGCGCGCACGCCCAGACCGCTGGCGGCCAGACAGACCACGACGATGATCCCGGCCAGAACGGCCACGTTAAACGGTTCCAGCACCACGCGGCGCGGAAAGACATCCTTGACAAGCAGGATCAGAACCAGACCGATGCCCCAACCTGCGGTCCCAAGGATCAGCGATTGCTGTACGATCAGCCCGATGATGGTGCGGTCTGGGGCGCCGATCAGCTTTAGCGTTGCGATCTGCTTCAGCTTTTCCATGGTCATGGTGTAGATGATCAGCGCGATCACCACGGCCGACACCGCCAGGAGGATTCCCAGAAACAGCCCGATCTGACGGCGCGCCTTGTCCACAACCGAGGCCAGCAGGATGTTTTCCTGTTCGGTCTGGCTTAGGGCAGCCAGATGCTTCCATTGCCGCAAGGTTGCGGTCAGCAGATCGACATCCGCGCCGGGCGTCACGCGCACGATCACTGCCGCGACCGAGGCCGACTTGACCGCCCCCGCCCCGCGCGCGGCCTGCACCCGTTGATCTGCCGGAGCAAGTTCCGTTTGCAGCGCCATCGCATCGGCAAGCGTCATGTAAACCGCCGGATCGCCGCCCGAGTTCATCGCCCCTTCGACGAGCCCGACCACGGTAAAGCGGTTGCGGCCAAGGCGGATGGTATCACCCAGCACAAGGCCAGTCTTGCGGTCGGCCACCAGTTCGAAATGGCTGGTGCCGATGCCGCGCCCTTCGGCGATGATCTGCGGGCCACCCGGACGTCCGGTTTCATAGCCGATGATATAAAGCCGCAAGGCGCGGTCAAGGAAGGGGGCCTCGATGGTCTGGTAATTGATGGCCCCGGCTTCGGCCACGCCGGGCATGCGGGCCACGGTGTCGCGGCTGTCGGCGGGAATGGACGAGGCTTCGGCAAAAGGCCCCTTGGTGCCCGCCTCGACCACCCAGACGTCCGCCGCGGGGGCCTCGACCACCGCCAACGCATCGGCCACAAGGCCATTGTAGATGCCGATCATCGCCAGAACGACCGTCATCAGCAGGCCCAACCCGAAACAGGTCAGCACAAAGCGGAACAGGCCATGCCGGATGTCTTTCAGCGCCAGATTCATGGCGCGTCCCCGATCCGGGCCAGTCTGCCTTCGTCGGCACCTTTCGGCGGCATGGCGACAATCGCGGCGCCCTCGGGCAGGCCGCCTGTCACCTCGACCCGGCCCCGGTCGTCGCGTGCGCCAAAGGTCAGCTCGGCGCGGCGTAGCCGACCATCCTGCACCAGCCAGACTATGCCGCGAAAGCCGTCAAAGCCGGTGATCGCCACCTCGGGCACCATCAGCGCGTTGTCGCGTATGCCGGTCAGGATGCGTACTTCGGCCTGTTCGCCAAGGAACATCGCTTCGGGGCAGTCGGAACAGGTCAGCCAGACGCGGCGCTCTTCGTTAACGCGGTCACTTTCCAGCCCGATCCGGGCGACGGTGCCGTGGAACTCTGCCGCAGGCTGTGACCGCAGGCGGATGACACCCTCTTGTCCAAGCGCCAGTTGGCCGGCGCGTTCTTCGTCGATAAAGGCCTGAACCCAAATCGTTGCCGGATCAATCAGGGTGAAGATTGGATCACCGGCCTTGACCACCGTGCCCGGCTCGACGTGGCGAGCCACGACAACCGCATCATAGGGTGCGACCAGCCGGTGATGGGCGAGCAAGGTTTGTTCCAGTTGCAAGGCGGCCGCCGCATCTGCGCCCTGCGCGCGGATCACGGCCAGATCGGCTTCGGCCAAGGCCAGTTCGGCCCGCGCCACATCCTCGTCGCGCTGTGCCTCCTCGGCTCGCTGGATAGAGGCGACGTCCTGCCGCGCAAGTTCCTTCTGTCGATCGTTCGCGGCAATGCGCTGTGCCAGAACTGCCTGCGCCCGCGCCACTGCGGCATCGGCCTTGGCCTGACCGGCGGCATTTGCCGCAACCGCTGCTTGCGCCCGCGCAACGCGCGCTATCTGCTCAGCCGGATGCAAGGCGGCCAGTTCCTGTCCGGCCTTGACCGCATCCCCTGCATCTGCCGACACCGACACCAATGCCGCGCCAACTTCGAACCCGACGCGCGACAGGATCCGGGCCTCGACGGAACCTAGACCGTAAAGGCGCAAGGGCACCCCGGTTTCAGCGACGACAACCGTCACAGTCAGGGGCCGTTCGGTCAGAAACCAGCCCGCCGCCGCCAGCCCAACCAGTGCAACCGCGCCAAGGATCCAGGTTCTGCGCATCGCTCAGCCCTCGGCCCGGCGCATGCGGTTGATCAGGCCGTCTTTCAGCACAAACTGATGATAGAGCGCACCCAAAACATGCAGCGCCACCAGCGCCAGCAGCACGATCTTCAGCACGTTATGGCCCTGTGCCGCCAGATCGACCCCGCCGAACCAGGCCATCGACCCGCTGAGCGGCATCAGGATCATCAGCGCGTAAAGGCCGACATGGGCGGCCTTTGCCAAGGCGCGCTGCGCGGCACTGTCACCGACCATGGCAGGCGCGCCGCGCCGCGCCCGGATCGACAGCCGCCACAGCGCAAACAGCATGACCAGCGCCCCGCCTGCGACATGGGCCAGAACCAGCGGATTAAAGGCGGTTTCCACCCCCTTTGCCGCAGCGTCCCACGCGGCTGCAATGGCATCTTTAAACAGGTATTGCTGCACGATCAGCAGGGCTGCGCCCCAGTGAAGGGCGATCTGCAGGCGGGTGTATCCCTTGGGGCTGGGCATGGCGGTCCTTTCGGTCTGGCGAATCAGCTTGCTTGTTTGGCAGATTATGTTAGTGATTACTTACTTACAAGAGGTGTCCCATGTTGCGTCGCAAATCAGCCGAGGATCGCAAGACCGAAATCATTGCCGCCGTTCTGGACTTGTCCGACCGTATCGGCCCTGACCGGCTGACGACCAATGACATCGCGCAAGAGGTAGGCGTCACCCAAGCCGCGATATTCCGGCATTTCCCAACAAAGGCGGAACTCTGGACGGCCGTCGGTGACGCTATCGCGGACCGGCTGGAAGTTGCTTGGCAGCAGGCCATGGACGGCAATGCAAGTCCAATGACAAGGCTGCGGGCGCTGATCGCCGCCCAGTTGCAGCAGATCGCGGAAACCCCCGCGCTCCCCGCCATCCTGCATTCCCGCGAATTGAATGTGGATAATGCCGCCCTGCGCGACCGGTTTCGCGGGGTTCTGATGCAGTACCAGGCGCATCTGGTGGCACACCTACAGGCCATGGCCGAAGCCGGAATGATGGGGGCGGGCGTTCAACCAAAGGATGCCGCCGTGCTGCTGACATCACTTGTTCAGGGCATCGCCATAAGGTGGAGCCTTGGCTCGCGCAGCTTTGACATCGTACCCGAGGGGATGCGCCTGCTGGAGGTGCAATTGGTCCTGTTTGCCTGCAAGGAGGGGCAGACATGAAAACTCATCACATCGCCGGTGCTGCGGCCATCGCCTTTGGGTTGTTGACGCTGATCTCGGGTGGATCGGCCCTGTTCGGCGCGGTTGACATGGGGGCCGTCGTGCCCTTCGTCCTGTGGTTCAACTTCCTCGCAGGCTTCGCCTATGTCATTGGCGGCCGGCTTCTGATGATCGGGCATCGGCTTGCGTTGCCCGTGGCGCTGACCATCCTGATCGCGACCGCAACGGTCTTTGCCGTGTTCGGCTGGCGGGTTTTTGTGGGGGATGCCTTCGAGGCGCGCACTGTCGGCGCGATGACGTTTCGGACAGCTTTCTGGGTAGCGATGGTCTGGGCTTCCGTGCGAAGATCATGACATCTGGTATGAGTTTGCTATAGCGCGCGGTTTGGCCGACGCAATCCGATGTCAACATAGCTTATTTGTCGTTCGCTCACTGCTATGGGTCGGCTTCTTCACCCAGATCCTTCAACAGACGTTCGATGCGCGAAGCTGTGCTCTGATGTCGTTCGACCTCTTTAGACCATCCCCGCTCGCGCGCATCTTCAGCAAGTACTAACTCGAGTTTTCTCCGCTCTTGCAGCCGACCAGCGTAAGCTTTGGTCGTGACGAACTTGGCGCAGCTGAGATACAGGTCGCATTCGCAAGGTCCCTCCGACGGCAGGCGTAGACAATGGCCAAGTTCGAGCTCGGTCTTGATGAAGTTCGACTTAAGCCAGTCGATCGCCGCGCATGACAGCTTTCCTGCGCGGATCGCTTCTGCGCCCGGTCCGGCAATCATTTCGCCGGGTCCCAGAACGCTGCGTTAGTCGCGCAGCACTTCGGCGTCGCTGATCCGTGCGTAGACCATGGACATGTGCGGCGTCTGATGCCCCAAGACGCTCATGATCGTGTGCAACTTGGCACCTCGTTCGGCAAGTTGCGTGCCCACAGTGTGCCGAAACCGATGGCTGGTAACTATCGGCTTTCCATCTTGATCGACCAGCCCGGCGAGTCTGCACATCTGATTCAGGGGGTATTGTAGCAAATAGTCTGCCGACATCCGCCCGCTGCGGCGAAAGAAGACATAGCGGACCAAGTCGCCAGTCTTGTCATCCCGGATCGGACGGTCGTTGGCTTCGAGCCGTCGCTGGATGACTTCGTGCAATGCCGTTGCGGCGTCGTCATGCAAAGGCACCAGGCGTTCCCGCATAGTCTTTCCAGCGGGTATCCGCAGTCGGAAGGTCCCGTCGGGATACTGATCCAGGCAGTCCAAGCGGAGCCGAATCACCTCTCCCCGCCGAGCGCCAGACCAGCGGGCGATCAGGAGCGCTGCCTTCTGAAACTCACACTCGAGGCTCGGCAGCTGCGCCATAAGGCGCGACAGCTGGTCCTCTGGAATAAACCTTGGCACGCGGTGTGCCAACTTCGGCAGATCGTTCGGATCAAGAATCGGCCGTGTTGGAAAATTGGGCCAGTCCCATGCCGCGCCATCAGACAGGAACTTGGCAACAGTGCCCGCCCTTGCTCGACGAGCGTTTATGGACAGCGGCGCGCCTGTGCGTGGTGCAATGTCGAACTGAAGGTGGCGAAGGTAATCGTTGAAAAGCTCAGGATTGATATCAGCAAAGTTCAAAATGCTGGGCTGTCGGGTAGACAAGTAAGTCACAAAATGCCTCATCGAAACGGCCATGTGATCTACCGTCGGGCGAGCAAGACTGACCCGCTTTCTCTCAAGCCACCGGTTTGCCCATTCCTGGAGGTCTGGCCTCGGCGAAGCGATCGGCTTGCGTTTGTCTTGGATAATCTGAGGCCGGATGACATCATTCCCGTTTTGGAAGAGGAGCAGCTGCAGAATGCGGGTTTTGACCCGCCAGCTGCGCTGAAAGCCTGCCGGGAAGTCTTCTTTCTCGTTTCGGAAGATATGAGTGTCATGCCGTGCGGCGAAGGCGTCGACACCTGCGATCATTTCGTCGAGGTGATGCTGGCGAAGTTCGCCGAAAGAGCGAACACCCGTGTTCATCGCAAGGCGTGGCAAAACCACGCGGAGCGCTGCTTGCACGCCGGTTGCGGAATAGCCAATCTTCGCACTGTCCGCGACCAATGCGTCGAGCCCCTCATAGGCGTTCAATGGCTCCATCGTCTCCGCCACACGCATGTTCCCGACTGCGAACAGGAAATCGTAGTCCAACCGGATTCGGTCGGTCATGGCTGCGTAATAAAGATAGCTGCGGGCCCGAAAGCTGACCGGATAAGTCGGGTGGGCCTGCTTGTCACCATTTAGGCAGCCAATTCTGATGGGCAGGGGGGCAGCGAACCAATCCCTGATATCCGGCCAACTCTCAATAAACGTGGATCGGTATATCAGCCGCTTGCGGCGAAAACTGTCAGCCATCGGGATGCGCGCCAGAAATGCCGCATAGTCAGCTTCGTCTGCGTGCTCAAATATGACAGGGCGGTCGACGTCCGATTTTGGCGATACATGGGTCACAGAGCCTCTCCGTCCGTTGTTTGCGAAGGACGGTCCAGACCCAAGGCGTGTCGATACTCGGCGACCACTACGGCGTCGGATACCCTTGTGTAAATTCTGGTCGATTCCGGCGAGGCATGACCCAATCGCTTCTGTAATGTCAGTTCTCGCATCCCTGCCTCCCACATGCGCGTCGCATGGGTGTGGCGAAGGGCGTGCGGGGTCATCCACGGCTCACGGATCTCGGCGCGCTCACATGCGCGAGCGAAAAGTCGCGCCAGCGCAGAATAGGACAGCGGTTCTTGACGGTTTACGCCTGTGCCGCCGACCAGGAACACGAAAGGAACGTCAGCATCACTTGGTCGTTCGTGCATGACGTATGCGTTCAGGGTTTCCAGTGTCTCGCCATCATGCAAATCGACTACGCGCTCGACGCGGGACTTCGATCGTGCGCCCTTTGGATGATCATCGCGGCAGCGCACGAAGATGCGGCGGCGCCCGTAGCCGATATCGGCCAGATGTAAGCCGAGGACTTCTCCGGGGCGAAGGCCTCCGTTCAGCATCAGCAATACCAAGCTGCGATCGCGGAGATTGCGCGTGGCGGCCATTAGGCCTTCGACCTGTTGCTGATTCATCGGTCTTGGAAGCCGCTGCATGGTCTTGAGGCGCAATTCTCTGACCTCAGACCTCTGCCGTAAAATCCCAGTCAGAAACGGCCTGTGCCTGTCGCTCACCCGCCAAGATGTTTGATCTTGTTTCTTCACGATCGGGTTTGCCACGCTGAACGCTCCGGTGAAAATCGCCCAACGATAGAAGGCGTCGACCGCCACAAGGGCGCGATTGATCGTGGCGGCCGACAGTCCTTTTGCAACGGGCGCCCCCTCACTCACCACAAGTCTGATCGAAGTGTCCCGGCGCTTGCGATTGGCTGGCACCGACCGAAGGTGCCCCAGGAAGGCGGCTGAGAGTTCAGGGGAGAAGGAGGTCCAATGAATTCCTTGTGTTGAGAGAAAGGTCCAGAGATGAATGAGGTCGCGCGCATAGGCGAGGGCGGTGTTGGGCGAATATGCTTTCGCCAGCAAGTAGGCAGCAAATCGACAGATCGGCTCGACTGGATTACCGTCCAAATCTGTCACCAGAATTGTGCCGCCGCTAACGGAACCTGTCAGTTTGAACATCAGCGCCTCAAGAGATTCCGGGGTCATACCGTCCAGCATATGGCAAAACGCCGCCGCGGGCGTGCTGTCCACATAATCGACTCCTCAAAAGCCCATTCCGCCGACTTTAGCCACCGGGCCTTGTTTCACCATGCCGCTGGAATCTGGCTCTCCGAGACCGTCTTCGGGCCGACGATTACCCTCTCCACGGGCCGCGTGATCCCGACACGATGGGTGGGCGAGCAGCATGTCCGCGAGGATCTGGGGTTCATTCCGAGCTTCGCCGACTGGGTCAAGGCAATCCGGCCCGAACCCTGGATGGGCCGGTCCGAGCGGATCGAGGCATCGGTCGATCCACATCTTGCCTCAACCGTAGTCGAGGTCAGCTGAGATGACCGACCCCGCCTATGTGCGCCTCGGCCTGCCCTTGACGGCCACGCCCTACGCGGTCCTGCGTGCTGCGGTCCGGGCGCTCCACCCCGACACGCGCGCCGTGCGCGGCTTCCGGGCCGCGCGCAAGCGCTTCTACCGGCAGATGCTCTGCGCGCATGCCGCGCGACAGGCGGCAGGCGAAGTGCCTTCCGCCTGATCGCGCCAACCACCCGTTCACTCCATCCAGTGCCCGGCCTTTCGGCCGGGCTCTCCCCTTTCAGGAGGTCCCCATGGCGGATTACTTCACCGATTTCTCGTGCCTGCTCGACGTCGGCACCCCCGACAAGGCGACCCGCGCGCTCGCGCTGTTCCAGAGCTTGCGCGAAGCTGATCAGGACGCCGAGGACCCGGAGGTCGCGGGCTTCGACCTCGTGCGCCAGGACGCGCCCGAGGGCAGAACCCTCTGGATCCATGATGACGCCCACGGCGATGTCGAGGCCGTCATCCGCTTCGTGCTGCGCCTGGCAGACGAACTCGACCTCACCGGCCTTTGGGGCTTCCAGTACGCCCTGACCTGTTCCCGGCCCCGACTCGATGCCTTCGGCGGTGGCGCGCATGTCATCGATCTCGGTGCCCGCAAGTCCATCGGTTGGACCAGCACGCAAGACTGGCTCTCCGCCGCGCTGAACGGGGAGGACGCACATGCCTGAAATCATCTGCACCACCGTCTACCAATTCCCCGAACTCTCGGATGTGGCCAAGGAAAAGGCGCGCAGCTGGTATCGCGAGCTTAGCCCTCACGACGATTGGTGGGACGCGGTCTATGAGGATTTCCAACGCATCTGCGAAATCCTCGGCGTCCGCTTAAAGACCTCTCCCGTCCGGCTGATGGGCGGCGGCACGCGGGCCAAGCCGTGTATCTGGTTCTCCGGCTTCTGGAGCCAGGGCGACGGCGCCTGCTTCGAAGGTTACTGGTCACACGCCAAGGGTGCTACCGCGAGCATCCGGGACTATGCGCCCACGGACGCAATGCTCCATGGCATCGCGGATCGGCTGCAGGCCATCCAGCGGCGCAACTTCTACAAGCTCGCCGCCGAGGTCAGCCATCGCGGACGCTACTACCACGAATACACCATGTCGGTGGACGTCACCCGCGACAGTCCGACCTGGCAGCCGCCAACCGCGGATGCGGAGGAGATCGTGACCGACGCGCTGCGTGATATTGCCCGCTGGCTCTACCGCCAGCTTGAGGCGGAATACGACCATCTCACTTCTGACGAGGCCATAGAGGAGGGGATCATCGTCAACGAGTACACCTTCACCGAAGCCGGGCGCAGGTTTGGGTGAGAGCGCGGGCGGTTCATTTGATCTTTACAAGGAGGTCATATGATCTATATTCAGGCCAATGGAGGACGCCATGTACGCTGCTGAGAAAATCCGGGAACCTGCACAGATCAACGCCGTCGCGTTGAAGGCCTACGCGCGCGTGGCTGATGCCTGGGGTCTCAGCCTCAAGGAAGCGGCAGGCCTTGCCGATATGTCGGAGAGCACATGGAAGCGCGCCAAGAAGCCGGACTTTGCGGGAGAACTGACCAAGGATCAGCTTCTGCGGCTCAGTGCGGTGATCGGCATTTACAAGTCGCTCGAACTCTACTTCTCCGAGCCGCTCGCGCGAAGCTGGTTCACCCGACCGAACACCGGCCCGCTGTTCGGGGGCAGCCGTCCGATTGACACCGCCATCGACGGTGGCTTGCCGCAAATTCTCGCGGTTCGGACCTATCTCGATGCGCTGCGCGGTGGGGCATGAAGCAGACCGAGATTTCCGATCGTGGTCTCGTCCGTCTTCTGCCCGCCACTTACCACAAGCCGCCATCTTTGCGCGGTCTTGTCGATACCGATGACGAGATGGAGATTCTGGCGGAGATCGAGGGCCTGACCAGCGGCCGTCTTCTGGCGGAACGTGGCCGCAACCCGCATCTGGACCCGCGCGAGCTGGCCTGGCAGCGCCGCAGCCGCGATCTGCGCATCTATGGCGACAGTCACGTCAACGCCGCCTTCACCTACACCCGCGCCGGGGGAAACCGCTTCAACACCGAGGAGCGCGGCGCATGGTATTGCGCATGGGATGTGATGGTGTCCGTCAGCGAAGTGGCCTGGCACCGCACGCGCGAACTCGGCTTTACCGGCAGCTTCCATGACAGCGCCCGCTATGTGGAATTGCTTGCGGATTTCATCGGCGTCTTCGACGACATGACCGACGAGCTGGGCCATCCCGCGCTGCATCCGGACCCGGCTGTCGGATATCCCGAGGGCCAAAGCCTGGCCCAACATCTCCGCCGGGCTGGATCGCGTGGCCTGATCTATCCCTCGGTCCGGGCTCCTGTGCCGGGCGGGAATTGCCTCGTCTGCTTCGAGCCCCACGCCATCCAGAACGTCCGGCCGGGTGCGTCTTGGGATCTTGTTTGGGACGGGACACCGCACTACTCGATTACGGCCGTCGGCTGACGAGTCACGGCGCATGCGCTTCTTGGAGGGCCGAAGACATGAAACCGGCAAACGACAACAGCCTGAACGTCACAACCTTGAAGCCATGCGACCATCAGGCATTCTTCGAGGTTTTGGAATCTCCGCCCTCACCGACGGAAGCGTTACGGGCAGCATTTCGCCGGACGAACGAGAGGTCACTCCGGCAAAACACATGGCTTCCAAAGATGGACTGAGTCCGCCGGTCTTCTGGGCTTCCCATAGACGCGCTGAGGGCGGCGACGCCTCTGCCCAAAGAGACCGCTATAGTTTTCTTTGATCAGGATGCTTTTCCAGCGTTATGAACGCTCCAATATCACCATATTCAAAGAACTCAGGGACAAGCCCGAAGTGGAGGGAGATCTGAAGACGCTGGGTCGAGAGACGGCTACGACTGGTGGTGGTTGCAGAAGGCCGCAGCGGTGTACCTCCCAGCGTGCCGTCGGGACCAGGTCTCGATACTTCGGACGGGAGTTTGACCGAGGCTGATGTCCCGAAGGGCTAATCTGCCAACCTACAGGTTGGCAACTACGCTCGGTTTGCCAAGCCACGGTATGGCAGAAGCTCCGGAAGGCCGGAGCCAGCCGGTGCCGGGATCACTTGTTCCCGTCGATCCACTTCGACATCAGCCCCTTGTCGCGGAAGCATTCGTCCGGGACGGCGCGGTGTTTGATCCGGGCGAGCTTCTCCGCGAAGGCCACCTGCTTCGAGGTCGACAGCCGGTCCATTTCGGATACCGGCTTCAGCTGGGCCTGTGCCTCGATCCAGGCGCTAAGCGACCTACGGTCCTGCTGAACTTCCCATGGCAGGAGGGTCTGGTTGCGCAGGGCGAGGGAGCGCGCATAGGCGATTTGCTTGGGCGTTGCGGGCAAGGCGCATGTGGTGCTGTCCATCGGGTAAATCCCTTGCTGGCTTGGCTCTCAATGTAGAACATAACGGGAACAAAATCAAGCCAAGCGTCCGGGACGCGTCGGCTCGAGAGGAAGAGGGGGGCCGGGGAAGATCAGGCCTGAGGGTGCCCGAGAGAGGGTGTCCGGGGCTGGTCCTGTCCCTCATTCCGGAGTTCCCCGATGACCTATCTCGCACCCTTTGCGCCTCCCGTTCCTGTCCCGTCTCGTGATCCCGCGCCCGCGATCCTCGCTGTTGCCGAAGCACTTCAGCCCGATCTCGCTCAAGGCTTCCAAATCGACGCGCTGCGTCTGCGCCTCGAAATGGAGCGCGCCTTTGGTAGCTCCGATGCCGACGGCGCCTGGGACTGGAAGCTCGCCTATGAGGCGGGCGAGGTGGCGCTGGTCCTCTTCCTGCGGAAGTTCGGCCGCGCGCTGCTCGCACGTGCTGGATCGCCTGCCGCGCTGCTGCCGATCGTCGCCAAGGTTGCCGGCCTCTTGCCGACGCATACCCGGCGCTCGGAGGAGATGGAGCGCTTCCAGCAATTCTCGACGCCGCTGCCCATGGGGATCGCTGCCCTCTCCGCGGCGCAGATCACGCAGCGTGACCTGGTCCTCGAGCCTTCGGCCGGGACCGGGCTTCTTGCCATCCTCGCCGAGATCGCCGGCGGCAGCCTCGCGCTGAACGAACTCACCGAGACCCGCGCCGGCCTTCTGCGTCACCTTTTTCCGGTGCATCCCGTCACTACCTTCGACGCGGCGCAGATCGACGATCATCTGGACGCGGGCCTGTGCCCGAGCGTCATCCTGATGAACCCGCCGTTCTCGGCGGTAGCCCATGTCGATGGCCGGACGACCGAGGCGACAGCCCGGCATCTGCGCTCGGCCCTTGCGCGTCTGGCCCCCGGCGGGCGTCTGGTCGCAATCACCGGTGCCGGTTTCGCGCCGGACGCACCTGCCTGGGCGGAAACCTTCGCCCGCCTGACCGAGACGGCGCATCTGGTCTTCACCGGCTCCGTGTCGGGTGCGGCGTTCGCCAAGCACGGCACCAGCTTTGGGACCCGGATCTCAGTCTTCGACAAGTGCCGGGGCGGCGAGCGGGGCGGCATCACCGCCGATCTGGCTCGGCCGATGTCTCCCGATGTGGCGCACCTTCTTGCCCGGATTGCCGCCGAGGTCCCGCCGCGCCTCGAGATGGATGCGGGCGCCGTCGCTCAATCGCAGCCCGCTTCCCCTTTCCGGGGAATTCCTCCCCATGCGTCCGGCCTTGCCGCTCGACCCTTGCGTTCGACGGCAGCGGCCAAGATGGATGTGCATGTCACCACGCCGGATGCGGAGGACCTGGCCTATACCCTGCGCGAGGCTGCGGACGATCTCGGCGCTGCGCGCCTGTCGGACGCGATCTACGAGACCTTCTGCTTGCAATCGATCGATATCCCTGGCGCGGCCCCGCATCCGACCAAGCTGGTGCAGTCGGCGGCAATGGCCTCGGTCGTGCCCCCGAAACCCTCCTACTGCCCGAAACTCCCTGCAGCCGTGCTGCGCGACAGCCTCCTTTCCGACGCGCAGCTCGAGACCGTTATCTACGCTGGCGAGGCGCATGGTGCCTATCTCGCCGGATCGTGGACCGTCGATGAAGCTGGCGAAATGGTCTCGGCTGCGTCCGATGATGCCGCGGACGCTGTCCGCTTCCGCCGCGGCTTCTTCCTTGGCGATGGCACGGGCGCGGGCAAGGGCCGCCAGTCGGCCGGGATTCTGCTCGACAACTGGTGCCAGGGCCGCCGCAAGGCGCTCTGGATTTCAAAGAGCGACAAGCTCCTCGAGGACGCGCAGCGCGACTGGTCGGCGCTCGGCCAGGAGCGGCTGTTGGTGACGCCGCTCTCGCGCTTTGCGCAAGGTCGCGACATCCCGCTCTCCGAGGGCATTCTGTTCACCACCTATGCGACACTGCGATCGGAAGAACGTGGTGCCAAGAAGTCCCGGGTCGACCAGATCGTCGACTGGCTGGGGACGGATTTCGACGGGGTGATCCTGTTTGACGAAAGCCATGCCATGGCAAATGCCGCTGGAAGCAAAGGCGAGCGCGGCGATACGGAGGCCTCGCAGCAGGGCAGGGCGGGCCTGCGCCTGCAGCACAAGCTGCCCAATGCCCGCGTGGTCTATGTCTCCGCCACCGGCGCGACAACGGTCCACAACCTCGCCTATGCGCAGCGGCTCGGTCTGTGGGGTGGTGCGGATTTCCCCTTCGCGACGCGAGCAGAGTTCGTCGAGGCCATCGAAGCAGGCGGCGTCGCCGCGATGGAAGTCCTCGCCCGCGACCTGCGGTCCTTGGGCCTCTACACGGCCCGGTCGCTGTCCTACGATGGCGTCGAATACGAGATGCTGGAACACGCGCTGACGCCTGAGCAGCGCGGCATCTATGATGCGTATGCCGGGGCCTTTGCCATCATCCACAACAACCTCGCCGCCGCGATGGAGGCGGCGAACATCACGGGCGACAGCGGCACGCTGAACCGCCAGGCCAAGTCCGCCGCGCGTTCGGCCTTTGAGTCCGCGAAGCAGCGCTTCTTCGGCCATCTGCTGACCAGCATGAAAACCCCCACCCAGATCGCCGCCATCGAGGCCGATCTGGCCGCAGGCCATGCGGCCGTCGTCCAGATCGTCTCGACCGGCGAGGCGCTGATGGAACGCCGCCTCTCGGAGATCCCGACCGAGGAGTGGAACGACATCCGCGTCGACATCACCCCGCGGGAATATGTCCTGGACTACCTCGCCCATTCCTTCCCGGTGCAGCTCTATGAGCCCTTCACCGACAGCGAGGGCAATCTGTCGTCACGGCCCGTGGTGCGGGATGGCCAGCCGGTCGAATGTCGCGAGGCTGCCCGCAGGCGCGACGCGCTGATCGAAAAGCTGGCCTCGCTGCCGCCCGTGCCGGGGGCGCTCGACCAGATCGTCCAGCGCTTCGGCACCGACCTCGTGGCCGAGGTCACGGGCCGCTCGCGCCGCATCGTGCGCAAAGGCGAGGGTCCTGCCGCGCGGCTTGTCGTCGAAAGCCGGGCGGGGTCTGCCAACCTCGCGGAAACCGCCGCCTTCATGGATGACCAGAAGCGCATCCTGATCTTCTCGGATGCCGGAGGCACGGGTCGGAGTTATCACGCCGACCTTGGCGCCAAGAACCAGCGCTTGCGGGTCCACTACCTCTTGGAACCCGGCTGGAAGGCCGATGCTGCCATCCAAGGTCTCGGCCGTACCAACCGCACCAATCAGGCGCAGCCGCCGCTCTTTCGGCCGGTGGCGACGGATGTGAAGGCAGAAAAGCGGTTCCTTTCGACCATCGCGCGCCGCCTCGACACGTTGGGAGCCATCACGCGTGGCCAGCGCCAGACCGGCGGGCAAGGGCTGTTCCGACCCGAAGACAACCTCGAGTCGCCCTATGCCCGAGACGCGCTGCGCCAGCTTTACCGCCGCATCTATCGCGGCGATGTGGCGGGCTGTTCGCTCGGGGCCTTCGAGGATGCCACCGGTCTGAGCCTGACCGATGACAACGGGTTGAAGGACGACCTGCCCCCGATCACCACTTTCCTCAATCGTCTGCTTGCGCTGACGATCGATATGCAGGCCGTGCTGTTCTCTGCCTTCGAGGAATTGCTCGATCAGCGTATCGAAGGCGCCATCGCGGCCGGTATCTACGACCTCGGACTTGAGACGCTGCGTGCCGAAAGCTTCCGTGTCACGGATGCGCGCGTGATCTACACCCATCCCGGCTCCGGTGCCGAAACCCAGCTCCTGACCATCGCGGAAAAGCGGCGCAACACGCCGACCTCGCTCGCGGATGCGCTCGGCTGGCTGGACGATCCCAAGGCGCGGCTTCTCGTCAACAGCCGCTCCGGTCGCGCTGCAGTGCAGGTGCCTGCCACCAGCCTGATGTTGGACGACGGCACCATCGAGCCGCGGCTGCGGCTGATCCGGCCAACGGAGGCGAGCACCGTCCCAGCCAAGATGATGGAGGACACCCACTGGCTGGAAGCCGACCGCGCGGCCTTCACCGCCGCCTGGACTGCGGAACTTGCAGAAGTACCGGAGTTCTCGGAGGCGACGCTGCATATCGTGGTGGGTCTCTTGCTGCCGATCTGGAAGCAACTCCCCCAGGATGAGACCCGCGTCTACCGGCTGCAGACCGATGACGGCCAGCGCATCATCGGCCGCCGTGTCTCGCCCGCCTGGGTTGCGACCACGCTGGCGGCCGATGCGCCGAAGCTCACGGCAGCGCAGGTCCATGCCCTCGTTCTGGAGGGCAAGACGGTGGTGCGGTTGGCTGAAGGGATGGAACTCCACCGGTCCCGCGTCATGGGCGTGAACCGGATCGAGCTCTCCAGCTTCACCGAGGCCGCCAAAGACCGGCTCAAGGCAGATGGCTTCTTCTCGGAAATTATCGCTTGGAAGCTGCGTCTCTTCTGCCCAACGGACTCGGGCGGCATTGCCGTGCTGGATCGCCTGCTTGCACGTTGTCCTGTAGCGGGACTACATGCACGCGGAGGGTGTTGAGCCATGTATTCCGAGACCGAAGATCTGATCCGCGCTTTGGCGGAAAATGCAGAGAGTGTCTGTCGCGCCTACCTTCCCGCCGGACGGCGGGAAGGGTCCTACTGGATCGTGGGCGATCTGCAGAACAACCCCGGCCGGTCGCTCTTTGTGCGGCTGACTGGACCCGCCTCAGGGCCGGGCGCGGCCGGCAAGTTCACCGATGGCGCCACGGGCGAGCATGGTGATCTTCTCGATATCATCCGCGAGAGGACCGGGATCTCCCGCTTTCCCGATCTTCTGGCCGAGGCCCGGGCGCATCTGGGCCGTCCGCCGCCGGTTCTCTCGGATGCGCCAGTGCCGAAGAAGACCAAGCCCCCCGGTGGCACGCCAGCGGCGGCGGCGCGTCTGTTCGCGGCTTCGGTGCCGGTCGCAGCCACGCTTGCCGACACCTACCTCCGCTCCCGGGGCTTGACCCAAGGCGGCAGGATGAGCGCCCTTCGCTTCCACCCGAAGTGCTGGCATCGGGATGAGGGCCAGACCCGGAGCATCCCCAGACCGGCGCTGATCGCCGCGGTCACCGATGGGGCAGGGGCCCTGCAGGGCGTGCATCGCACCTGGCTTGCGCCTGACGGACAGGGAAAGGCGCGGGTCGAGACGCAGCGGCGTGCCATGGGTCATCTCCTTGGCAATGCCGTCAGGCTGACCCCGCATGACGACATCCTCGTCATCGGCGAAGGCATCGAGACCATGCTGTCCCTGATCGAAGCAGTGCCTAGCCTCCCTGTCTGGGCTGCGCTGTCGTCGGGTCACCTCGGGGCGGTCCTGCTGCCGGAGGGGCTTCAGCGCCTCTACATCGCCATCGACAGCGATCCGGCCGGGCAACGCGCGGCAGAGAGGTTGAGCGCCAGAGCACTTGATGCCGGGATTGCCGTTCGGGTGCTGGAACCGCGGCTCGGGGATTTCAACGATGATCTCCGGGCGTACGGCAAAGAGGCGCTGCGCCAGCATCTGGCAGGGCAGATCGGGCCAGAGGATCGGCATCGCCTGTCAGGCTGATCCGCATCGCGCAAGGGTCAGTCGGGGAGTGCGGGGCAGGGGGGTACGGATCCCTGTCATGGCTGTGGATCGTCGCTTTGCCTCTTTCCGGGCAATCTCATCCACCCGTCACCCGAGCGGCCTTCAAGAGATGGGCAGGCGGCCGTCAAAGATGCCGCCCCTTCAAGGACGGGGGGCGACTGATTTCCGCCGGCGGGGGCGAGCCCCGCCTTTGCATCGCGAGACAAATCAGCCGCCCCCCGTCCTCCTCCACATGCGTTCCGGCCCCGAAAGGGGGTGAAGGGGCGTCCCCTCCCACGGCTTTCGCAGCCCATGAAGGCCGCGCGGGATGACGCGCGGACGAGTTGAGGCCCGGAGGCAAGAAACCGATGACGATCCACACCCACGACGACGCCTATGAACCCGTCCACACTGCATCCCAGACCGCCCATGCGCTCGACGAGCTGCAGCTCTACGGCTACCGCCCCTTTGACGAGCCTGATCCGCGCCCGATGCCCGATGGGCAGCGCCTTGCGGTCGCCGTCGCCGACATCTTCGACGCCCTCGTTGCGACCCTGGAAGACACCCGCATGGAACCCGACCTCGAAGAAGTGCTCTGGGGCCAGGTCAATCTCTTCCACCGCGCGACGGCCCGGATCGAGCGGTCGCTCGATGAGAACGAGCAGGCGCAGCGCCGCCTCCAGCGGGAGCAGGACGGCTCCGAGGTGAAATCGACCGAGCTCGAGCGCCTGACGGCCGAAGGCCTGACGCTGATCGAACGGCGCAACTGCATGGACATGATGCGCGATCACGCCGCCACCGAGTTCGTCCATCACACGGGCTCCACCTGGCGCCCTCGCACTGGCTCGATGGTGAACCGCCAGCACATGACCGCAGCGCTCATTGACAGCCGCGACTTCCTGGCCGCCAAGCGCCGCGCGGAAACCGAGGTGATGCTCCCCGCTGGCCCCAAGGTCGCCCTCACCGGCGGGACCGACTTCAACGATCACCGTCTGATCTGGGGCAAGCTCGATCAGGTCCGGACCAAGTATCCCGACATGGTCCTTCTCCACGGTGGAAGCCCCAAGGGCGCTGAACTCATCGCCGCCAAATGGGCTGAGGCCCGCGGAGTGACGCAGGTCGCCTTCAAGCCCGACTGGACCAAGCACGCCAAGGCCGCGCCCTTCAAGCGCAACGACGCCATGCTCGAAGTGCTGCCCGTGGGCGTCCTCGTCTTCCCAGGTAATGGCATCCAGGAGAACCTCGCCGACAAGGCCAAAAAGCTTGGTATCCCGGTCATGAAGTTCGAGAAGGGGGCGTGAGCCCCCTTTTACCCCTCGCGGGGAAATCGAGGTGGAAGCGCAGACTTCCACCTGATATTGTGGAGAAAACCTCAGTCGATCACTACATGTACCACAGCCCGATCCAGCTCGATGTCTTCCCGACCGACTTGCAGATGCGCCGGATCGATCCGGCGCGCAACATGCGTCGCTTCTATCGGCTGAGTGTGCAACGCGACCTCTTCGGTCGCGCCAGCCTCGTGCGCGAATGGGGCCGGATCGGGTTTCGGGGGCAGATGATGGTCGAGACCCATCCTGATGAAGGCAAGGCTATCACGGCTTTGGTGAAGCTCGCGGCAACGAAGAGGCGACGCGGGTACGTATCGTGAATGATCTCAAAGATCGACATTCACTTCAGTCTGTCTCTGCGCGGCATATCTGACGAGATCACTTTGAAGTTAGGTCGAGAGCTGCACCTCGTTTCAAGATCTCGTAGACGACCCCTTCGAGGATCGGCAGGGCCTGTCGGTCCTTGCTCAGCAGAAGCGTGGCGAGCGCGCTGTGCGAAGACATGGCCCGGACCACCGCCGCCTGCACCGCGCCGGGCAGGTTTCCCTTCATCGCCTGATCCTTCGTGTTCTTCTCGATCTGCGCCATGACCACCCGGTTTTCGCGGGTGATCGCCGCCACCTGATTCACGAAGGCGACCTGGTCCTCGATCGGGGTCGCCTCGCCGAAAAGGCTGTTCAGCCGCTCGATCAGTTCCTGGATGTAGACCGGCAACGCCCCGGGGCGTCCGCCCCCTCCGCCCCCCTTGTCGGGCTGGAGAATGGGCTCCTCGGGTTCCGTTTCACCCCCGGCCGGTTCGCGCTCGGCGATCTGGTATCCGGTCAACGCAATCCCGTGCAGGTCGATCTGATTGGGCGGGATCCCGTCCAGCCGGTTCGCCAGCAGCTTGGCGAAGGCGGCGAAGGTTTCGAGGTCCGGGTCTCCAAGGTCGACCAGCTGCGCGATATAGGCGTAGAGCCTACCGAACCGGGCCAGGCCCGCCTTGAAATCCGTGAGGGAGATGATCGCCGTCTCGACCTGCTCGCGCTCGTGATCCGCGCGCTTCATCCCGTCCTCGTTCCCGGCCCTCTTCGCGCGCTGCCAGGCGTCCTCGGCTGCGCCGGCCCGGTCCCGCAACTCTGCGAGGCGCCGGTTATAGGCGTCGGTCGGCTCCTGGGTGGCCGCGAACATCGCCTTGTGCGCCGCCTCGTCATCAGCGCCGCTTGCGGCGGCGGAAGCGGTCCGGAATCGGGCTCGCTGGAAGTCGAACATGTGCGTGTCGTCATATAGCCCCTGATCGTCCAGGAAGCCCTTCAGGTCATAGATGACGTTGAGGTCCTGAACCTCCTCGATCCGGGCGCCCCGATCATACTGGGCGAAGGCGGCCCGAACCACGTCGGGGTCGTTGATGAAGTCGATGATGAAGGTCTGATCCTTCCCGGGGAAGGTTCGGTTCAGGCGGGAGAAGGTCTGAACGATCTCGACCGCGTTCGCGATCTTCTTGTCCACGTACATAGCGACCAGCTTCGGCTGGTCGAACCCGGTCTGGAACTTGTTCGCCACCAGCATGACCCGGTATTCCGGCCGGTCGAAGACGTGGCGTAGATCCTTTCCGGCCGCATCCGGGTTCATGTTCGCCTCGGTGAACTCCGCGTCCTCCTCGACGATGAACGCGTCCCCCTTCAGAAGGTCATCGTTCGGGTGCATCACCTCGCGCCCGGTCAGTTTCCCCGAAAAGGCCACCAGCGCCCGGATGTTCCCATAAGCTGGATTGGCCGCGATTAAGGCGTCGAATGCACGCTTGTACCGGACCGCGGAGGCCCGGGAGCTGGTGACGACCATCGCTTTCGCCTTCCCGTCCAAGAGGTGGGCCACGTTCTTTGAGAAATGTTCGATGATGAACCGGACTTTCTGGGTGACGTTCGTCGGGTGAAGCGTCATCCATTTCGCTAGCGCCCGCTTCGCCGCTTTCCCGTCGACTCGCTTCTCCTCGACGATCTCCTGGCCGAGGTTGAACGCGGTCTTGTAGGGGACATAGCCCCGCAGGACATCGAGGATGAACCCCTCCTCGATCGCCTGCCGCATCTCGTATTTGTGGAACGATACCGGGAGGTTGTCGTTCCCCCCCGGGCGGGACGGGTCGGTCGGGCGCCCGAAGAGCATCATGGTCGAATGTTTCGGGGTCGCCGTGAAGGCGAAATGGGACACGTTCGCCGGACGTTTCCGGGCCCGCTGGATCTCCAGGAGGATGTCTTCGACCGTCATATCCGCCGCGTCCTTCCGGGCGGACAGGGCCAGCGTCGCCTGAAGTTTTGACGCCGTGTTCCCGGTCTGAGAATTGTGCGCCTCGTCGATGATCACCGCGAAGTTCCGGTCCCGCAGCGACCGCTCGGTCAGGATCGCCTCCATCGCGAAGGGGAAGGTCTGGATGGTCACCACGATGATCGGAGTGCCCTTCAGCATCGCCTCGCTCAACTGGTCGCTCTTCGACTTCGACGAGGTTTCCCGGTCGATGGCCGCGATCAGCCCCTTCTGATGGTCGATCTGCTGGACCGCGTCCTGCAACTGGCCGTCCAGGACGTTCCGGTCCGTCACGATGATCACCGTGTCGAAGATCGGCGTCCCGTCATCCCGGCGCAGCTTCACCAGGTCATGCGCCGTCCAGGCGATGGTCGAGGTCTTGCCGGAACCGGCGCTGTGCTCGCACAGGTAGGGGTGCCCGGGCCCCTTCGCCTTCGCGTCGGCGATCATCTTGTTGACCGCGTCGAACTGGTGGAACCGGGGGAAGATCAGCGTCTCCTTGACCGACCAGTTCCCTTTCAGGTCCACCACGTTCTTCTTCTCGACATAGACGAAGCTGTGGAAGATCCGCAGGAACGCGTCCGGCTGGCAGATCTCCTCCCAGAAATAGGCGACCGGGTATTCTCCATCGGCCCGGGCCGCGTTGCCGGCCCGGCCGTTATCCCCCTTGTTGAAGGGGAGGAAAAAGGTATCGTCGGCCGCAAGCTTCGTGGTCATCCAGATCTCGCTGTCCGACATCGCGAAATGGACGATTGCGCCCCGCTTGAAGGTCAGGAGCGGGTGCTTGCGCTTGGTGACCGGGTCGACCGGAGGCCGGTCGCGCCGATACTGGGCCTTTGCGTGTTCGACGGACTGGGTGAAGTCCGTCTTCAACTCGACCGTGGCCAGCGGCAGGCCGTTCAGGAACAGGCCGAGGTCGATGGCGAGTTCGCGCTCGGGGTGGTACTTCAGCTGGGGCACGACCCGCAGCCGGTTCGACGCGTAACGATGCAGGACCTGGTCGTTCCGCCGGTCCTCTGGGGCTGCCTCGGACAGGTCCAGATGCCCCGCGCCCGCGATGGAAAACCCCCGGCGCAGTGTCTGCACCATCCCCTGTTTTTCCAGCGCCGCCTCCAGCCGGTCCATGACCACTGTAAGGGTCTTGTCCCCGTTCATCGCGTGAAGCCGGTCCCATTTCTGGGGTTGGGTAGCGCGTAGCCATGCCTCCAGATCCTCCGGGTACATGGCTCGGTCCGCGTCATAGGCGTCGGTCGTGCCGACCAGCCAGCCTGCGGCGGTGAGCTTCCAGACGATGTAGCCTTCGAGGTTCTTCTCGTAATGCAGGTCGCTCATTCCGTCACCTCCGACCCGCCGGCTTGCGCCTGCTGCCACTCGTGATAATTCAGCTTCGATCCCCGGACCTTCCATTCCAGCCGCCCGTTACTGTTCCGGTCCAGTACCACCGCCGCCGCGGCCGAGGGGCTGCCGAACGGCCAGGGCTTGGCGAAGCGCATCCGGTCCGGGGCATGGGGAACCAGCGCGCCATCCGCGATCATCTTTTCCTTCAGGCCGCCATAGCTCTGCTGGACGTACCCGGTCCCGATCAGGGCCTCGGATCCTTCCAGCACTACAAATTCCCCGTCCTCTTCCACGGCGGTCGCCTGAACGCCGCTCTTGTGGCGGATCTCGAAGTGAACCTCTTCGACCGTCCGCTCCTCGGCAGGTTTCGCGACCTGCGTCACGGCCCGGGGCTGAGGCTTGAGCATATCCAGCCCGATAACCGGCAGGATGATCTTCAGGTTCGACAGGAACTGTTCCATGTTCGCGACATCCGCCTCGGGCAGGCGGCGGCGGTCGGTATCGGGTTGGGTGCCGTTATCCAGCGTCACCCGGCCCGCCTGCGCGGTCAGGCGGATCAGCCGCGCCTCAAGGTATTCGGCATGCCCCTTAGACAGGTCGTCATCGCTGGTGGTGACGGTGATCGCGGTTTCCCAGAAGTCGCGCTTCTTCGCGCTCTGTTCGATCCGCTCAGAGACGGAGTTCCCCGACCCGATATAGACCCGGGTCACGCCGGGCTTGTCCGGGTCCGGGCCGGACAGGATATAGACTCCGGTCCGGTCCACCTCGGCCCGGGCGGTCAGATCGCCGAAGGCCGAGGCGCCGCTGACGAACAACAGGCCGGTCCAGCCGTGGATCGTGGCCTTGCGCAGGCCCGTGGGTTTCCCGTCGACCAGGAAAAGCTGGATGGTCCTGCCGAAGGTCTCACCCGTGGTCATGCGGCCACCTCGTTCAGAAGCCTCGCCAGCGTCGCTTGGACAGCAATCGGCATTCTCATACCCTCCATGCTGCTCTGGCGCGCCAATCCGCCGGAAACCCCATGCTGGCAGGATCGGCCAACGGGCAGCTGTCGATCAGTGCCACAAGGCGTTTTTTCCACTCATTGCCCGGCGCGATCAGGGCCAGCAGGTAATCGAGCATCACCAGGGTGTTGTGCAGATAGCGCGGATCGGCATCCCGCATGGCGACCGGCAGTTTTGCGGGATATTTCGGAACCGTCATTTTCACCGTGAAGCGCTTGTTCCACAGCCTACCGTGGTGGGCGCAAATGTTGCGCGCGTGGCTGATATGGTGGGCGAAAGATGTGACGACCTTCTCATCCAGGGCGAAGGGGGCGGCGATGGCGTTTCTATCGCTGCGCAGCTTCAGATCGCTGTAGAATTTCGACAGCAAGCCGAAGGACATGACTTCTGCCGCCATCCAGACCGGTGGCAGCGTCGGCGACGTGTATTTGTCGCGATAATGGGTGGCGAACGTGTCGCGCGAGCGCGCAAATTCTTTCTTGAGCTCCGCAACCGCATCTGCATGACGCCCGATATGGGCATAGTGGCCCTGTTCGAGGTAACCATGGGGGCCATAGGTCATCGCCATGTGATGCGCCCATTGTGCGCGCAGGGCCACCTCGACCCGCTCGATGGCGTCCAGAACCAGGAGCCGAAGTTCGCGGTCGAAGATGTAGAGCGTCAGCACGTCCTCGAAGGTTGTCCCGTCGCGGAAAGCGTGATCGCCGTTGTTCGCGGCGGGCACCTCGAAGGGCAGCCAGTAGGCCCGCAGCCGGTAGTAGGAGATGAAGTTCAGGTAGTGCTGTGCAAGGGCTTCATCCCTGACAGCCATGCCACGACGTTTGAGGAGCTTGACCTGATCCGGGACGGAAACGGCAGGTTTTTCGAACTTCATGCGGCACCTCTGCGCCGCGAAAGCGATACCCTGAAAACAAGTAACCCGCCGGGGTGCGCAGTGCGAAACCGAGGTTCCGTCCGAGGCGTGGCGGGTCTTGTTGACACAGTAGATAGGGCAGGAATCCTACCAAAGCAATAAGAAACCGACCGGTCCGCGCCAAAAGTCATGCCGCAGCCCTCACGTCGATCTTGCCGGTCACGGCGGCGGTGATCAGCGCCGCGCGCTTCTCACGCAGGAGGTCGATGCTGCGCTCGGTCAGGGCGATCAGGCCATCGATGCGGGCGGATTCTGTGTCGATCTCGGACAGGATGCGGTCTTGTTCCTCCAGCGGCGGTAGGCAGACCTTCAGCGCCCGGAAATGATCCCAGTAAAGCCGCATCCGGAAATCCGCGATGCCGCGCGAGAACCGGCGGATTTCTTCGGCGGCGCTCTTTGTATGAAGAAGGTGTTCGATGAACTTGGTCCGGAACGTGGTGACCGGGGCCGCGACCACATAGGCCGGGCTGACCAACCCCTTGACCGTGACCGCCCCGAACGCGCCCTGCCATGCGCGCATCATGTTGTAGACCAGATCGCCGGGCGCGACGCCCTGATATTTGGTCCGGTCCTCGCTGAGGGCGACCTTCCGGTCCCGGTCCTCGTCGGCAAGTTCCCCGTCCGTCACACCGTCGTGGATGGACACGGACAGGACCGGCAGGGCCGGGTCCGCCGGGCGTGAGACCTCGCGGAACAGGGCCGCGATGCGCAGCACCTCCCAATGGGCGGGCACGCGGCCCAGCCAGTCCACGCCCGAGTCCTTTATCGGCGCGTCCGGGTCGATGCCCTTGGTCACCGCATGGGTGATCACGGCCGCCCGCTTTTCCTTCAGCAGCGCGATGAACCGGGTCTTCTTCTCGATCAGGCTGTCGACCTTTGAAACTGACCCATTCAGGAAGGCTACAATCTTTTCTTGTTCTGATTTGGGCGGAAGGGGTACGTGTAGCCTTTCTAGAACGCCCATACCGATATTCTGTTGAGTGCCGTAACTCCAATTCAGGGCGATCCCGTCAAGGAAATTTCTGCTCCGAAGGGCGTAAAGCATAAAATGGGGGATTATCTTTTCGCTATCGCACCGAACCACAGCCAGTGGGGACCAGATGTTGAATTCAGTATCCACTTCTACAATGGCACTTACACCTGTGGTAGCTCCAGACTTAACCAGGAAGATGTCGTTCTTCTTGGGAAAGTACTTTCGAGAGTATCGTAAATGATCCTCGCTTGAGATATATCCTCTTATTTTTTCAAAATTTATCTTTCCGGTGCCCACCGCTTCTGCGGATACAAACGGGATGCCAGACTCGTGAAACTGTGGGGTTTCGTGCGGACCGTCAGTTATCGGGGTTAACACAAGCCGTTTGATCGCAGCCGCGCCCCAATGGGCAGGAAGGGGACCAAGCCACTCCACTGGAGCAACCTTAAAAACATCGTAAGCCGGAAGGCTCATTCCGTCACCTCCGCCAGCACCGCCGCGATTTCCGCCTCGACCGCCTTCAGCTCGGCGTCGATCTCCTCCAGATCGCGGGGCGGCTGGTATTCATAGAAGTAGCGGTTGAAGTTGATCTCATACCCCACGATGCCCACCTGACCGTCGTATTCGTCGCGGAACCCGTCATCCACATAGGCGTCGGGCGCATGGGGCAGCACCTCCTGCGCCATATAGTCCCGGATGTCGGTGCCAAGGGGGATGTTCTCGAAATCCGTCAGGTCGTCATCGGGGATCACCGCGCCGGACTTGTCCAGAATCGGGTCAAGGTCCGGGTCGCGCACCCCGAACGCCTTCTGGAACGCCTTGATCAGGGCGGCGTTCACGCGGCCCAGCCCCGGGTCGCGCTTGACCGCGTTCTTGACCCAGGCCTCGAACCGGTGCCAACCGTGCGCCTCGCCCATGTCCGCCTGAAACAGCGCGGTCCAGGCCGCCTGTTCCTCCGTAGACAGCTTGCCCCAGGCGGTTTCATCCGCCAGCGCGGCCAGCCCCTCGGGCGACATCACGACCTTCTTGCGCAGCGGGCGCAGGACCTTGACCCGGCGATAGCCGAAATCGCGGGCGTCGAAGATCCGGCTTTCCTTCGTCTCGGCGAAGTCGGAATACATCTGGACGATCTGGCGGATCTGGTCGTCCCCGACCCGGCGACGCTTGTTCCCCTCGCTCTTGCGCATCGGCTCATACAGCGCGGTCGCGTCGATCAGCTGGACGTGCCCCTTCCGGTGGGCCGGTTTCTTGTTCGACAGAAGCCAGATGTAGGTGCCGATCCCGGTCCGGAAGAAGATCTCGGTCGGAAGGGCGATGATCGCCTCGACCACGTCCTCCTCCACCAGATAGCGCCGAATTTCGGATTCGCCCTGACCCGCGTTTCCGTTGAACAGGGGCGAGCCGGAGAGGACGATCGCCGCCCGCCCGCCGCCACGCTCCGGCGCCTCCAGCTTGCTGAGAAGGTGGAGGAGGAACAGCATCGACCCGTCGCTGACCCGGGGCAGCTTGGGGCCGAACCGGCCCTCGAACCCCTTTTCCTGATGTTCCCGGACCACTGCGGCCTGATCCATCTCCCACTTCTTGCCGAAGGGCGGATTCGAGACGCAGTAGTGGAACTTCTCGTTCGTGAGCTTGTCGTCGGACAGGGTGCTGCCCAGTTTGATGTTCTTCGACAGGTCCCGGCCCGGATCGGACTCGACGGTCTTGAGCAGCATCGAGGCCAGGCAGACGGCGTGGGTCTCCGGCTCCAGTTCCTGGCCGTAGGGCACGATGACCGGGGCGATGGAGTAGCGGTCGCGCAGGGCGTTCACATGTTCCATGCCGTCGGACAGAAAACCGCCGGTGCCGCAGGTCGGGTCATACAGCGTCCGGATGAGCCCCGGGTTGTCGATGAACATCTGGTCATCCGGGTCGAGCAGCAGCTCGATGGCCAGATGGACCACGTCGCGTGGGGTCATGAAGTCCTCGGCGGCCTCGTTCACCTCGGCCCCGAACCGCCGGATCAGGTGTTCGTAGACGTTGGACATGACCCGTTCCGGAACCGCGTCCGGATGCAGGTCGATTGCGGCGAAGTTCTGACAGATCTTGTAGAGGACCCCGGCCTTGTCCATCCGGGCCAGCGTGTTCGCGAAGTCGAACTGTTCGAAGATGACCCGGGCGTTGTCGGAGAAGGAGGCGATGTAATCCTCGAGGTTCTGGCGGGTCCGGGTCGCGCCCAGGCTGCGGAGGTCGTAGTTCGAGGTGTTGTAGAACGGGTAACCGGTCTGGGTCCGGAGGATCACGCCCAGGTCGATCCCGCTGTCCTTCATGGTCTTGACGGTTTCGCGCACCTGGTCCCGGGTCGGTTCGAGCACGCATTCCAGCCGGCGCAGCAGGGTGAAGGGCAGGATGACCTTTCCGAAATCGACGTGCTTGAAGTTCCCCCAGAGGTCGTCCGCGTTCTTCCAGATGAAATCCGCTAGGGAGGTGTTCGTCGTATGGGTATTCATCTATTCGCCTTCACTCTTCTTCTTGTGCGTCTCGAGGTGGTCTTCCAGAAGCCGGGCCGCCAGCCGGAAACCGTCGACTTGGCTCATCCGGTGCCGGACGCAGAGCTCTTTGAAGGCCCACCGCTCGTCCTCGGTGATCTTCAGATTCAGGTTCGAAAGCTTCGCGGCATCCTCACCCATCGGGCATCTCCTCGCGGATAATGAGTCACCTTTCATTCTTCCATTAAAGAAATCAATATTTGATGCTCCTGCGGGCGTTCCTCGACCTTATCCACTAGCGGATATGTGATTTCCCATGGTGGCGTTTGACCCAGGTCCTTCGCTCGTTTGGGTTACGACGAACCCTGCGATATCGTTGTTTCCGCGACTCCTAGCCAATACCGCGTATGCCGCCGGTCCCCGGTACGGCTAAGCGCGCCCATCTCCACGAGGTCCTGCAGGTCCCGCGTTGTGGTGGCGCGTGACGTGCCGGTTATTGCGATGTAGTTCTCGGCGCTGAGGCCGCCTTTGAACCCGTCGGGCCCCTCGCGGAACATGCGCTCAATCACCTTGGCTTGTCGCTCGTTCAGTCGATCACGGAACTGGTCGTAGAACTTCGCCTTGGCGATGAAGAACGCGACCCGTGTCAGCGTTACCTGCTGCGCCTTCAGAACGATCTCGGCGAACCAGATCAGCCAGCCGGTTACGTCCAGCGTTTTCTGGTGGATCTCGAGCTGGTCGTAATAGGCCTTCCGGTCCCGTTCGATCGTATAGGCTAGCGCGATCAGGCTCGGCTGGCCGATGTTCTGGGCAAGGGATTTTTCCGCCAGGGCGCGGCCGAGGCGACCATTGCCATCTTCGAAGGGGTGGATGCTTTCGAACCAGAGGTGCCCAAGCGCCGCTCGGGTCAGAGCCGGCAGGGGCGTTGGACCGTCTGGTACCGTTCGGTTGAACCAGTCGACGAACACGTCCATCTCACCTTGGACATGCGCCGAAGGCGGTGCTTCGAAATGCACCGTCGGTCGGTCGATCCTGCCGGAGACGATCTGCATCGCGTCGGCATGTCGCCGGTAGGCACCGATGGTCTCGAGGCTTCGGTCATGTGCCAGGAGCATCCCGTGCCAGTGGCTGAGGGTCTCGTGGGTCAGAGGCGCGCCGTAGGTCGAGTAGACGTCGACCATCATCTCTGCGACGCCCTGTTCCTTGGGCTTCGATGGCGCACCGTCAGTGATCAGACCGAATTGCCGCCGGAGGGAGGATTGCACACTGCCCCTGTCTAGCACCTCGCCTTCGATGGCGCTTGTCCGCATCGCCTCTTCACTCAGAAGTTCGATGCGCAGCCGGTCGCGTTCATCGCCGGTCACATGGCGGACGGCGCCGAGAATCTCGCCGGATGACAGCAGGAACCGCCGCTCGAGAGGTTCGATGGCAGCGCTGTCATAGACGAAATTCGGCCAGTCGGGTTGATTCCAGTTCCAGCGCATGAGCTATAGGATCCATTTCTATAACTCACAATAATGGCGACTCATGATGCATGAAAGCGAATTCTATGCATCATCCCGAGCGCTGGCGTTTAACCAGCTGGGCGTCTCCCCGCTTCAGGCGGCCTGTACCATGGGCTCGTAGCGGACCTCGGCCATGGCCTCGTTGATCCATGCCGGTTGGAGGTCGCCGTTGTTCCACTGGTAAAGATAGCCCACAAGGGCGTCGGTCTTCTTGCAGAGGATGCGCATGATGGGTTCGCCTGTCAGGCGGGCTGTGTTGGACATAATCTGCTCCTCTACCTGGACCTCTGCACCGGGAAAAAGGAGGCCACTCTATCCTTGGCAGGGTTGTTAATGACTGGTTTCTGCAACTGCAAGATGAACAGGTGCTTTCGGGAAAATTGTGATCGGATGCTTGGCGGAAACGCGCCTAAACAATGGGTTAGACTTCGTCATCTCCGTGCGGCACCGCAGCATAGGCGGCGATCTCGCTCAGGATAGCGTCGATCTCGGCCCAGACTCGGGGCTCCAACTGTCCGCGGATCAGGGTCCACTTACTCAATACGTCAAGGGGGTCTTGGGCGCGCAGGAGGGAGGTCACAGCCATCGCGTCAACCGCTAGCGAGGTCCGTGCTCGCCATTCGGTGATCCGCGTGCGCTGCTCTTCTGAGGGGGCGACGAAGTCAGGCCCGAGTTCCCAGTTCTTGACCGCGCGGCGCAGGGCGGCGCGGATGACATGGGCGGGATCGACGCCGCAATCGATCAGGGCTTCCTCTTGCCGTTCCAGCGCATTCACCCGGATGTCGATCTTGCGCGTCGCCGGACTGTGTCGCGTTCGGGTTGGTGATGACATGACCGCAGGCTCAGCGGGTCCAGTTGCCTCCTGTCTGGCTTGATGAGTGGGCGCAGGCTGCGTCCTTTGCGGCGAAGCAGCGTGATCGTATAGGACTGCGGGCTGCGCGCTCCCAGGTTCTGGCATCACCTCCGCGAGCCGTACCTCTTCCCTTCCGGGGTCTTCTCCAACCTCTGGCCGAAGGGATGCTGCATATACCGGGTCGGGCCGCATGATGGTCGGGATCTTCTTCCTCACCGCCCCGTCCTCACGCGGCCAGGATGTTGTTGAGGATGTCGGTCGCTTCTTCGAGGGCCTCGACCACATGGCGCACATGCGGGCGCATGAGGGGGTTCGGATCGGCCTGCTTTTGCAACGCTACAGCGTGCAGGAGGCCCTTCTCGTCCATTTCCTTGTAGGCATTCCGGCGCATCATCACGGTCTCGACCACTGGGAACCGTGCGATCGCCGCCTCGATGAGGGCGGCATCGGCGCGCGTGGTCTTGGGGTCAACCATATTCAGAACGACATGGTGGCGCGGAAGGCTGTCGGGGTCATCGACGCGGGCGCGGAGCTTTTCGAACCAGTCGGCGGTCTGCGCGCCGACATCGAGATCCGAGGTCGAGAGCATCACCGGTGTCACGATGTGATCGGCCAGAACGGCGATCCCGTCCGACCACTCGGCCCCGACGCCTGCCGTATCGATGAAGATGAAATCCGCCGAGTCCGCCGCATAGACCTGCTTGATCCGGCGATCCACAGCCCCTACGCTCTCGACGGTCGCCGATCGCAGGAGCGGTGATCCCAAGCCCGCGGCTTCAGCCCGCTTGTGCCAGGTGCCGAGCACGCCGGTGCTGTCGGTATCGATCAAAAGGACGCGACGGCCAGCGGCAACAGCAGCGCTGATCAGGGCGCGCGAGAGCGTGGTTTTGCCACTCCCCCCTTTCCGGGCCATCGCGGCGATCACCACGAGATTGTCGTTCGGCATGGGGGCGGGCCTCTCGCAAGAATGGTTAAACGCGACAAAGATGTTTCTGCGTCGCTAACCTCCGTGTGCGACGGCGTCAAGCAGAAGACGGGATGCGGAATCCCCGATGCGAAATGCGGGTTGCACAGTGCATCGTGCTGGGGACCTGAGACACGCTGCACGTGACACCTGACGTCATCCGGTCTGCGCGATGCGGTCTCCAGATGACGCGCAACATGCGTCACACGGCATTGTCCACAACGCAGGAAACGCGACGCATCCCGCACTGGACGCGGACCATCCAGCATCACACGCGATGCAGGCGGCACATGGCATCGGGCACTCGCCAGAAGACGTGCTGCAGGGCGCGCAAAACGCAGTCCAAAGGACGCGATGCGCGATGCAGGGTACGCGGGACGCGTTGCATTGAGCGCGTTGCGCGCTGCATTTGACAAAGGACGTCAAATCGGCCCGTGAGGCCGATTTTCTACATTGAGTACAAGCCCTTGCTGCCTTCTCCGCTTGTGCTGGGAGAAGGCGGGCTTGTACGAAGTTGGCAAGAAATAGGAACGTATACTTCACATGGGCAGCAGTCGCAGACTGACCGATCAGGAGCGCCGTCAGATCGTCCGGGAACGGGCGAAAGGCGTTTCGGTCAGTGCGATCAGTGCGACGCTGAAGGTCTCACCCAAGACGATCTACAACGTGCTGAGCCGGGGTCGTTCCGCAGTCTCGGCCAACGATAGTCGCACCCGTGTGCTGACCATGCGGGTCACCGACCGCGACCTTCGCGGCTTTGACGCAGCTCTCGCGCGGCGTGGGATCGCGCATCGGTCAGACGCGATGCACTGCCTGATGCTGGCCGCCGACGATCTCCTGCGCCCGGATGAGGGCATGACGGATGAATTGAAAGGGATGAGCGCGGCGCTGAACCGGGTCGGCAACAACGTGAACCAGGTTGCGCGCCGCCTGAACGAAGCAAAGCTCAAGGGCGAACGTCTGCCCTATACCCCCGCCAGCCATGCCGAGATCCGCGATCTCGCGGTGCTCGTGTTCGACATGGCCGACCAGATCCAGGAGATGTTCCGCGCGCGGCGTCGCGAACTAGACCTCGAGGTCACCAAGGCGCTCGCCGGTCTGGCACGGCAGGAAGCGGAGCAGGCGGCCGAGCATGGCGCGGAGTGAGGCGCGCGGCATCAGCCCCGCCCTTTTCGATCGCGATTGGAGCCGTGTCTCGGGCAGTTGGCAGGGGCTGTCGAAGAAGGCGCAAATGGTCCGGGCCGCGCGGGGCTACTCGCCGGCCATCTTCAAGCCGATCTCGAAAGGCGGGTGCCACACGGGCGCGCAGCTGAAGGCCCAGCTGACGTATCTCACCACCAAGTCGAGCCACATCCTCGACAGCCGCGGCACCCATGATGGCAAGAAGACCCTGACAGAGGCCGAGATCGACCGGGTCGTGCGGCGCTTCGAGAACCAGTGGGGCGAGCGGCATAGTCCGAAGCTCGGCCACACCTCGCATCTGCTTATGGCCTTTCCCGTCGGTACCAGCGGCGAGGAGGTCCGCGCGATCACGGAATCCGTCTGCGAGAAGTTCTTTCAAGGTGAGGGGTCGCAATTCGACTATATTGCTGCAATACACCAAGATCGCGCGCATCCACATGCGCATATCGTTCTGAACCGCCGCAGCAAGGATGGCGAAATGTTCTTTCTCGGGAAGGATCACCACTTCAACTACGACGCCTTTCGGGTGGCGATGGTCGAGGCGGCACAGATCCACGGGATAAGGCTCGAGGCGACACGGCGTCTTGACCGGGGGGTCACGACCTATCGCGCCGAGATCGACGAGGTCTACAAGGCCCGTGAGGAGGGCCGTCCGCCGGTCGAGCGCCAGCGCACAGGCGCTGATCTCGCCGCAGCCCTGCAGACGGTGGCGCGCAATGCGCTGACTTATCGGGGGCTGGCGGTCGAGGCATCCCGGTCGAACTTCGATGACGTGGCCGAGGCACTCGAGCGGGCCAGCACCATCCTTGCCAGGGGCGGTCAGATTCAATCTGACGGAGCCATCTACATGTCCCAAATTGAGCCAGCATTCGACACGCTGATCACCGAGTTTTCTCAGAACATCCGTCAGATCGAGGCGGCAATCGACCGGGCGCCCGCGGCCAGGAGGCCGGAGATCGAACGAAAGCTCACCGATGTGCTGGCCTCGGTCGCGCATCTGAACCCTCTCGGGGATCGCTCGGCTGCCCTCCTCGACGCACCATCGCGGGATGGGGTCTATGCGCGCGCCAATATGCGCGAGGACCAGATGATGCGTCTCGACGACGGGGATGTGAAGGCACGGCTTACGGAGGCGCTGCAGGGCACGGGCATTGATCCCGAAGCCGTAGCCGCCCGCATGCGCGAGGGTGCAGGCAACGCCGCGCTCGAACGGCAATGGTTGGCGCATGATCTGCGCGCCATCGCCAAGGCTGGCGATCTTGATCTGGAGAAGGGCGAGGACCGCGAGGAAGCGCTGGACCGGCTGGAAACCGTACATGTCCGCCTGGGCGACACCCTTACCGCGGCGCGCATCCTGCGGGCCATCGATGATGTGGATGAGACCGACGGTGACCCGGTTGCCTTGGCGGAACACGTGACGCTGCCAGAGCGTGAGCGCGCGGCGGGCGAGCCCGACATTTTCGCCCCGTCCGAGCGCCGGGATTTCCAAGAGCTCGTCGCCCAATTCCGCCGGACAGACTTCGACCATCCCTTTTCGGACGACCCTTCCGTGCGCAGGGCTGGTGCCGTCGAAGTGGAAGAAGCCCGCGCCGCCTTCAACGCCTATGCGCAGAGGTCGCCCGATCATGCTGAGCTGGCCTCAATGGCCTGGGACAAGATCACCGACAGCCGCAAGCCGCAGGAGTTCGCCGTCGACGAAAAGGACCTCAGGCTCCACGCCGGTGACATGGACCTCGCTCTGCGCGATCCTATGCAACACCTCGGTCAGATCACCGAGGATGACCGCACCTTTGCCCGCTACCGAGCGGAAATGCCCGAAGAGGAGTTCGGAAACGCGGTGCAGGAGGAAATCAACCGCCTTCGCGCATTGGGCGCATCGCGCGCCTACATCAGCGAGCGGAGTTTCGACATCGAGGATCAAGCGCGACAGGACTATGCCGAACGGCGCTTCATGGCTGAGACCGCCCCCTATGTGCTAACCTTCTTGCAGCGGGCCGAGGCCGAGGATGTGAAGCCGCTCTCCGAGACCGACGGGCAGCGCCTGATCGCCCAGATCGACCGCAACCTCACGCCGAACGCTGTGACTGCCCTCCGCGCAGGACACGCGGATGTGCTGGACAAGTTCACCGAGGACCCACTTCGGCAGTTGGAACTTGCCAAGGCCTATCTGGAAAGCAGCGAAGTAACGGAGCACGGTCCCGCCATGGAGCGGGTGCTGGATGCGCTGGCCGAGGAACAGATCGAGGCACAGCGCGCCCGCCATGCCGCGGCCCACGGCGAGAAAGGGATCACCCATGGATAAGGGCAAGATCGCGGGCGGGATCCTGAGCCTGACGCTGGTTGGCCTCGCCATCGGCTATGTCGTGGCAACGGGCTACCTCACCATCCGCTATGGCCTGTCGACGCAAGCCTTTGAGGTCTCCCTTCTCGCGCGCGAGTACCGCGCCCTCGGCGTCAGCGCGCCGCGGGACTTCCTCTGGGTGAACTTGATCCTCGCAGGCTTTGGCGTTGCCGCGCTCATGTTGAGTGTCACGCTTCTCGGCGATGCCCTGACGCGCTTCGGCACGACGCATTGGCAGACCAGAGCCGAAATGAAGCGCAACGGCTTCTTTGCCAAGCCGGGTGGCGGCTTCCTTCTGGGCAAGCTTGGCCCCCCGAAATCGAAGCGCCCTTTCTTGGTGTCAAAAACCTTCCCGCATGCGCTGATCGTGGCGCCAACGGGTCGGGGCAAGGGCGTGGGCTTCGTGATCCCGAACCTACTGACCTACAAAGGTTCGGCCGTGGTGCTCGACGTGAAGGGCGAGAACTTCCGCGAGACCTCGCGCTTTCGCGCCAGCATGGGCGACAAGGTCTTCCGCTTCGCGCCGACCGACTGGGACCGACCCACCCACCGCTACAACCCGCTGGCGCGCATCGCGGCGATGACCAATCCCGACCGGCAGCAGATGGAGTTGAAGCTCACCGCCAAGCTCTTCCTGCAGACCGAAAACGAAAAGCTGAGCGGGCTACTGGCAGGCGGCATTGATCTGTTCGTGGCGGCCGGTCTTCTGGCCTTCGAGCGCGGCGTGCCGACCATTGGCGAGATCTACCGCATCACCGCCTCGGGCGGTGACAAGCAGAAGGAGTACCTCAAGCGCGCGCGTGAGGTGAAGAACACCTCGGCCAAGCTGATCTTCGAGCGCATGGCCTCGACCAACAACGACACCCTGACTTCCTACCTGTCGCTCCTGATGACCTCTGGTCTCGACACCTGGGACAACCGTGCGATCGACGCGGCCACCGCGACCTCGGATTTCTCATTCCGGGACATCCGGCGGCGGCCGCATGCGATCTATCTCGTGGTCGAGTCCGAGATGATCCGCCCGCTGGCCCCGCTGATCCGGCTGTTCTTCTCGGACCTCATCGCCTCGCTGCAGGCGCAGGAGCCCGGCGATGACGAGCCCTGGCCGGTGATGATCATGCTCGACGAATTCGACCGTCTCGGGAAAATGCCGATCGTCGCCGAGAGCATCAAGACGCTGCGCTCTTTCGGCGGCAACCTCGCCATCGTCACTCAGACCATCCCGGCGCTGGACGAGATCTATGGAGAGAATACCCGCCGGTCACTCCAGGGCGGCGCCGGCGTGAAGCTCTACCTCACCCCGTCCGAACAGAAGACGATTGAGGAACTGAGCCAGGCCGTGGGGAAGACAACAAAGCGCGTCGTAACCCGATCCCGCGCGGTCGGGCGCAACCCCTTCGAGGGGCGCAGCGTCTCTGAGCGGACAGAGGACACGCCGCTCCTTACAGAAGACCAGGCCCGGCGCATGGACCTCGACGAGGTGATCCTCGTCATCGACGCGCAGATGCCGGTCCGGGCGCGGCGGATCAAGTATTTCGAGGATCCGGCGCTGAAGGTGCTGCATGCCGGTCAGGCGGGGAGTTTCCCATACCCGGATGAGGACGGGCTGCGGCGGGATCGGCAGATGACCGAGACGCGCGAGACAGTGGAGAAGCTGAAGCAGGAACTGCAGGCGGTGCGGGCGGCTGCAGGGGCACAGGGGTCTGGGACTGCGTCCTCGTCGATGACCGTTGAGCTACCTGCAACGGAGACGCAGGATCCGCAGCCAGCGCCAATAGGTCGTGCGCGCGGCCGAGCAGCACGCGCTGCGGCGGGTGGCGGTGGGTCCGGTCAATTGTCGTTCGATCTGGCTGGTCTGGGGCTCAAGGAGGCAGACAGGACCCAACTTGCGGCGGCTGTGCAGACGACTCGGGCCATCATCGCGGAGTTTACGTGATCGGCCCATTGCCGCCAGCCCATCCGAACCGTCGCCGCATCGCTGAAATCCCGGAAGCTGCCGTAAATGGTCTCTGCAATGGAATCTGACTCTAGGGCGGCCGGAAGGCCGGTCAGCTTCTTGAGAAACCCTCGATATCGACAAGAAGAAGGTCATGGTCTGATAGCGGTTTGCCCAGCTTGCTGGTTGACGGCAAAACCCGCGACCGGCCGATCTCCAGTCCGCGCGACAGAAACCAGTCCAGTTTCATCGCGCGCTCGGGCCAGCGGGTGATCAGGCTGGGGCGGGTGGTCATTTGCTCCTCGGGGCCTCCATGCACGCCAAAGCCACGCGCGCGGGCCAGGTCGAACAGGGTTTCCGCGCGCCAGTCGCCGCCGATATGATTGCCCGTGTTCAGATCGCCGCCAATCAGAATGGGCAGGCCGGGAAAGGCGGCCTCAAGCGCGTCGATCAGGCTTACCATCTGGGCGCTACGTTCCGCCGCATTGGCGTTGCTTTCCAGATGGGTCGAAACCATAACCGCCAATCCGGCAGTTGTCCTGACCTTCGCGCCGATGGCCATGCGTTCCCCCAGCCGGGGCTGATCCCCGCCCTGCAGGAACCAGAACCGCCGCCCCGGCAGCCGGAGCAGGAAGGGCTGCGACAGCGCCGTGGCGGCCATCAGGCCATTGCCATGCCAGCCCAGATTATTGCTGTCGGCAACACAGAACTCCCGCTCGGTCTCTGAGCCAAGGCCCAGCTCGACGAATTCCACGCCATAGGCATAGGCCATGCCCAAATGCCCGGCCAGTTGGGCAGTGGTGTGCGCCTGCCCGCTGCGCGCCATTCCATGGTCCATTTCAGAGAGCAGCGCCACCTGCGCGCCCGCTTCTGCCAGCATTTCGGCGCTTTCAACTGGAAACAGGCAGCGTTCAAGGTTCCAGGCCGCGACCGTGAAGGGGAAGGCCAGTGGGGCATCCGCGGCGGCTCCACCCTGCTCGACAGAGGTCATGCAAGGCAGGCCAGCCAGATGCGCATCATGCGCCGCCACCGTGCGGGGAAGCTGGCGGATGGTCTCACGCTCTGCCTGTGACAGCGGCGCAAGCCTGGAAACCGTCCGGTGGATCATGCGGTCACCACCGCAGGTCGGGATATGGCCGGGGCCGTTTCGATCCGTTTGCCGGTATCGGTGGCAAAGACATGCACCCGATCCGGCGCAACACCCAGCCGCAGCTCGGCGGAAATCGGCATCGCGGGGTCCATCGCCACCACAAGCAGTTGCCCGTCGACATGGCCATGAACCAGCCGCTGCGCACCAAGCTCTTCGACGAAATCGGTCTTGAAGGCCAATCCCTCGGCCGCCGGCGTCAGGTCTTCGGCCCGCAATCCGATGGTGACGGGGCCCGAGCCCAGCTGATCCTGCCGCGCCAGCCGGTGGACGCCAACCTGTAGCCAGCCGCTGTCGGCCCGCCCGTCCAGCAGGTTCATCGCGGGGGCCCCGATGAAGGAGGCCACGAAAGTCGAGGCGGGGTGATGGTAGATCTCCAACGGCGTTCCCACCTGCTCGATCCGGCCCGCGTTCAGCACCACCAGCCGATCGGCCAGGGTCATCGCCTCCAGCTGGTCATGGGTGACATAAAGCGAGGTGGTTCCCAGCCGTCGCTGCAGGCGACGGATCTCGCCGCGCATCGAGACGCGCAGCTTAGCGTCCAGATTGGACAAGGGCTCATCGAACAGGAAAGCAGCAGGTTGCCGCACGACCGCCCGCCCCATGGCAACCCGCTGCCGCTGCCCGCCAGACAGGGCACGGGGGCGGCGGTCGAGATAGGGACCCAGTTCCAGCATGCGGGCGGCCTCGGCCACGCGCGCCTCGATCTCGGCCTTTGGGGTTTTGCGGTTCTTCAACCCATAGGCCATGTTCTCCCTCACCGTCATATGCGGATAGAGCGCATAATTCTGGAACACCATGGCAATGTCGCGATCCGCCGGGTCCACCCGGTTCACCACGCGATCCGCGATGCGCACCTCGCCGCAGCTGATCTCTTCCAGCCCCGCCACCATGCGCAATAGCGTGGACTTCCCGCAGCCCGAGGGGCCGACCAGCACGATGAATTCTCCATCGGCGATGGTCAAGTTGATGTCGCAGACCGAAGGTGCGGGGGCACCGGGATAGGTTTTCGAGACATTGGTCAGCGTGATGGAAGCCATGTTACTTGTCGCTTTCAGTCAGACCCTTGATGAACCAGCGCTGAAACACCACCACCACGATCACGGGCGGCAGCAGCGCCAGCACCGCAAGGGCGAAGGCCTGGTTGTAATCGGGGATCTGGCTGCCAACCCAGACCTGCAAGATCTGCTTGATCCCCCGCATCAGGGTGAAGAAGCGTTCTTCGGTCGTCATCAGCATGGGCCAGAGATACTGGTTCCAGCCATAGACGAACATGATGATGAAGATTGCGGCCATCATGGTTTTCGACAGCGGCAGCAGGATATCGAAGAAGAATTTCACCGGGCCTGCCCCGTCGATCCGGGCGGCCTCCAGCAGCTCGTCAGGCACAGACTTGAAGAATTGCCGGAAATAGAAGGTGCCCGTGGCCGAGGCCAGCAGCGGCAGGATCAGCCCGGTATAGCTGTTGAGCAGGCGCAGGTCGGACATCACCTGATAGGATGGCATGATCCGCACTTCCAACGGCAGCAACAGGGTGGTGAAGATCACCCAGAACATCGCAGTGGCAAAGCGGAAGCGGAAATAAACCAACGCATAAGCTGCCAGCATCGACAGCGCGATCTTGCCGATCGCAAAGCCAAGGCCAAGGATCAGCGAATTCATCGCCATGGTCGCGCCTGTCACTTCGCCGGTGAACCCGCCGCGCTTGCTCAGCACGGTCGCATAGGTCTCAATCGCATGGCCACCGGGTGCAAGCGAGAGGCCGTCCACATGGATATCGGCGGCGCTATGGGTCGAGGTCATGATGGCCACCGCGACGGGAGCCAGCATGAACAGGCAGCCAAGGATCAGGATCAGGTGGTCGAGGGGGCGGATGCGGTGCATATGGGATCAGCCGTAGTGGACGCGGCGTTCAAGCCAGCGAAATTGCGCCAGCGTCAGGACCAGAACGACCAGCATCAGGATCACCGACTGCGCCGAAGAGCCGCCGATATCATTGCCGCGGAAGCCGTCATTATAGACCTTGTAGACCAGCGTGATCGGGTTGTTCGCAGGTTTGTCCTTCACCATCACGTCGATCACCGCGAAGGTGTCGAACAACGCGTAGGTGATGTTGATGATCAGCAGGAAGAACGCTGTGGGGGCCAAAAGCGGCAGCGTCACGGTGCGGAACCGGCGCCAGCCGTTGCGGCAATCGATAATCGCGGCCTCACGGACCGAAGCCGGTACCGCCTGCAGCCCCGAGAGGAAGAAGATGAAGTTGTAGGGAACCTGCTTCCAGACCGAAACCAGGATCATGGCAAAGGCGGTGTCCCAGTAGTCGATGCCCACTTTCATGTCCCAGCCCAGCATTGCGGCCAGTTTCACGAAGGGACCGATATGCTGGTCAAACAGCATCATCCCGATCAGCCCGGCCACCGGCGGCGCAATGGCATAGACCGAAATCAGCGCGGTGCGGTAAGGCCCGCGACCCTGGATCACCGCATCGGCCTTGACCGCCAGCAGAAGCCCGAGGCCCAGCGAGGCGGCAGTCACGACTGCGGTGAAGAAGGCGGTGAAGGCCGCGATATTAAGATATTCCGCCGAGCCTAGCGCATCGGTGTAGTTGTCAATGCCCACGAAGGTGGCGCCAAAACCGAACGGGTCCTCAAGGTAGAAGGACGAGCTGATCGCCTGCACCGAGGGCCAGTAGAAAAAGACGAAGATCACCAGAAGCTGCGGCAGCAGGAACAGCCACGGCAACAGCGGCCGGTCGAACTGAACACGCTTGGCAGGTTCGGGTTGTGCTGTCAGGGCGGCGCGCAGCCGGGCAAAGGGCCGGGCCTTGGCGGCAAGCGGGGCGGAAAGATCGGTCATCAGGGCCTTGCGGGAAAAAGCAAAGACCGCCGGGCCCGGGAGCGGGGCCCAGCGGTCGAAAGTCAGGCGATCAGCCCGCCGTCTTGGCGAATTTGGCCAGCAGCTCGTTGCCCTCGGTCTCGATCGCCTTGAAGGCGTCTTCCACCGTGGTTTCGCCGGAGAAGATCTTGTTGAACTCGCGCTCCTCGATCACCCGGATCTGCGGGTAGAATCCCAGGCGGTAGCCCTTGGACCATTCGCCCTGCGGCAGCGACAGTTGCATGATGCCGATCTCGGCCTGCGGGTGCTTTCCGTACCAGCCATCCGCCTTGGACTTTTCATAGGCGGCAGTGGTGATCGGAACATAGCCCGTGGCCTGATGGTAGAAGGCCTGGATGTCGGTCGAGGTCAGGAAGCTGAAGAACTCGGCCGTGCATTTGTTTTCCGCATCCGGCTTACCGGCAAAGGCAAAGAGCGACGCGCCACCGATGAAGGACGACTTGTTGCCGTCGGCCACGGTCTCGTCATAGGGCAGGAACGTGGCCGAGAAGGGCATGGTCGCGGTCTTCGACAGGCCACCGAACGACCCCGAAGAGCCGATCCACAGCGCAACCTTGCCTTCTTCGAAAGGCTTCTGGTTGTCGGCCCAGCCCGCGCCGTAGAAACCGAAAAGCTCGGCATCGTGCCAGGCCTTTACGCGGTTCCAGAACGCCAGCACTTCGGGGGCGGTGGCATTCAGCGTGGTGCCTTCGAAGCCGTCATAGCCATTGGTGTTCGAGGCCATCTGCACATTGTTGCGCGAGAAGAAGTTCTCGAAGAACATCCAGGTGAGCTGCGAGGCGGTCAGCGGGATATAGCCCGCTTCCTTCAGCTTCGGCGCCGCGGCCTCGAACTCGGCCCAGGTCTTCGGCACCTCGACGCCCGCCTTCGCAAAGGCTTCGTCATTGACATACATGATCGGCGCCGACGAGTTGAACGGCATGCCGACGAACTTGCCCGCGGCATCGGCATAGAAATGGCGGATGCCGGGGATGAAGGATTCGCGGTCAAAGGCATGACCGTTCTGGACCAGCAGATCCTCGGCCGGAATTATGGCATCGGGTGCGTTCATGATCGTGGCGGCCCCGGCGTCAAAGACCTGAAGGATGTTCGGCTGTTCGCCCGAACGGAAAGCGGCGATGCCCGAGGCCAGCGCCTCTTCATAGGTGCCCTTCGACACCGGGGTCAGCCCGCAGGCTGCCTGGGCGCTGTTGAACTTCTGGGCGATCTGGTTGATCACCTCTTCATTCGCGCCGCCCATACCATGCCACCAGGTGATCTGCACCGGTTCGGCAAGGGCCGAAGTTGCGGTCAGGGCAAGGACGCCAATGGCGGAAAGTGTCTTCTTCATCGCGGGAACCTCTAGGAATTGCTGGCCGGACCTTAGCAGGCCGCTGAAATAGTCGGCCTCGACCGCGGATGCAGAACATGATTCACCCCTTCCCATAGCGAAGGGGGATCACGATGCGGGGCACGGACGAGACGAGCGGGTCGCTTTTCAGCTATGTCGACCTCGAGGATCGCATCCCGGCCAGGCATCCGCTGCGCAAGATCCGGCAGGTGGTCAATGATGCGCTGGCCAGCCTCGATGCTGATTTCGAAGGGCTTTACATCCGCTTCGGCCGCCCCTCGATCGCGCCGGAACGGCTGATCCGGGCGAGCCTTCTGCAGATCCTGTTTTCGATCCGCTCCGAGCGCCAGCTGATGGAGCAGATGGATTACAACCTGTTGTTTCGCTGGTTCGTCGGGCTGGGGATCGACGATCAGGTTTGGGTGCCGACGGTTTTCACGAAGAACCGCGACCGGCTGATGAATACCGAGATGTCGCGCAAGATAATGGCCGCGATCCTGGCGCATCGCGAGGTGGCGCCGCTCCTGTCGGACGAGCATTTCTCGGTCGATGGCACGCTGGTGAAGGCTTGGGCGTCGATGAAAAGCTTTCAGCCGAAGGCGCCGCCGCCCGAGGCCGAGGATCCCGATGATGATCCGGGTGACGAGGATCCCGGCGCGCCGCCGCCGCCAAGCCCCGCCCCCGACGCGACCGAAGCAAAGCCCGATCCGATGCCCCGCAGCCGCCGCCAGAACCGCAATGCCGAGGTCGACTTCCGGGGCGAGAAACGCTCGAATGCGACGCATGCCTCGACCACCGATCCCGAGGCGCGGCTTTACAAGAAATCCCCCGGCACCGGTGCGATGCTGTGCTTCATCGGCCATGCGCTGATGGAGAACCGCTCCGGCCTGATCGTGCAGGGCGAGCTGACCCGCGCCGATGGCCACGCCGAACGGCAAGCCGCGCTCGACATGATCCACCGACATTCGCCGGGGTCAACCCGGCGCCTGACGCTGGGCGCCGACAAAGGTTATGACGCCGCCGAATTCATCCGAGATCTGCGCAGGGCCTGCGTCACGCCCCATGTCGCGCAAAAGGCCCGACATTCCGCCATCGACCGCCGCACCACCCGCCACGACGGCTACGCCCTTTCCCTCAAGCATCGAAAGCGGATCGAAGAGGCTTTCGGCTGGGCCAAGACGGTCGGAGGGATGGCGCAGACGATGTATCGCGGCATCGAACGGGTGCAGTCGCGGTTCATCCTGACGATGGCCGCCAACAATCTGGCAAGACTGCCCAGGCTGCTCGCCGCCTGAGGACGAAGAGCAGTGGACCGGCGGGCGCTCAAGCCCAGAACTCGTACGAAAACGGGAAGTCCTTCTCGTCTGCCGACTATTTCAGCGGCCTGTTAGGGCGGACGGATGACGGATCGATAAAACTTATATGTCGCCGTGAAGACAATCGGTGCCAGACGCGCTGCTGGTATCGACCACGCCAGTTTCGCAGCCTGACGTGCCCGGCCACGACCGCACTTCAAAAGCTCGGCCGAGCTCATCATGAATGGCTGCTATCGACAGTTGTCAGAAGTGCGATGCCGCATTGCAGTCAGACAGCTATCCGCCCTTCGCATCAACGAGAAGGCATCATGGCGGCGGCGCATTAGGTCTCACCGACCCAACTGCTTCGCTCTCTCAGCCATCCTGACCACCTGCGCGCTTGCCGTAGCTGCAGCACTCCGCACAGCGGCGGGTGCCTGCATTGTCCCCCGCCCAATCACTTCACCTGTCGTGAGCGCGCCAATCCGCGCCCTGCCCTTCACGCCGTCGGTATTGAGGATCCCCCTCATGATCCCGGCCGAGCCAGAGACCACAGCTGGTGCCGCGGCAACCATCAGGTTTCCAGAGATCCCCCGCACGATCAGGGGTGTTGCCGCAACGAAGCCCTTGGCCAGGAACACCATCACGAAGAACGGCACCAGCGAGCCGATGTTTGTGGCTGAGTTCGGGTCGCCGAGCTGGGCCAAGAGCGAGTTCGCCATTCCGACGACGGTCGAGAACATGGCGGCGATGACGATGGGGTAGAAGGCGTAGCTGATCGTCGTCGAGACCCATCTGTGGAAGAAATCCTTGGTTGCGTCGAAGAGCGACAGCGCGATCATGATCGGCGCGAGACCGAGCATCAGGGTCAGCATCATCTTAGCGAAGATGAGGACGATCCCAGTCATGAAGCCAAGGAGGCTGAGGAGCACCAGGCCGATCCCACCGAGGATCGCGCCTGTCATCCAGTTCAGATTGCTGCCGATCGCGTTCAGATATGTCGCGAAGCGCTCGATCAGGTTGTCGAACTCTCCCGCGAAATGGGTTGCGCCTGCGCCACCCCCGCCAACGGACGACACTAGCGCGCCCGCTACATAGTCAAGCCCACCAATGACGGCATTCGCAACCGCATTGAAGTTGGCCCAGTTGAAGGCGAAGAGGCCTATCAGTGTCAGCTTGATGAGATACCAGAAGAAGCTGGCCCCATCCATGCTGCGGAATTGGAAGGCCATGTTGATGCAGACGCCGATCAGCGAAAGCGTGACCATCAGCAGGACGATCGTGCCGGTATTGCTGGCCACAGCCCCGAACTGAGACTCGGCAGCATCGACAAGGAAACCGTCAGCGGTTCCGACCATCCAGCTGACTACGCCCATTACCAGTTGCCCTGAGCTTCGCAGATGTCCTGAACCGCGTGGCGCAGCTCGTTGCGCTGCTGCCGGATGTCCCGCTGCGCTGACGTATGTTCCGCGGCTGATGCCAGGCGATACCGTTCGTTGAATTCTTCAGAGGCATCTTCCCATGCCGGGAAGCGGACTTCGCAGCCGCAGTTGCCCGTATCGACGATCTGTTCCCATGCGCGCAGTTCGTACAGATCCATCAGCGTCAGCGCCTTGTAGGCCTCGCGCGGGTGGACTTCATCCATCCAGGTCGGTCGTTCAGGCCGGTCGTTGCAGATCCGGTACTGCTTGGGGGACATAGTCACTGTGAGATCATTCGTGACCTGCGGCGAGGTCTGTGCCGCGAGGGGCGCGGCCAGCAGGGTGACAGCTGCGGTGAGGGTGATCTTGCGCATGGGGTTTTCCTTTCGGGTCATTCGGCGGTGACCGTTGGGCGCTTTGTGACCCCGGTTCCGGCAGTGTTCTGGTTTGGATGTCTCGCCTGCCCCGGCAGGAAGAACTCGGTAATGCCGCGGGCGCCGTCATAGCGGCCTGCCTGGATGATCACGTCGATGGAGCCCTCGATGTAGTCGACCATGTCGGCATAGGTCATCGGCACATCGGTCTTGAGCGCGGCTATGGCGAGACGGCGGACGGCCAGTTGCGGGGTTTCGGCATGCAGCGTTGTGAGCGAGCCGCCGTGGCCGGTGTTGATCGCCTCGAGGAAGGTCATGGCCTCGCGGCCGCGAACTTCGCCCAGCACGATCCGGTCCGGCCGCATCCGCAGGGTCGAGGCCAGAAGCACATCGGCGCTGCGGGCCTCCGTGTCGCGATCAGCAATCAGCGTCACGGCATTTGGCTGCTCGGGCCGCAATTCTGCAGCCTCTTCGATCGTGATGATCCGCTCTTCGGGCGGGATCAGGGAGAGGATCTTGCGCGCTGCGACCGTCTTGCCGGTCGATGTGCCCCCCGAGACGATCATGTTGAGCTTGTTCTCGACGCAGAAGCGCAGGGCGGCATCAATGTCGCCGGAGGCCACCACATCGCGCAGCGCTGCATTCCGTTCACGGCGCAGACCTTCGAGGCTGCGCTCCTGGCCATAGAGAAAGCCGAGCTTGATTGCCTCCAGCGGCAGGGAGGAGAAGAACCGCAGCGAGATGGAGAACCCACCCTCGACGGCGGGCGGCTGGATCACCTGCGCCCGGATCGGACGGTCCCGGTAGAGGATCGAGACCGAGACGATGGGTTTCTTGGTACTCAGCGTGGTCGATGCCGCCGAGGCGATCTGGTTACCGAGGTCCTTGATCTCGGTCTGATTCAGCGGCGTGCCGAGGCCCCGCATGAAATGATCGCCCTGGAACTCGCCCCAGACACGACCATCGGGGTTGATACAGATCTCGATCGTGTCGTCGCGCTGCGCGGGCGCGCCAAGCCGGTCGAGCGAGGCTTCGAGATAGCTCGCCGCCATGTCAGAAGTATCCGTTATGATCAAGCACGGGCGTCAGCCCAAGTGCGGTCGTCGCGTACGAGCGCGTTGGCGAGGATGACGAGTTTGCGCATGACCGCAGTGATCGAGACCTTCCACGGTTTTCCGGCTCCAATGAGGGCTTCGTGTATCTGGCGCAATGGCGCGTTGAACCTCGTCGCGATGAGCGCCGGCATGAACAGCATCGTGCGGATTGTCTGGCGACCGCCGCTGATCCGAGCCTTGCCTTTCCACATGCCAGACTGTCGGGTGATCGGCGCGAGTCCCGCGAGGCTGGCGACCTCCTTGGCGTTCATGCTGCCAAGTTCAGGCATCTCGACGATCAGCGCGATGGCGGCGACCTGGCCGATCCCGGGAATGGAGAGAAGAATCTCATAACGGCGCGCGAGCTCCGGATCGGCTTTGACGTAGCGCACCAGCTCTGCGTCGATCTGGGCGATCTGCGTCTTGATCTGGCGGTAGCGCGCGTTCAGCTGCGAGATGATCACCTTGCACCGCGCTGTCGCCAACCGATTCCGGCACGCTGTCCGGTCTTTGATCAGGCCGACGCGCGCGACGTGCAACTCCTTGATTTCCATGAGTGCATTCGACCGGGCCGGGCTGGCTTCGAGGTTGAGCACTGCGCCCATCCGTGCGAGAAGCTCGGCATCGACGCGGTCGGTCTTGGCGGTCTGGCCCGTTGCCTGCGCGAAACGGCGCGCCCGCGTGGGGTTCACCTTCACCAAGCCATGGCCTGTAGCGGCCAAGGCTTGTTCGAGGTCCCGATGGTAGGGACCGGTCGGCTCGTAGATCACCCTGACGGGTGTTTTCCCGAGCCACTTCGTCAGTGCCTTGAGACCGGCGGCATCGTTGGAAAACTGCTCTCGTCGCCCGTCCGACATGCGAAACGCGTCGAGTGTCGCCTTTGAAATGTCGATCCCTACCGTGTTGTTCAACTTCGTCTTCCTTATCTTGTTATGCGGGGCAAAGTGCTGAAACCTTCCCCAGGTATCCGTTCAGGACATGCGAAACTGCAGGGGTGATCCCACTTCTGATCGGCCCAATTCGACCATCTCCAGATCGATCCGTCCCCCGCTGCCGACCGGGTTGATTTGCCCGGTCGGCAACCCCCGCAAACTGTGTGAGAGCTGGGGTCATCCTAAAACAAAATCTCCAGATCGCGGTCGACCATGACCGTTATCCGGGTGCCCTGATCGACATGGATCACGGGACGGATCGCCAGATAGTCCTGCATCACGCTTTGCGTGCTGTCGCGCAGGTCCGTGCCCACATCGCTCGCGATATCGGCAGCAGCCTCATCCTCGATCTGTCCAGCGGCGGCCGCAGGCAAGGCCCCGATCAGCGAGATCAGCGTGGCCGAGCCAAAGCGCTGCGCGAAGCGGGTGTCGACAAAGCCGGTGGTGCCGGTGCGGCCGAGCTCGTCGCCACCATAGGCACTGATTTCCACGGTCTGGTTGTCGGGCAGGATGATGCGGTCCCAGGCCACCATGACCCGCGACTGCGCGAGCGCCACATCGGAGCGATAGCGCCCTACGAGACGCGCGCCGCGCGGGATCAGGACACGCGTGCCGTCGAAGGAATGGACGTCCTCGGAGACGATGGCGCGGATCGCGCCGGGCAGCGTGCTGTCCAGCGCCGTCTCGGTCACGGCCTGGATCATCGTGCCCTGCACGACGGTGTTGCCGGGGTTCACGATCACTTCGGCCCGCGTCACCGGGGCGGGCCTTGCGCCTGCGCGGACGAAGGCTTCGTCTTCATTCAGGCGCGCGGCCTCAATGCTGTTCTCTTGGTCGGTCCCTGCCCCCATCCCGGAAAACGCGATCATGGGCGACGCGATGCGTTCGGCCCGGGCCTCCGCTTCGGCGATGCGGCGGCGCTCAAGTTCGGCGAGCCGCAGCTCTTCCTCGTTCGGCCCGAGGTCCGTCGGCTCAGGCGGGGTCAGCCGCGCGACCTCGAGGTCCATGCGCAACTGGTCAAGCTCGCGGTCGCGTTCGGTCAATTGCCGCTCGAGCGCGCGTTGCGCCTCGGTCGAGGCCTCCTGCAGCGCCGCGATCTGCGCCGTGAGATCGGCGATGGCCTGCTCCGCGCCGCTGTCTGATGCCTCGACAGGCCGCGCGCGCAGGTCTTCGAGTTCCGCGCGGAGCGTCGCGAGGCTCTCCGTCAGCGCAAGTTCCGACGCGGAAGGGCCGGTCTCGGCCGGTGGCGGCGGCGCAGGCTCGGCGACAGGCATGGGTGCGAGGTCGCCGAAGCCCGATCCCGTAGTCTGGAACTCTTCGGGGGCCGCGGTCGGCAAGGGCGCTTCCGGTGATGGCTGAAGGGCGGCCCAAGCAAGCCCCCCCACGGCCAAAATCCCGGCCACGCCAAGAATCGCCGTTAGCGGGGATGGACGTGTGACCGCCCGCTTCTTGTCGCCCGTCGCTTCAAGGGCCGCGAGGCGCGCGGCCAGGTCTTCGGTGTCCTGGCTCATGACGTGGGTCCGCCCACATCCTGAACACAGACCTCGTCTTCGCCGAGGCGCAGGACCCATTGGCGGTTCACGCCCGAGACACGGATGACGCCGTCCTCGAGTGCCGTGCTGTTCACCGCCCGCTCGCCACCATTGGCATAGCGGAAGATCGCCGGGACCGGCGCGTTTCGCGCGAAGCGGAAATACGTGAATGTGCCGTCATCCCAGACGGCCGTCGGTGTGAACTCCTCGCTTGCGCTGACGGCATAGTTCGCGTTCGGCGCATCAGCGGCGACCGCCCGGGTTGGCTGAACGCGGCTCTCGGGATAGCGGAACTGCACGACATAATGCGGGGTCTCGCGCGCCTCGACCACGTGGAAGTAGTAGGAGCGGCGGTTCGTGTAGACCGTGATGTTGGTGGCCACACCCGAGGCTGCAGGCTTTATCGCGAAAGCCCGCCCGCCTGGCACGCCGTCGAACTGGAAGCCGACTGTGTCGCCCGCGATGATCGAACGGATGGTCTCGCCCTCACCGAACTCGACGGTGGTAACGCGGGTCAGGGTGGTGACAACGCGGTAGACCTGCCCCTCGGTCCAGGTCGCGATCCGGACGCGGTTGTCATGGGGTCCGGGGCGTGGCGTGGTCTCGGCCGAAGCTGCGAGTGAAGTGAGCGCCAGGGCACTGGCGACCAGCAGGGCGTGCACGGAGGTACGGACGAAAACGGAGGTCATTCGGAACGGTCCGATCGGATGGCATATTGGGTGACGGTGAAGCCGAAGGGGTTTTGCCAGACGTCGTCGATCGTGCGGGTCCGTTCGGGTTGGAAGGCAAACATGAGCGTGGCGGTGAAGGAACCGTCCTGCGCCCCTTGCGGGCTTGTCAGGCGCTTTCTGAGGCGCACCTGCGCGCGGTTTTCACCGATGAGCGTGATTGAGGCGATCTCGACAGCCATCTCTGCCGCAGGACCATATCGCGTCGGCGGATAGCTCTCCTGCCCGGAGGTCCACATGGCGCGCATGCTGGCCTCGGCCGCCCCGGTGGATTGCGCCAGCACGCGGCGCACGCGCAGGTCGTTATCGAGTTGGTTGTAGGCCTCGCGATCAAGGATGTAGCGGTAGATCTGCGCCTCGATGATGGCGGGTCGCTCGGCAAGCGAGACCGTTTCGACCGTGGCGTTCGGCAGAGCGAGACCCGTTGCAGGATCATAGGGCACGACGACCGGCGGGGGCGTCTCGACCATCAGGGCGACGGCGGCGGCCGCAAGGCAGCCGAAGACACCGAAGCCCGCTCCGCCAAGTCCGATCATCCGCCAGAGCTGCTCCCGGCGCAGGGCGCCATGGATCAGTTCCTCTTCGACGAGTTCCCGCGTGCTCATACCTGCCGTCATGTCTGGAGCCTTGCTCATGGCGCGAGGCTCGGCAGGGTGAAGTCCATGTACCGGCGCTCTTCGGCGACGGTGGCGGCATCCACCACGCCCGCATTGCCTGCGCCGAGGGTCTGGATGGCTTCAAGTTCCCACATCCGCGTCATGGCGATGGCGAGTTCCGCCGTAACACGGGTGTTGTGGTCCATCGACGCCTTCAGGTCCTCCATGTCGGGGATAATCGCGACGAGCTGTTCGACACGTTCGAGGGATTGCGCTGCCTCTGCATGGCTGTTCTGGGCCGCCGCCGACATCACAGCGCCGGTCGTGGCGCGGGTGGCGACACCTTCAGCGCCGGGATTGCCGCTCGTGGCGATCTCGCGCAGCGAGTCCTCGTCGAACCCGGCACTGGCAAGGGCTTGTTCCATCTGCGTGCGCAGGGGACCTGCGTTGGGGCCGATCAGGCTCGACCAGTCGCCCGCCTGGATGCCGCGGATCAGACCAGGGATGTCTTCGAAATTGGCCTGCAGGAGGCCGTCGAGATCGCCGCCCATGGCGAGACCGAGGATACTGCGCGGCCCGGTGAGCGAGGCATACATCTCGTTCAGCTGATCGAGCTGGCCTTGCAGCGTCTCGAGCTGCGCGAGCGCATTGTCCAGAAGATCGGTCTGGATCCCGAAATCTTGCAGCATCTGCTGAAGCTGGCGGATTTCCTGGGCGATGTTCTGGGTATCGACCGTGGGCACGCCCTGTGACGCGACGGGACCTGCAAAAGCGAGGCCAAGCGCAAGTGTCGCGGCACCGGTGGCAAGGGAACGGGACATGCGCTTGATCATCGCAAACTCTCCAAGGTGAAATCCATGAACTGCCGCTCGGCGGCTTGGGCGGCGGCCATGGCGAGTTGTTCCTCGCTCAGCGGCTGGGTGTGGGCGGCCTTGATCCGGGTGCGGATCGCGACCAGCCGGGCCAACTCGGCGCGCGCATAGGTGTTGAGCGCGATGGCCTCATGCAGGTCTTCGGTCTCACCGATGCGGGTGATGATGTCCTGCACGCGCAGGGCGGCCGCGCGAACCGAGACCAGCGAATAGTCCCCGTAGACACCTGCCCCATGGGCCGACAGGCTGAAGCTCGCGTTCGCCAGAAGGACTGGATCAATCGTACCGAGCGCATCGATGCCGCCCACGGCGGCAAGGTAGCTGTTGTATTGCTGCGGGATCACCACCACGTAGTGCTGGGTCTCCGCGAAGGGCGGGACGCCGCCGTAGTCTTGCACGTTGCCCGGGCCTGCGTTGTAAGCGGCAAGCGCATGGATGATGTTGCCATCGAACATGTTCAGCATCATCGCGAGGTATCGCGCGCCGCCGGTGACCTGCAGGTACGGGTCGTCGTAATAGGCGGGGTTGATGCCGAGATCGCTTGCGGTGGCAGGCATGATCTGCGTGAGCCCGAAAGCCCCGGCGGGTGAGCGCGCACCAATCTGGAACCGGCTCTCCTGCCAGATCAGCGCCTGCAGAAGACAGCGCCACTGCACCAGAGACAAGCCAGCGCGGCTCACCCCGGGCAGGCTATGTGTGTCGCGCGCGGCGCGGATGATCAGCTCTTCGATCCCTTCCCGGGCATCGCCAAACATCCGGGCTGCAGCCGGATTGTTGTCCTCAGGCGCGTAGAGGCTGGCTGCGGCGCTCTCGACATCGTCAACAGCCCCCTGTCCCGTCTCGAGCCCTGCCACGGTGCCTGCGACATCGCCTGAGCCGAGGGACATGGCATCCATCAGCCCTTCGAGGGAGGCGAGTTGCTGGCGTTCGATCTCGGCCAGTTCCTCTTCGCGGGTCAGTCGGTCTTGCTGCAGCGCTAGGTCCTGATCGGTCTGTTCGAGGATTGCCTGTCGTTCAGCAAACAAGCGCAGATCGAAGGTCGGCACGCCTTGAGCGTTGGCTGGCCCGGCCGTGGGACCTGCCAGCGCAAGGCCAATCATCGAGAGGGGGAGCCAGCTCCGCATCGGCTTAGCCGCCCGCCCTCAGCAGCACGAAATCGCAAGCCGTGTCGCGCCGCGTGACTTCCGCCCCCATGGTCGAGATCGTGGTCATGGCAGTTCCTGCCTGCGCAGGGGCCTCGCGGAAGTTGAAGCAGTTGGCCTGCGCGGGATTATGCTGGGCACAGGCTGTCAGGGTCAGGCCGAGCCCAAGCAGCACAACGCTGCGCGTGATGGTACGGGTCATGTCACTCTCCAGAAATCAGGGCGATCGCGGTAATCGGAGCCAACAAGAGCCTCGCCCTTCTCCATGCCGCCAAGGATGGTCACGAGGGGACCGAGGGCGCTGAGATCGGCGTCGATCACCACCGCGCCACGGTCATCGCGCACGAGCGCGAGGCGAGAGGCGGAGCCGACGCCCAGAAGCACGTCGAGTTCTTTCTCGCTGAGGCCGAGCATCGCGTAGTCGGCGGCCGAGGCGCGGATGTTGGGCAGGAGCACCTGCGTCGGCACGGCTTCCACGATGGTCTTGCCGGTCCGGGTGCGCTCGAGCTGGCTGGCATACTGGGTCATCATCACGACGACCGCGTTCTGCTTTCGCGCGGTAACCAGCCAGTTCGAGAGTCGCTCCGCGAAATACGCGTTGTCGAGGGCCTTCCAGGCCTCGTCGATCACGATGATCGTGGGCTTGCGATCCTCGATCACCCGCTCGACCCGGCGGAAGAGGTAGGACAGGACCGCCATGCGTTCCCGTTCGCTCTCGGAGTCGAGGATGCCGGTTAGATCGAATCCCGCGACATCAGCGTCGGTGCTGCCCCCGATTTGGAACGTGTCGTTTGCGTTCGCCCCGAAAATCCAGCCGTAGCGGCCCTCGGCGGTCCATTCCTGCATCCGCTCGAAGAGATCGCCGTCGTCATCGGTCGAGACGAGGAGCGAGGCGAAGTCCGACCAGTTCCTGAGCCCCGCATTCCCGGCGCTTGCGTTCTGGCGCACGACCTCCTGCAGGCGGTTGGTCTGCACCGGGGTCAAAGGCCGGTCGCGGCGCTCGAGGAGGCTTGCGAGCCAGTCAGCAAGCCAGGCCTGACCTCGGGCATCAATGTCGGTCTGCAAGGGGTTGAGCCCCGTGGGCCGTCCGGCGCGCACGGTCGAATAGCTGCCGCCAAGCGCGCGGACGGCCATTTCCATGCCGGCGCGGTAGTCGAAGACGAAGAGCCGGGCACCTGCGCGCCGGGCCATGGTCATGAGGAAAGCCGCGAGCACGGATTTGCCCGACCCGGGGCGGCCGAGGATCAGCGTGTGCCCGCCTGTGGGCTCACGGTCCGGCGCCCCCTCTTCGTGGAAGTTGAACCGGAACCCGCTGCGCTCTGGCGTCGGGAAAAGCGTGATCGGCACGCCCCACGGCACTTCCCGGCCAATCTTGCCGAGCGGCGTGCGATGGAAGGTGGCGAGATCCGCGAAGTTGTGGTTCGTGATCGCGGCCTTGCGGCTCCGCGCCCCGGTGTTGCCAGGATGCTGCGCCATAAAATGCGCCCGCGCCCCGAAGGCTTCTGAGATCAGGTTGATGCCGGAGGTGGCGGAGATGTTGCGGATTTCGGCCGCGATATCGTCGAGCTGGCCTCTGGTGCGCGCATAGACGGCCACCGTCATATGGTGTTCACCGAAGATCAGGCGTTTCGATTCCAGATCGTCCTGTGCGAGTTCGAGTTCCTGCGCGAGGCTGACGGCCCCGTCATTGGCGGCCTGCATCAGGCGCAACTGCCGCTTGATGCGACCCGCCATAATGTTGGCATTGATCGGCACAAAGGAGTGTGTGACCACCATGTCGACGGGCAGGTTCAGCTCGTCGAGCATCAGGCTGTCGGTCTTGGCGGGGTAGTTCTTCACTGCGAAGATCGTGCCGAGCTTGTCGCCGACGGCACCGTCAGAGAGCGCGATGGTCGTGCCGCGGAAGGTGACGCGGGTATTGGCAACATCCTCGGCGATCACGCCGAGGCGCGATCGCGGGTAGAGCGGATGCTCCTCGCCTACGTTGAGCGAGCCGAGGAAGCCCAGAAGCTCGCCAGTGCTGGCGGCAAGGAGGCGGGGTTTCAACTCATCGAAGGATGACAGGAGAAATCCCACGACCTCGTCGAGCTTTCGCAAGCGCCGGGTCGTGTCGGCTGCATGCCGGGCGCGTCCCGCGCTCAGGCCGAACGGCAGACGGCTGCCGGTCTCCGGGCGCTTCAGCACCGTCAGGGTCAGTGTCTTGTCGCGCAAGCCCGACCAACCCAGATGGGCCTGCCAGCGTTGGTCAACGGCGGCGGCGAACCCTGCGCCCGGGATGGGCGGCAGGGTCACATCGACCGCTTTCGAGACCTTGTGCAGGTAGAAGGAAAACCCCGTCCCGACCTGCGCAACGATGCCCGCCAAGAGCCCGCCGATTCGGTCGAGATGGGCGTCCTCGCTCGTGGTGCTGTTCACCCCTTCGAGCCGGATGCATTGCATCAGCTCGTTGCCGCGCGTCCGGATCGTCCGGTCGGTCACAAGGCTGACGTAAGGCAGCATGGAGGAGAGCCGTTTCTCGCCCATGACCCATGCGGGCAGCGCGGTCAGCGGATCGAGCGCGTCGGCCACATCATCGGCAACTCCATCACGGGGCATAGCTGTCGCCCCCATGGAGTTTGCGGTTCGTTGTAGGCGGGGTTTCCTGCAAGGTGATGACCAGGACGTCGAGAAAGTTCGGATCCCAGTCCGCGGCTTTCCAAAGCGCCGGCCAGGCCAGCCCCGCGAAGACGGCCACCACCCAGCTCTGGACCCAGAGGAACAGGAGCGTCGAGCCGAAGAGCCAAACCATGGCGTACATGATCGGCAAGCCCATCAGCTTGGGTGGCCTGAGAAGGCCGATGAACACGCGGGACTGGTCGGACATCGGTTTGGCTCAGGTCGTCCAGATGGCGGCGACGATGGTGGGCGCTGCAGCGATGCCCGCGATCGCGACCACGACCCAGAGCGCTTGGCGGAAATCGAGGATGCCGAAGAGCCAGGAGAGGAACACGCCGATCAGCGCGAGCGTGCCGATCACGATGCCCAAGGGGCCGGTGATCGCATCGACGATGCCTTGCAGAAGGGTTTGCACGGGCGACAGATCGATGCTTTGGGCCAGCGCAGGGCCTGCCAGCACGATGAGGGCGGTTGCGCCGAGCGCGACAATGGCCCGCGCGCGGAGCACGCTTTGAAGATTCTTGGACGTCACGAAAGGTCTCCTCTCAGCCGCTGGAACACGGCTGTCACACGGGCCACATGGCCTTGGGTTTCTCGAAAGGGGGGAATGCCGCCATGGCGGGTGACCGCATGGGGACCGGCATTGTAGGCCGCGAGCGCCAGCGCTGGATCGCCGAACTGCTCGAGCATCATCAGAAGGTACCGCGCCGAGCCGTCGAGGTTCTGGGCGATGTCATGGGGATCGACGCCGAGATCGCGGGCGGTGTCGGGCATCAACTGGCCAAGCCCGATGGCCCCGACCGGGCTCAAGGCGCCGGGATTGTAGGCGCTCTCGACCTCGATATTGGCGCGATAGAACAGCGTCCAGTCGGTGACCGACAGACCCGCCTGGCGCAGGGCGTCATGGCTGCCGTAGCGCAGTGCCGTGGTTTCGATAGCGTGGAGGATTTCGGGGGAGGCGCGGCCAGCACGCGGGGTAACCGCTGCGGCAGCCGTCACATCGTTCAGGGGATCATCATCCCCACGGGACTGCGGTTCTGCAAAAAGAAAGAGACGATCTGAAAGAGGCCCGTTCTGGGCGTCGTCGCCGCCGGTGAACGAGCGCAGGCTGCTCGTAGTCTCGGCGGTGTCGATCAGTCGACCGTCGGGACTGACCTGGAAGATAAAGCCGCCGGCACTCGCGAGAGTTTCGGCGGCCAAAGGCATTGAAGAGGCGGCGGTACCTAGTAGAAAGACGAGCGCAAACGCGCAGTCAGTTGTCCTTGACCAAAACCGGGCCGGTCCTTGGCTCGGATGTCCGTCCGGGGGCTGCGTGATGCTCGCGGGCACCCTCGACGAGCGGGATGCTGGCGGTCGTGCAGCCCATGTCGGCAAGGAAGCTGACAAGGCCGACGATGGTCTTGAAATCGCGCAGCTTGAGGACGCTACGGCTGGTGACGAGCATCTTGTCGTCGCGCCCGTCCGGGGCAACGGCCCGGATGACCCAGGCGCCGTACCAACTGTTGTGGCGCTTCTCGGCCCCTTCCTTGCAGACCACCTCGATGAGGTAGCCTTCGGCAAGGAGGCCGCGCAGTCCATCTTCTGTAACCACATTCGGGGCTTCTTCTATCATGGCCTTCCCTTGGGTCCTTCTTCTGCCTGAGGTGCAGTCTCGGGCCCACGGGGTCGCAACACCGTGGGCGATACAATACAACATGAACGATAGCAAGACAATTAAAACGACTTGACAAAGATCGCCTTGCTCCGATAACGATGATAGCTGACAAAATCGTGATCTTAAAGGCGGCAAAGGAGTTTTGCCCTGCACATGACCTGTGCGTGCAACATCCCTCTGGTGCTGCTGATCACGTTTAGTGTGGCGGTGGGGCCGGCCCATGCCTGCACTCCGCCCGAGCGGCCGTTCCTGCCTACGTCACGAGAGGACATGCGCGCCTACGCGGATCTGATCCGGGGGGATTTCGAAGCCTACATCACCGAGGTGCAGGATTACTTCCGCTGCCTCGATGATGAACGCGCGCGGGCTTTTGTTGAGGCCAGGGAGGTGAGCGAGGAATACGGGCGGTTCGTGGACGCCTTGGAATAGTGGACTTCCCTTCTACCGGACCACCACGAAGATGGGCCGCGCTACGCCTGTTGCGCTCCTGCGAACCTCAGCCCTTGTGGTCGGGAAACAGCCCCGGCATCCACCGCCCAGCATACTTTGCAGGGAAAGCCAGCTTCAGCGGCGCACGGGTCGATATCGACGACAGAGCACCCGCCTCCAGAAGCGCGGATGTTACCCGTCGCGCAGTGCGGTCGCTGGTGCCAAGGATGGTCTCGACCTCTCCGCGCTCGATTTGCCCCTGATAGAGCACAGCCTTCAGCACGGTATCGGCTTTTGGTGGCAGCGCTCCGGCACGCATCCCTTCTTCTGCCCAGATCAGGATGCGGTCGCGCAGCAGGTCCGGTCGCATCAGGCTTTCCATGAACTCTACCTGGTCAACGCAGGTGCGCAGGAAGAACTGCGCGAAGGAGGCAAGCGCGGCCTCGCTGAGCGTGCCCCGTCCGTCACGATCGCCACGGCGGGGGCCGTCACACGCGGCGAGGTGTTCCTTGTAGGCTGCCTCTTGTCGCGCAAGCCCGCGCGCCACGGACCACAGTCCCCGCGTGTCCAGGGTTTTTCGCAGCATTGCGTAGGACATCAGGCGGGCAACGCGACCATTCCCATCAAGGAAGGGGTGCACCCAGAGAAGCCTGTGATGGGCGCAAGCCGCAGCAAGGATCGGCTCGATCCTGCCGGGAAGGCTGTAGGCTTTGTGCATCCGCTCCAGAAAGCGGGGAACAGCACCAGGGCTGATGGCGACATGGCGCCCGACTTCAACGTATCGGTGCGCAGTTCGCCAGGTACTATCGGGAATTTTTCACCTGTCTTTGGGCTTGCGACGAAGAGAAGCTCGGACGGCAAAAGCTCACAAAACCGTCGATGTAGTTCGATGACCGACGCGGGCGCTGTTGGTGGTTCGGCCATGCCATCTTCGTCGATCCATTTCTGAACGGCGATATGCGCCTTCGCTTCTAGCTGAAGGTTTCGCCTCGATGGATCGGCACTGTAGTCGTTCCGCATCGCACGTTCGATGTCGACGGGATGGGTGTCATGCCCCTCGATGAGGTTGCTATAGTAACAGTTCATCGACCGCACGAGATCGGCAAGCGCCTCGGCCATTGAAGCGGGCAAGCTGCTGCGGAAGCCGGCGGACTTCTCCGCCAACTCGAGCACGAGATCATTCAAGCCTGCGCGGGCGAGAGAGCCCTCCGAGACCATGAGTGGCTCGAACAGGCCTACCGTCTCTCCATCGTCGCGAACCATCGAATGACCTTCTTCTTGGCCGCTTCACTAGCCGTGCGAACTTCCATCGAAAATAATTCTTATCATAGTATTGCGTGACACGATACGGAAAACGTGCCCGATGACTTGGCCGGTTTAATGGCCGCTTACGCGTGGATCGTGGATGTAAGTGCTCAATCGGTGCGTCGAAGCGAAATCAGGCTTTGGGCGGGCATCTACGACCACCGCCTCGGGACGACATCGCAGCCGATGCGCTGAAATTTCCTTGCTATCGGTAGTGTTGTTTTGTATCGCCGCACTATTATAGCGGGAGTCGGCGTCATGAAGCACAGGAAGCACAGGGTCCGGACCGCGGCGGCTGCCGCGGCCATCACCGTATCGAGCCTCGGAGGTTCGGTCGAGCCGGCGCAAGCCTATCAAGTCGACTGCGCCATCCTTCTCTGCTTGGCAGGTGGCTGGCCGGCATCTGCACCTTGTGCCCGTGCACGCGCGGTCTTCACCCGTCGGATCACGCCCTGGCCGATCGAACCGCCGTTACAGATCTGGCGCTGTCCGATGGGGGCGTCGTTCACCGCCCCTGCCCCGCTTTCGCCGATGGAGCGTATGTACGACATCGTTTTCCGGGACGGGCCTCAGCTCAGCGTGCCGCGAGATCCCCTGCCTCTGGTCCGGGTCCAGTCTGACGAACGCGCTGACGTCGACATCTCGGGTGATGCCTTCGACTTCGTGCGCAGCATCCGCGTGTTTCACATCCAGTTCAGCCAGCGCCAGAACCGAGACGGCGACTGCATCACATCGGACTCCACGCGCCTCGGCTCCTACGGGGTCCAGGGTGACTATCACTGGACCAGATCCAGCGTTGCCCAAGTCCCGCCCGCCTCCGATCTGCCCACTACCGGACACTGCAACTGGGTGAGCTACCGCTCGGTCTTCGTCGACTGGCGCGATCATGAGGGCAACTACGGCTTCGAAGAGGTCCGCTACTGAATTTGCGCGGGCCTGCATCAGGCAGGCCCGCCTCCGACACAACTTGCACCGGAGACTGTGCACCGAACCCGAAAAGGGAAACGACGCCAGACCGTAAAGCCTGACGCCGCGCTAGAAGAACCCGTGAACAAGGATCTTCTAGCGCAAAGTCCAAACCTCTGCAACCGGCAAAGTTGTTTTGCTGGCAAGAATGTTGTTTGCGCTCGGCATGGGGTCGTCTCTCACAGGAGACACCGACCATGGAACCCACGACCGGCCTGATCCTGCGACGGATCACACAGACAGATCTATCCGTATCCGCCCACAAGCTGGCAACCGTGATCCTCGACGCTATCGCGTGGAAAGAGGGCTACAACGGGTTGCCGCGCGGGACGGCCGCATTCACCCTCACCGATCTCGCGTCCAAAATGAGCATCTCGCGCCAGTACCTGACCGAACTGCTGGCGGAACTCGAGGCGTCCGAGTTGGAGCTGAGGCGAGAGAAGCCAAACGGCAAGTTCGCCCCCTGGCTCTTCCGTTTCGCTGCCTTTGACGCCGAGGGGGAAGATCAGGATATTGAGTCAGGCACAGGCGACACATCACTATCTAGAGATAAAGATAACAAAACTGTATTCTCAGGACAGATCACTATTGGCGCTGGCTCGAACGTCTTCCAAACCTGTTGGGCCGAGTTGATCAAGGCGGCAAAGAAGGCCCTGCCCTGCTGGAACGTCGACACGCAGGTGATCTGGGACCGCTTCCTGGCCTTCAACCGGTCTCGCGGAAACGACAAGGTTCCTGCCGGGTTCCTCCTTGGGTTCATGCGTCGCTGGCGAACCTCACCCGGCACGGTGAGCCGATCGGAGGCACCGCCTACGTCGGAGAGAGCGCTCGATCCACGAGAGCGGGAGCTGCACGACCAGATCAAGGCTGCGCCCAGTGGGAACCGGCAGTTTCACGCTTCAGACCTGTGTCGGCTCATCGGTCAGACAGCCTACGAGGCTCGGGTCATGGAGATCATCAGCCAGTTCGGATGTCCAAGGTTTGCAGCAGTTCTCGCCGTGCACGGACGCGCTGTCCTAGCCGGCGAAATTCAGCGGTAGTACGCCCCGTGCATCATCTTCGAGCGTCACGATGTGTGGAGTTTGCCACGGCAGGACTTGGGCCGATCCAGATGATGGTCATCCCGTCTGGGCGTTTTCGGTCGACGAACTGGTCAGACAAGAAAGATCACGCACTTCGAGGGGCAAACAGGATGAGTGCTGCACCGAGCAAACAGAGCATAGCGCCGCTCATGTCCCACGTATCAGGCCGCTGCTTTTCGACAAGCCAAAGCCAGAGGAGCGAGGCCGCGATGTAGACGCCGCCATAGGCCGCATAGGCACGCCCCGCGAAATCCGATGGGGCAAGGGTCAACAGCCACGCAAAAACGGCAAGGCTGACGAGGCCTGGCAACAGCCGGAGAGGGCTCGCCCCTTGCCGCATCCAGGCCCGGACGGCGAAACAGCCAAGGATCTCGGCCAGGGCCGCTCCGGCGTAAATGGCGAGTGTGGCAGGGGCGGTCATGACGACACTTCGCTTTCGGGATGGCGGTGATCGGTAAGCGTCCGGCCTGACCGCCCTGCCGCGTGGTGAGAGAGGCGGATAGTGTCCACAATCGATAGTGGACTGTTGATTTCCACTGAGAACTGACCCGGGTAGGCGGATAATTTCCATTGAGATTTGACCCATGTGACCCTCCCCCGAGCGAAGAGCGAGGGGGTCAAAGGAGTGATCGACATGGGACTACTCAACGTGATCCGGAAGCTGCGCCTACGTCAGGGTTTGGCGATCCGGGAGATCGAGCGCCGCACCGGAGTGTCGCGCAATACCATCAAGAAGTATCTGAAGGCTGATGTGATCGAGCCCAAGTTTGCGACGCCGGAACGGTCGAGCAAGCTTGATCCATTTGCCGAGACGCTGGCAGGCTGGCTTAAGACCAATGCGAAGAAGGGACGCAAAGATCGGCACACGCTGAAGAAGATGCATGCCGATCTCGTCGCTCTTGGCTTCACCGGCTCCTACAACCGGGTGGCGGCCTTTGCACGGCAGTGGCGTGCCGATCGTCAGCGCGACGAGCAAACAACGGGGCGCGGCACCTTCGTCCCGCTGGCTTTCCGCCCGGGCGAGGCGTTCCAGTTTGACTGGAGCGAGGACTTTGCGGTCATCGGCGGCGAGCGGATGAAGCTGCAGATGGCGCATATCAAGCTGTCTCACAGCCGGGCCTTCCTTCTGCGGGCCTATCCCTTGCAGACCCATGAGATGCTGTTCGACGCGCACTGGCATGCGTTCCGGGTGTTCGGCGGCGTGCCAGAACGCAGGATCTACGATAACATGAAGACGGCGGTGGATCTTGTGGGCCGCGGTAAGGCGCGGCAGGTCAATATCCGCTTTTTGGCCATGGCGAACCACTATGTCTTCGAGCCAGATTTCTGCAATCCGGCAGCAGGGTGGGAGAAAGGGCAGGTCGAGAAGAACGTCCGCGACTCCCGTCATCAGATGCTGCAAGGCATGCCGGACTTTCCCGATCTTGCCGCGCTGAATGACTGGCTGGAACAACGTTGCGTCGCGCTGTGGCACGAGACCGCACATGGCACGCTGTCTGGAACAATCGCCGATGTCTGGGCTGAGGAACGGGCAGCCTTGATGCCCCTGCCAGTGGCCTTCGACGGCTTCATCGAGATCAGCAAGCGCGTCTCGCCCACCTGCCTGATCAGCTTTGAACGCAACCGCTACAGTGTTCCAGCATCATTTGCGAACCGGCCAGTCAGCCTTCGCGTCTACCCCGACCGGCTGGTCGTGGCTGCGGCGGGCCAGTTCCGCGCGGGTTTGACAACCTTTGCGCAGGCGCGGCCGGTGCATGGCGAATGCGGCGGCTATATGGCCTTGGGTGCTGGGTTGGTGGCCGCCGATGGCACGCACCACCAGATGGTGGGTCTTTTGGGGTTAGAAACCAGCTTTGCCAAGCGGCGCATGCATCTGGGCTACCGCCTTGCACGGCCCCTACACCCCTTGCCGGGACAGCTGGGGATGGCGGTGCTGCGCGGGCATGAGTTCCACTATGCCACCATCCTGAGTCAGCCCGACCCCGTCCTTGCTGCGGTAGAAGATGCCAATGGTGATGCGGTCCCCGAAACCGGTTCCTGCCGCCAAACCTCTGGCGGCGCGCGCGTCAGCGGCACTTTCTTTCACCTGATCTCTCCTGCCAGCCCAAAGGTTTCCCCATGAGCGGCTTTGTCTCTTTCATCTCCTCTGGCCCCGGCGACCCGGAGCTTTTGACGCTCAAAGCAGCACGGCTTTTGTCGCAGGCCGATGTCATCTTATTCGATGATCTGTCGGCTGGCCCCATCTTGTCCCATTGCCGGGCCGAGGCCGATCTGATCGCGGTCGGCAAACGGGCCGGGCGCTTGTCGCCCAAGCAGGATCAGGTCAGCCGGCTTCTGGTCGATCACGCGCTGACCGGTGCCAAGGTGGTGCGGTTAAAATCCGGCGACAGCGGCATCTTTGGCCGTTTGGAAGAAGAAATCTCCGCCCTGAACGCAGCAGGGGTGGGGTTTGAAATCGTGCCGGGCGTGCCTTCGGCCTGTGCGGCGGCGGCAGCGGCGGGCATCCCTCTGACGCGGAGGCTGACCTCGCGCCGGGTGCAGTTCGTGACTGGCGCCGATGTGACGGGTGATTTACCTGAGGGGCTAAACTGGGCCGCACTGGCCGATCCGGCGGCTACCACCGTTGTCTTCATGGGCAAACGCACCTTCCCGGTTCTGGCCGCGGGGCTGATGGCACGCGGCTTATCCGCCGATACCCCTGCCCTTGTGGCCGAGGCCGTCGGTCATCCCGAACAGCGCCTGACTTGGTCCACCATCGGAGCCTTGGGCGCAGTGATCGCGGCTGAGGCGGGCAGCGGTCCGGCGGTGATCCTATACGGCCCTTTGATGGAAGGCTCATCCGATGATTGACCTGACCCTGATCGGGATCGGTACGGGCAATCCCGAACATGTGACTTTAGAAGCGGTCAAGGCGATGAACAGCGTCGATCTGATCCTCATCCCGCTTAAGGGCGAGGACAAGGCCGATCTGGCCGGGCTGCGCCACGAAATCTGCCGCAACTGTATCACCAATCCGGCGGTTCGGATTGAAACATTTGATCTGCCAGTGCGCGACCCCGAAACGCCAGACTACCTGCGCCGCGTCAAAGATTGGCACGACGAGATCGCAGCGGTCTGGGCCACGGTGATTGCTGGTCATCTGGCGCAGGATGGCGGGGCAAAGGTGGCGTTTCTGGTCTGGGGCGATCCGTCGCTTTACGACAGCACTCTGCGCATCGCCGAGCGGCTCGGCCGTAGAATGCCCCTGCGGCTGAAGGTCATACCCGGCATCACCGCCATTCAAACACTATGCGCAGCGCATGGAATTCCGCTGAATGACCTTGCCGCCCCCGTCGCCATCACCACAGGCCGCCGGCTGCGCGAAACCGGCTGGCCAGAGGGTGCGGCTACGGCTGTTGTCATGCTGGACGGCGGCTGTGAGTTTGCCGCGCTCGACCCGGCTGGGGTAGCAATCTGGTGGGGGGCCTATGTCGGAATGCAGAACCAGATTCTGCTGTCCGGCTCCTTGGCCGAGATGTCCGATCTTATCGTCCAGACGCGCGCCAACGCGCGGGCTGAGCATGGCTGGATCATGGATATCTATCTGATGCGGCGCACAATTCCCTAGCAACTGTGTTCACCTATCAGGCTGGGTCTGCCACGGGATGCCTGTTTTGAGGATGGCGTTTGCGATTGTAACTAGTCTGCGGGGGCTTTGTTGCGCTATTAGCGCTGAGGCCGGAGGTGTCCCTTTCCCAGATATCTTCAGCGCATGCGGACGGTCTCGGGCGTGCCGAGCGATGTGAAGCGGTTCATGAGTGCGATGCGGATTTGAACCTCTGCATCCTGCCTGTCGAAGTCTCGAGGCATTTGAGATCATGGTGCGCGCCACCACCTGGCCCGAGATCGAAGGCGAATGCGGATTGCCGCGCAAGGCGCTTGAGGCGGCAGCACGGACGTATGCCAAGGCAAAATCGGTCATCGCCATCTATGGTCCCTTCGCCCCGCCATTGCAGTGCAGTTCCCGGCCGCCGCCAGGGCCAGACGATCGCGCCAAAGCGCCAGAGGCACATCCCCCGACGCCGTTGCCTGACCCAGATGCGCCAGCGCGGCCCCGGACCAGAAGGCCGCCGCCTCCGGCGTCTCGGACGGCGCAGAGACGATCCAGCCCGGCAGCCGGGGCAACATCCGGGATGTCCGGCGCTTTCCCACCAGCGCAGGTCCGGCCCGGCCGCCCGACGGAACGGGTTAAGTAGGTTTCATTCACGCGGAGAGCTTCCAGCCGCCCGGCCCGCGCTGAGGATCGGGCGATTGAGCGGTCGGTAGAACGCCTGGGTGGCTGCGATGGCCGAAAGTGTCCACCCTGCGCTCCAGCAGAGGGCCGAGGGCGCGAGCGCGGTCAGGGTCAGGCGCAACACGGCGGTAAGCTGGATAAGGACGAACGCGGCACACAACAACGGTCCGGGACGCAACTCGCCCGGTTCGCGGCGCATCCAGGCCCGCGCCATGACGGCCAGGATCATACTTCCCATCAACCCCGTCGTCAGGGCATGGACGGCCGTGGCCATCGGCAGCCCGTGCATTCCAAGCAGCCCGGCCCCGACGAGCCCCAGGCCCAGCGGCAGCCAGAGCCAGGCACAAAGCAACAGGGCAATGTCCCGGTGGCCGCGCAGGAGCGGAGCCATATCCCACCGCCGCATCCGTGCCGCCTGCCCGAAGGCCGCAGCGAGAAGCAGCGCGCCGACCCCCTTCTCTCCAGCCCCGGCAAGGTGCAGCGCCAGCGCCGAGGCCAGCGCCCCGTCGGCCAACCGGTTGTCCCACGGCATGCGCCGACGCGGCTTGCGGTCATTGGCGCGGGCCGCCAGGAAAGCAGGTATGATCCGCCCTCCGACAACCGCGACCACGAACGTCAGGCCCAGGACGGCGGTCAGGCCGTCGGCAGCCAGACGCAGCCGGACCGCAATCAGCAAAAGGACAAGAGGTGCCAGCGCGATCGGCAGGCGCGACCACGCCCCGGCCCGTCCGACCGGAAGGACCAGGCAAAGCGTCAGCCCGAAGGGATAAAGCGCAAGCCCGGCCAGTGACACGCCATCGGGCTGGCAGCTTCCTCCCGCCAGCCGCCCGATCACCCAGGCTGCCACCAACGATAGGGTCGCGAGCGGCGGTACGCCGGACACGGACATTCCTGCGTCCTTCAGCCAATGCGGCAGGGCGGTGAGCAGATAGCCCCCCATCGCCGCGCCGACAAAGCCCAGCATCAGCTCTTGCTGGTGCCAGGCGGCCGGGTCGCAGGACAGCCCGGGCCAGAGCCAGACCAACGGAACCAGCCCGGCCCAAAGCGCCGCCAGAAGGAATAACGGCAGATGCGGCGCGCGCCAGGCCCCGCTCACAGGTCAGGCGGCAGCGTCGAAGCGGGGGAACAGCACTTCGTTCTCGAGGTGCATGTGGACCACCAGGTCGCCGCTGAACTTCTTCAACCCGGTGTAGAGCGCAGTCCATGACCGGCAGGCCCCCTCGGGCAGGGTCAGGCCATTGGTCACATGCTCGACCTTGCGCAAGAGGCCGGCGGCCGTGTCATGTTCGTGGCGCATGGCCGCTATGGGGTGCTGGATCGCCGGATGGCCGCCCTGCCGCATCATCGGGAACAGAACCTGCTCTTCCTTGGCCATGTGGCTGTCCAGCTCATCCCGCAGGGTCAGGAGCGCCTCAGTCAGCCCGATCGGGGCTTCCTCGTGGTCGCCATGCACGGTCACGACCTTCTGGGCCAGCGGGATCAGCCAGTCCATCTCGACCCGATGGGTCTCGTGGTAGCGGGTGAGAATGTGGTCGATCAGGGGCAGTGTTTCAGTCGGGGCCTCGCAACGTGCAGCCGCTTCCAGGAGGGTGAGCTCGTTTAGCAGCAAGTCGACGGCAATGCCCTGCTTCGCTGCCGCTTCCGCAAGCGACAGCTTGGCGCCACAGCAGAAGCTGATGCCGTTTTGCCGAAAGACCTCGGCTGCGCCTGGCAGGGTTCCGGCGATGTCGCCAACAAGGGCGGAGGGGGAGAGTTCGGTCATCTTGAGGGTCCTTGCTCAGGAGTCCAAGCGCTTGCCCGGGGGGGTGCGATTCGCAGCAGGTCGACCGCCCGAGCGGCGACCTGTGCAGTGATCTGGGCCGTCGTCTCGGGCCGCAGGCAGGAACTGACCAAAGGCGGGAACCTCGTCCAGGCGCAGACTCAGGCCCGCCGCCACTCGCGACGGTGTGCCGAAGAGGTTGGAAACGACCGGCATCCGCGCCCGCTCGCCCCCGCTTTCCGCTGTCTCGAAGCGCAGCACCGGCCCGCCGGCCCGCAAAGCCGCCAGCTGGACCGCGGCCATTTCGTGCCGGATGTCCACGGGCGCGACGATCCGCGCCAGTTCACCGGCCGCCTCGGCATGGGACAGGAACGCACGAAGATCGTGAAAGACGGGCAGGCTGCGCATCGCGGGAGAGTCCTTTGCCAAGGCGATACCGCGACGCCGCAGCAGGAGACTTGACTATTATCAAACCACCGTGGCGGCCCTCCGCCTATCAGGGGGTGATCCGATCAAGGAACGCACGATGCCCGACCCCCTGCCACGCCTGCCCCACGTCATTGGTCTGGCGGTTCGTCCCTTGCCGCGCTGCTGCCCCTGAATCTGATGCTGTCCCGCCTGACGCGGCGCCTTGTGTCCTCGCATCCGTCGATGCTGCGGCGCCTCGACGACCACGCGTCCCGCCGGTTCCTGATCGACCCGGTGGACCTGCCTTGGGCTCTGCTCCTGCATCCGCAGACCGCGACGATGACTGCCCATCCGCGCAACCGGCCGCCGGCGCATGACGCGCGCATTGCCGGAACCCTTTCGGCATTCCTTGCCATGTTGCACGGGGCCGAGGATGGGGACGCGCTGTTCTTCTCGCGGGATATCACGGTCGAAGGCGACACGGCCGCAGTCCTCGCGCTCCGCAATGCGATCGACGACGCCGAACTCGACCTGACCGAGGAGCTTGCCGCGCTTTCCGGGCCCATGGCGCATCGCTTGCGCCGGATGCTGACACGGGCGGAGCGCGCGACCGGACCGCATCTGCACCGGATCGGAGATCCGCAATGATGGAACTGGTCTGCCCGGCAGGCACTCCCGCTGCCCTGCGTGCCGCCGTCGAGGCCGGTGCCCATTCCGTCTATTGCGGCTTCAACGACGAAACGAATGCCCGCAACTTTCCGGGGCTCAACTTCTCGCCCGACGAACTGGCCGAAGCGGTGGGCTTTGCCCATGGGCGAGGCACGAAGGTGCTCGTTGCGATCAACACCTTTCCCCGCGCGGGGGCAGAACCCCTTTGGCACCGGGCCGTGGCAAATGCCGAGACCGCCGGCGCAGATGCGGTGATCCTGGCTGACATCGTCCTGCTCTCCCATGCCGCCGAATACCACCCCACCCTGCGCCGCAATCTCTCGGTGCAAGCGGCCGCGGCCAACCCGGACGCGATCAACCTATATGCTAGCGCCTTCGGGGTCCGCCGCGTTGTCCTGCCACGCGTGCTGACAGTCGAGGAGATCGCCGCCATCAACCGAGAGATCGACGTCGAGACCGAAGTCTTTGTCTTCGGCGGCCTTTGCGTCATGGCCGAAGGACGCTGTTCGCTGTCCTCCTTTGCAACCGGCCAGTCTCCCAACATGAACGACGTCTGCTCGCCCGCCAGTCACGTCGCCTATGCCGAGGAGGGACACGAGCTGGCCGCACGCCTGGGGGGCTTCACCATCCATCGCACCCCCAAGTCCGCCCCGGCCCCCTATCCCACCCTCTGCAAGGGCTGCTTCACCTCCGGGAACCAGACCGGCCACATCTTCGAGGACCCGGTCTCGCTGGACGCCACGCACCTGATACCGCGCCTGGCCAAGGCCGGGGTCACTGCGCTGAAGATCGAAGGCCGCCAGCGCAGCCGGGCTTACGTCTCGCAGGTGGTGCGCGCCTTCCGTGCCGCGGTCGAGGCGCAGGATGCAGGCCTTCCCCTAGGCGGCAGCACCCTCTCCCGGCTGACCGAGGGCCAGGCCGCGACCGCCGGCGCTTATGCCAAGACCTGGAGATAGCCGCATGGATCTGACCGTCGGCCCCAACTTCTTTTTCTAGCCCGCCGAGAAAGTGCGCGCTTTCTACCGCGACCTTGCCCCTGCACCAGTCGCCCGCGTCGTGCTTGGGGAACTCGTCTGCTCCAAGCGTCTGCCTTTCTGGCAGGGCGAGGTTCCGGGTGCCGTCGATAGGCTGGTGGCTGCGGGCAAGGAGGTCGCCATGACCTCGCTGGCCCTGATCACGTTGAAGCGCGAGCGGAAACTGACCGCCGAATTGCAGGACCTCGATCTGCCGGTCGAAGTCAACGATGTAACCGCCCTGGCCCATGTGCCAGAGGGTCGTCCGTTCTGGGTCGGCCCCCTGGTGAATGTCTACAATGAAGGCACCATGCGCTGGCTGATCCGGCGCGGCGCGCGGCGCGTCTGTCTGCCGCCAGAACTTGCGCTCGCCTCCATCGCGGTGTTGGCTCGGGTGGCGGGTGACCACGGCGTTCCGGTCGAAGTCTGGGGCCACGGTCGCCTGCCGCTGGCGATTTCGGGCCGCTGCTACCATGCGCGGCTGCACGACCGGTCAAAGGACAGCTGCCAATTCGTCTGCGAACAGGATCCGGACGGCCGCGAAGTCGAGACTCTGGATTGCCAGCCGTTCCTGGCGGTGAACGGGGTGCAGACGCTCAGCCAGTCGACGGCCAGCATGGCTGTCGCGTAGCCCTTAAATCGGCTCTGCCTCAATCTGTGTGGCGGAGGGGCAGCATTCTTGCCCTCAACAGTTCTGGCCCGGCTCGGCCGTACATGGCGCGTTTGAGGGTCTTCAGACGATTAATCTGACCTTCTGCTTGGCCGTTGCTCCAGGGCATCTCGATAGCGTTTTTTACCGCATCGAAATCCCGGTTCAATGTGCGTGCGAAGTGCACGATGGGCGCCAGGTCGGTTTCGATCGCGTCGTCGATCCATGCAGGGAGCGGGTCTGCCTCGCGGCCACGCAGGATACCGTTGAACCGCATGACGAGGCAGCGCATCGTTGCGAAGGCGGGAGAGCCAGCCTTGAGCGCGTCGACTTTCCGCGCCTGATCCGGGGTGAGTTTTCCGCGGGGTTTGATACACAGCGCTGCCGCGATGACCGGGGAGATCGCGTGCCCCGTTTCCGGGTCCCGGACCGGTTCCAGGATCTGGTGCTCCAAGGCAGGGCCCTTCGCTTGCTTTTCGGCTCTGCGCCACCCCGCCAGCAGCCGCTGCAAATGCGTCGGGCTCCCCTCGTAGCCACGCTCTCGGATCAGACGGAACAGGGCGCTTCCAGTTCGAATTCCGCCCTTCCAGCTTTGGCTCAGGAACTCTTCAAAGTACCACGGCGAAGTCGGCTTCAAAGCTGCCCGCCTGCGGTCCGGCGGCGTCTCGAACTGCAGCCATTTCGCGATGCTGCGACGAGGGAACCCTGTTCGCCGCCCAATCTCGCTGCAGGTAAGCCCCTGATTTCGAAGCGCATGGATGGTGGTGAAAATCTCTTCCCGAGACGTCCTGTGCGCAAGGCGGGACTTCAGAAGGCTTCCCTCTGCGGTGATATTGTCGGCGTCGGACAGCAGCGCCCTGCCGGTCGCACGGCCGTGAAGGTTCATCTGCTCCTCGATAGCCTGCCGCAGGTTCTGCACGATATGAAACCGGTCGGCGACCTGTTCCGCTTGCGGCGCGCCTTGCCGGGCAGCCTGGGCGTAGAGACCGCAGCGATCTCTGCTGATCACTTCCACCTCGGGATGTCGTTTCAGCCAGTCGGTGCAGGTGACCACATCACGATCTTCGAGAACATCGATGACCGCGCGACGCTCCAGATCGACAATGATCGTGCCGTAGGTCTGCGACTTCCGCCAGCTCCAGTCGTCGATCCCGATGACGGTCGGCGGCTCGGCAGTGTCTTGAGCACGGTTCTTCAGCTGCCTAAGCACCGTGTCATCACTGACCCCAAGGCCCAAGCGGTGCAAGAGCCGCTCGGCAGGCCGCCCGCCGGTCGCGTGCCCAAGATGGCTGACAATTTCCCCGACACGCGAAGTGCGCCGCGCAAAAGGACGCGCAATCGAGCCGATCTGGTCCGAGAAAGTCCGGCGCGGGCAGGCGGGTGCCAAACATCGCCAACGGCAAACCCAGAGGGTTACCGTAACCCCGTCACCATGGGCGGGATAATCCTGCAGCCGCCTACGCCGCCAGCCGTGACGACGTCGCGATTGCAATCCACAGTCTGGGCAGATGCCGTTTGGTGTCAGACTGCCGGATACAGTCCACCCGCCGGAATCGCGCCGCTCAACGCTTTGAACGGAAACATCGCTCCCGGGCGACCAGTGCTTCCTTGAAATCACCACTATCCCTCCTGAATCTTCCCGTTCTCAGGATAGTGCGCCACACAGATTGAGGCAGAGCCGAATTAAGGGCAACGCGACAGCCGCTCTTTTAGCGCGCTGTATGACCCCAGGCAGTCGAACGGCCCCACGCGACGGCATCCAACCTTACCGTCCTGTCTTTCGGCAGATCAACGCGCCTTGACGCCCAGAGATGCAAGAACCCAACCGGACAAGTCCTTCAGCATCACTTGCGTGGCACTGCTGAAGCCTTCAACCACATCGATCGTATCTGTCGTGTCAACCGGGAACGCAGCATTGAATGTGCGAACGGAAATCACGGATGCATCGCTTTCCTGAACAAGCCTTGCCGTCAGGCGCACACGGATAGTGGCCCCTTTGCCGTCTGGTGCAGCTTCGGCCTGAAAGTCGGTCAGTTCGGAAATCAGCGCATAGTCGCCAGAGCCACCAAGCGGCCGCCGCCCGACGTAGCGAAAGGCATTGCTGTCCTCGATCGTGCGGACGATCAGGGTCTGGATCATCAAGGGCGTTTCCGAGGCCCATTGCCCGTCGGTCAGGTATTGCGCCTGAAGGGGGCGCGGACGGATCATGATCCGATCCGTCATCAGGGTGCCGGGGGCAGATGGAACCTCGATCACAAGCTGCCGTGTCAGACTGCTGCGCGCGACTGGCGCTTCGGGCGGTGCTTGCAGGTCATAGCTCTCCAGCGGCGTCGCCGAGCTGTTCAGCGCAGAAATCGCAGAGCAGCCAGAGAGGAAGGCAGATGCAAGCAGGACGGTCAAGGTCAGGCGGGGCATGGCAGTGCTCTTTCGTTACTGGCGGAAGGCGGGCGTATTGGTTCCGCCGATAAAGAACCGGGCTGGATCGCGCCTGATCTGGTTGGTCAACTGATCGAGGTTATTGATCAGGTCACGCATTTCCCCTGCAAGACGGGTGTATTGCGGAAGTGCGCTCGTGGTGAATTCGGTGATCGGCGCGCCAGATGCTGTCGCGGTGCGGGCCACTTCGTCAAAGGCCAGCCGCGCTGCCTCGCTTGCCGCCTTGAGATCGGCCGTCACGCCGGGGATATCGGCCGAGACCTGCGCTATGGCCTGATCAAGATTGGCAATCGTCTGGCGAAGATCAGCGGTGATGGCGGCCACTTCGGTATTGATGACCTTGTCCGCACCGTCAAATGTGCGCTCGGCGGCAGAAAGTGTGCGCTCGCCCACCTCGAGTGCCGAATTGATCGAGGTCAGTGTATCATTTGCGCGCGTGAACGTATCGGTCACCGCGGTCACGGCCAGACTGGCGTCGTCCATCAGCCCATCGACCTTGCCACTGGCATCGGTCAGGCTTTGGCTGACGTCGGCAATCGTCTGGTTGGCCGTTTCCATGGCCGACCGGATATCAGCCATCAGTGCCGGAAGGTCGGCATTGGCGGCTTCGGAAATTGGCTTCAGTGCCGTCCGGGCCTCGGCTACCAGCGCGGCGCCGTCGATGGTCACCAGAGAGTCAAAATTGACTGCGGCCTTGTTGATCGTCTCCAGCGTCGCCGTAAGGTCGGCGATCATCGCATCGGTGACCTTGATGGTGGCTTCGGCTTCGGTCAGTCGCGCGGTGGCGGCTTCGCCGGTTTTGCGGAACTCGGCGACAAGACCGCGCGCTTCGGTCCCGATCTGTTCGACCTGCACCCGCAGTTCGGCGATGCCAAGACGCACCTCGTCTGTCGTTCGGAGCAGCTCATCATTCATGTAACGTTCAGCCGAAGAAAGGGTGCTCGTAGCCTGGTCCAATGCAGCGGTTCCGCTGGCAAGCGTCGTCCCCGAATCCGCGATCAGGACATCGACGTTCTTCAGAGTGCCCTCAGCTGTCTCGAACAGGCTTTCGGCACGCCCGGTGAGGCCTTCCAGCATGCCGTTGAAGGCTGAAATGTCATCCGCAAAGGCTGCAACCGACTCCGTGACAACTGAAAAATCCTCAAGTGCCTTTGAAAGGCCTGCCGAGGCCGTTTCCGCGTTGGCCAGGATGTTATTGATGCGCTGAATGTTCTCAGCGCTGGCAAGGTTTGACAGATCCTGCATCACCCGTAGCGCTTCTTCGACCAGTTGCGGCGCATCCTCGGTCAGGCTTTGCAGCACTGAACGACCGGCTTCGATCTTGGGCACGTCGTCCGGGCTGACGTCCCGCAACAGGGGATCAGAAGGCTCTCCGGGGCTGATACCAACAAACGAGACGCCGGTCACGCCCTGCGACTCGATGGTCGCCACAGAGCTTGTGCGGATTGGAACATCGGCGGCGATTTCCAGCTGGACACGCACTGTCCCATCGCCGTTCGGCGACAGGCGGACATCAACGACCTGCCCGACAGGCAAGCCTGCAAATCGCACGTCCGAGGCCTGAGCAAGCCCGGCAACCGACGTGAATTCAACGTCATAATAGCTGAACTGACGATCAAGCTGGAACTGCGCAAACCAAAGGAAAAATCCAAGGATTCCCAAAATCCCAGCAAGCGTGAAGGCACCGATCAGAATATAGTTTGCCTTGGTTTCCACTCGCTCAATTGCCCTTCCGTTCACTTTTTTCAGCCAGTGCCGCCCGGGCGCGTGGCCCATGGAAATAATCGTGAACCCATGGGTGATCGATATTCAGCATCTCGTCCATGGTCCCGGTTACCAGGACCTTCTTTTCCGCCAGCACCGCGATCCGGTCGCAGATTGCGTGGAGTGTGTCCAGATCATGCGTCACCAGAAAGACGGTCAAACCCATCGTATCGCTAAGTTGGCGGATAAGCGTATCGAAATCAGCCGCGCCAATCGGGTCCAACCCGGCGGTAGGTTCGTCCAGAAACACGATTTCGGGGTCCAATGCCAGGGCACGCGCCAATCCGGCCCGCTTTCGCATCCCGCCTGACAGTTCCGACGGGTATTTGTCTCCGGCCAGATAGGGCAGGCCCGACATCGATATCTTGAGGTCGGCCATGGCTTGGCGCAAGGCCGGATCCAGACCTTCGACCGAGCGCATCGGCACCTCGACATTTTCTCGAACATTGAGCGACGAAAAAAGGGCTCCATCCTGAAACATCACGCCCCAGCGCCGCTCCAGCGCGGCCCGCTCGGCCTCGGTCGCCGTGCGGACATTGGTTCCCAGCACCTCGATCTCACCGGCCGCTGGCCGTTGCAATCCGGCGATGGACCGCAAGAGCACCGACTTGCCGGTTCCAGACCCACCGACAACCCCCAGGATTTCGCCTCGGTAGACATCCAGATCCAGCCCGTCATGCACCACATGACTGCCGAACTGATTGCGGATCCCACGCAGGCGGATCACCGGCTCCCGGTCCGTGGGTACAGTCATATCCCCACCTCTGCGAAAAAGATGGAAAACAACGCGTCAATCACGATGACGGAGAAGATTGCCGTCACGACTGCGGCAGAGGTCTTCTGGCCGAGAGATTCCGCGTTGTTGCCGACCTGCATGCCGGCATGGCACCCCACGATGCCGATCACGATCGCAAAGAACGGGGCCTTGATCATGCCAACCATCAGGTGAGACACGTCGGTGCCTTCGATCAGCCTCGACTGGAACATGGCGGGCGATATGCCTAGCTCCACCCAGCTCATCAACCCGCCGCCCAACAGGCCCGCTGCATTGGCAATCATGCCAAGGATCGGCAGCATCAGCAGCAGCGCCAGCACACGCGGTACGATCAGCGCAGCAGCGGGATCGATTCCCAGCGTCCGCATCGCGTCGATCTCTTCGCGCATCTTCATCGACCCGATTGCTGCGGTGAAGGCCGAAGCGGTACGGCCAGCCACGATGATCGCGGTGAGAAGGATGCCAAGTTCGCGCAAGATCGAAACAGCGATGAGATCGACGACAAAGACCTCGGCCCCGAATTGCCTGAGCTGTGTCGAGCCCTGAAACGCAAGCACCACGCCGATCAGAAATGCCATCAGGGCGACGATCGGCACGGCCTTGACGCCGACTTCCTGGCAATGATGAACAAGCGCGGTCAGGCGGAATTCGGTCGGATGGAAAAGCGACCTGCCAAGTCTTGCGAGGAATAACCCGAGAAAGCCCAGAAGCTGGGTCAGAAACGTCCAGCCTGCGGCAACAGAGCGGCCGAAATCATCCAGCCAGGCGGCCAGCGAGAACTTCCGCCTTTTCGCGGATTCTACCTTCGGCAAGGCCTTGCGGACCGTTTCGACAAGCGCAGCGGCGTGCTCGGCGGCACCGGAAATCTGCAGGGTATGCCCGGCGGACTCCGCCACCTTTCCGGTATCGGCAATCGCCCATGCGGCAGCAGTGTCAAGCCGCTCCACGCCGGAAAGATCAACGGTAAGCGGTCCTGCCGCGGCAGCCTGCATCAACGTGCCATGCAGAGAAGTCAGATCGACGAGGGAGAAATGCCCAGCAAGACGCACAAAGACCACTCCGTCGTCGCGATCTGTCGTGACCGATGCCGATCCGCTGTTCAATTCGAAGATCCCAAACAACACTTGCCGATTGTTCTTGATACTTGTCGCGCCCGCCAGAAGCCAGACGCTGGTCACATCTGCGCCCGTATTTCCGATCAAGTATGCCGCCATCGGCCTTCCGACCAGGCAGGATTGCCGATTGCCTCATCCCTTTCCCGCTTCGGTAGGCTTTCGATGGTAGGCGATGCGGTCTGGCGCATTGGACCCGCCGGTGATGACAAAACTCATCGCCTGATCAAAGGTCCAGTCGGTGAAGGTCAGTTTGTTGACGGGAACGATCTCGATATAGCCCGACGTTGGATTCGGCGAGGTCGGCACATAGACCACTGCCAGTTCCTCCTCGGTGCTTTCGTCCTTCATGATGCGGGTGACCAAACCGATGGTCTTCATTTCGGGTGAGGGAAAATCGATCAGGACGACGCGCTGGTCTCCACCTTCGTTCGCGCTTCCCGCAACGGTCAGGAACCTTTTCGTCGCCCAGTAAACCCGCTCGACGAACGGAATACGGCCAATGAACCATTCGAAGATCAGGATCATCCTCTGGCCAACGACGCGGCTGGCACCCCAGCCGAGAAGCCACAGGAACCCCAGGACGACAAGCGCCGCGACGACGGATAGCAGGCGGTCGTCCTGGAGCCATGCAGCCAGAACCGGGTGATCCGGCGCTATTCGTCGGGCAATGCCCGTGACCCACGGCAATCCGGCCCGCGCCAGTTGATTGAACAGAAGGGACAGAATGATCCAGGTAATGATCAGGGGCGCCGCCGTGATCGTGCCGATCAGGATATAGCGACCGGCCGACTTCATGCCTTTGTGTGCCTCGGGTAGTGCCATGGTCATCAGCCCTTTCCTGCTCAGTCCGCCAAACCACCAAGGTTCTTGCAAGCCCGGCCAACGTTATCCAGCAATTCACAACGGCTAGGGTAGGCAGACCAGCCGTCGCCTCCCCAATGATGAGCGTATCGACCGTCATTTGCTCACCCGGTCCACGCGATGAGGAGCCGCGCCGCGTTTCGAGCTCAGTAGCGCGTGCGCGACCGCTCACGCGACGGAAGCTCTCCGGCATGATCCAGCGCGCCCGAGGGGGCCTTGCGGCGGGCCCGGTCCGAAAGCGGGCCTTTGCCTTCGTCGGCATCCGGGTCATTCGGGTGCAAGGAGCTGCCATCTTCCATCATCGGGTTCGGCCCGTCCTCGCCTGCCTTTTTCAATGCCATCGCTTTCAGCGCCAGATCGTGCTGGGTGGGCGCGTCGCCGCCTTCGCCCTCGGCGCTGTCATCGGCCGCGCCACCGCGCGCAGCACGCTCGGCCATCGCGCGCTCCAGTGCGGCGCCCAGATAGTCATGCTTGCTGAGCGTTCCGGCATTGCCGGTGGCAGGCGTGGCCCCGGCGGGGGCGCTTTTGGCGCGGGCTTCGCGCGCCTGCCGGTCGGCAATGTCGCGCGCCCGGTTGCGGCGGCTGCGCAGGCGGCTGATCAGGTCGGAAAGCTCCCGGTCCGAGAGCTGCCCCAGCGCGGGGTGGCGGGCCATATCCGCCATCTGCAGTTCATCGGCATCAAGGGCGCGGCTCTCTTCGGCGCCGGCAGGGGGGGTGTTCTGGGTGTTGGTCATTATCGTTTCCCTTTTTTGACAAGGTCTCAGTGCAAAGCTCGCGTCAGAACCTTTCACGCCTCTCGCAGATGCATGCTCAGTCTTCGGCCTCTGCCTTGGTGGCGTGCTCGGTGCCTGGTTCATGCTCCGGCGGGCTGTAAGTTGTTGATTGCCAATGAGATTTGACCCGGCATTGTCGCCGAGATCTGACCCATCCAGTTGTTATGTTCTGCGCGTCATGTTGGGGTCAATGCCGCTGTCTCCTTTCGTTTCTTTTTCGCCGTTTCGGAACTTGCTCTGAATCGATAGCTGTCATTGCCGGTCTCCAGAATGTGGCAGCGATGGGTGAGGCGATCGAGCAAGGCGGTGGTCATCTTGGCGTCTCCGAACACGCTGGCCCATTCGCTGAAGCTCAGGTTCGTGGTGATGACGACGCTGGTGCGTTCGTAGAGTTTGCTCAGAAGGTGGAAGAGTAATGCACCGCCGGAGGCACTGAACGGCAGGTATCCCAGCTCGTCCAAGATCACCAAGTCGGTTTTGACCAGTGCCTCGGCGACCTTTCCGGCCTTGCCCTGGGCTTTTTCCTGCTCCAGCGCGTTGACCAGCTCGACCGTCGAGAAGAAGCGCACGCGCTTGCGGTGATGCTCGATGGCCTGGATGCCAAGGGCTGTGGCAACATGGCTTTTCCCAGTGCCGGGCCCTCCGATCAGGACCACATTCTCAGCAGCATCGAGGAACTCGCAACGATGGAGCTGACGGACCAGAGCTTCACGGATCTCGCTTGCGCTGAAGTCGAAGGCGGACAAGTCCTTGTAGGCCGGGAAGCGGGCGGCTTTCATGTGGTAGGCGGTCGAACGCACCTCACGCTCGGCCATTTCCGCCTTGAGAAGCTGCGACAGGATCGGCATGGCGGCTTCAAATGCGGGTGAACCTTGCTCATGCAGATCCTGCACAGCCAGCGCCATGCCCGGCATCTTCAGGCTGCGCAACATAATGATCAGCGCAGCGCCCGCGGGATCATGACGCATGACGGGTTCCTTTCCAGGTGCGCAGCCCATCATAGCGCGCGACATTGGCCTCGGGCTCCTTGCTCAAAGACAAGGCTGCAGGAGGGTTCACGTCTGGCTGGTCGGTTGGTTTGCCATCGAGCAGCCTGTGGAGCAGGTTCAGCACATGGGTTTTTGTCGGCACGCCCGCCCCTAGGGCTAATTCCACTGCGCACAGCACTGCCTGTTCATCGTGGTGCAGCACAAGGGACAGGATATCGACCATTTCTCGGTCCCCGCCGGGCTGGCGCAGCATCTTCGCCTGTAACATGCGGAAGGGTTCGGGCATTTCCACGAAGGGGGCGCCATTGCGCAGCGCCCCAGGTTTGCGCTGAACCACCGCCAGATAGTGGCGCCAGTCATAGACAACGCGCCCCGGTTGGCGGTGCGACCGGTCGATGATGCGCTCATGCGTGCAAATCACGTGCCCCTCGGCGACAACCACCAGCCGCTCGGGGTAAATGCGCAGGCTCACTGGCCGGTTCGCAAAGCTGGCGGGCACAGAATAACGGGTGCGATCAAAGTTGATCAGGCATGTCGGCGCGACGCGTTTTCTTTCCTCGACAAAGCCATCGAACATTGTGGGGAGCGCCATCAGCGCAGGCTTCTCGGCCTCCCAAACATCGGCAATGCTTCCAGACAACGTGCCATGCGCCGTCTCAGCCCACAGCAGCTTGCAGCGGTCTTCCAACCAAGCATTCAGCGCATCCAGATCTGGAAAGGCTGGCATCAGCTGCCACATGCGATGGCGCGCGTCGCGGACATTCTTCTCGACCTGTCCCTTCTCCCAGCCCGCCGCCGGATTGCAGAACTCGGGGTCAAATACATAATGGCTGGTCATCGCCGTGAACCGCGCATTCACATCGCGCTTCTTGCCTATTCCGACCTTGTCGACGGCCGTCTTCATGTTGTCGTAGATACCGCGACCGGGCACGCCTTCGAAGACGCGGAAGGCATGCCAATGGGCATCAAACAGCATCTCATGCGTTTGCAGCAGATAGGCCCGAACCAGGAAGGCGCGGCTGTGCGACAGCTTGATATGCGCGACCTGCAGCTTGATCCGTTCGCCACCGACATAGGCCCAATCTTCGCTCCAGTCGAACTGGAACGCTTCGCCCGGTGCGAACACCAGCGGCACGAAAGTTCCACGATCCGTCGTCTGATAAGCGCGCTGACGTTCGCCCTTCCATTCCCGAACGAAGGCCGCAACCCGTTCATAGGAGCCGTCATATCCCAACTTCACCAGATCGGCGTGCATCAGCTTCGCCGTCCGGCGTTCTTTGCGTGATTTGTGCTGATCCGACACCAGCCATGCTGTCAGTTGAGTGGCATATGAATCCAGCTTGCTAGGGCGATCCAGCGTCTGAAACGTAGGTTCAACAATCCCCTCCCGCAAATACTTCTTGATTGTGTTGCGCGCCATGCCTGTGCGCCGCGCAATCTCGCGAATGGGCATCTTGTCTCGCAGCGCCCATGTCCTGATAACCTTCAAAAATCCCATGTCGATCACTCCATTTGCCCCCAGCTGGTTCAAGCCGGGAACAGGTTGCACATGGGTCAAATCTCAGTGACAATTTTGGCGGTTGCCGGGTCAAATCTCAGTGGCAATCAACATTCTTGCGTCAAAGTGCGCCTGTCTTGGGGTCAGCGTTGCCGGGCCACGCCTTTCCAAGTATGTTGCTGCAATGCAGCATGGAGATGGCATGGGCAACGTCAACACTTGCAAGAAGATCAACCTGGCACTTCAGGGCGGCGGATCGCATGGCGCCTTGACCTGGGGGGTTCTGGATCGGCTTCTGGAGGACGACAGGCTTGAGATCGCCGAAATCAGTGGCACAAGTGCCGGGGCGATGAATGCCGTTGTGCTGGCGGATGGATTCGAGCGCGGCGGGCGCGAGGGCGCGCGCGCAGCCCTTGAAGGTTTCTGGCGGGCAATCAGCCAGGCGGCGCTGGCCTCGCCTTTGCAGCGCAGCCCGCTTGACCGGATGCTGGGGCGTTTCAGCCTGGATGCGTCTCCGGGCTATCTGTTCTTTGAAAGCCTGAGCCGCGTGATGTCGCCTTATCAGCTGAACCCGCTGAACCTGAATCCGCTGCGCGACCTTGTGGACCGACAGGTGGACTTCGGCAACGTGAACCGATGCAAGGCGATTTCGGTGCATGTCACCTCCACGCATGTCCGCTCCGGGCGTTCGCGCATCTTTTCGCGCGGGGACGTGACGCTGGACGCGGTGATGGCCTCGGCCTGCCTGCCGCAGATCTATCCGGCGGTTGTGATCGACGGCGAACCCTATTGGGATGGGGGTTACAGCGCCAATCCCGCGCTGATGCCGCTGGTGGTCAGCCCCGCAAGCCCCGACATCGTGATCGTCCAGATCAACCCGATCGTGCGCCACGACACCCCGACCTCGGCCCGCGAGATCATCAACCGTGTCAACGAGATCAGCTTCAATACCGCGCTGATCAAGGAGTTGCGTGCCATCGCGCTGATGCAAGAGATCGTGCGGGCCAAAGGGATCGACCTTGGCGCGGCGGGGCAGACCCATATCCACCTGATCCACACAGACGCCGAGGTGCAGGATCTGGCCGCCTCCAGCAAGATGAACGCGGAATGGTCCTATCTGAAGCTGCTTTTCGAACGCGGGCGCAGCTGGGCCGACACATGGCTGGCCGCCCATTTCGACAAGATCGGCAAGGAGTCCTCGTTCGACCTGGCGGCATTCTTCGATGACCCGCAGACCACGGCGAGCCGGGGGTTCTAGGCGATGATGGGCATCCTTGTCATCCTTCTGGCCCTCGGATGCCTGATGTTTCTCGCCTATCGCGGGCTGAGCTTGCTGTTGCTGGCTCCGGCGATGGCGATGCTGGCGGTGCTTTTGGCCGAAGGTGGCCCGTTGCTGGCCAGCTATACGCAGGTGTTCATGCAGGCCACCGGCGGCTTCATCATCCAGTATTTCCCGCTGTTCCTGCTGGGTGCGGTGTTCGGCAAACTGATGGAGGCGTCCGGCTCGGCGCAGGTTCTGGCCAATGGCATCATTCGCGGGCTGGGGCCGGCCCGGGCAATCCTTGCGGTGATCCTGTCCTGTGCGGCGATGACCTATGGCGGGGTGTCGCTGTTTGTCGTGGCCTTCGCCGTCTGGCCCATCGCATCGGCACTGTTTCGTGAGGCTGATCTCCCCAAGGTCCTGATCCCGGCGACCATTGCCCTGGGGGCGTTCACCTTTACCATGACGGCACTGCCGGGCACGCCCGCCATCCAGAACGCGATCCCGATGCCCTATTTCGGCACCACGCCCTTTGCCGCGCCGGGGTTGGGGTTGATCACTGGGGCGCTGATGCTGGGACTGGGCTGGGGCTGGCTGCAATACCGCGCGCGCGTGCTCGGTCCGGGGTATGGGGAACCGGGCCGCAACGACATCGGGCGCAGCTCCGGTGCAGCCCCCAGTCTATCGGTGGCGGCTTTGCCGCTGGTGCTTGTGCTTGCGTTGAACCTTGCCTTCACCTTCCTTGTGATCCCGGCAATGGACACCCGCTATCTGGCGCTGCCCGAATACGGCGCAACCGACGCTGGTGCGCTGCGTGGAGTGTGGTCGATCATCGCCGCTCTGACCCTGGCCTCTCTGGCGCTGGTCACCATGAACTGGCGGCGTCTGGCGACGGGACTGTCCGCGACGCTGGACGACGGCGCCAGGGATGCTTTGAAGCCGATCTTCAACACCGCAAGCCTTGTGGGCTTCGGTGCCGTGATCGCCTCGCTATCGGCCTTTGGACTGATCCGCGATTGGGTCGTGACGGTGGGCGGGGATAACCCTCTGATCTCGCTGGCGGTCGGCACCAGTCTTCTGGCCGGGATGACGGGATCGGCCTCGGGCGGCATGTCGATCGCGCTATCGACCTTGGGCGAGACCTATCTGGCCATGGGCCAGGCTGCGGGAGTTTCGCCCGACCTTCTGCACCGGGTGACCGCTGTTGCGACAGGTGGGCTGGACGCGCTGCCGCACAATGGCGCAGTGATCACCTTGCTGACGATCTGTGGCCTTACACACCGGGAAGCCTATCGGGACATCTTCATGGTCGCGGTGGCGATCCCGGTCATTGCTCTGGTCGCGCTGGTGGCTGCGGGCACGGCATTCGGCAGTTTCTGACGCGCCAGCGTCCGGACTCTCCCGGTCATGCCAGATGTCCCGGTGCCGCTGGGGCGCGCTGGCAAGAGGAACTCACAAAGCGGACTGTGATTCCCTTTTGTCAACATGTCCTGGGCGCTGCAAAGGTCGTTGCCGATGCGTCGCGTGGCCTTTATCTGAAGCCTGTGCGGCGGACGGCTCAGACGAGCCATTTGCGATTGCCCGGACCGCGTCGCAAAACTGCTGTGAAGCCCATGGGGCAACGCCAGATCGAGGGAAGAATGGCCAGGCGGCATATCGCAAATATCATTGGTCCGTTCTCCATACCCTGCCTTTTGCTCGGCCTGTTGTTTTTTGCTGCCTCCCTGACTCCCTCGCTCATCCCGCGTGGTCCGACGGTGCAAGGCATCCTTGGCGGGCTTGTCATGGCAATCGGATACTTGATCGGGCAGATCGCCGGGCTGATCTGGCGGGCTGCGGATTTCCCCGTTCTTTCAGGACGACCCGCAAAGGCGCTGACCGCGTTGCTCTCGGTCCCGCTGATCGCGTTTTTTCTCTGGGTGCTCGGATCAAGTCTGGTCTGGCAGAACGACATCCGCATGAAGATGGGAATGGGGGAGGTCGACGCGCTCAATCTCGCAACAATCCTGTTCCTTGCTTTCGCGACCTTCGCAATGGCCTACGCAGCAGGCCGCCTCATCGCTTCACTTTTCCGCCTGATCCGCTCCCGGCTTTTGCGCGTGATGCCTGCACGGCGCGCAAATGTGCTGGGTGTTGTCGTGGTCGCGGTGATCCTGCTCGTGGTAACCCGAGAGGGTATCGTGGATCATGTGGTGACGGGGCTTGATGAAAGCTACGAGAAAGCGCAGGAGTTGTTCCAGAACGCTCCGCCCCGTCCTGACGATCCGCGCATGACCGGAAGTGCGGAATCGCTGATCGATTGGGCGGCCATAGGCAGATATGGTCGGGATTTCATTACATCTGGCCCGACTGCCGATGATATCGCAGCCTTCACCGGTCGGCCTGCGCTCCATCCGATCCGGGTCTATGTCGGGCGCGCTAATGGCGAGACGCCTCAGGAAAGAGCCGAACTGGCCCTGGCCGAGTTGATCCGGCAGGGAGCGTTCGAACGCGAGGTTCTGATTGTCGCCAGCCCCACGGGCACCGGCTGGATGGATCCGGGCTCGCAGGATCCCGTCGAGTATATGCATGGGGGAAACATCGCCACGGTCGCGGCCCAGTATTCCTACCTGCAATCGCCGCTGGCGCTCATCCTTGAAACGAATACAGGCCTTGAACAGGCGACAGCTCTTCAGGAGGTGGTGCACGGGTACTGGAGTACGCTGCCCGATGACGCGCGTCCCCGCTTTTACGTCCACGGGTTGAGCCTTGGTGCCTGGTCGTCGATGCATGCTACGAACATGTTCCGCTTGCTGGACGATCCGATCAACGGCGCGTTCTGGGCCGGACCGCCGTTCCCCTCGACCCTATGGAATTATTTCCAGAACCATCGCAACCCGGGTACGCCCTGGGTCCTGCCGGATGTCGGAAACGGGTCGCTGGTCCGTTATGCCTCACACACCGCCGATGCGTCGCAGGCCGAGGCTGCGTGGGGGAGAATGCGCATCGTTTTTCTGCAATATTCCAGTGACCCGGTTGTCTTTTACGATCCGCGTTCGCTGTGGCGCGCACCGCCCTGGGTGCGGGACCCGCCAGCAGAGGACATGTCAGAGCATTTCATGTTCATGCCTGTCGTGACGCAGTTTCAGCTGGCGCTCGACCTGGCGCTGTCTTTCGGTGCCCCGACCGGCCACGGGCATGCGTATTATGCGCAGGATTACATCGGGCCATGGGTTCAGGTCACAGCGCCGACAGGGTGGTCAGAGGAGGACACCGCGCGCCTCAAGGTGCATTGCGATCTTGGTTTCAAGCAAGGATGCGTGAACGGCTTGCAATAGGGTCTGCACGGCCGGACCGCTCGGGCAGAGGCCAAGAAGACGCCGGCTTCGGGCAGGACGCCCCCGGTCTTTCGCGCCGCACTGTCCGAGTTGCCGCTTTTATCCGCTTCGATGGCCGCGGCCATTACCGGCGGCGGCCGCGCCGCGGTCCAGCGCAACCTCGCATTGATGGAAGCGCGGGGTCTGATCCGCGAGGTGACAGGACAGGGGCGATTCAGAATGTGGTGCATTGCGAACTGAAGGTTAGAGCGGGTGTTGACGGCCCAATTGGCAGTAGCGATGACCGCGAGCGCGCGGCAGGGCGCGCAGAAACTCGCCAACACTAAATGCATTTGTTGCACTTATTTCATATATGGTGGTAGAGAACAGAAACCGGAGAGGAGACCACCATGAACATGCTGGCACACCGACATCTTCCACCCACGCCGCAGGACTCAGCGATCGCGCGCGTTTCTGGCCAGGCATTGTCACGCTTCGCCCAGGCGCGCGCGCCGTTGAAGCTTCGTGTGACGGACTCCGAGCAGATGGAGCCGATCGAGCTTCCTGCGGGCGCCGTATCGCTGCTTATGGAGATCCTCGAAGCGATGGCAGCGGGGCGGGGTGTCACCATCATCCCCGAGAACGCCGAACTCTCGACCGTACAGGCCGCTGAGGTTCTGAACGTCTCGCGTCCGTTCCTGATCAAGCTGCTCGAGGATGGTGCCATACCGCATCGAAAGGTCGGCAAGCATCGCCGCGTCCGTATGGAAGACGTGATGTCCTACAAGGCCGCGATCGATACCGAGCGTGAAGCTGTGCTCGATCAACTGGCCGCCGACGCTCAAGAGCAGGACATGGGCTACCGCTCGAAATGAGCCAGTACACGGTCCTGTTCGATGCGAACGTCCTTTATCCCGCGCCGATGCGCGATGCACTGATGCAGTTGGCGGTCACAGACCTTTTCAAGGCCAAGTGGACGGCCGACATCCATCGGGAATGGATTGATGCGCTTCTGCGCAATGAACCTCATCGGGACCGCGCCGCGCTGGAGCGAACCCGCGATTTGATGGACAGGGCCACACGCGACTGTCTGATCACCGGCTACGAGGCATTGGTGCCGGCCCTGACACTGCCGGACCCTGACGACCGGCACGTTCTGGCGGCGGCAATCGTTGGGCGCTGTGACGCCATCGTAACTCAGAACCTTAAGGACTTCCCAACAGAGGCACTTGCGCCTTTCGGTATCGAGACCCAGCACCCCGACGACTTCTTCCGGAACCAACTGTCTCTCGCACCCGGTCTAGTCTGTTCTGCGCTGCGGAAAGTTCGCGCGCGCCTCAAGAATCCTCCCAAAAGCGTAGACGAGTATCTCGCGATCCTGACGCAGCAAGGGCTGGTCGCTACTGTTGCCGACCTGGAGCAATTCGCTGACCTGCTTTGACCCTAGAACTGCCCTGACTGAATACGTTCTGGCCAGAGTTGCGGCACCCGATCCCTCGTCACCGCGAAATTTCGCCTGCCAGGACTGCACGCCCGTGGACTGCGAGAGTCGCAGTGAATCTCGGGCAACCGAACTGCCGGATCACAGCGGCAATGCGCGCATCGTACGCGGCTTGTCCTATCAGCTGTCCGACCGGCTGACGGCGGGTCGGCTGCACGGATCGGCAGTGGCCATCATCATCGGTCTGATCCTGGCCTGGATCGGCGGCATGATGACCGGGGGCAGCCGCGGGCTGGCGGATGTGCCGCTGTTCACCGGGATCGGGCTGATGGGGGGCGCGATGCTGCGCGACCTGGCCATCGTCTCGACCGCTTACGGCGTCGACATGCGCGAGATCCGCAAGGCCGGCGCGGCGGGGGTCAGCGCGCTGGCCTTGGGGATCGTGGTGTCCTTCGCGGTGGGCGCGGCGATCGCGGCGGCCTTCGGCTATACCGATGCGGTCAGCATGGCGACGATCGGCGGGGGTGCGGCGACCTATATCGTGGGTCCGGTGACCGGCACCGCCTTGGGCGCCAGTTCCGAGGTCATCGCCCTGTCGGTCGCTGCGGGGCTGCTGAAGGCGGTGCTGGTGATGATCGGCACGCCGCTGGTCGCGCCGCTGATCGGGCTGAACAACCCGAAATCGGCCATGGCCTATGGCGGGCTGATGGGCACGACCAGCGGCGTGGCCGGGGGGCTGGCCGCGACCGACAAGCGGCTGGTGCCCTATGGCGCGATGACGGCGACCTTCTTCACCGGGCTGGGCTGTCTGATGGGGCCGTCGGTCCTCTATCTGGCGCTGCTGGCCGTGACGGGCTGACCGTCTCGACCGCCAGCACCACGAGGCCCAGCCCCGCGACCAAGGCCCACAGATGCCACAGGATGGGCGCGATCTCGGGCAGGGTCGCGCCCATCTGCGTGACCCGCACCAGCCCGTCGATGGCCGCCGTCGACGGGATCAGCTGCGCCAGCGCGTTGAGATGGGCCGGGATCGCCTCGACCGGCCAAGCGAAGCCCGACAGGAAGAAGAACGGCATCCCGAGCGCCAGCAGCACGACCTGCACGACCTCGCCCCGCCGGAACAGCGCCGCGACCAGCTGCGCCAGAAACCCGGCCGCCAGCAGGAAGGGCAGGCCCAGCATCATCAGCGCCCCCGGCCCGCCCAGGATCGGCAGGCCATAGAGCACCGGCAGCACGATCAGATAGACCGGCAGCAGCCCCGCCCAGATGGCCAGCCACGCCCCCGCCCGGCCCAGCAGCCGCCAGACCGGATGGCCGGGCAGCGGCCCGCGCCGGGTCGCAGCCAAGGCCAGCCCCATCATCATCGTCTGCTGCAGGATCAGCACGAAGGCCGCGGGCAGCACATAGGTCGCGTAGCCCGCCGCGGGGTTGAACAGCGGCACCTCGATCTGGTTCGCGGGGCTGACCTGGGCGGTGGCCACGGCGCGGGGCGTGCCTTGGGCGATCAGGCGCCCGGCCTCGACCTCGGCGCCCATCTGGCGCAGGGGGACGGCGGCGCCCTGCATCACGCGCTGATACATCAGGAAATAGCTGGCATCGGCATAAAGCGCGACGGGGCTCTGATCGCCGCGCAGCAGGGCGCGTTCGAACCCGTCGGGGATCAGCATGACGCCATAGGCGCGGCGTTCATGGACCAGCCGCGTGGCCTCGGCCATGTCGGGGGCGTGGTGGGTCAGGGCGACCGCCTCCGACGCGTCCACTCGCCGCGCCAGATCGGCCGATGCGGTCGAGCCGTCCTGATCGACCAGCACCACCGGCACGTCACGCAGCAGTTCGGCCCGATAGGGCAGCGGATAGATCACCGCATAAAGGATCAGCGCCAGCAGCACGATCATCCGCACCTGTTTGTCGCCCAGCACGGCGGCCAGTTCCGCCCGAAAGGCGGTGGCAAGCGCGCTCATGGCGCGGCCTCCTGACGGGCCAGGCGCGACAGCTGCGCCAGGATCAGCGCCGCCAGAACGCCCGCGATCACCGCCAGCCACAGGACCGACATGGCGGATATGTCCAGGGGCGTCGCGCGCAGCGACTGGTCGATGCGCAGCTGCACATACCAGGTGCCGGGAATGGCCGCGCCCCAGGCCTGGGCCAGGGTCGACATCGCCTCACGCTGGAAACCCAGGCCCATGAATCCGAAGGCCGGCGCGGTGATCAGCGCGATCATGCTGGCCGCCCGGCCCATGTCGCGGGTCAGCACAAAGGCCAGCGCCCCGATCATCTGCGACGCCAGCACGAACAGCACCGCGCCCAGGGCCATCAGCCACAGCGACCCGCGCAGCGGCACCGCCAGCCAGCCATACAGCGCCACATCCGACAGGCCCAGGAGCAGCAGGAAGACGACCGTATAGGGCAGGATCTTGCCCAGCATCGCGGGCAGGATGCCGCCCGCCATCCGCATCAGCACGCGCGGATGCCGCCCCGGGCCGAAATCCAGCGACACGGCATAGGCGGTCGCGGCGGCGGCGATGATCTGCAGGACCGTGGGGATCAGCGCGGCCAGCAGGAAATGCACATAATCAAAGGCCGGGTTGAACAGCGCATGGGCCTGCATCGGGATGGGCTGCAGCGCGACCATGGCCTGCACGGGCGCCTCTCCCTGACCCTGGCGCACCGACAGGCGCAGGCCCGCCAGCGCCGTGTCGATGGCATTGCGGGCGCCGCGGGCGACCAGCGATCCGGCGCTCATGTGCTGGTTGTCGTAGAAGGTGACGATCTCGGGGCGCGCGCCCCGGGTGATGTCGCGTTCCAGGTTCTGGGGCATCAGCACCGCGCCGCGCACCGCACCGGACACGATCAGCGACCGCGCCTCGGACAGGTCTGATGCGCGATGGGTCACGGTCAGTTCGGGCGCCGCGTCCAGCATCCGCGTGACCGCCCGCGACAGGTCCGACCGGTCCAGGTCGATCACCGCCACCGCCATGCCCGTGGGAATGCCTGCGCGAAAGATGCCGCCCAGGACCAGCAGCATGATCAGCGGCAGCACGATCACCAGCCCCGCCAGCGCCGGGCGGCGCGGCAGCAGGCGGATCTCGCGCGCCATGACGGCCAGCATGGCCCTAGCGGTCCAGCTGGATCAGCGCGGACATGCCGGGGCGCAGGCCCTCCAGCGGCGCGACGGGGCGGGCCCGCAGCTCAAAGCTGCGCAGGTCGAAATCGCCCGTCGCGCGGGTGGCGCGCCAGCTGGCGAACTGGCCCTGCACGTTGATCAGGGTGATCTCGGCCTCGGTCTCCGTGTCCAGCGCGGGGATGCGGATGGTCAGCCGGTCGCCCATCGCCAGCCCCGCCAGCAGGTCCTCGCGCAGGTTGAAGGTGAACCAGGCCTGGTCCAGATCGACGATGGTGAACAGCGGCGCGCCCGGGCCGACATTCTCGCCCAGCTCGATCGTGCGGCCAGAGATCTCGCCCGACATGGGCGCGAAGATCCGCAATTCGTCCAGATCGGCCTGGCGTTGGGCCAGCGCGGCCTCGGCCTGGGCGACCTGGGCCGCGGCGACCTCGCGTTCCTCGGGCGAGGCCCCGGCCCGGGCCAGGTCCAGCTGCGCCTCGGCGGCCTCGACCCGGCCTGCGGCGGCGTCGAGGTTGCGCGTCGACTGGTCCAGCGCCGCCTGCGGGCGCAGGCCCTGCTGCGACAGGCCCGTGTCGCGGCCCAGCTGCTCCTCGGCCAGGCGCAGATCGGCCTGGGCCGCGGCCAGCTCGGCCTCGCGGGCGCGGATCACCTCGGGGCGGGTGGCGCCGGCCGCGGCCTCCGAGGCGCGGGCGACCTCCAGCCCTGATGCTGCGGCGGCATGGGCGGTGACCAGCTGCGGGTTCGACAGTTCGGCCAGCAGCTGGCCGCCCTCGACCCGCTGGCCCAGATCGGCCTCGATCCGCGTGACCCGGCCCGAGGTGCGGGCCGAGACATCGACCCGCGGGGCCGCGACCTCGCCCTGGATCAGCAGGGGGCCGGGGCGCGTCGCCCACCAGACGGCACCGATGACCAGCCCGGCCAGAACGGCCAGGACCAGCAGCGGCAGAAGGGATCGGCGGGGCGCTTGGGCAGGTTTCATCGGTTCGGTCCCTGACATTCGACTGAGGGCCAGACTACGCCCGGCCCGCGCCGGGGACAATGAATAGCCCCGGGTTTTCTAGACACTTTCGTGTTTCATCACCTGCCGCCGTTCGAACTCCGCAGGCGACAGCATCCCGTTCCTCGCATGCTTGCGCTTGGGATTGTAGAACATTTCGATGTAATCGAACACATCCTGCCTTGCCTCTTCGCGTGTCCGGTAGGTTCTGCGCCTGATCCGTTCGCGCTTGAGCAGGTTGAAGAAGCTCTCGGCGACAGCGTTGTCATGGCAATTCCCGCGGCGGCTCATCGAATGCTCAAGATTGTGGCTACGCAGGAAGGCCGTCCAGTCCATGCTTGTGAACTGGCTGCCCTATCGGAGTGGATCAGCACCTTTCTCTTTGGCTTGCGACGCCAGACCGCCATGAGCAAGGCCTGCAAGACGAGATCTGTCGTTTGCCTGCTTTGCATTGACCAGCCGATCACACGCCGGGAATAGAGGTCGATGACCACCGCCAGATAGGCGAAGCCCTCTTGCGTCCGGATGTAGGTAATGTCGGTCACCCAAACCCTGTCCGCCGTCTCGACATCGAACTGCCGATCAAGGGTGTTGTCGACGATGACCGAGGGCTTGCCGCCATAGCTGCCGGGGCGGCGCTTGTAGCCGATCTGTGCCTTGATCCCTGCAATCTGGGTCAATCGGGCGACCCGGTTCGGACAGATGTTTTCGCCCTGTTCGACCAGATCATCGTGCAGCTTGCGGTAACCATAGACCTTGCCGCTCTCAGCCCAAGCTTTCTGCAGCAATTCTGTCTGGCGCTTGTCTTCGTATGCCCTCTTGCTCAGCGGTGCCTGTAGCCAAGCATAGAACCCGCTCGGTTGGATGCGCAGGCACCGGCACATGGCCCGCACCGAAAACTGCCCCCGATGCTCGGCCACGAACGCGTATCTCACTTTGCATCCCTGGCGAAATACGCGGTGGCCTTTTTTAGGATGTCACGCTCCTCGGACACCCGCGCCAGTTCCCGCTTCAGCCGCCGGATCTCAGCATCTTTATCGGCATCGCCCGAGGTCGCCTTCGCAAACTTGCGCTTCCAGGCATAGAGCGAGTGCAAACTCACCCCCAACCGTTCCGACACCTCTTTGATCGGGTAGCCCCGTTCGGTGATCTGCGCGACCGCATCACGCTTGAAATCGTCGCTGAAGTTGCCTGTGCCCATCATGGCCTCCTTGCCTCACAGTTAGCAAAGAAGGCGTCCACGAAACATGGGGCTATTCAGGACGCGGGTCGGGTTGATCTTGCGTTTGAGCGCTGCGGCCCCCTTAAATTTTGAACGCGACCAGAACTTGGCCGCTGTCAGCCCGAGCGGCAAGCCATCTGGTGTGATCGCCAGACTTGCATGCATCAGGAGCCCACAGATCGCGTGCTTCTGGTAGCGGCCTTCCTTGAGCTTGCGGCCGGTCGACACTTTCGTAAACCCGATCTTCTCCGGCGAGGCGCGTTTGAACGAAAATTCTGTGGTGTCCTGCAGGATCAGGACAGGACCGTCGGTTGCCTTGATACGCAGGGCAGAGGCGGCAAAATGGCCCTCAAGGATCTTGTCTTCACTGACATTTCCGTTGGAGAAGAAGCGGTAGGCGGCCTTAGTGTTCGACCAGTCCTGAAACGCCGTGGGCAGAGATTTGCCAGGGCGGTCCCCGAGAGCCTCACGCATTGCTCCCAGGCGCCGGTTCAACCGGGCATCGCCCAGATCGCATCCTGACGTTTCCGTTTCCACCCAACTCTGCCCCATGCCTGCACCTCGATTATTCGGTGCCACATGACGAATCATGATCGCTTGTGCTCAGGCAAGGCCAAGTGGGTGGGTGAATCAATTCGCCGCACCACTTATGGGTAACTGCAAGCCGATCAGCCTGCTGCCAATTCGCTCAACACTGGCCTGAAAAAAGATTAAGGGAAACTAGACGACTGGTCTATTAACGCCTATATCCCTTGTATGACACTGACATCCAAAGCTGAAGCCACACGGCAGAATCTTCTCGACACCGGCTACAGGCTTGTCCTGAGCAAGGGCTTTTCCGCACTCGGTCTTCAGGAAATCCTGAAGGGGTCTGGTGTGCCAAAAGGCTCGTTCTATCACTACTTCGCGTCCAAGGAGGCGTTCGGTTGCGCGCTTTTGGACGACTACGTTACAGAGTACGGCGACCGGCTTGACCAGTTGCTTGCCATTGAAGCCGAAAATGGACGTCAGCGGCTGCTACGCTACTGGCAAGCGTGGCTCGATCCAGATGCGGGAGAGACCGCAGGGCGCGGATGGGCGGAAGACTGCCTTGCCGTCAAGCTGTCGGCCGAGGTTGCCGACCTGTCTGAAGCCATGCGGATGGCCCTCAGCGATGGCATCGAACGAGTGTTGCATCGCATCACCACTCTGATCGTCGAGGCGCGGGACGATGGTTCGCTTCCACCTGGACCGGAACCAGAGGCTTTGGCGCAGGTTCTTTACCAGATGTGGCTTGGTGCCGCGCTGCTTGCCAAGCTGACCCGTAGCCACATGCCGATGCAGCGGGCCATGGTCGCCACGAAACAGCTTCTGGCTTGTCCGGCAGATCCTACTTTGCAGACGAAAGGAACGGCATAATGAAGATTTTCTACAAAACACGCGCCACGGCCATCGGTGGCCGCTCGGGCCACACGGCGCTGGATGACGGCAGCCTTGCGCTCGACCTGACGGCGCCGAACTCCGGCAAGCCGGGCGCGAACCCGGAACAGCTCTTCGCCATGGGGTATGCTGCCTGTTTTGACAGCGCATTGCACCATGTCGCCCAGGTTCGAAAACTGGCACTGAGCGGCAGCAAAACATCAGCCGAAGTCGGTATCGGCCAACTGCCGGATGGCGGGTTCAAGCTGGACATCGACATCCATGTTAAACTCTCCGGTCTGGATGAGGCCACGGCGCGCGACCTGGTCGAGGCGACGCATCAGGTCTGCCCCTATTCCAATGCGACACGTAATAACATCGATGTGCGCCTGCACGTCACCACTGTGTAATGAAACATCATGCGCGGCAACATTCACACCACGTTTGGCGAACCGGCCGACGTCCTGATCGTGTCGGACAGCGCCATCCCGCAGCCCGGTCCCGGTCAGGTACGCATCAGGACCATCCTGTCGCCGATCCACAATCACGACCTCTGGACGGTGCGTGGCAGCTATGGCTACAAGCCCGAGCTGCCTGCCATCGGCGGCTCGGAAGCGGTCGGCACCATCGACGCCCTGGGCGCGGATGTGACGGGCGTGACAGTTGGGCAGCGGGTCGCGGTCGCGGGCGTTCATGGCGCTTGGGCGGAGTATTTTGTGGCACCTGCCACCGCACTGGTTCCTGTCCCGGACGCCATTTCAGACGAAGCGGCTGCGCAGCTTATCGCCATGCCGTTCAGCGCAATCTCGTTGCTGGAATTTCTTGACGTCAAAAGCGGGGACTGGGTGATCCAGAACACCGCAAATGGCGCGGTTGGCAAGATTCTGGCAAGGTTGGCCACGGCGCGCGGTGTGCATGTCGTCAACCTTGTGCGCCGCGATGCCGGGGTCGACGAACTTTCCGCAGTTGGAATCGGCAATGCTGTCTCAACAGCGACCGAGGGCTGGCAGGACCGCGTGCGGGCGATCACCGGCGGTGCATCCATTCGCGCGGCGGTGGATTCCATCGGCGGCACGGCCAGCAAAGACCTGCTGTCGCTTCTTGGTGAAAACGGGCTGCTGGTGTCCTTCGGCACGATGAACGGGGAACCGATGCAGATCGCCTCGGGCGACCTGATCTTCAAGCAGGCTGTGGTGAAGGGATTTTGGGGCTCCAAGGTCAGCGAGGCCATGCCGACCGACACGAAAATCCGTCTGATCGGCGAGCTGCTACGCCTTGTCGCCACAGGCGAACTGGACCTGCCGGTCGAGGCGGTGTTTGCGTTTGAGCAAATCACCGATGCCGTCAAGGCCTCCCTTGCGCCGGGCAAGAAGGGCAAAGTGCTGCTGAGGCCGTGAACTGCGGTGACGCTCAGCCACCCAATTGGACAAGGTCTGACATGTCTTTCTGGTTGCTGTCGCATTTAGGCCTGTGAGCTGATGGTGCCCCACGCCAGTAACTCAGCTACCATCCTTGTCGACACTGACAAGGATGGTAGCCTGCGTTCGTGGGCAAACGCATGTCGCGTATGAGAGATGCCAGAGGCGATCATTCTGCCTGCAACGGCTAAAGACATGCAGCAGGCCCGCACCGATAACCTGACGATACATCCCGTTTTGGTCGCAACATCGGCTATGCCACTGATAAAGCCCAAGAAGACATCGAGAGCTGTCATGCGCTGCCTATGATCCGGATGCGACAGAACCGTAATAATTTCTTCGGCTTAATCGACATCGCCTGCTTCAGCTTCAGACGTTGCCATTTGTCAACATTGCCTAGGCTCCAGACTCATTGATCTTCACAGCCAGAACATGACTGTTGCGGCGAGGGCGACGGCGGATAGGAAGGTCTTGGCGGATCTGTCATAGCGGGTTGCGACCCTGCGCCAGTCTTTCAGCCGACCGAACATGATCTCGATGCGGTTGCGGCGGCGATAGCGCCGCTTGTCGTAGCGGACAGCTTTGCCGCGTGACTTCCGACCGGGGATGCAGGGGCGTATCCCCTTGTCTTTCAACGCATCTCGGAACCAGTCGGCGTCATAACCCCGGTCCGCGATCATCCACTCGGCATCAGGCAGACTGCCCAGCAGGGCGGCGGCTCCGGTATAGTCACTGACCTGGCCTGCTGTCGCGTAGCCCTGAGATGCGGCATACGAAAGTCAACGAAATCAATGGGGCTGCTTTGCCATTAAATAGGCTCTGCCTCAATCTGTGTGGCGCACTATCCTGAGAACGGGAAGATTCAGGAGGGATAGTGATGATTTCAAGGAAGCACTGGTCGCCCGGGAGCGATGTTTCCGTTCAAAGCGTTGAGCGGCGCGATTCCGGCGGGTGGACTGTATCCGGCAGTCTGACACCAAACGGCATCTGCCCAGACTGTGGATTGCAATCGCGACGTCGTCACGGCTGGCGGCGTAGGCGGCTGCAGGATTATCCCGCCCATGGTGACGGGGTTACGGTAACCCTCTGGGTTTGCCGTTGGCGATGTTTGGCACCCGCCTGCCCGCGCCGGACTTTCTCGGACCAGATCGGCTCGATTGCGCGTCCTTTTGCGCGGCGCACTTCGCGTGTCGGGGAAATTGTCAGCCATCTTGGGCACGCGACCGGCGGGCGGCCTGCCGAGCGGCTCTTGCACCGCTTGGGCCTTGGGGTCAGTGATGACACGGTGCTTAGGCAGCTGAAGAACCGTGCTCAAGACACTGCCGAGCCGCCGACCGTCATCGGGATCGACGACTGGAGCTGGCGGAAGTCGCAGACCTACGGCACGATCATTGTCGATCTGGAGCGTCGCGCGGTCATCGATGTTCTCGAAGATCGTGATGTGGTCACCTGCACCGACTGGCTGAAACGACATCCCGAGGTGGAAGTGATCAGCAGAGATCGCTGCGGTCTCTACGCCCAGGCTGCCCGGCAAGGCGCGCCGCAAGCGGAACAGGTCGCCGACCGGTTTCATATCGTGCAGAACCTGCGGCAGGCTATCGAGGAGCAGATGAACCTTCACGGCCGTGCGACCGGCAGGGCGCTGCTGTCCGACGCCGACAATATCACCGCAGAGGGAAGCCTTCTGAAGTCCCGCCTTGCGCACAGGACGTCTCGGGAAGAGATTTTCACCACCATCCATGCGCTTCGAAATCAGGGGCTTACCTGCAGCGAGATTGGGCGGCGAACAGGGTTCCCTCGTCGCAGCATCGCGAAATGGCTGCAGTTCGAGACGCCGCCGGACCGCAGGCGGGCAGCTTTGAAGCCGACTTCGCCGTGGTACTTTGAAGAGTTCCTGAGCCAAAGCTGGAAGGGCGGAATTCGAACTGGAAGCGCCCTGTTCCGTCTGATCCGAGAGCGTGGCTACGAGGGGAGCCCGACGCATTTGCAGCGGCTGCTGGCGGGGTGGCGCAGAGCCGAAAAGCAAGCGAAGGGCCCTGCCTTGGAGCACCAGATCCTGGAACCGGTCCGGGACCCGGAAACGGGGCACGCGATCTCCCCGGTCATCGCGGCAGCGCTGTGTATCAAACCCCGCGGAAAACTCACCCCGGATCAGGCGCGGAAAGTCGACGCGCTCAAGGCTGGCTCTCCCGCCTTCGCAACGATGCGCTGCCTCGTCATGCGGTTCAACGGTATCCTGCGTGGCCGCGAGGCAGACCCGCTCCCTGCATGGATCGACGACGCGATCGAAACCGACCTGGCGCCCATCGTGCACTTCGCACGCACATTGAACCGGGATTTCGATGCGGTAAAAAACGCTATCGAGATGCCCTGGAGCAACGGCCAAGCAGAAGGTCAGATTAATCGTCTGAAGACCCTCAAACGCGCCATGTACGGCCGAGCCGGGCCAGAACTGTTGAGGGCAAGAATGCTGCCCCTCCGCCACACAGATTGAGGCAGAGCCCAATTAAGGGCTACGCGACACCCGCCGAAAACGTCGTCATGTACCTGCAGCGTTCAGGCGCATAGTTTGTACGCCTTTTGTCCCATCAAACGATCAAATATGCACGCTCGGGCCTGTTACGCGAACCAGCTGCAACAAGCTCTCGACGAACCCGGTCGTCTGCCGGAGCGCCATGCCGAACAGCACCTTCATCGAGAGGCACGTCTGTATGGCGGCGTCGCTGTAGCTCTGCTGGCGGCCACGCCTGCCAGTTGGTGCGGCCTCCCAGCTCATCTCGGGATCGAACCAGATCGTCAGCGATCCGCGGCGCTTGAGCGCTTCATTGTAGGATGGCCAGTTCCTGGTCTTGTAGGTTGGAGGTGTGGGTCTGCTCATGGATTCCAGCTACCACGCTGAATTCATGAGATGAATCCCAAAAGGGATTTGTGCAACAGAGCCCTTCCAACTGGCCGGGTTCACGCACATCGCAAGGAAGGAACAGCGGCGCACCCACTTCCTGCGCCACGGGTTCGACCCATGGCCGGGCCTTTTCATTAAGAAAGGTCAGCGCCAGCTCTGCCCCCGCCGCGCGAAAGGCCCTGGCGCAACCGGCGGCGATGCTGGCCTCATTCGCCACGCCAACCACGAGGCCGCGTTTGCCTTTCAGATCAATCATGTCGCTGCCTCTTCGCTGACGGCCTCCTGGGCGATGATGCTTTCCTCATCGGTCGGAATGACAAGAAGCTGCACCCGGCTGGCGGCGGTGCTGATCCTGCGCGACCCTGCTTCATTGGCATCGGGGTCAAGCTCTGCCCCAAGCCAGGCCAGCCGCGCGGCGACACGGGCGCGGATACCGGGCTGATGCTCGCCGATTCCTGCCGTGAAGACCAGCGCATCGATCCCGCCCATGCTGGTCGCCAACCGTGCCACCTCGCCCGCGATGCGCAGGCAAAAGAGGTCGATCGCCTCGGCAGCCTCTGGGCGCGTGCTGGCCATCAGCTCGCGGCTGTCAGCCTCGAAACCCGACACGCCCAGAAGGCCGCTTTCACGATAGAGCATGGTCTCGACCTGTTTCAGGCTTTGCCCCATTTCGCCCATCAGATGCAGGATCACGCCGGGGTCCAGCGCACCCGAACGCGTCGCCATCGGGATGCCGTCCAGCGTCGAAAACCCCATCGAGCTGTCGATGCTCTTGCCGCCCCGGATCGCACAAAGGCTTGCGCCGCTGCCCAGATGTGCGGCGACCACCTTTGCATCGGTGGCCAGATCGCCCAGTTGCCCGGCGATATAGCGGTAGGAGAGACCATGAAAGCCATAGCGCTTGATCCCCTGATCATAAAGCGCGCGCGGCAGGGCAAAGCGGCGGATCAGGGGCGGGTTGGTGGCATGAAACGCCGTGTCGAAAGAGGCTGTCTGTGGCACATCGGGGTAAAGCCCCCGCATCGCCCGGATCAGCGCAAGGCTTTGCGGCTGATGCAGCGGCGCAAGCCGCGCCAGCGCGTCGATCTGCGCGATCACCTGATCGGTGATCCGGGCTGGTCCTGTGAAGACATCGCCGCCATGCACAACCCGATGGCCGATCACCGCAAGGCGCGAAAGATTGAAATGCCCGGCCAGCCAGGCAAAAGCCTGGTTCAGCACGGCTGTCAGATCGCCGGGATCCGCTGTGATCGGGCCTGAAAAGGTCTTGCCCTCGCGCGTCAGGCGCACTTCGAAAGGCTCATCGCGGAAATCGATCACGCCCGAGGCCAGCGGGCGCGGCGCGGCGGCCTCCAGTGCGTAAAACCCCAGCTTGATAGTCGAGGATCCGGTGTTGAATGTCAGGATCAGATCGCGGGTCACGCCTTCCCCTCCGCTTTGCGGACCGCGACCAGCTTGGCCAGCGCAGCCGAGGCGATGCGGGCCGATAAAGGATCCGCCCGGCTTGTCAGAACGATTGGCACCCGTGCGCCCAGAACCAGCCCCGCGGCCGTGGCGCCCGCGAAATAGATCAGCTGTTTGGCAAGCATGTTCCCGGCCTCGAGATCCGGCACCAGAAGAATATCGGCCTCGCCCGCCACCTGCGAGACGATGCCCTTCGTCGCCACCGCCTCGGGGCTGATCGCATTGTCGAAGGCCAGCGGCCCGTCAACCAGCGCGCCCGTGATCTGGCCTCGAGCCGCCATCACCGTCAGCGCGGCGGCATCCAGCGTGGCGGGCATCGTCGCGTTCACCGTCTCGACCGCCGCCAGCACCGCGACCTTCGGCTGATCGCGCCCCAGAAGCCGCATCAGATCGACGGCATTCTGGCAGATGTCGCGCTTATGCTCTAATGTCGGTGCGATATTGATCGCGGCATCGGTGACGATCACCGGCTTGCGATAGGCGGGCACATCCATCGCATAGACATGGCTGATCCGGCGTTCGGTGCGCAGGCCGCCGCTTTTCGAAACCACCGCCGCAAGCAGTTCATCGGAATGCAGGCTGCCCTTGACCAGCACCTGGACCTTGCCACAGGCCGCCAGTTCCACCGCCCGCGCCGCCGCTGCATGGCTGTGCTCTGTCTCCTCGATCCGGAAGCCGTCAAGCGAGACCCCGGCCTCGGCGGCCGCCGCGCGAATCTTTGCGCCGGGACCGATCAGGATCGGGTCAAGCAGGCCTTCGTCGCGCACCTCGATCGCGCCAAGGATCGCGGATTTCGAACAGGGATGCACCACCGCCGCCCGCACCGGGGGCAATGCGCGGGCCTCTTCGACAAAGCCCTGCCAGCGCCCCTTCGGCAAGACCACCGCCTCGGGAAGGTCACCCGGCACCCAGGTCACCTGCTCGACCGGGGCCAGCACCAGCGCCTCGCCCGAAAGCACCACCTCGCCCCGCTGATTGCGGGCGGTGGTCGTCAGGCGGACACGGTTCTTGCCCTCGATCAGCTCGGCCACTTCAACTTCGGCGGTGATGGTATCGCCTGGCGAAACCGGCTTGTTAAAGCGGATCTGCTGGTCGAGATAGATCGTCCCCGGCCCCGGCAGGCGGGTGCCCAGCACCGCCGAAATCAGCGCCGCAGTCCACATGCCGTGCACCACGACATGGCCAAACGGCCCATGGGCGGCGAAACCGGCATCCAGATGCGCGGGGTTGGCGTCGCCGGAAACAGCGGCGAACAATTCAATATCCTTGGGACCGACGTGGCGGACAAGACTGGCGCGGTCGCCGATTTTCATCTGGTGAAACAGATAGTTGGTCAGAGTGCCGGTCATCTTGTCACCTCTGGAAAACATATGTGCCGGGCGCATCTGCCAGCGCGTTGCCCATTGCGGGCGGCGCGGCGGGGGCACCCGAACGCGCGGCAAGCCAGGCCTGCCAGGGCGTCCACCACGAACCCTCGGTTGCAGGATTGGCCTCGACCCAGGTCTCGGGCGGCAAAAGCGCGTCGTCATGGGCGCGGGTCGCCAGCCGGTAGCGGCGGCGCGGGTGACCGGGAGGAGAGACGATCCCCGCATTATGCCCGCCCGACGTCAGCGCGAAAGTCACCTCGCAATCGGTGAACTGGTGGATTTTGTAGACCGACTTCCAGGGTGCGACATGATCGCGCTCGGTCCCGACGGCAAAGATCGGCACCCGGATGTTCTGCAACAGAACTGTCTTGCCCCCGGCGGTGAAGCGTCCCGAAGAAAGCTCATTATTCAGATAAAGCCTGCGCAGATATTCGGCATGCATCCGATAGGGCATCCGGGTGCTGTCGGCATTCCAGGCCATGAGATCATTCATCGCCGTCCGCTCGCCCATCATGTAATCGCGCACCATCCGGGACCAGATGAGGTCATTCGAGCGCAAAAGCTGAAACGCCCCCGCCATCTGATCGGCAGAGAGATAGCCGCGGTTCCACATCATGCTTTCAAGAAGATGCAGCTGGCTTGGGTCGATGAACAACGCAAGCTCGCCCGGTTCGGCGAAATCGACCTGCGCGGCAAGCTGCGTCAGCGAGGCGAGACGCGCGTCCCCCTTCCCCGCCATGGCAGCCGCCGCGATCGACAGCAAAGTGCCACCCAGACAATAGCCGGTGGCGTGGATTTTCTGATCGGGCATTAGACGGGTGATCTCATCCAACGCGGCCATCACGCCCAGCCGGCGATAATCCTCCAGCGTCAGATCACGATCCTCTGCACCCGGATTGCGCCAGGAAATGGCGAAAACCGTGTGGCCCTGCGCCACCAGCCAGCGGATCAGGGAATTCTCCGGGCTGAGGTCGAGGATATAGTATTTCATGATCCAGGCCGGAACGATCAGCACCGGCTCGGGGTGCACGGTTTCTGTCGTGGGCGTATACTGGATCAGTTCGATCAGGTGGTTGCGGAAGATTACCTTGCCCGGCGTCACCGCCACATCGCGACCCGGTGTAAAGGCCTCGACACCCTCTGGCGGCTCCTGCCGGATCTGGCGGACGACGTCCTGCAGCCAGTTCTGCCAGCCCTTCACAAGGTTCATGCCTCCGGTAGCCCAGGTCCGTGCCACAACCTCGGGATTGGTAAAAGGGTTGTTCGAAGGCGCACAGACATCAAGGATCTGTTTCGCGGCAAAAGACACCACATCCTCGTGGTGCTTCGTCACGCCCGGAACCTCATGGGTGACGTTATGCAGCCATTGCTGCTGCAGCAGGAAAGCCTGCGACATCCAGCTGAAGGGCGGTTTCGCCCAGGCTTCACCGGCGAAACGGCGGTCGCCCGGCAAGGGCGTGATGACCGGCGCGGCCTGCGGATCCATCGCCGAGGCCATCAGATGCGCCATGAGACGCTGCCATTTGCGGCCCGCCTTGACGCCCAGTTCCATCTGCTTGCCCGGTGCCTGCGCCAGATGAAAGGCCCAGTCGACATAGGCCATCATCAGCGAGCCGGGCGAGACCCCGCCGCTGAGCTGTCCCGAGAGCGCCTCTCGTATGCGGTCAACGGCCTGAAAAGCCTCGATGCCAAGGCTTTCATCGCCGGTTGCACCCGAGCCATCTGATTTGGGAGTAAGGGCCATGTCGCGTCTCCAATTTACCGGCGGAAGTTAGCACAGAACTATCAACGAGTGTTGATCGAAATCAAAGAGTTCAAGATTTTTCTTGAACATAGGCATTGCGCCCAAGGCCCGATGCCGACGACATGTCGTAAAGCGCCGTCAAACCGCCGAAACAGCCGCCCCCGGACTGAACAGGCAAAGCATCGGCGTCCGGCGGCGGACACGGAATCCCCTGTCCCTGCCCTGATCATCATGGACGATTACCGGCAAAACGGCGCGACGTCGAGGCCATGACCCGGCCAATGCCGCTGGCACCAACGCCGGGCCAAGGCCGCGGCCTCAATCCGCCAGCACATCACCGATGCCAGTGAAGACACCACCGACCTGATTGAAGACAATGGCCCCAGCCAAGCGTACCTCACCGAAAAGGGTGTTTTCAACCACAGCCCCGGCCTCGCCGGAAAGCAGGCCGACATAGCGGCTGTGGGCGGGATCATCGGTCGGAATATCGGTAATATCCACGATCCGTATTCCGGTCGCGACCGCCAGGCGCTGGACCGCCGGATCACGCACATCGACAAGCCCAAGCCGTATCCGACGTACCGAAAGCTGCGACGACAGTTTCAGCGCCAGATCGTCCGAGGAGACGAGCACCGTGATGGGATGCTTCATCGGCCCAAGGCTGACCATCTGGGCGCGGAAAAGATCGATATCAATATCCGGGGCGGCAAGGATGACCTCGATCCGGTCCAGCACATCGTCCCGCCCGGCAAGACGCAGTTGCACCAGCGTCTCCATCGTCAGCCGCGCGCCCATGCTGTGAGCCAGCACCGGCACCGCGTCGGAAGCGGACCGACCCTTTGTCAAAAGCCGCAGCAGATCGGCAAGCGCCGCGCGGGAAAAGTCAGACGCGTCACGATCAGCCAGATAGGCGCCCGGATAGCCTGCCGAGGGCCATGTAAAAAGGACAGGCTTTTCCTCGATATGCGCATCGACCGAAAGCTGCGCGGTGCGGAACAAGGCCTCATGAAAGCGGGTGTTGAAGCCGTGGACATAAAGCCCGACCCCCTCGCGCGAGAGACGCTTTGCAAAGGCGTCACGGCTAAGCGTCTGCCGGCTGCGCATCACGAAATTCCGGTCGGCGCTGCTGCCATTGCGATCCGGCCATTCAATCTTTCCCGGCCGATGGCCAGGCGGCACCGAGACCTCGTATTCCAGCCAGCTTGGCCGGATGGAGCGAGAGTCGCCAAAGGCCCCCGGCAGATTTGCCTCGGGCGCGCGGGTGGTCATGGTCAGCACCCGGACAAGGCGGGCGCCCTCGGGCAGGGCACCGGCATCGGGGGCCAGAACTTCCGGCCCCGGACGCGCAGCGCAGCCTGCAAGCGCAAGCGTCAGGATCAGAAGCAGGCGGCCCAACATATGCCTTACCGCAGGAATTTCTTGAATCGTATCAGTGCCAGCCAGAACAGCGCCACCCCGATCGCCGCCAGCGCCGCGAACTGGGGCCAGACCACGTCAAGCCCGGCACCTCGGAACAAGATGCCCTGCGAGAGGATGATGAAATGCGTGTTGGGGGCTGCAAGCATGATGGTCTGGATGATCTCTGGCATGGATTCCCGCGGCGTCATCGCGCCTGACAGCACCTGCAGCGGCAAAAGCGCCATCATCAGCAAAAGCGCGAATTGCGGCATCGACCCGGCGATGGTAGCAAGGAAAATTCCAAGCCCCGTCATGGCGAAAACCATCAGCACCGCGCCCGCAAGAAACAGCACGACCGAGCCCTGCACCGGAACCGCCATCAGCGCCTGCACCACAACACTTAGCGAAAAGATCGACCCCAGCAGCACCACCAGCCCCATCGACCAGATCTTGGAAAACATGATCTCGGTCGTGGTGACGGGCATGACCAGCAGGTGCTCGACCGTGCCATGTTCCTTTTCGCGGATCAGCGCCGCGCCGGTCAGCACCAGCGACAGCATGGTGATCGACCGGATCACGGCGGAAATCGCGCCGAACCACTTCGGATCCAGCGAGGGATTATACCGCGCGCGGAGCGCCAGATCGACCGGCAGCGCGGTCTCGGCCCGGTAGCCCGCCACATATTCCGAAACCTCGGAGGACACGATCTGCTGGATATAGCCGCCGCCGGTGAAGGCCTGGCTCATCCTTGTCGCGTCGATATTCAGCTGGATCGCCGGGTTTTTTCCGGCCAGCACATCGCGCGCGAAATCCGGTGGGATGTTCAGCGCAAAAGTATCCAGCCCCTGATCCATCCGCCGATCCATCTCGGCCGTCGTGGTCATCTGCGGCTCGACAAAATAGGGCGGATAAAAGGCCGAGGTGATGCGGGCGGAGAGATGCGACTGATCCTCATCCACGATCGAGATCGCGGCATTCGTCAGCGCCTCGGGCGAGACGTTCGCAGAGGTCCAGATCGAGAGCGAAAAGGAATAGACGATCAGCACCAGCATCACCGGATCGCGCCAGAGCCCGCGCAATTCCTTGACGCCCAGATTGAAGGTGTTGCGCAGGTTCATCCGCCCCTCACTTCGCCTGTTTTTCCAGGAAGGCCGCCGCCAGCCCGATAATCACCGGAATGGCGATGCCCATGGCCAGCATCGGCCCGGCCAGTTCCGCCATTCCGAAGGCCTTGGAGAAAGCCCCCCGCGCGGCGGTGATAAACCAGGTCGAGGGGTAGATCTCGCCCAGAACCCGGCCAAAACCCGACAGCGAAGAGACCGGGTAGATCAAACCCGAATAGCTGACCGCCGGGATCATCGTCAGCATGGCGGTCGCGAACAGCGCCGCGACCTGACTTGCGATGAAGACCGACACCAGAAAACCAAGCGCCGTGGTCGCGGTGACATAGATCAGCGCCGAAAGGGTAAAGCCCAGAAAACTGCCGTTGAAGGGCACTGCGAAGAATGTGACCGCCATGGCCATCATCAGGAAGAAATTCAGCATGGCCAGCGCGATATAGGGCAGCTGTTTGCCAAGCAGAAATTCCAGCCGCGTCACCGGCGTGACGTAGAAATTGATGATCGAGCCCAGTTCGCGTTCACGCGCGACCGAAAGCGTGGTCAGGATCGCCGGGATCATCAGCAAAAGCAGCGGGATGATCGCCGGGACCATCGCATTCAGGCTGCGCACGTCGGGGTTGTAGCGGTATCGGGTCACCAGTTCGAAACTGCCGCCGCTCGCCTTGTCACCGTAAAGCTGACGCGCCTGACGTGTGATCCAGTCGGCATGCATGCCCTGCACATAGCCCTGCACCGTATTGGCGCGGCTGGGGTTGGCGCCGTCGAACCAGGCCCCGACCTGCACATCCCTGCCTGCCGCGATATCGGCGGCAAAGCCGGGCGGGATCTCGATCGCCAGCGCCAGCTCGCCCGAGCGCATTCTTGCGTCGATCTCGTCGTAACTTGTCAGGGCCGGCTGTTCGATGAAATAGCGCGATCCCGCAATATCGGCGATATAATTGCGGCTGGTGGTGGTCTGGTCGCGGTCAAGGGCGGCGAAGGTCAGATCCTCGACATCCATGTTGATGCCCAGCCCCACCACGATCATCAGAAGAAGGCTGCCGACCAACGCCATGGTCAGCCGGATCGGATCGCGCTGCAATTGCAGGCTTTCCAGCTGCGAATAGCTAAGCAGTCGCCGCAGGCTGAAGCCGGATTGCTGCGCGTGATGGGTCACCCCGGCTGCGGGGGCCTCGGGCGCGGCCTCGGGCGCAGCGGCGGGGGCGGGTGCCGTCTCGCCAATCGCCTCTTCAAGATAGGCGATGAACGCGTCTTCCAGCGTGGCGCAACCTTTGGCTTTCGTGATCCCCTCGGCGGTGTCCGAGACCAGCACCTTGCCCGCATGCATCAGGCTGATGCGGTCGCACCATTCCGCCTCGTTCATGAAATGGGTCGAGACAAAGATCGTCACGCCATCCTTGCGCGATAGTTCCGCCAGAATGCGCCAGAAGCCGTTGCGCGCCACCGGGTCCACCCCCGAGGTCGGCTCGTCAAGGATCAGGATCTCGGGCGCATGGATCATCGCCACCGCCAGCGAAAGCCGCTGGCGGATACCCAGCGGCAACGCCTCGGGCAGGCTGTCGGTCACGTCGCCCAGATCGAACCGGGCGATCATCTCGTCAACCCTGGCGGGGATCTTCTCGGCCGCCATATCGAAAAGCCGCGCGTGCAGATCAAGGTTCTGACGCACCGTCAGCTCGGAATAGAGCGAGAAGGCCTGCGACATGAACCCGACCCGGCGGCGCACCGACAGATCGCTTGCATCGACCTCATGGCCGAAAAGCTTTGCCCGGCCCTCACTCGGCTCCAGAAGCCCGGTGAGCATCTTCATCGTCGTCGTCTTGCCGCAGCCGTTCGAACCCAGAAAGCCGAAAATCTCACCCCTAGGGATGCGGAAGGAAACATTATCGACCGCCACGAAATCGCCAAAGCGCTGCGTCAGCCCCTCGGCCTCGATGGCGATATCGCTGTCATCGGTGGTCCGCGGCGGGATCACCACGGCACTGTCTTCGCCCCGGTCTTCTTCGGGCAAAAGCGCGATGAAGGCTGCATCAAGCGTGTCGGCCCCGGTCCGCGACAGCAGATCGTTGGTGGTGCCGGTGGCCAGCACCCGGCCCGCATTCATCGCAACCAGCCAGTCGAAGCGCGCGGCCTCTTCCATATAGGCGGTGGCGGTGATCACGCTCATCCCCGGCCGTGTCGCGCGGATGCGGTCGATCAGATCCCAGAACTGGCGGCGCGACAGCGGATCGACGCCGGTGGTCGGCTCGTCAAGAATCAGGAAATCGGGATCATGGATCAGCGCGCAGCACAGACCCAGCTTTTGCTTCATGCCGCCCGACAGCTTTGACGCCGGGCGCGACCGGAACGGCGTCATGCCGGTCGCAGCCAGCAGATCGGTAATCCGCCGCTCGCGTTCGGCCTTGTCATGACCGAAAAGCGAGCCGAAGAAATCAAGGTTCTCTTCGACCGAAAGCGTCGGGTAGAGGTTCTTGCCCAGACCCTGCGGCATATAGGCGGTGCGGGGGCAGACGCGGTTGCGATGCGCCACATCGCGCATATCGCCGCCCAGAACCTCGACCTTGCCCTGCTGGATCACACGTGCCCCGGCCAGCAGCGACAGAAGGCTGGACTTTCCGACCCCGTCTGGCCCGATCAGCCCGACCATGCGCCCCTCAGGGATCTCCAGCGTCACATTGTCAAGCGCCGTGACCTTGCCATAGCGCAGCGTCAGGCCGGAGACCCCGGCAACTGCACCAGAAACGGACCCGCTCATTTCACGACATTGGCCAGAAAGTCGGGCCAGGCGGCGTTGGGGTCAAGCCGCAGATAGGCCATGCCCGGCAGGCCGGTTTTGACATATTCAATATGGCGCGACAGCAGTTCCGGGTCGATGCGGGCGCGGACGCGGAACATCAGCTTCTCGCGCTCATCGGCGGTCTCGACCGTCTTCGGCGTGAACTGCGCCACATCGGCGACATAAGAGACCGTCGCCGGGATCACCAGCTCCTGCGCCGCATCCATCACCAGCCGCACCTCAGAGCCGACCTGCACCCGACCGACCTGCGAGGTCGGCAGGAAGACGGTCATATAGACATCGCCCAGGTCAACGAGGCTGAGGATCCGCCCGCCGGAGCCGACAATCTCGCCCTCCTGCGCGATGCGGTACTGGATGCGGCCCGCGCGCGGCGCGGTCAGAGTCGCGTCATCAAGGCTGGCCTGAATCGCATCGATCGAGGCCTTCGCCGCCTCGACCGCAGCCCCGGCATCGACGACCCGGGCCTCGGCGCTGCTGACCCCGGCGAGCGCCGCCGCATGGCTGGCCTCGGCCGAGGCGAGCCCGGCCTTGCCCTGGCGGTCGCGCGCCAGATCATCATCGAGCACCTGCTGCGAGACGGTGGCATTGGCCGCAAGCTGCACGCTGCGCGCATAACGCTGGGCGGCGGCATCGGCGACCGCCGCCGCCTGATCGACCGAAGCCTGCGCGGCGCGCTCCTGGGCCTCGGCCTGGGCGACCAAGGCCTTTGCGGTCTCGACCCCGATTTCGGCACGGGCCAGCTGCGCCTCGGCCTGGCGCTTTTGCGCGTTCAGCTGCACCACATCCATCTGCACCAGCAGATCACCCGCCTTGACCAGATCGCCCTCGGCTGCGGTAATCTCTGCAATCCGCCCGCCGGTCAGGGCCGCGATATCAATCTCGGTCGCCTCGATCCGGCCATTGGCCGAGGCGAACCCCGCCGGCAGACCCGCCGGCTGCAACCTGTCCCAGGCCAGCCAGCCAAGCGCCGCCGCTGCGGCCAGCCCCGCCAGGATGATTCCGTTCCGCTTTGCCATGACCCGCCTCTGACACTGTGCTGATGGAGGCTTAACGCCTGTTCCCCTGCGGTTTTCACCCCCGGCTCCGGACTTGTCAACACACAATGACCCGGCAGAAATCCTGTATTTCCAATATCCCGAAACACGGTGCCGGTTGTTCCGCGACAGCAGAAGGGCTAAATACCAGAACCTGTTCGGAGCCGCCCAGAGGTGCGTCGACCGCGCCAGGAACAATCACCAGTTGCTTTCCGTAAGACAATCCGGACGAAACAAACCCGCCCATGCCCAGAAATGTGACCCCAGCCAGCGATATCGCCCGCGCGCCCGTCCAGACGACAAGCGGGAAAGAGCGCATCCTGAATGCGGCCATGCTGCTTTTCGCCCGGATGCCCTATTCCGACACAAGCCTGCGCGATATTGCGGCGGCGGCCGAGGTCGATGTGGCCTATGTCCATCGCGCTTTCGGCTCCAAGGCCGAGATCTTCCGCCATGCTCTGCTGGCGCTCGGGCCGATTGACGACATCGCGACAGGGCAACCGGATGGGGCAACCATGATCCGGCGGATCTGCAATCTGGCCTTCCTGCGCAATCCCCGCAAGCTTGAGGATGTCCGGCCGCTGCACCTCCTGATACAATCGAGCCTGTGCAGCGAAGCCCGCACCATCATTGCCGGTTTTATCGAGGCCTCGCTTGCCATTCCCCTCAGCAGAGCCTTCGGCCATTCCGATATGGGAAGGGCACATTTTGCCCTCAGCCTGCTGAGCGGCTTTGTGACGCATCGGGCGGTGCTGTGCCCGCAGGATTTGGTGTCGATCCCGGAAGAGGATCAATACCATATGCTCGAAATGGCGTTGCTGAATGCGATGATGCCACCGGATGGTCCCTGACACCCGCTCAGGGTTCGACCGAGGGAAGCACCACCCCCGTCTGTCGGGGCAATCAAGAGCGCAACAGGCCGCCAGACACCCCGGAAACCCGTGCCGCGATACAGGTGATTGCAGAGATGCGTCGTCGCTTTGGCGACCCGCCTGAACGATTGGCGAAAGCCCCCCGAGGGGCGCTGACCCTGGTCAGCCGGACATCAGCATCGGGATCCGGGCCTCGCCGATAAGCGATCTTGTCGTGCCGCCAAACAGGATTTCGCTGGCGCGGGGCCGGCTATAGGCGCCGACAACGAGGAGATCCGCCCCCGCCTGCGAGGTCTGCTGCAAGATCGTTTCAGCCACGGAAAGCCCGGCCGAGCTGACATTCGTGACCTCGGCGCTGACATCATGGCGCGCGAGATGCTGGCGCAGGTGAGAGCCTGGATCGTCGCCGTAATAGTCGGGATCGCGCCCGGCATCGACGGTCAGGATGGTCGTGCTCTGCGCCGCCTCGATGAAGGGCATGGCGTCGCTGACCACCCGCCGGGCCTCACGGCTGCGATTCCAGGCGATGACAATCTTCTGACCGATCGTGTCGCCCTGCCAGCCTTGCGGGATCATCAGCACCGGCAGGCCGGAATCGATCAGGATGCGCTCGGCCGACCAGCTTGTCGGCAGGCCAGCGAGCCTTGGATGGGCGGCAATCGCCAGATCGCAATGCAGCGCCCTGAGCACCTTTTCATCGCCCATATCGTCACGCCAGACGATACGGAATTCGGAGGTGATCCCGGACCCTGCCGTCAGCTCTGCAAATCGCTGACCGGCCCTGACGACCTTGCGGGTCTCCTCTGCCTTTTCGCGCTCGATCAGGCTGCTGATGGCGGCCCTGCCGCGGATATAACCCGGCATCCTTGCGCCTTCATCATGGCGCGACAGGCCATAGACCGCGACCAGATGCGCCTGGTGCTGCGCGGCCAGCCTGACCGCATGGCCTGCGAGGATCTCTCCCTCAGGTGACGCATCGATGAAAACGGCGATGTCTCTCCAGATCGGTTTCATAGGGCTGCCCTCCTTGCAGTCTGACCCTTGATTGCAGGCATGAGATCCGGCGCTGCCGGTTCATGTTGTCTCGTTTCTCTCGGCCTGGACAGCATAAAGGATCGCCAGTAGCCAGGCCTGGGCCGGCCGCCCTGCCCCCCTGCACAGCGGTCGAAAGCTGCGATCCGGCCGCCGCAACACCGAGACCCAGCATTCGGACGAGGTCTGGCTGTGGCTCACGCTCCATTCCGGCAAGAGCGCCTCTTGCAAAGCCCGCGCCGCATCCAGCGATCCATGGCAGGCGTGATGGACTTTCGCGACATGGGCGCCTGTGCCAAACGCCCGCACCACCAGCCCCGACTCCCAGTCATCGCCCGAGCGGATCAGGCCGATCAGTTCCGTGAGGGCATTTCCGGGGCGAAAGACATCGGTCATCGTCAAAAGGCCATATGCCAGCGCAGCAGCACCATATCGAGCCCGGGATTGCGGTCCTCGATATGGGCGTTGGATTTGTGGCTCAGGACAAACGAGATGGCCGAAGTGTCGGTCAGGCGGTAGCCAGGCCCGATGGTCGAGCGGAACTGGAAATCGCCGCCGAGATCATTGCCCGGGGTTGAGGCACGCCACAGGCCCGGCATCACCGACAGATCGAGGAACCAGCGGCGGTTCAGATCCCAGCGAAGCCCGAGACCGAACCCGGCAAAGACATCACCCTCGGCATGGGCATCAAACGCGACTGCAAAACTCGCAGCTGCCCCAAGAAACCGGCCAAACGGATCGGGTCGATACTCAGCCGAGAGGACCACAGAATCCTTCCCGTCGCGGCTGTTGAACGAGGACTGGCCGAGACCTGCGATGACCTCATCCGCGAAGCCGGGCCTCGCGTCGCCCGTCATCACAAGACCAGGCAATATGGCCAGGAAAAGGAGGAAATGTTTCATCTCTTTGCTTTGGCTATGGGCTTGTCGGAACGGGACCGGGGCGGGCTGTGCCGCCCTAGTCCTTTGCCCCTTACATCGGGGCGGCTGCCGCGATGGAAACGGCGATATAGGCTGCCGCCTGGTCACGCAGGGCGGCGGCAAGCGCGGTGCGCGCGGTCAGCGCGGTGCGTTCGGCATCGAGCACCGTGAAGAAATCCGTCTGCCCCGCCCGCCAGGAATCGCGCGCAAGCGTCACCGTCTCCTGCGCCGTTCCCACCAGTTTGCGCTGCGCAGCGACATTGGCCCCGCCGCGACGCCAGGCGGAAAGCCCGTTCTCCACCTCTTCCACCGCATCAAGCACGGCGGCCTGCCAGCGGATATGGGCCTGGACCGCCCGCGATTCCGCCGCTTTCAGATTGGCCCGGTTCGCACCACCGGTGAAAATCGGCAGGTTGATCTGCGGCCCCAGAGACCAGGAGGTCGGATTGGCGCCGCCCCGGATATTGCTGGGCCGGATCGACCCCGACAGGCTGACCGAGGGCCAGAACTCGGCCTTCGCGACGCCGATACGGGCCACCGCTGCGGCAAGGCTGCGCTCGGCGATCTGCACATCGGGGCGGGCGCGGATCACCTCGGCGGGAAAGCCGACCGAGGGTTTCGCCCGCGCCGATGGCTGCGCGCGGCCCTTTTGCAGGCCCGGGCGCAGCTCGGCCGTGCGCGAGGCCGTCAGCGTCGCCAGCCGGTTCACCGCCTGGTCAAAGCCGATCTCCAGCGCGGGCAGCCCGGCCTCGGCCTGCGCCACCGCCTGTTCGGCCTGCAGCACATCGAGGCGGCTGGCCTGACCGACTTCCAGCATCTCCTGCGTCAGGTTCAGCGTCTCGCGGCGGCTTGCGATGCTCTGGCGGGTCAGCGCGATGCTTTCCTGGTAATAGCGCAGATCGACATAGGCGGTGGCGACCGCAGCGGTCACCGCCCGGCGCGCCACCTCATGCGAGAGCTTTGCCGCCTCCAGCTCGGCGATGGCTGCCGTGCGCGCGGCGCGGTTGCCGCCGAAGATATCGACCATCCAGGAGGTTGAGAGCGTGGCCGATGTGCTGTCCGAGATCACACCGCTGCCCTGGCTGTCGCCACGCGTCGCATTGGCGCCGGCGCTGACCTGCGGTAGCGCGCCCGCCCCGGCGATACCGACGCCGGCGCCCGCCTCATCAATCGCGGCGACCGCCTCATGGATCGTCAGATTGCGCGCCAGCGCGGTGGAGATCAGACCGTCCAGCGTCTTGTCCCCAAAGCTGAGCCACCAGGACCCCGTCGCGCTGCGCCCCGGGGCGGAGGCGGCGAAACTGGCCGCCGTATCGGAGGTTGGCGCGGAATATTCGGTGGTGACACAGGCGGAAAGCGCCAGCGTCAGCGGCAGAATGGTCAGAAAACGACCCAGACCTGAACTGCGACGGGGAGTAAGGGATGCTCTACTCATGGATTTCGTCTTTTTGTTATGGGCGAGGAAGGGGAAACGGGGGCATGCTCTGCCATGCCCCCGCCAGGGCTACTCCGCGGGATGCGAGGACATCGGGGCGCCCGCAACGGAGGCCTTGTTGCCAAGGCGCTTATGCGTCCCGAAAATCTTCATCACGAAGACGAAGAAGATCGGCGCGAACAAAACACCCAGGATGGTCGCCGAGAGCATGCCGCCCACCACATTGATGCCGATGGCATTCTGGCTGGCAGCCGAGGGACCGGTGGCAATCGCCATCGGCACCACGCCCATGGTGAAGGCCAGCGAGGTCATCAGGATCGGGCGGAACCGCAGGCGGCAGGCCTCGACCGTGGCGGCCATCAGCTCCATCCCTTCGGCGATCAGATCCTTGGCGACCTCGACGATCAGGATCGCGTTCTTTGCCGAAAGCCCGACAATGGTGATCAGCCCGACGGTGAAGAAGACGTCATTCGCCATCCCCGCCCACATCACCGCCGCCACCGAACCAATCGCCCCCATCGGCACGATCAGCATCACCGAAAGCGGGATCGACCAGCTGCCGTAAAGCCCGGCAAGGCAAAGGAACACGAAGAGGATCGAGAGGCCGATCAGGATCGGTGCCTGGGAGCCGCTTTCGATCTCCTGTTTCGACTGACCGGTCCATTCATAGGCGAAACCGGTCGGCAGCTCGCCGGCCAGGCGTTCCATCTCGGCGATGGCCTCGCCCGAGGAATAGCCCGGTGCGGCCTCGCCGTTGATCCGGAGCGAAGGATAGCCGTTATAGCCGACGATCTGCGTCGGGCCGTAACCCCATTCCGCCGTCGCAAAGGATGAGAGCGGTACCATACCACCCTGCACATTGCGGACGTTGATCTTCATCACGTCTTCAATGTTCATCCGGCTCGACGCCTCGGCCTGAACCATGACGCGCTGCATTTTGCCTTCATTCGGGAAGTCGTTGATATAGCCAGAGCCAAGCGCGACCGAGATGGTGCGGTTGATCTCGCCAAAGGTCACGCCGAAGGCATTGGCCTTTTCGCGATCGACACGCAGGCTCAGCTGCGGGCCGGCGGGAAGACCCTCGATATACATCTGGCCAAGGATCGGGCTGTCAGCGGCACCGGCCATGATCTGGCCTGCGGCCTCCTGCAGCGCCGCATTGCCCATATTGGCGCGGTCCTGCAGCCGGAAGGCAAAGCCCGAGCTGGTGCCAAGGCCCTGGATCGCCGGGGGCGACAGCGCGAAAGCGATGGAATCGCGGATCGAGAACAGCATCCCCGAAAGCTGGCCTGCCAGACCACCGGCGGAAAGCTCGGGGGTTTTGCGCTCGGCCCAGTCTTTCAGTGTCACAAAGGCGAGACCCGAATTCGGCCCCTGACCGAAGAAGGAATAACCCTGGATCACCACGATGGAATCGACGCCATCCATGCCAAGCGCAAAGCCCTCAGCCTGTTTGGTGACCTCGCGCAGGCGGTAGGTGGTGGCGCCGGGCGGGGCCTGAAGGTTGGCGACCAGATAGCCCTGATCTTCTTCGGGCAGGAAGGACGAAGGGATTTTGACATAGAACCAGGCCAGGCCTGCCACCAGCGCAACATAGATGATCATCATCCGGCCCGCGCGACGTGTCAGCCCGCCGACCACGCCGGTATAACCTTTGGTGGCGCGGTCGAAATTGCGGTTGAACCAACCAAAGAGGCCGCGTTTGGCGTGACCGTGACCCTTGGCGACCGGCTTGAGGAAGGTCGCGCAAAGCGCCGGCGTCAGCGAGAGCGCAAGGAAGGCGGAAAACGCAATCGAGACGACCATGGTCAGCGAGAACTGCTGATAGATGATGCCCACCGAGCCCGGGAAGAAGGCCAGCGGAATGAACACCGCCATCAGCGCCAGCGTGATCCCGACAATCGCGCCGGAAATCTGCCCCATCGCCTTTTTCGAGGCCTCTTTCGGCGATAGCCCCTCTTCGGACATGATCCGCTCGACGTTTTCCACCACCACGATGGCGTCATCGACGAGAATGCCGATGGCGAGGATCATCGCGAACATGGTCAGCACGTTGATCGAGAAACCCGCCGCCAGCATGACCGCCAGCGTCCCCGCCAGTGCGATCGGCACCACAAGGGTCGGGATCACGGTATAGCGGAAGTTCTGCAGGAAGACGAACATCACGACAAAGACGAGGCCAACGGCTTCCAGCAGCGTCATCACCACCTTGTGGATCGAGGCGGAAACGAAGGGCGTGGTGTCATAGGGGATCTGATAGTCGATCCCCTCGGGGAAGAGCGGCGCAAGCCGTTCCATCACATCGCGCACGCCAGATGCCGTATCCAGCGCATTGCCGGTGGGCGAGAGCTGGACACCGATAGCCGCAGTTTCCTGGCCATTGAGGAAAGTCTTGAAGGCATACATCTCGGCATCGATTTCGATGCGCGCGACATCTTTCAGCAAGACGAGCCCGCCACCCTCGGCCGAACGCAGCACGATATTGCCGAATTGCTCGGGGGTGGAAAGCTGGCCGCTCACCAGCAGCGTGGCCTGAAGCTGCGTGCCCGCAGACGCCGGTTCCGCACCGATGGAGCCGGCGGTGACCTGAGCATTCTGCTCGGCAATGGCGCTGGTGATGTCGGTGACAGAAAGGTCCAGACCAACAAGCTTTGCCGGGTCGATCCAGACCCGCAGCGCACGTTCGGTCGCGAAGACCTGGGCGCGCCCCACGCCGGGCACACGCCGCAACTCATTGACGACATTGCGCGAAATATAGTCGCCAAGCGCCACGGCATCGAGACCGGTTTCCGGCGTCGCGGTCAGCGTCACCATCATCAGAAAGCCCGCACCGGCCTCTTCGACCAGGACGCCTTGCTGCTGCACCTGCTGCGGCAGGGCGGATTCCACCCGGCGCAGACGGTTTTGCGTGTCGACCACGGCCTGGGAGACTTCGGTCCCGGCCTCGAAAGTCACATCGATGGTGACGGCGCCGGTCGATTCCGAGGTGCTCTGGAAATAGAGCATCCCGGGAATGCCGTTCAGCTCTTCCTCGATGGGCTGGGTGACCTGCTGATACAGATCCTCAGGCGAGGCGCCCGCGAAACGGGTTGAGATCGAGACCTGGGGAGGGGCCACATCAGGATATTGCGATACCGGAAGCATCGGCAGCGAAAGCGCGCCCGCCAGCATGATGAAGATCGCGATGACCCAGGCCAGAACCGGGTTGTCGATAAAGTAACGTGCCATGGATCAGAACTCAGTTCGTATCGCCAGCGGCCGCATCACCGCCGAGGCGCTGGATGCAGACATCTGCGGGTGGCTCGGAGAGGGAGGGATCGGCCCAGCAGACCGGAGCCACCGGCGCGCCGGGGCCCATTTTCTGGAAGCCGTCAACGATCAGCGTCTCGCCCTCGCTCAGCCCCTCTTCCACGATCACCCGATTACCGGTTGCCCGGCCCAGAACGACCGGCTTCAGCGCGGCGGTGCCTTCGGCGGTCACGACATAGACCTGGGCCGCCCCCGAGGCGCTGCGCTGCACTGCCTGGCTGGGGATCGCGATGGCCGCCGCCGAAGTCGCCTGCTCGACCGAGACGCGCACATACATGCCCGGCAGCAACACCCCGTCAGGATTGGGGAATTCGGCGCGCAGCGTCACCTGGCCCGAGGACCGCTCCACCGCCGCCTCGGCAAAGAGCAGCTTGCCGGCATGTTCATATTGTGACCCGTCATCCAACAGAAGCACCACCCGCGCCGCGCCCGGCTCGACCTCGGTCAGCCGCCCCGAGGCCAGTTCGGCCCGCAGCCGCAGCAGTTCCGAGACCGGCTGCTGCATATCGGCATAGACCGGATCAAGCTGCTGGATCGTGGTCAGCACCTCGCCCTGCGCCGAGACCAGTGCCCCTTCGGTCACCTGCGCCCGCCCGATCCGCCCCGAGATCGGCGCGCGGATTTCGGTGAAGCCGAGATTGACTTCGGCCGCGCGCAATTGCGCATTGGCCTCGGCCAGCGCCGCTTCGGCCTGGAGCCGTGCCGCCATCGCGGTCTCATATTCGGCCTGGCTGGTGATATTGCGCTCATTGAGCGAGGCATAGCGCCGCTCGGTTGCCCGCGCATCGACCAGAACCGCCTCGGCACGGGCAACTGTGGCCTTCGCGGCTTCGACGGCGATCTCATAGGTCGCGCGGTCAAGGCGGAACAGCACATCCCCTTCGGCCACCACACTGCCCTGCTCGAAATCGCGGCTCTCGATGATGCCATTCACCCGCGGCCGCACATCGGCAACCTGCGTCGCCGAGATCCGCCCCGGCAGCTCTGAGGTGACGGCAAGATTTTCGGGCTGGATCACAATGACCCCAACCCCCGAGGGCGGCATCTGCCCGTCCTGGGCCAATGCCGGACTGCAAAGAAGGATCAACGGCAGAAACCGTGCCCCCGCGAGGAGGCGACTGAAAGCGGGCATGGGAGAGTCCAAAGCTGGGAACGGAAGATATGATTTCAATCCTGGCTATATGTCCAAGTTGGACGCGTGTCCATATTGCTCGGGCGGGAAATCACCGCTATACTGCACGAAAGCGGCGCCGGGAGGGCTGATTGTGGCATATTTATCACGTGAGGCGCGGCGAGAGCAGATCGTGAACGCGGTGGTTGACCTCGTCTCGCAAGAGGGCCTGGCAGCCGCCACGGTACGACGCATCGCCCAGGATCTGGGATGTTCTCCCGGTCAGATCCACCATCATTTCGCCTCGGCCGACGCGCTGCGGGCCGAGGCGGTGCGCGAGGTCTGGCGCCGGCTGGAGCCGGATCTCGTCGCGCTGTTGCGCCGCCATGCCCCGCGTGAGCGTATCGCGACCATCCTCTCCGGCTGCGTGGCGGATATCGATCCGGCGCTCAACCCGCTTCTGGTCGTCGCGCATCACCTCTGGCAGAAAGCGTGGGACAGTCGCAAAACCCCCGCAATCCGGGATGCTTTCACCGAGGGGATCGCGAATATGCAGCGCGAGATCATGATGGCGCTGCAGGAGCTGGTCGAAACCGGAGCGCTTGCCGCCGGGAGCGATCTGGACGAAATGTCGCTCGCGCTGATTGCCGCCTCGCAAGGCTATGACTTTCTGGCCGAGACCATCGGCGTCAACCACCTTGGCGCGGAGAAGGCCAGCTATGCCGACAAGCTGCTGTCGCGCTTCGGCTTGCCCGCCAGCGCGGACGACATATCCCGACCGGACTGAGGCAGGCGGAAAATCGGCCGGCCAGCCCTCGGCAGCCCCTCCAGGTCACTCCATCGAACGAGACTTGCCCGTGCCGAGCCCGACCGCAGGCTGACGATGGCCGAGGTCGGCGCCCCTTCGCATTTCTGACCAGTGCTTCTGTGCGCAACAGGCCGCTGTTTTCCACCGGAACGCGGCCAGGCCTGAGGATATCGCGCCCGCTCGACCGAACCGGGTTCCGGAGAAGAAGCCCTGGCCGTTCAGGCGGTGTAGTCCCATGGCATGCCCAGGCTGATCCCCGGCGCGAAGACCTGGCGGCCGGTGCTGAGCGATACGTAAGATCGCCCTTCTTTTCGCGCCCGGCTACAGCCCCGCCACGCCGGTTGGGGCGAACAGAAACCATTGTCCGGCGATAGCTCTCCAGTCTTTGCGAGCAGGTTCTTATCGTCGATGGTCGATTGCGGTTCTGCCTTAATCGCCTCCCCGAACACCCCGTCCCGCCCCAGGGAGATGGTCGCTCCACTGACAGATCTGCCTGGGTGAACGTTGAAATCCTGCACCAGTTCGATCGGCGTTCTTTCGCCCCTGACCACGGCAACTGGCACTCAAGCGTCTGGAAAACAGTGCCCCGGACAGTTTGCTGATCCTCCACACAGCCTGAAGGCCAGGCTGTGGTTTCGGCGCGATTGTCTTCCCATCGCATTCTCCCTGCTCCCGGCACAATGCTGCTGTCGCGTGGAAAATCCACTTATCCCGGCGGTTCAGACTTCGTCATCCACCTCTCAACCCGCAAGCCGGACCGCCGGGTCACGGACCTCGCCCCCGCCTGACCAACCGCGCCTCGCCCAAGGCACGCCAGCCGAGCAGCATCTTCCCGGCGCCCCTCGAGCTGCGAGACCGCCACTGCACCCGAAAGCGCCAGCCGCTTGCGCCAGAGGAAGCCGACCGGGTCGTCGGACCGGACCACCGGATCGAGGGCGGCAAGCGCAGCACCGGTGGAAAACATCACCGTTTCAATATCATCGCGACCAACAGCCTGCCGGAGCCAGCGCGGCAGCGCCGGAGGGATTGGGGCGAGATGAAGAGGGTTCGGGGCGCGGACCATGCCGGAAGGCTAGCATCTATCGGCGCTTTATACTACGTACGTCTGATATATCCGCCGCGCATGTCATGTCTTAATCAAGTCCAATAACCTTGCCTTATCGGACGTAAAAATGATATACTCAAGAACATGGGTCGTCTCACAAATAACAGCACCAAAATCGAGGGGTCGGGCGGGTCAGAATCCGAGATTTCGAGCTCAGCGTCCTATGACTCGCTGAACGGTGACGAACACGACGAGAGAGATCGTTCAGACCGCGATGCAATCGCCCTGCCCTCTCATGTCGCGGGGTCCGGCGCGCTCGACCGGCTGATCGATACCGCCCGAGACTACGCCGAGGCCTCGACGGCCGGGAACACCAACAAGGCCTACGCGGCCGACTGGAAACACTTCACCCGCTGGTGCCGACTGAAAGGCACGGAACCTCTGCCCCCCTCACCCGAGATGATTGGACTTTATGTGGCTGATCTGGCTGCACCAACCGGGAAGACCCCTGCCCTTTCGGTCTCCACGATCGAGCGTCGTCTCTCGGGGCTTTCCTGGAACTATAGGCAGCGCGGGTTCACTCTTGATCGCAAGAACCGCCACATCGCCACGGTTCTGGCCGGGATCAAACGCAAGCATGCGCGCCCGCCGGTTCAGAAAGAGGCGATCCTGCCTGAGGACATCCAGGCCATGGTGGCCAGCCTTCCCTACGATCTCCGCGGGCTCCGAGACCGGGCGATCTTGCTTTTGGGCTATGCAGGCGGCTTGCGCCGGTCGGAGGTGGTCTGCCTCGATGTGCATAAGGACGATACTCCGGACTCCGGCGGTTGGATCGAGATCTTCGATGGAGGCGCCCTGCTCACCCTCAATGCCAAGACCGGATGGCGCGAGGTCGAGGTCGGGCGCGGCTCAAGCGACCAGACCTGTCCCGTCCACGCGCTGGAGCAATGGCTACACTTTGCCAAGATCGACTATGGCCCGGTCTTCGTACGCACATCGCGGGATGGCAAACGTGCGCTCGAAGCCCGCCTCTCCGACAAGCACGTCGCACGGCTGATCAAGGCAACCGTTCTGAAGAGCGGCGTCAGATCCGATTTGCCGGAAGCCAAGCGGCTGGAAATGTTCTCCGGTCATTCCTTGCGCGCCGGACTCGCCTCGTCGGCAGAGGTTGATGAGCGCTATGTTCAAAAGCAACTCGGACATGCGTCGGCCGAGATGACCCGGCGCTACCAGCGCAGGCGCGACAGGTTCCGGGTGAACCTGACCAAAGCGGCAGGGCTGTGAAGCTCAAGAAACTTGACGCGTTGGTGAAGCGCTAAGGTGAAATTCCAGCGCTTCAGTTTCAGCTTACTGCTTCAATTGAAATCGGGAACTAAACGCGACAACCACAGATATTCGTCGGATCTCTCCTCAGCCTCTTCCACCCCGGGCAGAGGGTCGTCAAAACCATCATGTGGAGCAGATGCTTGAGGCTTCATATGTGCAAAATACGTCCATTTTGCACTTTACTCAATGGTTTTCTCGGACTGCGTCTGCACTCCTTACATAGCACGCGCGCGCGACTGCCTGCGAGACCACTCTGATCGCGCACAGCCTGAGGAAACCAAGGGCATTTCGCGGACCTCGGCCGTAGAGAGCGCCCTTGCATCCGTTTACAAACGGTCGTTTATTAGTGGTATATGAAACTGCAAACGGCCTGTTTTGATGCCCCTGATCGGCTATGCGCGCGTCTCAACCGAGGAGCAGACCCCCCTACCCCAGTCGCAGGCCCTGAAATCCGCAGGCTGCGTCGAGATCCACGAGGAGCAGGCCTCGGGCGGGAACCGCGCGCGGCCCGTGCTGGCGCGGGTGCTGGAGCGGATCGGCAAGGGCGACACGCTGGTGGTGGTGCGCATCGACCGTCTGGCGCGGTCGCTCTCCCACCTCCTCGAGGTGATCGAACGGCTGGAGGCCAAGAACGCCTTCTTCCGATCTCTCACCGATCCGATCGACACGTCCTCCCCGCAGGGTAAGTTCACCCTCCAGGTCCTCGGCGCCGCAGCTGAGTTTGAGCGCGCCCTGATCCGCGAACGCACCAAGGCCGGCCTGGCCAGTGCACGAACCAAAGGCCGGGTTGGCGGCAATCCGGGCCTGCGCGTCCGGGATCCGGCGGCGCTGCGCAAGGTGCGGCTGGCCCGGCAGGACGGCTATATGGAACGCCTGAACGAGACGGCGCAGGACTGGGTGCCCCATGTCCGCCGCCTGCGGCCCGACTTAGCCTGGGAAGATGTGGTGCGCATCGTCAACGGCCCCCTGCCCCACGAGCGTCAGTGGACGCAAAGTCGGCTTTTGCGCGCGGTCAACGCCTATGTCCGGGACGGCTTCCTGCCGCCCACGGTACTGGACCGCGCCGGCCGCCGCGAGACCGACGACCGCCTGCCCGCCATCGTCGCCGCCATTAAGGGCGCAGACCCCGACATCACGCTTCAGGCGATTTGTACCCGGCTGGAGGCGATGCGCGAGCGCACGCCCCGCGGGCGGACAAGCTGGCAGCCGTCGTCGGTGAAGATGCTGCTGGAGAGGGCTGAGAGGCTGGGGCTGCTTGCGTGAAGTCGTGGGAATCGGTCGCGCGATTCTAAAGATCTGCGTTAGGTAGGCGTCGACAATACATGTTGTGGCCATGACATCGCGGGCTACGAACTGTTGAAGTACTCTGCGAACAAGGCTGCCCAAGACGCTGATACTTCACGGTTTTTTCTCGTCAGGAATCTGCCGCCTCAACACCTCTAGGCCGCTCAACGGATTGGGCTGGATTTACTCACCAAAACTGTTAAGGTCTACAAAACAATAAAGACTTGAGGGCAGTG
>NZ_JBZXDU010000003.1:0-127160 GCF_058724655.1 Rhodobacter sp. 4.3.4
ATGAGCACACCGTCGAAACCGGCCGCGTCCGGATCTGTTGCCGCATCCATCGCCGCGAACGCCATCAGGCTGTCCGAGGCGCTCGACAACCATATGCGCAACAGCTTTCAGCCCGAAAGCAAAAAGACACTTCGGAAGTTCCAACCTGCCGAGGTTTCGGAGCTGACCAAGATCAGCATGTCGAACCTGCGGACCCGCCATCAAGAAGGTGACTTTCCCGAGGTGGAAACGGACACCCGCGGACGCAGGCTCTATTCCGCTGCCGAAATCGACCAGATCCGCCACATCATGGCCAAGACCGGGCGCAATGGCGAAGCCTACCTGCCCGGCCGACGCTCTGGCGACGCGTTGCAGGTCATCTCGATCGTCAACTTCAAGGGCGGTTCCAGCAAGACGACATCGGCCATCCACCTTGCCCAGCGGTATGCGCTGCGCGGCTACCGGGTGCTGGCGATCGACATGGATCCGCAGGCCAGCTTGACGACGATGTTCGGCTACAGGCCGGAGATCGAGTTCGCAGAGGGCGGGACAATCTATGATGCGCTCAAATACGAGGAGCCGGTCCCGCTCAGTCAGGTCATCCGCAAGACTTATTTCCACAATCTCGATCTGGCTCCCGCCGGGCTGATGCTCTCGGAATACGAGACCGAAACGGCCTATGCACTGCAACACAAGATCGACCCGCCTTTCACGCAGCGCCTCGCAATCGCGCTTGATGAGGTCGAAGCGAACTACGATCTCGTCATCATCGATTGTCCGCCGCAGCTTGGTTTCACCACGATGACTGCGCTTTTGGCCTCGACCGGGTTGCTGATCACCGTCGTGCCGAGCATGCTCGACGTGGCATCTATGGCGCAATTCCTTGAAATGGCTGGAGAAACTGTTCGCGCTCTGGAGGAGGCTGCCGGGCCGATCCATTGGAATTTCCTCAAGTTCTTGATCGCGCGCTACGAGCCGACCGATGTGCCTCAGTCCCAGATGGCGGGCTTTCTGCGCTCAATCCTGCTCGATCAGGTGCTGACAACGCCGATGCTGAAATCGACCGCAATTTCCGACGCCGGCATGACGCAGCAGACGATCTACGAGATCGAGCCCTCGCAGGTTCTGAAGAAAACGCTCGATCGCATCCTCGAAAGCGTGAATGGCGTTGCCGACGAGTTCGAGAAGGTGATCCAGAAAGCTTGGTCACGGGAGACTGACTGATGGCGCGTCGCAACCTGTTCCAGCCCCCTGCCCCGCCGATTGCCGGCACCGTCGAGCCTCCGACCCCCGATGGCAAATCACGCTTCCCGAACACCGGCGCCATGAGTGGTGTCAAGTCCACGTTGAAGGATCTCTCGAGCAACGCGGTGCGCGAAATCGCGCCGGATATGATCGAGGAAGATGGCCCGAAGGACCGTCTGGCCTTTGCGGACTCCGACGTCGCGCAACTCGCCGAGAGCATCCGTCTTCATGGTCAGCAAGTGCCGATCATGGTGCGTCCGATGGCCGAAAAGCCGGGCTACTACCGGATCGTCTATGGGCGGAGACGGCTTCGAGCCCTGCGGCTCCTCGGTCAATCCGCGAAAGCTCTCGTCCGGGCCCTGAGCGATGACGAAGCGATCCTCGCTCAGGGCCAGGAGAATGCACAACGTCTTGACCCGAGCTTCATCGAGAAATCTCTCTTCGCGGCAGAACTGGCGGCAAGCGGCTATGAGACAGCTGTGATCCTCGATGCGCTGGCGGTCGACAAACCGATGCTGTCGCGCATGCAGAAGGTCGCTCGGAGTATCCCCGAAACCGTGGTCCGGATGATCGGCCCCGCGCACGGCATCGGGCGCCGCCGCTGGGAGGAATTGGCCGATTTGGTCAACAACCATGGCCTTGATTTGGCAGCCCTCGCGGAGGCAGCTTTGGCTCCGGCGAGCGAAACTTCGGACGGTCGTTTTGGGCAGCTTGCCGATGCGGCCGCGGCTGCACTTCGTGGGCCACTTACCGCGACGAAGACCCCCTCCCCTACCCTGCCGATACTGTCCGATGATGGTGTCCAGCTCGCTCGGGTCACGGATCAGGCCAAGACGGTTACAGTCAAGCTTTCGAAGGCCGATGCCCCAGGGTTCGCAATGTGGTGGCTGGAGAATGCAGAGGCCGAATTGAGGCGCATCTACAAGGAATGGCAGTCGACGAAAAAGGCCGACTGACGAGGCAAGAGCAGCAGAGAAAGGAGCACGAACGCAACCCGAAAAGTGAAAGAGCCCCCCAAGGTCATCCTCGGAGAGCCCCATCTGTCTTTTGCACCTTCAGATGTATCAGCTTCTCCGCAGCAGTCAACAACAACCGATTCGGTTGCCTAATCAATTTTGCCTTTGCGCAAGCAAAGGATGACCGAAGGGGCTTTCGAGCCCGGTTTGCCGTGAAAAATCGATGGCATTCATCCAAGCAACCGCAGCCTTTGGTTTGCGGGCATCTGAGGTGTTGTCCGCGGACAACGCTCCGCCCGAACGTTACATCATCATCGAGACCCTGCGAGCAGCAGCGCCACTTCTGGGATTGAAGCCCACCGTCCTCGCGACGCTCGAAGCGATGCTCTCCTGTCTTGCACCGAAACGTAATCACAACATGGTCTTTGCGTCCAACCTGACGCTCAGCGCGCGCCGCAATGGGATCTCTGATCGAACGCTGCGCCGCCATGTATCCGCATTGATGGATCTCAATCTGCTCGAGCGCAAAGACAGTGCAAACGGCAAGCGGTTCACGAAATACGATCCGACGCATAAGCAATCAATCTATTTCGGCTTCGATCTGAGCCCGTTGTTTTGCAAGCTCGACGAGATCGCGGCACTCGCGGTTCGCGCTCGCCAACAAACGGAAGAGATCGCCTATCTCAAATCTAAACTCCGCGCGCAAATCCGACCAATGCTAGAGGCGGATCCCAGTGACCATCGTGCGCTCGATATCCTACGCCGTCTTCGCAACAAACTGACGATTGAAGAGCTTTCCAGCATGTCTGAGGAGCTGCCCGACACCATTGGGGAAACCGCCGTTGCTGGTGGAAAACCCTCGTTGCGAGCGGAGGCAATGTCCGCCAGCAACGGCCAAAATGTCCGCCACCATCAGAAATCAAAAAAAGAAAATACTGAAAAAGAAACAGCGAACGCCAATGACGGCAGACCCGGAGAGAGCCTTTCCCTTCACGAATTGATGAAAGCCTGTCCAGATGCAGCCGCGTTTTCGCTGAGAAACATCGAAGATTTTGCCGATGTGGTCACACATGCCCAGACGCTTGCACCGATGGTTGGTATCGACGGCGCTACGTTGAGACAAGCAGAGCGCTGCATCGGAACTCTGCCAAGTGCGATCACCATTTGGGCAATTGTTCAGTTCCACGAACGCATTCGAAACGTTGGCGCTTATTTCCGAGCATTGACGAGCGGTGCAAGAAGCCGCGAATTCAATGCGGTAAGGCTCGTGAAGCGATTGAGCAAACTCTCGGCAACACATCTCGTGACAGCGTAAGTTGTCCGCGGACAACACGCTTGGCTGAGGGAAAGTGAGAGAGGAGCTGTTTGAAGGGTGACGGGAAATGAGATCGGGAGAGAGGCTTCCGGCACCCGTCGCGGAGAAGATCTGATGGCGAAAGCTGCCCAGAAAATCACCCTGTCTCCCTCGCGGGACATCCCCTTCGAAAAGCTCGTGTTGAGCCAGTCCAATGTCCGGCGCATCAAGGCCGGTGTTTCGGTCGAGGAACTGGCCGAGGATATCGCGCGCCGCGGGCTCCTGCAGAGCTTGAACGTCCGCCCCATGCTCGATCCCGAAGGTGTCGAAACCGGCATGTTCGAAATCCCGGCCGGGGGTCGCCGGTTCCAAGCGCTGTCGCTGCTGGTCAAGCAAAAGCGATTGGCGAAGACTGCGCCGATCCCCTGCATCCTGCGTGACGCCGCGTCCGACATCCTTGCAGAAGATGACTCGCTTGCGGAGAACATGCAGCGCGTGGCCCTGCACCCGCTCGACCAGTTTCGCGCTTTTCAGGCTCTGCGCGAGAAAGGTCAGGGGGAGGAGGCGATTGCAGCGGCCTTTTTCGTCACGCCGCAGATCGTGAAACAGCGGCTGAAACTCGCCTCCGTGGCCCCTGCCCTGCTCGATGTCTACGCAAATGACGGCATGACGCTCGAACAGCTGATGGCTTTCACGGTGAATCCCGATCCTGCGCGCCAGGTCCAGGTCTGGGACGCGGTGAAGAACTCTTGGAACAAGGAGCCCTACACGATCCGGCGCATGCTGACCGAAACCTCGGTGCGCGCCTCGGATCGTCGCGCAATCTTTGTCGGTGTCGCGGCCTATGAAGCGGCTGGCGGTGTCGTGATGCGCGATCTGTTCCAGGGCGATGATGGCGGCTGGTTCGAGGCCCCTGCCCTGCTCGACCGGCTGGTCGCCGAGAAACTTCAGGCCGAGGCCGAGGCGCTTTCCGCCGAGGGCTGGAAGTGGATCGAGGTGGCGACCGACCTGCCCTATGGCTACAGCCACGGGCTGCGGCGTCTGGCGGGCGATCCGGCGCCGATGAGCGACGCGGAAAGTGCCTCCCATGCCGCGCTGCTCTCCGAGTATCGTGCGCTCGAAGCCGAATACTCCGGGCAGGACGAATACCCCGAGGAGATCGACGCTAGGCTCGGGGCGCTTGAACTGGCGATGGAGACCCTCGAGCAGCGGCCGCTGCTCTTCGACCCGGCTGAAGTCGTCCGCGCCGGGTCCTTCGTGACCGTGGATCGCGATGGCCGTCTCGCGGTCTATCGTGGCTATGTGCGGCCCGAGGATGAACCGAGCGAGGAACTTCCGACTGAGGATGCTGCAGGTGCCGAGGTGATGGGGCAGAGAGGCGATATGGATTGCGCGACCGTCATCACCTCTGCCGGTCAGCCCGTCGGAGGGGAACTTCCCGACGACGAGGAAGACGGTGCGTTGAAGCCCTTGCCCGAGCGGTTGGTGATAGAGCTGACCGCCCACCGGACGCTCGCCCTGCGCGAGGCCATCGGCCGGTCGCCCGACGTTGCGCTGACCCTTCTGCTTCTGAAGCTCGTGACGGACACGTTCCGCACCTCCAATGCCTCGGGGAGCTGTCTTGACGTTTCCGTGCGTCACGTCTTCATGTCGGCGCAGGCCCCAGACCTGAAGGACAGCGTGGTGGCGAAGCTGGTCAATGAACGCCATGCTGCGTGGGAGGCCGATCTGCCTCTCGGCGACGATGCTGCGCTCTGGGATTACCTGACGGTGCTTGACCAGGGCAGCCGTCTGGCGCTTCTGGCGCATTGCCTCAGCTTCGGGATCAACGCTCTCCACGAGAAGGTGAACCCCTATGGCGCGGGCATCTCGGCCAGCGGTCTGACGCGGCGCATGGCGCATGCCGATCTCGTGGCGCGTGCGACAGATCTCGACATGGTCGAGGCGGGTTGGGCGCCAACGGTCGATGGCTATCTGGGCCGCGTGCCCAAGGCCCGTATCCTCGAAGCCGTGCGCGAGGCGAAAGGGGAGGGGACCGCTCAGCTTCTCGACCACCTGAAGAAGGGCGAAATGGCCGTCGAGGCTGAACGGCTGCTCAAGGGCAGCGGTTGGCTTCCGGAGGTCTTGCGCCGCGCCGATCTGATCGCTCTTGGCCACGAAGAGGGCGTGGAAGGGCAGGGGGAGGACACGGGTGTGCCCGCGGAGGTCGATCTGCCGGCCTTTCTGACCGCGGATCTGCCCGACAGCGTTGTGCCGATGATCGCTGCGGAGTGACCGAGGCCATTCGAGGGCGGGGAAACCCGCCCTCGATCCGAAAACATCATTAATATCAATATGATGAATGCGAATATTCGCATTCGGGATGAGGAACCATGTCTCCAACCACCATCATCGACACAGCTCCGCTCGGGGCGTTGATCCGCTACACCGACGGCAGTCCCAAACCGCCCGCACGCTTCACCAAAAAGCTCGCGGCTTGGGAGCGATCGAACGGCGTCGGCCGTCTCGTGAAGAAGGAACCGCCCCGTGCCTATCCGACTTGGACGGCACCGGCTTCCTTCACGCTGCATGAGGGGAACTTCTCCTCGGACGGGGTTATCCTCGTCACCATCATGCGCAGCCACTCGGCGGACAGCCGGCTGGTCTTCGAGGTGGCCGAGGAACCGAAGCCGGGGCAGGTGCGCGTTCTTCTGGACTTCGGCGGCAACACCGAGCTGCTGCATCTGGCGGAGTCCATCACCGCGGCCGAGCTCTGGATCGCGCGAGAGGGCTATCGCAACGCCCGTCTCGAAATCGTCGGCAGTGCGGACAGCGATAGGGCAGGGGGCGCGGACCTGGCCGCCTGAGCCCTGACAAGGCGTGAGGGGCAGGCCCGCTGGCCGACCCCTCACCGACCACAACCTCGCCCCGCGATACTGCGGAGCGCCAAAGGTTCCATCCCCCAAAGACGGAGGTCGTCAACCACGAGCGTGGCCGGGAGGCTGGCAGCGTATCAAGCATCTGCGGGACAACCGGCTCCTGTCGTTGGGGGACCATCCCCCGCTCGCCATTCCCTTCCTTGCCCCGAATCCCGTCTTCGAGATCAACCCGCAAGGGGTCGGACTACGGGCAAGCCCGTGCCGCCGGGCGGATTCGGCCCCGTTTGAAGAGGGGGCCGAACGCACCCGGTGATGTCAGCCAGTCTTCGGGCCTGCGGGGTCCTGTCGCGCGGGGGACGGTCCCCCGCCTCCCAGACAGGAGCCAAACAGATGTCCCGCAAAGATGCTCACGCCTTCGCCGCCTCCCTCGCCGCCACGCTCATGGTTTCGATCGTCGTCTTTCAGGCAGGGGATGGAACCTTTGGCGCTGTCCCCGCCGATGAAATCGACGGCGACGAGGTTCAAGTGGTCGCCGAGGTCGATCCGTGGGCGTAAGCCCACGGACCCCTCGGGGTCTCAGGCAAGGAGAGGGAATGGATGCGCGGGCGCACCGCATCCCTCACGCCGATAGTTGCGCCAAAATCGCTGATTTTGTCAGTGATAGACGCGTTTGGGTTTTAGGCGATGTGTTTGACGCGAAGAGCCCAAAACTGCCAATCAGTTCAGTCTGGCTCGATAGAGGCCACTACCCTGATCTCGACGACAGCGCCCTCCCTACGCAATCCTGCAACCTCAACGGCTGTCCATGCAGGAAAAGGATCCGAGACATAGTTGGAGCGGACTGCGCAGAACGTATCGAAGTGATCCCGCAGCCCGACGTGGTAGGTAGTCATCTCGACAATCGAGTCGAAGCCCAGTCCGGCCTCCTGAAGAACTGCACCAATCTTTTCAAATGCCTGCCGGAACTGAATTTCCAGATTTTCGGGCATGGCGCCATCTGGTCCGCTTCCGGTCATGCCCGTCACAAAGACGTGGTTGCCAGAAATGATCCCGGGGGAAAGCTTGATCAGATCAGCCGTGGCCCGTGACCCTCCCACTGGATAGAGTGCTCTCCGCGCCATGTTCTCTCACTCGTCAGGTATGAAGTCACTGTGTCCGAACACGTCGATTACGTCAACGACCGCTCCGTCCCGCATCGGCGACATGTAAGTGCGGTCCTTCTGCGGAGTTCGCGATTGGCCACATCGCGCGAACGAAGATCCAGCATGTCGATGTTCGTCTGTCGTCCTTGTTGGTCTGTTCCGCCGTTTTCGGTCCTTTTGGCATTGCTCCCCGCCCGCCACCTTCTCCCCTTTCCGGGGCTTTTTCTCGCCGCCGGCAGCCCGGTCTCCGGTCGTGCGCTGCCATGCCGGTCCATGAGGATCTCGGGTCCGCCGCTCGTCGTCATCTCCTTGGCCTTCCGGGCACGGCCGCAGACGAGGTGGGCTCTGGCCGCGTTGGTGTCTGCCGCCCAAGGTCGCGCGCGGTCGGGGCCGTCTTGGTGCCGTGGCGGGATGAGCGGGTCTGCTGGCCCCCCCTGCGTTGTCCTCGCTCGGCACATCCCTTCGACGCACAATCCCCTAAGCCTGTTCGGGCGCGGGCGCGCAACCCCGCTCCGGTCCGGGCCGTGTTGGCCCCTGCGGGGCCTGCCCGCGCCACCCCGGCCCCTCGGGGGTTTCCGGCTCGGTTCCCGCGCCGTGCACGCCGCGCCCGACAGGCTTCTTCCGGGTCTTGTCGAAGGGACGGTCCCGGCGACAGGACACACAGGAGCTTACCATGCAGAACATCGTCATCCTCGCCGGCAACATCGGTCAGGCCCCGGAGGTCCGCGCGACCCAGGGGGCTACCCGGATCACCAATTTCAGCCTCGCCACCTCGCGGCCGCGGCTCTCGGAAGGCCGGGTGCTGCGCGACGAGAACGGCTACCGGATCATGGACACGGAATGGCACCGCATCACCTGCTTCAACGGTCTGGGCAAGACGGTGGCGGAGCACTGCGAGAAGGGGATGAAGGTTCTGGTGCAGGGGCGCATCCACTACACGAAATGGACCGACGCGGCGGGCGTGGATCGCTACGGCTGCGAGATCATCGCGGAGCGGGTCGACTTCCTGAGCCGCCCGAAGGCTGCCGAGGGCGAAAGCCCCGAGTTCATCGACCGCGACGACGAGATCCCGTTCTGACGAACGGGGCCTCGGCCAAAGCCCGGCAGGGAAACCTGCCGGGCATGAGCTGCGCTGATAACACTCGCGCAGCACGGCATCGTCACGGTTTGACAAACTTTGCCAAATCGTGTCACCATTTTCGAGAAGGAGATCGCGACCATGGCAACGATGAACGTCTCTCTGCCGGATCCCATGAAGGCCTGGGTCGAGGCTCAGACCCAAGATGGGCGCTACAGCAATGCCAGTGATTATGTTCGCGATTTGATCCGCCGTGATCAGGACCGCCTGCAGGCCATTGCCGAGTTGCAGCAGATTGTCGATGAGGGTCTGGCAAGCGGCCGGGGTGCGCGTCTGGATGTGGAGGCTTTTCTTGCCCGCAAGCGGCAACAAGATGCCAGAACCGAAGATCGTTGAATACCGGCTCTCACCTGCAGCGCTGAGCGATCTCGACGCGATCTGGGATTATAGCGCACGCATGTGGTCCGCCACGCAGGCTGAAACGTATATCCGCGGGCTCGCCTCTGACATGGACCTGCTGGTGCAACACCCGGGCATAGCGCGCGAGCAGACCGAAATCCGCCCTCCCGTCCGTCTCTATCGCTCGGGATCGCATCTGATCATCTACCGTATCGAAGCGGAGTGGCTTGGGGTGCTGCGCATCGTGCATGCGCGGCAGAACTGGGCCGCTTATCTGAATGCGTGACCCGACGCTTGCGCCGCCACCTGTGCTGTTGAGGGTGATGATCATCAAGAGGGCTTGAACATGAAGGTCGAGGACGAAGAACGCATCGCTGCCATTCTCTCGAAGATCATGGCCATGATCTGCATCCGCAACACGCGGCTTGAGGATTTACATGCCGGACTGCAGCCGGTGACCCTGACAGGCGATTATTCGGACGTGAACGTGGTCGACGGGACGGGTCGGACCATTCCGTGGCGCGAGGTGTCGCATCTCGATGATCAGCAGATGGCGGATTTGATGCGGGAGGTTGTCGACCGCCTCTTCACCTTCCACATGCGGCGGGACGATCCAAGTTTTCGGGACCATCTGGACCGCTGGATGGCTGCGTCGAACAAATGGGACAACCCGATGCTCGACAAGGCATTTCTCGATGCCGTGGCAGGACTGGGGGCTCCCCGGAAAGCCTGATCTATGTGCAGGAATGACGCGATCTAGGCTTGAGCCAAGGGCTTCTCCTGCGATCCGCGTCTCGCGCGCCAGCGTCCTTGAGAGTGAGAGGAGTGCCGGTTTTCCGGTGACGGGTTGAGGGCTGGGAGAGTGGCTCCCGGCGCCTGTCGCGGAGGAATGCCGATGGGCGTTGTGGAAGTTCTGGATCCAGTCGCACCGGCGCGGGCTGGTGGCTGGAAGGTGGATGTGAGCCGGGGGGAGCGGAACGGGCGGGTGTCGTCCGAATGGTTCAACCGCCCTGATGACGAGCGGTATCTGTCGCTCGACGATCTCTGGGCATCGGTGAAGGGGCGCTCCGAGCGCAGCCGCAGCCGGGTGGTGCAGACGGTCGATATTCGCGTCGAGGCAGCACGCGACAGCGCCGAGCGGCTGCATCTGGTTCTGCCGAAAACGCACGAACCGGTTGCGCCCACGCATTGGGCCTTCGGCCAACTCGCCAGCATCGTCGGCGCCCCAGCCTCCTACCTTCGGCAGCTGCCCGCGCCGCTCGCCGGGATCAACCTGCAATATGGCCTTTCCAACCATCGCGCCGAGCAGGTCAAGACCTTCGAGACCGAGGATGGCCGCACCGAACTGCGCGCCGTGACGGGGCCCGATTACGGCCGTATCCACGATTACGAACTTGTCGAGGCGGTGCAGCGCCTCGCGGGCAATGGCACGGGCGACACGCGCTGGAAGGTGCCGGGTGTGCTCGACTGGTCGACGGGGGTTTACAATCCCGATGTCGAGATCAGCCGCGACACGACCACGCTCTATGCCTCGGATCGCGACGTCTTCCTGTTCCTCGTCGATGATCACAACCCGATCGAGGCAGGTCGCCTGCCCGACGGCTCCCCCGATCTCTACTTCCGGGGCTTCTATTGCTGGAACTCCGAGGTGGGCGCGAAGACGCTTGGTATGGCGAGCTTCTACCTTAGGGCGGTGTGCCAGAACCGCAACCTCTGGGGCGTCGAGGAGTTCCAGGAGATCAAGATCCGCCACTCGAAATACGCCGCCTCGCGCTTCGCCCATGAGGCGGCCCCGGCGCTGACGCGCTTTGCCAATTCCTCACCGCAGGGGTTCGTGAACGGCATTCAGGCCGCGCGGCAGCAGATCGTGGCGCGGAACGACGAGGACCGGGATGATTTCCTGCGCAAGCGCGGCTTCTCGAAGGCCGAATCCGGCAAGATCATCGAGAAGGTGCTGATGGAAGAGGGCCGCCCGCCCGAGAGCATCTTCGACTTCGTGCAGGGGATCACCCGGCTCGCGCGCGACAAGACCCAGCAAGATGTCCGCCTCGACATGGAAGGGCGGGCCAAGAAACTGCTCGACCGGGTCGGCTGAGGCGACACCCTGCGGAGCGGCCACTCACATGCGTGGTGGCCGCTCCTCTTCCCGTTCATCCGCACGCCGCTGACCCCGCGCCCGAACGGGCAGGGGCTTCGGCGCTTGCAATTCAGCGAGACCCCCATGACCCCCCAGGAAGAAACCGTGATCCTCGAGGCCCGGGACATCCTTGGCCGATACCTCAGCCAGAACCCGGTCATCGGCAGCTGGCAGGCGCTGCTCGACTATTGCGCGCTCAGCGTGCGCGGACCGATCGAGCGGTTCCATGTGCTCTATCTCGACCGCAAGAACCGCATCATCTCCGACGAACTGCTCTCGACCGGAACGGTCGATCACGTCCCCGTATATCCGCGCGAGGTGATCAAGCGGGCGCTGATGCTGAACGCAAGCGCGTTGATCCTGATCCATTATGTGGCGCGCCACATAATGTACCTTTTGTGCCCCGTTTTCTTATGTGGCCCGCCGTCAAGATTAGCAGCTCTTTCAATGGCTTGTGGAATGAAGTCGGACACATAACGGCGCATGCCGTGCAACATGACCGCACCTGTCATTTTCCAGAAGGATGCTTGTCATGTTGGAACGCCATTTCAGGTCGCTCAAGGTGATCGACCGTATTAGAGCCCAGTGGCTTGGGCCGCAGATCGAGCGCTACGCTCAATCGCTTGATGAGTTACATACCGGTACCGCCACTGTTCGGCAGCATCTTCGGGCCCTCGGGCACTTCAACGATTTTGTCGTTGGGCGCGGCGCAAAACGCCTTGATGAACTGCCCGACCACGTAGATGCGTTTGTCAGCCACTGGTTTGCTGAACACGGCACGTGGTGCAAGAGCCCACAAGATCGGGCGACAATTGTCTCTCAGAGCCGTTTGCCAGTGGAGCGGATGCTTTGCCTAGCCCTGCCCTGTTTCACACGGCCGAGCGACCGCCAGGCCAATCCCTTCTACGTCAGCGTGCCCGGCTTCTTCCCTTTCCTTCTCAACGAGAAAGGACTGCGCCAAGCCACGCTACAAAAATACACCTACACCCTGCGCCCGTTCGAGTCATACTTGGCACAGGCGGGCATAACCTTGTCGGCGCTTTCCCCGGCGTCCATCACCGATTTCATCAACGTCCGCGCGGAGGCATTGCATAAGTCCGGCATGCTCGGCACAATGGGCGCCTTGCGTGTCTTCCTCGCCTATCTGCACCGTGAAGGCATCATCGCCAACGATCTCACGCGCAGTCTTCCGCGCGGCCGCGTCTATCGGCGAGCATCCATTCCACGCGCCATTTCATGGCCTGATGTCGAACGCCTGCTGGCCAGCGTCGATTGCCGCTCCGACTTGGGCAAGCGCGACTATGCCATTTTGACATTGCTCGCCAGCTACGGATTGCGTGCGAGGGAGATAGCAGCCCTGTGCTTGGACGATCTTGACTGGGAGCATGACCAGATCAGCATCCCAATGCGCAAAGGCGGCCATTCGACCCGATATCCGTTGTCGGCGACAGTCGGCGAAGCAGTGATCGCCTATTTGCGGGTTCGGCGCACGGATATCGCTGATCGCCAAGTCTTCTTGGCCGCAAGATCGCCATATACCCCTATGACGCATACGGGGGTCTCGTGCATGGTTTCTGGCCGCATGCGCAGAATTGGCATTCAAGTTGCTCGTGCCGGCTCTCACACATTGCGCCATGCCTGCGTTCAGCACCTTGTAGAAGCCGACCTGCCGTTCAAAGTCATTGGCGATTACGTCGGTCATCGTCACCCAGCATCCACATTGGTCTATGGCAAGGTGGCGGTGCACAAGCTGCGAGAAATGGTCATTGCCCAAGGGGAGGACGTGCTATGACCGCCCCCTGGAACAGCTTTCAAAGCATCCTAGCCCCTCAGATCGAACAATACCTGCGTGCAAAACGCGCCATGGGATGCAAGTTCGCCTGCGAAGATCGCCAACTTCGGCTGCTCGATCGATTTCTCAACAACCGCGGCGTGGAAAGCCTTGAGGCGATTGACGCACAGTGCTTGCAGGACTTCTTGGATTCCCGCACACGCACCAACCCGCGCAGCTACAACAATCTGCTCGGAGATGTTCGACGATTGTTCGATTGGATCGTTAGCCAGCAAATCCCTGGTGCCTCACCGGTAACGATCAAGCCTCAGCCGCAAACAGCGCGACAGCTGCCCTACCTGTTCTCGGACGAGACGATCCGCCACCTGCTGACTTTGGCCGCAGCATTGCCGGATAACGCGCGCGCGCCACAGCGCGGCCTTATCTATGAGATGATCTTTGCCTTGCTCGCCGGACTTGGCCTACGCGTCGGGGAGGTTGCTCATCTGCAATGGGGCGATGTGGACTTGGTGCGAGACATTGTGGAGATCCGCAACACCAAGTTCGGCAAGGACCGACTTGTGCCCTTTGGGCCCAAGTTGGCCATCAGGCTACGCAACTACCGCACACAACGGGAACAACATGGGTTCGCCTGCTCGGGCGCCAATCACCTGTTTTCCTGGAATGGTCGTAGCCCGATCAGCACCAACAGCATCCGCAACACGTTCCGTGATGATCTGTTGCCCCAACTCGCCCTTGCGATACCGCCTGGGGTTTTCGGCCCACACGTTCATGGCCTGCGCCATTCATTCGCGGTGCGCACCCTGCTGAACTGGTACCGCCAAGGGATCGCGCCAGCCGACCGTCTTCATCATCTGTCCACATTTCTGGGGCATCTCAATCCCAACAGCACAGCAGTTTATCTGACCATCACGAACGACCTGCTCGATGCCGCCAACCACCGCTTCGAAGCCTTCGCGCCGACGTTGACCGATGGAGGCGAAGCATGACGCAGCCAAACTTTCCGGCATCCGTGCACCATTACTTTCTGGAGTATCTGCCGCGCCATAAAGGCCTGCAATCCAGCACAATCCGCAGCTATCGAGATAGCCTCCGCCTGTTTCTGATCTTCGTGGCCGATGCCAATCGGATCGGGGTCAGTAGTCTCGGGTTCGAGCATTTGGACTACTCTGCTGTGCAGGCATTCTTGTACAACATGGAAGTCGAGCGTGGTAATGCGATCAGTACGCGCAACCAACGCCTGACAGCCCTGCATGTTTTTTTCGAATATCTCGGCAGGACGGCACCAGAGATGTTGCCGGTTAGCGCCAAGGTCGCAGCCATACCGATGAAGCGCCATCAGCGTCCAGAGATGAAGTTTCTGGCACGTGATGAAGTCGAGGCGCTCTTTGCCTGCATCCCCGCCCAGGATCGACTTTCGCTACGCGACCGTGCACTCCTCATGCTGCTCTACAATACCGGCGCGCGCGTCTCAGAGGTCGCGCAACTGAAGGTGGATCAACTTGATTTGGCGTCACCGGCCCGGGTCAGGCTGCTGGGCAAAGGGTCAAAGTGGCGAACCTGCCCTCTGTGGAGCCAGACTGCCAAGGCCTTGCAGGCCATGCTAGATGAACGCGCCACAGTTCTCTCGCCGGATACCCTTGTGTTTGTCGGAGCCACAGGCGGCGGGATGACCCGTTTCGGCATTTACAAGCGCATTCGCCATTACGCCAAACTCTGGGAGGCGGCGAGCGTACAAGCGCTGCGCACCCACATCACACCCCATGTGTTTCGGCACACAACGGCGGTCCATCTCCTCGAGTCTGGGGTGGAGGTTAACGTCATTCGGGGCTGGTTGGGGCACGTCAATCTGGAGACGACCAATCGTTACGCCGAGATCACCATACGCATGAAGGAGGAAGCTCTGAAACTTCTTGAACCGGTTGCAAATACAGGCGCGCGAAAATCCGCATGGCGAGATGACGCGGCCATGCTGGCGTGGCTATCGTCACTGTAGCGCCATGACGCTGGGCGGCATGATTGACCGCCCAGCGTCTAAACAATCATTCTTCGCCAAAAACCAGGAACCATCGATGCCAGCACGCGAGCGCCGTTATGTGCTCGACTTTGCCTCAGAAGCCATTGAAAGAGCTACTGATCTTGACGGCGGGCCACAAAAGAAAACGGGGCACAAAAGATCCATAACCACCCTTCGGGGGATCCGACGCCGTCGGAGGCCGATCTCAGCATGACCAAGGAGATCCAGAAGGGCTGCCGCTATCTCGGCCTGACGCTGCATGACCACATCATCGTCGGGGCTGGCTATGAGCTGAGCTTGAGGGCCCTCGGCAAGCTTTGAGGCCAAGCCGGGTCCTGAACCGTCGCCTTTCGAGGAAGAGGGCGGCGGTTTTGGGGTGACGATGATGGCGGGGAGAGAGGCTTCCCGCTCCCGTCGCAGGAGAATTTGAGATGCTCGATCAAGGGTTCCATGCGCGAAAGGCGACACCGAAGACGCGGTTTGACGCCAATGCGTTCCCCTCGCACAATCCCGATCTGCCCTTCGTTCTGAAACTTGTCGCCCCGGATAGGGGCGCGGCAATGGCCGGGCAGGACCGCCCGGTCGAGCTTGACAGCTATGCGTCGCTCGCTGACGCGATGTTCGCCGCGGTCGTGCTGGCGCAGGAAGTCGGCGCCGATGTCGCACCGCACATGATGGTGATCCTCGATCGTGAAGAGCGGCTCGTTCTGGCCGGCGAGTTGGCGGACGGCGCGATAGCCTGGTGCAACCCGGTCCTCTCCGCGCCCGAGGCCCGTTCGGTGTTGCGCGAGGCGAGCGGCTTGCGTGCGCGGGCGAGCCAGGCGGCCGGATGGCGCGAACATGGGTTCGTGGCGCATCTGCGCCGTCGCGCGGATCAACTCGAGGGGCGTCTTGTCGATCCGCTCTGGCGTGTCATCGCCGCCCGCGCGCTGCAGTTTACGGCGTGAAAACCGAGAGATCGAGAAGGGCAGGGGGGCTTAGGGCGCCGCCGGGCAGAGAGATCGCCGGGCCGTCGTCCCCCCTTTTCCCGAACCGGAGTTGAACCGATGACCATGAACAAAGTCCCCCTGCGCGCCGCAAATGGCGCTCTCGGCCGTCGATCTGGTCCGGATCTTTGCCGCGCCGCTGACGTGACCGATCCCGCCTATCTGCGCCTCGGCCTGCCGGTGACGGCATCGCCGCTGGCCGTCCTTCGCGCGGCGGTCCGGGCGCTTCATTCCGATACCCGCGCTGTTCGCGGGTTTCGGGCGGCGCGCAAGCGGTTTTACCGGCAGATGCTTTGCGCACATGCGGCGCGTCAGGCCGCAGGCGACCAGTGCACCGGCTGAGCGCGCCCGCCCATCCATTCGTTCCAATCCAGCGCCCGGCCCCTTGGCCGGGCTTTTCACTCTCAGGAGGTTCCCATGGCGGACTACTTCACCCATTTTTCGTGCCTGATCGATGTCGGGACGGCCGAAAAGGCCGCCCGCGCGCTCGCGCTATTTGCCGATTTGCGCGCGGCCGATCAGGACGCCGACGACCCGGAGGTCGCGGGGTTCGATCTGGCGCTTCAGGATGCACCCGAGGGCAGCATCCTCTGGATTCATGACGACGAACACGGCGATGTCGAGGCCGTGATCCGCTTCGTGCTGCGCCTCGCCGAAGAACTCGACCTCACCGGCCTTTGGGGCTTCCAATACGCCCTGACCTGTTCCCGGTCCCGCCTCGATGCCTTCGGCGGCGGCGCGCATGTCATCGATCTGGGCGCGCGCAAATCCATCGGTTGGACCAGCACGAACGAATGGCTGACCGCGGCGCTGAACGGGGAGGACATCGATGGCTGAGGTGATCTGCACCACCGTTTACCAGTTCGCCGAACTCTCTGACGCGGCCAAGGAGACAGCGCGCAGCTGGTATCGCGACCTCGCGCCCTATGACGATTGGTGGGACGCGGTCTATGAGGATTTCGAGCGCATCTGCGAGAACCTCGGCATCCGCCTGAAGACCACGCCCGTCCGCCTGATGGGCGGCGGGACGCGGGCCAAGCCCTGCATCTGGTTCTCCGGGTTCTGGAGCCAAGGGGACGGCGCCTGCTTCGAGGGCTACCTCCACAACGCCAAGGGTGCGGCCGCGCGCATTCGGGACTATCCCCCGATGGACGCGACGCTGCACGGCATTGCCGACCGGCTGCAGGCCATCCAGCGCAGGAACTTCTATCAGCTCGCCGCCGAGGCGACCCATCGCGGACGCTACTACCACGAATACAGCATGTCCGTGGATGTCACGCGCGACAGCCCAACCTGTCAACCGCCCACCGAGGGTGCCGAGGAGATCGTGGCCGAGGCGCTGCGCGATTTGGCCCGCTGGCTCTACCGCCAGCTTCAGGCCGAATACGAGCACCTCACCTCGGACGAGGCAATCGAAGAGGGGATCATCGTCAACGCGTATACCTTCACCGAAGAGGGGCGGCGCTTCGGGTGAGTTCGCTGCTTTCGAAGTACTTTCCCGATCAAACTCTTGATTTGTACGTCAATGTGGCGTACATGACGGAGGGGAAAACAGGAGGCGACCATGCTTGGTTTCCACGACACCACGCGCGCGATCGATGAGCGTAACGAGGCCCGGATGAATTTCCGGACGAAGCCGCGCATCAAGACAGCGATTCAGCAGGCGGCGGCGCTTTCAGGTGTCGACGATTCCGTCTTCACCATGAATGCCGCCTACCAGGCAGCGCTGGCAACGATTGCAGCGCATGAACGGACGGTGCTTCAGCCGGTCGATCATGACGCGTTTTTCTCGGCGCTCGATACTCCGGCAGCGCCGACAGACGCCTTGCGCTCGGCCTTCCGTCGGCATGGCAAAACGGTTGTGTCGCAGTAGATGGCTGCATCACAACCGGCCTCTTACATCATTGAGCCGTTCGATCCCGAGAGACATGATCGAGCGGCTTTTTCTTGCGGCGTCGAACAGGTCGACAACTACTTCCAGAAGACGGCCAACAAGCTCGCCAAGGCGGACAATGTTCGTCTCTATGTGATGGTCGATCCTGGCGGCACGGTTATCGGTTTCTATGCTCTCAACGCGCATGCCATTCACTTTGCGGATTTACCTGCAAAGTTCGCGCGGACACGTCCGACCCACGGCAACATTCCGGCCGCATATATCTCGATGATCGGGCGTGATCAAACGTTCAGTGGGGGCGGGTATGGCGGCGATTTGCTTGTCGATGCGCTCCGCCGGATTGCGGTTGCCGCAGATGCCATCGGCGTCGCTGTCGTCATGCTCGATGTTCTCGACTGTGGCGATACCGACCGCGTGGCCCGCCGCAAGGCGCTATACGAAAGCTACGGCTTTCTGCCGCTCGCATCTAACCCGCTGAGGATGTTCTTGCCAGTCAGCGTCGTTCGAAAACTTATCGCTGAAGAGTGAGCCGTGCAGTTGAAGGACGCGGCGCTTGCCGAGCTGGCCGGTGCCGTCCTCACCTGTTCCCATCGATCCATTTCGACATCAGCCCCTTGTCGCGAAAGCACTCCTCTGGCACGGCGCGCCGTTTGATTCGGGCGAGCTTTTCGGCGAAGGCCACCTGCTTGGAGGTCGGCCGCTGGTCCACCTCAGACATCGGCTGCAGCCGGGCTTGCGCGTCGATCCAGCCGCTCAAGGTCCTGCGGTCCTGCTGCACGTCCCATGGCAGGAGGGTCCCGTTGCGCAGGGCGAGCGCGCGCGCATAGGCGATCTGCTTGGGCGTTGCGGGCAGCGCAGGCGCGGTGCTTTCCATGGTCGAACTCCCTTGCTGGCGTGGCTTCCAAAATAGAACATAACGGGAACAAAATCAAGCGGGGCGACACAGGGTCGAGAGGGAGAGATGGGTCGGGAAAGGGCAGGCCTGAGGGTGCCTGAGAAAGGGTGTCCGGGCTGGTCCTATCCCTCATTCCGGAGTTTCCCGATGACCTTTCTTCCTCCTGTTGCGCCTGTGACACCCGTGCGGTCTTTGGACCCGGCGCCGGCGATCCTCGCTGTTGCCGAAGCGCTGCAGCCCGATCTCGCACAAGGCAGGCCGATCGACGCTGCGCGTCTGCGGCTTGAGATGGAGCGCGCCTTTGGCGGCTCCGATGCGTCGGGCGTCTGGGATTGGAAGCTCGCCTATGAGGCGGGCGAGGTGGCGCTTGTCCTCTTCCTGCGGAAATTCGGTCGCGCGCTTCTTGCCCGGGGGGGCTCGCCTGCGGCGCTGATGCCGATCCTGACGAAGGTCGCGGGCCTTCTGCCGAGGCATACCCGCCGCTCGGAGGAGATGGAGCGATTCCAGCAATTCTCGACGCCGCTGCCCATGGGACTCGCGGCCCTTGCCGCAGCGCAGATCACCCGCCAAGACCTTGTCCTCGAGCCTTCGGCCGGGACCGGGCTTCTGGCGATCCTTGCCGAAATCGCGGGGGGCAGCCTTGCGCTGAACGAGCTCGCGGGCATGCGCGCCGATCTTCTGCAATTGCTGTTCCCGGGCAGCCCTGTCACCCGCTTTGACGCCGCGCAGATCGACGATCATCTCGACGCAGGGCTGCGCCCGAGCGTCATCGTGATGAACCCGCCCTTCTCGGCCCTCGCCAATGTCGAGGATCGAACGACCGAGGCGACCGCCCGGCATCTGCGCTCTGCGCTGGCGCGTCTCGCGCCGGGTGGGCGGCTTGTCGCCATCACGGGGTCGGGGTTTGCGCCCGACACCCCGGCTTGGGCCGAGGCTTTCGCGCGTCTGACGGAAACCGCGCATCTGGTGTTCACCAGCGCGGTCTCAGGTGCCGCCTTTGCACGGCATGGCACCAGCTTCGAGACGCGGCTCTCGGTCTTCGACAAATGCCGGGGCGGCGAGGCGGGTGGGATCACGGCTGATCTGCGACCGTCGATCTCCGCCGACGCCGCACATCTTCTGGCCCAGATCGTGCGCGAGGTTCCGCCCCGGCTCGAGTTGGGTCGGGACGCCCTGACAGGGCAAGGACGTATATTCCCCTTCCCGGGGATTCCTGCCCCTGCCGCGCGCAGGCCGATCAGCCCGGCGCGCTCGAGTTTTGCCGCGCGACCGGCGCAGGTTCTTACGCCGAGCGAGGCCGAGGAGATCGACTATGCGCTGCGTGGTGCCACCGAGGAAGGCAGCACGGCGCATCTCTCGGATGCGATCTACGAGACCTTCCGTCTGCAAACGATCGACATCCCCGGCGCGGCCGCACACCCGACCAAGCTTGTGCAATCGGCGGCGATGGCCTCCGTTGCGCCCCCGAAACCGAGCTATCGTCCCAAGCTGCCCTCCGCCGTCCTGCGCGACGGCCTGTTGTCCGACGCGCAGCTGGAGACTGTGATCTACGCGGGCGAGGCGCATTCTGCGCATCTCGCAGGATCGTGGACCGTCGATGAAACCGGCGACATGGTCTCGGCCGCGCCCGACGATGCCGCCGACGCCGTCCGCTTTCGTCGCGGCTTCTTCCTTGGCGATGGCACGGGGGCGGGCAAGGGCCGCCAGTCGGCCGGGATCCTGCTCGACAACTGGGCGCAGGGCCGCCGCAAGGCGCTCTGGATCTCGAAAAGCGACAAGCTTCTTGAGGATGCGCAACGCGACTGGTCGGCCCTTGGTCAGGAGCGGCTTCTGGTGACGCCGCTCTCGCGTTTCGCGCAGGGGCGCGACATCCCGCTCTCCGAGGGCATTCTCTTCACCACCTATGCGACGCTGCGCTCGGAGGAGCGCGGCGCGAAGAAATCCCGCGTCGATCAGATCGTCGACTGGCTGGGGGCGGATTTTGACGGGGTGATCCTTTTTGATGAAAGCCATGCCATGGCGAATGCCGCCGTCGCGAAGGGCGAGCGGGGTGATCATGCGGCCTCGTTGCAGGGCAGGGCGGGTCTGCGCTTGCAGCACAGGCTGCCCAATGCTCGCGTGGTCTATGTCTCGGCGACCGGGGCCACGACGGTGCACAACCTCGCCTATGCGCAGCGCCTCGGGCTCTGGGGTGGCGAGGACTTTCCTTTTGCCACGCGCGCCGAATTCGTCGAGGCGATCGAGGCCGGTGGTGTCGCGGCGATGGAGGTTCTCGCGCGCGATCTGCGCGCGCTCGGGCTCTACACCGCCCGCTCGCTTTCCTATGATGGTGTCGAATACGAGATTCTGGAACATGCGCTCACCCCCGAACAGCGGGGCATTTACGATGCCTATGCCGAAGCCTTCGCCATCATCCACAACAATTTGGCGGCTGCGATGGAGGCGGCAAACATCACCGGCGAGAGCGGCACGCTCAACCGTCAGGCCAAATCGGCCGCGCGTTCGGCCTTCGAAAGCGCCAAGCAGCGCTTCTTCGGTCATCTGCTCACCTCGATGAAAACCCCCACGCTGATCGGCGCGATCGAGGCCGATCTGGTGGCGGGCCATGCGGCGGTCGTCCAGATCGTTTCCACCGGCGAGGCGCTGATGGAGCGGCGTCTGGCCGAGATCCCGACCGAGGACTGGAACGACATCCGCGTCGACATCACGCCGCGGGAATATGTGCTCGACTACCTCGCCCATTCCTTCCCGGTTCAGCTCTACGAGCCTTTTACCGACGGTGAGGGGAATGTCTCTTCCCGTCCCGTGGTGCGCGACGGCCAGCCGGTCGAATGCCGCGAGGCCGCCCGCAGGCGCGATTCGCTGATCGAAAAGCTGGCCTCGCTGTCGCCCGTGCCGGGGGCGCTCGACCAGATTGTGCAGCGCTTCGGCACCGATCTCGTGGCCGAGGTCACGGGCCGGGCGCGCCGGATCGTGCGCAAGGGCGAGGGGCGCGCGGCGCGGCTCGTCGTCGAAACCCGCGCCGGTTCTGCCAACCTCGCGGAAACCGCCGCCTTCATGGATGATCAAAAGCGCATCCTGGTCTTCTCCGATGCAGGCGGCACCGGGCGCAGCTATCACGCGGATCTCGGCGCGAAGAACCAGCGCCTGCGGGTCCATTACCTTCTTGAGCCGGGCTGGAAGGCAGATGCAGCGATCCAGGGGTTGGGGCGCACCAACCGCACCAATCAGGCGCAACCGCCACTCTTTCGGCCGGTGGCGACCGATGTAAAAGCGGAGAAGCGGTTCCTCTCGACCATCGCGCGCCGTCTCGACACTTTGGGTGCCATCACGCGCGGCCAGCGCCAGACCGGCGGGCAGGGTCTCTTTCGCCCCGAGGACAACCTCGAGTCGCCTTACGCCCGCGACGCGCTGCGCCAGCTTTACCGGCGCCTCTATCGCGGCGATGTGGCGGGCTGCTCGCTTGGTGACTTCGAGGATGCCACGGGCCTCAGCCTGACCGATGACAACGGGCTCAAAGATGATCTGCCGCCGATCACGACCTTCCTCAATCGTCTGCTCGCGCTGACGATCGACATGCAGGCCGTGCTGTTCTCGGCCTTCGAAGAGCTTCTCGATGCGCGGATCGAAGGGGCCATCGCCGCCGGTGTCTATGACCTCGGGCTCGAGACGCTGCGCGCCGAGAGCTTCCGCGTCACGGATGCGCGCGTCATCTACACTCATCCCGGTTCCGGCGCGGAAACCCAGCTTCTGACCATCGCAGAAAAGCGCCGGAACACGCCAACCGCGCTCGCGGATGCGCTCGATTGGCTCGACGACAGACAGGCGCGCCTTTTGGTCAACAGCCGGTCGGGCCGGGCGGCGGTCGAGGTGCCCGCCGCCAGCCTGATGCTCGAAGACGGCACCATCGAGCCGCGCCTGCGGCTGATCCGTCCGACCGAGACGGGCACGCTGCCTGCCAAGATGATGGAGGACACCCATTGGCTGGAAGCTGACCGTGCAGCTTTCACCGCCGCCTGGAGCGTGGAGCTGGCCGAAGTGCCAGAGTTCTCGGAAACCACGCTCCACATCGTGGTAGGTCTGCTGCTGCCGATCTGGAAGCAACTTCCTCAAGACGAAACCCGCGTCTATCGGCTGCAGACCGATGACGGTCAGCGTCTCATCGGTCGCAGGGTCTCGCCCGCCTGGGTCGCGGCCACGCTGGCAGATGACGCGCCAAAGCTCACGGGGGCGCAAGTCCATGCGCTCGTTCTGGAGGGCAAGACCACCGTGCGCCTGGCCGAGGGGATGGAGTTGCACCGCTCCCGCGTCATGGGCGTCAACCGGATCGAGCTTTCCGGATTTTCCGAGGCGGCCAAGGACCGGCTCAAGGCCGATGGCTTCTTCTCGGAGATCATCAGCTGGAAGCTGCGCCTCTTCTGTCCGGTCGATGCCTGCGGCATTGCGGCACTGGAGCGCCTTCTTGCACGCTTCCCCGTCCGGGGCCTACATGCCCGGACGTGTTAACGAGTGTACCGATGTCCTTGCAAATCGAAGACCTGCGGCGCGATCTCGCGCAAAATGCGGAAAGCGTTTGTCGCCATTATCTTCCCGCCGGGCGGATGCTGTCCCACGGCGTGGTGTAGCTAGCGCTGATCGCCACCGTGATGCTCGGCGCGGGCCTGCTTGATCAGGATGCCGCGGCGGGCAGGCTGATGACGGGATCATCGCCCATCGGTGCGATGGTTTCCAGCGTCATGTATCGTGCCCGCTGGACGGCCCATTCATCGTTCTGTTCGAGGAGCAGCGCGCCGACGAGGCGGATGATGGCTTCGTCGTTTGGAAAGATGCCGACGACGTCGGTGCGCCGCTTGATTTCGCCGTTCAGCCGCTCGATCGGGTTGGTCGAGTGGAGCTTGGCCCGGTGCTCTTTGGGGAAGGACATGTAGGCCAGCACGTCGTGTTCGGCGTCGTCCATCAGAGTGGCCAGCTTCGGCACCTTGGGTCGGATCTGATCGGCCACGGCGCGCCACTGGGTGCTGGCGGCCTCGGCGGTGTCCTGGGCGAAGGCGGTGGCGATGAAGGCCGAGACGACCCTGCGTCCGCTCTTTCCGGCATGGGCAAGGGCATTGCGCTGGAAGTGGACGCGGCAGCGCTGCCAGGTGGCGCTGAGAACCTTCGAGACGGCCGCCTTGATGCCCTCGTGGGCGTCGCTGATGACCAGCTTCACGCCCCGAAGGCCGCGCCGGGTCAGCTTGCGCAGGAACTCCGTCCAGATCGGCTCGGCCTCGGAAGTGCCGATGTCCAAACCCAAAACCTCGCGCCGCCCGTCCGTGTTCACCCCGATGGCGATGATGACGGCGACCGACACGATCCGCCCGCCGCGCCGGACCTTGAGGTAGGTGGCGTCGATCCACAGGTAGGGCCAGTCGCCTTCCAGCGGACGGTTGAGGAAGGCCTTCACCTTGCCGTCGATCTCTTCGCACAGGCGGCTGACCTGGCTCTTCGATATCCCCGACATGCCCATCGCCTTGACCAGATCGTCCACGGACCGCGTCGAGATGCCTTGAACGTAGGCCTCCTGGATCACCGCCGTCAGGGCCTTCTCGGCCATCCGCCGGGGTTCGAGAAAGCCCGGGAAGTAGCTGCCCTTCCGGAGCTTCGGAATGCGCAGCTCGACCGTCCCAGCCCGCGTCTCCCAATCCCGGTCGCGATACCCGTTGCGTTGCGCCCGCCGGCCCGGGTCCTTCTCGCCATAGGCCGCGCCCGTCACGGCGCCGACCTCCAGTTCCATCAGCCGCTCGGCGGCGAAGCCAATCATCTCGCGCAGCAGATCAGCGTCGGGGGTCTTCTCGACGAGGTCGCGCAGGTTCATCATGTCGGTGGTCATCGGTGAAATCTCCGGTCCAGGTTGGTGTCAGCAACCAGACCCTACCGGAACATCGCCGGTGACCACCTCCGCCAGAACCTACACCACGCTCAGGGACAGCATCGCCGGGCGGCGGGAAGGCTCCTACTGGATCGTGGGCGATCTACAAAACAACCCCGGACGATCTCTCTTCGTGCGTCTGACCGGCACCCCGTTCGGGCCAGGCGCCGCAGGAAAGTTCACCGATGGCGCAACTGGCGAGCACGGCGATCTTCTCGACATCATCCGTGCACGAACCGGGATCTCCCGCTTTCCCGATCTTCTGGCCGAAGCCCGCGCCCATCTTGGCCGTCCGCAGCCGGTTCTTCCGGAACCACCGAAGCCGAGGAAAGCGAAGGAGCCCGGCGGTACGCCCGCGTCCGCAGCGCGGCTTTTTGCGGCCTCGGTGCCGGTGCCAAGCACGCTTGCAGACACCTATCTCCGCTCCCGGGGCCTGACCCAAGGCGGTTTGACAAGCGCCCTGCGCTTCCACCCGAAGTGCTGGCATCGGGAGGATGGCCAGACCCGGAGCATTCCCAGACCGGCGCTGATCGCCGCGGTCACCGATGGGGCAGGGGGCTTGCAGGGGGTGCATCGGACCTGGCTTGCGCCGGACGGCAGGGGCAAGGCGGCTGTCAAGACGCAGCGGCGTGCCATGGGTCACCTTCTGGGCAATGCCGTCCGACTCACCCCGCAGGATGACATCCTCGTGGTCGGCGAGGGCATCGAGACCATGCTGTCCTTGCGCGAGGCGGTGCCGGGCCTTCCTGTCTGGGCGGCGCTGTCGGCCGGTCACCTCGGGGCCGTTCTCTTGCCCGAGGGGCTGCAGCGTCTCTACATCGCCATCGACCGCGATCCGGCCGGGCGGCGCGCGGCAGAGAGGTTGAGCGCCAGAGCCATCGAGGCCGGGATTGCTTGCCATGTGCTCGAGCCGCGTCTTGGGGATTTCAACGATGATCTTCGGGCGAACGGCAAGGTGGCGCTGCGCGCGCATCTGGCTGGTCAAATCGGGCCTGTGGATCGGCGGCGGCTCTTTCCCTGAGCTGCGTCGTGCAGGGCGGTCTGGGAGCGTGGGGCAGGGGGCATGCATCCCTGTTGCGGTTCTGGACCGTCGTCTCTGCCTCTTTCCGGGCTTTGCTCATCCACCCGTCACCCGCACGGCCTTCAAGAGATGGGCAGGCGGCCGTCAAAGGTGCCGCCCCTTCAAGGACGGGGGGCGACTGATTTCCGCCGGCGGCAAAGCCGCCTTTGCATCGCGAGACAAATCAGCCGCCCCCCGTCCTCCTCCACATGCGTTCCGGCCCCCGAGGGCGGGGGTGAATGGGCGTCCCCAGTGACGGCATTTCGCTGCCCATGAAGGCCGCGCGGGATGACGCGCGGACGAGACAGGCCCGGAGGCAAGAAACCGATGACGCTCCACACCCACGACGATGCTTATGAACCCGCCCAAACCGTTTCCCAGACCGCCCATGCGCTCGAAGAGCTGCAGCTCTATGGCTACCGTCCCTTCGACGAGCCCGATCCGCGCCCGATGCCCGATGGGCAGCGCCTTGCGGTTGCCGTCGCCGACATCTTCGATGCCCTCGTCGCGACCCTTGAGGACACCCGCATGGAACCCGACCTCGAAGAGGTGCTCTGGGGCCAGGTCAACCTCTTCCACCGCGCCACGGCCCGGATCGAGCGGTCGCTGGACGAGAACGAGCAGGCGCAGCGCCGCCTCCAGCGCGAGCAGGACGGCTCCGAGGTGAAATCGACCGAACTCGAGCGCCTGACGGCAGAAGGCCTGACCCTCATTGAGCGGCGCAACTGCATGGACATGATGCGCGATCACGCCGCGACCGAGTTCTCTCATCACACGGGATCGACTTGGCGGCCCCGCACCGGCTCGATGGTGAACCGCCAGCACATGACCGCCGCACTGATCGATAGCCGCGATTTTCTGGCCGCCAAGCGCCGCGCGGAAACCGAGGTGATGCTGCCAGCTGGCCCCAAGGTTGCCCTCACCGGCGGGACCGACTTCAACGATCACCGCCTGATTTGGGGCAAGCTCGATCAGGTCCGGACCAAGCATCCCGACATGGTGCTTCTGCACGGGGGTAGCCCAAAGGGCGCAGAACTCATCGCCGCCAAATGGGCTGAGGCGCGAGGCGTCACGCAGGTGGCCTTCAAGCCTGACTGGACCAAGCACGCTAAGGCCGCGCCCTTCAAGCGCAACGACGCGATGCTGGATGTGCTGCCGGTGGGTGTCCTCGTCTTCCCGGGCAACGGCATCCAGGAGAACCTCGCTGACAAAGCCAAGAAGCTCGGCATCCCGGTCGTGAAGTTCGAGAAGGGGGCGTGAGCCCCCTAATCTTCGAAGGCCTTACGGTCCGGGCCTTGGGTTATCCAATCCTGACTGCCAAACGCGACCAGCGCGATGTAAAGACGGCTCGCCTCGAGATCGGATTTGAAACGATCGTGATCCTGTGACCGCGGCCTCCGTCTCGAACCAGCCACCCGTCGAGCGGCCCATCGAGGCGCATTCCGGACCGCGGATTGGCTACGATGTCGGCAACGAGCGCATCGACCTCATTGAGCCGCCGCACGGCTGCGTGCAGATCGCGCCGAACCAAGGGATGGCGCATCAGCTGCATCAGCGAATTTTGCCGCTGTCGGCTTGCAAGATGGAGAGCAGGTGGTTTCGCGCGTCTCTGGTGAAGTCCGCAGACTCTGCCAAGGGCTCCCATGTGTCGAGCGGCAGGCTCAGACCGCGCTGCACCTCCACTTCGAAGAGTTTGCGTTCTTTCTCACGAGACGCACGTGCGCGTGGTTCTTTTCGATCATCCCGGCGTTGATGATGTGACCGCTCCCCTCCGTGGATCCTCGCAGACCCACCTTGGCACATCGATGCCGTCGGGGGGCGGTCACATCATCAACGCCGATGGACGGTTCCCACGATGGCGTCCTTGCCTGCATGTCTTGCCCCCAGAAACACTGGACCCGGATCGCCAGCACGAACCCGCTGGAGCGGGTGAACCGCGAGGTGGAGCAGCGCGCCGACGCCATCGGCATCTTCCCGAATGACGAGGCCATTCGGCGCGTCACTTGCTGTAGGGTTCCTGCTCACGCCGTGCGCGGCATTTTTGCCAATGCTCGAGGGTGACACCCCAGGTGTGGCTCAGTGCCGGGTTGCGGGCTTCCTCTTCGGAAAGATCACTTACCCCGCGCATGAAGATGCCGGTCCAACTGTCCCAGTCCGGGATATGGGCGAAATTGATGTTCATCTTGCCCTTGTCCGTCAGCTCGACACGCATATGCGTGAAGGGCTGGTGGTCGAAAGGCGGGGTGCGCTGGAGGTCGAGCCCAAGCCTTTCAATTGCGCGCATGGGGTCGAAAGGCGTTGATTTGGCGCCCATCGGCCCGATGCGCTTGCCGGCTTCGTCGAGCCATTCCAGTGTCGAACCGTGCCCCCCGAGTCGAAGCTTGCCGAGAAAACAACGGTCTTCACGTCTGGCGGAAAGATGCTCCAAAGAATTTTCCCGATTTCGTCGGTGATTTTCTGGCTCTGGCTGATTATGAACCTCCCGTTGCGGTGTTGTAAATTGTTTCAGTGGCGGAGCGACCATTGATCGTGGACACAACCGGGACGTGACCGGGCCTCGTGCTCGCCCCCTGACCTGCCCCGGTCGTCCCTTGTTCAGGACGAGAGTCCTTGAGGTTGATAGTGATTGGTTTCGGGTTGGGCAAGCGCGCCGGGCGCAGAGCCCTCAGATTGCTCAAGCGCTCGTCGCGCTTCTGCCGGGGGGGGGGTGATTGCCCTGCGAGGAATGCGGCCTGTCGTGGTTGTCGTCGTACCGCCACAGGGCCAGCTTTCAGCGGGCATCTCGCAGACTGTCAAAGATCTCCTTGTTGGGTCGCGGCACCTGGTTTTCTCCGCGCGGAATCATCGTTCTGATGTTCGTGCCGTCTTTGGCGAGTGTCTTGAAGGCTGACGTTGGCAGCCTGCCGTGGATATGACAGTGCGGCTTACGGCCGCAAACGTTCCTCGACATGGGCGTCGCCCGGGACTGCGGCCGCCGCAGCCGCGAAACTGCCGCCGGGGCGGGGCTAGGAATCTCGCGGTTCTCGGACCGGATGGCGCAGAGCGCGCTGATCGGCGCGCCGCTGCTCGACGAGAACCGCGCCAAGCTGGGCGATCCGCTGGTGCAGGCCTGGCTGGATTTGAAGGGTTGGTAGGGTTCAGGCGGGGCTGATCTGATCGAGCTTGACGTCTGAAATATCGTGATCGGGATGCGCGTAGTTGTCGGTCAGTCGCGCCTGCCCGGCGCGCAGCCGTGCCAGAGCCTCGGGACCGACTTAGGCGCCGAAGAAGGTTCTTTGTCCGACGGCCTCGTCCGAGAGCCGAAACGCATGCTGCAGATAGAGCAGCCCCGCGACCAACCGGGGCGGCGAGGCCGGGCGGCCGGTGGCCGAGGGGAAGAACCCGGACCATCGCTCCTCGAACACCTCCCATTCGATCCGCGCGGCGAGTTTCACCAACTCGTGGCGCGGGTCGATCATGTCGACAAGGCGCGGACGCAGCAGGTCGTCTTGTTCCGGCGGGCGGGAGCGACGCTTCATGCGGCGGACCGAATTTGCAGGGTTTCGAGTGGAATCATAGGAAACCCTGCAGGACATGGCGAGAAAAACCGCCACTTCTGCGCAGGAAATCACGGGCTTCGCGGTTGTTCAGGCCGAACTATTTACCCCAAAGTAGGAAATCAGAAGAATCTATCAGGTCAGCTAGACGCGCACTTGAGATCGGGCAGGCAATGCATCTTTCACCGTTCAAACGCCATTGGCTTTTGTTGTAGGCCGCAAGCCACCCCAACACCGCCTCCACCTTCCCCTCCGTCACCGGCTCGTCCGTTATGGCCAGCGTCACCGCCTTCAAACTCACCCCCGGCCCGAAGCTGGCGGCAAGGTTGTCCGGGTCCACTCGCTGCACGCTTTTGGGGTCATTGATATCGGTAAAGGTGACCATCAGCGGCCAGGCCTTGGGCGGCAGGGCCACCGGTGGTTTGCCAACCTGCGCCTCGACCGCGCGCATGTTCTCTTCAAACACCGTACCTGGCCCGCCCAGCCCATAGGCCGCATCGGCCCAGCCAAGTGCCCCGGCCAGCAGCACGAAAAGATACCGCCCCGGCGCGACCTGAACCACCACCGCCTCGCCCCTAAGGCGGCTTTCGACATCGCCGCCATCGGGCAAGAGCCCGTCGAACCCATCTACCTCGACCGCCGTTACCGAGGCGCCGGAAACCCCGCCCGCAGGTGTTGCAACGGTCACCGTCAGCTTCTGGTGCCAGGCAAAATGCTGCGTGCAGCCGGAAAGCGCCAGAACCGGCAGCAGGAAAAGGGCCAGACGCAGGATCATGGGGCCAGGCCCCCGGACGGCGAAGGACCGCAGAGCCACGGATTATAACCGGCCATGGTATAGAACACGTTCTTCCCGATGATGGGTTGATGGAGCTCAAACGCAATGTGAGTCATGGGCAAAACCCCAAGGAAGTTTCAGAGCTACTCTAATTCGATGGTGGTTGGGAAGGATCTGCGGGCGGCTTGATCTTCTCCAGCATTTCCTTTTCAATCAGACCAACGATCTGGGGACGCATCCTGAGTTCGCCTTCCTTCACGACCTGCCGGAAATTGGCGATCACCCGGCCTGCCATGGCGCGGTCAGGGGCACCACATCGAACAACCAGTTGATGTCTCCGCTGGTCCAGTCCTCCGCCTTCAGGCGGATTGGCCAGGTGCCGGTCTTGATCTGCTCTCGGATCTTGGCATCCACCTCTTCCGAAACGCTAGCCCAGATCGCGAAGCCGGAAATGTCTACCAGCGCGCTGCGCTCGGTGTTGGCGGGATGGGCGATGGCGATGCGGTCGCGGATCAGCGGCTCCAGCACCAGGGGGTGCAGGTCGGCCAGCGTCTGGTGGCGATAGCGCGGCAGGCCCATCAGCGCCATCACCACCTTGCCAAAGCTTTCACGGACCTGCGCGCGCAGGGTGCCGATCTTTTCCAGCATTTCAGGGGGGATGGAGGGGGAACTGCGGCTTGGCCGTCGGTGGTCTTGTCGGCTGAGGTCAACTCTCACACTCCTTAGTCATAGGTACGTGAACAGTTAATCGCCTCATCAGATGGCTGGCAACTGTCAATGCTGATGGAAGTTTCCCCAGAGTTGCCGGAGTAAAATTCCCCAGTTTCGGGCGCCGGTGATCAGCCGTGCGCGTGATCGATCCTCCCGTTTTTGGCGGTCGTCCGCGGCGTTTCTGTGCGACAGGCGGGATGATTCGGGCGAGGGAGCGCACATGCTCCGGGATCAGATCCGCATGGGCCTTGAGGCGGTAGTTGGCCCCTCGAGATGCTGTCCCAGCCAATGGTGTAGCTGGCGGTGGGCCTCGCGCTCACATGCGGGCCGAGCAGGTGAGTCGAGCTGCGCAGCAGGCAGGCTGACCACGACATCATCGCAGACGGGCGCGAGCGTCTCCAGCGTCATGTAGCGGCCTCTCTGGACAGTCCATTCCTCGGTCTGCTCCATCAGGATCGCGCCGACCAATCTCCGGATCGAGGCCTCGTTTGGGAAGAACCCGACGACATCGGTCCGCCGCTTGATTTCGCCGTTCAGGCGTTCAATTGGATTCGTCGAGTGCAGCTTCGCGCGGTGCTGGGCGGGAAAGGTCATGTAACCCGACCCTACCGAGAAACCCGATGGACAACGCAGCCAGAACCTACACCACTCAGCGGGAAAGCATCCGTTCTTGAGGGCCGCGCCGCCGCGTCGACCTACCCGGCCCTTTGCCGCTGGTCGGCCCTCCTGGCGGATGCCACGGAAGCGGCCACTGGATCATGCCGCAGCGACGGGGTACGCAGCCCTGAACAGATGCACGTACGGGGCGCAGCGCAAAGCTGCGCGCAGTATGACTTCGGGCGCGGACCAGTCGTTTGCCGCACTCCACGACCGGATATTTAAGCTGCGCGTGGGGTTAGGGATTGAATGCTTTGGGCCACACTTTCGCCCAGATCATCGTAAAGGCTCGCATAACAGGGTATGTGAGAGTTTTTTTTAATGCGTAGCGCAAAGTATATTTCCCTCCTCACCGCGTCGGTCTCGGTGGTCACCGGGCTTGCGCTGTTCGGGATCGCATGGGCGGGGGTTCGTGTCGCTATTATCCACGTCCTGCACGGCGATCCCTCCCGGGCTCTGATCGTAGGCACGATGGCGCTTGTGGCTTTTCTGACCTGTCTGTTGTTTTTGATGCCGAGCATGTTGCGCCAGTTCGTCGAGCGTGGCGCAAGGCCCGATCTGCTCGGCCCGATCCGTTTCGGCGCAAGCTTGGTGCTGCTCACCCTTCTGCTCGGCTATGCCGTCTTGCTGATGAGACCGGAAGCTCTGCTGTTCGGCGTCCTGCCGCGCGGGGCGCTTTTCTCGATGACGCTGATCTTCGCCATGCTCTTCTGCCTCGTCTTCATCTATCCTGGCCTCGCCTACCCCAAGGGCGTCCAGGCACCGCCGCCCCGTCCCAAGCCGCAGATCGTCCACGCGCCACCTCAGCTGCCCCCGGTCCTGCGCGGCGCGTTCCGGACCCTGATTATCGCAAACGTTCTGCTCGGCTTGTTCTCCGCCTATGCGTTCCTGTTTGGCCGTGTCATTCCCGACCCCACGATTGTTGAAGCCAATCGCGAATATCTCCTTTTGAGCGCTTTTCTGGCGTCGCTGCCGCTCGGTTTGCATATCGCGACACGACCGATAACGCAGGGCCGGACGCTGATCGACCATCTCCGGGCGAAAGGACCATTTCTGCTTTTGGTTATTGCGGTGAACGGGCTTGTTTGCCTGGCCTTGCCGGAACGCGGCTTGCCGATCCTGGCCAATGCTTTGGGCGATGCGAAACCCGAGGCGCGGTCTTATTGGGTGATTTCCGCGAGGCCGATGTCGGGCCTCAAGTTCTGCGGGGCGAAGGTGGTGATCGAGCTCGACCCTGAGACCGGGCGCCGCTTCGACCTGTGCCACATGCCGGTTAACATCGCCGAGCGGGCAAAGCCCGGCGATACGCTCTATTTTTCCGGTAAATCGGCGGGCTTTGGCTTGACGCCCGAGAGGGTCATGTTGCTGTCGGTTCGTAGCGGTACGGCGCCCGACGTAGTGCCCGCGCCTTGAACTTGGCTGAAGCGATAATGCTGGCATGTGCGTACAATGGGCGGGGTGGATTCGAAATGGCCCGCGAACACTTGGCGAGATAGAAACATGCTGATGAGAAGCGATGTCCGCTTCCTGCGCAGTACGTCGCTCTTTTGGCAAGGTGCGAACGACCGCTATCGCGGATTTGCTGCGCCAGAAATGCCGCAACCTCACGGGCCGCTTTACGCCCTCCGCGACGACGAATCGATCGACGCGTTCGGCCCTTACCTGCCGGTCACCACTCCCGGCGTATGCCGCCAAAACAGCCGTTCAGGCACGGCGCAGCGACGGTGCAAGCCCGCCTATAGCCGCTGGTCGCGTGGGGCGCGGCGCATAGCTTGGTGCAGGCACGACGGGTGTCTTGCAGATAGTGGGGGTGCAGCATTGCAATTGCAGAAAACTGGGATAGCTGACGTTTTCGATTTCTCGGGAAAGTGGAGCAATCCGCAAATAACACTGTCGGCGCTGCGCTCCGAGGCCTTCAAGGCTGCATTCCGCACCATCGGTGGTCACGACCTGCGAGACCTTGCGTCTGTTTGTGGAGTTTACGCTTCACGATACAAACTTGGCTGCTGAACACTCCGGAAAGGCTCCCCAATCCGAAATCCTGCGATGTGCCGCGGCGGCATCCGCAAGATCGTGCGTGACGAGCAACACCGGAAGATTGCGCCGAGCGGCGAGATCAAAAACGAACCGGCGCATGCCGTCACGCAGCGCCATGTCGAGCTTGCTGAAGGGCTCGTCGAGCAAAAGCGCTTGGGGTTGCGAAAGAAGCGTGCGCAAAAGCGCGACGCGTGCGCGTTGCCCGCCCGACAGAGAGGCCGGATCTCGCGCCGCAAAGCCCGCAAGCCCGGCTTCGTCCAAAGCCTCCAGAATGAGGCGCTTGCGTTCGGGACGCGGCGCCTCTGCCGGAAGCCCAAAGGCCAGATTGTCGCCAACCGACAGATGCGGAAACAGCAGATCATCCTGAAATAGGATGCCGATCCGACGCGTCCTTGGAGGCAATGCGGTCAAATCGCGACTGCCAACAAGCACCCGGCCAGACGCGCGGAATTCCCCGCCAAGACTTCCTGCGATGAAGGAAAGCAGCGTCGATTTTCCGCTTCCGCTCGGCCCCATCAGGGCGACCACCTCGCCCGGGGCGATGCGAAGGTTGAAGGCCGCAATCAAAGGTTGCAACGCAGATCGACCGGCGCGTCGCAAAAGACTGCCTCGGACCGGCGGCTCGGGAAGAAAGATCGTGATGTCTTGCAGCGCCAGGTCCATCAGGCCGCCCCCGTGCGGAACGTGTTGCGGCCCTGTTGAAGAAGCCGCGGTCCCAGAAGAGATAGCGCGAAAACGAGCGCCGGCAGAAGTGCCTGCAGCGCGGCACAAATCGCGGCGACGCGCCTGTCGGCCCCGGCCGAAAGCGCAACTGCTTCGGTTGTCAGGGTGGTGATCCGCCCCTCGCCGATGAAAAGCGTCGGCAGATATTGCGCCACGCTGACCGAGAATCCCACCGCCATCGCGGCGAGCACGGTGCGCAACAGAAGGGGCAGCTTGACCTTGAATAGGATGCGCCACGCGCTTGCCCCCAAAGCCGCGGCAGTGCGCGCAAGCCGCGGGTCGAGCGCGTGCCAGGCGTCGCGCAGCGTCAGAACGACATAGGGAAAGACGAAAAGCGCATGCGCCCAGACCACCGCCGCCCGCGTGCCGTTCACGCCCAGGCGCATGAACGCCACGTTGAGCCCGTAGAGAAATCCGATTTGCGGCAGCAAGAGCGGCAGATAGATTGTCCATGGCAGCCATCCGCCACGGCGACCGCGCCGATCTTCGATTTCGAGCCAGAGAATGGCGAGCGCAAGCGAGACCCCGGTTGCAAGTCCCCCGATCAATAGCGTCTCGAAAAGCGGCCCCTGCCAGCGCGCGGCGGTGCGGGCCCAGATCTCGAAGTTGACCTCGGCGGGCAAGACCTGCGGAAAGCGCCAAGGTCCGGCTACGGACCAAAGCGACAGCGCGCAAAGGGCGAGCGTTGCAACCAAGGCCACCGCTGCGGCAAGGCCGAAAAGCACGGCCAGCATCGGCGCCTCGATGCCTTGGCGCGCGCCAGCGCGAATCCAGACCCGGCCAAGCCGCGCCACGGCAAGCTCTGCCAGCAGCCAGATCCCGATGCCGCTCACCACGATCAGCGCCTGCAACAGCGCCGCCGCCGAGGCGGGCAGAAGCAACTGCGTGTCGGCGGCGGTGAACCAGCGCATCGCGGCCACGGACAGGGGCGGCGGCGTGCCGGGGCCAAGGATCAGTGCGACATCGACGACGGAGAGCGCATAGGCGAGCACGACATAGATCGACATCCGCATTTGCGGATAAAGCTGTGGCACGATCCCCTTGAGCCAGACCGTCGCAGGCGCATAGCCAAGGCCGGCGCCAAGGGTCAGATGCGCGCGATGCGGCACCTGATCCAGTGCCGCCAGCGCAACGAAGGTCAAGAACGGGATTTCCTTGACGATCAGTCCCAGGATCAGGCCAAGCCCCCAAGGGTCGCGCAGCGTTGCCAGATCGGGAGGAACCATCCAGCCCGTGGCCCAGGGGCTGAGCATCCGGGCAATCCAGCCCGAGGGCGCCAGAAGAAAGGCCAACCCGATCGCCATGGCGACATGCGGCACGGCCAGCGGGATCGGCAGCGCCCGGCGCAACAGCCCCGACCCGCGCATCCCCGCCGCAAGTGCCAGTGCCGCCCCCAGAGCAAGCGCCGTCGAGACAAACCCGACGGTCAGTGTCAGCCGCAGGCTCGTCCAGAACCCGGGCAAACCAAACAGGTTGCGCCAAGGATCGAGGCTGGGCGTCTCGGCACCGATTGCCGGCAGGATGCCGAAGGCGGCCAAGGCCGTTTCGCGCAAGCCTCCCAGCACCGGCAGGAGAAACCCCGCCCCGATCAGAAGCGTGATGATCGCCCGCCCCAAGGCCGGGGTCATTGCGCGACGCGGGCCGCCCAATCGGCGGCAAGGCGCGTTGTCCAAGAGGGGTGGGGTTCGGGCAGGGGACGCCCAAGGTCCTCGCTGCGCGGCAGTGCGGGCGCCTGAGGCAAAGCGTCAAAGGTGGCCTTCTGCGCCGCATCCAGCTTGCCGTGGTCAAGCACCGAGTAGCTGCCAAGAATACGGATATCCTGCGCCTCCGCCTGCGTTGCGGGATCAAGCAGGAAATCCGCCACCACCTGCGCCCCCTCCTTGGCCGTGGCATTGAAGGGGATCGCGACAAAACTGATGTTGCCCAGCGAGCCCCCGGTCAGCGCATAGGTCCGCACGCTTTCCGGAAGCAGCCCCCGTTCGACCGCCGCCGCCGCGGCTGCCGGATCGAAGGCCATGGTGATGTCGATTTCACCGTCATCGAGCAATTGCTGTTGCGCGACCTCGTTGGCGGGAAACTCGCGCCCCGCGCGCCAAAGGTTGGGCCGCAGCCGGTCATACCAGGCCCAAAGCGGCGCTGTCGCCGTGGCATAGCTTTCGTCGGTGGCGGGCTGGCCGAGCGCAGCAGGATCGGGGGCCAGCGCGATCAGCGCCTGTTTCAGGAAGGTGGTGCCGATGAAGTTGCTGGCGTCGGGATGGGTGAACCGGCCCGGATGCGCCGCCGCCCAGTCCGGGAAATCGGCAATGGTTCGGGGCGGATCGGAAATGCGCGCGCTGTCATAGCTGAACACGAATTGCGCCAGCCGCCAGGCCGATTCATGCCCCTCGACCGGAATGGTGAAATCGACCGTTGCCGCAGAGCCGGGCGAGAGATCAAGGTAACGGGCATTCGGCAAGGTCTCGGCGAAGGGGCCGTAAAGCAAGCCTTGGCTTTTCATCGACAGGAAATTCGGCCCGTTGATCCAGATCAGATCGACCGAACCGCCGCTGGTTTTACCCGCGGCCTTCTCGGCGATCACCCGCGTCACCGCCTCGCTAGTGTCGCCCAGCTTGACCTGCTTGACCGTCACGCCGTAGTGCGCGGCGACCTGATCTCCAACCCAGGCGATGAAATCGTTCGTGCGCACATCCCCGCCCCAGGCGTTCCAGTAAACAGTCTGGCCGCGCGCCTTGGCGAGAGTTTCGGACCAATTCTCGGCCCCGGCAGAGGTCGCGGCAAGAAGCAGGGCCAAAGCGGAAAGTGTCAGTCTTTTCATCATCTCGAAAGTCTTTCATGTGGCAGGGCGGAGGGACCGGGGGCCGCCAGCACGGCCCAGCCGTGATGCCAGCGCAACCCGATCGTGATCAGGCACAGGAGGGCAAAGCCAAAGGCCAGAGCGGGGAACTGCGCGGGCCAAAGACACATCGCGACAAAAAGCGCGATGGTTTCGGCACCTTCGGTCAAGCCGCCAAGATACTGGATTCCCTTGGTGGGGTAGGCGTCGCGTGCGATCCCGCGGCGCTCGGACAGGATGGCAAAGGCCAGAAAACTGGAGCCGGTGCCGACGAAAGCGGTGACAAGCGCCGCCGCCGCCAGCGCATTCGCTCTGGGATCGGCCAGGGCGAAGCCGAAGGGGATGGTCGCGTAAAAAAAGAAATCAAAGCTGATGTCCAGAAATGCGCCGCGGTCGCTGGGGCCCGCGACCCGCGCCACCGCGCCATCAAGCCCGTCGAACAGGCGGTTGAGCAGGATGGCGACAAGCGCCGCCCCGTAAAACCCGCCCCACAATAGTGGCACGGCCACAAGCCCAAGGACAAACCCCGCAACCGTCAGCCCATCGGCGGTCAGTCCTCGCCGCACCAGCCAACGCGCCACTGGGCGCAAGAGCTGCTCCTGCAACGGATAAAGAAAGCGGTCGATCACGCCCGCCCCCTTACTGAACCACGGGTAGGGCCTGCTTCTTCCACGCCAGGATCCCGCCCGCGATGTTGAACGTGTTCTCGAAACCCTGCCGGGCCAGCAGCGCACAGGCGGTGGCCGAGCGTTTGCCGCCGTGGCAGATCACCACGATCGGGCGAGCGCGATAAGGCTCAAGCTCTTGAACCCGGGCCGAAAGGGTTCCAAGCGGGATAAGCCGGGAATTCTTCACATGCCCCGCGGCAAATTCCTGCGGCTCGCGGACATCGAGCACGAAGGCGTTTTGGTCGCGGATCAGCGCCTCGGCCTGACGCGGCGAGATGTCCCTCACGCCGCGCGTCAGGTTGACGAGCCGTTTCCAGAGCTCACGCGGGGGGTCGATCACGGCTAGTGCAAGGCGGCGCAGCGGGTTTGCGGGTTCGGACAGCGGAAGGGTCATGGATCAAGCCTCTTGTGCGGAAGGGGTCTGGGCCGTGGCACCGGTGACGGTGGAGGCCGTCGATTTTCGACGCCCCAGAACGAACAGCGGTGCCCCCGGCAAGCTGGTCAGGCCGACGATGAAAAAGAAGAGAAGCGATGCGGTGACGGCTTCGGCTTGCGAGACGCCCACCTGAGCAAAGAACACCCAGTATGCGGCCTCGCGCACCCCAAGCCCCGACAACGAAATCGGCAGCATGGTGATGGTGAAGATCATCGGCGTGAAGACGATGCACTGTGCCAGGGTGACGTCGACCGCCATCGCGCGAAAGATGCAGGCGTTGACCAGCGCGACAAGGATCTGAAACAGGATCGAATAGAAAAAGACGCGCATGAACAGCCAGCGATCGGCAAAGCTTGCACGCACCGCCGCGACGGTCGCGGTGATCGTGCCTCCCGCGGCGTGCCCGGGAAGCAGCTTGGCCACCACCGTTTCGGCCACCTTCGGCAGCACGAAGAGCGCGACCAGCGCCACGTCGATCACCAGAAAGGCAAGCACTGCCAGCACCAGCCGTGGCTCGAGCGTGACAAAGGGCAAGCCAATCAGCGCCGTCACTCCAAGCGCCACGCCCGCGATCAGCCGCTCGGTCACCACCGACCCCACGGCCTCGGGCACTTCGCCGGTGTCCTTGGTGGTTTCCCAGGCGCGCACCGCATCGCCCCCGACCGTGGTCGGCAGCACGTTGTTGAAGAAAAGCCCGACGAAGTAATGCCGCACCGCGCGCCAATAGCCGATGCAAAAGCCGCGGTTGCACAGGATCAGCCCCCATTTCATCGCGGACAGCGCGATGGCCGCCAGAACGACCAGAACCGAGGCCGCAATCCAGGGCAGCGACAGCGAGGCAAGCCGCGCCCAGAGATCGGAATAATCGAGGTTCCACAGCAAAAGCCCGAGCAGTCCAAGCGTGATCGCGGCGCGCAGGATCAGGGCGCGTCTTTCCTTGCGCGGATCGGATGTCGTCGTCATTCCCGCACCTCCCGGTTGGCGCGCAGCCGTGTCAGTACGCGCGGCCAGATCGCCGAGGCCAGCACCGCCAGCGCCACGGTGATCGAAAACACCCAGAACAGCACCTGCACCGAGCCGGTCAGGTTTTGCCCAAGATAGGAATAAACCAGCGTCGCGGGCAATTGCCCCAGCCCGGTGGCGATCAAGAAGCGGGGGAAGGTGATCGGGGTCAGTCCGGCGCCATAGCTGATGATGTCGAACGAGACGAAAGGCAGAAGTCGCGAAATCAGCACCGCGCGTTCGCCCCAGCGGGCAAAGAACAGGTCCGACACCTCAAGCGTCCGGCTTCCTCCGACAAGCCGCTCGACCACGGGGCGGCCCAGCGACCGCGCGATCCAGAAGCAGAGTGCCGCCCCCAGCATCGCCCCCGACCACGACAGGACCGCTCCCCAGACCCAGCCGAAAAGAAGCCCGTTGGTGAAGGTCACCACGAAGGCGGGCAAAGGGGCTGCGACCGACTGAAACACCATCAGCGCAGTCGAAACCACCGGGGCCCAGAAGCCGAAGCCAAGTAGATAATCGCGAAACGCCGTGATGGCGGCCTGCGGATCTGCCTGTGTCAAGATCCCCGCAGCCGTGACAAGGCCATCGCGCAACTGGGGAATGAGCAGACCGGCCAGCGCCGCGGCGACAAGCACAAGCAAGGTCAATTGGCTGCTACGCCGGGAAATGTTCAGTTTCATGGAAAGAATATGCCTGCTCGTTGTGTTGATCACGTAGGCAACCGGCAGGAAGGCCCTACCGCTTGCCGCTCAGCAAAGATCATTCGGTCACAAGCGGGTAGTCCTTCGGGTCTTGCGCCGACCATTCCCACATCGATCCGGCGTAGTTGCGCGCCTTGTAGCCGGCATCATTCAGCACCGAGGTGAAGAAGCCCGACCGAATACCGCCGGTGCAATAGGCCACCACCTGGGTATCGGCCGCGATGCCAAGCGCCGTGAGCCGCTCCTTGAGCGCATCCCCCGTCAGAACGCGCCCATCCCTGTCCTGCAAATCCTTGTAGAAGATGTGTTTCGCCCCCGGCACATGGCCACCGCGGCTTTCGCCATAGGGTGTTTCACCGGCATATTCGCGCGGCTCCCGCACATCGAGAATGGTCACGTCTTTCTTGCCGATCAGCTCCTTGAGCTGCTCCTTGGTGATCTCGTAATCCTCGTCGCGAGCAACGGTGAAATCACCCGGCACCTTGGCGGGTTTCAGATCCGGCGTTCCCCCGGCCAGCAGCGCCGCAATGCCGCCGTTGACGAGGAAGGTTTCAGAATGGCCCAGCGTGCGCAGAGTCCAGACGATGCGGCCATCCTCACCCCAGCCGTTGACGCTGTCGGCGACCACCACGGCGGGCACGCCTTTCGACAGGCCGATCCCCTGCAGCTTGGCGGTCAGCGCGGCGTCATCGGCCAGCAGACGCCCCTTCACCGGCAGATCGGGATTGGTGAAATCTTGCCAGATGACGGCTGCCGCGCCCTGAAGCGGGGCGTCCTCCTTCAGATCCTGCCCACGGGCATCGATCAGGAGCGCACCTTCCGCCAAGAGCTTGCGCGCCTGATCCGCTTCGATCACCCAATGAGACGGGTCGACATCACCCGCACGCAAATGCGTGGGCACGATGGCCACCACCGTCGCCGCCAGGGCTAGCTGCAAGAAAACGCGGCGGGTGGATTTGGAAACGGAAGGGATCATGGTCATCCTCGCTTAATCACGACTATGTTTGTCGTCTCTTGGATACGCGCAGACCCTTGCCACATGCCATTCCAAAGGCGGCTGTGTGAAGGAAAGAAAGGCCCTGACGAGCGGCAGGCGAGAGATAAATTTTTCTTGCAGAGCGATCAGTGGGCATAGTCCCGCCATTCCGGCGGCAGCCTGTTATCCGGATGTCATGAAAGCTTCACTGGATCGCGGCTGTATTTCCGCCATACAGGAAATATGGAAAACATGCGCCTGAACATCGAATCCGCCCTCAGCTTCGCCTGCCTTGGCTATCCCGGCCGCTTAGCCGTGTTCCGGCTGCTCATGCGCTTTGCGCCGCGGGGCGTGCGGCCGACGGACATCGCCGTCGCGCTGGGGCTGAAGCCAAACACCCTCTCGCATCATCTGGCCGATCTGACCGGCTGCGGGCTGGTCACGGTCACCCGGCAAGGGCGGTCGCTGTTCTACGCCGTCGACCTTCACAAAACCGAATCCCTGATCGGCTATCTCGCCCTCGATCTGGGTCGGGCCCGGCCCGACCTGATGCCCAAAGCCCCTCATGAAAAGGCACATCTTATGTCTGAGCCCCGTTTCAACGTGCTCTTCATCTGCTCGGGCAATTCCGCCCGTTCGATCTTTGCCGAGGCGCTTCTGCGCGATCTGGGGGCGGGCAAGTTCACCGCCCATTCCGCAGGCACAAGGCCCGGAACCGCGATCAACCCTTTCGCGCTCGCGGTGCTGAGCCGCAACGGCCATGACACCGAGGGGCTGCGCGCGAAACATCTGTCGGAATTCCAAGGCCCGGCCGCGCCACGGATGGAGTTCGTCTTCACCGTCTGCGACACCGCCGCCGCCGAGGAGTGTCCGCCCTGGCCCGGCCAGCCGATTACCGGGCATTGGGGCCTGCCCGATCCGGTGAAGGCCACCGGCACCGAGGCGGAAAAGGCGCTCGTCTTCGCGCAGACCTACGGCGCGCTGCGGGCGCGGATCGCCGCCTTTGTCGCGCTGCCCTTCGACACGCTCGACCGGCTTGCGCTGCAAAGCCGCATCGATGCGATCGGCATCACGCTTGAAAAGGGCTGAGCCATGGCCAGACTTGCGATCAACGGCCTTGGCCGGATGGGAAAACTGCTGCTGCGCCGGCTGGTCGATCTGGGCCAGGGGGCCGAGATCGTGCTTTTGAACGACGCGGTGGGTGATACCGAGGCCCATGCGCTGCTGTTGGAATTCGACACGGTGCATGGTCGCTGGCCGACCCCCGTTGCGGCCTCCGAAGGCGGGCTGATGATCGATGGGCAGCGCATTTCCCTGACGCAGGAAAAGACGCTTGAGGCCCTGCCGCTGGCGGAATTGGGCGTCGATCTGGTGCTGGACTGCACAGGCCATTTCAAGACCGCGGCGAAGGTGCAGCCCTATTTCGATGCCGGTGTGCGCAAGGTCGTCGTCTCGGCGCCGGTCAAGGATACGGGCGCTTTGAACCTCGTCTATGGTGTGAACCACGCGCTTTACGATGGCAGCCAGCGGCTGATCACGGCGGCCTCCTGCACCACCAACTGCCTGGCCCCCATCGTGAAGGTCATCCACGAAGCGCTTGGAATCAAACACGGATCCATCACCACGCTGCATGATGTGACGAACACGCAGACGATCGTCGACCGCCCCGCGAAAGACTTGCGCCGGGCGCGCTCGGCGCTGATGAACCTGATCCCGACCACCACCGGCTCGGCCACGGCGATCACGCTGATCTATCCCGAGCTGAAAGGGCGGCTCAATGGCCATGCCGTCCGGGTGCCGCTGCTCAATGCCTCGCTGACCGATTGCGTCTTCGAACTCGCGCGCCCGACCACGGTCGAAGACGTGAACAGCCTGCTCAAATCCGCCGCCGAGGGGCCGCTGAAGGGCATCCTCGGCTTCGAGACCCGGCCGCTGGTGTCGTCGGATTTCACCAACGACCCGCGGTCCGCGGTGATCGACGGCCCCTCGACGATGGTGGTGAACGGCACGCAGCTGAAGCTTTACGCTTGGTATGACAACGAATGGGGCTATGTCTGCCGGATGGCCGATATCGCCCGGATGGTCAGTGCAAGCCTCTGATATTCCTTTTATCTTGCTTCAAATATCCTCGGGGGTCCGGGGGCAGACAGCCCCCGGCGGCCCGAACTGGAACCCGCCATGTCCGACAATCCGATCCGCGCCTATGCCGCCGTCACCGCCGCCTATTGGGCCTTCATGCTCACCGATGGCGCGCTGCGGATGCTGGTGCTGTTGCAGTTCAACGGGCTGGGCTTCAGCGCCGTGCAACTTGCCTGGCTGTTCCTGCTTTACGAAGTCGCGGGCATTGCCACCAACCTTGGCGCGGGCTGGCTGGCGGCGCGCTTCGGCCTTGCCGCCACGCTTTACGGCGGGCTTGGCCTGCAGGTCGCGGCACTGGTCGCGCTGACGCAGCTTGACCCCGGCTGGTCGATCCCCGCCTCGGTCGCTTTCGTGATGGCGGTGCAGGGCGTCTCGGGCGTGGCCAAGGATCTGGCGAAGATGTCGTCGAAATCCGCCGTCAAGCTTCTGGCGCCCAGCGGGGACGGCGGGCTTTTTCGCTGGGTGGCGGTGCTGACCGGCTCAAAGAACGCGGTGAAGGGGCTCGGCTTCTTCCTTGGCGCTGCTTTGCTGGCGCTTGTCGGCTTCAAACCGGCGATCTGGGGCATGGCGGCGCTGCTGGCCCTGATCCTGATCGCGGTCGTGGCCTTCCTGCCCAGGGGCCTGCCCGGGCGGATGAAATCTTCAGAGGTCTGGGGCGGCTGGCGGTCGCAAAACCCGCAGGTGAACCGGCTGTCACTGGCCCGGATGTTCCTCTTTGGCGCCCGCGATGTCTGGTTCGTCGTCGGGCTTCCCGTTTATTTTCAGGCGGTTCTGTCCGACGGCACCGCCGAGGGCCGACGCGAGGCGTTCTTTCTGACCGGCGGTTTCATGGCGCTCTGGATCATCGCTTATGGCGCGGTGCAGGCCTTTGCGCCGCGGCTTCTGGGCGCGAAATCCCAGCCAGAGGCCGCGATTACCGCAAAAGCCATCACCTGGGCGGGCTATCTGGTGCCGATCCCCTTCGCGCTGTCGGCGGCGGTGCTGATCGCCCCCGCGCCCGCGCCGTGGCTGACCGCAACGCTGCTCATCGGGTTGCTCGCCTTCGGCTTCGTCTTCGCGGTCAATTCCTCGGTCCATTCCTATCTGATCCTCGCCTTTGGCGATGCGCGGCGTATCACCCGCGATGTCGGTTTTTACTACATGGCCAATGCGGCGGGGCGGCTGATCGGCACGCTTTTGTCGGGGCTGAGCTACCAGCTCGGCGGGCTGGCGCTGTGCCTTGCCACCGCAGGCGCCATGGCGGCGGCAAGCTGGTGGGCCGCGCGCAGGCTCGCCTAGCCGATGTCGACCGGCACATCGACCTTGAGATCGGCAAGATTTCCAAGCTTCGCCGCAGGGTAATCGAGCAGCGCCCACGGTGTTTCGGTCCGTGCCCCCGTGGGCAGCACCGTTGCCGCCGCCGCCCCTGCCACACCCAGAACGCCACCGCGCAGAAACTGGCGGCGGCCGACATCGACCAACCGATTGCACTTCATGGGGTATCCTCCCGTTTCTCCCTCCTCCCAGAGTAGCAACGGGCGTTTGGCCGCATCTACGACCTTGGGCAGCCTGCCGCGACGCGGCAAGCCGTTGACCCGATTAACGGATTTTTCATGTTCGGAAATCCGGACAGGAATCGCCCGTCAGAGGCCGAGCTTTTGCATCTTTTCCCAAAGCGTGGTGCGGGACACCTGCAAGAGCTTCGCCGCCTCGCTGACCTGCCCGCCGGTGCGCTCCAGCGCGCGCAGGATATGGGCGCGTTCAGCGGCATCGCGCGCCTCGGAAAGGCTGGGCAGGCTGTCGTCGGACGCCAGCGCCCGTTCTGTGGCCACTCATGCGCCCGCACCGCCTCCAGCACGAGGGCCGACAGCGGCCGCAGGGGCACGGCCCGGCGGGCATTGAGGCTTTCGAACATGCGGCAAAGCAGCCAGATCGCATCCTCGGGGCGGTCCTTGAGCGGGGGGAGGCGATGTCGACCCCCGAAAGCCGGGCATGCAGATCGCCGCGAAGGCGGCCCTCCCGCGTCGCCGCCGCAAGGCCCGGGCCCGCCGCCGCAATCACCCGCGTCTTGGCCACCACAAGCGCGGCGATCAGCGCGTCCTGCTCGGCGCCGGGCAGATGCTCGACGCCATTGAGAAAGGCGGTTCCGGCCTCGGCGCGGGTCAGCGTTGCGCGCAGGGCGGCGGCGATATCGGGATGACCTTCGATATCAAGGACAACAAAGGGGCCGTCCGCGCGCGCAGACCGGGCGCGAATGCGCTCGGCGAGCAGACGTTTGCCGGTGCCGCGCGCGGCCAAGATCAGCACCGGATCGTCGCGCGATGCCGCCTCGACGATCCGGGTTTCGATCCGCAGCGCGGCGGCCGAGATGCCCAAGAGCGCCTCGCCCAGCATCGGGCGCGCAGGCGCAAGCGCCACCAGCTTTTCCAGAAAAGCCCGCATGTCGAAGGGCTTGGCGACGTAATCGCTGGCGCCGGCCTGCAGGAGCCGCACCGCCTGATCGATGCTGCCCTGCCCGGTGATGAACAGAAAGGGCGGCGGTGCATGGGTGCGGCAGAGCGTGGTGACAGTTCCTCGCCGGTGCCGTCGCTCAGCCGGATGTCGCAGACCACCAGATCGATCGGCGCGCGCGGGGTGCGCAGGGCCCCAAGGGCGCGGCGCATCTGCTTGAGCCAGATCACCTCGGCGCCCTCAAGGCCAAGGCGCTGATAAAGCGAGGCCCCCATGATCTCGTCATCCTCGATCAGCGCAATGCGGCAGCCGCTCAGCATGGCACGGCCCCCCGCGCGAACTGCACCGTCAGCACGGTCCAGCCGTCCTCGCGCCGATGCGCGATCTGCCCGCCAAGGCTGCGAACAAGGTCGCGCACGAGCCGCAGCCCGACACCGCCGCCGGGCGCAACCGTCGCCCAGAAGCCGGCGCAGTGCCTCTGCCGACATCCCCGGCCCGTCGTCGCACACGCTCAGCGTCAGGACCTCCGGCGCGGCCACCACCTCAAGCCCCACCGCGCCGCCCTGACCGGCCGCCGCCGCCGCGTTCAGGCACAGGTTCAGCACGATCTGCCGCACAGGCGCGGCGGGCAACCACGCCAGATCGGCCCCCTCTGCCGGGGTCTGCCAATCAAGCCTCTGGCCCAGACGCGCGGTTTCGGGCGCGAAGAGCAGCTTCAGATCCTCGAAATCGGCGGTGGCGAGCGGCTGCCCCTTGCGGTCGAAGCGGTTTTGCTCGAGCGTCGCCCGGGCCACGTCGCGCAGATGGCGCAGGCCCCGGTCCAGCAGGTCGGCGGCATCGCGCACCACCGCCGGACGATCGGGGTAAGCGCGGATCGTGTCGGCGGCATTCAAAAGCCCGCCGAGCGGGTTGTTGATCTCATGCGCGAGCGACGAGGACAGCCGCCCGCCCCGGCGATGAGCAACGTCGCCACCGTGTTTCCCCAGATAAGAAGCCGCAGCGCCTCTTGCTGCTCGGCGATCAGGTCCGACACGTCCAGCTCAGAAACGATCCGGCCCACGGCGCGGCCCTGATAGATCAGCGGCACCCCCATCCGCAGCGGCGCGGCCTCGGTCAGGTCCTGCGCATCAAGGTTTTGCGCCGCCGCCAGATCGGCGGGCAAGAGCGTATCGACCGGGGCACGATGCGGGTCCGACGCCGCGATAACCCGTCCGCGATCGTCGGTCACCACGGTCAGCAGCATCCGCCGCCCAACCTGCGCGGTGGTCGCCCGGTCGAGCGTGTCGTAAACCTCCCAGACATCGCGGCGCAGCACGGCGGGGCCAAGCGCGGTGGCCAAGGCGCCCAGATGCAGCCCGGCGATCTCGCGCAGCCGGTCGGTCTGCGTCGCCCCAAGGGCGGCCAGCACCTGATGCGACGCAACAAACCCCACCATCACCATCTGCCCCACGGCGAGAAGCGGGATGCGCAGGGCAAGTGGCAGCGCGCGCGGGCTCATGGTTGGCCAAGGTCGTGCATCCGCGCCAGGATGCCGTCGTAAAGCGCGGGCTCTGCCGGGGCGATGCCGTCCAGTTGCAACGCGCCAAGGGCCGCGCGACCGGGGGCGGTCGTTGCCATCTGCAGCGCCGCCCGTTGCAGCGCCTGCACCGGGGCGCTGGTCATCCGGTCGCGCCGGGCCACTAGCGGCGGAAATCCCAGCCATTCCGAGCGTGCCACGACGCGGGTGGCCTCCGTCAGATCGGGCTCGACCTGACGTAGCGCCTCCCAGACATAACCATCGACACTGCCCGACCGCGCCAGCCCCGCCGCCACCGCCCGCACCACGTTGCGATGCCCGAAGGTGAAGAAGCTGCGGGTAAAAAAACGGTCAGGCGTCTCGCCGATCTGCGCCAGATCCGAGGCCGTGACCAACCAGCCGGAATTGCTGTCGGGGTCGGAAAAGGCATGAATGCCGCCGCGCAGATCGGCAAGGCTGCGCGCCGGGTCGCGCGCGGCAGCGATCAGATAGGATTGATAGCGCGGCCTGCCCCGCCAGACCGGAACCCCCAGAAGCGCCAGTTCGGCGCGATGTTGCAGAGAGGGATAGCCGCAAAGCCACGCCGCCTCGACGCTGCCTTCCAGAAGCAGAGCCGTGATCTCGGCATAGGAACGCCGCCGCACCAGATCGATCGCATGGCCACTTCCAGCGGCAAGCGCGGCGCGCAGGGTTTCGGCCGCATCCGCATCATTGTCGAGAATGACCGGCGTCAGGGCAAAGCGCAGCGTTGCATCGGCCCGCCCCTGCGTTGCGCAGAAGGCGACCACGCCACCGATCAGACCTCGTCGCGTGATCCTCGGCATCCGGTCTCTCCCCAGGGCCAGATTGGGAAGCGTCCGGGGTTCGGTCCAGAAAAAAACCGATGGCGACCTTATGCGCCTTGACGCATGAGATGCGCTGGCGCGAATATGCGCCAAAGCGCAAAGGTGTCCGATGATTCTTCCCGTTCTCACTGCCTTGGCCGAGCCGACCCGGCTCGCCGCGATGATCCGTCTGGCCGACGGGCGCGAGCATTGCGTCTGCGAGCTGATGGCGGCGCTCGACGCCACGCAAAGCCGGATGTCGCGGCACATGCAGGCGCTGAAACAGGCAGGGCTGGTGGTGGACCGGCGTGATGCGCAATGGGTGCGCTACCGGCTGAACCCCGAGTTGGCGCCCGAGATCCGCGCCGTGCTGAGGGCCGTTCTGGACGCGGCCCTAACCGGAGAAAGGAACGCCGCATGAGCCATCACACCGTCTCGACCCGTCCGGCTCCCGACTGGCTCTGGCATCTCGGGCTGTTTGTGGCGCTGGTGCTCTGGGGGCTGATCTATCGCCAGCTTGCGCCCCTGTCCGAGCGGCTCACCGCGCTGATCCCGATGGAGCGTCATAGCCACACCGGCGAAGCCATCGCGTTTTTCCTTTATGACGTGCCCAAGGTGATGCTGCTGCTGGCGCTGATCGTCTTCGCCATGGGGGTGGTGCGCAGCTGGTTTGCGCCCGAACGCACCCGCGCCCTTCTGGCGGGGCGGCGTGAAGGGGTGGGCAACGTGCTTGCCGCAGGTCTTGGGGTGGTGACGCCGTTCTGTTCCTGCTCAGCGGTGCCGCTTTTCATCGGCCTTGTCTCGGCGGGGGTGCCGCTGGGCGTGACCTTTTCCTTCCTGATCTCGGCGCCGATGGTGAACGAGGTCGCCTTGGTGCTGCTCTTCGGTCTGGTCGGTTGGCAGGTCGCGGCGGTCTATTTCGGCTTCGGGCTGGCCGTCGCCATCGTCTCGGGCTGGGTGATCGGGCGGCTGCATCTGGAAGGCTGGCTGCAGGACTGGGTGCGTGACATCCATTCCGGCGCCGCCCTGCCCGAAGCGTTCGAGGGCGACCGGTTGAGCATGGTGGACCGCTACCGGCTTGGCCTTGTCGCGCTGCGCGAGATCGTCGGCCGGGTCTGGCTGTGGATCCTCGCCGGGATCGGCATGGGGGCGCTGATCCACGGCTATGTGCCCGAAGATCTGATGGTGCGGATCATGGGGGCGGATGCCTGGTGGTCGGTGCCCGCCGCTGTAGCGATCGGCATTCCCATGTATACCAATGCCGCCGGGGTGATCCCGATCGTCGAGGCGCTTCTGGACAAGGGCGCCGCCTTGGGCACGGTTCTCGCCTTCATGATGTCGGTGATCGCGCTGAGCCTGCCCGAGATGATCATCCTGAAACAGGTGCTGAGCTTGCGGCTGATCGCGGTCTTCGTTGCCGTGGTGGGCATCGGCATTCTGGCCGTGGGATATCTCTTCAACGTTCTGTTCTGAAAGGACAAGGCATGGAAATCAAGGTGCTCGGCACGGGCTGTGCCAAGTGCAAGGCCACCGCCGATCTGATCACGCAGGTGGCGGCCGAGGCAGGCAAGCCGGTCGATATCGTCAAGGTCGAGGAGATGCGCCAGATCGTCGGCTATGGCGTGATGACGACGCCCGCCGTGGTGGTGGGCGAAAAGGTCGTCCACAAGGGCTCGGTGCCCGGCCGGGCGCAGGTGCTGGGCTGGCTGCAACAGGGGGAATGAGATGACACATGTGGATCTGCCCGAGGCACGCGAAGCCTGCCCGACCGCGTCGCAAAAGCTTTTGGCCGATGGCGCGCTCTTGGTGGACGTGCGCGAGGCCGACGAGGTGGCAGCCTGCGGTTTTGCGGGCTGCGCGGTGATGCATCTACCGCTGAGCCAGTTTGAGGCCCGCTTTGCCGAAATCCCGCGCGACCGCGAGGTGATCCTCGCCTGTGCCAATGGCGATCGCAGCCTCAAGGCCACCTATTTCCTGCTTTATCAGGACTATACGAAGGTGACGAACATGAAGCACGGGCTGGCCCGCTGGGTCGCCCGGGGCTTTCCGATCACCGGCACAGCTGCCGCGGTCACTGCTGGCGGCTGCGGTTGCGGCTCGGGCACCTGCTGCTGAGCTTACCGCCCCGCCCGCCGTTGCACCGCCGGGCCGCTTTCATACCAACCCTTGGTGCGGGTCACGATCCGCACCACCGAGAGCATCACCGGCACTTCGATCAGCACGCCGACCACCGTGGCCAGCGCCGCGCCCGAGGTGAAGCCAAAGAGGCTGATCGCCGCCGCCACCGCAAGCTCGAAGAAATTCGACGCCCCGATCAGCGCCGAGGGGGCGGCGACGCAATGCGCCTCGCCGGTCACGCGGTTGAGCCAATAGGCGAGAGCGGCGTTGAAATAGACCTGAACGAGGATCGGCACCGCCAGAAGCGCGATCACCACGGGCTGCGCCAGGATCTGTTCGCCCTGAAAGCCGAAGAGCAAAACCAGCGTGGTGAGCAGCGCGAGGATCGACAGAGGGCCGAGGCGGGAAATCAGCCGCGACAAGGCCTCTCCCCCCTCGGCCAGCTTGCGACGGCGGATCCCTTGCGCCACCGCCACCGGCACGAGAATGTAAAGCATGACCGACAGAACCAGCGTCGCCCAGGGCACGGTGATTGCCGAAAGGCCCAGAAGAAAGGCGACGATCGGCGCGAAGGCCACCACCATGATCGCATCGTTCAGCGCCACCTGGCTCAGGGTGAAATGCGGCTCGCCGTTCGAGAGGTTCGACCACACGAAGACCATCGCCGTGCAGGGCGCGGCCGCCAGCAGGATCAGCCCGGCCATGTAGCTCTCGATCTGGTCGGCGGGCAGGAAGGGGCGAAAGAGCACCGACAGGAACAGCCACCCCAGCGCTGCCATCGAAAACGGCTTCACCGCCCAGTTGATTAACAGCGTCACGCCGACGCCGCGCCAATGGCGGGTCACCTGACCGAGCGCGGCGAAGTCGATCTTCAGCAGCATCGGAATGATCATCAGCCAGATCAGCACCGCGACGGGCAGGTTGACGCGGGCGATCTCCAGCGCGCCGATCACCCGGAAGACGGCAGGAAACATCTGCCCCAGCGCAATCCCCGCACCGATGCAGAGCGCAACCCAGAGCGTCAGATAGCGTTCAAAGAGGCTCATGTTCTGTCCTTTCCGGCTGGCAGGCAGCAGGCGCCCTCGGGCGGGGGCGTCAGGCTGGAAATGAACGCGCCCAGAGGCGCAAGGGCGGCGGGGCTGAGCGTATAGCAGATGCGCGGCCCGTCGATTTCGCCGGTGATGAGACCGGTCGCCTTCAGGATGCGCAGATGTTCCGACACCGTGGACTGGGCCAGCCCGACCGCCTCCACGATCTCGCCACCGATGCAGCCCGGCGTGGCCAGCAGCACCCGCAGGATGCGCAGCCGGGCCGGATGCGCCAGTGATTTCGCCAGCTCCGCAAGTGTGTCGTCGGTAACCATGAGTTGCCCTACTGTTCGCAAATCGACGATAGGCGATGAGATGACGCCCCGCAAGAGGCAGGCGGATGCCTGCCTCCCTGAGCCCGCGTTTCGGCGTTCTGCCCTCAGTGCAACAGCAGCACCCGCAATTTGCGCGACCGGAGACGCCCATCACGATGGCAGCGTGACCGGGTTGTGCAAGACGACCCCAATCTCGGCTCACGTGAATGGCCGCAGCGTGAGTGCTGCGCCGCAGCAGCGTCACGCACTCGACTGGCGGCCAGCCTATGGTAATTCTTGAGTCGTGCGAGAGGAGACACAACCGCTTCTTGGGCATCCCTTCGCTTCCGGGCGCCACGCGAATGGCCGCTTTCGCAGATCGCCGCGGGTGCGATGCTGCAACCTCACCGACGGCAATCCGCCCCTCCGCAACGGCCCGGGGGTGCCGCGCCTCGCGCTGCGACACGATCGAGCGGCCACTTCAGGGTGCGGCACTATTCTCTTGCCTTGACCTCGCTTCAACAAGCCTTCGCTCGACCTGCGACCCTCGCGGGTGACCGAGGATATCATCGGCGATTTCTACATTTACCTGATCTCGCGCCTCGCTTCCGACACCGGGAAGAAGGCTGGCGAGTCCTATACTCCTTCGGCCGTTTAGCGCCTGCTGTCCAAGTTGCCGGGCATCTCTTCCTCTGGTTCTCGCAATTCGCAAACCAACACGGCTGATCACATCGGGAGCACTGTGTGCAGCAAAAAATAATTTGTCGCACATAGGGTGATGTGCGACAAATATGAAGTCGTTGCACACGAGGGCCTCTATGGAGATCATCTCACACAGCCAGATTGCACAGACGGCTTATCAAGACCTGCTTCGGCTGCATCTCGACGAGCGCGTGGCGGAGGTGACGGGCACCATCGAAGAACGCCATCGCGGCGGACGAGCCTATCTTTACGAGCGGTTTCGGCTCGGGACGGAGGCCCGCAGCCGCTATCTCGGCGAGGACAGTCCGCAGCTTCGCGACCGGCTGGAACGGGCGGCGGCGCTGAAATCCGATGCACAGGTGCGACGCCAGAGGATGACCCGCCTGACCCGTATCCTGCGCGCCGAGGGCTACATTGCCACAGATCGAGACACCGGCTCGTTGTTTCTCGCCTTCGCTCGGGCGGGGATGTTTCGCCTCGGTGGGACACTGATCGGAACGGCGGCCTTCGCGCTCTATCAGGGCGAACTCGGCGTGCGGATGGATGCAGAGCGGCTGGCACAGACCGGCGATATCGACTTGGCGAGCTTCCAGCGGCTCTCGGTCGCGCTGGAAGACAAGGTCGAAGAAGATCCGGGCGACATCCTCTCGGCGCTGAAATTCGACCCTGTGCCGGGGATATCGGACCGGCAGATATGGAAGTGGCGGCAGAGCCGGTCCGAGGTGATGGTCGAGTTCCTGACGCCCGCCTTCGGCGACGAGACGGTGAAACCCCTGCCCGCGCTTGGGGTCTCGGCGCAAGCTCTGAACTATCTCAACTACTTGATTGCAGAACCGATCCCGGCGGTGGCGCTCTATCGCTCGGGCGTGCTCGTGCAGATCCCGCGCCCTGAGCGTTTCGCGATCCACAAGCTGATCGTGGCCGACCGCCGTCGCGAAGGGTCGGATCGGGGCAAATCCGCAAAGGACCGGGCGCAGGCTGCCTTCCTGATCGAGGTGCTCGCGCAAGACCGCCCCGACGAGTTGGTCGAAGCCTGGGAGGATGCACGATCCCGCGGCCCGCGTTGGCGTAAGCGCCTGGACGCAAGCCTTGCCCGAATGGCCGAGACGGCAGATAGGCTCGCGAAACTGGGCTAGGCGTTGGTCCGGGGAGCAGCTCAATCATGGATCATTGGTCGCCGAGTGTGGTGCCCCATCCTTGCGGATCGTTACCGCCGTTGTAGGTCTGTGGCGGAGCGCCTGCGAGCCACCTTCTCCCCTTTCCGGGGCTTTTTCGCGCCACCGCCAGCCCGGTCTCCGGTCGTGCGGTGCCATGCCGGTCCATGAGGATCTCGGGTCCGCCGCTCGTCGTCATCTCCTTGGCCTTCCGGGCACGGCCGCAGACGAGGTGGGTACTGGCCGCGTTGGTGTCTGCCGCCCAAGGTCGCGCGCGGTCGGGGCCGTCTTGGTGCCGGGGCGGGATGAGCGGGTCTGCTGGCCTCCCCTGCGTTGTCCTCGCTCGGCACATCCCTTCGACGCACAATCCCCTAAGCCTGTTCGGGTGCGTGCGCGCAACCCCGCTCCGGTCCGGGCCGTGTTGGCCCCTGCGGGGCCTGCCCGCGCCACCCCGGCCCCTCGGGGGTTTCCGGCTCGGTTCCCGCGCCGTGCACGCCGCGCCCGACAGGCTTCTTCCGGGTCTTGTCGAAGGGACGGTCCCGGCGACAGGACACACAGGAGAATTCCCATGCAGAACATCGTCATCCTCGCCGGCAACATCGGTCAGGCCCCGGAGGTCCGCGCGACCCAGGGGGCTACCCGGATCACCAATTTCAGCCTCGCCACCTCGCGGCCGCGGCTCTCGGAAGGCCGGGTGCTGCGCGACGAGAACGGCTACCGGATCATGGACACGGAATGGCACCGCATCACCTGCTTCAACGGTCTGGGCAAGACGGTGGCGGAGCACTGCGAGAAGGGGATGAAGGTTCTGGTGCAGGGGCGCATCCACTACACGAAATGGACCGACGCGGCGGGCGTGGATCGCTACGGCTGCGAGATCATCGCGGAGCGGGTCGACTTCCTGAGCCGCCCGAAGGCTGCCGAGGGCGAAAGCCCCGAGTTCATCGACCGCGACGACGAGATCCCGTTCTGACGAACGGGGCCTCGGCCAAAGCCCGGCGGGACAAACCGCCGGGTTTCCCGCATCGTGCCCCCGGAGCGCCGCGAATAGAGTTGCGTCAGATCGCTCGGATCAAGGTCTCGTATGCATCTTTGTTCAAACGGCATGTTGGTGCGATGGCGTATAAGGCTTTAGCCTGCCATTTTGGCCAAGGCGGCGCCGATACGACAGTTTTGGCCTATCGGCTGGTTTGGCGTTGACGACGGAGGGATGAACCATGGAATGGCACAGCGATGAGGATTTGAGAAAACTCGAGGAGGCGCTTATGGCGCTGCCCGAGGAAAACGATCCGATGCTGCTGCCCGAGTTCGACGGGTTTTGTGCCGGCTTGATCACCTGTCCAGAGATGATCCCGCCTTCGGTTTGGCTCGCCAAGGTCTGGGGAGAGGGTGGCGCGCCCGAGTTCGAGAGTCTCGCTGACATGCAGGCAACACTCGATCTCCTGATGGCGCATTACAACCGCGTGGCGACCGCGCTGATGATGCCGGGCGAGTATTTCCCGGTGATGGATGAAGACCAGCGCAACGGCGACATCTTGTGGGAATTCTGGATGCTCGGGTTTCTGGCTGCGATGCAGCTCAGGCCCGCGGCTTGGGGCAAGATTGCGGCCAGCAAAAATCTGCGCGCGATCAAGGCGCTCAAGAAAATGGAGGAATTGGGCAGGCTGGCCTCGCGCCTCGCAGAAGGCGGCGTCTACAAGGCCAACAAACTCGTCACGGATGCGCCCGCGCTGATCCCCGACCTTGTCGAGGAGCTGAGCTTGTTCACCAAGGCGCAGGTTCCGGGCTTGCTGACGGGCTTTCCAATGGCCGCCAACATTGCATCGGCTCCGGGTAGGAGGGTCGGGCGCAACGACCCGTGTCCCTGCGGATCGGGCAAGAAATTCAAGAAGTGCTGCGGTGCGGGTGGGCCTGCGCTTTGAGATGACGGGTGCGCCGAAAGCGCACCCCGCCTCAGGCTTCACCGTTAGGGTCTTGATCCACGCCGTCCAGACCTTTGTGAGGTTTACCCGCTCCCGTGCGGATCTTGGCTCAACTCCTGGAAAAGCATTGGTTTGTTGCGCAGAACTGCGGGTTTCCGCTGAGTGGCACAACAAATATAGTATTATCATGGCGTTTCGGGCGGCGTTTCTGTGGTGCCATCGGTGCAGCCCAATTCCCGCACCAACTTGAAACTCTTCGCTCGGCGCTTGTCGGCGGTGTACCAGACGATCTTGCGCTCTTTCGACTGCGAGAATTCATAGACGACCCCAAGAACGATCTTCTGATCGTGGGGATCGAGCATCCATTCGACGGGCAGGCCGATGTCGATCGCCTGATGCGGCACCGACTGCTCTGCAGAGTTTTGCTCATCACTCATGACTGGTCCCTCGATGGAATTCAGAAGCCGGATTCGGCAAGCGCGGCATCGAATGCCGCTTCGAACCGCGCCCGAAACGCCGGTCCCATGGCGCGGCCGAGGCCGATGATGCCGAGTGGATCGTGCCGCGCGCTGAGATCGACGACGAAGGTTTCGGGCAGGGTCAGGGTCACGCTGGTTGGGTGGCGTCCTCGGGTGCCCCTTCGTTCGCTGACCTCCGGCCAGCCGGTGTCTTTCCAATCGTGGCAAAGATCGTTCCGAAGACCCTGCGCGACACGTCGGATCAGGAAGGGGACCGGGCACCGCGCAGCTTTGGCCCAGGCCTCGGCGCGCGGCGCCTGCGCTGCGGTGAGTGAAACCGCGACGTAAACGACGGTCGTCTTCACCGCACCTTGAGGCTGTTCGGATGTCTCTGCCTCGGTGATCACGTCACATCCAGTGGCGGCCATTTGGTCTTCGATCGTCGCTGACGCCTCCAAGATCGAGCCTGCCCCCCTCCCGGCTTCCCCCTTGATCGCAAGCGCAGGTGTCAGCGTTTCGCGGGCGTTTGAGGTTGGCGAGCGGTCATCTTTCGGATCGCCCGCGCCCTCGCCAAATCCGAGTGTCGCCGAAAATCCTGCATCGCGGCGGATGACCCGCATCATGTCCTTGCGCGGGGCCATCACGCGACCTCCATCGGAACGGTGATCATCCGGTCGATTTCGTCGAGCAGCTCTGTTGCCTCCTTCACGGCATTGAGCACGTGGGTGGCAAGGCCTCGGTTTAACGTATGCTCTGCGATCTCGCCCAGCAGTCCTTCGCGATCCATCCGCACATAGGCGGTGCGGTTCGACAGGAAGGCCTCGCAGGCGGGAAGGGCCGCGAATAGCTCCTGCGCCACGGCCCGTTCCGCTTCCGAGACGCGCAGGGGCACCCGGTTCAGGATCACGGAAAACCCCGGCAACTCCTCGGGGCGATCTACCCGGCCGCGCAGGTTCATGTACCAGCTTGCCGTTTCTCGGGTTTCGCTCAGATCGCCGCGCGACAGCATCATCGGCGAGACGATACGATGCGCGGCGATCGCCAGCATATCCTGCGCTTCTGCCCCGCCGCCAAACGTGTCGATCAGCACGAGGTGTTCCTGATCGGGTTGTTCATAGATCTGCGCGATGGCCTCGGTGATCTCGAAAGCATCCAGAGAATGCACGACCTCAACGAGGGGCGACCAGTTTCCCGCTGTGCGTCCGGCGGCCATCCAGTGAAGGCAGGAACGTGAGGTGTCGGTGTCGAAAATCGTCACCGTTTCCCCCCTTGCGGCAGCGGCTGAGGCCAGCGCGCGGCAGAGCGTGCTTTTGCCCGATCCGCCTTTTCTGTTCATCGCCAGAACGACGCGTATCCCGTTACTCATGAAACTTCCCTCATCTTGCGGCGTGCCGAAGGCATTTATCTGATCGCGGAACACCGTTTGAATTATTCGCTGTGTGAATATCGAAATTCATCCCGCGCAATGCGAATTGCGTGGGACATATAGCGGAAAGCGAAAGTCGTTTGACTTATAGCGTTTCGCTTTTATCTGATATCATCTTGCGGTTGATGTTTTGCGCGCTGCAGAGAGCACGTCGCTGATGCTTGACTACGCATCTCACTCGTCCTTTCTCGGTCCCCGGTCTAGGAGTGGCGGGGCATAATTGCGCCATAACAACATGTTACGGCGTTGATTTTGTCACATTGATGGCCCTCTCCCGGTGGAGGGAAGGACGTTTGCGCGAATACCTTGTCGCGATGAGGGAGCCGTGAAAGGCGTTTGGTGATCGGAAACTTACCTTGCGTAAACGTCTTCCGCAAGCACGTTTGTTCGCGCCAAGGTTGCAGTTGCAAAGGGGCGAAAGATAAGGATAAGGGTGGTGGCAGGAAATGCGTGATGTCTACAAAAAATAATGAGTGCGACGGTGAAGAAAAAAGCCCCTCGAGATAATGCGCCGGAAGCTCCCTCTAGCCCGCAAATTGTGCCGGAGCGGTCGTTGGCGGAGCCCGGTAGGGAAGGGGTCGCGCGCCCGGGTCGGGGACGGCCCCGGAAGGAGTGTTGCGGGCAGGTGGTCTCGTGCAGGCTGCCCGCAGAAGAGGTGGCGGCTTTCGATGCGCTCTGTGACCAGCTCGGCGTGAAATCCCGATCGGACGGGATCCGTGCGATCATCCGTATGAGCGCTGGGTTTCTTGAGTTCGGCCCGGAAGATGCGGCACGGCTCGATGGCATCCAGCGCGAGTTGCACAAGATCGGGGTCAATGTGAACCAGATCGCGCTGGCGGCGAACCGGGGCCGGGTGTCGATGGTCCAAGAGCAGTGGGCCGGACTCGACGAGTTGCGCCAGAGGCTGCCGCTCTTGCGCGCGACCCTGTCGCAGGTGATCAGCGAGCGGCGCCGGAGGGGCGTGACCCTCTACCGGAAGTTTGTGGCAGAGCATCAGGGGCACCAAGGTGGCTAAGCTTGCGACACGGCCCGGCCGAGGTGTCGTTGACGCGCTGCTTGGCGATCTTGATGTGTTGCGACCGCAGCGGGGGCGTGCGCGGGGAACGGGCGGGGCAGGGTTTATGCGCTTTTCGCCCCGGGCGGCGCAGCTTTGGCGCTTTGCGCTTGGATCGAACGCGGCGGTGATCAAGAAGATCAATCGGGGCGGGACGCATACCGCCAAGGATCTGCGGGCGCAGTTCGATTACCTGTTCTCGAAGTCCGAGGCGGTCTTTGGCAATGCCGTATCCCATGATCCGAACGCGCGCGGCCTTGCCGCCGACGAGCGCCGCGAGATCGCGGAGACCTGGGGCGATGACTGGCGCGGGGCGCCGAAGAACGGACATACGAGCCATCTCTTGCTCAGCTTTCCCTCACATGTTGCCCCCGGCAAGGCGAAGCTGATCGCCGAAGCCTGGGCCTTCGAGATGTTCCAGTCCGGGGCGCATCAGGCGGAAGAATGGGCCTATGTCGCGGCGCTGCACACCGACCGCGCGCATCCGCATGTGCATGTCGTGGTGAACAACCGCGGTCTGATCGACGGGAGGTGGTTCTACATGGCCCGCGAGCATGCGTTCAATCTCGACATGATGAAAACCCGGATGGTCGAGACCGCGGCGGAAGAAGGGGTGTTTCTCGACGCCAGCTCGCGGGCCGAGCGGGGGATTCTGAGCTATGGCCCGAGCCGGGCCGAGATCGAGTGGGCGCAGGCGCAGGGCCGGGCGCCCAAGGAGAGGATGCGCGAGGGTCGGGCGCTCGATGAGGCCCTGTCAAGCATGACCCGCTCCGCCGAAACCCTGCGCGGGCTTGCGCATCTGGCCGCCCTGACCGGGCTTGATGAGATCGCCACGCGGATCCGTGCGGCGGAGGCTGCCTTGGTCCGTGGCGGTATCGTGAATGCTTTCCCAGCCGCCGAGCACCGTGATACCCGTGCCGATCTCGAACGGCATTTCGAAGGCTGGATGGGGCAGGCGCTGGACGCGATTGGTTCGCGGCCTGAACAGGAGCAGCTTGCGCTGCGCAAGGAACTTTTCGGCCATGCCCGCGATGTTCTCGACGGGCTTGGGGATCGGCGCGGCGCGCAGTTGCTGGAGATGCCGGCGCAGTCGGAAATCTATGGCCGAAGGATGATTGTGCGGTGTGCGGACGCGGCGCGGCAGAACTTGCCCGACATGCGCGCCCCGGGTTTGGACATCAGCGAAAAGATATCGGCGCTCGGGGTCCAGATAGGCCTCGAGCCCCGGATGTTGAGGAACCGCATCGACCGGGCCGCAGCAAATGCCTTTGAGGAGCAGCTGTGGGTTCGGGACGATCTGCGCGCCGTTGCGGCGCATCGGAACCTCAATCTCATGGACCGGAAGCAGAGGAACCTGGCGGGCTCGGCGCTCGGGCAGTTCTATGAACAATCCGAAGCGTTGATCGAGGCAGGTCATCAGCGCGAACACGATGTGCGGTCCGCGCGGCTCCTCGGGACGATGCGCGCGATGGCCCGAACAATCGCAGCGACTGGCGCAGTGTGCTTCGGGTCTGATGAAGAGGCGCAACGCTTCGCCGCAGACCTTCGCCGGAGATATGGGAGCGGTATTGCGTCGGATCTGGCGGCGGGGCGGACCGACGCGCTGATGCAAGACTTTCCGGAAAAGCGGGAGAGACAAGCGGTGGCGCTGGCGGTCGCCGTCGCGGCGCGGACCCATCCTGGTATGGGCCTGAGCTTGCGAGAGGCCGAGCGGGCAAAGGTGCGCCACCGCGGGAAGGACTGGGAACTGGAATAGAGGCGCCCTGTCGCTTACCTTTCTGAGGAGCGCCCTAACCGTCGATACCGTCTCTGTTTCGGAGAGACTGCTTTCATGACCCTGGGGAGGGCGCTCTCGTCTCGGGTGGATTTTCCTCATGAGGGTTTTTGTTTGGTTGGATGGAGATCCAAATGGATGCGGCGGTAGTGTTGTCTCTCGTGATGGTCATCTTCCGTAAGCGCTGTTCTGCCCCCACCTTCCTGCTGAATCCGTAAGCTGCGATGCGGCCCTGTGGGTATATTTGCACGGGAGGTTTCAATGGGAGTCCATCAGGAGCGCCATATGGAGGCCGTTGGGTTTGTGGAGCTTTTGGCGGCTCCGACGGCCAAGCGGCGGTGGTCGGATGAGGCGAAGGGTCGGATCGTGGCGGAGACGCTTGTTGCGGGTGTCTCGGTAAACGAAGTGGCTCACCGCCATTCGCTGAAGGCGAACCACCTTTCGGCGTGGCGGACGCTGGCGCGGAATGGCAAGCTGGTGGTGCCCGAGATTGCGGGGGCAAAGTTCGCAGCGCCCGTGGCGTCGCCGATGGCAATCGCGACACCGGAAGCGACGGTGTCGATTGATCTGATCATTGGCCCTGTGACGGTGCGACTGGATGCTTCCACGCCTGCGGCACGGGTCGCGGAACTGGTGACGGCTCTGCAGGCCCGCCCGTGATCTTCCCGTCGAACCGGGTGCGTATCATGGTGGCCACGAAGCCCATCGACTTCCGCAAGGGTCACGACAGTCTGGCCGCGATGGTTAAGAACGAACTGCGCAAGGACCCGTTCACCGGGACGGTTTTTGTCTTCCGTGCCAGGAAGGCGGACCGGTTGAAGCTGCTCTACTGGGATGGCACCGGACTGGTGATGGCCTACAAGCGGCTGGAGGAGCACAGCTTCACCTGGCCCGCGGTGAAGGACGGGTTGATGCTGATGAACCATGCGCAGTTCGAGGCGCTGTTTGCGGGGCTCGATTGGCGACGGGTTCGGGCCATAGAGGCGAAGGCTCCCGAGGCGGTGGAATGACCGGTTCTGCCCTGCGGCAGGATGACTCGGTTTGTGCTTTGGGAGGGCATCGGCAGGGCCGCCATGCTAGATCCGCGCCATGCCGAAGACCGCTGATCTGCTTGAAGAAATTGCTGCGCTGAAGGCGATGCTGATCGCGGCGGACGCACGCGACAAACGTAAGGATGAGCGGATCGCGCGTCTGGAGAAGCTGGTCGCGGCCTTCAAACAGGCGGCCTTTGGGCGACGGTCGGAGAAGAGCGATCCGGACCAGTTCGAACTGGCGCTGGAAGACCTCGAAACCGCCATGGCCGTGATCCATGCCGAAGAGGATGCCGAGGATCACGCTGCCAAGCGTCCCGCCAAACCGCGCGCTGCCAACCGTGGATCACTGCCCAAACACCTGCCGCGCATCGAAGAGGTCATCGAGCCGGACAGCCTGACCTGCGCCTGTGGCGGCTGCCTGCATTGCATCGGGGAAGACGTCTCGGAACGGCTCGACATCGTGCCAGCCCAGTTCCGCGTCATCGTCACCCGCCGCCCCAAATATGCCTGCCGGTCCTGCACCGACGGCGTTGCACAGGCGGCTGCCCCTGCACGGCTGATCCCGGGCGGTATGCCCACCGAGGCCACGGTCGCCCATGTGCTGGTAAGCAAGTATGCCGATCACCTTCCGCTCTATCGACAGGCCCAGATCTACGGCCGCCAAGGCGTCGATCTCGACCGTTCCACCCTTGCGGACTGGGTGGGCCGCGCGGCCTTCGAACTGCGTCCCGTGCATGACACGCTGATGGCGGATCTGAAGCGGTCAACCAAGCTCTTCATGGATGAGACCCGTGCCCCGGTCCTCGATCCGGGGGCGAGAAAGACGAAGACCGGATACTTCTGGGCCCTGGCCCGCGATGACCGACCATGGGGCGGCACGTCACCACCGGGCGTGGTCTTCACCTATGCCCCCGGTCGGGGCGGGCAACATGCTGAACGGATACTGCAGGGCTTCGGCGGCATCCTGCAGGTCGATGGCTATGCCGGCTACAACCGCCTGATAGCCGTGGACCGGATAGGTCCTGGCATCCAGCTGGCGCATTGCTGGGCCCATGCCCGCCGCAAGCTGATCGAGATCACCCGCACCGGACCCGCGCCGATTGCCGAGGAAGGCGTGGCCCACATCCGCGATCTCTATGCCATCGAGGCCGAGATCCGCGGCAGCGACCCCACCACCCGACTATCCGTTCGGCAGGATCGCTCCGCCCCGATCCTCGCCCGCATCGACGAGTGGCTGACGCACCACCGCGCCCGCGCCTCGGCCAAATCGCCCTTGGGCGAGGCACTCGCCTACATCGCCAAATACCGCAACGGCCTTGGCCGCTTCCTCACCGATGGCCGCGTCGAGATCGACAACAACACCGTCGAACGCACCATCCGCCCCATCGCCTTGAACCGCAAAAACGCCCTCTTCGCAGGACACGACGCCGGAGCAGAAAACTGGGCCGTCATCGCCTCGCTCATCGAGACCTGTAAAATGAATGGCGTCGATCCCCACGCATGGCTGTCAGCCACGCTCACAGCCATCGTCAAAGGCCACAAGCAGAGCCAGATCGACGATCTGCTTCCATGGAATTACCCCGTCACGGTGTGATCAGGACACCGCTTACCATCTTCCTGTTCTGGATCTCAATCTGGGTTCCGGCAACGATGGCGGCGGAGCGCGGCAGGTCGGTTTTGGGCTGGCTCCTTATGACGCTTTTCTTCTCGCCCGTGATCTCCATCATCGCGCTGCTGGTTCTGGGGCCTACGGTCGAAACATCTCTGAACCGGATGCCCAGAAGGTAGCCGACGCTGTTGCCGTCGGGGGCTTGCGGACAGCTGTCGGCTGTATCTTATCGAAAAGGATAGGATGGCTTATGGCGTGCGCCCTGGGGAGCGATTTTTAGCGAAATCGGTAAGATAGCTCGGGGGCCTGATCACACAGATGAGCTGGACGCGTTGCTAGGCCTTATCGGGCGGCGCGGGTCGCGCAGGGACTCATCCTCGGGCAGTTGGCGCATCTAACCGGCATCAGTGCGCCCGCGCTGCCGCTGATTGAGGCCGCCAAGCGCGATGCCCGTGTGATGACCGTCGCGAGGATTTGCTGCCCCCTGCGAGTGCGGCTTACCGATCTTCTGAAGGATCGCCCGTCAAAGCCCGGTGAGTGTGGTGCGCCGAATGGGCAAGGCTACGACCGCGGGGATTATCAATGAGCGCGAGGGGCCCGATCTGATCTGAGGTGGAAGGGCCGTCCGCCACATCGCCTCACACTGATGTCCAGAACCGAGGAACCCCGGTGCGTTCGCACGGGGCTCCAGCGATTCAGAGTTTCGGTTCCGGTGGATTGATAAGTTTAGTGGGTCATGCCTGGGGCCGCGTTTACCATAACAATAGTTGGTTAACAGATTCTTGCGCCAAGGAACGTGTCTTGCGGCACTCTTGTCGAGGATTTTGCAACCCTCGGCCGAAAGGACGGTCGTCGCTTGAACCCATATGGTCGAAGGTTCGAGCAGGCGTGAGTATTCTTGCAAAGGTCGCGTCGGAAATAAATTCGCGCCTCCGCCGAAGTACGGGGAACCCATTTGCGCCAGAAGAAGTTTCGAAAATTTTAACGTTTCAGGAACTTTTAACGCCCCGACGATAAGCTGAAGGCGGGTGAAGAGAGGTGGAAAACATGGCGATTCAGGCGAAATTGTCAGCCGCCGCGGGTGTCGCGATTAGCGAAACCATTGATGAGTCAATGTTTGGGGTGAACACCCTATTCAACCGAGATGATGCGAATCCGACTGCATTTTGGAACGCATACGATCAATCCGGAGCCAACTTGGTGAGGTATCCGGGGGGCACAATCACCGAGCAATATTTCGACCTCTCGAAACCTGAACAGACAGTTTGCAATAACTACTTTGACATTGTGGCTGGAGCGGCCAAAGTTCAGACGAGTACGACATTCAGCTTCACCTCTTTCTTGAAAGACGTCTCCGAGGCAGGGGATCAAGCGGTTATCGTTCTGCCAACCTACAGGTACTTTGATCAAGAGACACGTACGCTCGCAGTCGGCGCTGAAAAAATTATCCGAGACTTTGTTATTTACGCTCTGGCTCAAGGCCACGGTGGCGCCGATATTGCTGCCTTCGAAATTGGCAACGAGTGGTATCAGTCCAATTTCAATTGGTCTCCGGAGGAGTTTGGCGCATTTCAAGCCAAGTATGCGAGAATCGTATGCGACGCTATCGCAAGTACTCGCGCCGCGGATCCGCCAGGTGTGTTCGTTCAAGCTGGCCAGTCGCTGCTTCAAGATTCTATACTGTCGAGCTACTTTCAAAACGCAAACGCGCCTGAAATCTCGGGCGTTACGATGCATTTCTACATCACGAACTCCGCAGGAAATCCACTGGCGATGGGCGGTGGGATCAAGGATCGTATCTCATATGTAAATGACCATTGGTCCTCGGCGATCGATGATTTCCAAATAGCGGTTACTGAGTGGAATGTTGGCTCGAATGGGCCGAACGACACGCCCGTAAGCGGCCTGATGCGCGGCTCGGCGTTTCTTCGGCTTTTTTACGAAATGGTGGTCGGCGGAGTAGACATTGCGACGGTATGGACGACGATTTCAGCGGGTCCTGCCGGTCTATGGACCGATGAGCGAGGTTCGACTGATCCCTATGAGACGGAAACTGGGGTACTCTATCGACTGATGGCGGAGTCGCTCGTGGGCTATCAGGCAAAGACCAGGCCAGAACAAATTTTTGTCTATGACGCCGCTGGCGGAAAGGTCGGGTACAACTTCCTATACTCTCACGGAAATGACGACGTTCTCTATATTGCTTCTGGCGTGAATGAGAAATTCGTCGCGAAAGCGGATGTTTCGCAAATCGTGAATTCGTCGACATATGCCTACGCCATTGTGGTCGGATGCGCGCCGGGCAAGGCGCCGGATGATTATTATTCGCAAGCTTCCACGCGTATTGTTTCTGATATCAAGCTCTCCATCGGATCAGACGGAAAGATAACCGCAAGTATCGACCTCAATCCCTACGAGGTTGTAGAGTTTCACTTTGTGGATGGGCGCGGGGTGACCATCAATGGAGATAGGATTTTTGAGGTCACTGACAACATTATCGGAAGCGATTACGCCGACATCCTGCGAGGATTTGGCGGAAATGACGTCGTTAACGGGGCTACCGGAGCGGACCTGATAGATGGCGGCGCTGGAAATGACACATTGTCAGGCAGCGATGGCAATGACACCATTCTGGGAGGCGACGGGAAAGATGTCGTCTACGGAGGAACTGGGGACGATTCCATTGATAGCGGGGCGGGTTCTGATACGATCGTTTCTGGCGGTGGTAACGACTTTGTCCATGCGAGCGAGGGAGATCTCGTGGATTTGGGCATCGGGAACGACACCATAGAGGCTGCTGGGGCTGGAATCAGTGTCAGCGGGGGCGATGGTCAGGATCTCCTGTCCTTTATCAACTACAGTTCTGGTGTGTCGATTCAATTCGACTATGGTCTCGCTGCGGTGGCTTCAACGCATCAGCGTCTCTCGTTCAGCTCGATCGAGAATTTCCGAGGCACCGCGATGAAAGATAATTTCACGATTTATGCCGGAAATGCTAATTGCGATATGGGGGATGGGGGAGACAACGCCATTTATGGAGATGATGCATCCGGAGAAGTGTCTCTCGGCGCGGGAGACGACTTCGCGATGATCTTTGGATCGGATGTCATTGTTCTGGGGGGCGCGGGAGAAGACCAAATCATGGCTTATGCGGACTGTACTATCGCGGGCGGATCCGGCTCGGATATCATCAGGGTCTTCGCTGACGGCGCCAAAATCATTTACGAGCTTGGCGATGGGACGGACGTGATAGGAGGACATGACGTGTCGGACATCAAGCTGCTGCTTGGGGCCTCTGCGCAGGCAGCACTCGACAACGGCCATACTCATATCTTGTCCTCGGCCAATGGAGCGAGCCTACGCTTTGAGGACGGAGGATCGATCACCTTCGTTGGACTGACTGCCGCGGAGCTTGAACTGATGATTTAAGGGCACCTGGAAAGGCAACCTAACCTTGTCCTTCCTAATGCCTCGCGGAACACCGCTTCCGGGAAAAAACTGGTGAGCTCATAGAAGTGTAGACCGCTTTCGAAAACTGGTCTAACTTTCTTAATTAGTTCGCCCCGGACGACATCGAAGCCCTTGATTTCGCGCGCGGAACAGATGGTTTTGCTCGTCAGCACCTGCGGGCTTTTCGTATGATTCCACTCGAAACCCCGCATTTCGGTTCGTCGCATGAAGCACTGCTCCAGCCCGCCGGAACAAGATGACCTTCTGCGTCTGGTCGAGATTAATGACTCGCCCCAAGACCTGTCGAAGCTCGCCGCGCCGATCGACCGGGAGGTTTTCGAGAGCCGACGATCATTGTTCTTCCCCTCGGGCGCCGGCTGCCCCGTCGCGCCACCCCGATTATTCGCCTGGCTGCTCTACCTGCGGCATGCGTTTCGGCTCTTGGACGAGGTCGTCGTCGCGCGTTGGGTCGGAAACCCCTATTGCCAACATCTCACCGGCGAGACCTTCTTTCCGCATCACCCGCCGAACGCCCCCTCGTCGCTGATGCGCTGGCGCAAGCGCATCGATAAGGAAGGTGTCGAATGGATGCTGACGCAAACGATCCCGGCCGGGACGTTCGCGCCGGGCAGCCTGCAGCGGGTGGCGGTCGATAGCACCGTGACGGAGAAGGCGATCGCTCATCCGACCAGCGCCCGGCTTTACGAGCGGGCGCGGGCGCAGTTGGTGGCCCCGGCCGTCGAGGTCGGGGTGTTGTTGCACCGGAGCTATGCCCGTCTTGCCCCGCGGCTGGCGGTGCGCGTTGCCCGTTGCGCCCATGCCACGCAGTTAAAGCGCATGCGCAAAGCGCTGAAAGCATTAAAAGGATATGCCGGCCGGGTGCTGTGCGACCTGCGCCGTCGGCTTAAAGACATCGCCGAAGGGGAGTTGCGCGAACGCATTGGCGACCGGCTTGTCTTGGTCTCGCGGTTGCTGGGCCAGGAGCTGAAGGGGCGCGACAAGATCTATGCCCTGCACGCGCCCGAGGTCGGTTGCATTTTCAAAGGTAAGGCGCTGATGCGCTATGAATTCGGCGGCAAGGTCTGCATCGCCACGACGCTCGATGAGAGCTTTGTCGTCGGCATGCGCAGCTCTGCGGGCAATCCTTACGGCGGTCACATGCTGGGCGCCGAGCTTGAGCAAGTAGAAATCCCGACCGAGCGCCCGCCCGAATTGGTTGTCATCGACCGGGGCTATCGCGGCCATGACGTCGACAAGACCCAGGTTCGGATCAGCGACCGGCGCGCGGTGATCGAGCCCGAAATCGGCCACATGAAGACCGACGGCCGACTTGCGCGACACCCGCTGAAAAGGAAGCCCGCTGAAAGGCATGATCGGCGATGCGCTCTTCGCGGTGCCGTGCGGCTGCGGACACAATATCTGCAAGATTCTGGCCTGGCTGTGGGCAATTTTGGCGCGCTTGATCATGATGATCATCGCGTCTCTCTGGTGTGACGAGTTCTCCAATCGATCGCGCTGACAGCGTGATCGGGTTGTTCAGGGCGAACTGATAACTCGCCTAATTCCTTCAACGCACAGAAAATTGGCGCTGAGTGAGAACCTGATCGCATGAAAAAGTCTGTCTATATACACATGGGGCCGCATAAAACTGGCTCAACGTCTATCCAGAAGTTTATCCGCCAAAATGCGCGCCTCTTGAGGGAGGTTTATGATGCTGAGGAAGTGCCGTTAGAATATACAAGGAGAGCTGTTGAGCATATTCGCCTTGGGTCTTGGCAAGCGCTTCGCGAGGTGCTCATAGAACTAAATGACCACATTGAGCAGCGCCCGTGCAGCATTTTTCTTTGGTCATCAGAAGATTTGGCCGGAGAATTGCCTGGACGAAAAGGGGGCAAAAATCCATATTGCCATTTAGGTCGTGTTGTTTCCGAAATTCAAGAAACGCTTCGTGGTGCCAATTGTAATTTTTATTTTTTCAGACGAGAGCCTGTTGACTGGCTTGAGAGTGCATTTGTGCAGCACTTGAAATATCGAAGTCGTTTCAAGTCGGCTGAGGAATTCAAATCTTGGATGCATTTTGAAAGTCTGTGGGATAAAGTTATTGGGCGTGTGCGGAGTGATAATTTTTATGTGCTGGATTTCAAAAAGGATGATGCGCTCGGGGTCGTGCGCGTATTGGCGGATGCTATCCCAGTTCTTGATCAGCTTTTGTCACATGCGGAAGTTATAATCGGAGAGCTGCGAGAAAATGTGACTCCTCCTAGAGAACTCGTCGAAATCTTGAAGTGCATCGCAAATTCTGGAGCGTCCGAACCTGCAAGGGCCGTCGCTCGCGAAGTAATTCGGAGCTCCTTTGGCAATCCTGTAGAGAAAGATCGAGCAAAGAAAGAAAAAAATACGAGAGAGTTGGTCCCTTCAAAATCAGATTGGCCGCCCCTTCTTCGCGTATCGGAAGACTTTCCTGAGCGCCTACTGCCTCTATTTGAGCGTAGCCGCGCACGAGTTGCCACTCAAAATCAACCTGATATATTGCCGGACATCACGGAAGATCTCCGCCCTTTCTCTATCCGTATTGTTCGTCCGGATGGTGAGTGGCCGCAAACCGGAAGAGGTCGGATAGAGGATCAAGCGGCGATGCTGAAGCATCGGATGTCAGGGCTTCCGGAATCTGCTTTCTTGTTGGCTCTAGCTATTTCTTATTTGCGTCGAGATACCCCAGTAACTGAAAAGGCTAAGATAATTTTTCATAGGCTTTGGGAAGAAGAATATGAGGTCCTGCTCGGTGTTCTTCCTGCGCGCTGGCTAATTTCTTCACTGCAGACTTATCTTGATCATGGTTGTACTGAATCTCAGAGAATAATTGGTGCAAGCGGTTATTTCTATGCCAACATGATAAAAATTTACGAGGGCGAGCGGGCTGTTGATGGCTTGTGCCCTGAGGGAGACTGCGACAACACGGTGCCCATAACGGAAATCGGCTTTATTGGCTTGGATAGGTATAATATTGGCGCTACTGATCTGCTGCTCAATACAAATGCTCTACTGCTTGAATTGTCTCTTCGTGACAAAGTTTCTGGTCGAGTTTTGCGGGAGTTTATCATGAGAACTGCGGAGTCGCACAATGTTTTTACACGTCACGATCGATATCGCAAAAAGCATAGTATTAATGAAAAGCCATTTTTGAACTGCTGGAGCTTTTTCAATCCCCCATCCTAGACCCCATGATCGGGTTGTGAGCTGACTGGGTTGGCGGCCTCTCCCGCGGCATTCTCCGTTCGAGGGTTGCGCCAGATTGACTGGCGCCGAGCTTCAAGAATGTAAGCGATGTTGCGCCCCACCTTCCATGGGTGTTTTGGATCTGGGAATTGACCTCGATGATCGATGGGATGGAGTTTCTCCATGGAGTCTACATTGGAGGTTCTCCCGGTGCGCGGCCGGGGGCTTCGGAACGGGAAGTGGCCCGATGAAGTGAAGGCGCGGATCGTGGCGGAGACGCTGGCGCCGGGAGCGACAGTCGGGGAGGTCGCGCGTCGGCATGGTCTGCCGGCAAACCATGTGTCGTCGTGGCGCACACTTGCCCGGCAGGGGCGGCTGGTTTTGCCCGCCCTGTATTGACCCAGTGAAATCCTGCTCATGCTACAAAGGAGAACGTGGCCATGAGTATGACGATGGACGACAGCATCGAACGTTGGACGGCGGAGCGGAAGACCGCCTTGGTGATCGAGATCATTCAGGGCAAGACGACGGTTGCCGAGGCGAGCCGGTCGTTTGACCTGACGCCTTCCGAGATCGAGGGCTGGGTTGAGGACGCGAAGCGTGGCATGGAGAATTCCTTGCGCGCCAACCCTCTCGATATTCGCGAGCAATACGAAAAGCAGCTCAAGGATCTGCAAGAAGCCTATGGCGAGGCGATGCTGGAGCTGCGCGCCCGAAAAAGCTGGCGGCCCTCATGGAGCGGGAGGACGGGCAATGATCCGGACGCTCCATGAGGGCCTGCTGGCCGATGGTATCGCGGTGTCGATTGCCAAGCTTTGCACCTGGTTCGGCGTGCCGCGGCGCACGGTCTATTACAAGCCGACCAAAGCAGCGCCCAAAGTTGATGACCGGTTCGCGGTCCCGATCAAGGCGATGATCGAGGCAAATCCCTCGTTCGGCTACCGCACGGTGGCTTGGTTGCTGGGGTTCAACAAAAATACGGTGCAGCGGGTCTTTCAGATCAAGGGCTGGCAGGTCCGCAAGCGCGCCATCGGCATGCGACCGCGGATCGAGGCGGTGCCCTCGGTCGCCACGGCGCCGAACGAGCGTTGGTCAACGGATCTGGCGCGGGTCTGGACCGGCAAGGACGGCTGGGCGTCGCTCGCCTTGGTGATCGATTGCCACACGCGCGAACTGTTGGGCTGGCATCTGTCGCGCTCCGGCAAGGCCACGACTGCCAGCGCCGCGCTCGAGCACGCCCTGATCAGCCGATTCGGAACGCTTGGCCGGGTCAACCGGGAATTCCTCCTGAGGTCTGACAATGGCGTTCGCCATGGGCCTCGGACCAGTGGCGGCACCATGGCTCACTCTTCACAAGCCGCCACTTCACGGCGCTGGTCCGCAGCTATGGCCTGAAGCAGGAGTTCATCACCCCGCACTGCCCGCAGCAAAACGGCATGGTGGAGCGCGTCATCCGGACGCTCAAGGAGCAATGCATTCACCGGCACCGCTTCGAGAGCATCCAGCACGCCAACCGCGTCATCGGCGACTGGATCAGTTTCTACAACCACCGCCGCCCGCATCAGGCCCTTGCCATGCGCACGCCTGTCGAGGCATTCAGATTAGCGGCTTAACTTGAGCAGATTCCGCCGGGTTAATACACTGGTCAAGGATCACCGGGCGCTGCTCACCTTCTAAGACCACCCGACCGAGCATTGGAAGCACATACGGACATCAAATCCGATCGAACTATCCTTCGCCACCGTGCGCCATCGTACCAAACGCGCCAAGGGATGTCTGAGCCGCCAGACAGGCCTCGCCATGCCGTTCAACCTGATGATCGCCGCGCAGAGCAAATGGCGCAAGCACGATGGCCGGAACCGGTTGCCCGAGATCATCCAAGGGGTTGAGTTCCGCGAAGGCCTGCGCCAAGTTCAAGCCGTCGCATGATCCGCCATCACAAGCTTTCGGCGATATCTCAGAGACCGCCGCGGCCAAGACATAGAGGTAATAGCCTACTCATTACTGAAAAACAGCGCCACGGGAATGTAGTATGCAAGAAACGAAGCAAAAAGAATGGGGAGCAGGTCAGGCGTCATGGAAACATGGATTACATTTAAAGACCTCGAGAATGCAATAAATGACAACTACGAAATGGCCTTGGCTTCTGGACATTCCCATGAAGCGTCTATCGCACGAGCTGCAGCGTTTCTTGCTATCCACCGGGATCAAATCATCCACCCCGCAGTTTCAACTGGAATAGTTGAGTTGGTCTTGAAGGCAAAAAATACGGAAGCGTGAGGTGGTGTGTAAGCCTGCGGTGAGGCTTGCAATTGCTCATAAGTGGGGTCGTGTCCGTCAAGCTGGTGTAATTTTCCGGATGGCCTGAGGTCATGATCAGGCGGCTTTCGTGGTGATGCTGAGAATTGGGTCGATCTCCTCCTTGTCGATCTGCGCGAAGGCCTCGACCATCATGTAGCGGCTCGAGGTCTGCCAGTCGTCGTTGGCTTCGAACAGCACCGCACCGATGAGGCGCAGGATGAAGACCTCGTTGGGAAAGATGCCGACGACATCGGCGCGCCGCTTGCCATGGCTCTTAGGAAAGAACGGCTTCAGGCGCTCCATCTGCGCCTCGGTAAGCCAGTAAAGGTTGCTCATCGATCAGGTTCCCTTGCGCGGGCTGAATCACACCAAGAGCCCAAAATCAATGGGTCTGGAGCCTAACAGGCCGCTGAAATAGTCGGCCTCGACCGCGGATGCAGAACATGATTCACCCCTTCCCATAGCGAAGGGGGATCACGATGCGGGGCACGGACGAGACGAGCGGGTCGCTTTTCAGCTATGTCGACCTCGAGGATCGCATCCCGGCCAGGCATCCGCTGCGCAAGATCCGGCAGGTGGTCAATGATGCGCTGGCCAGCCTCGATGCTGATTTCGAAGGGCTTTACATCCGCTTCGGCCGCCCCTCGATCGCGCCGGAACGGCTGATCCGGGCGAGCCTTCTGCAGATCCTGTTTTCGATCCGCTCCGAGCGCCAGCTGATGGAGCAGATGGATTACAACCTGTTGTTTCGCTGGTTCGTCGGGCTGGGGATCGACGATCAGGTTTGGGTGCCGACGGTTTTCACGAAGAACCGCGACCGGCTGATGAATACCGAGATGTCGCGCAAGATAATGGCCGCGATCCTGGCGCATCGCGAGGTGGCGCCGCTCCTGTCGGACGAGCATTTCTCGGTCGATGGCACGCTGGTGAAGGCTTGGGCGTCGATGAAAAGCTTTCAGCCGAAGGCGCCGCCGCCCGAGGCCGAGGATCCCGATGATGATCCGGGTGACGAGGATCCCGGCGCGCCGCCGCCGCCAAGCCCCGCCCCCGACGCGACCGAAGCAAAGCCCGATCCGATGCCCCGCAGCCGCCGCCAGAACCGCAATGCCGAGGTCGACTTCCGGGGCGAGAAACGCTCGAATGCGACGCATGCCTCGACCACCGATCCCGAGGCGCGGCTTTACAAGAAATCCCCCGGCACCGGTGCGATGCTGTGCTTCATCGGCCATGCGCTGATGGAGAACCGCTCCGGCCTGATCGTGCAGGGCGAGCTGACCCGCGCCGATGGCCACGCCGAACGGCAAGCCGCGCTCGACATGATCCACCGACATTCGCCGGGGTCAACCCGGCGCCTGACGCTGGGCGCCGACAAAGGTTATGACGCCGCCGAATTCATCCGAGATCTGCGCAGGGCCTGCGTCACGCCCCATGTCGCGCAAAAGGCCCGACATTCCGCCATCGACCGCCGCACCACCCGCCACGACGGCTACGCCCTTTCCCTCAAGCATCGAAAGCGGATCGAAGAGGCTTTCGGCTGGGCCAAGACGGTCGGAGGGATGGCGCAGACGATGTATCGCGGCATCGAACGGGTGCAGTCGCGGTTCATCCTGACGATGGCCGCCAACAATCTGGCAAGACTGCCCAGGCTGCTCGCCGCCTGAGGACGAAGAGCAGTGGACCGGCGGGCGCTCAAGCCCAGAACTCGTACGAAAACGGGAAGTCCTTCTCGTCTGCCGACTATTTCAGCGGCCTGCTAAGGCACCGAAACCTTAAAGTAGGCCCCGCATCTGCGTCGCTCGCTGCATCGCATCGCTTGTGATCGGCTCGCTGACCGCCGGCAGGATATGATCGCCCACCGACTCAAGCGCCCGCTCCAGTGCAGGACCCAGCCGATCCGTCATGTCCTGCAACAGCTCCAGGGCGCGGCCCTTAGGCAGACCCGCCGCGCGCCCCTCGGCCTCGAAGTGGCGTGGCACGATCTCGTCGATGCCGTAATGGCCATCAATTGACATGGCAAGGCGGTAGCGCTTGCGCTGCAAGCGTCCGGTGCGCACGACTGGCGCGATGCTCAGGATGTCATAGAGGGGGGCAAGCGTGAACCGCGCCCGACGTCCCAGACGCAGGCTGAAGTTCTTGGCGTGCCCGTCTGAGGCCCCGATTAGGAAGAAGAAGATCTGCGCCCGGAAGAACGTCTCTCGATCCTCGATGGGCGTGTCGGATTCCCGCAGTAACTCCATGATCTGCGCGACACCGGGGCCACCCTGCGTCTGGTACTTCATGGCGGAAGGGTAGCCCAAAGACTGACAGATGTCCTCTTGCGGCAGGCGTTTCAGGGTGTCGCCTTGCCAGGCACGGTCGAACCGTTCGACCGAAAGCACGACCTGCCCGGACAGGGTGAGCTTTTCGACATGGGCCACGGGCAGGCCGATTTCTCGCGCCAACGTCATGCAGAACAATTCATTTTCGACGCTGTCGCTCAGGTCGAGCTGCTCGGGGCCGGGAATGATGCCTATGGGCGTCTTGAAGATATGGCTGGTCGGCGTGATGCCGCGCGGCTTGGCCCACTGCCCGTCGATACGCAAATAGGCCGTCTTCTCCTGCGCGCCGGCGATGGAAATCCGGAAATCCTCGTCTTCACTCAGGGCGAGCGGCGCGGCGGCGAGGTTCTTCAGGTCGGCGACCATCTCCGCTTCCGAAATGATGCGATACTGCATGTCACGCTCGGACGGAGCCTCGTCCACCGGCAGGAATTGCAGCGCACCGACACAGTCGCGTCCCAGCAAAGACAACAAAGAAAACACATCCTTGCCTTGCGCCCCGACGCGTGCGGCGATCTTCTCGCGCAGCTCGCCTTCGGCATCGGGCAAGAGGTTGTCGAAGGCGGCGACAACGGGATCGCCCTGCCATTTGAGCTTAGTCAGCGGAAGGGCGCTGGCAACCGGAAAAGCGGCCTCGGATGCGAGCCAGTCAGGATCATAGGTGAACGCGATGGCCCCATCCGTCGCGCGGGTCAGCGTTCCCACCCTCGCCCTTTCGTACCAGACCGCTGTCTTGCTCTGGCGTTTGCGGCGGCCCGCGCGTGCGATCCGTGCCATCCTAGCGCTGTCCTGGGTCTGCTATACGATCCGTCGCGGACAGGTCCGCGCCGAGGGCCTCCAAGAGGCGCAGGTAGACATCGAGGCTGACAGATACGACACCGTTTTCGATGTCGGAAATGGTGGATTGCGCGGTGCCTGTCATCTCGCCAAGCTGCTTTTGGCTGATCTTCCGCGCCGCTCGCCGCGCGCGTAGTACGGTTCCGGCTTGGCGCAGGCTTCGAATGGGGTATCTGGGCAAAACTTCCATGACTTCCGATAGCTTATGGGATATATTCTGTCAATATCGCTCTTGAGCTATAATTTTACATAATAGCCCGCGGGCTATGGCCGCCGAGACGAGAGCTGACGGATGGGGATGCAGGGGCGCGGCTGCAGTCTCCGCCTGGCACAGCGAGATGATCGTGGTATCGTCAGACAGAGGCGTATCGTTCCTTTTGGAAGTTCTGGCAGGCTTGGACGCCCGCCACGACACGCCGCCTGATCAGGCCCCATCACCCATTTCTAGCAATAGCTCTCCCGCGTTGACCCGCAGTGGTATAGCCAATGCTTCTCGTACTTAAGCGCAGACACCCTCACCCGGCCATTTCTGAGACCCGCTTCGAGAACTTCGCCATCCGCGCCAATGCGTTTTCCTGCGATGGCGTCAGAGCTTCGAGCCCGATCTCGGCGATATCCTTGGTTGTGCCCGTTCCGCCCGAGGCAATCTTCTCTGCGATTTTCGGAACTGCGGCAGGCGACGCAAGTTCTGGAGTCGTGGGATAGTCGATCTGGCAGAAACCTGCGAGCCGACGCTCGAGCGCCTCCATGCGCTCCACAAGCCCGAGAACCTTGGCGCTTTCGCGCGAGGGATAAGGCAGGGGGCCTGTTTGCGCGTTGAAGAGCGACAGGAACGTCGGATCCTCGAAATAGACGATGCGGCTCACCAGAAGCGGATTCTGTCGCTCGGGGATCAGGATCGCCTGATCGGGGCTTAGGCGGCGCACTTCGTCCGGGGTGAGAAGCGGCCGCTCTTCCATGCGGCGGCTGACCGAGCGGCGCTGCACAAAATCCCGATCCCGTGACAGGCTGTCGGAAACCGCGAGCTTGGTGGTCTTGCCGAGCGCGTCGGAAATCTCTCCGGCAGTTTTCTTGTCGTTGGCGGCGAGGTAAAGCTTCATCCCTGCGGCGGCTTCAAGCGACAGGCGGACGTTCTCGCCGTAGATATTGTCTAGGCCGGGGATCGACTGGGTGATGATCGAGACCCGCGCCCCATGCCCTGCAAGTTGCTTGAGGGCCTGTTCGACGATCGGCATCGGGCCAAGCTGGTCGAATTCGTCAAGCAGCACCATCACGGGCCAGGGCTCGGTCTCGGGCGAAGGCATCGTGGCCCGCATCGTGGCGATGAGTTCGCCAAAGAAGAGCCGCACAAGCGGCGCCAAGGTGCGGATATCATCGGCATTGACCACGACATAGATCGACATCGGCCGCTTGCGCAGATCGGCGAAGGAGAAGTCGTTGCCCCCCGTGGCGCGATCGACAGCCGGGTTGTTCCAGAGCGTCATGCCCGCCCCGCCGAGAACGGAAGCATGCGAGGAAAGCGTGCGGTCAGAATAGCCCGCAAACTTGCGGAAGGTCTGTGCGGCATTCGGGTGTTTCACCTCAAGCGCGTGCTCGGCATAGACCTCGGAGGTTGCACCCAGACCAAAGAGGATGCGGCTGATTTCGCCGATGGTCGGGCGATTGCGCTCGATCGCCAGAAGCCCTGCCGCAACGAAAAGCTCGCGGCCCTCGGTCAGGAAATCCCCCGCCGTGCCCTTGTCGGAGACGGTCAGGAAATAGTCCGAGATCTTTGAAAGCTCGGTATAGCGTTGCTCGGGGTTTTCGATGCGGGCGACGCGCTCGAGCGGGTTGTAGCGATGCGTCGGGTGTTCGAAGTCGAAAGGGGAGAAGCGATAGACCTCGTCGCCCTGGGCCTTGCGGTGGCGCGAGGTCGCCTCGAAGATCTCGCCCTTGACGTCGAGGATCACGCAGGAGCCGTTGAAAAGAAGCGTGTTCGGGATCACATAGCCCACGCCCTTACCCGCGCGGGTCGGCGCCACAACCAGACAATGCGGAAACTTTTCGAAGGTCGCGCCGACATAGGGCGCGGATTTCCGCGGCGCCCCCAGTTTGCCGAAAACGAGCCCGGTGCCAACTGCCTGCAAAAGACCGTTCTTGCGCATCTCCCGGCGGTTCTGGAATTTCGCCTGCCCATATTCCGTGAGCTGCTGGCGCAGCGACATCGCTGCGCCAGCAAGACCAAAGACAATGGTCGCACCCCCGACGATTTGCCACGGGACAAGCCAAGGCGGGGTCAGCAGTCGTCCAAATCCCGGGAATTCGTTCACAAGCACGAAGATGCCGGTCGCATTCGGGTCGCGACCGAGGATCAGGTTCAGCACCACGCCCCCGGCGATGAGACCGACGATCAACCCCGCGAAAAGTCCAAGCGGCAGAAAAAGCAGAATGCGCGGCACGATCAGAACTCCAGTTCGCGTTCGAGCTTGCGGATTGGGGCGGGTTTGGTGCGTTCCGCTGCGTCTGTTTCCAGTCGGCGCTCGGCGCGTTCGGCCTCCTGCACTGTGACGCCAAGCGCGGGATGTTCCTTCGCCGCAAAGAGGATGGCCTTCGCAGCGGCCTCGCGTGCAGAGGGCTCGGCGAAATCCTTCGCCAAGGCCTCGGTCCGGCCCTGCGCAATATCCTCGAGCACCTTCTCGCCATAGCGAGCGCGCAGATCCGCGCCAAAGGCACCTGCCTGCTCTTCCGTCCGAAACGAAACCGGTTCCTGTTGGGTCTGAAACGCCGCCATTTTATGAAGGGTGGAAAGAAGCGGATACGGCTCACGGGACACCGCATCGGAGCGGGCAGTCTCGATCCCCCGAGCAGCCCGCTCAATAATCCGGTCCGTAATGTCTGACGCGCGCTCGCGGCCCTCTTCTTTACCGAGGTCGCGTTTGTGACGCGCTGCAATCTCCCGGAAGTCGGATTGATCCGGTGCCGCCTTTTCCAAAACGGCAGCCTCGCTCTGCTCGCGTTCCGCCCCGAAGGCGGCAGAGGCTTCGGCGGCGATTTCCTTCATCTCGGTCCGCAAGTCGGTCTGCACCGCTTTGGGCAGCTGGTCGATCTGCGTGCCGACCTTCTTCACCCAGGCCGAAATCGCCTTTTCCGGGTGTTGCCAGTTTTCAGCCTGTGCATCGCGATCCGCAACATGGCACAGGAGGACCGGATTTTCGGAGAGATGCTTGGCCAAGGTCTGGCTGAGCGGGCTTTCATCGGGGAACCTTGCGATGACCTCGGGCTCTCCGGCGCGGTCGAAGGTCATGAGGGCGAGAGACTCGCTTGGCAGGAAGCCACGCGATCCTTCCCCGTCCACAAACCGCCCAGTTCCGATCGTGGCTGTCGCATCGGAGATATGCGCCCCAACAGCTTTTCGGAACGCGGGATCCTCGACGAGTTGCTCGGCAAGTGCCCGGGTGGCGGATGTGTCGCGGTCGAAACTCACAACCAACTGGGCGTCTTCGCCAGCATAGATCGCCGCTTCGGGGCGGGCAAATTCGGGGCGAGCCTCGTGCGTGATCAAGACCACCTTCGGGATCAGCGCCGGGTCATCCGCGGCCTCTCGCGCCACCGCTGCGTCCCGGGCAACTGCGGCTTCCACCCGCTCCTCGCCGCCTTCGTAGAATTCATAGGCGTATTTCATCGCCTCGGATGCGGTCTCGAAGGTGCGGGCGGAATGCGATAGTTCCTTATTCCCGGTTGGCAGTGCCGCCTCATAGCCGGTGTGAATCCCAGCCTCTGTCCCGATGGCAACCGGGCGGAGATCGACGGATTGATCCGTGCGCGCCCATTCTCCCGCAGCAAGGATCACCGGTGCGCGGGTGGGTGCCGCGTCTTCCTGCTCGGTCATCCGCCCCGCCTCGGTCAGTTGCACCGCGTTCTTCAGTGTTGGGCCGGGAGGGTCAAGGTCGGTCGCGGTGGACCAGAGATCTGCCGCCTTTTCGGGCTCGGCCCGCGCCAAGGCTTCAAGATCGGAAACAAGACGCCTGTCGCTGCGCACGGCGTTTTCTACATCGGGCCCATCCCAGGAGATCTTGGAAAGCCGTTCATAGAGCGATGCTTCCATCGCGTTGAAATATCCCGTCCGGAACGCCCCGTCAGAGGCGTGCGAGTCAGGAAGGGATTTTCCGAACGTCTCCTCCGCCCCCGGTTCTCGGATCACATGCGTGGCGGCCATCCGCCGCGCCTTGCCTTCTTCCAAATGCAAAACGTAGGGGCGCTCGGCCGGGTCAGCGCGGAAAAAAGCCGCGCCAGCCTCAACCGGATCGGTGAATTTCTGCTCAGCCCCGCTCATTGTCAGGTGCAGCGCATAGGTTTCTTTCGGCCGGGAACCGGCTGGATCGCGATCGTCGTCCATGATCACCTTCGGGGAAAGCTTCGGGGGAGGGGGTGCGCAAGGGGTTTCCCCCTCAGTCGTCGAGCCCGGGGAAGTACATCTCCATGATGCCGCGCCGCTCGCCGTCGCGGCCCATCTGCAAGATCACGTCGATCGAGCTTTGCAGGTAACGGATCACCTCGGCGAACCCGAGCCGCGTGCCCTGCGCCATCACCAGCAGCGCGAGCCGGTCCATCGCCTTGCGGGCGGAATGCGCATGCAGCGTCGTGAACGAGCCCGAATGGCCGGTGTTGATCGCATCGAGGAACGTCGCAGCTTCCGATCCGCGCAACTCACCAAGGATGATCCGGTCGGGCCGCAAGCGCAGCGTGGCCTGCAAGAGCTTGTCCGCCGAACGTGCCGAGCTGTCGTCGCGCTGCGCGATAAGGCTCACCGCATTCGGCTGTGCGGGCAACAGCTCGAGCGAGTCCTCGATGGTCACGATGCGCTCGTTCTCGGGGACGAGTGACAGCAGACGGCGACCGAGTTCGGTCTTGCCCGTGGACGTGCCCCCCGAGACGATGATGTTGAGCCGTTCCGTGACCAGCCGCTTGAGAAACGCATCGACATCGGTGGCCCTGGCATCGCGCCGGATCGCTGTCACCATCTCGCGGCGTTCCTCCTCAAGCGAGGTGACTTGCGCGCGCAGGAATTCGAACCAGCGGGGCGGGCGTCTGCCCTCGGCGTCACGCGCCCGAAACACCCGGATGCCGATCACCGTGCCCCCGGAGACAGCAGGGCTGCCTACAATCTGACACCGCAGCATCAAGTCGCGATAACGCACCGCGGCAGAAACCAGCGGCAGGGCCTCGGTGAAGGTGTTTGAAGTGGAGTTCGAGATCTGTGCCGCCAGATCTCGCACCTGGCGCGGGGGCAGGGGAGGCAGACACGCTCTGACCATATGCATGGCGCCCGTGCGCTCAACCCAGACCTCGCCATCGGCGTTAATCGCGATTTCCATCACGCCCGGGTCGGAGAGTGCGATATCAAGCTGCCCAAGATAGGAATCAAGATAGCTCATCAGAAAAACTCGAGATCAGTATCGACACGCACCATCACCACCGCGCCTTGATCAACGCTGATCGTCGAGGGGATGTTGAGGTAGTCGGCCATCGCGTCGCCAACGGCATTGCCAAGATCGGTGCCGACATCCTTGGCCGTGTCCGAGGTGACCTCGTTTGAGGCGTATTTCGCGGCCGCAATCGCCGGAACCGCGCCAATCACCGAAATCAGCGCGGCGGAACCGAACCGCTGCAGGAAATGCGTGCGGACCTGCCCGGGCAAACCGGACCGGCCAACCCGGTCGGTGCCATAGGCGGCGAGGGAAACGGTCTGACCATCGGTGGTCACCAATCGGTCCCAAGCGATCAGCACACGTCGTTGTCCTGGCGAGATGTCGGAGTCGTATCGGCCAAAGAGCTTCGATCCGCGCGGCACCAAGACGCGCGACATGTCGAAAGACCACACGTCCTGACTGACCACGGCAGAGACGTTGCCCGCAAGATTGGTGTTGATCGCCGTTTCAAGCGCCGCCTCGATCAGGGTGCCCTGCGTGATCGTATGCGCGGTATTGGCGATCACTTCAGATTGGGTGACGGCTGAGGCCTTGGCCCCCGCGCGCCGGAATGCATCTGCGCCCGCCGCCGCAGCAGTCCCCGTGGAAGCGGCATCACTGCCAGTTACGCCCGCGGAATCGTTGCGAAGGGCAACCATGTCGGAGTTGACCTGCGCATCGCTGAGGGCCTTGGCCTCCTGCCGCCGCCGCGCGAGCTCCTCCTCTCGGGCGCGAGCCGCTTCGGCTTGCCCGTCACTTTGCACCAGCTTCGCGGTGTCCAATTCGGTCTGGAGCCGGATGTTTTCCCGCTCGAGATCCGCGCGTGACGCTTCTTCATTGCGGGCGTCTTCTTCCAGTTGCGCAATCTTTGTGTTCAGCTCCTGCAGCGCTGAAGGGTCGGTGACCGTAACCGGGTTGGCTTTCAGGGCGGTGATCTGAGCTTGTAGACCCGCGAGTTCCAATTTGAGGCGGTCTTCCTCACTGTGATCGGGCTTGATCGTCAGATCGGGTTTGGGGCGCGCGATGGTGAAGCCATCTGTTCCAGCCACGTCACTCTGAAAATCACTCACCGATGCGGTTGCGATCGGCGGAGCGGGCTTTGGAGCCTCCGGCGCGGAAAGTGCCAACCAGACCCCGGCGCCGAGACCCGTCACGGCGGTGACGGCCGACAGCGCATAGGGGTTCACCCCGTGACGCTTTTGCTTTGGCTCCGGTACCTGTATCCGGGCGAGACGTTCGGCAAGTTTGTCGGCCTCGGGGATGTCGGTCATCGCCGCCCTCCAGCGTCGCCGGTGACGCAGACATAGTCCGCGCCATAGCGCAAAACCCAACGTTCGGAGCGGGCACTGACCGTAATCACCGTTCCCGCAACTGCGGAATTGACCGAGTATTCCTGACCGCGGTCATCAGCGCGGAAGATCGTCGGCATGGGTGCGCCGGACGGGATCTTGAACGAAGTCTTGCGGCCATCATCAGACACCGCAATCGGTGCGAAGGAGGGCAGTCGCCCCGCGTGTTTCATCACCCGATATCGCATTGGCGGCTCGGCCGGGATCTCGGTCACGGTCCGCGCCGCCGCGCTTGTCCCCGGCGCGGCGAACTTCACCGAATACTGCGCCGTACCCCGCCCGGTTTCGGTTACGCGCAGGAAGTAGATGTTGCGTTGCGTCTCAATCGTGAGGTTCGTCGATGCCCCAGCGATGACGGGCTTGAGGATGAAAAGGTTCGGCCGCTCGAGCTTGTCGATCTTGAAGCTTTCGAGATCGCCGATGGCAATCGACTGGATCCGCTCTCCGTCCGCCAATTCCACGAGTGTCACCGTGCGCAACCGGGTGGTGACGGTGTAAACTTGCCCCTCCTGATAGGTGGCATAGGTCACGCGGTGATCGCGGTTGCCCGCGCGCGGCGCGGTCTCGGCAAAGACGGGCAGGGCAGTCACCCCGGCGAGGATGGCGGCAAGTGTGCATGAAGAGTACTTCATCTTCAGCCCTCCTGAGGCTGCGGGGATTCCGCGGTGAGGCGGTAATCGGTCACAAGAAACCCGGTCGGGTTTTGCCAGACGAGATCGAGCGCGCTTTTCCGGCTCGGCTCGAAGCGGAAGGTGACTGTGGCAGTGAACTTGCCCTCGCGGTCGGGCACGCCTTCGCCGTCGCTCACCCAAGTCTTCGTGAGACGGACCTGCGAGGTGGTTTCGGTGACAGGCGTGATCGAGAGGATACGCACGATGACCCGAGAATTTTCCCCATAGGCTTTCGGCGGGTAGTTCGGGTGCCCTTCGGTCCAGAGGCTCTTGAGCGAACTTTTCGCGTCGCCCTCGCTCCAAGTATAGGCGCGCAGGATCCGGGTTTCGTTGTCGTGCTGATCGTAGGTCTCGCGGTCCGTCACATAGGCGTAAAGCAGGCTCTGCCGGATCGCTTCGGCCTGCTCCATCCCGGCCTTCTCGACCGAGACGACGCGCTCCGCCACGCCGGTGTCCTTGTCGACGATGGCGAGATAGGCTTCGGTCTCCTTGAGCGGCAAAAGCACCGTGACCGCGATCATGCCCATGAGGCCGATGGCCAAGCCACCGCCCGCGATGCCATAGGCGATGCGCTCGCGTTTGCGCACGCCGAAGAACATCTCGCCTTCGAGAAAACTTCTCAATTCAGGTGGTGAACCTGTCATCGTCTACTCCAATGATTTGGGGGGATCGCGGCCGGCGGTGTGGTGGCGTCAGCCGCCGCGGATGAACTGGCTCAGCCTGAGCCGAACCGCGTGGCCGCGTTCGGCATCCGACCGGGCCTGATCACGTAAATGGTGATGCTCGGTCTTGCCGGTCATGAAACCCGAGCGGAACTGCCCCATCCGGCGCGCGGCATAATCGGAGGTTTTCTCGAGCGGTTTACCAGCAACGCGCAGCGCCTGCGGCGCGATCGAAGCGAGATTGATCTGCCCGGTGATGTGCGAGACCGCCATCGGGATGGCGAGCAAGGCGAAGATCCCGACAAAGACGATCACGAAAAAGCCGAGGATCGAACCGAGGTCGGTGACATCCTTTGCCTTCGTGAACACGTCATGCGCCACAGTGACAACGGCGACGATGATCCCCGCGGAGGCAACGGGATACATCAGATAGCCGATCATGGCCGAAAGCCAGGCTTCGAACATGCCCTTGGTCTTCTCGAATATCGTCGCCGCGATCGAAAGGGGCGCGACCCCGAGCAGGAAGGCGATCATCAGCTTCGCAAAGCCGACGATGAAGACATAGACCGCCATCAGCAGGCCAAGGACGAGGTAAAGGAAGGCGGCGACAAACCCGCGCATGATCGACGACATCGCGGAAGACACGCTGTCAACATTGCCCGCCATCATATTGGCCATGTCGTCCATCGCGGCCGTGGCCGAGGCCCCGACACCAGTCCTGCCCTCCTTGAAGAAGGCAAGCGCCAAGTCGCCAAGCCCATTGCTGGCCGCGTCATAGATCTGGCTGAAGTTCAGCCACGAAAACCCGAACATCATCACCAGCACGATCCGAAAGGCGAGCTGCATCGCATCGCGCATCGCGATCCGATAAACGTTGAGCGCCATGTTGATGCCGATGAGAACCAAAAGCAGCGTCAAAAGGGTCGTGAAGACAGGGGCTACGGCCACAGCCGTCAACTCGAAATACTGCTTGCCCGCGGTGCTGATTGCCCCATCAAGCGTCGACAGAATGCTTGAGACGCTGTCCATCAGAACGGCCCGGCACACATAACTTCGGCCACGGCTATCAGGTTGTCTGCCTCGTCTGAAATCTCTCGAGTTTGCAACCACTTCAGAACTTTGGTCCCGGTCGATTGTCGGAGACCGCTCGCGATCCTTTCAACCTGTGCCCAGTCGGCAGCTTTTGTCGCGCAGCTGCAATTTCGAACTTCGACAACCTCTTTTGCCTGCACGAACCCATAGATGTCGCGGTAGGCGCGGGCCTCCGGCCCTTCTTGCGTTTGCCGGTATTCTTGTGGCCAGACCGACTGACAGCTGCGCCAAGGCTCGTTCACCGCACCTGGGATCGGCCTCACCTCTGCGGGCACGGCGACCGTGGGGAGGACGTCGAGAAAAGCCTCTTCCCCCTCCATCCCGGGTCCAACGAGCGTTTCCGCCGCCGCCACACCGATGATCGCCCATATCAGCGCCGCTGCCGTCGCACCTTTTGCCACACCACCCTTCATGCCCGCACCCAACATGCTCATTTCTCCCCCAAAACCTTGATGAATTTCTGCTCTTCGGCGGCGGTGGCGGCATCCATCACCCCGGCCTCGCCCATGCCCATCAGCTGGGCCGACTCCATGTTCCAGATATTGGCGAGCGCGATCGACAGCTCGGCCGTCACCCGCGTGTTGAGATCGACCGCCTCCTTGAGGCCTTTCGTGTCCGGGATCGCTTGGACGAGTTCATTCACCCGGCCCAGACTTTCCGAGGCTTTCACCGAAGAGGATTCCGCCGCCGCAGAGAGGAACGCCGCCGTGTTGGCCTGCGAGCCGATCCGCGCGGCGTTCGGGTTCTCGCTGTTCGAAAGGGTGTCGACGGTCTTCACGTCGAGCCCGACGGAGGTGAAAAACTCCGACACATATTCCGCCGCTGGCTTGTCCCCCACTTTGCCCGAGGTGGTGATCAGGGAATAGCTGCCGCTCTTGGCCGACTGCAGCCCACCGGTCAGATCGTTCACATCGGGCAGGATATTGTCGAAGAAGGTGTTCGGATCTGGGATGCCAAGCGCTTGAAGGGTAAGCCCATGACGCAGCGCCTCGATCTGGTCCTTGAGGAGCAGGATCTGTTCCGCCTGCTTGAGGATCTGATCGTCAAGCTTCAGGTTCGAGGCGATCAATTCCTTGACCTGCAATTTTGCCTCGGTCAGCACCTCGCCCACCTTGGCAATCGCGGAAAGGTCGATCGTCGGCACGCCTTGCGCCGAGACCGCGAGCGGGGCGGAGGACAGACCGGACACTGCGCATACAGTGATCAGGAAACGCAGATACCGGGCTTTCATTCGATCCCTCCCTTGATCTTGATGAATGTGGCGTCTTCGGCATAGGCCTGCAGGAAGAGCGCATAGCGCGCCTGATCCACGCGAACGCGCGCGGCTTTCACCCGGGCCACCATGACAGCAATGCGCATCGCCTCGGCCCGGGCATAGGTGTTGAGGCCCATCGCCTCTTCCGCGCTCTTCGTTTTCGGAATTTGCTCGATGATCGCGCGCAAACGGGTGAGCGAGGCGCCGATCTCGTTCGTCGCTTCCATGCCGTAATGCATCCCGGCATCGGCAACGTTGCTTGTTTCCGCGATCGCCATGTCGCGCGGATCGAGCGTCCCGATCTGATCGATCCCGCCGATCTTCGCCGCATAGCCGTTGAAGAAGCTTGTGATGCGCAGCACGTAATTCTGCGTTTCCTTGAAGGGCGGCACCCCTCCGTATTTGAGGACATTGCCGGGGCCGGCGTTATAGGCCGCAAGCGCCATGGGCACTGAGCCGAAGCGGTTGAGCTGGGCGAGAAAGTACCGCGCCCCGCCATCGAGCTGCAGCCGCGGGTCATCATAGTAACCCGGATAGATGCCGAGCCCCTTCGCGGTGTCGGGCATGACCTGAGTAAGCCCGAATGCCCCAACCTGGCTGCGCGCACCGATCGAAAAACCGGACTCCTGTTTGACCAAAGACTGAAACCAGATCCGGAACTCGGTCGGGTTCAAACCTGCCTTCGAAAGTCCGGGATGCCCCGCATATTTGCGCGCCGTCTCCACGATCATCTCCTCAATGCTCGATTTCGCATCGCCAAAGAGCCGAGCCGCATAGGGGTTGCTGTCATCCACCGAATAGACTGCGGTTGCCTCGGCCCCGGGGAGTGATTCGAGACCCGCAACAGGCATCGGGGAGCCCGAGAGCAGGGCAAGCGTCTGGTCGAGCGCCGCAAGCTGTTCCTTGTGCAAGTCGTCGATCTTGCTTTTCTTCGCCGTCTCCAGCTGACGCGCCTCGCTCAATGCCGTCATCTGCGTGACCTCAAGGCCGTGCTGGATCGCGGCTTTGCCATCGACCGTCGGCACACCATTCGCGGCCGCCGTGCCAGCCAGCACGATCGCCGCAAGGGCAAAGCCCGAAAAGGAGGTATGCAGATCAGCGGCAGGAAGGGGCATGGCTGGCGCGGCCCAGAACCGGGCTCGATCCTTTCGACGAAACGCTTGCGCTCGGGCTCGCACTTGCCCAACAATTCGTGCGGGCGACGGGCACTTCGGCGCAGGCAGCGAGCACCAGTACTGCGAGTCCTGTAATAGGGAGAATGCGACACTCAAAACTGTGTGTGTGGTGTTTGCCGCTTACTGGACAGAAGACCGGAGCAGTATTGCAGGCTGCTCAGCCAAACTACCGGTGGTTTTGCGGCAGTTTTGAGGCCGGTCGGGCGCCGAGCGGTAGTTTCGCGAATGCGCCAGTAGTGCGGAGACCCTGGCCCGACGCCACCAGCAAGCTGGAGTGGACCGAGTCTCGGCCGTGAGATCGCGCGGCGCCGCTTGCTTTCAAACCAGGTGCCTGGCAGGTCAGAGCGACGCCGGAAGAGCGTCTCGCGCAGGTGCCGCCATATCCTGAAGCGCCTGGTTTCGGCGGGCGAGGGTCTCGTGCCACTCCTGTGCCTCCCGATCCTTGAAGAAGGCGGCAGATGGCGCTAGGCGTGTGACAGCTTCTTCGACTTCCTCAAGCTTCACGCGGAAGAACTCCTTTCGGAAGTTGGACATGTTGATTCTCCGGTCGGCGAACTCGCGGTGAAGCGCTCCTTCTAGGGTCGGCGCCTCGTCGCTGTAGATCATCGCATGGGTGTCGAAAGAGAAGGGCACAGAGGCATCGCCCAGCTCTCTCACCCTGTCGTCCGGGTCCAGGCGACGGGTGAGGCCGATCTTTACCACGTCCTCGCCGAAGGAGCCGATGTTCGAGATGATGTAAACGTAGCCGGACTTCGTCATCTCGGCCATGGCGCGAGCCCGCTCGCTCGCGCTGTGCGCTTCCGCAAGAGAGGCTTCGAGTTCGGTTATGCGGCGACGCATCTCATCGGTCGCAGAGCCAGCCTCCGCCTCTTTGCGTGCTTTGTCGAGAAGCTCCTGGTATTTCCGTTCGGCGCGCTCTGCGGACTCTGCCTCGGCCAGCAGTTTCTTCTCCTCACGCTCCATCCGGGCCAATTCGGCACGTTCGTCCTTCTCGGCCTTCAGGCGCTCGCGACATTCATGTGTCAGCCGCAGTTCCTCGATCTTTAGCGCAACATAGGCGTCGCTGATCGAGAGATTCATCGAGCTGTTCTCGCGGTTGATCGCGGCCGCTGCAGCCACGATCCGCTTCTCCATCGCCACCGCGTTGTTCCATCTGGTGTTTGCGATGGCAGCTTCACACTCGTTGTTGAAAGCACGCATTGTCAGGCGCACCTGCCGATTGACCATTGTCTGACCCTTCGACCGGCTTCCATCGACAGTCCAGCCCGTCGGACAGATGGTGGCAGATCCCTGCGTAATCATCGCCTTCTGACGCTCACGCACTTCCTTGATGCGGGACTTGTAGGTCTCGCTGTCGCCAAAATCGAAGTGCGGCTCGTAGACGCCCAATTCAGCGAACGCGAGTCGCTCGTCGTAGATCGCCACCTGTTGTTCAAGTCGATCGAATACCTTGCGTTTCTCAGCATAGCTGGCACGCAGGTCTTCTACCCGCCGGTTCTCATCAGCAGCAGCGGCTTCTAACTTCTTTAGTTCATCGTCGACAGACAGGATAGGCGCAAACCGCCCGCGCATTTCGTCTAAGATACCCGACAACCGCGCGCATTCGTGCGCATTCTCGTTTTCCAATTCGATAATCCTGCTCGCGCCGCGGCGCGCCTTCCGGGCGCAAATCAGCCACAGGATAAGGAAGAGTGGCGTTGACAGGAACCAGACAAGGATTCCTAAGGTCATCGGGTCGGTGAGGCTGATCGTGTTACCCATGGCAATCTCCCATTAAATAAATCACGTAAATTGAGCGTGGACATAAGAAGAATGCGGCGGAGTTCCGTGATCAGCGCATCAAACTCAAATTCATTCACGCCAAACTTCCCTCACACACGGTCAGAATCTAACCCTAGCGCAAAACCTATGCCTGCTGCAGTCTTTTATCCAGCCCGGTGGAGCGTGTGGTGGAACAAGGAAGGTTCTCTATAGCAGTCGCGAAGACACGTTGATCACCCAATATTATGACCTGTTCCGTCGCACGCGTGATGGCCGTGTAAATCAGTGTCCGGTCCAAGAGGCGGGATGGGAAGACCGGAATGATGACGCGCCGCCACTGAGACCCCTGGGCCTTATGGACCGAGATGGCATAGGCCAGTTCTACGTTGTCCGCGTCGGCTGCATCGAGTTCGAACGGTTTGCCATCCAGCGTGACGTGTCCGATGCCGTCGATCACCGACTGGACGCGGCCCATCGAGCCGTTCATGAGTTCCCGGTCCCAGTCGTTCCGTGTCCAGATGATCGGATCGCCCTCGGCAATGTCGCTACGACCGGGGAAGAGGGCGCCGTCGGTGGCGCGCCGGCGCAACTCATGGAAGTGACGATTGATGGCGTCTATTCCGGCCGGTCCAGCCTTGACCGGAGCAATGATCTGGGTGTCGCTGGAGTCGGCACCCGAGGATCGCAGATCCCGTCCGATCTCGCTGATGACGCTAATCGCGTATTCGGGTGCGGTGGGGATGAAGGAGACGCCAGGGCGGATCCCCTCATAGGTTGCGGGGGCAGGGGTTTTTCCCAGCCGCACTGCCTCGGCAACAGAGGGGATGCCGCTCGCATCAGATTGACGAAGGACCCGATTCAGCACCACATGAGGTATGCGCTCGGTCTGGCAGAACACGTGGAATGTCAGGCCGAAGCCGATCGGGGGTAACTGGGCCGGATCTCCCACCAGCATAAGGTTGGCGTCTCCTAGCACCTTCAGGATCCGCCACAGTGTCGGCAGGTCGAGCATCGACGCTTCGTCGACGATCACCATGGCGCCCGGCGGCACCGCTTCGGCGTCGGAGCGCGCCATGGATTGAAGAAAGCCGGCGATGGTTCGGGCCGGACGGCCGGTCGCAACGGCCATGCGCTGCGCTGCGCGACCGGAGAGCGCCATCAGGTGCAGGGAGCGGCCGAAAGACTCCGCGAGGTCACAGATGCCGCGGAGAGACGTGGTCTTGCCCGAACCGGCATATCCGCCGAGCACCATCACCCGTTGGGAAAGCGCTGTCCGGATCGCCGTTTTCTGCCTGTCGGTAAGGGGATGGAATTGACTGGCGTCGAAGGCCTCAATTCGGGCTTCGACCAGCTTCGGGTCCGGTTTCGGAACCACCAGGTCGTGATAAGGTTCAGAGCGTAGGCAGTCGGTGATGGTGCGGGCGATGAACTCTTCCATCACCGCAGCTCCGAACGGCTGCAGGCCATCGCTAAGCCGACAGGCTCCGCCGCTCTCCACCGCGGCGTTGATCGCCGACAGCGCGGGGTGTCCGGCGGGCGCCGCTGCGCTATTGAGGAGCTTCGCGACGCCCGCCTCGACGTCGCGTTCCGCCGCGAATGTATCGTTCCGGTCCAGCGCGGCGTAGAGCACCGCTTCGACCGCCGCCACTGCGCGCCGCGGATCGTCTGGCGCGATGCCAAGGGCCGTCGCAATCTGCTCGACCCTGCGCCAAGGCAAGAAAGCAGTTAGGAGGTAGGGGTTCTCCCTGAGAGCCTCGACCCCTTCGCCACCCCAGCACCGGGCAACCCGGATCGCGGTCAGAACTCCGACGGCCTCGACCACCCCGTTTCGCTCCAGCCAGTCAAGAAGATCGGCCTCCGGTGCCTTAACGTCGAAGGCAGCGAAGGTCGTCTCGGCCAGATCGTGCCCTAGGATCTCGATGATGCCGGGATCCCGAACAGCCAAGGCGTCGCGCAGATAACGTCCAAAGCGATCGGCGAGCCGCGCCGCCAACGCCGTGCCGATCCCGCGGAAATCGCTGTCCGCAGCCATGAAGTTCGCGAGCGCGCCGTGGAGTTTCGGCATCGGGATGATGCTGGTGGACTGATCTTGACGCTTCGGAGATCGGGTCACTCGCCGAGGTCCTCAAAGAGCGGTCCGGCGCCCGTTGGGCGGGAGCGGCGACCAGCGGTGATAAGGTGTTCCTCAATCAGGCACTGCTGCCGCATGCGGGCGCGCAGTGCCGCGTTGCGTGCGGTCATCTCGCTGAGGCGCCGTTCGAGGAGGGCAACCCGGCGCTGCTCCTCGCGTAGACGTGCCAGCGGGACCATGGCCTCGGGGGAATTGTTTACAGTGCTGTCGGCTCCTGCCTCCTCGATGCCGGTCAGTCCCTTGGCCTCTACCGCCGCCTCGATCATGGCACGGGCGTTTCGGTTCTTGTAGAGGATCTGGCGGTCAAAGCCACAGGCGACGGCCACGGCCGATACATTCAACTTACCGTTGCGCACGGGCAGGGCCTCGACATGGGCAAGGTAGTGCTCGAGTCGCGCCTCGTACTCCCGGGCCATGTTGAGTGACGATTTCCCGGTCATGTCCGGCCTCCACGCGTCCTGGGCGTCGTCGGGTTGCGGTTGATCGGGGCAAGCGGCCGGTCGAGATCGCCCTCCGGGATCTGCCGCACGCGGGCCCCGTTGATAAGCCGAAGATTTCGTTCGAGAAGCGTTCGGTTCTCGGCCTCGAGACGGTGGATCTCGGCCTCGAGGCGGTCGATGTGTGCCTGAAGGGCGTCGATCTTACGCGTGGTCGGGCGCGGTCCCAGGACACGCTGGCGAGGGGCCTCCGACTTGGCGAGGCGCGCCTGTTTCAGATCCGGAATGCGGCGCAGTGCCTCCACGGCCCGCTCAATGCCAAATTCTTTCAGGACGAAGGTCCGCACCTCTGGCCATGATGGCACGTCCGATCGGCCGATGATCCAGTCCGCGGTCATCGCAATCTCGGCCGCGCTCATGTGGCGGTTGGGTCTCAGCCTACTCATCGATAGGCCCCGAGTGGTACGGGACCGTTCGGATCCGCGCCAAAGATTTCCCCGGTGCCACCGGATCAAACTGTGGTGTGGGTGCCATCTTAGCCACCAAGATGGGTGAGCCATCGACCACATCAGCGCTTTCGAGGATTGCGACCAGCTGTTCGAGACGGGCAATCTTGCGATCGAAGGTCTCCATCCAGCGCGGCGAGGCGCGAAGGCCCCCAGCGATCCGCTCCCGCGCCCGAGCCTGCAACTGACGCTCGCGCTCCAGTTCCCGTCGGATGTTCGCCAGCTTGACATCGGCCCCCTTGATGCAAACCAGATGGGTGCAGTTCAGGCACTCCCCGAACATCTGGCAGGGGTTCTGCCGCAGGGACTGCAGGCACCAACCGAAGGGCGTGGTGTGCGCGGTCTCTTTAATCTGGGCGATATCGAAGGCGGTCTCGCTGTCAATCGGGATCGGGGCAAGGCTCTCAATGTCGCGCGCCTTGCGGATCCGTGTCAACAGTTCTCGGGCGGTCTCGTGGTCGTAGGTGCTGTTCTGCCGAAGGCTTTTTCGTCCGGACCAGAGCGCGATGTCGGCAGGCGGCACCGAGGCCTTGGCGGCGAGCGTGTTAAGGTAGTGGCGAGGCTTGTGGGTATTCACGATCAGCGGCGAGCCGTCCGGCAAGCGGATTCCCATCTCCTCGAAGATGGAGGTGGAAGGTTCGCCCGGAAAACCCTGAAGTGCCGCCATGATTTGGTGGTAGGTGATCGGTTCCACGCGATCGAGCCGTCCTGCGTCCGAGACCGTCACGAAGATGCTATGCGGATGCGCCACCATCAGCGCCCGCTCGTAAGGGATGTGCGCGTCGCCGGGGAGGAACGGCCAGTCCTTTGGCGTCTTCCCAAACTTCGCCTCGCCTGCGGCCGCGGCGCGCGCGAGGCGACGGGCGGGCTCGGTATGGAGCTTGATGCGCGCGAGTGCCTCCTGCGCAACTGCCACCATCGCCTTAGGTATGAACTTGATCTGAGGCGCGCCACCCTTCTTCGGCCACCAGCGCAAACCCGCTTGGTAGCCGTCGCCAGGATCGAGCACCGCATCACAATCCACTGGCAGCTCAAGGATTTCCGAGATGCGAGCCGGGGCGCAGCAGAGCAACGCGAGCACGGCGGTAGTGACCTGCTGACGCGGCGTCTGGGCGTTCACGAAAGCCTCGGTCACGGCTTCGAGCTCGTCCCGGCTGAAGGTGCGGTCGTCGTCGTAGGCGCTGAGGCGGGATTCCATGGAAAAGCGCCGCCCGCCACTCGACCACTCGAATGGCGACCGGACCACGCCCGCCGCGTTCAGCGCCTGCGCTACCCATTCAAGCGCCTTCGCGCGCTGTTCGACACCATAGGGTTCGCCGCCTTCCGCGCGGATGCGGTCGATCGCGGCATCTAAGAAGGCCGGCGTGACATCGGCAGGCTCGTTAACCCCGGCCTCCAGCATCACCGCCGCCAGTACGCGCATCATCACGACCGGCTTGGTATATTTCCCGATCTGGCGCTTTCGGCCGAACTCTTCCGCAATCTTGAAGGCGACATAGGCGCGAGCGAAGGCTCCGAACGCACCAGTCAGGTCCGGCCCCTTTGAACGGCCACCTGCAAAAGTTACATAAGTGGGCGCGTTAACACGCTCCGGCTTTGCGAGACCCGTCAGGTCCCACGCCGGAGCCTCCCAGACGATGGCGGAGGCCGCCATGAAGGGCAGGGACCTCGCGGCCGCGACATAGTCGACAAGATTTTCGTCGCAGTCCTCACCGCGCGGGCGGAACGTAATTATCTCAGCCATCAGCGACCTCCTGTTGCTTGATCGCCTCCAGAAGGTCCATGATCGCCACGATCGTCGCGGTACGGGCCTCGGCCACTTCGGCGTGGCCGGCCTCGATCAATTCGCTCTGCCGGGCGAGAAGGGCCGCCAGCAAGGACTCATGTGGTGCCCCGGCCCAAGCCCTGAACTTGCGGCAGGTGTAGCAGGCGATCGGAGCCACTCCGGCGTCGATTGCCTGACAACCACCGATCTCGCAAGATCCGACCCCGGTCAGGTCCTTATCGCGAAGCACCGCATCCGGATATTGCTGCGCCTGTCGGTCTTTCGCCTCCCGCACGATCTTCCCAAGGAACCGGTCGGCAATCGGGATGAAGGCCTCGCCGACCAGTCTCTCCATGCGCTGGAAGTGATCGATCCCCGCGTCCACATAAGCTTGGCAGCTTTCGGGGCTGGAATGGCCGGCGTTGGCGGCGATCTCCAGAGCGTTGCAGCCGTTCATGGCGAGACCGGTCAGTACCGTGTGCCGTTCACGCTGCGGGTTCACGACCAATATGCGGCCGCTGATTGGGCTCGCCACAGCGAGGCGGGCAAACAGCCTCACGAAGACTTTCTGTATGCCGCTTTTACCTTGATGGTGTTCCAACCCAGATGAGACAGCGACGACCATGCGTTTTGGTGGGAAGAGTTGCGCGTCTTCCGGATCCTGTCCGTGGGCTAAACGAGACAGGACATTGCTCTCGATATGAAGGAACAGCACATCCGCCAGCCCCTGGGTGATTGGCTTCCACGGCATGAACGCGCCGCGCTCCGGAATCCCACGCTGTTTCAGAAGCGGGATCCGAACCTCGACGCGCTCTCCGTTGCGCCGTAGGTCGCATACCTTCATGGCCGCAAGTTGTGCTGGCCTCATTCCAAGGCCACGGAACATCCGCACCACCGTATAATCGTACAGGTCGACCTGGCCCGAGTTGAATGCTGCGTCGAGCGCCGCTTTCAGCGCCGCGTCCTCGGCAGGACGATAGGCCCCAGCATCGGGGTCCCATGTGCGCACCGCATCCTTGTCATTCTTCGGTGGCACCCGAATCTGAGCGATGAAGTCGTGCGTCTCTGGCAGGATTCCGGGCAGCTTCAGCGTCCTCCAGGTTTCTGTAAGGATACGAAGCTGTCCGAGGTGCGCGACGTTGCCGCGCGCGCACCAGTGAGCGACATCCTCCGCGTCGATCTCTTCGACCGGCCCATCGCGACGTTGCTGTGCAAACAGAACAAGGTTTCTGAACTGGCGGAAGGCTGCATCGACTGTTTTGAGATTTCGGGTGCCGACCATGGTACTCATCAATCGCTTCGCGGACGTGAGCAGGTCGTCCGACAGGCTATTTCTCAATAGGGTAAAGTCGATATTGACGGCACCGCTGAGGGTGCGGAATGCCCAGAAATCCTGCTCGGGATCGAACGGTGTGCCATCCGAGGCAAACGCTTGCCGATATTCAGACCGAACTACAGGCGTCAAAGTCGTGGGAAATTTCACGAACGGCTCTCCTGAACTCGGAGTCCTGCCTTGAAAGCGGCTTCGGTCAAGTGATCGCCTCGGTATTCAGCAGCCATCTTGCTCAGATAGGACCAACCGCCAAGGAAGTTGGCGAAGCGCGCGAAGTCCTCGGCGCTGATCCGGGCTGCAATTGCCCAGTCGGCCAGGTTCTGAATCCAGCCATGCCGAAGGTGGTGTGGCGTCAGTCCTTCGATTCCGAGATGCTGTCCGAGTTCGTGGACCACTCGGCCGACGGTGCGATCGGAGATTGGCGTCCCATGTGTACAGTTGTCGTGGCTCAGGAAGACAAAGGGCGAACCGCGCTTCTCTGCCGCGTCGCTTCCCGGGCCCAACATGTAGTCCTCCAGCGCTTGCGCAACAGTGGGGCCGAAGGGCACGATCCGGTCGAGGGTCTTTGCATTAGGCTCACGGGTCCGCGGGTCTTCCGGATCGTCATGCCGTCGCTCCACCCGGATCTCGCAGGCTGCAAGATCAATGTCCTCGGGCTTTAACTGCCGTGCTTCACCTTGACGAATGCCGGATGCCACCAATAGGCAGACGAGGGCCCAGTTGCGCCGCGCCATCGCTTCCGTCTTCCAGACGTCGAAGGGGTCGCCCGCGGCAGCGAAAGCGGCAACGCGAGCTAGATCGGCAGCCTGTATAATGTTTCTGATCCGCGAGGACTGGATCCTTGGCTGGTGAACCGCTATGCGAGCGGCCATATCCTTGCGCGCGACAATCCGCTCGGCGAGCTCCAGCGAACGCTTTCGAAGATGGGCCTCGGACATGCGCCCAACGAAATCGAAATAGCGGGCAGCCGTCGCCAAGCGCCGACACTTCAAGGTATTACTGACGATGTCGGCCTTCGACATGGTGAGACCGCGGCGCATCTCCGTTACCTCGGGCAAAGTGATCCGTCGCAGAGCCGCGGTCTTCAGCCCGCAGGCTTCCGCCAGTGTCTCAATCTCGTCCAGACCGAAATACTCGCCAGCCTCGAGCCGCGCATTCAGGTCGATGCGCTCCCGAAGCGCCCAGAGCCCGAGGTGAACCAGATCTGAGGCTTCCGCGCCCATGGTCTCTGACGAGTGGCCATGTGAACGCCGCGAGAGAGCCAGCGCCGTCGGGTAGTATGCCGGCGCGCCGGCATCGTCGATAACGGTGACAAAGCGTTCGCCATCCGCGAGGATGTAGCGCTGTACGCGACAAAAATACCGGTTCGTGGCAGGGGGAACATAAGACATTCGGCGCGCCTCCGAACGAAATAAGAACACATTCGGCAAGCTCATGCAATCACGTCACTAAGAGGGCAAAACTACCGCTTTTCGTGGTGAGATTCTGATAAGCAATCTTATGTAAAATTGTGATCGCATCCGATCCTCACTCTTTCCAGAACTGCGGGCGCGTGGCGTAATCCGCGCCGAAAGCGTTATTCCCGGCCTGACCGCCACCCAACGCCGTCAAAAGCGGTCCCAGTGCCTTCAGGTCGACATCGAGCACCGTTGATCCGCGCGGGTTGCGCGAAAGGACCAGCCGCTGGCCCGGGATCGGCGTCAGCACGAAATCCAGCTCGCCGTCGGTAAGGCGGAACCCGTCATAGTCGGCCGCCTCGGCTTCGCCGTTCGGGAACAAAAGCTGGTTCGGCAAGGCCTCAAGGATCGAGCGCGCTTTCGAGCCGCGGATCTGGCTCGGAAACTGTGTCATCATCACCACGACGACATTCTTCTTGCGCGCGGTGACGAGCCATTCGGCGAGCTTGCGCGAGAAATAGTCGTCGTCGAGCACCTTCCAGGCCTCGTCGATCAGGATCAGCGTCGGGCGCTTTTCTTCGATCAGCATCTCGATGCGCCGGAAGAGATAGCCCAGAATTGCGCTGCGCTCAGTGCCAAGGTCGAGGATCTCGGTCAGATCGACCGCAGTCACGTCATGGCTTTCGAAATCCACGACCGGCTCATTCGCCTCGCCGAAGACCCAGCCGTAACGTCCGCCCGGCCCCCACTCGGCAAGCCGCTGCGCCAGATCGAGCCCATCGCCCACATCGCCGAACAACTCCTGAAAGGCGCAGAAGTTTCGAAGCCCCGCATGCGCTTTCCCGTTTTGGGCGACGGCCGATTTGATCGCCTCCGATTGCAGCGGGGTCATGGCACCGCTTCGGGATTCAAGCAAGCTCACCAACCAATCGAGCAACCAGGCCTCGCCGCGCTCGCCTGCCTCGGTGGCCAAAGGGTTGAGGCCCGTCGGCCTGCCCGCCCGGATTTCCGCATAGCGTCCGCCCAGGGCATGGACGGCCATTTTGAGACCGGCCTCCTTGTCGAAGATGATCGTGCGGCCCCCGGCGCGCTGAGCCTGCGCCGCCAGAAACGCGACCGTCGTTGTCTTGCCGCCCCCGGATTTTCCCAGAACGAGCGTGTGGCCATTGGTGGGCTCCGCCTGCGGGTCGCCCGGTTCGTGAAAGCTGAACCGGTGCAGACTGCCCTGAAGGGTCGGAAACACCGTGATCGGGGTGCGCCAGGGCAGAGCCTCCGCTCCAGTTCCGGTGTCGGCCGCATGCAACGCGGCAAGATCGGCGAAATTGATCGACGAAACCGTCATGTCGCGGGCGCGGTAATCCATGTTGCCCGGATGCATGGCGAACACGCCGGCCTCGAGCGCGGTCACCTCTCGCACAAGCCGCATGCCGTTCTGGTGCGCAATGCCGCGAATGCGCGCCACTTCGGTCTCGAGGGCGGCCGCGTCATCGGCAAAAATGGTGATGGTCATCTGGTGCAGACCAAAACCCAACGTGCCGCTTTCTGCCTTGTCGGCCGCCTCGAAAAGCTGCGCCTCGATCGTGGCCGCGATGTCCTCCGCCGCACGCATTTGCGCGACACGCCGCTTGACCCGCTCGGCGATGCCCGTCCGTTCAATTGGCGTGTAACTGTGGGTGATGATCACATCCCGACTGGCGCCGAGCGCATCGAGCATCCCGGGCCAGGTAGAGGTCGGGTAGGATTTGACGAAGAGGAGTGCGCCGACGCGCGGCCGCAGACCACCCTCCTCCACGGTAAACTGGCCTTTCCCGAAGTGCAGCGATGCCGCGGCCGCATCTTCGGCGAGAAGGCAGAAAGGCGCCCGGCGCAAGGGTTTCATCTCGCCCGTCAGAAGCGAGGCATAAAACCCGAGTAAGCTGCCATCGCTGATCCTGAGCCGTTTCGTGCGCACACCAAGCCCGCTCTCGAGGATCGCCGCGACCTCGCGCAGTTCCTCAAGCCTGCGCGTCGTGTCATCGCCCCAGACCTTCGAGGCCGCGCGCCGAAAGAGCGGGACCGGCGGCACCGAAGTTTGGCGGCGCACCACGGTCAAAACGAGCACGCTTTCTTGCAGGTTGCGCCGCGCCAGCTCGTCGGTCCAGACGCGATCGACATCCGCGGCGAAGCCGGATCCGCGGATCGGTGCGACACCCGTCGTCGTCGGGCGCATGAGGCGATGCAGGTAGAAACAGAACCGCTCATCGAGTGTGTCGAAGAGATGCGCGAGCCCCGCCCGCAGCGCGAGAATGGTCGACTGGCCCGAGGTGACGCCGTCGATCCCGATGATCTCGAAGGACACCATCAGCGCGTTCTCGCGAGTGCGCACGGTTTCGTCGTCGATCTCGATGAGATAGGGCAGATGCGCATAGACCTTCGGGTCGCGCGTATGCAGCCCGCGCGCCCTCTGCGTCCGTTTCGTTTCGGCCAACTCAGGAAACATGACGGCGCTCCCGCCGCAGGAGCGCCATTGGCGTCACCTGCATCATTACCGAGAGCACATGATGACCGTTCGGATTGATCCGCGTCGCGGCGCGCGCGAGCCCGTACCAGAACGGCACCGTCAAAAACCACGTCATCACCTTGAAAAGGATGAACGGGAGTACAGCCATCCCGCCCACCGCCATGGCATAGGGCATCGGCAGCCCGAGAAACTTCGCTTGCCGTGAAAGCCCAAGGATGACCGCACTCTTCTCCATGGTCCCGATCCTCAGCTGAAGGACGAACGCAGGTTCGCGACGATCGCAGGCCCGGCGAAAACGAGGAACGCGCCGACAACTACCAGCGAGACCCAGGCCCAGCTGATCCGGTTGAACGCGGCGAGGAAGCCCGTCACCACGAAGGCAATGCCAAAGAAGGCCGTCGCCAAGGTACCGCGGAACGAGTCAAGCACACCGGTGGCCACGTTCTCGGCCTTGGTGAAGACGATATTCGCGAGCGCCGACTCAACTTGCGAGAGAGTGACGAGACCGGCCAGGAGGGCCAGCCGGATCGCTGGGGTCATATGCATGGGATTTTCCTGAATCAAAGCTCCGCAAGAATGCGGTCGTAAGCCGCCATCACCTTGACGATGTGAGTGCGGGTCTCGGTGTAAGGCGGCACCCCGCCATATTTGCGCACGGCATCCGGCCCGGCGTTATAGGCCGCAAGTGCAAGCGTCAGGCTCTCGAACGAGCCGATCTGTTCGAGCAGGTAGCGCGCGCCACCGTCGAGATTTTGCAACGGATCGCCCGGGTCCACCCGCAGATACCGCGCGGTGTCGGGCATGAGCTGCGCAAGACCCTTGGCCCCTGCCCGGCTCACCGCGCGTTGGGAATAATTGCTCTCGACCTTGATCATGGCCTGAAAGAAGGCCGACCACTGCCGTGGCGTGAGCTGAAGACGCCGAAGCGCCGGGTGATCCTGATAGCGCGCCGCCACCAGCCTGATTGCGGGCAGCACCGACTGCGCCGCCGTCACGCTTTTCGTACTCATCACGGGCGCTTGGGAACTCGGGTTCTCGTCGCTCTGATCCGCTTTGACCGCGATCGGGCGGATCAGGTACCCCTTGGCGTCGTAGCGCAATACCGACGCTTCAGCGGGAAGCGCCGCGAAGGTCGCAGGGGCGAGATCGACCCTGTCCCCCTGCCCTGCCTCATTCCAGCGGATCACTTCCGCCCGGGCGGCTGCGCATCCCGCCACGGACATCACCAGCGACAAAAGGCACGTCGAGATGATCGAGGTTGAGCTTGCCGCTGGCCATTCCGAAGAGACCGATCGGCGAGTTGATGACCCGCTCTCGCGCCGTCGCAGTGACCAGCATGAACCGATCGCCCTCCCGCGAGACCACATAAAATAGCCATTCACCCGAAAACCTCTCAGCGGGGTCTGGCGCACTGACACACTCGATCTCAACCGTCGCTCCATCGGTGGCGGCCATCTTGCGAAAATCCCGTTCCAGCAGGACGGGCAATGCGCGCCGTTTCATCTTGGCTCCCCTCGAATTGGTCAGTGGGGATCTATGTAACAAGAGTTTCTCCGTGACTCCATGATTAACGATGTATAAACGTCTTTCAAGCTTAAAAATGACAAACACGAGTGAAAATGCCCTTTGACGCGAGTCTCGACACGACAAGTGAGCCAGAAAAGCGTTTTGATCCAGCCGGTTGGGGTCCACTCGCCGGCGCAATGTCACGGCGATGCATCCCGCGTCTCAAGACACGCTTCCGCACTCTCAGGTGCTCCGCACACCCGATACGAGCAAAGCGCGCTGCAACCCTCTTTGTCCTTTGTCCCCTCTTGGCCGCTGCAGACCCCCTGCCCTGCCTGCCCCCAGATCTGCCGTCGACCGCGCTTTCAGCAGCCGCATTGACTGACTACCGCGCCGAGATCTCCGCAGAATTCGAAAGCTATTTCGCGGAGGTTGGCCCCTACATCGCCTGCCTTGATGCCGAGCGAAGCCGCACCCTCGACGAGGCTCGGCTCGCGACCAAGAGCTACGCCGAATTTCTTGATACCACCCACGCACCGGAGGACTCTCAATGAGGCTTTTTCGCCCCGCATTTTCACTCGGCCTTGCCCTGACGTTTCTCGTTCCTTCCCCCGCAAGCGCCTATCAGATCGATTGTGCGATCCTTCTCTGCCTTGCCGGTGGCTTCCCTCCGAGCGTGCCCTGCGCTCGGGCCCGTGCCGAAATGATTCGACGCATCACCCCTTGGCCCATCGAGCCTCCACTTCAGATCTGGCGCTGCCCGATGAGTGCGGCCTTCGACCTGCCTGCAACTGAGCGTCCGGCCGCGCGCCTCTATCAAATCGCGGAGAGCCCGGCACAAACACCTCGCGCCCCTGCCCTGCCACCAACCGAGGCAAGGCTCGTCGATCAGCTGGTGAGAATTGCGACTGGCGAATACACCGGTGGAAACGAAACCGCAGATACCGATATCAGCGGCCCCGAATTCGACTTTGTGCGCTCCATCCGGGTGTTCAGCGTGGAAGTCGCCCTACAGCGCTGGATTGGTCGCGACAGCGACATCTGCCATCAAAGCCAGCGCGTCCGCGTCGGAACATACGGTACCCAGGGCAATTTCAGCTGGCGCGGTTCCTCGGTTGCTGCACTCCCTGCGGCCTTCAAAGGCTTGGAGGGCTGGGCTGACTACAGTACTGCCAGTGGCCGCCACTGCCCGAGAATATCCAAGCGATCCGTCTTCATCGAGTGGCACAATCATGAGGGGGGGTATGGCTTCGAGCAGGTCGATTACTAGGTTTGCCCTGAGCAACCCGATCACGTCGCGCTGCGCAACGGATACCCGCAAGGAAAACATCAATTGGGGGGCAAAGTTTTGTTCGTGCCCGATCTGGCTGGCGGCTTCCGGCCGCATTTGCTCCTCGACATGGGCGTCGCTTGGGATCGCTGTCGCCACCGCGGCAAAACGCGCGGGCGTCAGCCTTGCCGATATGGTAGCAGCCGGCCTGCCCGGGTCACCGCCGTCGACCGACACCCCGACCGAGGCCGACACCGCCGCGGATGCCGAAAATCTGCTCAAGTCGGTGATGGCCGCCGTGGCGGTTAAGTTAATTCCCAATTAACATTTGCGGCACTGCGGCATTTGTGCTTCCGTCACTGCATTCCCAAGGGGGCTATTCGATGATCTATCCGACGATTCTGTGCGGCGGTTCCGGCACCCGCCTTTGGCCGTTGTCGCGTAAGAGTTATCCGAAACAATTCGTACCGCTTCTGGGGGATCAGACGCTGTTTCAGGCCTCGGCGCTGCGTCTGTGCGGGCCGGAATTTGCCGCGCCGCTGGTGCTGACGAACAGCGATTTCCGTTTCATCGTCACCGAACAACTGGCCGAGATCGGCATTGATCCGGGCGCGATCCTGATCGAACCCGAGGGGCGCAACACCGCCCCCGCCGTGCTGGCCGCCGCGCTGCATGTGATCGAGAAGGACCCCGAGGCGGTGCTGCTGGTCGCCCCCTCCGATCACGCCATCCCCGACGCGGCAGCGTTCCGCGCGGCGGTGAGGCGCGGCATGGCGGCGGTGGCGGCAGGCCAGATCGTCACCTTCGGCATCACGCCCTCGCGCCCGGAAACCGGCTATGGCTATCTGGAACTCTCAGTGCCGCCCGGGGCCGAGGGTGCGCCGGTAGCCTTGACCCGCTTTGTCGAAAAGCCCGACCTCGCCCGGGCCGAGGCGATGCTGGCGGCGGGGAATTTCCTCTGGAATGCCGGGATCTTCCTGTTCCGCGCCGCCGACATGATCGCCGCTTTCGAAGCCCATGCCCCCGAGGTTCTGGCCCCGGTCCGCGCCGCCGTCGACGATGCCCGCGCCGATCTGGGCTTTCTGCGCCTTGCCCCCGGGCCCTGGGCGAAGGCGCCCGAGATTTCGCTTGATTATGCAGTGATGGAGCGGGCGCCGAACCTCGCCGCCGTGCCCTTCAGCGGCGCATGGTCCGACCTTGGCGGCTGGGATGCGGTCTGGGCGGCACAGACGCAGGACAGCGCGGGGGTGGCGACCTCGGAGGGCGCCACCGCGATCGAGTGCCAGGACAGCCTGTTGCGCTCGGAAAGCGAGGGGGTGGAGCTGGTCGGCATCGGTTTGAAGAACATCATCGCCGTGGCGATGAATGATGCGGTTCTGGTCGCCGACATGTCCCGCGCGCAGGAGGTGAAGAAGGCCGTCGATGCGCTGAAGGCCCGCAAGGCGGCGCAGGCGGTGCAATTCCCGAAGGATCACCGCCCCTGGGGCTATTTCGAAACGCTGGCGCTGGGGCCGCGGTTTCAGGTCAAGCGCATCGTCGTGCATCCGGGCGCCAGCCTGAGCCTGCAAAGCCATCACCACCGCGCGGAACACTGGATCGTGGTGCAGGGCACGGCCAGGGTGACGGTGGATGACACCGTGCGACTGGTGACGGAAAACCAGTCGGTCTATGTGCCCCTCGGCTCGGTGCACCGGATGGAGAACCCGGGCAAGCTGCCGATGGTGATGATCGAGGTGCAGACCGGGGCCTATCTGGGCGCGGACGACATCGTGCGCTATGACGATGTCTATGCCCGCGGCCAGGGGGCGAAGGGATGAGGGCAGACATGAGCGATCTCGGGGGGATCACACAATGACCGGCAGCCTACTGACAGAGTCCCTTGAAGAGACCCTGGTCGTCTTTGGGGGGGCCGGTTTCATCGGCACGCATCTGATGCAGCGGCTGCGCTCGATGGGGGCGAAGAAGGTCGTCAGCATCGACATCCGCTAACCAAAACGTCCGGTTACCGGCGTCGACTATCGGATCGCCGATGTGCGCGACCTGTCTGGGCTGCATCTCGATGGCGCGGTGCCGTTGATTTTCAACCTCGCGGCGGTCCATACGACGCCGGGCCACGAACCTTGGGAATATTACGGCACCAACGTGAACGGCGCGATCCAGATTGCGCGTTTCGCGCAGCGGCATGGCACCCGCCAGATCGTCTTCACCAGTTCGATCTCGGTCTATGGCCCCAACGAGATCGCCAAGGATGAAACGACGCCCCCTGCCCCGACATCGGATTACGGTCGTTCCAAGCGGATGGCCGAGGAAATCCACCACGATTGGGTGCAGGCTGATCCGGTGCGAAAGCTGGTGATCGCACGCCCGGCCGTGGTCTTTGGTCTGGGCGAGGGTGGCAACTTCACCCGCCTTGCCAAGATGCTGAGCAGGGGGATTTTTCTGTATCCGGGACGCCGCGACACGATCAAATCCTGCATCTATGTCGGCGACCTGCTTGATTGGATGCTGGAAGCGGCAGGGCGACCGGAGCGTTACATCCTGTTCAACGGCGCCTTCTCCAACCGCTACACGATCGAAGAAATCGTCGAGACCTTCCGCAAGGTGGCTTTTCCGAAGGCGCGCACAAAGCTGGTTCCGGCGGCGGCGCTCAAGACCATGGCGGGGCTGTTGCGTCCTATTTCCGCAACGGGGCTTGGCATCCATCCCGAGCGTATCGAAAAGCTGATGGTCTCGACCAATATCCTGCCCGGCTGGGCGGAACAGGTGGGGCTTGCCACCCGGGACCGGCTTGAGGCCGGCCTGCGGGAATGGCGGGCGCAAGGGAACGGGAAGTTCCTCTAAGCACGGCCACACGCGCGCACAGAATCGAAACGCGGAAATGGACAGAAGTATGAACACAGATTTTTCCACTTTGCGGGTCGCGATCATTCATTATTGGCTGGTCGGTATGCGTGGGGGCGAGAAGGTCCTGGAAGAGCTTTGCGAAATTTTCCCGCAAGCCGACATCTATACACATGTTGTGATTCCAGAGAAACTGTCGGAAAAATTACGTCGGCACCGGATTGTGGAAACATTCATCGCGCGACTGCCCGCTGGACGAAAGCACTACCAGAAGTATCTTCCCTTGATGCCTCTGGCACTCGAAACACTCGATCTTAATGGCTACGATCTTGTCATTTCTTCAGAATCCGGACCAACAAAGGGGGTAATCACCGCGCCGGAAACGGTTCACTTGTGCTATTGTCATTCGCCCATGCGGTATATCTGGGATCAGTATCACGTTTATCGTTCACAAGCTGGATTGATGACACGGTTGATGATGCCATTTTTTGCGCATGCGCTGCGGATATGGGATCAATCAAGCGCAGCACGGGTTGACCATATCGTCGCGAATTCGGATTTCGTGCGGAGACGGATAGCGAAAAGCTGGGGGCGAGAGGCGACGGTGGTTCACCCCCCTGTCGATCTTGCGGCCTTTACGCCGCAAGCAGGAGTGCAGCCGGGTGATTTCTACCTCTATGTTGGAGAACTGATCAGTTACAAACGCGTTGATTTGCTGATCGATGCCTTCAACGAGAACGGGCGAAAGCTTATCATCATCGGTGACGGAGGCGAGCGTGGCGCGCTTGAGAAACGGGCAACCGGGAACATCGTTTTTCATGGTCGAGCAACTTTCGAAGAACTCAGGGAGCATTATGCGCGCTGTCGCGCGCTACTTTTTCCGGGGGTCGAAGATTTCGGAATCGTGCCTCTGGAGGCGATGGCTTCTGGTCGCCCGGTGATCGCCTATGCTCGGGGTGGAGCGATTGAAACGGTTAAGGATGGCGTATCGGGGATTTTCTTCGACCAAGCCGATTCGGCCTCAATCAACGCAACCATCCTGCGTTTCGAATCCGAACTCGAAAAAAATATTGACACTGGATCGATAATTTCGCACTCAGAATGCTTTAGTCGGGAACGGTTTAGAAAGAAAATCGAACAAGAGATTTCGGAAGCGTTTCGGCGCACACGAATGCGGCAATGACCTGATCAACAGTTTAGTGGGCTCAAAATTTCGTTGCGGCCGATAAACGCTGGAGGCCTTTGCCCGTTGCGATGCGTAATCGAATGCAACCTTCTTTAAAAGGACAGGAAGCGGAAATGGACGAAGGGAAATCACTTAGACGCATTGCTGTTGTGATAGCCTCGCTAGGGCGCCCACAATGCTTGTCGCTTCTATTGGAACGCCTTGCACGACAGACACTGCGACCATCCCTGGTTCTGCTGTCGCTGGAGACTTCGAACGACGCTCCACCAGAGACTGAGGCGCCGTTCCCGATCATTAAGATATTCGGTAGTCGTGGTCTGCCAGCACAACGCAACCGCGCTCTTGACGCTTTGGGTTCAGAAATTGATCTAGTTGTTTTTTACGATGATGACTTCGTTCCTTCGCGCTTTTCTCTTGAGAGAATGTCATTTTTTTTCGAAAAAAATCCTGATGTCGGCGGGGCAGAAGGACTGGTGCTTGCAAATGGAGATCTTGGCCCCGGAATTTCGGCGAATGAAGCCTGCCGAATTGTTGATGAAGCCGATACCCAACATGTCAGCGGCAGGCCTTTCTTAATTGAAAAGAGACTGCCTGCATTATATGGCTGCAACATGGCATATAGATACGAACTCGTTAGCAATACCCGCTTCGATGAAAATTTGCCACTTTACGCTTGGCTGGAAGACCAAGATTTTGGGGGGCGCATAGATGCACTTCAGGTCAAAACTGATGCGTTTTGGGGAGTTCATTGCGCGGAAAAAGTTGGGCGCGACAAAAATGGGCTTCGCTTCGGGTATAGCCAAGTTTGCAACCCAATCTACATGATAAGAAAGGGCTCGATATCCAGAAGAAAGGGATACGGGCAGGTCATTAAAAACATTATTGCCAACCATGTAAAGCTATTTTATTCAGAGCCGTGGATTGATCGACGTGGGCGGACAATTGGGAATTGGTTGGCAATCTGGGACGTACTGCTAGGTAAAGCTGATCCTCGGCGTATTCTTGATCTATGATGCTCTCCGGCATTGATGATTGGGCACCTCAAAAAATTGCCCTGACCTTTCCGCTGGGATGGAAAGCGGCGAGCATTCTGGGGCTGGGGTTTGACGATGGCGCAGATGGTCCAACTGCTGTGACCCCGGATGTTCATCCGGCTGAAACCAGAGTCCTTTGCTGAATTTGGCGCGGTTGCACCGACGGAGCAATGGGCGATCTGCGCAGCAGTTCAGTTGCGCGAAGCTGATCGCCCATTGCGTTGAGTTGGGCGGCGAAGACCGCCGGGGCCTGATAACCGAGGGCTGAATGAGGGCGCTCGGTGTTGTAGATGTGGGTCCAGCGGGCGACAGCCGCGCGCGCATGGTCGATGCCGAAGAACAGGGTCTCGTTCAGCAGTTCGTCACGCATCCGGCCGTTGAACGCTTCGCAATTCCCGTTTTGCATGGGCTTGCCGGGCGCGATGTAGGTAAGCACCCGGTTGTGGCCGCCTTCTGATGCTGCCTGTTTCAGCCTAACCACCCGTCGTTATTGACGTCGTTATTGACGTCGTCTGTGGCGGATGGGATCATGCGGCAAGAGATTTTGACGGGGGTTGAGCGGCGGCGGCGCTGGTCGGATGCGGAGAAGCGGTCGATCCTCGCGGAGGTTGGCGTGGATGGGGCGCGGGTTGCGGATGTCGCGCGCCGTCACGACCTGACCCGGCAGCACATCTATCAATGGCTGGCGGAGTTCCGGCGGCGGGGCGAAAGCTTGACGGAGGAGACCGCGTTCTTGCCGGTGGAGCTGAGGACCGAGAAGACGGTCACGCCCGCCGTCACACCCTCGCCGGTCGAGATCGTGCTGATGAACGGCAGGCCGCCTGCGCGGGATCGAGGGGCTGTCGGCATCAGGGCTCGCGCAGCTGATCCGGGTTCTGGAAGGCGCATGATCGGGCCGGGGAACGGCGTGCGCATTTTTCTTGCCGCCGGCACGACAGACATGCGGTGCGGGATTGCCGGGCTCTGCGCGCAGGCAAAGAAGGTGTTGGGCGAGGATCCGGCGGGTGGGGCGCTCTTGGTGTTCAGAGGGCGCATGGGCGACCGGCTGAAGATCCTGCACTGGGATGGGCAGGGCTTTTGCCTCTATTACAAAGTGCTCGAGCGCGGCCATTTCCCTTGGCCCAAGGCCACCGAGGGCAAAGTTGCACTGACCCCGGCGCAGATGGCGATGCTCTGGGAAGGCATAGACTGGCGCCAACCACGCTGGACGAGCGCGCCGACGCGGATGTGAGTCAAAGCGCCGCTTAGCCTTTGTTTTGTTGAGATTACGGGCTGCAGCATGGTACCTTTGGCCATGTCGCTCACCGCCGCTTCCCTGCCGGATGACCCCGCCGCCCTGAAGGAGATGATCCTTCAGCTGCAGGCCAGCCTGCGCGCGCATGACCTGCTGGTGCAGTCGCTGCGCATGCGGATCGCGCGGCTGCGGCGGCAGGCTTTCGGCAAGGGCTCCGAGAAGGTCGCCCGCGAGATCGAGCAGCTGGAGTTCGCGCTCGAGAGCCTGCAGGTGGCCGAGGCCGAGGTTGCGCCACCGCCCGAGCAGGACAGCGTCGAGACCGCGCCGGTCTGCAGCACGTCAGACGACCAAGGCGACGCCGAAGCCTCGGAGAAGGCGCCGCGCCGACGCCCGCGGGTGTCGCCCGACACGCCGCGCGAGCGCCGCGAGCTCGATCCCGGCGAGACCTGTCCGGAATGCGGCGGCGCCCTGCGCCTCGTCGGCGAGGATGTGAGCCAGATCCTCGAGATGATCACGGCCCGGCTGAAGCTGATCGAGGTGGCGCGGCCGAAGAAGTCCTGCCGGTGCTGCGAGAAGATGGTGCAATGCCCGGCGCCGACCCGGCCGATCCCTGGCAGCCTTGCTGGTCCGAGCCTGCTCGCCTTAATCCTCGTCGCCAAATACGACGACCACCTTCCGCTCTATCGCCTGAACGAGATCTTTGCCCGGATGGGCGCTGACATCCCCGACACCACGCTTGCCGGCTGGTGCGGCGGCGCGATGCGGACGCTGGCGCCGCTGGTCGAGCTGATCCGCAAGGATGTTCTGGCCTCGGACCTGCTGCATGCCGACGACACGCCGATCCGGGTGCTCGACCGCGCGAAGAAGGGCGAGCTTGGCAAGGGCGTGAAAGAGGGGCGGATCTGGGCCTATGTGCGTGACCAGCGGCCCTGGTCGGGAGCCGCGCCCCCGGCGGTGGCCTATCACTTCTCACCCGATCGCAAGGGCGAGCACCCGCAGAAACACCTCGGGGCGGGCAAGGGGATCCTGCAGGCCGATGCTTACGCGGGCTTCAGGGATCTCTATCTGGCAGAGGGAAATGGCGAGGCCAGGTTCCAGGAAGCCGCCTGTTGGGCGCATCTGCGCAGGGCCTTTTTTGACGTCGAGAAGGAGACCGGCTCGGAGATCGCCCGCGAGGCGCTGGAACGGATCGGTGCGCTTTATGACATCGAAGCGCAGATCAACGGCCGCAGTGCCGACGAGCGCCACGCTGTCCGGCAGGCGCACAGCCGCCCGAAGGTCGAGGCGTTCAAGGCCTGGGCGGAGGAGAACCTCGACTATATCTCGGGCAAGAGCGATCTGGCGAAGGCGTTCCGCTACGCCCTGAACCGCTGGGACGCCTTTTGCCTCTTTCTCGAGGATGGGCGCGTGGCCATTGACAACAATCCGGCCGAGCGCGCCATGCGCCCGATCGGCATCGGGCGGAAGAACTGGCTTTTTGCGGGCAATGACGCCGGGGGCGAAACCCTGGCGCGCGCGATGACCCTGATCGAGAGCGCGAAACTGAGCGGTCTCGACCCGCAGGCCTATCTGGCCGACGTGCTGGCGCGCATCAACGACCACATCAACCCGCGGCGTTACGAACTGCTCCCCTGGAATTGGAAGCCCCTGCCAGCCGGTGACACCAAGATCGCCGCCTGATCGGCGCAGATCTCGTTGACGTCGCTAACGACGCCAATAACGACGTCGTATCAGGCACCCCAGATATCGCCCGAACGCGCAAGGGCGGCCACAATCGAGCGGTTACCGATGTAGTGCCACTTCACCTGCATCTTCTCGGCCCATTCGAGGATCGCGTTCGAAGTGAACTCGGTTCCATTGTCCGAAACGATCACGCCGGGCTTTCCGCGCCGCGCGATCAGCGCCGTCAATTCCCGGGCAACGCGGCGGCCGGAAATCGAGGTGTCGACCACCGCGGCCAAGCTCTCCTTGGTGACATCGTCGATCACGTTCAGAATGCGGAAACGCCGCCCGTCGGCGAACTGGTCCTGGATCGAGCCATGGAACCGCCACTGGTTCGAGGCCCATGGCGAGGATCGACCGACCAGCGCGCGTTCGCCACAGCCTCGGTCACCAGCGGTGCCCGTGTGCCGATGGCACGTTTGCGGCCGCGACGCCGACGCACCGCAAGCCCCTCCTCACGGTAGAGCCGCTGCGTGCGCTTGCGGTTCAGCACATGGCCATCGCGGCGCAGAATGACATGCAGGCGTCGATACCCGAACCTTCGGTGCGTCTCGGCGGCGGCGCGCAGCACATCGCGCAACGCAGCATCATCGGGGCGCCTATGCCGATACCGCACTGACGACCGATCTGCCCCGATCACGGAACACGCCCGCCGCTCGCTCATCTCGTAACGCTGTTTGAGATGGGCGACGGCTTCGCGCCTGGCGGCGGGCGTCACCACTTTTTTGACAGAAGATCCTTCAGCGCGGTGTTGTCGAGCATCGCTTCGGCAAGCAGCCGCTTCAGCTTGCCGTTCTCGTCTTCGAGGGCCTTCAGGCGCTTTGCCTCCGAAGGCTCCATGCCGCCGAACTTCGCCTTCCAGGCATAGAACGTGCCACTACTGATCCCGTGCCTGCGGCAGACCTCTGCCGTCGTCGCACCCGCCTCCTGCTCTCGCAGGATCGCAATGATCTGCTCTTCGGTGAACTTCGATCTCTTCATGTCCGGTCCTCTCATTGGGACGGACTCTAGCATCAGATGGACGAGTTATCGGGGGGCACAGCACCGCGCTCATGCCCTGGAACTTCCGAGAATAGTCAAGCCGCAAGGCAAAGGGCGATGAGCGGGCGCTTACTCAAAGCTGGCGGCGGCGGCCCAATGGCCGGGCCCGCAAATCGCGCAGCCTGAAGACGGATGACGGCGACAACTATTTTGACGAACACCGTCGGCGCCGTCCGATCAGAACCAGAAGGCGCATCGCTAGGAGCCAGTAGAAAGCCATTCCGAAATAAGCGACCACGCTGTTGAGCGGGCCGCGCAGGATGATCGGCGCGAAGCCTGTCATCAGGCAGTAAAGTGGCGCGGCAAGGGTGAATTCGTTGCGCTGTGCCGCGGTCTTGGCCTGCATCCCCGCCCGCGCGACCGACCAGGCCAGAACCGTGATCCCGATGAGGAAGAAGATCGGGCCGCCCGAGGTAAAGAAATCCATAAAGAACGGATAAGACAGGTTAAGAAACCAGTATCCGAGATCGCCCATGGTTTGATAGCTGCTGCCGGTGGGCTTACTCTCCCAGATTGCGCGGGGAACGAAGAAGAAGACGAACCCGAGGATGTTACCGGAGCTTAAATAGCCGTGCTGCTCATGATAGGTCATGCCGTTCGCGAGCATCTGCGGCACATCCAAATCGACGCTATAGAGCGTTGCAGTGAAGTCGCGCAGCAGCGTGTCGAAAAAGCCGTTCGAACGATTGCTGAACCCCGATCCGAGCATTTTCAGCGCGCCGAGAAAGAAGAAGTTTCCCAGCGCCAAAAGGAAAATCGTCAACGCCTTGAAGGCCGGGCGGAAACTGCTTTTCAAGAAAAAGGCGGTGAAGGTAGAAAGCACGAAGCCGACGAAGACGAAGCGCGGGTTAGCGATCGGGTTGAAGATGACTGCAACATAAAGCAGTACTGCGATCATGTGCCAGCGTTTCACTGCAGGGTTGTTTTGGCGGTACATAAGCACGAGCGACAACCCGCTGCTGAGCGCAATCCCAGCGGCGGTGAAAGTTAGCTGCTTCCCGATGCCTTCGGCTTCGGACTTGGCGAAACGGGGCGACAGGACATAGCCCCAGCCGCCGAACGCTGTGAGCAGGACGAATGACAAGATGAGCCCTGCGATGGCCAGCCTGCGATAGCGCTCTTGACGTGCGTGCGAGGGTAAAGTGATCGTTTTCCACGACGGCAGCAGCGTGCCGATCGCCCAGAGCAGTATGAAGCTTCCGGTCAGGAGCATCGCCGCCAGCAGGCCGCTGGTCGTATGCGAGTGGCTCCAAGGATAGTAGTTCGTCACGGTCTGGTAGAGCGTCACGGTCGCGATCGGAAACCACAGGAAATAAGCCAGTACCGTCTCAGCCAAGCCCAGCCGGTTCCACTGCACCACGCAGAAGGCAAATACCACCGCGCCAATATAGAGCATCACGGCAGAGGGAGGCGGGCTTAGGTAGGGGAAAGTTCCTATACCAGCGAGGATGATAATGACCGAAAGCACTAGATTCGTCGCCATCCAAGCCATCGCCCCAATCGACGAGGCCAAGTATGTCGAGCGCCTCACCCGGGTTCGTGCGGCGACGGAATTCGCTCTTATCATTTACCATCCCTGCCGATCGGGCCGACGTAACGTCCACTTGTCTCGAAATCAGGTGCCCCACTGAGAGAAGAAGACGCAACAATTCCAACTATATCATGAAGCAACAATACGATCTTGACGATTGTCGTCAAGATCGTATTGCGCGCGCTGCGGCGTTGTGCTGTCCGGTTCCTTGAGGTGATGTGATGGACAGCTCTTCCACCCACCCGCCCCGAGGCATTCTGGGGCTGTCGCAGCAAACGAGCGGAGGGCTTTTGAAGATGGACAAGGTTACGACGACCCAAGGGTTCTTTTCAACGCCCGCACCCCGGCGGGGCCGAGTAGCTTTTTCGCCAGCTGTTTGGCATCTCCCTTCATATTCGAATCGAGGTTCTTGATCATCCGCAGGGCATTGCTCTCGTCCACGGCATCGACAAAGGCTTCGACCAACAGCGGCCTGAACTGCTTCTCGTTAGGGGCAAAGAGACGTGCGGCAATTGCCTCGGCCTCTTGTTTGCCGCTGAGCGCGAGGTAGTCAATCCCGAGCCCCTTGGCAAAGCCTTTGACTAGTTCCGGCGATTTCGTGCCGAAATGCCCACCAGCGGCGATGAAGCGATCGGCTTCGGCCCCGAAATCCGAGCCGGGGTGATTGTGCTGGGTGAATTCGGTGCCTTTGCCGTTATTGACCAGCAGGATCCGGACATTCGGCCCAAGATGGCGGTTTCCGAGCGCATTCATGTCGTAGAAGAATGCGAGATCTCCGGTCACGAGGAAATATAGCTGCTTGGGGTTGGCTAGCGCCGCGCCAATCAGCGACGACATGCAGCCATCGATGCCGAAGCCACCGGTATTTGAGGCCGAACGAACGCCTTCGGGCAGTTCGAAGAAATTCCATGCCCTGAGACTGTTCAGAATAGCGAAATGGACTACGGAGCCTGCGGGGATGCGCTCGGCGAATTGCGAAGCGAGCCAGATGTTGGAAAACGGCAGATCGGGTAGCTTCGCGCGCTTTTCTGCGAGGCTGGCGCGGCAGAGTTCGACATAGCTGGCGCAGCGGCCTTCGCTCTTAGCATAGGCCTTGAAGAAGTATTCTTCTGACATTTCGAACACATGGCGAAGCCTGCGGTAGGTGTCGCGAATTTCACCGTCGGGGTTGACGCGCCAGACTTCCTTTCCGACGAGGGTTTCGAACTGGTAATCGCCCGAAACCTCGCCTATGTGGATCATCACGTCTGGGCGAATTGCCGATTGATCGGTGCGTTCCTGACCGCCTAGCAGCGCCGACAGGATGCGGTACTTGCCGCGATAGCCGCTGGTGTGGTCACAAAAGACCGCTGCGTCATTGGCTTCGCAGAACGCGTCCAGCGCGTCAGTTTCCCGCGTAGTCCATGTCTTGTGCGCGCCGACGAAAACGCCGATACGCCCCTTCAACTCGGGCAAGACATCGCCGGGGAACCAGCGATCGATCTTGCGGTAGACGGGCAGGGAAGCTTTCTGGAAATTCCGGCTGTAGGTCGTGGGCAAGTTGATGTGTACAGGCCCACCGCCGTGACGGGTCAACTCGAGGATGGCGCGGTTAACTTTCATCTCGCATTCCCAGATGCCATCGCCATCCTTGGCGACTGGCAACTCAACGCTGAGCTTGACGACATCCTTCGGCAGAGAACTACGGTCGATCACCTGGGCGATGTGATGGCCAACGCGGGCGGGGATCTGGGTGGAGGTGATGGCGAGGACCGGTAGTTTGCGGTAATATGCCTCGGTTAAGCCGGGAAGGTAGTTGCGCGAGGCCGTTGCGCCGGTACAGGTCAAGACAACCGGTTCTCCGCTTTCGGCGGCCAGACCGCAAGCCATATAAGCCGCCGATCTTTCATCCACGGCCGAATATATGCAAAAGTAGGAATCCGACTGGATGCTGCCAACGAACGTGATGTTAGTCGCCCCGGGCGAGGCAATGACACGGCGAATTCCATGCGCCTTTAGCAGTGCGATCACTACTTGGACCTGCTTTTCGTCGGTATAATGCGTCACCATGCCTTGATCCTTTCGACGAGTTTCTCAGGCAGCCCCCGATGGACCAGGTAGCTCAGTTTCTTTTTGGTGCCGAGGAAGCCGCCAAGGTGGCTTATTTCGCCCAGTGCACGGTCGCGCAACGCCTCACTGCGCGGATTGAGCGGCAAAAATCCGCCTCCCCGGAGTTGCTCGCCAAGCCGAGTGGCGAGCTGTGCGCGCCAGTCTGTCGCAGGCCCCGGAACGTAGACTCGCAAGATCTTGCTCGGGTCGAAGCGGCGATCATACATTCGATCATAGATCACCTGCGGCGCCGAGGGAGCGGCGGCGCAGAAGGTCTCGAGATCCTGCAGGACCACCTCGGGACGACGGCCGAGATGGACCTCGAGCAGGTCGAGGTAGACCGCAAGAACTTCAGACCAGGGTAGAGCTCGCGATCCTGTCAGGTTGAAGTCCTCGCCCAGCCCAGTCGGGTTTCCAACCAGTGCGGCAATCATGGCGGCTACATCGGCGCCGTCGGTCATCGTAGTCAGCTTGTCCATCATCGGCGCGCAGAACACGATGCGCCGTCCAGCAAGCGCCCGCGGGAGCCAGTCCTCCTTCTCAAGGGTGCCGAGCTGCAGGCGCCCCGTGCCAAAGGTGATATAGGGGCGGATGATCGTCCAGTTACTGCGCCCGCTGTCGCGTAGCAGGTTTTCCTGCCGCGCTTTGGACAGGGCGTATTCGTCACTGGCCAGAAAGGTGCTGTCTTGCGAAACCTCCAGAAGCCGCGGCGAGGTCTCGACGAGCGCGGCGTCCGATTTGGCAAAGACCCGCGCCGAACTGGTGAAGATGTATTGCCCGGTCGCATTGAGCAGGGAGCCGAGCCTCTCGGCAAAGCTCACCGTATCATAGACCATGAAGTCGACGATAACGTCCCAGCTCTGCCGAAGGAGCGGGTCCAGGAAGGCGCGGTCGCGGGCATTGCCCTGAAGGTAGTGCACATTGGCTCTGACCGTCACAGAGTTAGGCTGACGGCTGGTTACATGGATCTGACGCCCGGTCGGCTCAAGGCATTCAATCATCTGGCGGCCTATGGCCCCAGTGGCGCCCAGTGCGAGTATTTTCACGGCGCGCGGTCCTTCCCTGTGAAGCGTTTTGTGATCATCTGAACCAAGGTATGCCGTTCGTACCGGCTCATGCCCAAGAGAAAAATCGTTAAGATCGGGACCATGAAGAGCATGGCAGCGGCGGCGATGCCCGAAGCCTCCATCTTAAGATTTTCCACCCCCGGAACCAAGCGCATTATGATCAAGGACAGCGCCGTAGAGGCTGACGCCACCAGCGACACGCGCAGCATTACATTCCCAAGGTATCGCCCGACGGGCAGGCCGGTGAGCCTGCCGACGATCAGCAGCCGGACGAAGAACATGATGACATTCACAGTGATCGCCACTATGTAGATCGAATAGGCCGGGGCCCCAGCCTTGATCGCCAGCCACGAGACCAGCAACACGAGAAGCTGCAACGCGCCGAGCGACAACTCATAGAGGCGCATGTTGCCGGTCGCACGCACGGCGGTCATCAGCGGGAAACTGATCGCCACGATGGCGTTCTCGACTAGGGCAAGGCGGGTGAAGATCACGGTTTCATCCGGAAAAGTGCCGAGCCAGAGCGACAATATCCCCGGCATCAGCGCTATGATAGGCAAGGTGGCCACCCAGACGAAGTAAAAGGCAATCTTCGAGCCGGTGAAGATGAGGGAAAACATATGCTCGGTTTCGCCGGCCGCATGAGCTTTGATGATCGGCGGGTGCAGCGCGGCCGAAAAATTGTTCGCGAACGTCAAAATCTGGATACCGACCGAGGCCGAAATTGCGCGTGCCGCCACCGTCGCGGGGCTGAAGGCTTGGTTGACGAGAATAGTCACCGCTTGGTTGCGCGCGACCGTAGAGATTTGCCCGAACAGCGTCCAGCCAGAAAAGCGGAGCATGTTCAGGATTGGGGACAGCTCCGGCTTGATCCGATGCGGGCGGCATTCATCATAGTGCAGGCTGACATAGAGGAAATATGACAACGCCACCACGGCGGAGGTTAGACAGAGAAACGCACCGTAAAGCACGACGCGATCACCGACGACAGAATGCAGAGATAGTACGGCCCCAAGTTTGAGAACCGCTTCGAGCACCGAGATCAGGGCGAAGACATGCATGTCTTCATGGGCAAGAATAACCGAAGAATAATAGGTCGAAATGATGGTAAAAACGAACTGAACCGTTAGGAAATGAAATAGTAACCTAGCGGCGTCCATGCGCTCCGGTGCGAGGGTCAGTGCGGTCTGCACAAACCAAAGACCCGCGGTTTCCAGCCCGACAACTGACAGCACGACGAGACCCGCTGTAATCGTTAAACTGGAATCATGAACCTGTATTAAAGATTTTGCGAATTGATCGCCTATCGCGAACGAAAAATAGCGCTGCACAATCGTGCCAAGTGCGAGGGTCATGAAAGAACCGAGCATCACAACGTTCATCACGACGTTGTAGAGCGCAAAGTCATCGACTCCGAGGGCCCCAAGCACGATTCGGATCGCATAGAGGTTCAGCAATACGACGAACACTTGACGGCCGAACAGGGCGAACGTGTTTTTAGCCAGACTGGAGGATCTCATGGATCTCGATGCCGCAGTAAGATCACAAACTAAGCCGCAACATGGCCACAACAACCGAACCAGCCGCGACCGCCACAACTTTCAGCGTCTGCCATGATCGGCGGCCAACCATAAAACTCAGATCACTAAGCCCAATCTTAGGATCTCCATCACGCAGGAATGTGTAGCATTGAGAAAAGCGTGAGTCTATGATGTATTAGCATTTTTTGCCCGGGTCCTGCAGTGGGAACAATTTTGAAATGACAGAAATACCTGTGATGTCGACACGCCGGATCGGTTTGCTGACGCTGCCGCTTACTGACAATTTCGGCGGCATGCTCCAGATTGTGGCCCTCTATAGCTTTCTAAACGCAGAGGGGTGGGAGCCTGTCCTGTTCCGCACGGCGCCTCGTCGTTCTCACTTACAACTGTTGTTGGCGGCGCTTTTGCGACGCGTTCCCTTCCAAAATCTCCGTGGCATTCGTGGGCGGGAATTGATCCGTCGTGTTCACGCGCCTTTCTTGGAACGCTACCTGCCTGAAGTGACCCCCATCCTCCGATCAACCGAGAGACTCTCCGCCGAGGCGAAGCAGCGCGGGCTGAGCGCCTTCATTGTAGGCAGCGACCAAGTCTGGCGGCCGAGGTACGTGCAAGGAGGCGATCCGCTCAATTATTTCCTCGACTTCGTCGAGGATGAAGTAACCAAGATTTCCTACGCGGCCTCGTTTGGCACTTCGCATTGGGAGGAGGAGGCACTTACTGAACGCGTCTCTCGGGCGATTGGCCGGTTTCGTACGGTTACGGTGCGCGAGGAGAGCGGTCTGCGGATATGTAGGGAGCGCCTTGGCCGGGCCGATGCTGCTCTTGTGCTCGATCCGACCTTTCTGATGCCGCAGTCATTTTACGAGCAGATGATGCCCAACGCCACGCACGGAGACAGCAAGCGGGTGACGAAATACGTGCTCGACGAAACTCCAATCCTCGAAGAACTTGAAGCGCAAGCGCTTTCCATGCTCGGGCTAGGGGCGGTTTCGCAGGGCATAGGACCGAGCAAAGGGCGTAGTCGCCTGACCGTAGGAGCGTGGTTAAGAGCTTTTCGCGATGCCGATTTCGTGGTAACCGATTCTTTCCACGGCATGGTGTTCTCGGTCATTTTCAGACGTCAGTTCGTCGTTTTGATCAACGAGGAAAGGGGAGCAGACCGTTTCCGCTCGCTCGCTTCTCAGCTTGGTCTTGAGGATCGCTTAGTACCCGCCGGAGGTATAGCACGTCTGCCGCGCGAAATGATCGATTACGATGCGGTGTCGAGCAGATTGGCGGAGCGAAAGGATGCTTCCATCGCGTTACTGCGGTATGCGCTCGATACAACTTCGAAAAACAGGAGAGATCTAAAGAATGCAACATAACCTCTCCAAGTTTCTACTGGTGACAAGGATCGGTAAGCGTAGTTTGCATCGGCAATGGTTGGACGGCCCGCGTGAATTCGACGTGTTTTTCAGTTGTTATGATCGAAATCTACCCCAGATCGAAGGCCCTGGCATTCGTTTCGAATACCGCCCCGGACACAAGATTGAAGGTTACGGACGTTTTTTGAACGATCCGGAGACGCGGTGGCGTTATTACGATTTTATTTGCCTGATGGACGAAGACTTGCTCGCCGATACCGAAACGCTAAACAGGATGTTTCGGATGTGTGAGGAATATCAGCTTAAAATCGCCCAGCCTGCATTGACATTGAGAAGCCATTTCACCTTTGCAGCGCTACTGGAACAGCCTGAATGGAAGCTACGCTTCGTCAACTATATCGAGATGATGTGTCCTGTTTTTCGGCGCGATGCGCTAGAGGCTGTTGGACCGACTTATTCTCTGGGATACGAAAGCGGGATTGACCTCGTCTGGTGCAATCTCGTCTTTAGCTCAGAACGGGATTTCGCCGTGCTCGACAGCTGTCCTATAACGCACACTGAGCCGGTAGGCAAGCGAATGTCAGAAAACGGTTTCAGTGACGCGCGCAGTTACGAAACTGATATTTTTGCGGTGCTCGATCGGTTCGGAATTCCGTGGTTCAGTTGCACACCTTATGCCGCGGTTACGCTCTCTGGCAAGCTCGTCACTTCTCATTTTCGCTTAGTGTTAGCAACCTTTCGGCTGTTGCGGGCAGTGCCTGCTCAAAACGGGTTACGGAAACGCTTGCGTCCGATTCTTGACCATATCCGTCATGTGATGTTTCGACCGGCGCGAAACGTGAGGATCAATTACCCAGAGGTGAGGTGATGTGGTGGACGGCCCCCCACCCGCCCGCCCCTGAGGCATTCTGGGGCTGTCGCAGCAAACGAGCGGAGGGTGCTGTGCCCCCCGATAACTCGTCCATCTGATGCTAGAGTCCGTCCCAATGAGAGGACCGGACATGAAGAGATCGAAGTTCACCGAAGAGCAGATCATTGCGATCCTGCGAGAGCAGGAGGCGGGTGCGACGACGGCAGAGGTCTGCCGCAGGCACGGGATCAGTAGTGGCACGTTCTATGCCTGGAAGGCGAAGTTCGGCGGCATGGAGCCTTCGGAGGCAAAGCGCCTGAAGGCCCTCGAAGACGAGAACGGCAAGCTGAAGCGGCTGCTTGCCGAAGCGATGCTCGACAACACCGCGCTGAAGGATCTTCTGTCAAAAAAGTGGTGACGCCCGCCGCCAGGCGCGAAGCCGTCGCCCATCTCAAACAGCGTTACGAGATGAGCGAGCGGCGGGCGTGTTCCGTGATCGGGGCAGATCGGTCGTCAGTGCGGTATCGGCATAGGCGCCCCGATGATGCTGCGTTGCGCGATGTGCTGCGCGCCGCCGCCGAGACGCACCGAAGGTTCGGGTATCGACGCCTGCATGTCATTCTGCGCCGCGATGGCCATGTGCTGAACCGCAAGCGCACGCAGCGGCTCTACCGTGAGGAGGGGCTTGCGGTGCGTCGGCGTCGCGGCCGCAAACGTGCCATCGGCACACGGGCACCGCTGGTGACCGAGGCTGTGGCGAACGCGCGCTGGTCGGTCGATCCTCGCCATGGGCCTCGAACCAGTGGCGGTTCCATGGCTCGATCCAGGACCAGTTCGCCGACGGGCGGCGTTTCCGCATTCTGAACGTGATCGACGATGTCACCAAGGAGAGCTTGGCCGCGGTGGTCGACACCTCGATTTCCGGCCGCCGCGTTGCCCGGGAATTGACGGCGCTGATCGCGCGGCGCGGAAAGCCCGGCGTGATCGTTTCGGACAATGGAACCGAGTTCACTTCGAACGCGATCCTCGAATGGGCCGAGAAGATGCAGGTGAAGTGGCACTACATCGCGCCCGGCAAGCCCATGCAAAACGGGAATTGCGAGGCGTTCAACGGCCGGATGCGTGACGAACTGCTGAACGAGACCCTGTTCTTCGGCATCGACCATGCGCGCGCGGCTGTCGCCCGCTGGACCCACATCTACAACACCGAGCGCCCTCATTCAGCCCTCGGTTATCAGGCCCCGGCGGTCTTCGCCGCCCAACTCAACGCAATGGGCGATCAGCTTCGCGCAACTGAACTGCTGCGCAGATCGCCCATTGCTCCGTCGGCGCAACCGCGCCAAATTCAGCAAAGGACTCTGGTTTCAGCCGGATGAACATCAGGGGTCACAGCAGCGGGCACAATATCCGCAAGATCTTGGCCTGGCTGCGGACGATTTTGTTGCGCCTAATCGCGGCGTCGATGGCCGCGATCATATACCTGAAGCCGCGTGATCAGGGTTGTTCAGGGCGAACTCATTGGACGGTCTCGCACAAAGTGAGAATTCCTTCGGCCTGTTTGTGCCAACTGAAACGGGCGGATCGCTCGCTTGCCATTTCTGCGCGCCTCTGCCACTCGCCGACATCGTCCATGATCGAGCTGATCGCGGCGGCAATACTCTCCCCGTTCTCAGGCTGGAAATACACTGCTGCATCGCCGCATCGCTCCCGCAGGCTGGGAATGTCCGACACCAATGCTGGACAGCCGAAGCTCATCGCTTCGATTGGAGGCAGGGGCGAAGCTTCATAGAACGAGGGAAACAGCAGGAAACGCGCTCGGCGAAAGGCATCGTAAACTTTCTCGGGATCATTAACCTGCCCGCGGAATTCCAGCCGCTTTGCCAGATGGGTTGGCACATCGACGTTCACTCCTTCAAAGCTCGCCCCATTGGCCCCGATCACTACGAAGCGCATCTCGGGATAGGCTTCCAGAAACGCAACAGCCGCACTCAGCAGTCCTTCGGCGTTCTTGCGTCGAGTCAGCGAGCCGACGTAGAGCCCATAGCCGCGATCTTGCATCGGAACCAGTGGTTCGGTCCTGAGGCTGTCCGCGACGTGGTCGGGCAGCCCGCCATTTTGCAAAGAACTCAAGCGGGAATCGCCGGATAAAAACGGATAGGCCGCGCAAATGGCGCTCTGCTCTGCCTCCGAAACTGTCACCACGCGATCCGCCCGACGCAGAATTTGCGGGATTAGAATATTATAGAAGTAGCGAAACTTCCAATTGTAGGCCGTCGGAAAATATTTGTAGGACAGATCGTGTATGATAACCACGGTAGGGCGCCCCTTGGCCCACAATCGCAGCAATGGCGCCGTGTTCCCAAGACAAAGCAAGGGCTCGTTTCCCACTAGGCGCGGAAGATCGAACTGTTCCCAAGCATGGCCTGATAACTGCCCCACCCGCTCGGCTCGAAGGGCCTTTAGCTCTAGCGGCGCAACTATATCGCCCTTCGACGGCAAGAGCAGCCGTGGTGCAGTCATGCGTCCAGAATCGACCATTTCGTCGAATGTCAACAACAACTCCCTCGCAACTCTCTGGACGCCCGTTACCGGCTGGAGAAGGAAACGTCCGTTGATGGAAAATAGTGGGGTCTGAACCATGCTCATGTCTCTAAGTGCTTGATTGACGTGACACTGCTCAATCTGGAGCAGCGTGTCAGAAGTTCTCCACTTGCCCCGCGCCCCTGCAGCCCGTTCCAAGCATTTGGTTCATTGTTCTCGGGCATTTCCAGCAAACCGCGTTAAAAAACGGCAGCAAGACGATGGCCACGCAATCAACGCCCGAGAGTTGCCGGGTGAGCAAGCGCACATTGATTACATAATCGTTTTTCATGGAAACCCCGTGGCCGCTCGAAACCGGATCATACCCAAAGCAACGGACCATGAAATGTTGCGCGGAGTCAAGTGAAGTGGTGGAGGGGCCGTCCACCACTTCACTTGACTGGTGAAGGCACCCCCTCCAACCCGGTTCAGACGCCGCGCAGCGCGCTTTCGGGGGCTGCCGGTCGTAGAGCGGGATCAGTCGGACACAAGACCTGAGGCGGCGAAAATGAACGGCGAAGCGAAAAACGAAGAAAAAGACGGAAAAGTCATCAGGTGCCTTTTTATTAACGATTTCTTCCGTTTTTGGCGCTTCCGCGCTATGACTCTGCCCGATCCTCGCCCCCATACTGGAGATCGCAATGACCTGCACCTGACCCCTGAAAACGAAAACGCCGGGGTGTTGGCGCATCCCGACGTGGACGTGATGTGGAAGGCCGAAGCCCACCAGCATTGACGACTGGTTCATAGCATTTCCTGCGGCTCGCCGCAAGGAAACGCCCGGCTTCAGCTCCCCTCGAACCGGACCCTGTGACAGCAAGAGAAGCATCGCTTCGGGCGCGTTTTTTCGCACGTCCGGGGGCTGGCCTTCTCGTGCCTGTCGATCGGGTCCGCCTCCCACGGACCGCCCGACCCGGGCGGCTCTGCCCCGAAGAATGAGGACACCGGAAATGGCTGACAAAGACCAGAATGACGAACCCCTGAATGGCGAGATCCTGCCGCCCGAGGACACCGCCCCCTTGATCGCGCAAGAGACCGTCCAGACCGAGGAAACGGTCGAGGGCGAGCTCAGCCCGATGGGGGAGATCATCACGGAAATCACCGATTTGCTGGCCGCGCTGCCCGGCGACTGCGCCGAGATCAAGCATGGCATCGAGGAGTGCCTGATCGACGTACATCTGGAATTCGAAGACGTGGTGTCCCGCGAGAGCATCGCCCGGCGTCAGATCGCCACCCTCAAGCGGAGCCTGCGCCACGAGAAGGAGCAGGCGAAGCTCCTGCGCCACAATATCTTCGTCGGTGGATCCGACAACAATTACCAGGACATCGAGGACGGCACCCTCGATCTGCCCGACGACGACATCGACGAGGAGGAAGAGACGCCGAAAGCGCGCAAGGGCAAGCAGAAGCGGAAAATGCCCAAGGACATCAAGACCATCGAGATCAAGCATTATCCGGAGCAGACGCACTGCCCCTGCGGGGGCGAGCTGAAGGAGATCGGCCACTGGATCTCCACCCAGCTCAGGGTCATCCCGGAGCATCATGTCTTGGAAAAGCACATCTACTTCCGCTGCGCCTGCAACCGCAGCGCCGCCTGCAAGGAGCACAAGCCCTTGTCCGCACATGCCGAGGGCTTCATCGGCCGGAGGCGCACGATCACGCCGAGGACCGTGGTGGAGGCGGTCTGCCAGAAATTTTACGAACACTCGACGCATTACCGCCAGCGGCGTCGACTGGACAACGCCGGGTTCAACGTGGCGCGCCAGACGCTTAGCCGCAACGCGACCCACATCGCGGGCTTTCTGGAGCCGGTGTGCGATGAAATCTGGCGGCACGTGACCAGCGGGCATGCGGCGCACATGGACGAGACGCCGTTGCGCACGCAGGCCGAAGGGGGCTGCGAGACCACCTGGCTCTGGGGTCTGTGCCGCGATGAACGTGGCTGGAACAAAGAGGCCGAACCGGCGGTTTATTTCGAGCACGACGCCTCGCGTGGAGGGCATGTCGCGGAGCGCATGCTCGAGGGCGCGCTGATCGACACCCTCCAGATCGACGGCTGGAAGGCCTACAACCGGATCCGCCGGGTGCCGGGGCAGAACGACGGGGTGGAGATCGCGCGCTGCATGGCGCATGCGCGCCGCAAGTTCACCGACAGCCAAAAGGCCGCGCCGAGCACCCTTGCGAAGCGCGTGATCAAGGGGCTCAAGGCCGTCTATGAGGTCGAGGAACGGGTCTATGGCTGCCCGCCCGAGGAGCGCCAGGCGCTGCGCCTCGCCGAGGCGCTGCCGGTCCTCGAAAAGATCCGTGCGGACCTGCTGCGGGTCCAACCCGATCTGGCCAAGGGCAGCCTGAAGACTGCCGTCAAATACTTCCTGAGCGGCTGGGAGGATGTGACCCGGTACGTTTATGACGGCCGGCTCGCGATCGACAACAACCCCGTCGAACGCTGCATGCGCGGGATTGCCCTTTCGAAAAAGAACTCGCTCTTTGCCGGCAACCTCATGGCTGCGAAGAACTGAGCCATCTTCTATTCCTTGATCGAGACCGCGCGGCTGAACGGCGTCGACCCCTTCCGCTATCTGAGCTGGGTCATCGATCAGATCGAAAAGGGGCGTGAGCTGACCGATTACAGCCAGCTGATGCCCTGGCATTACAAGGCCGCCAACGAGGCCCCGTCGCGAGGGAAGGCGGCCTGACCTCGCGCCCCTGATCGCCGCCTCCGGGGCGGCGATTCCACCCCGCGACAGGCGGATATCGTGTTTTGAGCCGGGCCCCGGGATCGGGGTACCGGCCCAAAACCGTGCGCGCTCGCCTTCTGCCTTCCCAAGCGCCGCGTTGCCCGTGCCTCCCGGTTACGGAGCCTTTCTCATGCTCCCCGACACATTTGACCGCCGCCGCGCCCACCGCAGGGCCTCGCGTTCGAGGCGCACGCCGGTCGCGCTCATCTCCATCCCATTTTGTCCCCCGCAGGCAGGCCGACACCCCGTCCGGTCCGCAGGAACAGCACCGCCATCGTCCCGTATGAGGGCCGAGGGGGGCAGCATCCGCGCGGCGACAGCCCGCGGCACTGGTCTCGAACCGACCGTAGCCGGTTCGCGCTCCCCAACTCCGTCACATCCTGATCGCCGCAGGCGGTCCGGCATCCCGTCGGGTCCGCAGGAGCATCATTGGCATCGCCCCGTATGAGAGCTGGGCGCGGTATCCGCGACCCGCGGCAGCGGTCCCGAACCCGGCGCTCAGCCGGTCAGCGCCCGCCTCCTCCACCGTTCCGATCATCGCGCGATTCGACCCCGGGCGCGGAATTGCGCCAAGAATCTTGCCGCTCAGGGGGCGAAAATCGGGGTTTATCGGGCCGATGCACCGCTTACGCTCCACCCTTGCCTCCTCAACAGCAACGGCATCGATGTAATCCTGAAGGACTATCTGTTGCGCCGGATGGGTGAAGCGCACCGTCGCGAGCCAGCGCCGGTAGGCACCCGTCCATCCCTTCTTGCCGGGATAGATCCGGCCGTGGCGCAAAAGGAAGCCCTGAAGGTGCTGGCGCGCCTCGCCCGCCACCCGCATCGCTGTCGCCCTGGCCCGGACCAGATCGCGCATCGCTCCATGCGCGGCATCTGGAACCCAGACCGCCGTCAACTCTCCAGCCCGATGCAGCTTGGCCAGCATCACCGCATCGCGGCGGTCAGTCTTGACCCGGTCGCCCGCCCTCACAGGGATAAGCGATGGCGCCACCACGATTCAGTCGTGCCCCATCTCGACAAGCTGCCGGTGGAGACCATAGCCGCAAGGCCCCGCCTCATAACAGAAATGAAGCCGCGCTCCGCCTTCCGCCAGCTTCTCGACCAGCTTGCGCACATGATCAGACCTGTGCGGCACCGTCCCCCAATGGCGGACCTCGCCGCCGCGTTCGCCCCGCGCAATCGCCACCGAGATCGTCGCCTTGTGGACATCCAGCCCAATGAACGTGCTATTCTGCATGTGGTCTCTCCCCCATTCTTGAGGCTCGGCGCCAGCCAATCTGGCGCAACCCTAGAACGGAGAATGCCGCGGGAGAAGCCGCCGACCCAGTCAGCTCACAACGCGATCATGCGGTCTAGGTAAGCGCCTGCGGCGGCTGGCGGTCGACCGGCAACCAGGGATCGGCCCCGGCATGGATCACCACGACGCTGCCGCTTTGCAAAAAGCGCAGTAAGCCGCGCTAGCCGGGCCTCGATCTCGGACCCGAGCGCAGCGCGCAACCGGTCGCGCAGATCGACACATCCGGCGCCAGACCGATCGGCCCGATGTCGAAACTGGCCATCGTCTGCAGCCCGCCATTGCGAAACCAGCGCGCCGCCTCGGTCTCGAGGGCATCAAGAAAGCGCAGAAGCGTCTCTTCGTGGTTGCCAGAAGGCAGTGCAGCTGTTCGCGCCGCGCATGGACCAGCCGCAGCACCTAGGAGCTTTGCTCGCCGCAGTCGATCAGATCGCCGTCGGACATCACCCTGGCCTCGGGATCCGCGCGCGACCCGGTCCAACAGCCGCTCGAAGGGGCCCAACATGCCATGTACATCCCCAATCACCGACAGCTTGCCTCTGGCCGTGGCCGCGGATACGGCGTGTCAACCCGCTTCGGCGCGGGGGCTGTTTTTTCCGAAACGGTCGCAACACCCCGCGAAGAACCATGTCGAAATCCCTTCTGCCCACCCGGCTCTCTTTACGTGTATTGGGCGAATCGCCTGCACCGAATTGCTACTGTGTCCGAAAATAGGCAGCGCGCGGCGAATGCCACCCCGCAGCAGCGCGCCAAGCCCCCCGGTCGCTCAGTTGACCAATATTTTGCACTATTTTAAAGCAAGCCAGCGCAAAGGCCACCCTGCGGAGTTGATGGATTGCCGCTTTTGGGACATATTTGAACCACTTTTGTTAACGAGGGCTTAACGGCCGTGGGTTTCCGGGTGTCTCCGGGAGTTTCAGAAGAAACGCTCTGCAATCAGCTATCCGGTTCGAATTTCAAGACCGCCTTTGGGAGGGCTTTATGGCGTTCAACGACATCGCTGCCACGACAGTTGACTTCGCCGAACACGAGTATCCTCATGCGCGCTTCACCGGCAGGCACAGAGGCCTTTATGCCCGGTTCGGAAAGCGGGTGACGGATATTTTCCTCAGCCTGCTGATGTTGCCGGTACTGCTGCCGATCATCGCGCTGCTATGGCTGCTGATCCGCATCGACGGCAAGGCCGCCTTCTTCTGCCAGCCCCGGGTCGGTCGCGACGGTCGGGTGTTCAATTGCTACAAGTTCCGCACCATGGTCCCCGATGCCGAGCGCGTCTTGGCCGAGATGTGCGCCGCCGATCCCGCGGTGGCAGCAGAATGGAACACCTTCCAGAAGCTGCGCAACGACCCCCGCATCACCGCCATCGGCCGGGTGCTACGCAAGACCAGCCTGGATGAGTTGCCGCAGATCATCAACGTGCTGAAGGGCGACATGAGCCTTGTCGGGCCGCGTCCTTTCATGCCCTCGCAAGACGCGCTTTACCGCAGCGAGGGCGGCCGAGCCTATTACCACCTGCGCCCGGGCATCACCGGTCTGTGGCAGATCTTCAGCCGTCACGACACCACCTTTGCCTCGCGTGTGCGTTTTGACGAGACCTATGGCGCGAAACTCTCGATGCGCGGCGATCTGGCCTTAATCTTGCGCACCGCGACGGTGGTGGTCTCGCGGACTGGGAACTGATGCTACTTTGCGCACCCTGTTGCAAAAGCCCTGCCGCAGTGCAGGGCTTTCCTCTATCTGAATGCTAACCTGCGGTGAGCGCGGCACAGCGCAACATCCTTGTTTGGCTCCTTCATGCAAGAACCTTATGAGCGTGTTGGTATTTGATCGGTGCGGCCTTCCTTCGCGCCTCCTTGCGCGGCGACTTGAAAAACGTGTCTCAGAGTGGTGACCTCCAGAGCCGATCCAATCCGAAGTGCGGACTTTGCCAATCCCCGCACCCCAGATCACTTGCTCGCTCCGCTTGGGCCGGAACTTCCTGCAACTCGGATCTTGCGCTTGAGCCGACAAGCAATGAGATAACATATTGTCATGATGAGCTCGCGCCGCCCTGCTTGACGCTGACCGCCCCAAATGGGCGCAGCGTCGGCTTGGCGACAGAATGCCCGAGCGCAAGGCAGCTGTCCTCCTCAGATCTGCCAAATGTTAGCGAAGGTCTGGCGTCACCGGTACAACCCTGACGATTCGGCGCACCACATTTCGCCGAGGAGTTGTGTGGCTTGTGGTGACCGCCGCTACACTTGGTCAATACGACAGCTCGTAGAACGAAAATCACGTTAAATCAGAGATTTGTCAGGTTTCCGCCCCGAGGCAGAGTGACACGAAGAACCTCGCGTCGGCTGGATTAGCAAAAAACTGTTGTTTGGAAGAAAGTTGCGTGCAATGTATAGTCTTGTCGCAAAAAAGCGCAAACAACGCGCCTTCGCGACGAAACCACCAGGGCCCACCAAGAGGCCGAGAGGGCAGA
>NZ_JBZXDU010000004.1:0-108005 GCF_058724655.1 Rhodobacter sp. 4.3.4
ATGGCTGAAAAACCCTATCGCACCCTCGATGCTCGGCCAAGCGCCGATAGCCTGATCAAGCCTGGTGAACTGGTTGACTTGATCGAGGTTACTCCACTCAGCCTTAACGACCGACGGATCTACAATCAGCTCCTCGAAAACGCCTGGGATGCAATCGATAAGCCCGTCAGTCACGTCATCTCGAAGGCGGCACTCCGTGGCAAACACAATTCCAACGATCGAGTGGGCGAGAGCCTTGAGCGACTGATGTCTGCTGTGGTGAAGGTTTCCGTCAACTGGGACGGTGGACCAGCCATTGAGCGTGTTCAGCTGCTGGGCGGCAACATTGAGGCGCTTCGTTCAGACGGGTTGATCGAGTACGAAATTCCCGCGCGTCTTCGAAAGATCATTGGGAACTCTACGGTCTTCGCTCGACTGCAACGCGAAGTGATGTTTGCCCTTTCGTCCAAGTATGCTTTGACTCTCTACGAGATGGTACAGAAGCGCGGGAACCTCCGCTGGCGGTCTTCCGAGCGTTTCTCACTGGAAGCTCTGCGGGGCATTTTGGGCGTTCCCAAAGGCAAGCTCACATCATGGTCAAATCTCAAACTCCGTGCCCTCGACCCTGCCGTCGCTGAGGTGAACGACCTTTCAGATTTCATGGTTGCCGTTGAACCCATCAAGTCTGGCCGTAGCGTTACGCATGTTGAACTCAAATGGTGGCGGAAGGACGAGGATGCGACAGGTGCCGCGGGCAGGGCGCTTCAATTCTCGAAAGTCGGACGGCGTGTGAAGGCGGCCGGAACGGACGAGCAAATTGTGCCGCCGGAGCCCAATGTGGTTTCAGACGAAACTAGGCCCAAGGCGCCGGAGCTTAAGCCGCGGCCTGCGTGGTTGCAGTCTCGCGGAACACCGCTCCGGACTGAGACCTATGAGACTGCCCGTCTGCGGCATGCCGGATATGATATCTATTTTGTGGAGGGCGAATGGCGGTCATGGGCAGCCGGGAAGCCTCCGGCGGATGACCCAGACAGGGCATTTCTTGCGTTCTTCAGAAAGTACGCGGAGGCGAATCCGATTTAGAGTTGCCAACTGGCAATTTTCTACAAAATATAATATAAACAAGTTGTTAAGAAGAACTTCCAAGAGGAAGATCACTTGGTTCGGCTAATCGTTGGTCCCGGTGGCTGAGCTAAGAGTTCGAGTTTGGCTGAGTTTCCAGTGACAGGCCAAGGCCGGGAGAGAGGCTCCCGGCGGCCGTCACGGAGTGATTGTCATGAACAACGTGGATATTCTGGACCCCGTCCGGCCGGTTCGGGCTGGTGGCTGGAAAGTGGATGTCTCTCATGGGGAGCGGAACGGGCGGGTGTCGTCCGAATGGTTCAACCGGCCCGACGACGAGCGGTATCTCTCGCTCGACGATCTCTGGGCATCGGTGAAGGGCCGATCCGAGCGCAGCCGCAGCCGGGTGGTGCAGACAGCCGACATTCGGGTCGAAGCCTCGCGCGACAGCGCCGAGCGGCTGCACCTGGTCCTGCCGAAAGCGAAGGAGCCCGTCGCGCCGACCCATTGGGCCTTCGGCCAGCTTGCGAGCATCGTGGGCGCTCCGGCCTCCTACTTGCGGCAGCTGCCCGCGCCCCTGGCAGGGATCAATTTGCAGTACGGACTGAGCAATCACCGCGCCGAGCAGGTGAAAACCTTCGAGACCGAAGATGGCCGCACCGAACTGCGCGCGGTGACCGGTCCTGACTATGGCCGGATCCATGACCACGAACTGGTCGAGGCCGTGCAGCGCATCGCTGGCAACGGCACGGGTGACACGCGCTGGAAGGTGCCGGGCGTGCTCGACTGGTCGACCGGCGTCTACAACCCCGATGTCGAGATCAGCCGGGATACGACCACGCTCTATGCTTCAGACAGGGATGTCTTCCTGTTCCTGGTTGATGATCACAACCCGATCGAGGCGGGGCGGCTGGCCGACGGTTCCCCCGATCTCTACTTCCGGGGATTCTATTGCTGGAACTCCGAGGTGGGGGCTAAAACCCTCGGCATGGCGAGCTTCTACCTGCGGGCGGTGTGCCAGAACCGCAACCTCTGGGGCGTCGAAGATTTTCAGGAAATCACCATCCGCCATTCAAAATACGCGGCATCGCGCTTCGCCCATGAGGCGGCACCGGCGCTGACCCGGTTTGCCAATTCCTCGCCGCAGGGGTTTGTGAATGGCATCAAGGCCGCGCGGCAGCAGATCGTGGCGCGGACGGATGAGGAACGGGATGACTTCTTGAAAAGGCGCGGCTTCTCCAAGGCTGAGTCCAGCAAGATCATCGAAAAGGTGCTGATGGAGGAAGGTCGCCCGCCTGAGAGCATCTTCGACTTCGTGCAGGGCATCACGCGGCTTGCCCGCGACAAGACCCAGCAAGACGCGCGTCTCGACATGGAGGGCCGCGCCAAGAAGCTCCTCGATCGAGTCGGCTAAGCATCAGGAGCAGGGCAGGGGGCTCTGACGCCCTCTGCCTCGATCCTCGCTTCTTCCTATTCTTCTATGTCCGGCCACTTCGCCTCGGCAGCCAGATGCTGTCCGGACGATTTCGGCGGGCATCAGTCAGTGAGTTACAACATGACCCGATTTGCCGAACACCCCGCCACTTTCACCCCACGCCGATCTGGCAGGGTTGAACTCACTGCACAGGAGCAGGCGACCGTCTTTGCCGCTCGCGAGATCCTTGCCCGCCACATCAACCGCAACCCGGTGCTGTCCTCTTGGGCTGCGCTGATGGACTATTGCGCGCTCGTGGTCCGCGGCGAGGTCGAGCGGTTCCATGTGCTCTACCTCGACCGCAAGAACCGCCTGATCTCTGATGAGCGTCTTGGCATCGGCACGGTTGACCATGTGCCGGTCTATCCGCGCGAAGTGGTCCGGCGCGCGCTCGACCTGAACGCTTCGGCCCTGATCCTGGTCCACAATCACCCCTCGGGCGATCCTGAGCCGTCCGATGCCGATATTGCCATGACGAAGGAGGTGCAGAAGGCCTGCGCCGCGCTCGGCCTCACCCTGCACGACCACATCATCACCGGCGCGGGCCGGGAAGTCAGCCTGCGTGGCCGGGGGGATCTCGAATGACCGCCCGCCGGTCTGCGGCCCGGGCGGGTCAGAGAGGTAAAGCAGGGCAGGGGGTTTTCGACGGGTTTGGACCGAGAGAGAGGCTCTCGGGACCCGTCGGGAGATCGGTCCGATGACCAATATGCAGAAAATCACCCTCGCGTCTTCGCGGGATATCCCTTTCAACAAGCTGGTGCTGAGCCAGTCCAACGTCCGGCGCGTGAAGGCTGGGGTCTCGGTCGATGAACTGGCCGAGTCCATCGCCCGTCGCGGCCTGATCCAGAGCCTCCATGTCCGCCCGGTCTTGGGCGAGGACGGAGCGGATACCGGCACCTTCGAGGTTCCGGCCGGTGGCCGTCGCTACAGGGCGTTGGAACTGCTGGTGAAGCAGAAGCGGCTCGCCAAGACCGCGCCGGTGCCCTGCATCGTCAGCGCCGCCGATGACTCGGTGTTGATCGACGAGGTCTCGCTGGCCGAGAACATCGAACGCGCCCCGCTGCATCCGCTGGACCAGTTCCGCGCCTTCCAGGCCATGCGCGAGAAGGGCATGACGGAAGAGGCCATCGCGGCGGCATTCTTTGTCGATGCGAAGGTCGTGAAGCAGCGCCTGCGGCTGGTGACCGTCGCCTCGTCGCTCCTGGAGATCTATGCCGAGGACGGCATGACGCTGGAACAGCTGATGGCGTTCACCGTGTCCGGCGATCACGCGCGGCAGGAGCAGGTCTGGGATGCGGTCAAGAACTCCTGGTCCAAGGAACCCTACCAGATCCGCCGCATGCTGACGGAGACTGCTGTGCGGGCGTCGGACAAGCGCGCCCGTTTCCTGGGGCTCGAGGCCTATGAGGCGGCAGGCGGCTTCGTCTTGCGCGATCTCTTCCAACAGGACGACGGCGGCTGGCTGCAGGACCCGGTGCTGCTCGAACGTATGGTGGGCGAGAAGCTGAAGACGGAGGCCGAGGCCATCGCCAGCGAGGGTTGGAAATGGATCGAGGTAGCCGTGGGCTTCCCCTACGGCCACACGATGGGCTTGCGCGAACTTCTGGGCGCCACCATCGACCTGACGGACGAAGAGCGGGCGACCCGCGAGGCGCTGCGCGACGAATACGACCGGCTCGAAGCCGAGTATGGTGAAGCCGATGGGCTGCCCGAGGAGGTCGATCAGCGCTTGGGCGAGATCGAGCGCGCCCTGGGCGCCTTCGACAGCCGCCCGATGGCCTTCGATCCCGATCAGGTCGGCAGGGCAGGGGCCTTTGTCAGCATCGACAGTGATGGCAGCCTGCTCATCGAACGTGGCTTCGTGCTGCCCGAGGACGAGGTGCTGGCGGTGGCAGAAGACAAGAGCGACGAAGCCTCCTCTCGTCACGGAGACGATCCCGAAGCTGGGCACGCAGCGACCAGCCCGGGCACCCAGATCACCATCGCCGGCGAAACCCGCCCGAGTGATGACGACGAGGATGAAGGCGAGGGGATCAAGCCTTTGCCCGAGCGGCTGGTCATCGAACTGACCGCCCATCGCACCCTCGCCCTGCGTGATGCGGTAGCCAACAACCCGCGCATCGCGATGACGGCGCTCCTGCACAAGCTGACGCTGGACTGCTTCGTAAACCGCAACTCCGGGGCTGCCGTCGAGGCCTCTGTACGAGAAATCCACCTGCCGGTGCAGGCCGCCGACCTGGCCGACAGCTACCCGGCCCAGAACATCGATGCACGTCACGCCGGCTGGCGCTCGGACATGCCCTTGGGGCAGGGCGACGACGTGCTCTGGGACTGGTTGCACGGGTTGGACGAAGCCAGCCGCCAGGCACTTCTCGCCCATTGCCTCAGCTTCGGGGTGACCGCGCTCTATGAGCGTCCGAATCCCTACAGCGGCATGGGGATCAGCCAGCACGGACTCGACCGTCGCCTGCGCGAGGCGGATCGTCTGGCCCGCACCACCCGTCTCGACATGGTCGAAGCAGGCTGGAAGCCGACCGTCGCCAACTACCTCGGACGCGTCACCAAGAGCCGCATCCTCGCAGCCGTCCGCGAAGGTGTGGGCGAGGGTGCCGCGCAACTGATCGACCATCTGAAGAAGGGCGACATGGCGCGCGAGGCCGAACGGCTGCTCGACGGTTCCGGTTGGCTGCCCGAGCCCCTTCGGATGGAGGATCTCGAAGCCGCGGTCGAAGATGCCTCGGACGGCGTCAGCGATGAATTGCCCGCGTTCCTGACGGCGGACGACGACCCGCAGGCTGAGGAGGAAGACGAACAGCAGCACCTGATCGCTGCGGAATGACCCAAGACGGGGTGGCTTCGGTCACCCCGTTTTTTTATGCGGATGCGAGATGGGTAAAATAATTTGACCTATTTGCTCAGTCCCGCAACCTTGGACGCACAAATGCGGCGACCCTCTGCATTTGACGTTCCAGCTTTTCGCCGCGCATGCCGACCCCGTCGAGATACTGCCGGAACGCCCGCTCGGCTTCGGGCCAGGCAATTCCTTCGGAGCGCATGGCATCCATCGTTTCAAGGGCCCGAGTTTTATCATTTGGATGCAGAGCATAGGGTGCGTCCCAGCCCGCGAAGCCGCCAGCTATTGTTGAAGCCCAGGTTTTCATAGGATTTTCCTCTTAGCATGATTGAGCCCATTTTAGCCGGCCCTGCTGATTGAAAACACCCGCAAGGGTATGCGGGTAATCGGCCTTTAATGATGGGGCGCCGGATTTCGACCCCTCGTCCATTGCTTTCGCCAAGCCTTTGCAGAGCGATCAGGGGCGCGGCGAAGGGGCAGGGGGCCAGGGAAGATACTCGCCGTCAGATCGTCATCGGGTAGAGCAAAGTGGTCCCGGTGCAGCATCTTGGATCGACCAGCGATTGGCCCAAGCGCGGCCATGTTCGAGTTTCGTCCGTGGCACTGCCAGCACGCTGGCAGATCTTGACCCAATGGAGGAGCGGTGTGTGCCGCGAGGCGGCAGGGCAGGGGGATGCGCATGCTGGCCTGATGCCAGCCGAGGGGTTTCAAACCGCCGGCAGTGCCAGTCCTGTCCCCCCTGACGGGCCTTCAGGGTCGCCTAGATCTTCTCTCCCCGTCTGTTCCAGCCCGCGTCCAAACGACCTCTGGTGATGGGCTGATCTGCCCGAAGGACGTCTTCGCCTCGACCGCTTTGGCGCAACAGCGTCGTCACAACTTTCTTCCCCTGACGGTGCAGGCACCGTCATTCCTCGCGGGACAAGAAAGTTCCTCCTGTGCTGTCCAGCCCCCGCAAGGGGGGTGCGCCATCGGTCGCCTCCGGGCCGTCGATCGCCATCGAGGCCGCAAGGACGCGGGCCCGAAACAGAGCAAAACGGAGAAAGATCATGGCGACCATCGGCACCTTCAAGAAGACCGGCACCGAATACACCGGCGAAATCTTCACCCTCAGCCTGCAGGCCAAGGGCGTGCGCCTGGTCCCCGACCTGCGGGCCTCGGGCGAGAACGCTCCGTCGCACCGGGTCCTGGTCGGCCGCGCCGAGATCGGCGCCGCCTGGACGAAGAAATCGAACGAGGGCCGCGAATACCTGGGTCTGAAGCTGGACGATCCGAGCTTTGCGGCCCCGATCTACGCCAACCTCTTCGATGACGAAGACGGCGAGGGCTCGACCCTCATCTGGTCCCGCCCGAACAGCCGCCGCGGCGACTGATCGCCAAAGCAAAGGCCCCGGTCGAAAGACCGGGGCCGATGGTCTGCCGCCCCGAGCGGACGCGGCCTCTTGAATGCGCAAGCTTTGCGCTTAGGCAAGGATTCTTGCCTGAGCGGCCTCGAACGTCTCGCGCAATGCGGCGGCTTCCTTGCCGAGGCCTTGAGCGCAATAGGTGTTCAGGAACTGACGCCCCGCAAAAAGGCTGCGGTCTGTCCTGCTCAGCTTCGCCTCGTCACAGAATTGATCCCACTGGCTCGCGATCGTCGTGATTTGCTGCAGCATGATCTTTGTCGCTGTGTTCTCGTCCAGTAGGAAAGCTGGCGCCGCAGCCAGGCAACTTGCCAGCGTGCTGTTTCGGTTGTCCCCCGTGATCAGCATTGCCTGAGTGGCCTCGGATCCCGTTCGACCTTGCGGGCAAATGTCATAGGCAGGGGTCAGCGACAGCATCTTGCCGTCCCAGTATGCGGCGTGGTTGCGCGCGTGGTCATCGGTGTTGCCACAAAGGATGTTGAAGCATATCCGCGCGAAAAGTTCTCGCAGGGTTTCCTTCGGATCGGTGAACCTGTGCCGGATGATTTCGGCAAGATCGGCGTAAGACGCATAGCGCGCCATCATCTCGTCAAGGCCGAGGATTGTCAGGGCAGAAACCATCGCCCGCCGGTGCCAGCCGTTCGCGGCCTTTACGCGGTCAAAACGCTCGATCAGCAAAACGTCCTTGCCTGCTGCGGGGATCAAAGTGACGGGTGCTACATTCAGGCCTGAAGCTGAAGCCAGTTTCATGGCAATGAACTCTGCCTTCACCACGCTATAGATATCGGCGCTTGCCGAAAACTTTGCGATCAGTTTGCGATCGCCGTCATCGATCAATGCCTTAGGGCGGGCTCCGCCGATCGACGTACCGTGGTTGAGTGCGAGATCGAGAGCGGGGGTCAGTGGAACTCCCTTCTCGATCATGGCCGCGGCCTCGATAAGCTCGTCGAAAGGCGCGTTTGCCTTAAGGCGCGGCACATAGTTTGTCGCGGACTCCTGAAAATCCAGCGCACCGATGCGGTCCGAACCCGACTCAAGCAGGAAGGTGAGTTCCGAGAAGTCGGCGGCTTCTGCAGCTTTTGCTCCGGTTAGCCGGTTAATGATGACACGACGTCCCCAGGCGTCCGGGGATCCGTCGCGAATGCTGCTGGCCATCGACAACCCAGCGGGCGGTTCAATCAGTCCCCGGTCAAGCGGAAGTTCGGGCTCGTAGATCGGGATCGCATCGTTGCGGGCCAGGTAGCTGGCACCATAGTTGAAGACAAAACGGTCCTGAACTTGGGCAAGCCGGCCCGCGACGACTGGATCGGCCTTGCCCGGCAGCCATATCCAGACAAAGGCCCCTTTGATTTGCGCGGAGTCAGAAGTCATCATCTATCTCCGTGTTCGGGGCGCGCGCGACCCTCGGCAGCAACGTCAGCTTTTCATCGAGGCGTGCCGTATGCAGCACAAGAGAAGATGGATCGAGGTCAAAAAGCCGGATTCCGAGAAGTGCTGCGACTTCGAAGGCTGCGCCAATTTCAGTTCCTGCGCTGCCGTTTTCTATGTTGCGCAGGGTCGTGCGGCTAATGCCTGCCCGTTCAGCAACCTCCTCTGATGTCTGCCTGCGGTCCAGCCGCGTCGCCTTGATCAGCTTGCCGAAGAGGGACAGAGCTTCTGTCGTAACCCTGGAGTAGCTTCTAATTCGCTTCATCTTGGAGAGCCTCTTTGGGCAGTTTAACCAGCGCGAGGGCGCCTTATGGGTATTTAACTGTTCATTCTACTCTTCCTGGAACTCCCGTCAAGTCTTGGTCAGTTTAATGCCCATATGGGTTGATCATGGCTGTTTACGTTCGCATAGCGGTACAAATTCAGCCGTGTCTCCATATTTACTGCGCAGTAAAGTTACATCGATGGCCTTGGCAAAGAGGTGTCCTCCACCTGCCGAAGCCTCTGAGATCAAGAGAAAAGACCATGGCACATCCCGGCAGGGCCGGGACCGGGCTCTGGTCGTGCCGACGGGAGCCTGCCAGGCAGTCTCCCCCCATTCGGGCAACGATCCCTTGCGCGACGGCCAGTCTGGCCGGAAAGAGGAAGGTGCCGAAGGGTTCGGCGCTTCGACCTGATGCCAGCGATTTCCAGGGGGACAGGCAGGCCCGCCCATATTCATCAGTTGCAGCGTTCCGCTTTCCCTTTCCGGCCTGAACCTCGCTGATCTTCGGATCCCGCGTGGCGGCAAGGCTGGCAAGCGGTGGGCACCCTCGGACGCGGCAGGGGCTCCTCGCAGGGTCAAAGCCCCATCCCCCGCTTCCATTCGCTGTCCTTGGTCTGATCCGTCTCTTTGACACTCAACCCCAGAGGGGTCGGCTACGCGAGCGTGCCGCCCTCGCGGATTTGGACGAGCCAAACGCACGAGGGTGATTGCAGATCCGGTCAGACACTTCGGGCGCCTGTCGCGCGGGGGATGGTCCTCCGCCCCCAAAGACAGGAGCCGACCCCATGTCCAAGAAGGATGCCACCGCTTACGCCGCCAGCCTCGCCGCCACGCTGATGGTCGCGATCGTCGTGTTTCAGGCCGGGGACGGCACCCACGGGGCGATGCCGTCCGATGAATACGACGGTGATGCCCGCTTCATCACCCTGGAAATCGATCCCTGGCAATGAGGCGCGAAAGCGCCTCATCCCTTCCGGGGGAACGGCGCCGAACCGAAGGGTTCGGCAAGGGAGAGGTCGAGAAGGGAGCGGGCAGAGGGAGCCCGCCGGGGAAAGAGAGAGCGGCGGCGGGCTCGTCCCCCATCCGCCCTCTCCCGGAGAACACGACATGACCATCCATCTTCCCGGCCGCGCTGCGGCCCCGGCCGAGATCGCGCCCGACCTGGCGCGGATCCTGACCGAACAGGCCGAGCGTGACGCCGCTGAAGTGGCGCTGCACGCCAGGAACAAGGAGGCGCTCTTCGACGGGCTGCGCCTCTTCGGCATCGCCCACGTCCTCGTCAGCTTTGACGGGTCGGGTGACAGCGGCCAGATCGAAAGCATCGACGCCCGCGATGATGCCGACCAAAGCGTCACCCTGCCTGCCGCCCAGATCACCTTTGCCGGGATCGACTGGCAGATCGGCGCGCCCACCGAACGCCGCCTGACCCTCGAAGGCGCCGTCGAAGAACTGGTCTATGACCTCCTCTCGTCCACCCATTCTGGCTGGCAGGACAACGATGGCGCCTATGGCGAGTTCTGCATCGATGCCCGCGCCCGGACCATCCACCTCGAGTTCAACGAACGGTTCACGTCGTCCGAACTCTACACCCATGATTTCTGAGGGGGCTGCGATGGCACATCCGTATCATCACGCCCTCTCCTCGATGAAGAAATGGGGCGGCTCGGTCGAGGACTATCTGGCCCTTCACGAGTTCTTCGATGCATCGAAACTCATCTTCGCGGACTTTCGGCACAGGGCGCTGCGCCATCATGCTGAAGGAATTTTCCTGCTGGAGCAGATCCACGGCAAGACCCTGACCCTCTCCACCGGCCGAGTGATCCCGACCCGTTGGGTCGGCGAGCAGCATGTGAAGGAAGACCTCGGTTTCATCCCGAGCTTTGCAGACTGGGCGCGGTCGATCCGGGCCGAGCCTTGGATGGGCCGGACCCAGAAGATCGAGGCCGAGGTCGATCCGCATCTGGCCCTCCCCGTGCGGGAGATCAGCTGAAATGAACCGGGCCTATCTGAACCTCGGCCTGCCGCCGGATGTGTCGGAGCTGACGGTGCTGCGCACCGCAATTCGGCGACTGCACCCCGACACGCTCGCGGTCCGCAGCTGGCGCGCGGCGAGGAAGCGCTACTACCGCGAGCTTTTGCAGGCCCATGCCGCAGCACGGTTCGCCGCTGAAAACCTTCAGCCCGCTGGAGCGGGCTGATCGCTTCCCTTCCTCAACTCTGTTCCCGGGCCAATTGCGCCCAGGTCATCCCCTCCTGAAAGGAGCCCATCGTGGCTGACTATTTCACACACTTCTCCTGCGTTCTGGACGCGGGCACGCCCGAGAAAGCTGTCCAGGCACTCGACCTTCACACCCGCCTCTGCGCGGCCGACGAGGCTTCCGACGATCCGAACTATTCCGGCTTCGCCCTCGCGCTGCAGGATGGTCCCGGCACTTCAGTTCTCTGGTTTCACGATGACGGGCAGGGCGATGTCGAAGCGGTCATAGCCTTCGTGCTGCGCCTTGCCGCCGAGATCGACCTGACCGGATTATGGGGTTTCGAATTCGCTCTGACCTGTTCCCGTCCGAGATTGGAGGCCTTTGGGGGCGGTGCCCATGTCATCGACCTCGGCGCGCGCAAAAGCATCGGCTGGATCAGCACCCATGAATGGCTGACCGCTGCCCTGAATGGCGAAGACATCGACGCGGTGGAAGCGCTGGTCCAATGAGAACTGCTGTCACACCCCGCGCCACCGCTTCCTCTCCCATCCCGGAATTCGGCCAGAGCGCCGATGGCCTGACGGTCGCTCGCATCGGCGATTCCGCTTATGCCATGATCCCAAAGCGGGAGAGTGGGTATTTCCTCGGCAGCGGCTGGCGACTGACCAAGCCCCTTGCCGAGTGGAAGCGCTCCGACTTCTACGGCCATGGCGGGGACATCGCCGATGAGACGGCGTTCCGTGCCTTCGTCAAAGAACAAGCCGAGCATCAGACCGAGAAGGCCGCGCTCGGTAGACAGGAATTTCGTGCCCATGCCAGTACGCCCTGGGGCCCGTCGCAGGGCGCGGTCCGCTACGGCGAGGGCGTGGTGTTCCACTCGACCTCTGGTCATGGTGGGTTCCACCTGTCTGCGAAGCGCAATGCGAACGTGCATCCGCTGCTGCGGGGCGCGGGCGGTTGGTACGAGGAAGATGCTGCCTGGGCTGCGGTCGCCACGGCTTGGCCCGATCTCTTCACGGGCCTCGAACAACGGCAGGCCGAAGAAACATTGCGCCACAGTTGGCCCGATGTCTGGGAGTCGATCCACGGTCGGGCGCTACGCCCCGGTGAGTCCCGCGCCCGAGATGCCGAGACCTTCGCCCAGCTCCACGCCGACGACTGGGTCGTGATCTCGGCGATCTATTCGGATCACCATCCCGGTTTCACCGAGGTTGTCGCGACGCGGGGCGGGCGGCGCGACCTGCAGGCCGAGGAGCGCCGCTTTCTGGTCCCGTCTGCGGACTACAAAGTTGGCCCCTTCGGCTTCGTCATCGATGAAGCGCGCCATGCCGTCTATGACGGTCCGTCGAGCTTCATTGGCCGGCGGGGTAGGGCCGGGGGCTGAAGTGTAGTGGGGTGCCCAGTTTCACGGCCGGATACCCGACAGGAGGAAGAGTTGGGTGGGGGAGTTTGTGACGGGTTTCAGGGTGGGAGAGAGGCTCCAACCGCCCGTCGCGGAGTTATCCCGATGAACTTGCCGCTGCCCCAGTCCGCCGTTCGCGCGCCGCGTGACATCTTGGTCCGCGACACCCTTGCCCATTTGCGCCTGGCGGATCGCCTGCCGCTTCGCGTCCGCTGCCTCTGCCTCGCGCATTGGGATGATCCGGCGTTGGATCAGGTGCAGATCGAACGCGAGGTCGAGTTGGGCGCCTTCGGCACCCTCGCGGCCGCCATGGCGCAGGTCGTGTCTTGCGTCACCCCGCGCCACATCGCTGCGGATCGTGACCCGGATCTGCGGCTGGCGCCGCAGTTTGTCACCATCCTCGATGCCGAAGGCTGTCTCGTGCTGGGCGGCACGGTTCAATCTGGCGGGGTTTGCTGGTGCGATCCGGTTCGCTGCGATGCTGAGGCCCGGCAGGTCATCGGCCAAGCCTGCCGACTTCGGGCCGACGCCCGCAACGCTGAAGCCATCGGCGATGCCGCCGGTGCTAAGACGCTGCGCACCCAAGCTCGCGCTCTCGAGGGCCGCCTCGTCGATCCGTTCTGGCGCGATCTCGCGCATGGCGCCGTCGATCGAGCCCTCGCCGCCTGACGGCACCCCACGCCTGCCGCTTCGGCCCGGCCAAAGAGCGAGAGTGGGGCGGGAATTCGGGAGCGTTTGGGCGAGTCAGGAGAGCCGCAAAAGCGTGCATTTCACCCCTGACCTGGAGGATCTTCCATGACCGACGCTGCAACCACCTCAAGCCCCGCGACCCTTGTGCCGGAGGCGCGCCGCGTAGCGTTTCTGCCGGCCCTGTTCAGCCCACCCCTGATGCTGATCGGCGAGAGCGCCGTCTATCAGTTCATGGCCTGGCTCGCCCCCGACGACTACACCGGTGGCCTCTGGCAGTTCCACGAGCAGGACGGCCAGCCGCTTTTCCTCTCGCCTGCGACCGACAAGCGGTTCCGCCTCTTCTGCGAGACCAACGGCTATGTCGGCGAGGTCTCGGCCGAAGCGGCTGGGATCATTGCCACCCTCTTCGCCCTGTCGCACCTCTCCTTTCGACATGAGGCGGATCAGTTGTCCGAGGCCTATCTGCGGCTCTACGCTTTCGCAGGCGACCATCCCGAGGCGGGTGAGATCTTCAAGGCGATCGACTGACGGCCAGGATCGCACAGGCTACCACCATCTGGCCTGCTGCCGGTTTCGTGGACAGCAGGTTAAGCTAGCATAGTGCGGACCTCGAACTCCATGGGGCTGAGGTAGCCCAGCTTCGAATGCCGCCTGCGCGGGTTGTAGAAGCGCTCGATGTAGTCGAAGACGTCGGCGCGTGCCTCGTCTCGGGTGCGGTAGACTTTGCGAGCTGTGCGTTCGGTCTTCAGCGAGGAAAAGAAGCTCTCCATCGCCGAATTATCCCAGACGTTGCCCGCGCGGCTCATTGAGCAGGTGATGCCGTTGTCGGCCAGAAGCCGTTGAAACTGCTCGCTTGTGTATTGCGAGCCCTGGTCCGAGTGATGCAGCAGCGCGTCGGCCTTTCCACGGCGCCAGACGGCCATCATCAGTGCATCCATGACCAGCGACGTATCCCGTTCCGCCTTCATGGACCAGCCGACGGCGCGCCGGGAGAAGAGGTCGAGAACGACCGCGACGTAAAGCCAGCCCTCAGCCGTCCAGATATAGGTGAAATCGGCCAGCCACTTCTGGTTCGGCCGGTCGGCCTGGAAGTCCCGGTCGAGGATGTTGTCGGCGATGACCGACCGTTCTCCGTCGTCCTTCGGCTTTCCACGGCGTTTGGGCCGCGCCCGCAAGGCATTGATCCGCATCAGCCGTTCGATCCGATGAAGCCCGCAGGCCAACCCCTCCTCCAAAACATCGCGCCAGACGCGGCGCGCGCCGTAGGTCCGGTCGCTGGCCTTGAAGCTTGTCTCGATCGCCGTGACGAGCTTGGCGTCATGGATCTCGCGGGTGCTGGTCGGGCGGTTGAGCCAGGCGTGGAAGCCGGATCGCGAGACCTCCAGCACGTCGCACAGCCAGCTGACGGGCCAGATGTGGCGGTGCTTGGCGATGAAGGCGAACCTCATGTCGCCTCGCGCGCGAAAAAAGCTGCGGCCCTCTTGAGGATGTCACGCTCCGCACGCAGACGCGCGACCTCTTTCTTCAGGGCTGCAATCTCGGCCAGATCGGCCCGCATCTGCCCGTTCCCAGGAAACGCCGTGGCCGGTGTCGCGCTTAGTTCCCGCATCCAGCGGCGCAGAACACTCTCCGCCACATCCAAGTCGCGGGCGGCTTGCGCCACCGCCACGCCACGGTCCGTCACCAGCCTTACGGCCTCGATCTTGAACTCACGGCTGAACTTCCGTCTCTTCATATCTATTCTCCAGTTCCTCGGTCACGATCTTATCTTCGTGTCCACGAAACCGGCAGCAGGCCAATCTGACATTTGCACCCTCCGGCGGTTTCGTCGGGGGGTGTTTGCATTTAGCTGCCGATAGGCGGCCGACCGCTCTTTCATTTACAGTTCGATGCTTGCAGACGCAACCTAAGCCGTCGCGAGAAAAATGGGTCGCGGCGCTGCCAGCGTCTTAATCACATGAATAAGAACAAAGACTTGGTGGGTCTGAGTGAAGGACTCCGCGACGCATTCATGGCGTTCACCGTTGCGGTCGAGCAGGACAAGGGACTTTTGGCCGGATGACTTGTAGCCGTTGATCGGTATCAGTGCGCCGATATCGTCATCGGGCGTGTAGAAAGGCTTCCAGTCGTGATTGCCGAAAATTTTTGTGAAGCTATCAGATTGAACTGGGCGCCTTAGGGTGGCGCGGAAGCCATCTCCCTCAACGAATTCCGGCATGTTCAGCACCACGACGGCGCAGGCGCGATGGTTCTTGGATACGTACTGGCGCACACACGCATAAATCGATGCGTCGAACTTCTTCGAGAGTTTGACCGGCGTCCAAATGCTGAACTTTTCGCCTTCGGCCATGTCGCGAAAGCTGTCGAGTTGGAACAGGACTTCGGCAGCGAAGACATTGGCCTCGCGATCAAAAAGCTCAGCCGCATCGGGCTCCAGAGAATTTTCACAGTCCTCGACCAAAGCGTACATCGGACGTTGCCAGGGCATGAAGCCGTGTCCGGACTCGTGCAGCAACACGAAGCGCTTCTTCACGGCCATCATCGTCTGATCCAAGAAGACCAGACCGGCGCTAGCGTGGAACAGACCCATCACCTTGCCCAGGGCACGCTTGAGGGCTCCGCCAGCCTTTTCAGCGCCCGACCGAAGCTTGTCGATGAAGCTAGGGTTAAGGAGGTCTTCTTTGACCTCTTCGACCTTCGCAACTGTCATAATCGCGTCCACGGGCGTTGGGAAGACGCCGAGCGCGCCCGCTTCGCGCAGCGCGCGCTCGGCCTCGGCGCGAACGCGGGCGAGCTGACTTTGGGTTAAGCTACAATCGTCCGGTCGCCGCATGTTCAGCCCTTCTTGGTGCGTAGATATGCGAGGTAGTCCAAGAGGGCGGCTTCCTCATCGGCCGTTAGATTATCAACCGCGAACGTTGCGGCCCGCCCATGCTTGACGTCGGCAGGGCGTTGGGCCGCCGGCACGATGTAACCCGCTCGCTCCATCAGCGTCTCATAAGGGACCGCCAAGGCGGTCGAGAGGGCGTATAAGATGTGTGGAGAGGGTTTCGTAATTTTTCCGCTCTCCAGTTGGCTCAAGTAAGCATTCGAAACCTCCTTGCCGGTAGCTTCCTCAACGTCGCGTTGCGACATCCGAAGATCGGTACGGGCCTTTTTTATGATCTGGCCGAGGTTGGTTGGCCGGACCGTATGATCGGTTTCCCCGTCGGTCATGTGGGCTCCTCCGCGAGCCGGACGCGGAGTCCGGCATATGGAATATCGGCCACACTGATAAGTTCGTCAAGCGAGCAAAGTTGATGCTTGACAAACTTAGCAAGCGTTCCCACTTTAGCGATATCGGTGATTGGCCGGAAAAGCTGGAGTGTGAAATGACTGAGTTGAGTGAAGACGCCGCGGATAGCGGAAAGCGCCGCCGCATCGAGGTTGCGGATGAAACCCTGACCTATCGAATCGTGACGATCGACGACTTGACGCCGACCGGCGCCCAGCTCGCCGCTGCGGCGGGCTTCAATCCGAAGCAGCACGCCGTTGTGTTGCAGGTGCTTGCCAACGGCGAGCTTGAGGATGTTCGCCCGAGCGAGACCGTGGACCTGAAGCATAACGATGGCCGGTTCGTGATCGTAGAGACCGATCGTGACTACTTCATCACGATTGATGGTAAGCGTTTCCAGTGGCCGTGCCGCATCGTCTCGGGCGCCATCGTTCGCAAGCTCGGCCAGCTGCCTGCTAGCGTCGCGATCTACTTGAAGCAGGCTGATGAACCCGATCGGGAGATCGATGATCATGGCTTGGTCGATCTGGATGGACGCGGGGTCGAAGCATTCGTAGGCCAGAAGCCCTCGTGGAAGTTCAATATCCAGGGTGTGACCATTGTCTCCGACACGCCGACCATCGTCGTGAGCGACGCGATGACCAAGGCCGGCTTCGATATCGGCCAGAGCTGGCACATCTTCCTGAAGGTGGCGGGTCAGGTGAAGCGCGAAGTCGCGTTGACCGATATTGTCGATCTGCGCACCCCTGGCATCGAGAAGATCCGGCTGACGCCAAAGGAAGTTAACAACGGTGAGGCGCATCCGGCACCTCGTCGTGACTTCGATGTGCTGGAGGTGGATGAAGCCTATCTCGATCGCACCGGTTATCGGTGGGAGACACTGATTGACGGGGGGAGGCGTTGGCTGGTCATCCACAACTATCCCGTTCCGGCAGGCTTCAGCGTTACTCAGACACGCCTTGCCCTTGAGATCCCGCCGACTTACCCAGCGGCCCAGATCGATATGTTTTACACCTATCCGCCGCTTGCGCTCGTGTCGGGGCGCGCGATCGATTGCACTCACATTCCGGCGACGATTCTGGGCGTTCCCTACAATGGCTGGTCGCGCCATCGTGGGCCGGGTTCGGAGTGGAATCCTTCGTCCGACAATGTCGTCACGCATCTGGCGCTCGTCGAGGCGGCGTTCTGCAAGGAAGTCGGGGAATGATCCCGACCTGGACGCTCAGCTTCGCCGGAGCGACGCGTGATTGCGTCCGTCGGCATCTCTTCCCTGGCGATGGCTGTGAGGCTGCGGCAATTCTTGTCTGTGCCCGCGTGCCGGGCCCTCGTCAGCGCCTCCTCGTCCGCAAAGCGGTCCTCGTGCCTTATGAGGACTGCGCGCTGCGTGAACCCGACCGCATCGTTTGGCCTGGTCTTTGGATCGAAGAGGCGATCGATCTGGCCGAGGCGGAGAATCTGACCCTCGTCTTGATCCATTCTCATCCTGGCGGCCTGTTCGACTTCTCCGAAGCTGACGACCAAAGCGACGCTCGGGTGATGCCTGGCCTGTTTGAGGCCCTCGGCTCGCTTCACGGTTCCGCCATCATGATCCCGGATGGGCGGGTGCGCGGGCGCCTGTACGCCCAGGACGGAACGTGCTGGCCGATCAATCTCGTGTCGGTGATTGGTGATGACATCGACCTGATCTGGAATAGCGAGTTTCCAAGGGCCAGATTCGCTGATCGGCCTGTCGCATTCACAAGCGGTATGACCCGCGAGCTTGGGCGCCTGCGTGCTGTCGTAATCGGGGTATCGGGCACCGGCTCGATCATAGGTGAACAAGCCGCCCGTCTCGGCTTCGGAAGAGTTGACCTGATCGACTTCGACCGCATCGAAGCACACAACTTGAATCGTATATTGAACTCCACCCAAGCTGATGTCGCTGAGCGCCGACTCAAGGTCGAAATGTTCGCTTCCGCAGTCGCCAGTCATCGCGGCGAGGGTGTCGCGACGGCCATACCGGCATCCATTGCGAGCCGGGAGGCAGTTCTGTTGGCCAGCCAAGCCGATGTACTGTTCTGCTGCGTTGATACGCTTGAGGCTCGCCAGATGGCGGACTTCATCTCTCAGGCGTTTTTGCTTCCACTCTTCGACATGGGAGTGGTGATCCCACTCCGCAAAGCGGCACGAGGCATGGCGATCGCTGATGTATGCGGTCGGGTGGACTACGTCCAGCCAGGCGGTTCCACGCTCTTGGATCGTGAAGCTTACTCACCCGCTAGTTTGCGCGCAGAGTACCTGCGCCACACTGCTCCCAGAGCGCACCAGGACGAACTCGAAGCCGGTTACATCAAAGGCGCGATAGAAGAGGCCCCTTCAGTGATCACGCTCAATATGCGGGTCGCCTCGGCAGCGATGAATGAGTTTATTGCGCGAGCTTACCCTTTCCGCTTGGACCCCAACGGGAACTATGCCCGCACAGAGTTCAGCTTGGCTGCCGGTGAAGAAGAGTTCACCGCGGAAGGCGCATTTCCCAGTTCTAGTCTTGGCCTCTTGGCGCGCGGTGACCTGGAGCCGCTGCTTGGCCTTCCACTGTTCAAGCCGCGGAGGGCGGATTGATGATAAACGTTCGGAAGTGGTGGCGCGACGTTTGGGCACGGTTCGGACCCGCGCGGCGACTGGTTGTGATCGAAGGGGACAGTCTGCCTCATTCTATGCCACACCGTGATCTCGTACTGGCGCGCGAAGACGACGAGGATTGGTGCGTCGGCATGCGCTGCCCTTGTGGTTGCGGTGACATCATCGAACTCTTGGTCATCGCCGAGGCCAAGCCTCGCTGGGACATTCGTTTGGATCGAGAGGGCAGGCCGACATTGTCTCCCTCCGTGTGGCGCAAGACTGGATGCCGGTCGCACTTTTGGGTGCGGCGGGGTCGGGTACAATGGTGCGATTAACTTCGGCGCTAGAGATCGCTTCAATTCCTTCCCGCGGATTTGGGTAAACCTTCCCTCCGGATCATGGGGACGACTGTAGGAAAGGGGAAGCGAGCGGCCCAAGTCACTCTCGGATACAGTTCCGGCTCCGCTCAGCCTAGATTATTTTCGACTAGGGTGCAGGCGTCGGGAACGGCTGCTAGGTCCGCATTGCCGCCATCTCCTTAAGGTCTTCGATGCGCGGTGCTTGCGCGACGGCCTTCGGCTCTTTCGACGATCCTTTGCCTTGGCTATCACGGTTGCGGTAACGGAAGTGGATGGGAGGCTCAGCAGGAACCCTCACCTTCCTCGTCATCATCGAGGTTTGTACAGTTCAGTGTCCCAATACTCGGACTGAGCCGCTAAGCTCAGTCGCGGTACTGTTCGAATTTCGTCCGTGGCACTGCCATCACGCTGGCAGATCTTGACCCGGCGGAGGAGCGGTGTGTGGCGCAAGGCAGCAGGGCAGGGGGGATGCGCATACTGGCCTGATGCCAGCCGAGGGGTTTCAAACCGCCGGCAGTGCCAGTCCTGTCTCTCCTGCCGGGCCTTCAGGGTCGCCTTGATCTCCTCTCCCCGTCTGTCCCAGCCCCCGCGTCCAAACGGCCTCTGGTGATGGGCTGATCTGCCCGAAGGACGGCTTCGCCTCGACCGCTTTGGTGCAACAGCGTCGTCACAACTTTCTTCCCCTGCCGGTGCAGGCACCGTCATTCCTCGCGAGGCAAGAAAGTTCCTCCTGTGCTGTCCAGCCCCCACGAGGGTGGGGGTGCGCCATCGGTCGCCTCCGGCCTCTTCGATCGCCATCGAGGCCGCAAGGACGCGGGCCCGAAACAGAGCAAACGGAGAAAGATCATGGCGACCATCGGCACCTTCAAGAAGACCGGCACCGAATACACCGGCGAAATCTTCACCCTCAGCCTGCAGGCAAAGAGCGTGCGCCTCGTCCCCGACCTGCGGGCCTCGGGCGAAAACGCGCCCTCCCACCGGGTCCTGGTCGGCCGCGCCGAGATCGGCGCCGCCTGGACGAAGAAGTCGAACGAGGGCCGCGAATACCTCGGCCTGAAGCTGGACGATCCGAGCTTCGCCGCCCCGATCTATGCCAACCTCTTCGATGACGAAGACGGCGAGGGCTCGACCCTCATCTGGTCCCGCCCCAACTCCCGCCGCGGCGACTGATCGCCAAAGCAAAGGCCCCGGTCGAAAGACCGGGGCCAAAGCGACAGTTCGGTCGCGGTGATCTTTGCCGTAACCGGTCAACAGCAGGCAATCCGACCGATCCAGGCAGCCGTCGGCCTGATGTCGACCGAAGTCGATTTCGCCCGGGTGGTCTCAAAAGGCAAAGGGATCGGTGAGCGGACAACCCTGCATTCTGGCGAAGCGCCTCAGCTTGGCGGCTCCTTCCATGTTCACGGTTAGAAAACCCCCTCAATGTTCTTGCTCTATGTGGCGATATCCGCCATTGTGTCAGAAAAATTCCCAGAGGATGACAACCGATGGCCGCAGACTTTTCGACACTTCTGGCTCAGGCCGGATACACCGTGCCTGAAGCAGCTCACGTCCTCGGCTATTCTGAGGGGCACATCTACCGCTGGAAGCGCGGAGAGGAAGCACCGCGGGAAAGCGTCCTTCGGCTCCTGAATATGGAAATCGAGCGCAAGCGCAAGGCTGCCATCGGCGAAAAGAATTTCACCTTCATCGACCTCTTCGCTGGGATCGGAGGGCTGCGGCGCGCGATGGAGGGCGCCGGTGGGCGCTGTGTTTTCACGTCTGAATGGGACAAGTATGCCCAGCAGACCTACATGGCGAACTTCCCTGACAACCATCTTCCTGCCGGTGACATCCGTCAGGTCGATGAGAACGACATCCCCGCGCATGACGTTCTTGTCGCCGGGTTTCCTTGCCAGCCCTTCTCGATCGCAGGCGTCTCAAAGAAGAACGCCCTCGGCCGCGCCCATGGGTTTGCCGATGAAACTCAGGGCACGCTGTTCTTCGATGTGCTGCGCATCCTGAAGCACCACCGCCCCGCTGCTTTCCTTCTTGAGAACGTCAAGAACCTGAAAAGCCATGACAAGGGTCGGACCTTCGAGGTGATCCGGCGCAAGCTCACCGAGGAGTTGGGCTATTCTCTTGAAACACGGATCATCGATGCAGGTCACTTTGTGCCCCAGCATCGCGAACGCATCGTTATGGTCGGTTTCCGCGAGAAGACGGGGTTCAACTTCGATGATGTCGTGCTGCCGGTCTATGGGTCGAAGCGCATGAAGCACATTCTACATCCGGAAAACGGGACAGAAGAGGTTGAGGGGCACTTCACGCAAGGCCCCGATGCTCTGGTCAACGAGAAGTACACATTGACCGACAAGCTTTGGGCCTATCTGCAGGACTATGCAAAGAAGCACCAGGCCAAGGGCAATGGGTTTGGCTTCGGGTTGGTGAATGGCGAAAGCATCGCGCGCACGCTGTCTGCCCGGTACTATAAGGACGGGTCCGAGATCCTGATCAGCAGGGGGCCTGACAAGAATCCGCGACGTTTGACGCCGCGTGAGTGCGCGCGGCTGATGGGGTATCCCGAGGAATTCCGGATTCCTGTTTCAGACACTCAGGCCTACAAGCAATTCGGGAACTCGGTTGCCGTGCCAGTTTTCGCAGAAGTGGCACGGGTAATGGCCCCGCATATTCAGGCGCTGATGGCGGCTGAGCCGCTCAAGAAAGTTGGCTGACGTCCACGACAGAGCGACCCGTAGCCGTAACATGGCCGCGATCCGGTCGAAGAATACCAAGCCGGAAATCCTGATCAGGCGCGCGCTGCATGCAAAGGGTTTCCGGTTCAGGCTGAATCAACAGTCGTTGCCGGGCAAGCCTGACCTCGTGTTTGCAAAGCATCGGGCGGTGGTCTTCGTCAACGGGTGCTTCTGGCACGGCCACGACTGCCCGATGTTCCGGTGGCCGGCGACACGTGAGGCTTTTTGGCAGAAGAAGATTGCCGGAAATATCGCGCGAGATGCGGCAAATTTTGCGCTGCTCAAGGGGGCCGGATGGCGTACAGGTGTAGTTTGGGAATGTGCGGTAAGGGGCAAGCACCGTCTGCCGCTGGAAGAGGTGATTGACAGTCTGAGCGTCTGGCTTTCCTCTGAAGGTCAGTTCCTTGATCTGAGATCGCGGAATCGGGACGAGGAAAGAAAGCAGGTCTAATTTGGCGGGCAGAGGGTATCTCTCGGGCTATTTTGCCGGGGCGGGAGCAAAGGTCCTTCGGGGCACAGAAGTCGATCCCGCAGTTTCAAGAGGTCATGAATTCCAGGGTGTCGATATCTTTCGTGCTTTTGTTGGAACACCCGACGAGAGCGAGAAGATCCCGATCACCTATATCTGGATGGACGACGAACAGGAGGCTCCCCTTCGGCTGGAGCTGACGGGAACCTGGTACAACAGTCGCAAGCAGCAGCCGCACCGGACCCCGGAATACCGGCTTTACTATCCGGCTGCAGCAGAGGGAGTGGTCTACAAGGCGAAGGCCGGAGACACCCTTTTTCTGTGCATGACGGCCGAGCGCAAAGTGCTGGCCATCTTGTGCCCGTCGGGAAGCTCTGCCGAACAGAAGCTGCTTTGGCTATTCGGGCTGCAACTGACAAACGATTACGAACTCAGTCAGCGTGATCTCGGAGCGGATGGCGGCAGAGGTATCGATCTTGCCGCCAAATTCATCCTCGAGGAGTTAGGGATCGAAGCCCAAGAGCCGGAGCCCGATGCGCTCGGCCTTCTCATCGAGAGATTTGGGTCGACCTTTCCAGGCACGGTGGCGTTTTCTGAGTTCGCGCGAAAGACGATCAAAGGCATTGACCCGCGCGATGATCCCGATGGGGCGCTCGTTGCATGGATGGACCACGAAGAGGCCCTGTTCCGGCACATGGAGCGTATCGTCGTCGCGGAGCGCCTTCGGACGGGGTTTCTCGATGGAGAGAAAGCGGACGTCGATGGCTTCCTTTCATTTTCGCTGAGCGTTCAGAACAGACGAAAATCCCGTGCCGGGTTTGCCTTCGCCCATCATGTGGAAGCCCTGCTGAAGTCGTGGCAGATCAGGTACAAACGTGAGGCTACGACTGAAAAACGCAATGCTGCCGACTTCCTGTTCCCTGGCGAGGCGGAGTATGCGGATCCCGCGTTCCCCGTGGCATCGCTCAGGATGCTTGCGGTGAAGACGACTTGCAAAGACAGATGGAGGCAAGTTCTGGCTGAAGCGGACCGGATCACCAGCAAGCACCTCCTGACCTTGGAGCCGTCAATTTCCAGGACACAGACCGCCGAGATGCAGGCGCAGTCGCTACAACTGGTGCTACCGCGCAGCCTCCATGAGACCTTTCATCCGGAGCAGCAGCCCTGGCTCATGCCGGTAAAAACGTTCCTCGGCCTAGTGCAGGGGTAGGTAAGCTCTGCTGCGAACAAGTTCATGCGTCGAGAGAATTTCTAACCGGGGTGCTTAGTTCAAAGGTGAGACTGGCACCCCCCGGCCTTCTGCCGGGACCGGGCCCTCGTCCTTCGGACTGGAGCCAGCGGTCGCTGTCTCCCCCCATTCGGGCGACTGTCCCTGGCGCGGAAGAGGGAGAGGAGGGCCGGAACGGGTTTAGTCCCGGCGGTTGAGAGAGCGCTGACCGGGGCTGACCCCGGTTCAGGCTCTCGAGGTTTCCAATATGAACGATTTGTCCCCGGCGGTGCAGGCGCAAGCGCCCACCGCCTCCGCCATTCTGTCGGCCGCCCGGATGCTGCAGGCCCCGCTCGAGCGCGGGCAGCGCATCGACGCGAATGCCCTGCGCGGCATCATGGAGACTGCCTTCGGCGGCTCCGATGCGTCCGGCCTCTGGGACTGGAAGGCGGGTTACGAGGCCTGCGAAGCCGCGACGGTCCTCTTCCTGCGGAAGTTCGGTCCGGCCATCTTCCGCAAGTCAGATACGCCTGCAGCGCGTCTGGCCGTGCTGTCGAAGATCACGGGCCTCTTGCCCACCCAGACCCGCCGCTCCGAGGAAAGCCAGGCGCTGCAACAATTCTCCACCCCGGTGACCCTTGGGCTGGCAGCTCTGACCGCCGCCGCCATCACTCCGCAGGACATCGTTCTCGAGCCCTCGGCGGGCACCGGCCTTCTCGCAGTGCTGTCCGAGGTCGCGGGCGGTCAGCTGATCCTCAACGAGCTCGCCGCTACCCGCGCCGACTTGCTCGCCTCTCTCTTTCCGGGCCTTCCTGTTGCCCGCTTCGATGCGGCGCAGATCCATGACCATCTGGACGGAGCGGCTATCCCGTCCGTCGTCTTGATGAACCCGCCCTTCTCGGCGATGGCGAATGTCACGGGGCGCGTGCAGGACGCAGCCTTCCGCCACATTGCCTCGGCCCTGGCGCGCCTTGCACTCGGTGGCCGACTCGTGACGATCACCGGCGCGAACTTCGTCCCCGATCAGCCCGCCTGGCGCGATGCTTTTGCCCGCTTGCAGGGGGTCGGAACGGTGGTGTTTTCTGCGGCGATTGATGGCGCGGTCTATGCCCGCCATGGCACGACGTTTTCGACGCGGCTCACGGTGATCGACAAGATGCCTGCGGCCGATCCCACCCACTTTCCGGCGTCGTCGGGCATGGCGCGGGATGTCGCGACACTCCTCGGCTGGATTGAGGCGCAGGTTCCACCGCGCCTGACCGTCGAATTGCCAAAACCTCCCACATCGCCGCTACCTGCTGCTGCGCGCTCGGTTCGGGGCTATCCCGCTCGCGGTTCGTTGAGCGCAGCTGCTCGTCTCCCAGCGAAGACGGCGAATGCCGTCGATCTGGTCTACGACGCGATCGACGCAGAGCCGCCCGAGACCGCGCGCCTGTCCGATGCGATCTATGAAGAATACCGGCTTCAGTCGATCTCTATCCCCGGTGCCGTGCCGCACCCGACCAAATTGGTGCAATCGGCGGCCATGGCCTCGGTCGCGCCGCCGCGCCCCTCCTATCGGCCAAAGCTCCCGTCTGACATCTCTGCGCGCCTTTCTGACGCGCAGCTTGAGACGGTGATCTTTGCCGGGGAGGCTCATGCCGACCATCTGGCCGGCGCCTGGACCGTCGATGCGACCTTCGACAAGGTCAGCGCTGCGGCCGACGGGGATGCCGGCGCAGTCCGCTTCCGCCGCGGCTTCATGTTGGGCGACGGCACCGGGGCAGGGAAAGGCCGTCAGTCGGCTGGCATCATCCTCGACAACTGGTTGCGCGGGCGGCGCAAGGCGGTGTGGATCTCGAAATCCGACAAGCTGATCGAGGATGCGCAGCGTGACTGGTCGGCCCTCGGACAGGAGCGGCTCCTCGTCACACCACTGTCGCGCTTCGCCCAAGGCAAGCCGATCACCCTGTCGGAAGGCATCCTCTTCACCACCTATGCGACGCTCCGATCGGACGAACGGGGCGAGAAGGTCTCGCGCGTCCGACAGATCGTCGATTGGCTCGGGCGCGACTTCGACGGGGTCATCATCTTCGATGAAAGCCACGCCATGCAGAATGCCGGTGGCGGCAAGGGCGAGCGTGGCGATGTCGAGGCCTCGCAGCAGGGCAGGGCGGGCTTGCGCCTGCAGCACGCTCTGCCTGATGCCCGCGTCGTCTATGTCTCGGCGACCGGGGCCACGACAGTGCACAACCTCGCCTACGCGCAGCGCCTTGGCCTCTGGGGCGGCGAGGACTTCCCCTTCGCCACCCGGGCCGAATTCGTCGAGGCCATCGAAGCCGGGGGCGTTGCGGCCATGGAGGTCTTGGCCCGTGATCTGCGTGCCCTCGGCCTCTATACGGCACGGTCGCTCTCCTATGACGGCGTCGAGTACGAGTTGGTCGAGCATCAGCTGACCGACGAGCAACGTCGCATCTATGATGCCTATGCCGGGGCTTTCGCGGTTATTCACAACAATCTCGATGCGGCGATGGAGGCCGCCAACATCACAGGTTCAGACGGTACGCTGAACCGGCAGGCCAAGTCGGCCGCGCGATCAGCCTTTGAATCCACCAAGCAGCGCTTCTTCGGCCACCTGCTGACCAGTATGAAAACCCCGACCCTGATCCGGTCGATCACGGCGGACCTTGCGGTGGGTCATGCCGCGGTCATCCAGATCGTCTCGACGGGCGAGGCACTGATGGAAAGGCGGCTCGCCGAGATCCCGACCGACGAATGGAATGACCTGACGGTTGATGTCACTCCCAGGGAGTACGTTGGCAGCTACCTCCAGCACTCCTTCCCGGTTCAGCTTTACGAGCCCTTCTCGGACGGCGAGGGCAACCTGTCGTCGCGCCCCGTGTTCCGCGACGGCCAGCCGGTGGAATGCCGCGAAGCGGTGCGGCGGCGCGACGAGATGCTGGAGCAGCTTGGTTCGCTACCGCCGGTGCCCGGCGCGCTCGATCAGGTGCTCCAGCACTTCGGGACGGAGTTTGTGGCGGAGGTGACGGGCCGGTCCCGCCGCATCATCCGCAAGGGCGACGGCGCTGCCGCGCGCCTCGCGGTCGAGAACCGTGCTCCATCGGCCAATCTGGCCGAGACCGCCGCCTTCATGGATGACCAGAAACGCATCCTGATCTTCTCCGATGCTGGCGGCACCGGGCGCAGCTATCACGCCGATCTCGGGGCGAAGAACCAGTGCCTGCGGGTCCACTACTTGCTCGAGCCCGGCTGGAAGGCGGACGCGGCCATCCAGGGCCTTGGCCGCACCAACCGGACCAATCAGGCGCAACCGCCCCTGTTCCGGCCGATCTCCACCGATGTGAAGGCGGAGAAGCGGTTCTTGAGCACGATTGCCCGTCGGCTCGACACGCTCGGCGCCATCACCCGCGGCCAGCGGCAGACAGGAGGGCAGGGTCTGTTCCGGCCAGAGGACAATCTCGAGAGCCCCTATGCCCGCGACGCCCTGCGCCAACTCTACCTGCTGATCGTCCGCGGCAAGATCGAGGGCTGCTCGCTGCAGCAGTTCGAGGCGGCGACCGGCCTGAAGCTGATGGATACCAACGGCATCAAGGACGACCTGCCGCCGATCACCACCTTTCTGAACCGGCTCCTGGCGCTGACCATCGAGCTGCAGGGCATCCTCTTCTCTGCTTTCGAGCAGCTTCTGGAGGCTCGGATCGACGGGGCCATGGCCTCGGGCACCTATGACATCGGGCTGGAAACCCTGCGGGCCGAGAGCTTCACCGTCACCGACCGTCAGGTGATCTACACTCACCCAACGACCGGGGCCGAGACCCGGCTTCTCTCCATCACGGAACGCCGCCGGAACCTGCCCCGCCTGCTGGATGAGGCCCTGGGCGAACTCGACGATCCCCGCGCGAAACTCTTGATCAATGAGAATTCTGGCCGGGCAGCAGTACAAATCCCGACGACCAGCATCATGCTGGATGACGGCGATATCGAGCGCCGCGTCCGGTTGGTCCGTCCCTCGGAAGCGCAGAACATCGCAGTCAGGCTGATGGGCGGCACGAATTGGGTCGAGACCGATCGCCCAACCTTCGCCGCCGCCTGGAACGCCGAGGTCGCCGACGTGCCCGAATTCACCGAGAGCACCCTGCATGTCGTCTCGGGTCTTCTCCTCCCGGTCTGGAAGCGCCTGCCCCAGGACGAAACCAGGGTATACCGTCTGCAGACTGATGATGGCGAGCGGATCATCGGGCGCAGGGTCTCTCCTGCCTGGGCCGCCACAGCGACCGGGGCAGGGGTGGCGAGCCTCACGCCCGAGCAGGCCTATGCGGCGTTGACCCTCGGCAAGACCATCCTCGATCTTGCCGAGGGCCTGCAGCTCCGCCGTGCCCGCGTCATGGGCGTGAACCGGATCGAGCTGACCGGCTTCACTGAAGGCATGCGCGACCGCCTGCGGGCTTACGGCCTTTTCAGCGAGATCATCTCGTGGAAACTGCGGTTTTTCGTGCCGGTTGGGACGGATGGAGCGGGAGTGCTTGCCAAGCTCTTCAACCTCTGGCCTATCTCCCGCATTTCTGAGCGCGAGGTTGCCTGATGTCCCGTATTGATGCCGCAGAACTGGCGGAGCGCCTTGGTGAACAAGCCGAAGATGTCTGCCGCCACTATCTCTCGAACGGGCGGAGGCAGGGCAATTACTGGCTGGTCGGCGATGTGCGCAACGCCGCCGGCCGTTCGATGTTCGTCCGCCTCAAGGGGCCAACTGCGGGGAAGGGCGCGGCTGGTAAATGGCAAGATCCGGCCGAAGGAAGCCACGGCGACCTTCTCGACGTGATCCGCGAATGCCTTGGGCTCAGCGACTTCCCCGATGTTCTCGAGGAGGCCCGGCGCTTTCTCAGTCTTCCGAGGCAGGACCCCGCACCGAAGACCACGACACCGAAGCAATTAGCCGCACCAACTGGATCTTCTGAAGCGGCACGTCGGCTCCTGAGCATGTCCACTCCGCTCAAAGGCTCACTGGCAGCCATCTATCTGCGGGGCCGGGGCATCACCGATCTCCGCGACACGAGCGCCCTCAAATTCCACCCCAATTGCTACTATCGGGGGCAGGGCGAGGATCAGACCGAGACCTGGCCCGCCATGATCGCCGCCGTCACCGACCTCGACGGCAAGGTCACAGGCGTGCACCGCACATGGCTCGCACGCGATGGCAGCGGTAAGGCACCTCTCGACACGCAGCGGAAAGCGATGGGGGAACTCCTCGGCCGCGCGGTTCGGTTCGGCGGGACCAAAGAGGTCATGGCAGCAGGGGAGGGGATCGAGACCGTGCTTTCCCTCCGTCAGGCTCTGCCAAAGATGCCGATGGTTGCCGCGCTCTCGGCCGGACACCTCGCAGCCCTCCAGTTTCCGGCACATCTGCGCAGGCTCTATATCGTCCGCGACAACGATCCCGCCGGGGATGGTGCAAGGGATAGCCTGATCGCCCGGGCGCATGAGGCTGGCATCGAGGCTCTGACGCTGTCGCCCATGGCGGGGGATTTCAACGACGATCTCACCACCCGCGGTCTGGACGCGATCAGGGCGCATATCCGGGTGCAACTCGCCCCCGAGGACGTCAGCCGTTTCTCAGGAACCGATCCTCTGATGCGGCGAAGGGGGTGATCGGGCAGGGTTCGACCTCCTCATGGGCGAACGAGGATGCGGTTTCCTCATCGGGACCGCGCCTCGGCCTTTGAGAGGGCGAGCGGCCCATAAACGGTCCGGTCAGGCAATGGCGGCGCCCGACTATTTTCCGCCGGCGGCGATCCACCCCACGCGACAGGTCGCGCGGGGACCCCGTCTCTCCGCCTTTGCATCGCGAGGCAAAATAGTCGGGCTTGGCCATCAGGGCCCTCGCAAGAGGCTCGGGCTGCCAGACCGGACCGCCCATGGGCTTTTCGTCGCCAGAAGGCCGCGACGGACGCGGTCCAGACGAAGGAGCATCCCATGTACGCCCACGACGAGTTCGAACCCGATCACGCCTCATCGCCCACCGATCACGCGATCGAAGCCCTGCAACTCTATGGCTACCGTCCGGGTGCGGACGAGGCCGATCCCCGGATCACGCCCGAGGATCACGTCATCCAGACCGCCGTCGCCGATATCTTCGACGCCCTCATCGCCACCATGGCCGACACGAGCCTCGATGCCGACCTCAACGAAATCCTTTGGTCGACCGTCAACACCTTCCACCGCGCCGCCGAGCGGATCGAGACCAGGCTCGACGACAACGAGCAGGCGCAGAAGCGCCTCCAGCGCGAGCAGGACGGCTCCGAGGTGAAATCGGTCCAGCTCGAAACCCTGATCGACATCGGGCGGAGCCTGATCGACCGGCGGGAAAGCCTGGAACTCTTCCGTGAAACCGCTGCTGACCTTTACCTCAGGACCACCGGCACCCACTGGTCACCGCGCTCGGGCTCGCGGACCTGCCATCGCCATCTGACCGCCGCGATGATCGACAGCCGCGACTTCATCGCCGCCAAAAAGCGCGCCGAGACGGAGAGCCTGGTGCCACCCGGACCCAAGGTTGCCTTCTCGGGAGGGGACACCACCGATCACCGGATAATCTGGGACCGTCTCGATCAGATCCACGCCAAGCACCCCGACATGGTGCTCTTGCACGGTGGATCACCTAAGGGCGCCGAGCGCATCGCGGCCACCTGGGCCTCCAACCGCAAGGTGCCGCAGGTCGCATTCAAGCCGGACTGGACCAAACACGCCAAGGCAGCGCCCTTCAAGCGCAACGATCAGATGCTGGACTGCATGCCGATCGGTGTCGTGGTCTTCCCGGGCACGGGCATCCAGGACAACCTCGCCGACAAGGCCCGCAAGATGGGCATCCCGGTCTACCGCATGGCGACGGGCAGCGCGTGAGCGCTGCCTAACTCTTCTGCGGCAGGATTGCTTGACCTGCGCCTCTATAATGGCGCGATCGGCTCTTCGCGCCTCACCACCCAAAAGTGTCTCTGGGCAGAGGAATACGCTCGACAGCTGTGTGCATTCTCCTTACCCTCAGATCCAAGATGTAGAGGTTGGATCGATATGTTGTGGCAAGGCATCGGACAGTTGCATCCTATGCGTAGCTGGTGGATCGTGCTTGGAACCAGGATTTCAAACTGATGCGATGAGAAAGATCGCCCTAAGCAAAGCTTATGCGGTTCGGAAGTTGGGTGACGCTACCGCACACAGCTTTCACGTACTTTTGCGGGACTTGGTCGATGCGGCTGATTTTTCTGAGGTGCCCATCTTCCCAGATCGCGTGTCGATAGGCGCTCGGGTGCTACTAGAATATTCGGTTGTGCCGTCAGTGGTGCTTGAAGTCGAGCCGCGCATGAGAGATGTAGCCCGCAAAGAAGACTGGGGGCGGGCGCATCGGTTCTGCCTTATGCGTATTCTTGACGGTAACAGGGTGATAGCATGACCTTCGAGCCTGACTGGGCCATCCCTCCAGGCGACACCATCGCCCGCCTGATGAGCGTCAGAGAGCTTGCCGCCGATGAACTAGCGATCGAGCTTGGCCTCCAATCTGACGAACTGGAAGATCTACTGTCTGGGACGTATCGGATTTCGGAAGCAACGGCCAAGCGTCTTTCTCAGTGCTTGGGTTCGACGCCCGATTTCTGGATCCGAAAAGATCAATCCTACGTTCGCGAAGCCGCACGCGTTTCTAGTGACAGCAATGATGATGGGGCGACTTGGCTCCGCACTCTGCCCGTCGCACAGATGCGGAAGTTTGGATGGATTTCTAATGCAATCCGCAAAGAGGACTTAAGGACTGAAGTCTTAGCGTTCTTTGGAAGCGAGAACCTAGCGCAGTGGAAAGCGGTATATACATCCGGTCTTGATGTTGTCTCTTTTCGGACATCCTCATCGTTTGAGTCTAACGATCACGCCACTTTGGTCTGGAAACGCGTCGGTGAGATTCACGGGGAAAACCAAGATTTATCAAGTTTCGATAAGAGCTCTCTTTTGGAAGCGATGAAGAGCCTAAAACGGCTTGGCTTTGTCAAATCTCCAAGTGACTTGGTCGAGCGAATTCGTGTGCGCCTAAATGCTTGCGGTGTCGCTTTTACCACAGCGCGCGCGCCGACCGGTTGCCGTGCTAGCGGCGCCACATGGATGCTCGACAGGGGCAATCCTATTATTCATTTGAGTTTTCGTCATTTGTCAGACGACCACTTTTGGTTTACGCTTTACCATGAAGCGTGCCATGTTTTACTCGGTCATGGCGAGCACGTAGCCTATGACACAGACAGAACATCCACACAGATTGCTCGCGATGAGAAAGAGGCCAACGAGATGGCATCAGAGTTGTTAGTTCCTAGCGAGATTTGGGACGATCTCCTCCGCAAGAAACCGAATGCAGACAATGTAATGTTAGCCGCGCGATCAGCCAAGGTCGCGGTTGGCGTCATAGTGGGCCAGTTAGAGAAGGCAGGAGTTGTTCCTCATGGTAAGCTATCCTTCCTAAAGAAGCGGTTTTCTTGGGACGCCGACGCGCTGGTTCCAGTCGCCCGGTAGTTACCCGCGGAAATGTACAAAAACGCTCGGGCTCTTTTGCCAATTGCAGATGCTGTCTTCGAGCGGTTGCTTCCCAACCTGAAGATAATCGTCGAGGCGGTCAAACGCGGCCTGAAGCTGCTTTCCTGTTCGTGGATAATCGGTCCGTCCGTGAAAGAGAAGGCGCGCTCCCCTGAGTGGACCAGTAGCGCCGTCTAGGTACGTAGACCCAGGAGAAACGGGAGCAAGATCGAGCTTGCCGATCATAGTGAGGAAGTCAAACGCCCCAAGACGCCCGAACGAATTTACTGACCTGACGGAGCGATACATCTCGTCGAAGGCTGCTTCCGGGTTCTGTCCGCTTTTCACATGCACGTTCCGAACGAGCTGAGAAAAGGAGCCGTTAGCAAAGAGCCAATGAGACATTTCGTCGAAAGTTCGGGCAATTGCGTCGGGTTGACGGGAAACATACTGACGATGGTTCGAGTAGCGTCCCGCGCGGGACGCATCGTTCAAAATCGCCCCATTTCGCTGAAGCATTTGTTCAAAAGTCTGCTTATTCGCCAAATAGTTGGCGCTCGTCCAGGTTGGGCCCTGCCCGAAGGAACCGTAGACATTAGCAGCCAGTTTCCATCTATCATGGGCATGCTTCCCGAAGTGCGTAGCTATGAAGCACAGCCAAACGGCCTCATCAAGTTGGCCCTGACGATTGAGAAGGTGGGATGCCGTTATCGGGTCGAACAATGCGTGGTGAGGGTCCATTCTTCCGATGGAATGTCTGCGCGACTTGAGCACCGAAATGAATTCCGTTCGGCGAAGGCTCGCGATCAGCTGTAGGATCAGTGTGTCCGTCGCGCCTTGCGCTGCCAGTCCAGGCAACGGTCCATGATCCGCCTCGTAAGCTGTGAGGGCAGCTCGGAGCGCTTGCTGTCGGTCGGCACATCTTCTGACCATGTCGAGGCTTACTTTCCCAGAGTTTCGAGCTTGTCTCGGATATATAGTGCAAAATCTTGCTGATGAAGCCCATCAAGGTACCTTTGGATGCAGGCCCGTCGTGCTTCGACTGGTTCGTCCTTCATGTGTTGGATAGCGCCGTGCACCCGAAGCAGTGAGACGATGTCCTGCCAGTACTTTGGCGTCACGGGATCAAGCTCGAAATCGATGTTACCTTTCCTAATAGCCCTTTCTGCCTCGAGGACCCTGGTAATGTATGGCCAAGGATTGCCCTGAGGCATTGGTGACATCGCTCTCTTGGAAAAAAGACCTTCGTCGATGTAGGCTTGCGCATCGGCGCGATGGTCGAGTTTACCCGACCCAGGGATCGAGGCGTCAGGATCTGCGTACAAGTGCATGCTGCCAACCGAGTGGAGGTAGCTACCAAGGCCCACGCCGATTTCACGTGCGGCGATTTCTTGCAGCATCGTGAAGGCAAAGATGTCGTGGGGCAGTCCCAAATAGACATCATTTGAGCGCATGTGCACCATCATGTGTAGCGTCCTTCGACGCACGACAAATTGGATACTGCACGTGCAGGGCCTGTCCTTTGTGTCTGTTAAGAAATCGCTTGGGGAGGCTATTTGCAGGACTGCATTTCGGGTTCCCTGATTTCGCTCCGACTTTAGTCGCCTGATGGCACGGGACCACTGGCTTGATGACTGATCCGCGAGGGTCTTGAAAACTCGTGGACCATACGCACCGTTGAGAGTCTGACCGTCGTCTGAAGCGGCCGTGTAGCCCTTAATATAGTAGGCGATTTGGTCCAAATTATTGGATCCGGATAAGTACCAAAGGAGCTCGCCTAAGGCGCTGAATACTCTTGAGCGGCCTTGGGATCGGCTGAGGCGCGCCCGCGGATTGGAAAGCTCAAGGCCTACACCAAAAACCTCTAGACTCCGGCCTTTTGTCGAGCTGACTTCTTCGACGCCTTTGTCTTTGAGGAGACGAAGATAGGTCTCACGCAGCAGATCGTCGAAGGTTGCCTTCTTGAGATGAAACATGTCTGACAATCTTGTTGGCTGATGGCCTTACTGATAACCCATGCGCAAGCGTATGTCATCGCCAACGGCCGCAGTTGTCGGAAAGAAGAGCATCGCTTATATAACTGCCCAAACATCAGCCGTTCCCCGATTTTGACCGAACAAATTACATAATCTCTCTTATCAGAATCTCACCACGAAAAGCGGTAGTTTTGCCCTCTTAGTGACGTGATTGCATGAGCTTGCCGAATGTGTTCTTATTTCGTTCGGAGGCGCGCCGAATGTCTTATGTTCCCCCTGCCACGAACCGGTATTTTTGTCGCGTACAGCGCTACATCCTCGCGGATGGCGAACGCTTTGTCACCGTTATCGACGATGCCGGCGCGCCGGCATACTACCCGACGGCGCTGGCTCTCTCGCGGCGTTCACATGGCCACTCGTCAGAGACCATGGGCGCGGAAGCCTCAGATCTGGTTCACCTCGGGCTCTGGGCGCTTCGGGAGCGCATCGACCTGAATGCGCGGCTCGAGGCTGGCGAGTATTTCGGTCTGGACGAGATTGAGACACTGGCGGAAGCCTGCGGGCTGAAGACCGCGGCTCTGCGACGGATCACTTTGCCCGAGGTAACGGAGATGCGCCGCGGTCTCACCATGTCGAAGGCCGACATCGTCAGTAATACCTTGAAGTGTCGGCGCTTGGCGACGGCTGCCCGCTATTTCGATTTCGTTGGGCGCATGTCCGAGGCCCATCTTCGAAAGCGTTCGCTGGAGCTCGCCGAGCGGATTGTCGCGCGCAAGGATATGGCCGCTCGCATAGCGGTTCACCAGCCAAGGATCCAGTCCTCGCGGATCAGAAACATTATACAGGCTGCCGATCTAGCTCGCGTTGCCGCTTTCGCTGCCGCGGGCGACCCCTTCGACGTCTGGAAGACGGAAGCGATGGCGCGGCGCAACTGGGCCCTCGTCTGCCTATTGGTGGCATCCGGCATTCGTCAAGGTGAAGCACGGCAGTTAAAGCCCGAGGACATTGATCTTGCAGCCTGCGAGATCCGGGTGGAGCGACGGCATGACGATCCGGAAGACCCGCGGACCCGTGAGCCTAATGCAAAGACCCTCGACCGGATCGTGCCCTTCGGCCCCACTGTTGCGCAAGCGCTGGAGGACTACATGTTGGGCCCGGGAAGCGACGCGGCAGAGAAGCGCGGTTCGCCCTTTGTCTTCCTGAGCCACGACAACTGTACACATGGGACGCCAATCTCCGATCGCACCGTCGGCCGAGTGGTCCACGAACTCGGACAGCATCTCGGAATCGAAGGACTGACGCCACACCACCTTCGGCATGGCTGGATTCAGAACCTGGCCGACTGGGCAATTGCAGCCCGGATCAGCGCCGAGGACTTCGCGCGCTTCGCCAACTTCCTTGGCGGTTGGTCCTATCTGAGCAAGATGGCTGCTGAATACCGAGGCGATCACTTGACCGAAGCCGCTTTCAAGGCAGGACTCCGAGTTCAGGAGAGCCGTTCGTGAAATTTCCCACGACTTTGACGCCTGTAGTTCGGTCTGAATATCGGCAAGCGTTTGCCTCGGATGGCACACCGTTCGATCCCGAGCAGGATTTCTGGGCATTCCGCACCCTCAGCGGTGCCGTCAATATCGACTTTACCCTATTGAGAAATAGCCTGTCGGACGACCTGCTCACGTCCGCGAAGCGATTGATGAGTACCATGGTCGGCACCCGAAATCTCAAAACAGTCGATGCAGCCTTCCGCCAGTTCAGAAACCTTGTTCTGTTTGCACAGCAACGTCGCGATGGGCCGGTCGAAGAGATCGACGCGGAGGATGTCGCTCACTGGTGCGCGCGCGGCAACGTCGCGCACCTCGGACAGCTTCGTATCCTTACAGAAACCTGGAGGACGCTGAAGCTGCCCGGAATCCTGCCAGAGACGCACGACTTCATCGCTCAGATTCGGGTGCCACCGAAGAATGACAAGGATGCGGTGCGCACATGGGACCCCGATGCTGGGGCCTATCGTCCTGCCGAGGACGCGGCGCTGAAAGCGGCGCTCGACGCAGCATTCAACTCGGGCCAGGTCGACCTGTACGATTATACGGTGGTGCGGATGTTCCGTGGCCTTGGAATGAGGCCAGCACAACTTGCGGCCATGAAGGTATGCGACCTACGGCGCAACGGAGAGCGCGTCGAGGTTCGGATCCCGCTTCTGAAACAGCGTGGGATTCCGGAGCGCGGCGCGTTCATGCCGTGGAAGCCAATCACCCAGGGGCTGGCGGATGTGCTGTTCCTTCATATCGAGAGCAATGTCCTGTCTCGTTTAGCCCACGGACAGGATCCGGAAGACGCGCAACTCTTCCCACCAAAACGCATGGTCGTCGCTGTCTCATCTGGGTTGGAACACCATCAAGGTAAAAGCGGCATACAGAAAGTCTTCGTGAGGCTGTTTGCCCGCCTCGCTGTGGCGAGCCCAATCAGCGGCCGCATATTGGTCGTGAACCCGCAGCGTGAACGGCACACGGTACTGACCGGTCTCGCCATGAACGGCTGCAACGCTCTGGAGATCGCCGCCAACGCCGGCCATTCCAGCCCCGAAAGCTGCCAAGCTTATGTGGACGCGGGGATCGATCACTTCCAGCGCATGGAGAGACTGGTCGGCGAGGCCTTCATCCCGATTGCCGACCGGTTCCTTGGGAAGATCGTGCGGGAGGCGAAAGACCGACAGGCGCAGCAATATCCGGATGCGGTGCTTCGCGATAAGGACCTGACCGGGGTCGGATCTTGCGAGATCGGTGGTTGTCAGGCAATCGACGCCGGAGTGGCTCCGATCGCCTGCTACACCTGCCGCAAGTTCAGGGCTTGGGCCGGGGCACCACATGAGTCCTTGCTGGCGGCCCTTCTCGCCCGGCAGAGCGAATTGATCGAGGCCGGCCACGCCGAAGTGGCCGAGGCCCGTACCGCGACGATCGTGGCGATCATGGACCTTCTGGAGGCGATCAAGCAACAGGAGGTCGCTGATGGCTGAGATAATTACGTTCCGCCCGCGCGGTGAGGACTGCGACGAAAATCTTGTCGACTATGTCGCGGCCGCGAGGTCCCTGCCCTTCATGGCGGCCTCCGCCATCGTCTGGGAGGCTCCGGCGTGGGACCTGACGGGTCTCGCAAAGCCGGAGCGTGTTAACGCGCCCACTTATGTAACTTTTGCAGGTGGCCGTTCAAAGGGGCCGGACCTGACTGGTGCGTTCGGAGCCTTCGCTCGCGCCTATGTCGCCTTCAAGATTGCGGAAGAGTTCGGCCGAAAGCGCCAGATCGGGAAATATACCAAGCCGGTCGTGATGATGCGCGTACTGGCGGCGGTGATGCTGGAGGCCGGGGTTAACGAGCCTGCCGATGTCACGCCGGCCTTCTTAGATGCCGCGATCGACCGCATCCGCGCGGAAGGCGGCGAACCCTATGGTGTCGAACAGCGCGCGAAGGCGCTTGAATGGGTAGCGCAGGCGCTGAACGCGGCGGGCGTGGTCCGGTCGCCATTCGAGTGGTCGAGTGGCGGGCGGCGCTTTTCCATGGAATCCCGCCTCAGCGCCTACGACGACGACCGCACCTTCAGCCGGGACGAGCTCGAAGCCGTGACCGAGGCTTTCGTGAACGCCCAGACGCCGCGTCAGCAGGTCACTACCGCCGTGCTCGCGTTGCTCTGCTGCGCCCCGGCTCGCATCTCGGAAATCCTTGAGCTGCCAGTGGATTGTGATGCGGTGCTCGATCCTGGCGACGGCTACCAAGCGGGTTTGCGCTGGTGGCCGAAGAAGGGTGGCGCGCCTCAGATCAAGTTCATACCTAAGGCGATGGTGGCAGTTGCGCAGGAGGCACTCGCGCGCATCAAGCTCCATACCGAGCCCGCCCGTCGCCTCGCGCGCGCCGCGGCCGCAGGCGAGGCGAAGTTTGGGAAGACGCCAAAGGACTGGCCGTTCCTCCCCGGCGACGCGCACATCCCTTACGAGCGGGCGCTGATGGTGGCGCATCCGCATAGCATCTTCGTGACGGTCTCGGACGCAGGACGGCTCGATCGCGTGGAACCGATCACCTACCACCAAATCATGGCGGCACTTCAGGGTTTTCCGGGCGAACCTTCCACCTCCATCTTCGAGGAGATGGGAATCCGCTTGCCGGACGGCTCGCCGCTGATCGTGAATACCCACAAGCCTCGCCACTACCTTAACACGCTCGCCGCCAAGGCCTCGGTGCCGCCTGCCGACATCGCGCTCTGGTCCGGACGAAAAAGCCTTCGGCAGAACAGCACCTACGACCACGAGACCGCCCGAGAACTGTTGACACGGATCCGCAAGGCGCGCGACATTGAGAGCCTTGCCCCGATCCCGATTGACAGCGAGACCGCCTTCGATATCGCCCAGATTAAAGAGACCGCGCACACCACGCCCTTCGGTTGGTGCCTGCAGTCCCTGCGGCAGAACCCCTGCCAGATGTTCGGGGAGTGCCTGAACTGCACCCATCTGGTTTGCATCAAGGGGGCCGATGTCAAGCTGGCGAACATCCGACGGGAACTGGAGCGCGAGCGTCAGTTGCAGGCTCGGGCGCGGGAGCGGATCGCTGGGGGCCTTCGCGCCTCGCCGCGCTGGATGGAGACCTTCGATCGCAAGATTGCCCGTCTCGAACAGCTGGTCGCAATCCTCGAAAGCGCTGATGTGGTCGATGGCTCACCCATCTTGGTGGCTAAGATGGCACCCACACCACAGTTTGATCCGGTGGCACCGGGGAAATCTTTGGCGCGGATCCGAACGGTCCCGTACCACTCGGGGCCTATCGATGAGTAGGCTGAGACCCAACCGCCACATGAGCGCGGCCGAGATTGCGATGACCGCGGACTGGATCATCGGCCGATCGGACGTGCCATCATGGCCAGAGGTGCGGACCTTCGTCCTGAAAGAATTTGGCATTGAGCGGGCCGTGGAGGCACTGCGCCGCATTCCGGATCTGAAACAGGCGCGCCTCGCCAAGTCGGAGGCCCCTCGCCAGCGTGTCCTGGGACCGCGCCCGACCACGCGTAAGATCGACGCCCTTCAGGCACACATCGACCGCCTCGAGGCCGAGATCCACCGTCTCGAGGCCGAGAACCGAACGCTTCTCGAACGAAATCTTCGGCTTATCAACGGGGCCCGCGTGCGGCAGATCCCGGAGGGCGATCTCGACCGGCCGCTTGCCCCGATCAACCGCAACCCGACGACGCCCAGGACGCGTGGAGGCCGGACATGACCGGGAAATCGTCACTCAACATGGCCCGGGAGTACGAGGCGCGACTCGAGCACTACCTTGCCCATGTCGAGGCCCTGCCCGTGCGCAACGGTAAGTTGAATGTATCGGCCGTGGCCGTCGCCTGTGGCTTTGACCGCCAGATCCTCTACAAGAACCGAAACGCCCGTGCCATGATCGAGGCGGCGGTAGAGGCCAAGGGACTGACCGGCATCGAGGAGGCAGGAGCCGACAGCACTGTAAACAATTCCCCCGAGGCCATGGTCCCGCTGGCACGTCTACGCGAGGAGCAGCGCCGGGTTGCCCTCCTCGAACGGCGCCTCAGCGAGATGACCGCACGCAACGCGGCACTGCGCGCCCGCATGCGGCAGCAGTGCCTGATTGAGGAACACCTTATCACCGCTGGTCGCCGCTCCCGCCCAACGGGCGCCGGACCGCTCTTTGAGGACCTCGGCGAGTGACCCGATCTCCGAAGCGTCAAGATCAGTCCACCAGCATCATCCCGATGCCGAAACTCCACGGCGCGCTCGCGAACTTCATGGCTGCGGACAGCGATTTCCGCGGGATCGGCACGGCGTTGGCGGCGCGGCTCGCCGATCGCTTTGGACGTTATCTGCGCGACGCCTTGGCTGTTCGGGATCCCGGCATCATCGAGATCCTAGGGCACGATCTGGCCGAGACGACCTTCGCTGCCTTCGACGTTAAGGCACCGGAGGCCGATCTTCTTGACTGGCTGGAGCGAAACGGGGTGGTCGAGGCCGTCGGAGTTCTGACCGCGATCCGGGTTGCCCGGTGCTGGGGTGGCGAAGGGGTCGAGGCTCTCAGGGAGAACCCCTACCTCCTAACTGCTTTCTTGCCTTGGCGCAGGGTCGAGCAGATTGCGACGGCCCTTGGCATCGCGCCAGACGATCCGCGGCGCGCAGTGGCGGCGGTCGAAGCGGTGCTCTACGCCGCGCTGGACCGGAACGATACATTCGCGGCGGAACGCGACGTCGAGGCGGGCGTCGCGAAGCTCCTCAATAGCGCAGCGGCGCCCGCCGGACACCCCGCGCTGTCGGCGATCAACGCCGCGGTGGAGAGCGGCGGAGCCTGTCGGCTTAGCGATGGCCTGCAGCCGTTCGGAGCTGCGGTGATGGAAGAGTTCATCGCCCGCACCATCACCGACTGCCTACGCTCTGAACCTTATCACGACCTGGTGGTTCCGAAACCGGACCCGAAGCTGGTCGAAGCCCGAATTGAGGCCTTCGACGCCAGTCAATTCCATCCCCTTACCGACAGGCAGAAAACGGCGATCCGGACAGCGCTTTCCCAACGGGTGATGGTGCTCGGCGGATATGCCGGTTCGGGCAAGACCACGTCTCTCCGCGGCATCTGTGACCTCGCGGAGTCTTTCGGCCGCTCCCTGCACCTGATGGCGCTCTCCGGTCGCGCAGCGCAGCGCATGGCCGTTGCGACCGGCCGTCCGGCCCGAACCATCGCCGGCTTTCTTCAATCCATGGCGCGCTCCGACGCCGAAGCGGTGCCGCCGGGCGCCATGGTGATCGTCGACGAAGCGTCGATGCTCGACCTGCCGACACTGTGGCGGATCCTGAAGGTGCTAGGAGACGCCAACCTTATGCTGGTGGGAGATCCGGCCCAGTTACCCCCGATCGGCTTCGGCCTGACATTCCACGTGTTCTGCCAGACCGAGCGCATACCTCATGTGGTGCTGAATCGGGTCCTTCGTCAATCTGATGCGAGCGGCATCCCCTCTGTTGCCGAGGCAGTGCGGCTGGGAAAAACCCCTGCCCCCGCAACCTATGAGGGGATCCGCCCTGGCGTCTCCTTCATCCCCACCGCACCCGAATACGCGATTAGCGTCATCAGCGAGATCGGACGGGATCTGCGATCCTCGGGTGCCGACTCCAGCGACACCCAGATCATTGCTCCGGTCAAGGCTGGACCGGCCGGAATAGACGCCATCAATCGTCACTTCCATGAGTTGCGCCGGCGCGCCACCGACGGCGCCCTCTTCCCCGGTCGTAGCGACATTGCCGAGGGCGATCCGATCATCTGGACACGGAACGACTGGGACCGGGAACTCATGAACGGCTCGATGGGCCGCGTCCAGTCGGTGATCGACGGCATCGGACACGTCACGCTGGATGGCAAACCGTTCGAACTCGATGCAGCCGACGCGGACAACGTAGAACTGGCCTATGCCATCTCGGTCCATAAGGCCCAGGGGTCTCAGTGGCGGCGCGTCATCATTCCGGTCTTCCCATCCCGCCTCTTGGACCGGACACTGATTTACACGGCCATCACGCGTGCGACGGAACAGGTCATAATATTGGGTGATCAACGTGTCTTCGCGACTGCTATAGAGAACCTTCCTTGTTCCACCACACGCTCCACCGGGCTGGATAAAAGACTGCAGCAGGCATAGGTTTTGCGCTAGGGTTAGATTCTGACCGTGTGTGAGGGAAGTTTGGCGTGAATGAATTTGAGTTTGATGCGCTGATCACGGAACTCCGCCGCATTCTTCTTATGTCCACGCTCAATTTACGTGATTTATTTAATGGGAGATTGCCATGGGTAACACGATCAGCCTCACCGACCCGATGACCTTAGGAATCCTTGTCTGGTTCCTGTCAACGCCACTCTTCCTTATCCTGTGGCTGATTTGCGCCCGGAAGGCGCGCCGCGGCGCGAGCAGGATTATCGAATTGGAAAACGAGAATGCGCACGAATGCGCGCGGTTGTCGGGTATCTTAGACGAAATGCGCGGGCGGTTTGCGCCTATCCTGTCTGTCGACGATGAACTAAAGAAGTTAGAAGCCGCTGCTGCTGATGAGAACCGGCGGGTAGAAGACCTGCGTGCCAGCTATGCTGAGAAACGCAAGGTATTCGATCGACTTGAACAACAGGTGGCGATCTACGACGAGCGACTCGCGTTCGCTGAATTGGGCGTCTACGAGCCGCACTTCGATTTTGGCGACAGCGAGACCTACAAGTCCCGCATCAAGGAAGTGCGTGAGCGTCAGAAGGCGATGATTACGCAGGGATCTGCCACCATCTGTCCGACGGGCTGGACTGTCGATGGAAGCCGGTCGAAGGGTCAGACAATGGTCAATCGGCAGGTGCGCCTGACAATGCGTGCTTTCAACAACGAGTGTGAAGCTGCCATCGCAAACACCAGATGGAACAACGCGGTGGCGATGGAGAAGCGGATCGTGGCTGCAGCGGCCGCGATCAACCGCGAGAACAGCTCGATGAATCTCTCGATCAGCGACGCCTATGTTGCGCTAAAGATCGAGGAACTGCGGCTGACACATGAATGTCGCGAGCGCCTGAAGGCCGAGAAGGACGAACGTGCCGAATTGGCCCGGATGGAGCGTGAGGAGAAGAAACTGCTGGCCGAGGCAGAGTCCGCAGAGCGCGCCGAACGGAAATACCAGGAGCTTCTCGACAAAGCACGCAAAGAGGCGGAGGCTGGCTCTGCGACCGATGAGATGCGTCGCCGCATAACCGAACTCGAAGCCTCTCTTGCGGAAGCGCACAGCGCGAGCGAGCGGGCTCGCGCCATGGCCGAGATGACGAAGTCCGGCTACGTTTACATCATCTCGAACATCGGCTCCTTCGGCGAGGACGTGGTAAAGATCGGCCTCACCCGTCGCCTGGACCCGGACGACAGGGTGAGAGAGCTGGGCGATGCCTCTGTGCCCTTCTCTTTCGACACCCATGCGATGATCTACAGCGACGAGGCGCCGACCCTAGAAGGAGCGCTTCACCGCGAGTTCGCCGACCGGAGAATCAACATGTCCAACTTCCGAAAGGAGTTCTTCCGCGTGAAGCTTGAGGAAGTCGAAGAAGCTGTCACACGCCTAGCGCCATCTGCCGCCTTCTTCAAGGATCGGGAGGCACAGGAGTGGCACGAGACCCTCGCCCGCCGAAACCAGGCGCTTCAGGATATGGCGGCACCTGCGCGAGACGCTCTTCCGGCGTCGCTCTGACCTGCCAGGCACCTGGTTTGAAAGCAAGCGGCGCCGCGCGATCTCACGGCCGAGACTCGGTCCACTCCAGCTTGCTGGTGGCGTCGGGCCAGGGTCTCCGCACTACTGGCGCATTCGCGAAACTACCGCTCGGCGCCCGACCGGCCTCAAAACTGCCGCAAAACCACCGGTAGTTTGGCTGAGCAGCCTGCAATACTGCTCCGGTCTTCTGTCCAGTAAGCGGCAAACACCACACACACAGTTTTGAGTGTCGCATTCTCAGAATTATCGGTCTTTTTATAAGTCATTGTAATAGCGGGACAAAATGGAAGCTATATCATGCTGCGTCGTATGATCCGGCGCCCAACCCTGTCATGGAGCAGCCAGCCAGTTCTCGACCAAGAGTCCCCGGACTCGGGTAAATTCGGCGGTGTTCGCGGTGACCATAACCGCGCCGAGTGCATAGGCGTGTGCTGCGATCAGGAGGTCATTCGGGCCGATGGGATTGCCGGCCGCTTCCAGCTCGGCGCGGATCCGGCCATACTCTGCGTCAGCCGGGACATCGAAGGCCAAGACCTGGATGCTGCCAAGGATGGCTTCGACATTCGCGAGCAACATTGCCGACCCCTTCCGGGCGCAGCCATATCGCAGCTCTGCTGCCGTGATGATGCTGACGCAGACGGCGTCAGGTCCGACTCTGACGATGTGCCGCATGACGTCGCCTTGGGGACTGCGGACGAGGTCGGACACGATGTTTGTGTCCAGCATATAGAGCGGGCTCACAGATCCACCTCACGAAGAGGCAGCAGGCTATCGTCGATGTCGGGAAACTGGTCTTCCGGCCCAAGCGGCGTCAACTCGGCCAGGACGGCCAAAAGGCTCTTGCGCCGCACCGGCTCGAGGATGAGGCGGTCGCCATCGCGGTGGATCAACACGCGGTCGCCGGGCATCTCGAAGTCGGCCGGAATGCGAACGGCCTGACTCTTGTTGTTGCGGAAGAGTTTGGCCTCGCGGCCGGACGGGTGATCTTGGGCGTGGGGCATGGCGGCCTTCTTTGCATATGCAGTGACATATACATAGGAGGGACGCGAATTTCAAGGTCCAGTGCTCGCCCTGACACGTCCTTTTAGGAAAAGTCAGACACGATCCTCCGAAATGCTGCGGAGTGACCGGGAGCCCGGCGCTCGCCATTCTCACACCCAATTACACCCATTTCGGACTTCGCGTGAGCCCGTGGGTTATAGAACAGGCTTCTATAACCCACCCGGCGGCCATGTACGCCAGCGGCTCCGTCGCGTGAACGACGGCGGGAACCGCCACTTCCGCAAAGGAGATCGTGGGAGTGGCACGGATCATTTTCACCGCATATTCTGCGGCGATTGGAAGGGCCAATCGCCGCGAAGACTGGCTTAGCTGTTCGGACGCACGCGGGCCGCGCTTTTGTCTGCAAAGGCGGCAAGACGGGCGCGGGCTTCGGGTTGGGTGTTGACCACTCCGGCCAGAACGGCTTCGGCATAGGCGGCGTCCAGGGCTGACATGTTCTGCATGTGGCTGATCCCCGAGCAGATGGCGAAGTTCGACAGAGGCAGGTTTTCGGCGGCCTTGCGCGCCAGTTCCAGCGCCTTGTCGAGGCTGGAGCCTTCGGTGCGATATTGCGCCAGACCAAGGTCGACCGCCTCTTGCCCCTGATAGACGCGGCCGGTCAGCATCATGTCGACCATCCGCGCCTTGCCGACCAGATCGGTAACGCGGATCGTGGCTCCGCCGCCGGTGAAGAGGCCGCGCTGGCCCTCGGGCAGGGCGAAATAGGTGGTCTGGTCCATCACCCGGATGTGTGCGGCGCTGGCCAGTTCCAAACCGCCGCCGACCACGGCACCTTTCAGCGCAGCGATCACAGGCACGCCGCCATATTCCATCTTGTTGAAGGCTTCGTGCCAGCGCAGGCAAAGATGCATGAACTCCGCCGGGCTGCGGTCGGCCTGGTGGTGTTCGACCAGGTCCAGCCCCGCGCAGAAATGGTCCCCTGCCGCAGCCAGCACGATAGCGCGGACCCCGGCGCGGGGAGCGGTGGAAAACAGCGTGACCAGCTCCTCGATCGAATGGGAATCCAGCGCGTTGCGTTTGGTCGGGCGGTTGAGCGTGACGATCAGGACGCCGTCGTCCTGCGCCTGAAGGGCAAGGTTATGGAACTGGGTCGGGTCGAGTTTCGGGGTCATTGCGGCCTCTCAGAAGGTCATGGAAAGCAGGCTGTCGGCGCCGTTCAAGATACGGGCGCGCTGAAGGGCGGTGTCGGGCAGGATGTGCTGGGCATGGAACCGCGCGGTGGCGATCTTGGCGGTCATGAAGGTGGGGTCGGTCTGCAAGGCTCCTTGTGCCGCCAGTGCTGCGCGGGCCATCTGCCAGCCTGCGACCAGATTGCCAGCCAGCATCAGGAAGGGCACCGAACCGGCAAAGGCTGCATTCGGTTCGGCGGTCAGCAAATGGGCGGCGGCGGCCTCAAAATCCAGCCGAGAGGCGGTCAGCAGGCCAGCAATGTCTTGCAGGTCGTTGGCTCCCGAAAGCAGTTCCCCTTCGGTCGCAGCGATCATCGCGGCAAGGCGGCGCGCGGTGGTCCCATCATCCCTCAGCGTCTTGCGGCCCAGAAGGTCGTTGGCCTGAATGGCCGTGGTGCCCTCATAAATCGGCAGGATGCGGGCGTCGCGGTAATGCTGCGCGGCGCCGGTTTCCTCGATAAAGCCTGCGCCGCCGTGGATTTGCACCGCGGTCGAGGCGACCTGCACGGCCATTTCGGTGCAATAGCCTTTGACAAGCGGCACGAGGAATTCGGCCAGCGCGGTGTCGCCCTGGTCCTGAAGGCCTGCGGCATAGGCGGCCAAGGATCGGCAGGCCTCGGTCGTGGCGCGCATCTGGCCCAGCATGCGGCGGACATCCGGGTGATGGATGATCGCCACCGCAGCGGACGAACTGCCATCCACCGGACGGCCTTGAATCCGGGCCTTTGCATAGGAGGTGGCCTGCTGTGTCGCGCGATCCGCAATCGCCACGCCCTGAACGCCCACGGCAAAGCGGGCAGCGTTCATCATGGTGAACATGTAGTCGAGGCCAGAATTTTCCTGCCCGATCAGGAACCCCGTCGCGCCGTCAAACTCCAGCACGCAGGTCGGGCTGGCCCGAACCCCCAGCTTGTGTTCGATGCTTTGGCAGGTCACGCGGTTGCGCGCGCCATCGGGCAAGACCTTTGGCACCAGAAACAGGCTGATCCCCTTGATGCCCTTGGGTGCATCGGGGGTGCGGGCAAGGACAAGGTGGACGATGTTCTCGGCCAGATCATGCTCGCCATAGGTGATGAAGATCTTTGTGCCGGTGATCGCATAGGTGCCGTCCGTCTGTCCTTCGGCCCTGCTGCGCAGCAGCGCCAGATCGCTGCCCGCCTGCGGCTCGGTCAGGTTCATCGTGCCGGTCCAGCGGCCTGCCACCAGATGCGGCAGGTAGGCGGCCTTCATCTCCTCGTCGCCAAAATGGCGCAGGGCTTCGATCGCGCCATCGGTCAAGAGCGGGCAAAGTGCAAAGCTCATATTGGCGGCGTTCAGGATTTCTGACGCGGCGGCACCCATGACGCGCGGCAGGCCCTGCCCGCCAAAAGCCTCGGGATGGCAGAGGCCCTGCCACCCCATCGCGACGAATTGCGCATAGGCCTCGCGAAAGCCGGGCGCGGTATGGACCACGCCTCCCGTGCAAACGGAACCCGTACGGTCACCCGATGCGTTCAGGGGGGCGATCTCCTCGGCGCAGAAGCGCCCGAGTTCCCCCAGCACAGCGGCCGCGAGTTCAGGGTCCGCGCCGCCACCTGCGATGTAGGCAATGTTGAACAGCAGATCATTCAGCGGCGCTGCATAGGTCATGTTTGCACACCCATGACGCGGGCCGCCTGACGCAGCACATATTTCTGGATCTTGCCGGTCGCGGTCTTGGGCAGTTCACCAAAAACCACGGTCTTCGGCGCTTTGAAATGGGCAATCCGCTCGCGGCAAAAGGCGATGATCTCCTCGGCCGAGGGGGCCGGGCCTTCGCGCAACTCGATGAAGGCACAGGGGCTTTCGCCCCATCTGGCGTGGGGGCGCGCGACGACGGCAGCGGCCTGAACCGCCGGATGGCGATAGAGCACCGCCTCGACCTCGACCGAAGAGATATTCTCGCCGCCCGAGATGATGACATCCTTCAGCCGGTCGCGGATCTGGATATAGCCATCGGGATGCACCACCGCCGCATCGCCAGACCAGAACCAGCCGCCCTGAAAGGCCTCACCCGTGGCCGCATCGTCCTTGTAATAGCCCTTCATCACGGTGTTGCCGCGAATGGCGATCTCACCCTGCGTCATCCCGTCTTGGGGCACATCAAGCCCGCTGGCGCGGTCGACCACGCGGATGTCTTCGACCATCGGAAAGGCAAGACCTTGCTGCGCCTGCCGCTCGGCGCGGGCCTCGGGCGGGAGGGCGTCCCAATCCTCTTGCCACAGGCATTGCGCGATATGGCCATAGGTTTCCGTCAGGCCATAGACCTGCATCACCTCCATCCCCAAGAGCGCGGCCTTTTCCAGGACGGATGGCGGAGGCGGGGCTCCAGCGGTCAGCACCTTGATCTTCGGCGAAAAGGGTTCGCGGGCCTGATCGCACAGCATTTGCAACACGATGGGGGCCGCGCCGAAATGCGTGACGCGGTGCAGGGCGATGGCGGCCAGAAGCTTGGTCGGTGTCGCCTCGCGCACAAAGATCATGTGGCCCCCGACTACGGCCATCGCCCAGGGGTGGTTCCAGCCGTTGCAGTGGAACATCGGCACGACCGACAGATAGGTCGGGTTCGGCGGCAAGGCCCAGCCTGCCACCGTTCCCATCGCCATCAGATAGGCCCCGCGATGATGATAGATGACGCCCTTTTGGCTTGCCAGACGTGCCGGAAGTATAATTCAGCGCCAGCGCCTGCCCCTCGTCAGCTGGCAGCGCCCAGGCCATTGGTGCATGGGCCGTCAGGGTTTCATAGTCCTCAAGGTCAAGAACCGGCAGGGTCCGGCCAAGGTGGGTGAAGGCATCGTTCAGAAGCGTGCTGAGTGCCGGATCGACGATCACCATCACCGCGTCGGAGTGGTCCAGGATATAGGCGACGCTTTCCGCATCCAATCGGGTGTTGATCGCGTTCAGCACAGCGCCCAGCAGGGGAACCGCATAGTGCAATTCGAACAGTTCGGGCCCATTTGCGGCAAGGACCGCGACCGTGTCCCCAAGGCTGACGCCGCGCAGGGCCAAAGCAGCCGCGACGGCACGGCAGCGGGTGCCGACCTCGCCCCACGTCCGGGTGATCTCTCCGCAGGTGGTGGCGGGGCGGTCGGCATAGACCTTCTCGGCCCGCTTCAGGAACGAAAGAGGCGAAAGGGCGACATGGTTGGCGGGTTGCCACGAAGGGGCTTCAAAATGCGCGCGCATGACGGCCTCAGAGGAAGGGCAAGGGGACAAGCTGCGCGTTGACCGGGCCCGTGTCGCGCTGCACCTGAACCGTTTCGCCTGCCGGCACGCCCGCGTCGACCAGGGCGTAGCCGATGTTGGCCTTCATCCGCGGCGACCAGACACAGTTGGTCATCATGCCGATGCGCTGACCGTTGCGGTTGATATCTTCGCGGCGGAAGCCCAGAGGTGCAGGGGCAGCACCTTCCAATACCAGACCCAGTTGGTGACGCTTCACGCCTTCAGCGCTGATGCGGCGCAGCGCCTGAATGCCCACCACATCATCGGCAACATCCAGATCGACATATTTGCCCAGACGCACCTCGAACGGGTTGGTCATATCGTCCGTATCGCCGCCGACCGAGACAAGGCCGCTTTCCGTCCGCTCGGCGGTGGCTGGCGCGCCGGGGCCAATGCCCCACGGCTGACCGGCCTCCTTGAAGATGTTCCAAAGCTCCGTCCCGCGGCTGCCGTCCTTGAGATAAATCTCGAACCCGCCCTGCTTCGACCAGCCCGAGCGTTGAACAGCCACGGGGATGCCGCCCACTTCCGTCTCACGGAACCAGAAGTATTTCAGCCCCCGCACCCAATCGCCCAAGACATGCGCCACCACGTCCTCGGCCTTGGGGCCTTGCAGCGCCATGGGCGAGACGTCGGGTTCGGAAACCTGCACATCCAGACCGCGTTCCGCCGCAATGGCGCTGGCCCAGAACCAGATGTCGCTGTCGGCGATGGACAGCCAGTACAGATCATCCGCCAATTTCAGCAGGATCGGGTCGTTGATGATCGTGCCGCGATGGTTGCACAGCGGCACATATTTGCCCTGCCCCACCTTGCAGCCGGACAGATCGCGGGGCGACAGGATCTGCGCCAGCCGCCCGGCATCGCGGCCCTTCAGCTGCACCTGCCGCTCCACCCCCACATCCCATTGCGAGACGCCGTTGATCAGCCGCCAGTATTCCCCTTCCGGGTCACCGTAGGAGGTCGGCATGATCATCCGGTTGTAGATGCTGGCCGCCGTCATGCCTTCGGCCACGGCGGACGCGTAAAACGGCGATGGGCGCAGGCGCGCCGTGGGGAATACTTGGAACATGGAGCCTCCCTTGGTTGCCCCTTGAATGGTCCCGCTGGCATGTTTTGGTCAAACGACGTATTCAGGGGCAATGCCCCTACAAACAGTTATACCGTGGTTTTGCATGGCCCCTGACCTGCCCCCCCTGACCTGGCTGCGCGCCTTCGAGGCCGCCGCGCGCACGCTCAGCTTCACCCATGCTGCCGCGGAATTGCACCTGACCCAGGCCGCGATCTCCAAACATGTGAAATCGCTGGAACATCACTTGCGCCAGCCCCTGTTCATCCGCCGTCCGCGCGGGCTGGAGCTGACGAAATCCGGCGCGGCCTACCTGCCCAAGGTGCAAGACGCGCTGCAACGTCTGGCCATCGGCACGCGAGAGGTCTTTGGTCAGCGCCGGACACAGGCATTGACCGTGCGCTGTGCCGTGTCCTTCGCGGTCAATTGGCTGATGCCCCGCCTGCCGGATTGGTTGGAACAGCACCCAAAGCGGCCGGTCCGCCTGCTGTCCAGCGTCTGGAACGAGCCTTTCGATGCCGAGGATATCGACCTCGACATCCAATACGGCACGGGGGATTGGCCGGGCTGCAACAGCCACCGGCTGACATGGGAAAGCCTGACCCCGCTTTGCGCCCCCGCAACCATGCTGCTCGCGCCAGACGACCTGCGCGACCACCGCCTGTTGCATGTGCTGGGCTATCACGAAGGCTGGGGGATCTGGCTGAAAGCGGCAGGGGCTGCAGCGGTGGACGCAGGGTCCGGCCTGCATCTCGATACCTCACTGACGGCCTTCGAACTGGCAGCCCAGGGTGGCGGGATCGCGCTTGGCCGTTCATCCCTTGCGAGTCACGCCGTCGTCTCGGGCCGTCTGATCAAGCCGTTTTCTCTATCCGTGCCCATTGGCGAGGCATTCCACCTTGTCGAGCCTGCGGGCGGTTCCCGTCACGGCGATGCCGAAGCCTTCACTGAATGGCTTGTTGGGCAAGCAGCAGGGGAGCGGCCAGTCTGGAGTCATAAGTTGTGAGCGATAGATTTCCCCCCATCTCACACCGAGCCGCACGGGTTCTGGATTGAGTTCTTCAGACGTCAGTCATCAGGCTGCCCTGTACCCCCGCCGCTCCTTTACTCGGACCAGCGTAGAAGCAGCCTGTTCCGCCGAAGAAGTCGTCGGATAGGATGCGATTCGATACTGGCCCCTGCTTCCGATGCGCCCCCAGCGTCGCTCGACAATGACCTGACCAAACAGGTCTGGCGTGACTTCGACCCGGTAGAACCGGGCCATGTTGAGATCGGTATCGATGCGGTGCAGCAACTGGCAAGACATGGGCTCCTCCTTGGCCCAGGATGCGCCGCGCCACCGCCGCCGTCCAATCAGGATTGTGAATCGGATGCCCTGATCGATTCACAATCCTGATGGATCGCCGGGTTCCTCGCCAATGACCTCCAGCCAGACCGGGCCTCGAAGGGTTTCCGGGTCGACCGCCCAGGATACTACCACTTGACCGTCAGGCCGCCGATGCTGTTCGGCCAGCGGCTCCCCGGCGCAGTCCGGGTCCCGCCACAGGCGACCGACGAGGATGGGTTTGGCTTCATTGCTCATGGTGTGAACCCCTGGCAATTCCGGTCGCTCTGATGGTGGACAAGCGCACAAGCAGAACATATGTAATGAGATCATAAGTGATGTAGTGCAGAAGCGTCACGTCCAAAGAAAGGCCCTCCCCCCTATGCAATTCCCGTCCCCCATTCTTGTTGCTGCTCTTCTGTTCATCGCGGTCACGCCCGCGCTGGCGCTCGACACCTGGACCGACACCGTCCAGCGCGGTCTGCGCGCGCTGAGCCTCAAGACGACGGACGGCGAGGTCCGGATCTATTGCGACCCGGACCGCGTCTTCGGGCCGGACTCGAACGCCAATGTGGCGGTGGACTTGGCCAATGACACTGATCCGACGATGGTCGTGTTCCTGGCGAAGTCCGGCGAGCAAGCTCGCCTTCCGGTCAAAGCGGGCCATGCCTTCCAGACCCAGACCGACGCCGCTGACTGGTCGAAGATGGTGGCGATGGTGAAGGCTGGCGGGTCGTTCGCCATCGTTACCAGCAAAGCCAGCATGTCGGTCGAGACCGCTCCGATCCCGGATCTTGCCTGCGAGTGACGCGCCGGTCATGACGAAGCCTTCTTCGCCTGCCGGGCCTCGATCAGCCCGATGACGATCGCGGCGAAGAAGGCCCCGACGATGGTCGCCTTGGGCAGAACCATCAGCGGATCGCCCAAGGCCAGTTGCATCGCATTCAATGCGACGGGCTGAACATAGACCGTCATGGCTTCGCCAACGGTCATCTCCGCGACATCGATCGCGCGGAAAGACTTCGCAGTGGCGATCAGCGGGTTGAGATCATTGGCCGAGGAGATAGCGCGCAACGCCGCCCTGCCCTCCTTGGCGAAGGCCTTCAGAACATAGGCGTCGCTCAGGCCTTCGGCCATCGGCATGCCGGACAGACGTCCCACCTGCTTCTTGGGCAGACGGAACATCACCACGATCTTGTCCTTCTTCTCTTTCCGGAAATTTCCAGCCTGCTCCGCCAGCGTTTCCGGTGCAGAAGAAGGCACAGCGTTTGCCTGCCCATTCGCGGACTTGCGTGCCCCGGACGGGACGTCGGGCGACTGCGAAACCCCGACTGCCTCGCTGCCCTGCCTCCTTTGTTCGGCCAGGAGCCGGTCTTGCGCTTCGCGGGAGGACCTCAGCCGAGAGGCAGCATTCTGCATGCCCGGCTCGCCAGCGGCCGGTGACGGAGCTACGCGCGGTGGCAGTTTGAAGCGGCTCATCCGGGGATTACCTCGTCGATCCCAGCGAGGACCAACCCCGCGACTTCAAGTTGGCGCATGATGGCTTCCGCCATGAGCCGCCCACCGGGTGCCCGCGCATTGGCGGCGGCGGCCGGGCCGAGTGGGCCGTGGAAACCCAACTGCTCGAGGATCTTGGAGTGTGGCACGATCACATCGAGATGGTCGAGCCGCAGGATTTCCATGAGTACGTCCTGATCCCGCTTGGGCAGCAGGCTCATGCCCCCTTCCCGGGTGGCGGCGTCGATGATTTTCGGACCGGCATCGATCACAAGCACGCGGACCTCCGGGAAGCGCTCGCCCTCGGCGATGCTGGCGCGGAGGTCATCCATCCAGAGGACTGCGCGGTGGGTCATCTCCCATTCGGCATAAACCGGACGGGCCGGGATCAGCACCAGGTCGGAGAGCAGACAGAAGTCCTCGGTGTCTGCATGGGTGCCGGGTCGTGTGTCGAGGATGACGAGATCCGTACCCGCCGCCTCTTCTGTCTCCAGCAGCGAGAGCAATCCCTGGACGCTATCTGGTGGCGACAGGATCGACAGCGCCTCGGGCCAGGTGGGTTTCTTCGGCCCGTCCCAGGCCGCGAGATCGAAGCTGTCGCGCCAGCGGCCCAACTGGGCATTCACGTCGCCGTCGATCAGCGTCACACGACGCCTGGCGTCCAGCGCTGCCGAGGCAATCAGCATCGCCGTGGTGGTCTTGCCCGAACCGCCTTTGGTTTGGACGATGGTAATGACTTGCATGGAAACACCCCCCGCAATCGCAACACGCATCAACGGGCGCCGAGCTTGCGAACCAATTGCCGCAAGGGAAATCAGCACCCATGGTCGCGTGAGGTTAGAAGGCGAACCCTCTGTAAGAGTTCACATTTCTGCCGCGCGACCGGTGCGCTCAATAGGCATATGGTTGTGTGATCGTCAAACAGGTTGCGCCGGAGGTTGTGGGCCTGTCCGCAAATCTTCATATTTCCTAAGGAATTTGGAGATGCCTGTTGCTGCGGCGCAGCATGTCGGGGCTTTCGCCGCGTCTCCCTTCTGAACAGTCTGGCGGGCCGACTGTTTGGCTGTTTGCATGTCTGACCGGTTGCCTGTTTGACCGGACGCCCGCCGGACCATTTGCCGGACCGACAAGGCGCATGGAAACCTGAATGGCGGACTGCAGGCTGGACCACTTGCCTACCCGCCGATCTGCCTGCATGACCGTGGGCAAGGTCGACCACCCGCCCGTTTGCAGAGATACCAGTTTGGCATCTCACCAACATGACCACTGGGCTGCGGGCCACTTGGACCAGGTGGCCAAGTGACCGCTTGTAAGGATGCCGGGACGCTCGTCAGCGCGAGGGATCGCCGAGCCATTTGCATGTCTGCCTGTGTGACCAGGTGGCAGCTTGCCCATGTGCGTGTTCGCATTGGACCGCAGTTGGGGGCCTGAAATGGCCTCCGCCTATCACACGCTGGCCTGGCCGCAGCAACTCTGCCTCCGCCGAACGCACCAGCAGCCTTGACCCAAGGCCCCGAGACCCCACCGCCTTACCTTCCCCCTTTCCGGGAAATCTCGGCGCCTCTCCATGTGGCTCCCGATCCGTTTCGATCGCTCGCGTTGAGCGCGCTGATCATCGAAAACCCCAGCGTTTCAAGGGCCGTCGCGCATTGGTGCTCCCTTCAGCTGAGGCCGTTCGGCCAGGGCGCAGGGATGCAGTCGTCGGGCGAGCCGCCGACCCCTGTCGCCATATGGAGTCCTCAACGGCTGTCCGGTTTCCGCAAGCGGGCTCCTCTTCGGAGGAGCGGAAACCGGCCGGTGAGGACGGTTGGCAGGAACGGTAGTGTGTGTTACATGTGGCGCATCGAATGCAATAGAGGTGTATTGCAAGCAATGCCACGATCCCGCTTCTCCAACGCCGAGAGGACTGCCGCAGAGGCGCGTCTGGCCGCGGGTGAGAGCGTGGCCCAGGTCGCTGCGGCCCTCGGTCGGTCCCGTCAGTCCCTGGCACGGATCAAGGCTGCGATGGACCGGCGGAGCATGGGTCGGCTCGACGTGACGCTGACGGTGCGCTTGGCTCTGGAGGAGCGGGCCGCCTTGCAGATGGCCGCCGAGGCACATGGTCTGACGGTTTCCGAGGCAATCCGGCATCTGGTCAGACAGGCAAGCGGTCTTCTGGCTTTGCGGTCAGACGAGCAGGCGGCTTTGGCCGCAGCACGTCGGGAGTTGTCTTCGGTCGGGACAAACCTGAACCAGCTGGCCCGGCTTGGAGCTGGCGGCAAGCTTAAGTGGAACCCAGGTGACAGCGCGCTTCTGCGGAAAGTGTTGGGCCGGGTCGATGATCTTGCAGAGCAGGTTGTTCGACTGGTTGCCGCCGCTGGACGGTCGGAGGGTCTTGGTTCTGGGGGCGAAGCTCGGGCTTCGGCTGCTCAGAAGTCCCGGGAAGGGGAAGCCCGATGACCCGCGACAGCGTCGAAGATCTCGTTCTTGGCCATGTGCTTGATGGGAAGCGCCGTGGGCGGGGTGCCGGTGGCGGCGGAGCGGCTGGTCGGCTTGGTTCCCCCAAGGAGCGTCGTACACGCGGGCTCCTGCGCAATGCCTCCACGCCCCGCAGTTGGCAATCGGTGGTCAAACGCATCGCTGGCGGTTCGGCCCGGACGCCGCAGGAGCTCAGGCGCCTTCTGGACTATGTCGCCCGGGAAGAAGGCGTTGAGGCGACCTGGTGCAACCTCGCCGGATATGAACGCGACTTCGATCCCCGGAAAGCGGCGCAAGTGGCCCAGAGCTGGTCTTCGACATGGCGCGGGGCGCCCAAGCGCGGGCATACCGACCATATCGTTCTGAGCTTCCCGCGCGGGGTCGAAGTTGGCCAGGCCGAGGCCATCGCCCGGGAATGGGGGCAAGAGGTCTTCGGGTCTGGCGACTATGGCGACGTCTGGCGCTATGTCGCTTCGGTCCACAAGGACACCGACCATGTCCACGCGCATTTCGTGGTGGACAAGCACGGCATCGACAACGGCCGGTTCCTGTCGATCTGCCGTTATTCCGAGCTGAACTTCGATTTGATGCGTGAGCTGCATGCCGAGATCGCGCAGGAGCATGGACTGAACCTCGTCGCCACCTCGCGCCTGTCGCGCGGGCTGATCGAGAATGCCGTGCCGGAGCATGTTGCTCGGGCCAATGCCGCCGGTGGTTCCATTCCCCCTGCCCCGCCGCCGCTGTCGGATGCCGAACAGTCCCGGCGGCTGGGCGCCCTGCAGGACTATGCCCGCGACTATGACGAGCTCTCGCGGATCGCAGCCATCGCAGCCGGGCCGGAAGAAGGCCCCGCTGCTGCCTCTAGTTTCCTCTCCCGATTGGCGGGGGCGCTCGGCGCCTCGGCCGCCGCCCTCAGACAAGGATTGCCATTGATGCCCGATGCCACGCTCCACGAAGAAGGCGATGCCGCCGCCCGGATCGAGGCGGCCCGGGCCGAGATGATCGATGCCGCCGAAGAAGCCTGGAAGGCCATCCGCGAAATGGAGCCTTCGGCCGAGCGCGTGGACCTGGAGCGCAGCTTTGCGGAACAAGCCCGCGCATCCTTGCAACTGGCACCGGATAATTTGCTCCTCGCGGAACACGCGCGCGTCGCGAGCCACGAGGACGATCGCTATTTCCACCCGACCCTGGCCTCGCTGGCGCGTCTGGAAGCAGCACCTCCCGAAGGTCTCACCCTCGACGAGGGTCTGCGGGCTACTCTGTCCCGTGTCCGCGACGAAATCGGCGAACGGCTGGCCGCACTCTTCACCATCCGGGAAGACGAGCTTCGCATCGCGGGCACCTCGGTCGAGGAGATGGTCGCCCGCTTCACTCTGCCCGAACGCAGCGAAGCCCAGGTGGCGAGTTGGGTCGCGGATCAACCGAACACGATGCAGAAGGTGTTCTGGATGGAAATGGAGCGCGCTCTCGGCCAGGAGGTCCGCGCGGAACTGGCCGAGCTCGAACTCCCGCCAGCCCTGATCGAAGCGGTGGCAAAGGAGCAGGTCCTCTCGGCGGACCGGCACCTCGGCCTCTCGGAAGTCCCCGCCCTCGAGGCCATCGTGGACCGCATGCACGAGACCCTGCCAGATGAAGAGTTGGACCGGGTCCTCTCCGGTGATCTCTCGCCACTGACCGAACGGGTCCGGGATCCGGCCCTGCGTGCCGCCGTCGCCCACGAGCTGCGCAACGAAGGCGATCTCTCTGCGGATCATTCCGTCGGTCCTTGGGCCGACCTCGCCCGCAGCCATGCCCGCGCCGCCGAACTGGGACTTCGCGACCGCGAAGCTACCCACGATCACGTCCACGAACTCTGAAGGCCTTCACCATGCTCTCGAACTTCGAAACCCGCTGGCGGTATCCGGTGGCGCTTGTCCTGGGCCTGGCCGTCGGGCTCTACATCGGCGGTATGCTGGCCACGATCTATGTGATGCTGGCCTTCCGGGAGAGCCTCGACACGCTCGATCCCCTGCAACCCTGGTTCATCCGCTACGACTGGGCCGAGATCGCCGCGCGACCGGCGCTTCTGCAATCGGCGCTGATCATCACCGGCTCGGTGACCTTGGCCCTGGTGCTGGTCGGCCTCGCCGGGGTTCATCGCGGTCGGCTGAACCAATATGACGACGCCCATTTCCAGTCCAAGCGCGAGATGAAGCGCAACCGGATGATTGGGCGTCTCGAGACCAACGGCTTCATATTCGCCAAGCTCGGCTCCCCGAAATCGGACGCGCCGTTCGTCATGGCGCCGCCGGATCGCTTCCCCCACGCGATGATGATCGCGCCCACCGGTCGCGGCAAAGGCGTGGGCTTCGTCATCCCGAACCTGCTGCACTTCACGGGCTCGGCGCTGATCCTGGACGTCAAGGGCGAGAACTTTGCCAAGACCTCCATCCATCGCAAGCACGGGCTGAAGAACGCGATCTGGTACTTCTCGCCCTTCGACGAGGAAAAAGGGTCGCATCGCTTCAATCCCCTCGCCCGGATCGCCGCCCTGCCCTCGGCCGAAAGCCAGTTCACCGCGCTGAACACGATGGCCGACCTCTTCCTGATCCCCGAAGGCGAGAGCGCGCAGAGCTTCTTCAACGCCGGCAAGCGGCTCTTCATCGCCTCTTGCCTCTATGCGATCGAGCAAGGGCGCCCGACGCTCGGCTATGCCGCCGAGATCATGGCCGGAGGCGGCAACAAGGTCAGGAGCTTCACCACCATCGCCGAGACGACCCAGATCCCGATCGTCTCGCGCACCTTCCTTGAAATGTCCGACGTCAACGAAAAGACCCTCGGCTCCTATGTCTCCATCATCCAAGGCTCAGGCCTCGGCCTCTGGAACGACCCCGCCGTCGATCGCGTGACTTCGGCGAGTGATTTTGACTTCTCGACCTTCCGTCGGGAGGCGCAGAGCCTTTACATCGTGGTCCAGCCCGAACACCTGAAGACGCTCGCCCCACTCGTCCGCCTCCTCTTCGCCGATGCCATCGCCTCCCTGCAGCGCAAGGAGCCGGGCTCTGACGAACCCCATGCCGTTATGTTCCTGATGGACGAGTTCGACCAACTCGGTCGCCAGCCTTTGGTCCTCTCCTCGATCAAGACGATCCGCAGTTTCGGGGGAAGGTTCTTCATCATCTCCCAGACCATTCCCGGCCTGGACGACATCTATGGCGAGACCGGTCGGCGGTCACTGCAGGGCGGCGCCGGGGTGCAGATCTACATGACGCCGCAGGATGACCGGACGGCGGAGGTGCTTTCGAATGCCCTCGGCAGAGTGACAGTCACCGCCATCAGCGAAAGCCAATCGCGGGTCCAGGGCATGAAGGACAGCGCCAATGTCAGTCGAAAGTCGGAAGAGCGGCCGTTGATCTCGGCGGGCGAGTTGCTACGGTTTCCGTTGGATGACGTTCTGGTGCTGGCCGAGGGGCAGTATCCGATCCGGGCGCGGCATGTGCGGTACTTTGAGGATCGGTATTTTGGCGCGATCGAAGCAGCGCGCAAAAGCAAAGATTTGCCAGTGATCACTTCAAGTGAACCGAGTACAGACGTTCACCTGAGGGCTTCGTTGGTCCAGTTGACCAAATCAACCTCCAAGGAGGCGATCGCCGAAGCAAAAGACGCGTTCGCCGGGATTGCCTCCGCCGCCCGTGGAACCGGGCGCAGGATGCCCAAGAGAGTTCCAGTAGTTGAGTGCCCAGGTTGATCGCGGCCCGAAGCTGCTGATCGTGATATTCACGGCCGACTGCGGCTTCTGGAACATCATCGAAGGAGAATGCTGGCCAACCCGGGGCCTGGAGGGAAAGGGGCTGTCGGCATCCGCCTTGGAGGCGGCCGGACAACAGCCTTCTTTCTGTCAAGCATGTACCGCAGGCTGTCGTGCGGGGAATGGCCAGCGGCAGGCCACGTGATCAGTTCACGGCAACCCGGTCTTCGCCGCGCCGGGTGACGCTGATCCAGACAACGATGAGAATGATCGTGCCCAGGAACAGAGCGCTGGTGACGATGGTGCCAAGGCCGAGTCCGCCATATTGGGTGGGCTGGGACAGGAAGTCACCAAACGATGCGCCCAGCGGGCGGGTGAAGATATAGGCCAGCCAGAACCCCAGGATCGCGTCAAGGCCAAGGAAGAAGTAACCGAAGGTCAGCGAGGCGATGATCATTCCGAACAGGACGCCGCTGGCAAGGTATCCCAGACCGAAGGCTTCGGCGACCAGATCGCCTGACGCCGTGCCCAGGGCGAAGGTGAAGAGGATCGCCAGCCAGTAGTAGGCCTCACGCTTGGTGGTGAAGATCTCGTGGATCGACAGGGTCTTCTCGGATGCGAACCAGACCGCGAAGGTGACTGCAAGCGTAACGGTGAATACGATTGTCGTTGTGATCAGCGACACGCCGAAGTTGTCGACCAGGTTGTCGGTCACCAGCGTGCCGACGATGCTGATCAGCACGACCGACAGCCAATAGGACCACGGCACATAGCGCTTCTTTGCGAATTGCAGCACAAGCGCGCCGATCAGCACGGCCGTCATCAGCAAGGACGTTGCCGTCAGGCCCAGCCCGAGATTGACGGCCAGATAGTCGGCCGCCGTCTCGCCCATTGTGACGGCCATGAGTTTGATCAGCCAGAATTCGGTGGTGACCGCTGGCACGCGGTTGATGGCGGAGCCCGAGGTTTGCATCGGAGCGGTTCCTTCAAGTGAGGAGGAAATGTTGGTCATGGCGTCACCGATTTTGCGGATTGCAGCGCTGCCTGAAGGGCGGCGAGCGTTTCGGTCACGTCCTTCGCGTCCGGTGTCGTCGCACGAACCGCGTCGAGTGCGGCATCAGCAGCAGTATCGACTGTGCCCCAGGCCGCCCCGTCCAAGGCGCGAAGCGAGCTGGCCTTTTCGTCCCAGGCTGTTTCAAAATCTGTGATGCGCGTCTTCGCTGCCGCGAAGTCGGCCTTGTCGGCATCGTCCTGAACATCGCTGATGATTGCGGTAAAGGCCGATGTATCGCCAAGCCCTGCGGCAACGGCTGCGGGCGCGGCCGCGTTTGCTTGAACGGGCGCGCCAAGGCTTGTCTGCAACGCGGCGAGGGCTGTCTGGATCGTGGCTGCATCGGGTGCTGATGCGCGAACCGCCTTCAACGCCGTGTCGGCGGCGCCGTCGATGTTGTCCCAAGTTGCCGGGTCGAGCGACCGTAGACCTTTTGCATTTTCATCCCAGGCGATTTCAAAATCCCTGATGCGGGTTTTTGCGCCCTCGATGTCGCCTTTGGCAGCGAAGGCTTGCACATCGGTGATGATGCCGGTGAATGCAGACGTGTCGCCGATGCCCGCGCTGACTTGCGGCGCTGCCGGGGCCAAGAAAACCTGATAGCCTGAGAATGCGGCCACAGGCAGCGCGATCAGCGCCGTGGCGAGCAAGAGTTGTTTCATGGTGCGCTCCGTTTGGGGCCGGAGTTTGCCCGGCTTGCGGCGTTCTGAGCGCCCAATCCTGCAGCCAGCTTTCGCCCGGCTTACAGATTTGTATGGTGGCCGCGACCTTTGTGTTAAGCCGCCGGCTTAGTCCATCAGGCATCAGACCTGTTCCGAACGTGAAAGACCCCGATGCGTATTCTCCTGATCGAAGATGACCCTTCTGCCGCCGACTATGTCTCACGCGGGCTGATCGAGAATGGGCATGTCTGCGATGTGATGACGGACGGCACCGATGGGCTCTTCTCGGCAACGCGTGAGGCCTATGACGTTTTGGTGGTGGACCGTATGATCCCCGGTCTGGACGGCCTTTCGCTGGTGCGAGCATTGCGGGCGGCCGGGCGCAAGACGCCGGTACTATTTCTAACCGCACTTGGCGGCATTGATGACCGGGTCGAGGGGCTGGAGGCCGGGGGCGACGATTACCTGACCAAGCCTTTTGCCTTTGCCGAGTTGCTTGCACGGGTCAACGCTCTGGCCCGCCGCCCACCGGTGCAAGAGGTGAAAACGGTGCTGCGCGTCGCGGATCTCGAACTGGATCTGATGCGCAGGCAGGCGTCACGCGCAGGTCAGCCGATAGACCTGTTGCCCAAGGAGTTCACGCTCTTGGAGGTGCTGATGCGCAACGAAGGTCGCGTCGTCACCCGCACCATGCTGCTCGAGCGTGTCTGGGATTTCCACTTCGATCCGAAAACCTCAGTGGTGGAAACCCATATCAGCCGCCTGCGGGCCAAGATCGACAAGCCCTATGACGTGGCCCTGCTGCACACCTTGAAAAACATGGGCTATTCGCTTCATGCGCCCCGCTGATCTCTGGCGGCACAGCTCGTTCCGGCTGGCACTTGGCGTCACCCTGGCTGTGCTGGGAGCGCTGATCCTGGCGGGCGCTGTCGGCTATACCATGCTGCATCGGCAATTGGCCGACCGGCAGGACGCCCGCCTGCGAGAAATATTCACGACATTCCAACAATCGGATGCGGCGGACCAACAAGACCTGATCGAGGCCATTGCTGCGCGCATAAAGGCCAGCCCCGATAGGTCTTCGGTCTATCTGTTGCGGGATGCCGACGGCAATGTCCTGATCTCGAACATCAACGACATCGCAATACCCGCGGGCTGGTCTACCGTGGAAGCGGCCACATTGGATGTTCCGACCGATTATCCCTACCGCATGTTCGCGGGCAATCTGCACGGCGACTATTTAGTCGTCGGCTTGAGCAACGCGGATCTTGATGATCTTGCCGAGATCATTCTGACCGGCTTTGGCTGGGCCGCCGCGGCCGTCCTTGTTGCGGCGATTGCTGCCGGGTCCTGGATCGCCTACCGTCTGCAACATCGCCTGAATGACGTGACCGAAACGCTGGCCCGTGTCGCAAGCGGGGATCTGTCCACCCGCCTTCACGTCTCAAAACGCGGTGACGATCTGGACGTGATTTCGGGCGAGATCAACCAGACCCTTGCCCGCCTTGGCGCCTTGGTCGAGGCGATGCGCCAGGTCAGCGCCGATATTGCGCATGAGTTGCGTACGCCGCTGAACCGGCTTCGCATCCACATCGAGGAGGCCGCGCGCAATGCCGAACGCGGTGCGCCCGTCGATGACGACCTTGCCGCCGCCATCCTTCAAAGCGAGGCAATCGACCAGACCTTCTCTGCCCTTCTGCGCATCGCCCAGATCGAGGCCGGAGCCCGGCGCGAGAAGTTTGAGCCCGTCGATCTGGCAGCCCTCCTGGCTAGCGTCGCAGAGGTCTATGCCGACGTGGCCGAAGATGCCGGTCACAGCCTGCGCAGCTTTATCACCGAAGCGGCGTGGGTCATGGGCGACCGGGAGTTGTTGACCCAGGCCTTCGCCAACTTGATTGAAAACGCCATCCGCCATTGCCCGTCTGGTACTCAGATCTCCTGCGCAGTACATGCCAGCGGCACCGCAGTGACTGCTTCGGTCATAGACGCGGGTCCGGGTATCCCGGCGGCTGAGCACGACCTTGTCCTGCGCCGCCTTTATCGCCTTGAAAAAAGCCGCACCACCACGGGCACCGGGCTTGGCCTTTCGCTGGTCAAGGCGGTTGCAGACCTGCACGGCGCGGAAGTAGCCCTTGGCGATGCATCGCCCGGGCTGCGGGTTGATTTGAAGTTCCCCAGAATAGTCGGTGTGTCGTGACTCAACTGCTTTCTCAATTTGTCGATTTCCTTGGCCAGCATCAGCATCTTGCGATCCTGTTTGCCTTCCTCGTGGCCTTTGGCGAGGCCTTGCTGATCCTTGGACTGTTCGTGCCCTCGACGGTGGTCTTGGTGGGCCTTGGCACGTTGATCGGCTTGGGAAAGATGGCGTTCTTGCCGGTATTTGCTGCGACAGTTGCCGGTGCGATTGCCGGGGACGCCCTGTCGTTCTGGGCTGGGGTCCACTGGAAACAGCAGATCCGCACGTTTTGGCCATTCTCGCGCTACGGCAGTCTGATGGACAAGGGCGAGGCGTTCATCGCCCGCCACGGTGGCAAGAGCATCTTCATTGTCCGCTTCATCCCCGGCGTGAAGGCCGTGGTGCCGACGATTGCGGGGATGATGGGCATGACCACGACCCGCTTTGCACTGGTCAATGTCGGGTCAGCGATTGTGTGGGCCGCAGCGCATCTGCTGCCTGCGGTTGCCCTTGGTCGCGGCCTTCAGGTCGCCCATGCAGCCAATCCGCGCATTGCCATCCTGATCGGGCTGGCAGGTGTTGCTGCGGTCCTGTCATGGGGTCTGCTGCGCATTTTGCGTGGCTTTGTCATTCCTGTGGCTGACCGAGGTCGGCTGGCGCTCGCGCTGTGGCTGGAACGCCGGGAAGGCGGCAGCAGATCGCTGGCCGGGGTGTTGCGCAACGACGACCGCAAGCTGGAGGCAGCGGCGCTGATTGGGCTGGCCGGTGTTGCACTGGCCGGATTTGGGCTGGTGCTGGCGGCTGTTGTCTTTGATCCCGAAGTTGTGTTCGCAGATGCCGCCATCTCGCAATTCGTGCAGGGCCTGCGGACGGATTGGGCAACATCGGCCATGGTCGGCATCACCATGCTGGGCGACACGGCCGTTCTGCTGCCGGTCGCGGTTCTGCTGATTGCCGCCCTTCTGCTGGCCCGGCAATGGGTCATGGCGGGCACCGTAACGGCGGCCAGTCTTGCTGGGGTGATCTTTGTCCCCGTGTTCAAGACGCTGCTGCATCGTGCGCGTCCGATCCCGATGTATCAGGGTGCTGATGGTTTTAGTTTTCCAAGCGGTCACTCCACGCTCGCCACGATCATCTTCGGGATGCTGGCACTTATGGTCGCACGGACCATACCCTCGCGGTTTCGGGGCTTGGTCTACGGCGGCTCTGCCACTTTGATTGCGCTAATCGGCGTGTCGCGGGTTTATCTTCAGGCACACTGGCCGAGCGATGTGCTGGCAGGCATGCTCTTTGGCAGCGCCTTGATCTGCGTCGCGGCACTTATGATGCATGCGCGGGTCGTCACGGTGTCGCGTCAGCTGCTGGCTACGGTCCTCACCATCACGGTGATTGCCATCATGCCGCTGCACATCTGGACCGGTTGGGCTGCCGCTTCGGCTCGCTATGATGCCGCCCCGCCGGTGGCAACGCTTGCATCGGCCGACTGGTTGGCGGGCGGCTGGCAAAAGGAGCCGACCCACCGCATTTTGCTGGACGGCGACGCCGGCGAAGCGATGCTGCTGCAAACGTCGATGCCGCTGGCGGACCTGGTCACTGCCCTGCAAACCGCCGGATGGCAACCATCCGATGTCACCTTGTCCGGGGAGATCATCTCGGCGGTTCTGCCGTCACGCCAGCCGCTCGACTTGCGCGCTCCTTGGCCGATGACGCATCTTGGCCGTTCGGCATTGGCAACCCTCACCAAGGCAGGTGCGTTGGATCAGCGGTTGGTCTTGCGGATCTGGGCTACGCAGACGGCCATTCAGGACGGGTCGTCCAAGGCGCCGTTGCTCATGGTGTCGCTGACGGCTGACCGGTTGGACCCCGTGGCATTCGACTATGCGCAACTGGAAGAAGCCGCATTGGCGGCTGAAAGGATCGCCACCGAAAAGGCGGCCATCGTGGCGGCACTGCACCAGACCAAGGCGGACGGCGTTTTGGAGTTGCCGCCCGCGCTTGGGCCCTGACAGCGGCCCTATCGGTTGCGGGGAAAAACCGCCTGCGGCAACCCAAGTCGGCGAAGTAGGAGTTCGTAGACGGAAGTGAGTCTCGGATAGACGCTGCGACGCAGGGAAGGGCTTGCCAGCCGCACCACCAGAGACGCTAGAGCGGCAACGCCAAAAGCTCCGATCATGTCCAGGGGGAAATGCACACCGAGGTAAATCCGCGACCAGGCCACGCCGAAACCGAAGACCAGAACGACAGCGCCCAGTCGGCGCGTCCGGGAATTCAGCAAAAGCGGGATCGCAAGGCCGAACATCAGTGTGGCGTGATCGCTGGGAAAAGACGCCTCGGCTGCATGGTCGAGCAGTTGGCGGCCCAGTCCGACCTCGAAGGGTCTTGGGTGATACCAGATGGCCGTGATGACTTGCGCAAGCCCCAAGCCGATCAGCGCCGTGAGTGTCGCGTCAAGCAACACGAACCGCACGGCTCTGCCAGGGCGCACCCATGCGACAACAAACAGGGCTGGCGCGAGATAGATCGACCAGGCGGCCAATAGTCTGGCAAGCGCAATGACAAGTGCCGGGGCTTGGGCCCCGGCATTGACGGCAAGGAACGCAGATTGGTTCCAATGCTCGATGACAGATGGAGTCAAGGTTTTGGCCTACTTTCCAAAAGACCACATGATTGCAAGGCTCATCGACCGCAAAAGATGATGCAGCACCGCCAGGCCGGCATGCGCGATCAGATAGGCCCAGACCAGATTGCCAAGAGCAAGGTGAACGGTCATGGCGAGCATTCCGTCGGGTTCGGCCGAGTGCATCCCAAGCGCGACTTGCACGAAATAGACCGCTCCTGAGGCGGCCATCGCCGAGATCAGCAGCAGTCCCAGACCGTGAATAGCTGAGGGCAGCGCCGCTTGCGCGTCATGCGAAGGCAGCCGCAGGTGCAGGGCCGCAGCGCCGTGAACCTTGATATCCCGCCAAAGCGCCGCGAGACGTCGCCCCGAAAACCACGGGATCAGAGCGCCAAACTCTGTCCCACGGGACCGCAGCAGGATCGTCAGCCAAAGCCCGAAGGCCAGAACCGTGGCCACAAGGCCCGAATAGCGGTGAAGCTGAAACAGGATGTCGCCCGGCTGCACATCGTCTGGCCCTTGCATGGCAAGACTGGTCATGAGCTGGCTGATGATGGCAAGCGCCAGCCCAGCGTGAAGCAGCCGGGTCGTCCGGTTGTGCCGGGGTTCAGGAAGGACGTCAGGATCGCGGGGCATGGTGGGTGGTTCCAATTGTGCAGGCCAGAAATCAGGCCGATACGCACCGTCTAAGGCGCTGCAACAGCGGCAGCCTTTCGGCCAGATTACAAATTTGTAAGTCGGCGGTGCAGTGCTGCAATTGCGCAGATACGGCAAGGCACCGCATTGTCGGGGCCTATTCCAAAGCGCCAAGTGACCGGAGAAGTGACTGTGTTCAAAGCAAACCGCAGCAAGATCCCCGCCGGAATCTGGGTCTTGGGCTTTGTCAGCCTGCTGATGGATATCTCGTCCGAGACGATCCATAGCCTCTTGCCGTTGTTCATGGTCACGACGCTCGGAGCCAGCGCGCTGATGATCGGGCTGATCGAGGGGCTGGCCGAGGCGACAGCTTTGATCGTCAAGGTGTTTTCCGGGGTACTCAGCGATTGGTTCGGGCGCCGCAAGGGACTGGCGCTGATCGGATACGGGCTGGGGGCGGCTACCAAGCCGTTGTTCGCACTGGCTCCCGGCATTGGTGTCGTGCTGACGGCGCGGTTGCTCGACCGGGTGGGCAAGGGCATTCGCGGCGCGCCGCGCGATGCGCTGGTGGCCGACATCGCCCCGCCCGAGTTGCGTGGTGCCGCCTTTGGGTTGCGTCAGTCGCTGGACACGGTGGGCGCATTTGCTGGGCCGTTGTTGGCGGTTGGCCTGATGCTGCTGTGGGCGAACAATTTTCAGGCGGTGTTCTGGCTGGCGGTGATCCCTGGCGCCTTGGCCGTCGCCCTGCTGGCTTTCGGCGTGAAGGAGCCCCCGCGACAAACCGGGGCGGTCCGGCAAAACCCGATCCGGCGGGATAATCTGGCCCGCCTGCCCGCCGCCTATTGGCAGGTGGTGGGCATTAGCGCCGTCTTTACCTTGGCCCGATTCAGCGAGGCGTTTCTGGTGCTGCGCGCGCAGCAAAGCGGCATCCCCCTGGCCATGGTGCCGCTGGTCATGGTGGCGATGAACGCGGTCTATGCCCTCTCGGCCTACCCGTTCGGCAAACTGTCCGACCGGGTCAGCCACAGGTCGCTGCTGATGGGCGGGCTGGCAGTGCTGATCCTGGCCGACCTCATCCTGGCAAGCTCGACCCATTGGGCCGTCGTTCTGGCGGGGGTAGCCGTCTGGGGCGTGCATATGGGCATGACGCAAGGCCTGCTGGCCGTGATGGTGGCGGATACCGCGCCTGCCGATCTGCGCGGCACTGCCTACGGCTTTTTCAATCTGGTCAGCGGCATTGCCTTGTTGGTGGCTAGCCTTGTGGCGGGCGTGGTGTGGGACGCTCTGGGTGCCTCGGCGACATTTCTGACTGGGGCCTTGTTCAGTGCCTTGGCCTTCTTGATGCTCTACAGGCGCGGCTGAAATCCGCCCGGCTCTCGCAGCACTTGAGGATGTAAGCGCGCTGAAAGGCCGGTGTAAGACGGCCTCCCCATCTTTCCCTCATCAGGCCGCACCCCCGCGGTCATGATTGACTGGAGAGACACATGAAAACGAAAACTTCCCTGACCATCACCGGCGCGCTTCTGGCGCTGACCCTGATCTCGGGCACCTCGGTCTTTGCCGAAACCCAAGGCAAGGAAGACCCGATGGCCGAGGCGCAGGCCTTCCTCGCCTCGCCGACCAGCCTGTCGCAGGCGATCACTGCGGCCGAAGCGGCGGCAGGCGGCAAGGTGTCGTCCATCGAATACCAGAGCGGCGAAGACGGTGCGCCCGATCTGATCATGGCGGATGTCGTGCTGGCCGATGGCAGCGAGAAGACCGTCGCCATCAACCCGGCCGATGGCAAGGTGATGAACGTCACGTTGGCCGAAAACGATCAGCAGGGCGATGAACAGGACGGCGAAAACGGTGGTGACGGTGAGCAGGACGGCGAAACCGCCAACAACTGATCACTGATCCCGCGACAGGAAAGGCGGTGCCGCACGGCGCCGCCTTTCTCTTTTCCGGATCACGGCTGCCAGAAAATTCCGGACTTACAAAACTGTAAGCTGGGTGAGAGGCACCTGCGGTTTGGGGCGGGCAATGAGGGTTCATCAACACCCTGCCGCAGTACGCCCCACAAAAGGAACCCCAAGAATGCCAGACCCCATGATCCGGACAAACCGGCTGACCCAGTCCTTTGATGGCGTCATCGCTGTTGACGCCCTGTCGCTGGAGATCGCCAAGGGCGAGATCTTCGGCTTTCTGGGTCACAACGGCGCAGGCAAGACCACGACGATCCAGATGCTGACCACGCTGGCACGCCCCGCCTCGGGCACGGCAACCATTGCGGGCCACGACATCGGCACCGACCCTTTGGCGGTGCGGCGCGCCATCGGCTATGTACCTGAAAACGTACGGCTCTACGATACCCTGACGGCCGCCGAGAACCTGATCTTCTTTGCCAGCTTGTCGGGTGTCGCGGCCCCCGAGCGCAGGGTGAACCAGGTGCTCGACCTCTTGGACTGCGCCTACCTGGCAGACAAGCGAGTCGGTGGGTTTTCCAAAGGGATGCGTCAGCGGGTGGGTTTGGCGCAGGCCATTCTGCACCAGCCCGAAGTCCTGTTTCTGGACGAGCCGACGTCGGGCCTTGATCCCATGGGCATCAAGATGCTTCGCGATCTGATCCTGCGCCTGAACACCGAGTTCGGGATGACGATTTTCATGAATACCCACCTGATTTCCGAGATCGCCAAGACCTGCACCAGCATCGCGGTGCTGAGCCATGGCAAGCTGGTCTTCCACGACCGGATCGAGGCCGTGACCGCCCGTTATGGTGACGATGCCGCACTGGAGGAGCTTTACCTGTCGCTGACCCCGGTCGGCCGTCTGGCCGAGGTGGCGTGATGAGCGGCGCAACCTCTCCCAGCTGGCTGATCGCCCGCCAATCGGCGCGCTTCGTGCTGCGCGAACGCACGGTGGCGCTGTTGTCGCTGATGTTCGTGGTTCTGCTGCTGATTTCGGCCTGGCTTGGCTGGTCGGCCACCTCGACCGTGAACCGCATCTATCTGGATGCGGCTGCGTTCCTGAAATCCTCGGGCCAGCCAGTGCCAACCAACCCGGTGCTGGACATCTCGCCCCTGTCACTGATGCGCAACATGTCGGTCTATGTGGCCTTGATCGGGGCCCTGTCGGCCATCGTGATCGGCAATCGCCTTGTGGGCCTTGATCGCAAGGCGGGGGTGCTGCCGCTGATCGGCATCCGGCCCCTTGGGCGCAGCGCCTATGCGGGCGGCAAGATCGCCGCGCTGGCGGGGCTCACCCTGGGATTGACGGTCGTGGCCTCGTTGGTGGCAGTTGCGACGTTTCTGGTCCTGCCGGCCGTCACGCTGACGGGGATGCAATGGGCGCAACTGGCCGGGTTCATGGGCGTCACCACGCTTTACATGGGGTTCTTCGGCCTGATCGGACTGGCCGCCGGGGCCGCAGCGCGGTCGGAAACCGTGGGGCTGCTGCTGCCGGTCACTCTGTGGCTGACGCTGACCTTCATCTTTCCGCAACTGACCGCCAACCTGAACCCGACCGCGGCGATCAATCCAGTCTCGGCGCTGGCCGTGCCGCCGGACACCACCTTCTTTCACTGGGCGGCACGCATCCTGGGGCCGTTCTCGCTGGCCGATGCCTACAAGTTCGCCTCGGCGGGGCTGCTGGATTACCTGCCGCAGGGCATCACCTCGCCGTCCTTCATTCCCCCGGTCCTCAACCTGATCCTCGCGGCCGGTGTTGCCTTGGCCTTGGCCTGGCGCGCCCTGACCCGGCTGTCGATGACGCAAGGAGGCTACAATGTCTGACCTTACCCTGACCCCCGTCCTCTCGCCTCCGACACCTGTCCGCACCATTGCAGCCAAGGATATCCGCGATGCCCTGCGTGATCGTTTCATCCTGATCGTCACGGGCTTTCTGGGGCTCGCGGCCTTGGTGGCGCTTGTCACCGGCGCCATCGCCCTGCGCGGCGATGTGGCCACCTACGAGGCGGCAAAGGCCTCCCTGCTGGCGCTTGGCAAATCTGCCGACGCGATCAAAGCCCCTGAATTCTACCCGCTGCGCCTGTTGCGCGGTGCCATCGAACAGATCGAGATCATCGGGGCCGCCATCGCGATCCTGATCGGATACCGCTCCGCTGCCAGCGAGCGGGGTCGCCAGACCCTTTCGCTGATGCTGACGCGCCCGATGCGCCGCTGGCAATTCGTGGCCGGCAAGGCCCTGGCGGGGATCGGCCTTTTGGCGAGCGGTCTGGCTCTGGTGCTGGGCGGGCTCGCGCTGATCCTGCACCTGATGTCGGGAGTTGGTCTGACGTCGGATGACCTCTTGCGCATAGCCATCGTCTGGGGCGTGTCGGTGGCCTATACCGCGTGCTTCTTCCTCGTCAGCTTCATCCTGGCGCTGCACATGAAACAGTCCAGTCACGCGCTTCTGGTGGCCTTCGCGATCTGGCTGACGCTGGTGCTTGTGGCGCCCCAGATCGGTGACACGCTGGACCCCGACAATCAGGTGGCTGGCGGCGTGTTCAAGCAACTGAACATCGCCAAGCCCGATCAGGTCGAGATCATGAAGGGTTTCGCCACTTTCGAGACGGTTCGTGACGGCATCGAACAGGCCTCTGTCACCAAACATTTCGAGCGGTTCACCTTCGCCGTGCTGGGCATCAAAGCCACCTACGCCGGACTGCCGCTCGGCCCCATCCTGATCGAAATGCTGGGCAACCTGATCTGGATTTTTCTGACCGCCCTCGGGCTTGGCGCGCTGGCGCTGGCCCTTCCTCTCAACCCCGACCGGCTTGCAAAAGCCTGACCTCAAAGGAAACTGAAAATGACCCTGAAGAAGAACATCTCGACGCTTGCCCTTATCTCCATCCTCGGCCTGACGCTGGCCAGCCCCGGGTTTTCGCAGACCACGGGCGATATGGATGGTGACGGCGTGCCGGACGCCTCCGAGGTGCTGCTCGGCACCGATCCGATGGTGGCAGACACCGATGGCGACGGGCAGAACGATCTGGCTGATGCCGACCCCGCCTTCATGGCGAACCCGATCGACATGACCGGAGCTCCGGCCACTTTCGCGATCAAGGAGGCGCTGGTCGAGAACAACTATGACTATGCCGCCAAGAAGGACGCGACGGACCACCTTGAACTCCTGGTGACCAACTCGGGCAGCGCGGCCTTGTCCGGCTTCTCGATCTACTACAGCATCACGGACGCCGACACCGGCAAGGTCGAAGGCACCTTCCGCAAGCTTGACGGCTTCAGCATCCCCGCTGGTGGCGAGGCGCGGATCCACCTTGATGAGGGCACGGAAGCCGGGCATTTCCGCGCCAACCCGAACTCGATCTACATCACCAGCCAGGCGGCGAAGACGGTGACCTTCGTTCTGAAGGCCGATGGGCTTGCCCCCGTCAGCGTCGATGTCGCCAAAGACAAGGGCGGCGCCGAAGCGGCGGACTGAACTCAATGTAGTCCCTAGACGGGGACAGAACTCCACGACAAAACGCTGTGTATGCGCGGGGAAATTCCTCGCGCATACACACACCTGCAGGCATTCGACGAGAATGAGCAGGTATCTTCGCAATCCTGTCGTCACGGTTGCCGCCGGGATGCGCGCCGTGAACCATGAAAACAGCAACGTCGACGGCAGCGGCATTGATCATGATTGCCTGACGGGCGGAGCCACAGATGGGATGGCGGTGTTTGGCAGGCCTGCTCCCCTCCAGTCGGGGGACTTCTCGGCTCGGATCTTGATGTCGGGCTATTCGACCTTGCTGTCAGCGCCTTTTGAGGCCGCCTGACCGTTTCGGACGGCAACGGTACTGTCACAAGGCACGAGGCGGGCGAACTTTCGCGCTCTGCTCTCTGGTGATCCTTTACCCAGGTCAAACCGACGCGGGTGCGCCGACGCTACGTTTCAATTTCTCCAGATTGGCTTGATTGCCCGATGCCCCGAACAATCCAAGTCCTTGCCGGATACGCGACACCAATCGGCGCACCTGCAAGGGATCAGTCGCCTGCTTCCGTCGGCCGAGTCTGACCCGACACCATGTGTTGCGGCCTCGCCTGATGCGACGAGGCCGCCTCAGATCAGGCCGAAACGGCGAACTCGGTCATCATGCCAGTCGCAAGATGCGCCATGTGGTGGCAATGCAGCATCCAACGCGCCGCCTCGCCCGCATCCACCGCGACTGTGACCATGTTCATCGGAGGCACATGAACCGTGTCGCGGACGGCACCGGCAATCCGGTCCATGCCGACCCCCACGACCTGAAAACCGTGGCCGTGAAGGTGCATCGGATGGGCCATCATCGACATATTGTGGAAGGTGATCTCGACCCGGTCGCCCGATCTGGCGGTGACCGGCTCGTGATCAGCCCAGGTCTTGCCGTTGATCGTCCAGACATAGGGCATCATCGACCCGCCAAGCATCAGCATTGGCGAGGAAACCGGCTTTCGGTCGGGAAGCGGCGTGAGGGCGCGCAGGGAGGCTTCCTGCCGCAGATCGGAGCTGAAGGTCGGATGATCCGCCTCGGACATCTCGGCAACCTTTGCGACCTGCGCGCCCTTTGTTGCGAGGATGATCCCCGTCCGTTCGCGCGCGCCCTCGCGCAGAGCCAGGATCGGGAAGGCACCGCCTTCGGCAGGCAGGTCCACCTCGATGTCCAGACGCTGCCCCATCGCCAGACCGAACCGGCTGCCGGAAACCGGCTGCACCGGCTCGCCGTCGACGGCGACAAGGCGCGCCGTCAGCGCTCCGGCGTCGATCCAGAAGACTGTCGCGGCGGCGGCGTTGATCACCCGCAACAGGGCCCGACCGCCCTTGTCGATCTGAACCACCTCGGGGTCGGCCAGTGTCCGGTCATTGGCCAGATAGGCGTCGAAAGCGAAATCGTTCAGATCCATCGCCATTCCCCCCATGCCCGACATGTCCCCGTGGGCCATGCCGTTCATGTTGCCCATGTCCATGCCCTGCATGGCGGTCCCGCCGATCTTGCCGTGGTCCATGCCGGCCATCGCATTGCCTCCGGTGATCTCGGCCAGAACCTCGGACGGTGCCCGGAACGAGAAGTCATGGAGGAACAGCGTCACCTCCTGACGGTCGGCGGCAACGTCTTCGGGGCGGCGCACGATCAAAGGTGCGGCCAGCAGACGCATTTCGTGTTCGGGGATATGGGCATGCATCCAATGCGTCCCGGGACGCGGCGCGAAGTCATAGGTACGGGCCTCGCCGGGCTTCAGCATGGGCATCGGCACGTCCGGCACACCGTCCTGCGCGTTGGGAGGGATTTGCCCGTGCCAGTGGATCAGCGTCGGCTGGTCAAGCTGGTTGGTCAGATCAACCACGAAATTCTGACCGGGCTCCAGAACCAGGCCGAGCCGGTCGTTCGGGCCCAACAGCCCCCAGACCGTCGCAACCCTTCCGTTCACCTCGATCGTGCGGGTGGTGGCGCGCAAAGCGAGGCGCGAGGATTGAGCCCGGGCCCTGGCGGGCAGCATCAGCGAAGCGGACAGGGCCGCAGAAGCGGCAAGAAAGCCGCGGCGGGTAAAATCAGGCGACATGTGGATCTCCGTGGTCGCGAATGTCAGGACAAGGGGCAAAGCCCCGGTTCTCAACCTGCGACGGCTTTCGGAGGTGGCCCGGTCGGCGTCGGGCCACGTGACAGCGGCACCCTGCCGAGTGCCGGTTTCAGTCGGACCGCAGGACTGATATCCCGCAAAGGCGCGGCCAGAACAGGCAGGATCGCCAGAAGGGCAAGACAATGCTGCATGCAATATCCCGCCGCCGCCTTGGCCTTGCCACTATCCATTTCCGCCGGGGACATGGACATCATCGAGGCATGCAGTGCCATGGTCCGGGCGCCGGCCATGGAAGGTTGCGGCGTGGAGCCGCAGAGCACGGCCACGACAAGCAGGATGCGCGAAAGGACGATCCAGAACCTCATGCGGTCGCGTAGCAGGTTGCGCCCTGACTGTCATATGACAAATACGTTGCCCCGACTTCGCTAGAAGCAGCAACGGTGCCGCGTCGGAGCGAAAGCATGCCATGCCGCTGTAACCTCGCAAACTCCGGCGTAGCGGAATGATGCGATCAACGGTGCTCACGCCAAGATCGGAGGGAGCGAGCTGCGATATCAGGAGCCGCAATCCCGGCACCCGGAACGGACCAGCGTAGGCTTGGATCGGTTCGCTTTGCCTCTGGGGCTGAGTGCCGCTTAGCCGTGGTCGGCCAGCGCCCCGTGTTCATGCGCGCATTGAGAGTGATCGCCCAGCACTTCGATCACGCGACAGTCGGAAATCGTGCCGCAGGCGCATTGGTCCACCATCCGCTCCAATTCCGCCTCCAGCGCACGCAGCCGGTTGATTCTGGCCTTTGTGGCCGCCAGTTGCGACTTGGCGATGGCATCGGCCGCCGCACAAGACTGGTCGGGGTTGTCCGACAAGCTGAGAAGATCGCGGATCGCGTCCAGAGGGAACCCCAACTCGCGCGCATGGCGAACAAAGGCCAGCCGGTCCAGTGTTGCATTCGGGTATAGCCGCTGGTTGCCAGAGCTGCGGTCAGGTTCGGGCAATAGGCCGATCTGTTCGTAATAGCGAATCGTCGGCACCTTCACCCCGGCCGCGAGCCCAAGTTTTCCGATCGTCAGCATCAAAATCCCTCTTGATCCTCTAGTTGCTAGAGACATTAGGTTCCTGATTCGATGGTGGCAAGCCCTGCACGGGCCCGCCCAAAGAAGGGGGCCGGAATGGCACAGGATGAACGGGCAACGGACAGCACCTGCGAATGGTCGATTTCGGGCATGGACTGCGGGTCCTGTGCCACCAAGATCAAAGATGCAGTGGCGCGACTTCCGGGCGTCAGCGATGTCAGCGTCACGCTGATGTCCGAAAAGCTGAAGCTGAAACTTGCGGACGGCACGACCGGGCGCGATCGGGTCGAAGAGGTGGTGAAGTCGCTGGGTTACGGCATCGCGCCGCGCGGTTCCGCTGCGCCGAAGAAGAAGGGTTTCGTGTTGCCCGAAGCCTCGGCAAAGGCGCATGACCACGATCACTCCGACGACGATGGCCACGATCATGGGCACGATCACTCTGACGACGACGGTCACGACCATCACCCCAAGGCCGGGCGAGACGATAGCGGTCACGGCAGCCCGGGCCATGTCCACGACGATCCGGCCGACCGGGGCAAGCGCTGGTTCCAGACCGGCAAGGGCAAGCTGGTGATCTTCACCGCTGTTTTGCTGGGCGCGGCCTGGGCGGTGGAATTCCTGTTCCCGGGTCAGATCGGCTCCTGGGCCTTTGTCGCCGCTTGCGTGATCGGCGTTGCCCCCGTTGCCCGCCGCGCCTTTGCCGCCGCACGGATGGGGCAGATCTTCACCATCGAAAGCCTGATGACCATTGCCGCCATCGGCGCCTTGTTCATCGGGGCGGCAGAAGAGGCGGCTCTGGTCGTGTTCCTGTTTGCCGTGGGCGAGGTGCTGGAGGGCGTCGCCGCCAACAAGGCGCGCGACGGCATCCGGGCGCTGGCCAATCTGGTGCCCAAGACGGCCCTGCTGGTCGAGGGCGACAAGACGCGTGAGGTTGCAGCCGAAACCCTGACGGTCGGCCAGATCGTGCTGGCCCGGCCCGGAGACCGGATTCCGGCGGATGGCGAGATTGTCGACGGCACAAGCGGAGTCGATGACAGCCCCGTAACGGGCGAAAGCGTGCCGGTCACCAAGGGGCCGGGGGCAGCGGTCTTTGCCGGGTCGATCAACACCGAGGCCGCCCTGCGCATCCGCGTGACCAAGGGGCCAGAGGACAACACCATTTCCCGCATCATCCGGCTGGTCGAAGAGGCAGAAGAGGCCCGTGCGCCGACCGAACGCTTCATCGACCGCTTCAGCCGCTGGTACATGCCGCTGATCGTGGTGCTGTCGGCGCTGGTGATCGTGGTGCCGCCGCTGACGATGGGAGCGCCGTGGGAGACATGGATCTACCGCGGCCTGACCCTGCTCTTGATCGGTTGTCCCTGCGCATTGGTGATCTCTGTTCCGGCCTCCATCGCTTCGGCGCTGTCGGCGGGTGCAAAGCGTGGTCTTCTCATGAAAGGCGGCGCGGTTATCGAGGCGGCGGCGAAGGTAACCGCTGTGGCCTTCGACAAGACCGGCACGCTGACGCATGGCCGCCCTCAGGTGACCGAGGTGGTGCCGACGGGGCCCACCCCCGAGGCAGAGGTAGTGCGACTTGGGGCAGCGGTCGAAGCCGGATCCAGCCATCCTTTGGCGCTTGCAATCTTGAAGCGGGCGGAGGGCATGGCGCTACCAGCTGCCACGGACTCCAAAGCAATTATGGGAAAAGGTGTCACAGCCAAAGTCGAGGGGCGCGACCTGACGGTCTCCAGTCCGCGTTATGCCGCTGAACGGGGCGCGCTTCAGGGCGACTGGATCCGTCGCGCGACTGCGCTGGAGGAAGAAGGCAAGACTGTCGCCGTGTTGTTCGAGGGCGCCTCGGCGCTTGGGCTCATCGCCATGCGCGACGAGCCGCGAACCGATGCCACGGAGGCGGTCCGCCAGCTTCGCGCCATGGGCATCACGCCCACGATCCTGACAGGTGACAATCCCCGCACCGCTGCGGCCATTGCGACAAGTCTCGGCACCGAATTCCGCGCCGAGATGCTGCCTGAGGACAAACTGAGCGTGATCCGCGACATGGGCGCGCAAGGCGGGGTTATGATGGTAGGCGACGGCATCAACGATGCTCCTGCGCTGAAGCAAGCCACGGTCGGCGTGGCAATGGGCTCGGGCACAGATGTGGCGCTGGAAACTGCCGATGCCGCGATCCTGCGCGACCGGGTCACGGACATCCCGACCAAGATCCGACTGGCGCGCGCCACCATGGCCAACATTCGCCAGAATGTGGCCATCGCGCTTGGGCTGAAAGGGGTGTTCCTGGTGACGACTGTGTTCGGTCTGACCGGGCTTTGGCTGGCGATCCTGGCCGATACCGGCGCCACTGTGCTGGTGACGCTGAACGCCTTGCGCCTCCTGGCCTACAACCCGGAAAAAGGCGCCTGACCATGCTGCATGCCTTCGGCTGGGCGGCGCTGATCGTTCTTGGCACCTATCTCTGCCTGTTCTTCTGGGGCGGCACCTTGGCTGCCCGGGCTGCCGGGCGTGGCATCTGGCTGTTCGGTGCCGCCACCGGGCGCGACCGTTTGGCCGCGTTCGGGTTCAGTCTGACCTTCGCCCTGTCCTTTGCGGGGCCTTTGCTGTGGTTGATCGTGCCCGCCCTTCACAAATCCGATCCTCTGTGGACTGAAGGACGGATGACGGCAATTGGCCTCATGGGGCTGGGCCTTGCGGCGGTCGGGGCGATGGTTGCCTTTGCGGCGCAGATGTCGATGGGCGCATCCTGGCGCGTGGGTGTGCGGCCGGGCGAGACCGGAGCGTTGGTTCAGGGGGGGCTCTTTCGGTTCAGCCGCAACCCGACCTTTCTCGGGCAGTTCATCCTTCTGTCAGGCGTGGCCCTTGCTATCCCGGCCCTGCCCACCCTTGCCGGAGCAATCCTGTTCTTCAGGTCCGCCACCCTGCAGATTCAGTCCGAGGAACAGGTGCTGGCCGCCAGCAACGGCGCCGCGTATCAGGCGTTTTGCAGCGCGGTTCCCCGCTGGATCGGGTTTCCAAGCGGGGGCAGGACATGAAGCGCTGGCAACTGGCGCTGATCGGGCTGATGGCCCTTGGCGTGGATCAGGCCACAAAGGCGACCGCACTCGCCTCGCTTGCGCAAGGAGAGCCGGTTCCGGTCCTGCCCGGTTTCAACCTGACGCTGGGTTTCAACACCGGGGCGAGTTTCGGGATGCTGTCGGGGGTGACGCAGGATACGCCTCTGGCCATGGCGGCATTGACCGGCGCCATCACGCTTGTACTTGTCGTGCTGGCGCTGCGTGCCCGCAACCCGTGGGAAGCCGCCGGTTTCGCGCTGGTGGTCGGCGGAAGCCTTGGCAACATCCTGGACCGACTGCGGCGGGGGGCTGTCACGGATTTTCTGGACCTGTACTGGCAGGCTTGGCACTGGCCAACCTTCAACATGGCGGATGTGGCGATCTTTATCGGGGCTGTCCTGATCCTGGTGTCCGCTTTGCCTGCTTTCCGAAAGACTCACGACCATGTCTGATACGCTTGCCCCCCGCGCCCAGACCACTTTGATGCTGGCCTTCCTGATAGCCCTTGGCGCGACGCTCGGCGCCCTCTTCATCGGCGAGGTGCTGGGCCGGATGCCCTGCACCTTGTGCTGGTATCAGCGCATCGCCATGTTCCCGCTGGTGGTAATCCTGGGGCTGGCGGCGCTGCGTGACGATCCGGGCGCAAGACTGCCTGCCGCGATCCTCGCGCTTGTCGGGCTGGCTGTGGCGATCTGGCATTCCGGCCTTTATGCCGGGATCATCCCGAAGGCGATCGCGCCCTGCACCAAGGATGGCCCCTCTTGCACCGATGCGGCGGCGCAGACCGTGCTGGGCCTTCCCTTGCCCTATCTCTCGCTTCTGGCCTTTGCCGCCATTCTTGCCTGTCTGACCCAAGTGAAAGGAAACCGCACATGAACCGCCGGACCCTGATGATTGGCGCGTCGGCCCTTGGGGTTGCCGCCTTTGCCGGTGGCGCCCTTTACGTCAACCGCCAGCGCGCAGCCGAAACCGCAGCCGCTGCCACTGAGGCCGCCGCCGCGCCGCCAACCGAAGAAACCTTGCTGATTCGTCCTCACTCTCCGATCCTTGGTCCGGCCGAAGCGCCCGTCACCCTCGTTGAATTCTTCGACCCCTCTTGCGAGGCCTGCCGCGCCTTTCACCCGGTGGTCGAGGCCTTACGCAAGGAATTCCCGACGGAATTGCGCGTCGTGTTGCGCTATACGCCGTTCCACAAGGGATCGGACGAGGCTGTCCGCATTCTGGAAGCTGCGCGGATGCAGAACAAGTTTGAACATGTGCTGAATGCCTTGTTCGAGAAGCAACCGGACTGGGCGCTGCATGACGGGCCGGATTTGGAAAAGGCCTGGCGCATTGCCGGGGCCACGGGCATGGATCTGGTGAAGGGCAAAACCGACGGCCTGTTCCCCGGCACGACCGCGGTCCTCAATCAGGACATGGCCGACCTGACCGCGCTTGGCATCGAGCAGACCCCTACCTTCTATCTGGACGGTCGCAAGCTGGTGGATGTCAGCTTCGAAAGCTTGCAAGCCGACATCCGCGCCGCAGCGAAAGCTGCGCCCTGACTTTTGGTCCGGTCGGCAAAGGCGGCCACGTCTTCTGCTGGCGCTGAGGCTGAGTCCTTTCGTCTGGATCGACTTCGCGGTGTCAGCGCCTCGGCCAATGGTCACGGCGCTGACAGTCAAACGCCGTGGCCGGTTTCCGCCGCCCTGCCCCAACATCACCATCCCGTGACTTGAAGCTCAAGTCGCTAGAGGGTCTAGACGCGCCGGACAGGAGACGGCAAACATGACACGAGTACCGCTATTGCGAAAAATCTTGTGGGGTATGGTCGTTCTGACGGCCATCGGCGCGGTCATCCTCCAGTTGCGTCAGCCCGCCCCCCGGGTCGAGGCCGCCTTTCGACCGGAATTCTCGCTGGCCGATGCTGCCGGCAAGATCCGCACCAATGCCGAGTTTCGCGGCCGCTATCTGCTGGTGTTCTTCGGCTTTACCAATTGCCCCGATGTCTGCCCGACCACGTTGGCCGAGGTCGCTCAGGTCATGGAGGGTCTGGAAACGCAGGCCGCAAAGGTGCAGCCCCTGTTCATTTCGGTCGATCCCGAACGTGACCGGCGATTGGGCCTGACGGAATTCACGGCCGCTTTTCACCCGTCGATCCTTGGGCTTGCGGGGGATGATACCGCCACACGGGCCGCCGCCGACAGTTTCAAGATCTTCTTCGAGCGTGAGCCGGATGCCGCCGCGCCCGATGGCTATACGATGTCGCACAATCCGGGGCTTTACCTGATTGGACCCGAAGGCGACTGGTTGCGCCAGTATGACTACGGCACCCCGGCCACCGAAATTCTTGCTGATCTGAAATCGAGGCTCTAATGCGAAACATTCTTCTTGGTGGCCTGACCCTGGCGCTGTTTGCCGGCGCGGCGCAGGGTTGCGAAACCGTCACGCTCGGCGATTTGTCCATCGGACATGCCTGGTCGCGCGCCACCATCGGCGCAGGCCGACCGGCTGTCTTCTATGTCGAGATTACCAATGCTGGGGCGGCTGACGATGCTCTGACCGCGATTGCGACACCAGCTGCCACCATGTCGATGCTGCATGAAACCGTGGTCACGGATGGCGTGGCGTCGATGCCCCATGCCATGAGCGTGCCGGTTCTGGCGGGCCAAACCACCGAACTGGCCCCCGGCGGCTATCACGGGATGCTGATGGGCCTGACCTCGGCGCTGAAAGAAGGCGACAGCTTTCCCGTCACTCTGACCTTCGCCAAGGCCGGCGCGGTGACAGTCAATGTCGAGGTGCTGTCGCTGCGTGCCGAGGGGCCGGAATGCGACGACGCCAACTGATCCTGTCGCTTGCAGGGGTCGCGGTGGCTGCGACGGGCACTCTGGCGCTCGGTGCCTGGCGCAGTCGGGTCGTGCCGGACGACAAGCTGCCCTTGCCGCTGACCGCCATGTCCTGGCGCCTGACGGACCATCGCGGGCAGGAGGTGACGCCAGCGGCCTGGATCGGTCGCCCCGCTCTGGTGTTCTTCGGCTTCACCTTCTGCCCCGATGTCTGCCCGATCACGCTGATCGACATTTCGGGTTGGCTGGAGGCGCTTGGGCCGGACGCCGACCGGCTAACCGTCGCGCTGATCACGGTAGACCCCGAGCGGGACACGCCCGAGGTGCTGGCCGATTACGTCGCGAATTTCGATCCCCGCATCACCGGCCTGTCCGGCAGCGCCGCGGACACCGCGCGTGTCGCCGCCGCGTTCCGGGTGCGCTACGAGAAAATCGCGCGCGACGATGACTACACCATGAACCACACCGCTGGTGTCTTCCTGTTCTACCCGGACGGGCGCTTCGCCAGCATCATCGATTTCCACGAGGACCGCCGCTTCGCCCTGCCGAAGATCCGGCGCATCCTGACCTGAGGCTCCCGCATGATCCGCCACCAGATCGCCATCGCCCTGCTTTGCACACTTGCGCTGTTTTCCGGCTCTGCCTTCGCCGATCCTCCCATGCGCCATGCGACGATCATGCCTTCGGGCTTCATGACCATCAAAAGCGGCGACACGCTCGATGCTGTGCTTTCGTCCGCAGGAATCGACGGCAATGACCGGGCCGCAGCGGTGCTGGCCTTGACCGGCGTCTATGAACTTTCTGAACTGAAGCCCGGCCACCGGATCGCATGGACGACACGGCCCGGGGCACCGGCAAGCCTGCGTTCTCTGACCCTTTCCGTCGATGATGGCGTAGAGATCGCCCTGACCTTCACGGCCGGTGTCGCGGTGGAGCGCCGGGATCCAACGATCGTAGCGGTGGATCGCAAGGAAACCCTGACCCTGGATGCGACGCTGTACGAGGCCCTCGTCGCGCGCGATGCGCCGGAACGGTTCGCGGTCGATCTCGTTGCCCTTCTTGCCGGACAAGTCGATTTCCGACGCGATCTGCAAGGGGGCGAAACCTTCGCTCTCGCCTGGCAGGAGGACCGGCTGCCCAATGGGACAATCGTCGGCGAGCCGCGGCTGCAATACGCGCGTCTGACGCTGAATGGCCGGTCATTGGAGCTGGTTGCAACCTCAGCGGCGGGTCCGGTTCTGGTGTTCGAAAACGGCGAGATCGTCCAGAGATCGGCCCCGCCGATCCTGGGGGCGCGGCTGTCATCGGTCTTTGGCAAGCGCAATCATCCCGTGCTGGGCGGGGTCCGAATGCACACCGGCATCGACTTTGCGGCCCCCACGGGAACCGAGGTGAGCGCCACCGGTGCGGGACGCGTGGCATTTGCCGGGACGATCCGAGGTTATGGATTGACGGTGGACATCGACCATGGCGGCGGGGTCGTCACGCGCTATGCCCATCTGTCATCCATCGCAAGGGACGTGCAGCCCGGGCAACGCGTGAAGCCCGGCGACCTGGTGGGGGCCGTTGGTGCCACCGGCCTCGTCAGCGGTCCCAACTTGCACTACGAAGTGCGTCTGGATGGCAAACCCGTCGACCCGATGGACCGCGACGCGATCCCGGAACAGACAAACGTGTCTGCGGAAGACCTTGCCGCGCTGGACGGCTGGCGAAAGGCCATGGGATACCAAGCCAGTCAACAAGGAGTGAAGGGATGACCATAGAGACCCTGAACCGCCGCAAGGCGCTGATCCTGATCGGAAGTGCCGCCCTGGTGCCGCCTGGCGCGGCACGGGCGAAAGAACGGCCCGCCATTCATGTCGTCAAGGGAACTGGTTGCGAATGCTGCGAGGCTTGGGTCGCCTATCTGCGGGACCAAGGCTTTGCCGTAACCGACGAAGAGCGCTTCGGGACCCTGTTGATCGGCTTCAAGACCGGCTTGGGCATCCCGCCTGCCGTCTTCTCTTGCCATACTGGCGTGGTGGACGGCTATGCGCTGGAGGGCCATGTTCCCGCCGCCGAGATCGACCGTCTGCTGACCGAAAGACCCGACGCCATCGGGCTCGCCGTTCCGGGCATGCCCTATGGGTCGCCCGGCATGGGATCGGAAGACAGCCGCGAGGCCTATGACGTGCTGTTGATCCTGCGCGATGGCTCGACCAGTGTCTTCGCTCAGTATGGAGCGCTATGAGCCCAGCGGTTTCGGGCGGGCTGTGTTCGGCAGCCAAAGAAGACGGCCGAGGTCAGGCGACCCCCAGCACCGCCGCCGCCAGCAGGACATACCGACCGCCCTTGGCAATCGTCACCAGACACAGGAACCGCCAGAGGGGCTCACGCAGGGTGCCGGCGGCCACCGTCAGCGGGTCGCCGATCAGCGGCACCCAGGCGGCAAGAAGGCTCCAGTAGCCCCACCGCCGATACCAGTCCGACACCTGCTTGAGGCGCATCGGCGAAACCGGGAACCAGCGCCGATCGGACAATTCCGCCGCGCCTCGGCCCAAGAGCCAGTTGACGACCGACCCCAGTACATTGCCCGTGGTCGCGACGGCCACCACCGCCCAGACTGGATAACTGCCAGACGCGACCATGGCGGCCAGCACAAGCTCGGACTGCGCCGGGATCAGCGTGGCCGCCAGAAACGCGGCGAGAAACAGGCCGGAAAGCACCATCGACGTCTTACGCCACGCGCGGCCAGCGGCGATGCAGGTCATCGATGACGATGGCATGGGTGTGGGCCGGGCCGTGCCCGGTCAGATGCGGGTGGTCAGGAGGCAAGTCGGCGTGGTCATGCGGCAGGATGGCCTCGTCACGGGCAGGCCAGAGGTTCAGGACCGCGACCAGACCTGCCGCCCCCACCGCGGCCAAGACCAGCGCCGCCACCGACAGCCCTGCCCCTGCGCCGATCCAGCCCGCCAGCGGATAGGTCACAAGCCAGCAGGCGTGGCTCAGCGCAAATTGCGCGGCAAAGACCGCGCCCCGGTCCGCCTCATGGGCCGAGCGGTGGATGATCCGCCCGATGGGGGTCTGGGTCAGCGAGAAGCCAAAGCCGATCAACGCCCAAAGGGCGATCAGCGCGGCAAGGCTGCCTACCAGTGGCACCAGCGCCACGCCCGCGACCATCAAGGCGGCGCCGCCGATCATCACCGGGCGGTCCGCCAGCCGCCGGAGGATGCGCGGCAGAAGGAAGGCCGCCAGCATCGACCCCGCACCAAAGCCCGCGAAGGTCAGCGCCACGGATTCCTCGCCCAACCCCAGTCGCGCCTGCACCAGGACAACGGTGTTGACGTAGACCATAGCGCCAGCGGCAGCGACTGCGGCCTCCATCACCATCAGCCCGCGCAGGCGCGGCGTTCGGGTGTAGATTCGGACGCCCTTTGTGACATCGGCCCAGAAATGGCCGGGCTCTCCCCTGGCCCGCGCCGGAAGGCGTGCCGTCACCACCAGAAGCGCCGAGCCGATGAACCCCGCTACGGTTCCCGCGAACAGCACCGGAAAGCTGACCACAGTCAGCAGCGCCGCAGCGAGGATGGGAGAGGCGAGCTGCTCCAGATCCTCGGCCAGCCGCAGAAGGGAAAGGGCGTTGGTATAGTCTTCCTCGTCCTTCAGCACGTCGGGGATCACCGCCTGGAAGGCTGGCGTGAACCCGGCCGAGGCTGCCTGCAACAGGAAGATCAGCAGGTAGACCTGCCAGACCTCAGTCACGAAGGGCAGAAAGGCGATGACGCCGGCGCGGATCAGGTCCAGCGCGACAAGGAAGGCCCGTCGAGGAAGGCGCTCGGCCACCGCAGCGGCGATGGGAGCAAGGGTGACATAGGCCACCATCTTGATCGCCAGTGCCGTGCCCAGGACCGCGCCCGCGTCTTTACCCGCAAGGTGCCAGGCCAGGAGGCCAAGCGCCACGGTGGCAAGGCCGGTGCCGACCAGCGCGACGAACTGCGCGGCGAAAAGATGGCGGAAGGTCGGGTTCTTCAGTGTGGAGAACATTTCAGAGGAGCTTTGTCAGGGCCTTGATCTCGGTCAGGGCATGCCCATCTCCGTCGCCAAGGCAGTGGTCGATATGGTCGTGGATCAGCGCCCGCTTCGCCTCGGCGACGGCGCGTTCGACGGCTTGCAGCTGCGTGGCAAGATCAAGGCAGGGTCTCCCCTCCTCGATCATGCCGATGACGCGGCGCAAATGCCCCTCGGCGCGCTTCAGCCGGGTGGCGATGGCGGGGTGGCTTGCATGGGTGTGATCTTCTGGCATATACCGATGGTAACCCCCCCGGGGGGATGAGGCAAGAAGCGAAGCGGGGTCAACCCCGAAGGACAGTGATGCGTGCAGCAGAACCAGCATGGCGGGGGTTAGGGGCGCTTTTGGCGACCTTATGTCTTGCCCTGTCGCTGGCCGTCGCGCCAGCCCTTGAGACCGTGAAGCATGGTCCCGGCGCTATGGCCGCCGAGGCCGATCACCGGGCCTATCATGTCGAGCATGGCCATTCGCACAATATCGCAGGGTCGGATCATCACGATTCCAGCGACCACGATCACGTCAGTGTGGCGCTGCTTGTGGTCCCCGCGGCGGATATCCCCCCGCCACCTGAGCGGATCCTACGCCCGGACCCCCTTGTGGCCTCCGACACCATCCGTGACGGCCCGCGACGGCCACCCCGACTGACGCTGATCTGAGCCGCCGCCCGGCATCCCGGGCGGTCCGATCTATCACGTCAGGAAACAACACATGACACAGATTTTCCGGGCGCAGTGGCGCCCCAGGATGCCATGGCAGGCGCTTGCCGCAGTGGCGACGCTCTTGACTGCCCTTTTGCTTGCAGGGGCGGCCCTTGCCCATAACGTCACCGCAGGCGACGCGGGCTATGTGCAAGAGGTGACGGGCTTTCGCCCCATCGCCTTCATCTACCTCGGCGCCAAGCACATGGTGACGGGCTATGACCACCTTCTCTTCCTCGCCGGGGTGATCTTCTTTCTCTACCGGTCGAAGGACATCGCGACCTATGTCAGCATCTTCGCCATCGGCCATTCGGTGACGATGGTGGCCGGCGTCTGGTGGCAGATCGCCTTCAACGCCTACATCATCGACGCGATCATCGCGTTTTCGGTGGTCTACAAAGCGCTGGACAACCTTGGCGCGTTCCGCCTCTGGTTCGGGGTGCAGCCGAACACCAAGGCGGCAACGCTGGCCTTCGGCCTTCTCCACGGCTTTGGCCTGGCCACCAAGATCCAGAGCTATGACATCTCGCCCGACGGCCTTCTCGGCAATCTGATTGCCTTCAACGTCGGCGTGGAGCTTGGCCAGCTGATGGCGCTGGCGCTGATCCTGACGGCGATGATCCATTGGCGGGCGCGGCCTGCCTTCGCGCGGCAGGCCTATGCCGCGAATGTCCTGATGATGGTGGCTGGCTTTGCCCTGATGGGCCTGCAGATCACCGGCTATTTCGTCGCCTGAAAGGAGGGCGTCCCGTGAACAACCGTTTCGATATCTCCAAGGCTCCGCCCCTGCGGGCCGAACCTCGCCACTTGGCAGCAGCCGCCCCTGTGCAAAACGTGCCTGCCACTCCGGGTGGGTTGGTCCGATCCACCCTGATTGCCGCCGGGGCGGCGGGGGCGATCCTTGTCTTGTTCTGGCTGCCCGCCGAATACGGCGTCGACCCGACCGGGGTCGGGGACCTGACCGGGCTTACCGACATGGGTGACATCAAGCAGCAGCTTGCCGCCGAGGCCGAGGCCGACGCCCAGGCCGTGAATGACTCAACTCCAGCTGTCGTTCCGGCCGAGATCCTCCAGCGTCTTGACCGCATCGACGCGCAACTGGCTGGCCTAGCCGCCGTGATCGGCGCGCCCCCCGCTGCCATCGAGTCGTCCGCGGCACCTGTCCCCGAGCCGGCCGAGCCCGTCGAGACATCGATCGCCGCAGCACCTGAGCCTGCTCCAGCGGACCCAGTCGAAGCCGCCACCCCGGAATGGCGCGACGAAGTCAGCTATACCCTTCCACCCGGCGAGGGGGTCGAGGTCAAGCTGGTCATGCAGGAAGGCGCGGTCGCCCGGTTCCAGTGGTCCGCGAATGGCGGCGTCGTGAACTTTGACCAGCACGGCGACGGGTCGGGCCAGGAGATCAGCTATGAAGCGGGGCGGGCGGTCCCCGAGGCGAGCGGCACCCTGACCGCCGCCTTCACCGGCAATCACGGCTGGTTCTGGCGCAACCGCACAGACGCGCCGGTGACGCTGACACTGCGCACGGGTGGCGATTACGCCGAGATGAAGGCACCTTGACGGAACGACCGGGGGCAGCGCGTAAGCTGCCCCCTCTTCAAGACGGAGCCGCGAAGCGGGCCGAAAGGGCGGCTTCTGTCACGAACCAGAAACCATGAGAACGACGCCGTGGCTTGGGGCGCATGCCGGGCGTTCTACGGACAGGGCTTCGGGGCAGCCGCCTCGGTTGCGAGCTTCGGCCCGACCTCCATGATGGTCGTCCTGATCGAGCGGGTCGCACGAGCCGTTGCCAAGACCCTGCACGACCGAAGGCCGGCGGGTCTGATCTCGAACCGGCTTTATGCCAGAGCAGAAGAACATCCTCCGGCGCGGCGCGTCAGTGCCGGAGGAATGGGTCAGTGCGGCATCTGCCCGCGTGCCAAGGCCAGATGATGCGCCTGATGATGCATGCCGACGGTCATAACACCGATGAACCCAAGTGCCCGGATTTGTGCGGCATCCGGGCCGGTGACGGTCAGAACTGCGCCGTTGGGTGCCTCTTCTGCGGCCATGATCCAGCCTCCCGAACCCGTCATGGTGGCCGCATGGGACAGGGTCATCCGGCGGATCGAGGCAGCGACCGCAGCATCCGGCGAGGTCACCGTGAAGACCGCGCCGCCGTCGACATCGGCCTCGACGACCTGCGCGCGCAGGGTCACGTTGTCCATGTCGATCAGGTGCTGGCGCAGCGCCTCGATGTTCACCTTGGACCAATCGGTCATGGGATCGGCCTGAAGGATCGCCACGATCTCGGCAATGGCCGCAAAGGCGCCTTGGCCCGCCTCGGTCGGCCCGCCGCCCGACATCTGCGCCATCATCGCAGAGTGGTCCATCTTGGAATGGTCCATCGTCTGTGCGGCAGTCATGCCAGGGATGGCGAGCAGGGCGGTCATCAGGGCAACCGGTGCAAGGCGGTTGAGAAAAGCGGTCATGTCGGTCCTCCGTATTGCCTCGCTGTGTTTCACGGGCGAACGGAATGGCATATGATCATGATCATGCAGACCCTGATTTCCCGTTTGTTTGATGGTGCGTTCCGCCAGTCCCTGCCTTCGGGAACAACAATGTTCCTGACGGGCGCCCCGGTGCGCGAGATGTTCCTTGTGGAAAGCGGCGAAGTTCATCTGATCCGTCATACCGCCTCGGGCGATCGGCTGATCCTGCACCGGGCGGGGCGGGGGGCGGTTCTGGCCGAAGCCTCGGCCTATTCGCCGCACTACCACTGCGATGCCGTGGCGGCGGAGGCCGCCGTTCTGGCCGCCCTGCCGAAGCAGGTTTTCCTTGATGCTATGTCTGCCGATGCCGCGCTTTCAACCGCTTGGGCCGCCTCGCTGGCGCGGGCCACCCAAGGGGCGCGGCTTCGGGCGGAAATTCGCAGCCTGTCCAGGGTTTCCGCCCGGCTAGATGCTTGGCTTGAAGCAGGCAATGCCTTGCCGGACAAGGGCCGCTGGCAGGATGTGGCAGCAGAACTCGGCGTGACGCGCGAGGCGCTTTATCGCGAGCTTGCACGTCGCAGACGACTCTGATCGGGAAGGGTCAGAACACCAGCACCTTGTCCGCTGCAATCGTCGCCTCGGCCAGTGCATCCATGGTCGACCGTTCGGCCCCGGTCAGCAGCTGCGTCGCCTCCAGCCCGCGCGCATCCATGCAGGTGCCGCACAAGAGAACCTTGCTGCGGGCTGCGATCAACCGTCCCAGCATTTTTTCCAAGTTGTAGAACCCTTCGGGCGTCTTCTGGCCCAACTTGGCGCAGGGCATCGGCCATCAGGAACACGGTCACCTCCTGGCCGGATTTGGCCAGCGCATTGGCTAGCCGCAAGCAGTTGTAACTGCGTTCCGTGCCGTAGGGCGGGTCGTTCAGGATCAACAGGATCATATCAGCTCCTTCGCGGGATTGAGGCGGGGATGGGTTTCCTCGCCGAAAAGGAACAGCACGAAGGCAGAGGCCAACATCGTAATGGCAACGAACCAGAAAGCCGCGCCCGTGCCGCCTATCATCGCCACCAGCCCGATGGCCGCCGCGCCGGTGCCGTATCCCAGATCACGCCAGAACCGGTAGATGCCGATGGCCGAGCCGCGCCAGGAGGGCGGGGTGATATCCGCCACGGCGGCAGAGAGGTTGGGATAGAGGAGCGCCATGCCAAAGCCCGCGATCGCGGCCGAGACTGACCACCACAGTGCGCCACTTCCCAAGGCTACCAACCCCATGCCCGCGCCGCAAATCGCCATGCCCGCCACATTCGGCCAGAACCGCCCGACATGGTCCGACAGCCGCCCCGTGAACAGCTGCGACAGGCCCCAGACGAAGCCATAGGTTCCGACGATCCAGCCGATCTGCGGCAGGGTCGCGCCAGCGGCGCGCAGATGCACCGGGAAGATCACCCAGACCAGCGCATCGACGAACTTCTCGACCAAACCGGCCTGCGACAGGGCAAAGAGCCGCCGGTCCTTCCATGACATCAGGGCAAAGACTTGCCCCGTCGTCGGATGCTCAGCCACGCCCACAGGATAGCGCGGTGGAAAGCGGGGCGGCTGGATCTTGTGGGCCGCCGCCTCCGACCGCGCCCAAGGCAAGCTGTCTTGCACCCAGACGACTGAGAGCACCAGTGCGAGCAGGATCACCACCAGCCCGAAGACCAGTAGGCCCAGCCGTGCGCCCAAGGCCTCGGCCGCATAGGCAGTCAGGATGCCGGCCAAGGCCACACCGACATAGCCAGAGAACTCGTTGAGCCCCAGGACCAGCCCGCGCTGATCGGCGCGCGTCAGATCTAGCTTGGCGGTCTGGGTCATCGACCAGCACAGCCCCTGGTTCACCCCCAGAAGCACCGTCGCCGCGACGATCCAGCCCCAGTTCGGCGCGGCCCAGATCATCACCGGGATCGGCAACGCCACCAGCCAGCCCGCGACCAGCACCTTCTTGCGCCCGATCCGTTCCGACAGCCGCCCGGCCAGGAAGTTCATCGCGGCCTTCACCACGCCGAAAGCCACGACAAAGGCCGAGAGCAGCAGGAACGACCCCCGCGCCACGCCGAAATCGCTTTCGGCCAGCGCCGGGATCACCGTCCGCATCATGCCGATGGCAAAGCCCACCAGCAGAACCTGAATGAGTTGATGACTGACTTGCGTCAGGTTCTCTCGGATGCCGAAGGGGGTCAGCAGGCCCTCGCCAGACGTCATGCCTCACCCGCGTTGATGGCCCGCAGCCGGGCCGCTTCCGGCGGCGGGGGCGGGATGTCGGCCAGCATGGCCTGCACGAAGGCCTCTTCGTCCTGCATCGCAAAGGCCGTGTTGTGGCGCTTCTCGAAGCCGATGGTCGAGGTGGGCTTACCACTCAACTTGCGCCCGCAGACCGAGCCCGAAAAGGCCCCGGGCAAAACCTCCAGATGATCAGGCAACGCCTTCAGCCGTTCGGCCGAGCGGAACAGCGCCCTTGCGCCGTCCTCGGCGCGGGTGGCCAGTTCCGTCCGCCCCATGTCGCCCACCATCAGCGTATGACCGGTCAGCACAAACCAGGGCTCGGCCGAGCGGGTGCGGTCGGTGACCAGAAGCGACAGGCTTTCCGGCGTGTGACCGGGCGTATGCAGCGCGGTGATGGTCACGTTGCCGAGTTCGAGGACATCGCCATCCTTCACGCCCCGGAACGGAAACCGCGTCTCTGCCCCTGCAAACAACACGTAGTCCGCCCCGGAGGCCTCGGCCAAAGCACGGCCAGAGGAGACGTGATCGGCGTGCAGGTGGGTGTCGATGACGAAAAGGATCCTCATCCCCAAGGCTTTGGCGGCATCGAGATAGGACGCGATGTCGCCCATCGGATCAACCACCGCCCCGGCCGCCTTGCCGCCGCAGCCGAACAGATAGGACGCGCCAACCGGGTCGGAATGCAAGAATTGCCTGAGGATCATCGCCATCTCCTGTTCTGGGCGGGCTTGCCGCGAGAACCGCGACTCGCTACATTCAAGTAATCGCTTGAATGATGTAGGGTCCACCGCCGATGGTGTCAATCTCTCCGAAACAGGCCCTGCTCGAGGAATATGCCCTGGTCGCGACCGCGCTCTCCGCCCCGGCGCGGCTGGCCATCCTGGAGCAATTGGCCCAGAAGGAACACGGTGTCGACAGTCTCGCGGCCCGCACCGGGCTGACACTCGCAAATTGCTCGCAGCACCTTAAGGTCCTGCGCCGGGCCGGTCTTGTCGCAAGCCAGCGTGCAGGCAAGGCGGTAATCTATCGCCTCTCCGACCCGTCCGCGTTTGGGCTGATGGCCGGGCTGCGTCAGATCGCCGAGCGCAATCTGGCCGAGGTTGAGCGCATCCTGCGTGGTCTGTCCGGCGGCGAAACCCCGCCCGAGCCAGTGAGCCGGGCCGAGCTGGCCGAACGTATCTCTGCCGGGGAGGTGACCGTGATCGACCTGCGACCCGCCGACGAATTCGCGGTCGGACATCTGCCGGGTGCCATCAATCTGCGCCTGAGCGAACTGGCCGACGCCCATCTGGACGGAGAGATCGTCGCCTACTGCCGCGGCCCCTTCTGCCTCGACTCCCAACAGGCAGAAACCCTTCTGCGCGCACGTGGCCTGCAAGCCCGACGCATGGACGGCGGCCTGCCGGAATGGCGTGAAGAGGGACGCATGATCCAAGTCAAGTAAGCGAAGACCAGTTTGCGCCAATCACTTGGCATCGTCAGTGGGCACCCATATCTCTGCCACTCCCCTGCTCCCCCCGTGTCTGGCCAGCTGCACCACAAGGTCCACCGATCCTTCACAGTACCGCTTCACCTCCTCGAACCCCATACCCAGCCCGGCCGCCATCACCATGATCGCGAGCCGGTCGATGGCCTTGCGCGCTGTATCGGCATGTATCGTCGTGAATGACCCCCCATGCCCGGTATTGATTGCCTCGAGGAAAGTCCGGCTCTCCTCCCCCCGAAGCTCACCCAGAATGATCCGATCCGGCCGCATGCGAAGTGACGCCTCCAAGAGCCGCGCCGGCGTCCGCTCCCCTTGCGAATTCCGGTCGGCTTTCAAGGCCACGACATTCTCCTGCCCCGGGAAGAGTTCGTAGGCGTCCTCAATGGTGAGGATGCGTTCTTGAGCATCAACCATCGATAGAAGCCAGCGGGCGAAGGTGGTCTTGCCCGTGGAGGTGCCACCCGAAATCAGGATGTTGAGGCGTTTCCGCACGCACAACCGCATCGCGGCCTCGATTTCCCCGGCTTCCGCGAGGGCCAGGACTTCCTTGCTGAGTTCGCGCTTGCGATGATCGAGATCGATCAGGGTGCCATGCAACAACCGCGGCGCGATCAGGACATCAGCGCCGGTCTTGAAGGGCCTGAGCGTGATCGCCATGCCACCTTCGACGATGGGCGCTGCCACGACCTGGGCACGGATGGCCGTGCTGCCGAACATGATCTTGCCCGAGACGGTGGGCTTGCGGTCAGAGAACTGCACACCGACCGATGAGGCGATTGCCTGGCCGAGATTGACCGACAAGTAGCGGTCGATCCGGGTATCAGCAACCGGCTCCATATGCACCCCGCCCTTTCGCTCCGTCCAGACCCGCCCATCGGGGTTGATGGCGATCTCGACGAGATCGGGCCGGGCCAGAAGGTCGGCCAGCGGCGCGAGATAGGAGGCGAGGAAGGAGGGCTGGCCGTCCATTTTCAGCCCCTCCTCACCAGAATTCCAGATCGCGGTCGACCATGACGGTGATCGCCGCACCCGGCGCGACCGAAATGATCGGCGGAAGGCTGGTATAGGCCTCGACGGCGGAGCCCATGGCCGAGCCGAGATCTTGCCCGACGCTTTCGGCCGTATCAGCACTGAGCTTGTCTGCGTAGTTTGCGGCCGCGACGGCGGGAGCCGCGCCCAGAAGCGAGATCAGGGCGGCCGAGCCGAAGCGCTGACCGAAGCGGCTGTTGACCTTGCCTGTGATGCCCGAGCGACCCTGGGCATCGCCGCCGAAGGCTTCCATCTGCACCGATTGGCCGTCCGGGGTGACGAGGCGCGTCCAGGCGACAAGGATGCGGCCCTGACCGATGGCCACTTCCGAGGAATATTCGCCAAAGAGGCGCGAGCCCGCCGGGACAAGGATCTGCGCCTGATCGAAGGACCAGACCGGCCGGGTGACGATGGCGGTCAGCTGGCCAGGCAGCGAGGAATCGACCGCGTTTTCCAGAGTGGCCTCGATCATCGTGCCCTGCAGGACCGTATTCGAAGGATTGGCGATGACCTGAGAAGCCTCGACGGGCGTTGCCTCACGGCCCGATTGCACGAAGTCGCGGCCTGCGGCATCGCGCGAACCGTTCTGACCCTCTTCCGGCGGCATCAGTTTGGTGTCGCTGTTACCACCGCTTTGACCATTGTCGAAGACAACCGAGGGCGAAGACACGCGCGCCGCCAGTTCCTCCTCCTTCTTGGCCCGCCGGGCCGCGAGCTCGGCCTCTTGCTTTGCGGTCTCTTTGTCCGTTGCCGCCGCCGTCGCCTTCAGCGCTGCAATCTCGCCACCAAACTCAGCCTTGATGCTCTCGATCATCGCCTGGTTCTGCTCCTGCGCCTTCGCCAAGGCCTCGGCCAGTTCTTTGGCGCTGTCATCCTTCTCGGATGCGGCCTTGGCGGCCAGATCAGCGAGCTCCTTCTGAAGCCGGTCCACTTCGCCTGTCAGCGCGGCGTTCTTTGTCTCAAGAGACTCGCGCTGCGAGGCCAGTTGACCTTCGATATCGGCGAAGTCTGCCCCTTCCTTACCCTTAACATCGCCGGCGGGCTCAATTGCGCCGAAGGCGGGCCCCTTGTCCGGGTTCTGGAACTCCTGCGCTTCCGAGGTCTCCACCGCCGGGATCGCCTTTTGTGCGGGCCAGAGGGTCCATAGGGCTGCGATGCTGGCACCAGCCAACAGGGCGCCCATGCCGATCCGCTGCTGCTTCGTCAGCTTCGGCTTCGGTCGCTCGATCTTGTATTCAGGCTCGGGCGCTGTGGCTTTGGTTTCTGCCTCGGGAATCTGCTTCTCGTTCATCTCAAAACTCCCAACCCTGAAGCTTGGCAATCAGCGCGGGATCGGTGGTCACACCGCCCTCCACCCGCTCGATGCAGAGGACTTCGGTCCCGATCCGGATCGAATACTCATCCCGCAAGCCCGGAACGCGGACGACGCTGCCATTCGTCCCCGAGTTCAGCGTAACCTCGCGGCCCGTGGCATCGACACCGAAGATCGACGGACGCAGGCCCGGTGCGAAGGCGAAGTAGGTGGCCGTGCCATCGTTCCAGATGTTCACCGGCTTCAGCTTTTCATCGCCGGACCAGGCATAGCCGATATCCCGCGACCCAGCCGCGACCTTGGCGGGCCGGGACGACGAGGCCTCCGGATAGCGCAGCACAAGCCGGTAGATCGGATTCCGCGAATGACCCTCGCTGATTGCAAGCGTGATCGTCCGCCGCCCGGTGTAGATTGTCATGTTGGTCTCCGCCCCGGCGATGACCGGCTTCACCGAGACCGTGGTGCGGTTCGACAGGACCTCGACCTCGAAGGCCTCACTGTCGCCCAGGAGAACAGAGTCGATCCGTTCCCCTGCCCCAAGCTCAATGGCGGTGTTGACGCGGAGCTGGGTGTCGAGGCGGATGACGTCGACCGGGTTGTAGAGGACCGAACGCACGCGGGCATCTGCACCCATCGAGGCAGGAGCGGTTTCGGCGAGAAGCGGGCTGGCCGCGCCGAGCGTAATGCTAAGGCCAATCAGCAGCCCGGGAAGGAAGTGCGAGCGGGTCATGGATTGGTCTCCAGAGTTTCGGCATCGACGCGGTAGGCAGTGACCGTGAAACCGAGTGGGTTTTCCCAGACATGGGCGAGGGAGCGTTCGGTCTTGGGCGCGAAGGCGAACTCAACTGTGGCGACAAAGGGCTGGGTCACCGGCTCCTGCTTCGCCTGGCGCAGGGATTTGAGGAAGCGGACCTGGGCCACATTGGCGGAGAGGAACGTGATCCGCCGGACGGTCACCGATACTTCGGCCCCAGGCCCATAGACGTCCGGCGGATAGGCCTTGTTGTCTCCGCCCTTCGACCAGAGAAGCCGCAGGCTTTCCTCGGCAGCGCCGCTCGAGCGGCGCTGCACGCTCTCAAGCCGCGCCTGAATGCCGGGCAGGAAGTAGCCCTCGCGGTCGGAAACATAGGCGACGAGGAGGCTCTGCTTCAGCGCCTCCTGATCCTCGATGCCGGTCGGGGTCACCTTCACCAGCTTTTCGGCATCGCCTGTCTGGCGGTCGACCAGTACCGTGAAGACCTGCGTTTCTTTCAGGGGCAGGACCAGTGCGAGAGCGGTGGCAAGAAGCAGCGATAGGGTCCCTGCCCCACCGGCCACCATCCAGGCCCGCCGCGCCGAAAGCCGTGGCTCCAGCACGAGGTCGACATCAAATCCATGCTGATGCATCAGATCGGGCATCGGCGTTCCTTTCAAATTGGGCATTTCTTGTCGGCTCAGCTCTTGTCGGAGGTTCGACTCGCCAGCCGCATCGCGACTTGCACTGCGGAGCGGCCGATCTGGCCTGCGGCATGGCCGGTGAGACGGGCATTGGACGGGCGGCGTCCGCCCGCATCCATGTCGGCAGCACCCCGGACGGCGCCGATCATCCCGGCCGCGCCGGAACGACCGTAGCCCGCCATGCTACCGCCAGTGCGGAAAGTGGAACTGGCCACCCCGCCTAGCCCGGTCGCGGTCTGGGCGAGGGATTGCGCGATGGTGGGGACCATGGCCATGAGACCGGTGCCGAGCATCATGACGACGACGAAGCTCAGGACATCGCCGATGGTCTCGACATTGGTCAGCGAGGTGGGCGTGAGGTCGCGGGCGATGGCGATGGTGAAGGCGGCCATGCCCGAGGTCAGCATCGGATAGAGCGCAAAGCCGAGTGCGAGGTTGACCCAGCGGTCGAAGATCGGCGCGGTCACCTTGAAGAGCGTGCAGGTGATGGCGACGGGGGCAAAGATCACCAGGACGCCGATCATGATCTTGGCGGCGGCGATCACGATGATGGAGATCGTGGCCATCAGCGCCGCGATGAGGAACATCAGGAGGCCCGCCAGAGCCCCGGTGATGTAGCTGCCGTTCTGGCTGCTCGCCTGACCCACATCGAGGGCCTTGAGGTAGAGGCTGTCGAGCCCGTCATAGAGGCTGCCACCGCCCGCACCAAAGGCATTCATCACCACCGCACCAATCTCGCTCGGGGCATTGGTGATCACGCCATAGACCGCGTTGAAGTTCGTCCAGGACGAAAGGAAGGCCGAGGCGACCGAAATCCGGACCATCAGGCCGAGACCGTTGCGCAAGGTCATCGGCACCGCCTGCGCCATGAGGTTGATGCCGATGAGCGCCACCACAAGGACCGAGCCGACACGGAAGACCGGGATCACTTCGGCGGCTACCGCGCCGAAGGCCGTCGCACCGACCGATGCGGCGGCGGCGTCCACCTGGGTGAGGATTTCGGCAATGATGGCCATGGATCAGTTGGCCTGGCAGGAGCGTTCGAGGGCGCGATAGGCGGTCTCTGTGTCACGCTGGTGGTCCGTCAGGAACGCTTCCAAAGCGGCACGGTCAGCGTCGACCAGATCGGCGGGCGCCTTGCTCAAATGCTCTGTGGTGAAGACATCGAAGCCATAGCCGTCGAACAGGCAGGCGCAGGACTTCTCGGCAAGTCGGCGCTCCTTGGCTGCGGTGATATAGGCCTGACGTGCTGCACCCTTGAACCGCCAGTCGGTAATTCCGCCTGGCAGTTCGATGACCTCCTCGCACTTCGCACCCCCCTGCCCCGCAAAGATCCCGACTCCGCGCCGCTCCATCTCGGTCAGAAGCTCAAGTGCGCCATCAGCGTCCTGCGCCCCCACCGCTTCCCGGGTCTTCGCCAGAAGATCGAGATCGCTGACCCTGGTCAGATCCTCGGCCCGTGTAAGTCCCGGGACGGAAAGAAGGACGACGGCCATCGCCGCGAGAAGTCGAGCGCTGCGCATCAGTTGGCCCCCGAATAGTCGAAGAAGCTCTTCTCCTTGGCCTGTTCTGCAGCCCAGTTCACCCCGGACTGTCCTGCGGCAAGGCCCGAAGCGGCGTTCAGCCGCCACATCTGGCCCAGCATGTAATTGGTCTCGGCCGCCATGCGGGTGTTGAGATCGACACTGTCCTTCAACTCTTCCTGCTTGCCGATCTCGGCCACGAGGCCGTCGATCCGCTCCAGGCTTTGCGCAGCCTCTTCATAAGACAGTTGCGCCATGCCCATGGCCGTGGCGCTCGCCGCAGCCGTGGCCGCAATGCCCTTGTCCTGGGGATTGGTCGAGGACGAAAGACCTGCCAGCGTTTCCGAGGTCAGCCCGGCATTCTCAAGCGTGTCCTGCATGTACTCGGCGGCCATCTTGTCGCCCATGGTGACCTGGCCGTCGAGGAGATCGTCCATCAGGCTGTCGAAGTCGCCGATCTCCAGCGCCTTGGTGAAGCCGGAGAGGTCGGTGATCTTCGCCGCCCGCGACCGCAGGTCCTGCGCCGAATTGTAGAGGCTCGCAATCTCGTTCAGACCCGAGATCGAACCCAGGATGCCTTGCAGATTGGTGATCTGATCGAGGCCGTTCTGGACCTGTTTCTTCAGTTCCTCGATCTGGGCGATCTGGTTTTCGGCATCCTGCAGGGCGGCCTGCAGTTGCTCGATGTTCTTGGCGAGGTTGGTGCCATCTATCACCGGCACGCCTTGGCCGAAGGCGGTGCCAGTGAGGCCAAACGCCAGCAGGGCGGCAGCAGCCATCCGATCAATTCTCATGAGAATACCTCCAGAAATCCGAATATTGCAGGGCCTGAGACGCGTCCGAGAGCCCCTTGGCGGCTTCGACCTTCACGGCCCCGGCCCGCAGGCGCAGCGTCAGCGCCAGGAGCCGGGCGCGCTCGGCCAGCATGTAGGTGTTCTGGTCGACCGCCTCTTTCGAGGTCGCGGGCTTGGCCTCGGAGAGAAGCCCCGCGATCCGCGCCATTGCGGCCTCGATCTGGGCCGCGCCTTCCGACGAATAGCCAACGAAGGCCGAGGACATATTGCCCCATTCGGCGCTCGCGCCTTCAACCCCGTAAAGCGTGCCGGTGACATCGGCGCCGGTGATCACCGAGAGATAGGCGTCGTAGAAGCCTGCGATCCGGCGGACGTAATTCTGGGTTTCCTCGAAGGGCGGGATGCCACCGTATTTGCGGACATTGCCCGGCCCGGCATTGTAGGCGGCAAGGGCCAGATCGACCCGTCCAAAGCTCTGGAGCTGGGTCGCAAGATAGCGCGCGCCACCGTCGAGGTTCTGCTCGGGATCGCTAGGGTCCACGCCGAGATCGGCGGCAGTCCCCGGCATCAGCTGGGTAAAGCCAAGTGCCCCGACCGGGCTGACGGCCGCATTGTTGAAGCCGCTTTCCTGCTTCACCAGCGACTGGAACAGGATGCGCCATGTCGTGGGGTTGAGCCCTGCTGCTGCGATGCCGGGATGGCCGTCATAGCGATGGGCGGTGGCGATGATCATCGCCTCGACCGTTGCGCCATCGCCGAAGAGGCGCTGCGCTTCCGGCGAAGTCTCGGTGACGGGATAGGTCTCATCGACAGAGGGGAAATCCACCCCGCCCGCCTCGAATCCACTGACATCGGTTCGGCCCGTCGTATCGGCCAGAAACTCTTGATAGGCCGCGAGCTGCTCCGCCTCGATCTCGTTCAGCGACTTGTGTGTGTCGAGCTTCTCTCCCTGCTTCACGGCATCTGCGGCCTGTTCCGCGAGCCGCGAGATCAGGTTCGACAGGCGCGACCCGTCAATGATCGGCACGCCCTGTGCGAAGCCGGCGCCGGCGAGACCTGCGAGGTCCGCGAGTGCTGCGGTGATCAGAAGACCGGGAAGAAGGGAGGTAGGGCGCGGCATGTCCGGGGTCAGTTCCCGCAGGCCACGGAGTCAGGCGCGCTCATCGTGCTGACGACAACGCGCGAGCCATCCGACTGCGTGCGGGCGGCAAAATACTTGCCCTCGGCGCGGAATTGGCCGTGGCAGGGCGAGACGGCGCCGGTTTCCACACCGTCGCAGGCGGAGAGAGCGGCCAGACCGAGAACGAGTGCCAGTGGGCGGAAACTGCCACGCAGCTTACAGCCCAGATTGGTGCAGGGGGTCATTTCATATCCTTCCAGAAGTCGGGCATTTGGCGCCAGCCGAAGGGGGCGCGGTCCTCGCCGGATCGTCCGCCGCCCAGGACGGCAAGGAGCGGGCCAAGGGCGGCGAGGTCCATGTTGACGAAGACGGAATCCCCGGCCGAGCGCAGAAGCGCGAGCCTCAGACCCCCGGTCGGCGTGCAGAGGAACTCGGCTTCTTTCTCGTTCAGCCGCAGGATGCGGTAATCCTCGGGGTTGGCGCGCGGGTTGGGGTAGAGAAGCTGGGTCACCACGCTTTCCGCGATGATCTGGCCGACTTTCGACTGCGTCAGATGCGTCGGCGTCTGGGTCAGCATCATCACGGCGGCGTTCTTCTTCCGCATCGTGACGAGCCAGTCGTGCAGGCGCTTCTCGAAGATCGGATCGTCCAGCATCTTCCAGGCCTCATCGATCACGATGAGGGTCGGGCGGCGATCCTCGATCACCCGTTCGATGCGACGGAAGAGATAGGCCAAGAGTGCCGAGCGCTCGGTGCCGAGATCGAGGATCTCGGACATGTCGATACCGACCACATCCTCGGCGAGGCTGATCTCGGACACCGCGCCCGGCCCGAAGAGCCAGCCGTAGCGGCCCCCCTGCCCCCATTCCCGGACCCGGGCGACGAGATCGCCCTCGTCGTCGGTCGAAGCGACCAGGGTGGCGAGCCCGTCGAAGTTCCGCAGGCGCGCATCGGCGCCCACGATCTGGCGCACGGCGGTATTGAGGCTGACGGTCTGCGCCGTCTCGAACCCCCACTGCCCGGCCAGGATGTCGCCCAGCCAATCGGTCAGCCATGCAGCCCCGCGCTCATCGGTTTCGGTCTGGAACGGGTTGAGCCCGGTCTTCTCGCCAATGCGGATTGCGGAATAACTGCCGCCAAGCGCGCGGACGGCCATTTCCAGACCGCGATCCTTGTCGATGACGAGGATGCGGGCATGCACGCGCCGGGCCTGCGCCATGAGAAACGCCGTGCCGAGGGTCTTGCCGGAACCGGTGCGACCCAGAACGAGGGTGTGACCGGCGCTTGGCTCTTCGCCGCGCGTGCCCTTGTCGTGGAAATTGAAGCGGTAAAGGCTCGAGGTCACCGTCGGCAGGCCAGTGATCGTCTCGCCCCAGGGCGACTGCGCCTTCGGACGGCCCTCGGCCACCCGGTGCAGCGCCGCGAGATGGGCGAAGTTGTTGGCGGAGATCAGCGCGGTGCGCGGGCGATAGGACCAGTTGCCCGGCGCTTGGGCGAACCAGGCAGCCCGAGCCGCGAAACTCTCGCGGACCAGCACCGCGCCGCAATCCTGCCCGGCGCGCCAGACCTCGGAGGCCGCCTCTTCCAGCTCATCCGGGGTCTCGGCGGTGACCATCACCGTCAAATGGTGTTTGCCGAAGACCTGCCGCCCGGAGGCAACATTGTCGGCCGCCTCGTAGAGCTCCTGCCGCAGAGTTTCTGCGGCATCTTCCGAGGCCCGCATCTGCCGCGCCGTGCGCTTGATGCGCTCCTCGATCTCGTTGTTCCGCGCCGGGGTGAAGCTGTTGGTGATCGTGATGTCGAAAGGCAGTTCGAGGGCATCGAGCATCCGCGCCCAGGTGCGGGCCGGATAGCTTTTGATGCCGAAGATCGTACCGTAGCGATGCTCGCCGGCGTTTTCGATCTCGACGTGCTTGCCCCGGAAGGTGAATTGGCTCGTGGTCAGGCTGTCAGCCAGGAACTGGCCGGTCATGGGAAGGGTTTTGACGACCGGCTGGCCGATCAGCCCGCCGAGGTAGCCCAGCCATTCGCCGGAACTGACCGTCAGGCGGCGAAAGCCCATGCCTTGAGCCACACCCGCCAAGAGCCCCATGGCCTCGTTGAGGCGCTCGGCCCGTGCGGCCATGTCGTCGGAAAAGGCTGCCTTAAAGAGCGCGCCCATCAGCGGCAGGCGTTTCAGCGCGGTCGGACGCAGGATCAGCGAGATCATCAGCACCCGGCGCTTCAAGCCGCGGTTTGCCAGATGCGCCTGCCAGCGGCGGTCTACGGCAAAGGCAAAGCCCTCGCCGCCCCGGGCGTCGAGATCGGCATCGAAACCCTTGAGTTGCAATGCAGCAGGCAGGGTCAGTTTGGAGACGTGATAGCCAAAGCCCTCCCCCAATTGCCCTATGAGACGCGCGAGCGAAGCCGGGACGAGGGCAAGGTCGCCCTCGTCCACCGTGAAACTGTCCATCCCATCGACCAGGGCCGAGGCGATCAGATCGCCTTGGCGGCTCAGGATCAGGTCGTCACGCGGCGCGGAGAGCCAGGGCAGATGCCGGGCCAGGGATTCGGCGCCAAGATCTTCGGGGCGAAGGACGGATTTCAGGGCCGGGGTGGCTGGGAACAGCGATTTGAGATCAGCTGACATGGCGATCTCCGCCAAAGGCTGCTTTGCCTTTGGTGCGCGGCGTGCGGGAGAAGACCACCGAGATCACTTCGAAGAGGTTCGGATTGCGGTCGGCAACGAACCAGAGGACCGGATAGCCCAGCACCCCGATCATCAGGAACCGCCAGTCATTCGCGCCCACGAAGGGGATGACCGAGGCGAGCATCAGGCTCACGAAATAGCCGATCGGCAGGCCGAAGATCTTCGGCGGCCGGGTGAGGCCGAGAAACAAGGGCGCATCATGCATGAGAAAGGTCCGGTTTGACGGGATTGGGCCGGAGGGCGAGGCAGGGGAAGGAGGAATGCCCCGCCCGTCCGGTGACGCGCGGCCTGTTAGGGCGTTGCGAAGCCGTCGATGATCGTGGCGGCCGAGAAGACCAGCACGACGCCGAAGAAGATAGCGAGGAAGAGCGGCCAATTCAGACGCCCGGTGAACATCATATAGCCCGCAGCCACCACGGCGAGGATGGCGATCAGCCTTCCAATTGGCCCGGTCAGCGCGTCGACCACGGTCTGCAGCATGTTCTGCAGCGGATCGAGATCCTGCGCCAAGGCAGGCTGGGCCAGCACGACCGCGAAGGGCAATGCCATCAGGATATGGCGCAACGATAGCCGTGGCAGATTCACTGCCGACAGAACACGGATCATGTTTACTCCGAAATCAGGGTTGAGTTGGTCAGGGCCAGCACCTTGGACACATGGCCCTCGGTCTCGGCATAGGGTGGGATGCCACCGTACTCGCGGACCGCTTCGGGTCCGGCGTTGTAGGCGGCAAGGGCCAGATCGGCTGAGCCGAAGGCCGCGAGTTGGTCGAGGAGATAGCGGGCCGAGCCGCGCAGGTTCTCCTCCATGTCATAAGGATCGACGCCGAGGGTCGCGGCTGTGTCGGGCATAAGCTGCCCAAGACCGATGGCGCCGACGGGGGACAAAGCCTCGGGGTTGAAGCCGGATTCCACTGCGATGTTGGCGCGGAAGAGCGCCAGCCATTCAGTCACGGACAGGTCCGCTGCTTTCAGCCCCGGATCGCTGGAGAAATCCGTCCCGACCTGAAGCACCAGGTCTTCAATCGCCGCACTGCCCTTCGGGCTGCGCCGCGTGGTGCCATAGGACGCCAGCACCAAATCAGCTTCAGCAGCGGGGCTCTCTGACCCCCCTGCCCTATCCCTGCGCGGGGTGTCCCGCGCGGGGATGTCTTTTCCAAAATCCAGAACGCCTGACTGGACACGCAGATCGCTGGAGCCCGCACCGAGGTCGATGACCTGGGCCTGTCCCGCGAGGGGCACGAGGCCCCAGAGGACAACGCTAAGCGTCAGCCTCCTGATCTGCTTTGGGTTCTGTCCCCACTTCAGTGCCCTTGCCATCGATCCAGATCGCCTTCTCGCCCTTCTTCAAAGGAACGGGGATCGTGGACATGCCCAACTCGACCCCAAAAGAGATCAGACCGGTCACGGTCTTGAACTCTCTGGGCTCTAACCCGCGCGAGATCACCAGTACCGCTGTCGTCTCTCCCATGCGCAGATGGATGCGCCAGGAGCCTTGCCAGACATTGAGCACTTTCTTGGCGTCTTCCACGCAGTGGGCTTCGACGATGCCGCCTTCGGTCAGGGCCTCCTTCAGTCCGGCCTGTAAGATCACCGGGGTCAAGTTCCTCATGGGTTGGCACCCTCCAAAGCGTCATTGCCTGAAGATCATAGTGCATGTTGCGCCGATGAGAAACCTGCCCGAGCACAACATATGCGCTCACCTAGCGGTAGAATCCATTTGCGTCAATAGCGGTGAAATGTAAAAGCACAACATGTTTTGAATCCATGTCGGTGATATGTCCTCGCTCCTGCCCAAACCCTCGATGATCGGCCTCCTGCCCTTCGCCCTCCTCGTGCCGGTCCTCCTGATCCCGGCCGTGCTGGCCCGGGCCGAGACAGCGCTCGATTGTCTGCCGCCGGAGCCACCCTCTCCGGTGCAGGATGCGGCACTGCGCAAAGAATACCAGCAGGAGATCGGGGCGGAGTATTCGGACTACTTCGATGAGGCACAGGCCTACCTGCGCTGCCTCGAGGCCGCGCGGTCCTCCGTGACCGAAGAGATCAACCGCGCCATCGCGGACTACCAGACCATGGGGCTCGGCCCTTCAGACTAAGCCCTCCCCCCCACAATTGCCCCCCTGCGCTTCCCGGAAAGGAGACTACCTTGCGCTTCTCACTTGCCTGCCTGCCACTTGCCGCCTCGGTCGCAGCTACGACTGCAGCCCTGTCGATCGCCACGCCCGCTGCGGCCTATCCGGTCGATTGCGCCATCCTGCTTTGCCTTGCCGGTGGCTGGCCTGCTTCCGTCGAATGCGCCCAGGCCCGTGCCGTGTTCATCGCCCGCATCACGCCCTGGCCGGTCGAACCGCCGTTGCAGATCTGGAACTGTCCGATGCATGCGGTGGCCCGGCAACAAGCCCCGGTCGAGCGCCTCCTCGACATCGCGTTCCGGGATGCCACAGGGCCGCTGATCTCGGAGGCCCCTGCCCTACCGATCATGCCACTACCTGTCGTGGATCAAGCCGACATCGACATCTCCGATCCAGCCTATGACTTTGTCCGCTCGATCCACGTCTACCAGATCAGTTATTCGCAGCACCGCAACTCCGACGGCGACTGCAACCGGACGGAATACCTCCTGCTGGGGACCTATGGTTCCCAAGGGCAGTACGCCTGGAACCGGGCGCCGGTCAGCACGATGCCGGACGCCTCGGCCTTCGCCCCGCCCGGCAGCTGTAGCACCTCTTACTCGTTCCGCAGCGTCTTCGTGGATTGGCAGGATTACGAGGGCACCTACGGCTTCGAAGAGGTTCGCTACTGAGGCGGCAACCGCCCCAGTCCTGACCCTTACCCTTCACGGAAAACCGCAACCCCAGAAAAGGAAACGACGCCAGACCAAAGGCCCGACGCCGCACTAATTCCCTCGTGGTAGTGGGAATCTAGCGCGACCGTCACTCGTGTTCAACCGGCAAATGCTTTTGCCGAAACGATTTTTTGCATGCCTACGGCATGGCGTCCTCGAACGAAGGACACCATTCATGGAACTCACCACCGGCGCCATTCTGCGCCGCATCACCGAGACACCCCTCTCCGTCTCGGCCCACAAGCTTGCCACCCTGATCCTCGACGGCATCGCCTGGAAGGACGGCTACAACGGCCTCGATCGCGGGACGGCAGCCTTCACTTTGGGGCATCTGGCAGAGAGGATGGGCGTGTCCCGCCAGCACCTCAGTCTTCTGCTCGGGGAACTCGCGGCGTCGGCCTTGGCCCTCGTCCGCTGGAAGCCGAACGGCCGCTTCGCGCCCTGGCTCTTCCGCTTTGGCGCTGTGGATAACTCCGCCCCGGAGACAGATGTCGTGTCAGCCATAGATGACACATCACTATCTAGAGAGTCTAAGAACAAAATGATGTTCGCCGGGAAGATCGAACTCGGGGGCATGTCCAACGTCCACCGCACGCCGTGGGCCGCGATGATCAAGGCGGCAAAAACCGCCCTGCCCTGCTGGAATGTCGACACCCAGGTCATCTGGGACGCCTTCCGGACCTTCAACCGGGCCAAGGGCAAGGAAGAGGTCCCAGCCGGATTTCTGCTAGGCTTCATGCGGAAATGGCGGACGGCCGGAACCGTGGTGAAGCCGTCTCAAGCTGAGCCCGTACTGGACGCAGCGAACGCCGAGGTGGCGGCGCTGATCCGGCATGCGCCAGTGAAGAACTGGCGGTTCCACGAGCTGGATCTGCAGCGGATCATAGGGCGGGAAGCCTATGACGAGCGGGTCCGCGCCATGCAGTCGAGGCTTGGGGTGAACCGCTTTGCTGCGGCCTTGGCGGTACATGGCGAAGCCGCGAGAGCCAGAGAAATTGCCGGATGCTGACCCTGCATTTCCAGTGGAAATGGAAGTGCATGATCTACTGCAACACTCTGTTTCATATGTTTTTTTCTTGGAATTGCCAATTGGCAACTCAGCCTGCGGTTCCCTCCTTCCGATGAGCCATGAATTCCTCGAATGCCGAACGAAGGGCCGCCTCAGAGAGCTTCGCTGAAAACTCCAGAGTAAGCTTTGCACCGTGCTTCTTGAGCGTAATGCCCGCCGTCTCTGCAGGCCCCTTAAATACCTGCCCTGCTGGCTTCACCCGCTTGGGGCCTGCAGCCGCTGCCTTCAGCTTCGCAAGAACCTGTGTGGCATCAATCGCAGCACCGCGACCGTTCCGGGCGGCAGCTTGCTTTTCGGCGAGCTCGACCGCAACAGAAAGGATTGACGGCGCAAGCTTCGGGTCTGCGAGAAGAGGCTTCAGAATCCGGGCATGCAACTCTTTGATGTCACGGATCGAGGGATACGCAGCGACGACAGCCTCCGGGAGGCGAGCAAGTGTGAGATAGCGCGACAACCATCCTTCCGAAACCTCTAGCCGCTCGGCCATCCCCTTCTGGCGTCCACCATAATACTGTTCGAGCGCGGCGGCGTAGTCACGGGCTCGTTCGAAGTCGGAGATGTCCTCTCTGTCACGGTTTTCGACGTCAGCAAGCCGAAAGGCCTCCTCGTCGGTCAGATCGCGCACCTCGACCAGGTAGCGGAACTGCGGATAGTTATTCGCCCGAAGCCAGGAGATTGCGAAGTGCCGCCGGGCACCACAGATGACCTCATACTCGGCCCCTGCCCCATGAAGGCGCCGTACGATCGCCGGAAATTCCTGTTGCCCTTGGGACCGGATAGAGTCGATCAAGTCCCGGCAGTTGTCTTCGTTCAAGAGTTCATATGCACGGTTATGGCGTGACCACATGGCGCACTGAGCTGGATCGACCCACCGCAGCACCTTTTCCTCACGCTCGCCGACATCAGCCAAGGCATTGGATCTGCGAAGGAAGCGGGTTGCACCGCGATCCTCGTCAGACGGGGCAGCCTCCTTGCCTAGGTCCTTCAAGACGTCTTCAAAGATTGCGTCATGCCGTTTGCTCACAGGATACCCTCCTTGCGAAGTGCGCGATGGTGGCTGGGCCAAGTCTTGCGGGCCAGGATTTCGATCTCTCGGCCAACCGCGTCGAGATAGGCCCGGCAGCGCTTGTGGGTTTCGGTCCGCGTTGCCGGGCCGGTCAACTCGTAGACTGTCGAAAGGTTCGCCGTCGCGTTGTCGATTTCAGCGCTGTCCTTCAGCACGGACTGAAGCATGTCCTGAGGGAAAACGGCGTCCATCATGCGCTTGATAGCAAGATGTGCCGATTTCTGGTCGTTCATCTTGGACGCCAGTATCTTCACGAAGCTATAGGACCGCTCACCCCCGAACCGGGCCAACTCAGTCAACGTGGCTTCCATCATTTTCAGAAAATGGGCGGTGGAAGCGAAGTCGATGTTGGAAGGTGGTGCAGGGATCAGAAGCGCGCTGGCCGCCCGCAGAACGGAGAGCGAAATCATCCCAAGCGCCGGCGGCGGGTCCAGCAAGATGACGTCAAACTGATCCGAGATGCTGGCGATGCCGTCGCGCAGCCGGTCTAGAATGAACGTGGGTTCGCGGGCCATGCGGGCAGCAAACTCATATTCTGCGTCGTAGAGCCCGAGATTGGCAGGGATCAGCGCGATGCCCGGCCAGTAAGTCGCGCGCAGGGCATAGTGCAGCGATTTCGGGCCGCCGTGTTGCATGAAGGGATAAAGAGTATCCTCTTCCTCATCGACGTCCACATCGGGGTTCATCCCGAAGATCGCCGTCGTCGAGGCCTGGCTGTCGCAGTCGATGACGCAGACACGGTAGCCCTTCAGAGCAAAGTATTGAGCCAAGTGGCTGACAATCGTGGACTTGCCGACGCCCCCTTTGAAGTTCTGGACGGCGAGCACAAGAGGCGGATCGTCCTGGGCGCGATGCGGCAACGTGCCGAACACTTCGCGCATCTTGTTGACTTGGGCCAAAGTATATCCAGTACGCCGACCTGTGCCGTCATCTTTGTCCGGTTCTGGCAACCGCCCGTCAGCCTCGGCATCCCGGATAGCCTTTTCGGTTCGCCCGACCATTTCCGCCGCCGTGCGAACATTGAACCGGATGTCCAAGCGCTTCTCCGCATTCGGCGCGAAGACACGCTCTCGCAGCCTTTCTATCACTGTGGCCGCTCGGCGCGTCAGTTGGGTAAGTTCATTCAGCGTGACCGGGGGAAGCACGGTATCGTCCATCAGCTGCTCTCTGTGTTTTCTCTGACGAATCATGCGGGAAGTTCGCGGTGGCGTAAAGTTCGGAAATGGAGCTTAGGTGCTGGAAACTTCGGAAATGTGCCTGTGGACCATCAACTATCGCTCTTTTCCTCGATGAGGCCTGAGAACCGGAAGTTGGGTGTGAGTTTGCGCACTGAACCGTCCCAATATGTACGTCATCGAAAGCTGGGTGCTACGGTCGAGGTACGCCCCCCAAAAAAAATAATCCACAAGGAACCCCTCTTGGTTCAGATTCTCTTTGGTTCTAGTGTTCATGCTGATTAAGTAATGGAAAGATATAGGAAAAGCGCTCGATAGACTTACGTCTTGGGCGGCAGCGCTTACCTTTTGGGATGTAAGGACTTACGAATCGGGGCGGCTAGCCTTACGTTTTGGTGCAGGACTTAGACTTACATTTTGGGTGAGCTATCGCAGATCTTCGAACACCTGAAATTTTCCCTTTGTTATCAGTCGCCTGCGAATCGGTCTCGAATCAGCTCCGCACCTAACTCTTACAATTTGGGTGCCTTGTCCCACCAAAGCGATCTGCCCGACCCAAAGACCTTGATCGCTTACGCGCATAGCGTTACAAAAGTAAGGTAACGGAAGTACGGGCTCC
>NZ_JBZXDU010000005.1:0-68483 GCF_058724655.1 Rhodobacter sp. 4.3.4
ATGTACACCCACGAAGATCTCGCCGCTCTTCAGGCCCAGTCCCTGAAAATGCAGGGCTTCATCCGACGCCAGACCTTCTCGCCCGAGCATGAAAAGACCCTGCGCCGTTTCTCCTCCTGGGAGGTGTCGGAGCTGATCTTCAAGATCAACCAGTCGACCTTCCGCGGGCGCTTCGCCGCCGATCCTGACCTTCCCGGCGGGGAAGTCGAGGAGGACGGCCGCCAGCGCTGGTTCTCGCTGACCGAGATCAACGAGCTGCGGCGCAAGATGAAGATCAACCGCACCTCGCTCATGCCGAGGCGACCCGCGGGAAAGCGCGCGATCCGTGCGGCGATCTCGAACTTCAAGGGCGGCGCGGGCAAATCCACCGTGGCGCTGCATCTGGCGCATGCGGCGGCGCTGGATGGCTATCGTGTTCTGGTCGTGGATTTCGACCCGCAGGCCACGCTGACCCATTCGATGGGGCTGCATGATGTCAGTGAAGAGCTGACGGTCTGGGGGATCATCGCCCGCGATCTTGTGCATGAGACCGACCGGATGAACGCAGCCCCCCGCGCCGCCGAGAGCGGCACCGCCCTGCCCCAGCGCCGCCTGCCCGCCTCGGTGCGTGACCTGGGTCTGGGCGATCTGCGCGTGACCGACTTCATCAGATCCACCGCCTGGCCCACCATCGATATCGTGCCCAGCTGTGCCAACGCCGCCTTTGTCGAATTCGCCAGCGCGCAGTATCGGCACCTGAACCCGGACTGGTCCTTCTTCGCCGCCGTCTCGCGCTATCTCGATGCGCTGTCGAACGACGCCTATGACATCATCCTGTTCGATTGCCCCCCGGCCATCGGCTATCAGTCGATGAACGCGGTCTTTGCGGCCGATGTGCTCTATATCCCCTCGGGCCCCGGCTATTGGGAATATGACAGCACCACCTCGTTCATCGGCCAGCTGGCCGAGGCGCTCGAGGATCTCTCGCGGGGGTTCGATGGCACCTTCCCCGCGGGGAAGATGCGCCTGCCGAAGGCCTTTCTCGACATGCGCTTCCTGATGACGCGCTATGAACCGGGCAACGAGTTGCACCGCGCGATGTATGAGGCCTTCTGCAAGGTCTTTGGCGATACCGTTTGCAAGGAGCCGATCGAGATGACGCGCGCGGTCGAGCAATCGGGCCGGTTCCTCTCGTCGGTCTATGAGATCGACTATCGCACCATGACCCGTGAAACCTGGCGCCGTGCGCGCGCCTCCTTTGATCGCGCCTATGAGGAATTCAAATCCTGCATGCTGGCGGCCTGGGACAAGATGGAGGATGAGCAATGAAGAAGCGCCGCACCTTCGACATCGATCTGCCCGAGGAGGCAGAGACCTTCCCCGCGGGGAAGGATCAGCCCCCTGCCCCGCGCCGCTCGCCCATGGCGGCCGCCATCTCCGAGAATGCCGAGGCGCTGCGCGACCGGCGCGCGCTTGAAGACCAGATCCGCGCCGAAAACGATGCGCTGGCCGCCGAACATGTGCGGATGAAGCGGCTCGGTCTGATTGTCGACATGGTGGCGCTCGAGGCGATCGACAGCTGGAAGCTGGTGCGCGACCGGGCCCAGGGCGATGATCTCGAACTGGCCGAGCTGGTGGCCTCGATCCGCGATATCGGCCTGTCGAACCCGATCCGCGTCGAGGCGCGCGAGGATGGCCGGTTCGAACTGGTGCAGGGCTTCCGCCGTCTTGCCGCCTACAAGGCGCTTCTGGCCGAGACCGGCGACGCGGAGCGTTGGGGCAGGATTCCGGCGGGCATTCTTCCCCGCGGGGAAGATCTGGAGGGGCTGTATCGGCGCATGGTCGATGAGAACCTTGTGCGCAAGGACATCTCATTCGCCGAAATGGCGATGCTGGCGCTGAACTATGCGCGCGACCCGCAGACCGCCGAGAGCGATGCCGACCGCGCCGTGGCCGAGCTGTTCAAATCCGCGGGCTATCAGAAGCGCAGCTATATCCGGCAGTTCATCCGGGTGATGGACCGGCTGGGCGACGAGCTGCGCTTTGCGCCGCATATTCCGCGCGCGCTTGGGCTGAAACTTGCCGCGGCGATCGAGGAGCGGCCGGAGCTGGTGGCGCAGATCCGCGCGGTGTTGCGCGGTTGGGAGAACCGCTCGGTGGCCGACGAGCTGGAGGTTTTGCGCAAAGCCGTGGGGCATGAGGCCGATGCAGAAGGGCAGGGGGCTTTGCCGCCCGGCACGGGCACCGGCGCCGCCAAGGCCCGGCCCGCGGCGCGCGCCAAGACCACGTTTCAACTGGCCTCGCCGCTCGGGGCCGCCAAATGCACGGCGGCGAACGGGCGGCTTGAAATCAAGCTTGATCGTGATTTCTCGGCGCTCGATCGGCGCAAGCTGGAAGCGGCGCTGATCCGTCTTCTCGGGGACATCGTCTGATCTTCCCCGCGGGGAAGGGCGCAACCGTTTTCGCCCGCGCCGAGGCCGCGTGTCGTGGCCTAAGCGCGGCCGATTTCGTGTCACGGTCCGCTCCGGCCCGGGGAGAGACGCGAGAGACGGGCCGTTCGAGATCCCGGCATAGGGTTCATCTGGCCTTTACCGGCGGTTCATATGGTCTATATTGGGGCCAATGGAGGACACCATGTCCGGCACCGAGAAAACCCTGGATCCCGCACAGATCCCCGCTGTCGCGCTCAAGGCCTATGCCCGCGTGGCCGATGCCTGGGGTCTCAGCCTCAAGGAAGCCGCGGGCCTTGCCGACATGTCGGAGAGCACCTGGAAGCGCGCGAAGAAGCCGGGGTTCGCGGGGGAGCTCACCAAGGATCAGCTGCTGCGGTTGAGCGCCGTCATCGGCATCTACAAATCGCTTGATCTCTATTTCTCTGCGCCGCTCGCGCGCAGCTGGTTCACCCGACCGAATACCGGGCCTTTGTTTGGCGGCGCCCGGCCCGTGGACAGCGCCATCGACGGGGGCTTGCCGCAGATCCTTGCGGTGCGGACCTATCTTGACGCGTTGCGTGGTGGGGCATGAAGCGGACCGAGCTTTGCGATCGTGGTCTCGTGCGTCTCCTGTCCGCCAGCTGCGATGAGCCGCCATCCCTGCGCGGTCTTGTCGATACCGACGACGAAATGGAGATCCTGGCCGAGATCGAGGCGCTGACCTGCGGCCGCCTTCTGGCGGAACGGGGGCGCAATCCGCATCTGGACCCGCGCGAGCTGGCCTGGCAGCGCCGCGGCCGCGATCTGCGCATCTGTGGCGAGAGCCAGGTCAACGCCGCCTTCGCCAATACCCGCGCCGGCGGAAACCGTTTCAACACCGGGGAGCGGGGGGCCTGGTACTGCGCATGGGATGGGAGGGTTGCCGTCCGCGAAGCGGCCTGGCACCGCAGGCGCGAACTTGGGTATACCGGCTGCTTCCATGACCGCGCCCGCTATGTGGAATGCCTTGCCGATGTCATCGGCCTGTTCGACGACATCACCGATGCGCCGGGCCATCCGGCGCTGCATCCCGATCCGGCGGTCGGATATCCCGCAGGGCAAAATCTGGCCCAGGAACTGCGGCAGGCGGGGTCCCCTGGCCTGATCTATCCGTCGGTCCGGGCGCCTGCGCCGGGCGGGACTTGTCTGGTCTGCTTCGACCCGCAGGCCATCCGCAACCTCCGGCCGGGGGCGTGCTGGGACCTGGTTTGGGAGGGGAGGCCGCATTGCGCAGTCATCGCGGTTAGCTGATCCGCCAAGCGCCGCAGCGCGCGGAACGGGGCAGGGCAGGGGGCTTGTGTCCCGGCGCGGAGGCCTGAAGCGAGACCTTTTAACTAATAATTTTGAATCTCTAGAACTTTAACAACTTGTTCAACTATCGCGCGCATCCTCAAACCCTTCATTCAGGAGTGGCAGATGAGGAAATACCCGTCTTTTTCTGGCGACCTGCCCGACCCGTCCGAGGCGAATCCGCTCGCCTTCGCGGTTGCCAGCCGTGATCGGGAAACGCTGGCGATGGTGCGGCGCGCGATCGAGCGGAACGATGTGATGCTTGCGTTCCAGCCGATCATGCAGACCGCCCGACCGGATCATCCGGCCTTTTACGAAGGCCTCATTCGCGTGCTCGACGATTCGGGCAGGCTGATTCCCTCGCATGATTTCATCGCCGCCGCGGAAACCACCGAACTTGGCCGCAAGCTTGATTGCCTGGCGCTGGAGCTGGGGCTGATGGCGCTGGCCGAGAACCCGAAGTTGCGGCTGTCGGTGAACATGTCGGCGCGCTCGATCGGCTGGCCCGAATGGACACGCATCCTGACCCGCGGCCTTGCCCGCGACCACACCGCGGGCGAGCGGCTGATTCTGGAAATCACCGAAGCCTCGGCGATGACGATGCCGGAACTGGTGTCGGTCTTCATGCATGAAATGCACATGAAGGGCATCTGCTTCGCGATCGACGATTTCGGCGCGGGCTACACCTCGTTGCGCTATCTGCGCGAGTTCTATTTCGACATCCTGAAGATTTCCGGTCAGTTCATCTCTGGCATCGCGGACAACCCCGACAGCCAGATTCTCACCAAGGCGCTGTTGTCGATCGCCGGGCATTTCGAGATGTTCACCGTGGCAGAAGGGGTGGAAACCGCCGAAGACGCCGCCTGGCTGGCAGGGCAGGGGGTCGATTGCATGCAGGGGTATTACTTCGGGGCGCCGACCCTGATGCCGCCGTGGAAAGCCGCCGAGATGCAGCGGGCGGCGCGCTGAGCGCCTGCGCGGAGCACAGGCGACGGGGCAGGCGGTCGCCCGCTGACAGCCCGGTGACGGGGGAGGGGAGGGCCGCCCACCTGTCAGCTGCCGGGATCCGTCTTCACGAAATGGGACATGGCACTGCCGATGTCCTCGGACAGGTGCAAGATCGTCTCCAGCCGGGTCTTGATTTCGGCGTGAAACAGATCAAGCTGGTCGATGGTGGAGGCCAGACCCATCCCGTTTTCGCGCAACCGGCCGCATTCGACGCGCCCCATCACGCGGATCGTGTCAAGACCCAGCATCAGCCGCCGGATCTCTGCACTTGATCTGGCCAGCTCCTCGGCATGGCCGACGGCATTCTCCAGCGCGCTGCGGCTGTCGTGCTGGGTGGTGGCGCGCGCCCGGGCCAGCTTCGCGCCTTCGGTCTCCCAATCCAGCCCGGGGACCGGCTCGGCATGGCGGAAGGTGGCGATCATTTCCGCCATCACCCGATTGGCGCCAAGCAGGAACAGCGCCCGGGCAACTTCGCGCGAGACCCGGTCACACAGGTTCTCCCGGCCGCTGACGAAACTGCGCAGCCGGTCCGAGATCACCAGGCTTGACGCGCGATAATTCTCGGAGATCGCCGAGACCGGACCGCCCGCGGGTTCCAGCCGCGAAGCGACAAGGCGCATGTTGTTCGGGATCGATTGCAGCGATTCGAAACTGCGCAGCAGTTTCTTTTGCTCCTGCATCACATGTTCGAGGGCCTCGTTCATCTCGATCAGCCGCCGGGTGCGCGGGTCTTCGGGGCGGCCAAGCCGAAGGTCGCGCGCGGCCAGCTCCTGTCCCAGCGCGCTGGCCATGAAGGTCGTGTAGCTGGTGAAGCCCGCCTCGGTGATGGTCGTCCAGAGCATCCGGGCGCTGTCTTCGGGGTCAAGGCGACCGGTGCGTTCCCGGGCCGCAAGCTCGGCATAGACCGCGCGGATCTGTGCAAAAAGCGGCGTCGAGGGCTTGAGACGGACCGACAGGAATCCGTCTTCGGTCGGCAGGATCACCGCGAAGACCCAGTAATACTCGCCATTGCGGGCGCGATTCTTCACATATCCGCCCATCGGAAGGCCGTTGCCAAGCGCGTCCCAAAGAATGCGGAACACCGCCCGGGGCGTGTCAGGGTGACGGATGATCTTGTGGGGGGCGCCCAGAAGCTCTTCCCAGGCGAAGCCGCAAACCTTCTGGAAAACATCGTTGCCCGCCAGAATCACCCCGCGCGGATCGGTGCGCGAAAAGAACAGCTCGTCGAAACCGAAATTCACCTCGCCTTCGGGCTGGCCGGAAAGATCGCGTTGCTGGGTCATGAAGCTTTCTCGCTGAAATTTCGGAAAGCTTAGCGTTTACCGTCTTAACACCTGATTTACGGCGGCGGAAAAAGGCGCCTTGTCAGAGGGATGATGCGTATTGCGCGGGGCCGGGTCACGCCAGCCCGGCCAGATGTGCCAGAAGCCCAAGCGCCGCTGACCCGGCCAGCACCGCCGCCATGCCCCAGCCGTGTCTGAACAGCGCCCAGATCGCGAGGGCGGCAATCAGCGTCGCGGGCAGATCGAGCGTGGTGATCTGCGGCAGATCAAGGCGGACCGGGCCGAGGCTGACGTGCGTCACCCCGCGCCAAAGCAGATGCAGGGCAAACCACAGCGCAAGATTGGCGATCACCCCCACCACCGCCGCCGTCACCGCCGCAAGCGCCGCGGCCAGCAGGCGATTGGCGCGCAGCCGCTCGAGGAAGGGCGCGCCCAGGAAGATCCAGGCGAAACAGGGGGCAAAGGTCACCCAGCTTGCCAAAAGCCCGCCGAGCGTGCCCGCCAGCAGCGGTGCCTCCCAGCCCGCGGCGCGAAAGGCCGCCATGAAGCCGACGAATTGCAGCACCATGATCAGGGGGCCCGGCGTCGTTTCCGCCATGCCCAGCCCGTCGAGCATCTCGGTCGGGCGCAGCCAGCCGAAATCGGTCACCGCCGCCTGCGCCACCCAGGCCAGAACCGCATAGGCGCCGCCAAAGCTCAGCACCGCCAGTTTCGAAAAGAACAGCGCCATCGCGGTGAAGACGCTTTCGGGCGCGGCCAGCCACAAGGCCGCCACCGGCAGCAGCCAGAGCATCAGCGCCACGGCGCCTGCCCGCAACGCGGCGCGGCGCGCGGATCCGGTCGGGTCGCCGTGCTCTGCGCCCAGAAGCGTTTCGGCATCGGCGATCGCCAGGCCGTCCGCCGCCTCCTGCCGGCCGGGGGAGAAAGCCCCCGGCCGGAAGACCTCGGGGGCGATCAGGCCGCCAAGCGCGCCGATCAGCGCCGCCGCCGCCATGATCAGCGGGAAGGGCAGGGCGAGCGCGAAAAGCCCGAGAAAGGCCGCCCCCGCCAGCCCCCGCTGCGCCGGGGTTTTCAGCATGCGCCCTGCCAGGTGCAGGACCGCCTGCGCGATGATCGCCAGCACCCCGGCTTTCAGCCCGAAGAACAGCCCCGACACCAGCCCGACCTCGCCCCAAAGCGCATAGATCCAGCTGAGCGCCATCAGCGCGGCCACACCGGGCGCGATGAACAGAAGCCCCGCCAGAACCGCGCCGCGCACCCCATGCATCAGCCAGCCGATATAGGTGGCCAGCTGCATCGCCTCGGGGCCGGGCAAGAGCATGCAGAAGTTCAGCGCATGCAGGAAACGGGCGTCGCCCAGCCAGCGCTTTTCCTCGACAAGGATGCGATGCATCACCGCGATCTGCCCCGCCGGTCCGCCAAAGGAAAGCGCCGCGATCCGCGCCCAGACGCGCGCCGCCGCCCAAAGACCCGGCCGCTCGCGACCCGCATTCATGGTTTGGTTCCTTGCCTGATCGTCGAGGGACGGCCCGTGACCCCGACCCGGTTCGGGTCAGACTGTCAGAAGATCGGGCAACGGGTCAAAGCCATAATGCGCTGCCCGGACCCGCAGGCGGCGCGCATCCGGTCGATGCAGACCCGGGGCGCTTTTGCGCATGGGCCGCTTTGGGCCGCTGCCGATCGGGTCCGGCTTTGCCCGGGGCCTCATTGCAGCTTCGCGGATGCACTCAAAAATTGTTGATCGAACGGATCGGTCGCGGCATAGTTTACCAAGGCTTGTGAAAACATCCGAACTTGACATGCGCGTCAGCACGCCGCGCCCGGGCAGGCTCATGCTTGAGCGGACGCGGTGACGGCGAGCAGGTGATCGTGGGGCGGTGGTAGATGCAAAGGTTCTGTCTCCCCGGCGCGGTCGTTCTCCTCACTTTGGCGCTGCCCTCCGTCGTGCAGCCCGCGCTGGCGCAAGAAACGACCCTTTTTGCGCGTGACGGCTTCACCCTGCGCTGGCATCTTCAGGGCGGGCTGAACGCGGTCAGCGAAAGCGCTCTCTTTTGGGATCTGGCGGCGACAACCGCGCCCGCAAGCGGGTTTGATCCCGATACGCAATGGCTCGAAAGCTACCTCAAGCCCGGGCTCAGCTTTGAAGCGCAGCTGGACGGCGGCGCCGTGCTTTATGGCGGGGCCTCGGCGGTTCTGTCCCATACCTTCGGCACCGATGCCTTCGCCGCGCAGGACAGCGGGGCGACGACGCTTGAAGAGGCCTATCTCGCCCTCCGGGGCGGAGAGAGCACGGGCATCTCCTATGATCTGTCGCTGGGGCCGCGCGAGGTGTCTTTCGGAACCGGGATGCTGCTGGCGAATGGCGCGACGAACGGCTTTGAACGCGGCGCGCTCAAGTTCGGGCCGCGCAAGGCCTGGGAGATGGCCGCCCTCGGCAAGCTGTCGCGCGGGCCTGTCACCGGATCGGCTTTCTATCTGGACCCGAACGAATTGCCGGACCAGAATGGCCGGACTGCGCTTGCGGGCCTTGATCTGCGCCGTGACGACCCGAAAGGGGGCTATATCGGTGCGACTTATATCGACGTGATCCGCTCCGGCTCGCCCTATCCCGTCGCCGCGCCGGGGGGCATCGGGGCGCCCTCGATCCTGGCGGGCGGGCGCGCGGCGACAAGGACGCTGAACGTCTACGCGAAAACAAATCCCTTCGACACCGGGCTGGCCAATTGGGTCTTCACCGGCGATCTGGCCTGGCAGTGGAATGACCGCATCGACATGGAAGCCTGGGCCGGTCGCGTGACCATCGGCTACGCGTTTGCGGACAGGCCATGGTCGCCGGTGCTGACGCTCGGCTATCAGACCTTCTCGGGCGATGATCCGGACACCGCGACCCTCGAACGCTTCGATCCGCTTTATTATCAGGGCAGCCCGAGCGCCTGGGCGACGGGGTCGAAATCCGCCGCGACCTTCATCAATTCGAACGTGAACGCCCTGTCCCTTGCGCTGCAGCTCAGCCCCTCGCCCCAGGAGAGCCTGACCCTGCGCTATGCCCATATCCGGGCCAATGAGCTGAGAAGCCCGATCCAGTTCGGACAGGGAACCCGCCTTGATCCCGATTTCGAGGTCGTGGCGGGGGTGACGACGGCCGATCTGGCCGACGATTTTTTCCTTGAATACAGCCGGGTCATCACCCGCAACACGTTTCTGACCGCCGGTGTCTCGGCCTCCTTCCCCGGGGCCGGAATTGACCGAGTCGTCGGCCGGGACGCATCGCTTTGGACAGGAGGATTTGTCAATGTCGTCATCGCCTACTGAGGGGCTCCGTTGGATCGCCGCGCTCGTCCTGATGCTTGCCACCGCGACCTCCGCCAACGCCCAGGCGGCGCCGCTCTCGGCGCGGGAGTCCGACCCGCGGGTGATGGGCTGGATGCAGGGTTTCCCGCCGCCCGCGGACAAGATCATCACCCAGCCGGACAGGGTCTATTTCAGCTTTCCAAAACTGCGCTGGTCGGTCTGCCACCTGCGAGAGTTTCTGCCGACCGAGGCCATCAGCCGCGGATTGGGCGCCCCGGTCCCGCTGAGCTATCCCCCGGCGGCGGATTTCGCCGATCTGCGCGCCCGGATCGATGCGTTGACCTTCCTGCCGATCGGGGCGAGCACACCGATGACCTGGGAAGAATCGCTCGATGCCAATTACACCGACGGCATTCTGATCCTGCACCGGGGGCGGGTCGTCTATGAGCGCTATTTCGGCTGTCTGGACGCGGCCGGGAAACATGCGGCGATGTCGATGACGAAATCGGTGACGGGCCTTCTGGCCGAGATCCTGATCGCGGAGGGGGCGCTCGACGACACGCGCCGGGTCGGCGAGATCATCCCCGAGGTTGCCCAAAGCGCCTTTGGCACCGCGACCGTCCGTCAGGTGATGGATATGACGACGGGGGTCAGATATTCGGAAGATTATGCCGATCCGAAGGCCGATATCTGGGTCTATTCCGCCGCCGCCAGCCCGTTGCCGAAACCTGCCGGTTACAAGGGGCCGGACGGTTATTGGGAGTATCTGGCGCAGGTCCAACCCGAGGGGAACCATGGCGAGGCGTTTCATTACAAGACCATCAATTCCGACATGCTGGGCTGGATTCTCAGCCGCACCACGGGCAAGGCGGTGACGGATCTGGCCTCGGAGCGGCTTTGGCGTCCCATGGGGGCCGAGCAGGACGCCTATCAGACCGTGGACGGCAAGGGCGTACCTTTTGCCGGGGGCGGGATCAGCCTTGGTCTGCGCGATGCGGCACGTCTGGGTTTGCTGATGCTGAACAAGGGCAGGATCAACGGCGAACAGGTGTTTCCGGCGCAAGTCGTCGAAAAGATCGCGAAGGGGGGGGATCGGAGCAGGTTCAGCGGCTATCCGACGCTGCCGGGTGGCAGCTACACCAGCCAGTGGTGGGTCCTTCACAATGCGCATGGCGCCTTTGCCGCGCGCGGGGTGCATGGCCAGACGATCTATGTCGACCCCACCGCCGAGATGGTGCTGGTGCGTTTCGCCTCTCATCCCACCGCGTCCAACAGCCGGATCGACCCGACCTCGCTGCCGGCCTTTCAGGCGGTGGCAGAGTTCCTGATGCGTCAGGACTGACGCGCGGCAAAGGAGCCGCTTCGGGTTTTGGGGAGACCTGACAGGGAATGGCGCAGGGTGGATCGAAAGCTTCGCCCCTGAGGCGATGCGGCGGCAAGAAAGGCGCGCCGCGTCGAACCGTGCGCGTTGGTCGGGTCGCACCTTCGCAGGGGGCGGTTTCCAAACCTGAAACACGTTCTTGGTCAGATCGAGCCCGACCGTGGTAATCTCCGTCATGGGTGGCGCGCTTCATGGGTTCAGTTGACAGCACCCAATGTGGCACATTGCGATGCCGGGAGCGGGAGTCATCCACTCCATCAATGGCGGCACCATGGCTCGATCTTGGTCATCGGGGGCTCCGCAAGGTTCGTGGTTGAAGTCGCCAAACTCCACCTCGATCTTGCACCCCGATGGCCACCCGGGATCACACCGCTGGCGGCGATGAAATTATACCGGCACCGTGGACACTACCCAATGATGCGCGCCCGGGTCTTCTTCGTCAGCGCCGGGGGGGGCGTCAGGCGTCCGCTCGCCAGCAGCACGCCAAAGATCGCCAACGCGACCCCGGCCAGTTGCGAGAGTTCGGGCATCCGGCCGAAAAGCGCGGCGATCGCCAGAGCGGAGACCGGAACCAGGTTGAACAGCACCGAGGTCGCCCCCGGCCCGCGGACCTGAATCCCGACCTGCCAGAACAGATAGGCCAGAACCGAGCCCGCCAGCGCCATCCAGAGCGTCGCGCCCCAGGCGGCCGGCGAGGCCGCCAGCATACTTGCCACCGGCGCCTCAAACGCGAAGGCCGCCCCCAGCAGCACCAGCGCCCCGGCCAGCATCGTCCAGACCGAGGTCTCGAGCGGACTTGCCGCGACCACCCAGCGGCGGCAGCCGACGGTGTAAAGCGCCCAGGCAAGACTGCCAAGCAGGATCAACCCGTCCCCCGGCGCCAGCCGCGCCCCCGAAAACGCGCCCACCGTCAACGCCACGCCCACAAGGCTGATCGCCATCCCGGCAAGCGTCCCCGCCTTTGGCCAGCGGCAGGTCAGCGCCGCCTCGATCAGGGTCGTCGTCAACGGGCTCGTGCCCATGATCAGCGCCGCGGTGACCGGGCTGGAACTGCGCATGCCCAGAAACAGTGCTGCGTTGAACCCCGCCACCCCCACCACGCCAAGCCCGAGGAACACCTTCCAGTTCCGCCGCAGCGCCGGAAGGCCGGATCCCTCGGCGATCCAGAGCCAGCCAAGGATGGCCAGCGCCGCGATCAGGAACCGCCCGGCCGCCGCGGTCCAGGGCGGCATCTCCTGCAACACGACGCGTGTGGCCTCGAAATTCGAGCCCCAGAAGACGGCCGCAAGCGCGCTCAGCGCGAAGGCCACTGTCTCGGCGCGCGGCTGCGGGGCGGAGAAGACATCGGACATGGAACCCTCCTGTTTGACACGAAGGATCTGTCCCACATCCCATCAGTGGAATATATGGCGAAGATAGTGCATCTTCTTTCCAAAAATGGAACGCGCATGGAGCCACAGAACTGGGACGACATCCGGCTGTTTCTGGCGCTGGCGCGCGAGGGCACGCTGCAGGGCGCGGCGCGGCGGCTGGGTCTTGGCGTTGCGACGATCTCGCGGCGCATCGAGCGGATGGAGGCGACGCTCGGCCTGCCGCTGTTCCTGCGCCGCCAGACCGGGCACGAACTGACCGACCAGGGCGCGGCGCTGCTGCCCCGGGCCGAGGCGATGGAACTGGCATTGCAGGAAATGCGGCGCGAGGCCGGGGCGCAGGTCGAGATCCGCGGCCTCGTGCGGCTTGCAAGCATCGAAAGCCTGGTGGCGCCGGTCGTCCTGCCCGCGCTCGGGCCGCTTCTGGCCGCGAATCCCGGGCTGGACGTCGAGGTGCAATGGGGGCCGGCGACGGTGAACCTGCATCGCCATGATGCCGATCTGGCCTTGCGGATGGTGCCACCCGAGCGCGGCAACCTGACGGTGCGGCGGTTGGCGCAGATGGGTTTCGGCCTTTACGGCCCCGCCGAGGGGGGGCCGCCCGCGCGGCATGTGACCTGGCCCGACGCACCGAGCCTTGCGGTGCCGCTTGCCTGGTCGGCCGCCTTTGGCGCGCGCACGGCGCCGCGGCTCACGCTGAACACGCTGACGGCGCAGGTTCAGGCGGTGCGTGATGGGCTGGGCGTCGCGGTGCTGCCGCATTTCCTTGCGCGCGAGGCCGGGCTGCGCCTGCTGGCGGCCCGGCTGCCCGACGGGGCGCCGATGGCGCGGCCGATCCTCCTGGCCACCCACGCCGAACTTGCCGCTTCGCGCCGGGTGCGCGTGGTGGCCGCGGCCCTCGCGGATCGCATCATCGTGCAACGCCACGATCTGGAGGGCGCGTAGCTGCAGATGTTGTGCATTGGACGGGCTCCGTGGGGGGGCAGAGCAAGCGCCCCTGCCGGGCAGGGGGCGATGCAGCACCGGAAACCCCGCGCCATCGCGCAGGATGATCCCCGCCGGGCAGGCGCGGCAGGATCTCGGCGCGGCCGCGCCCGCGCAGCAGCGCCCCGGCGTGAGGATCCTGATTGGCTAGAGAGGGGCGCAGTCCCGACGACATTTCGGCCTCGTTGCTCGTTGCCGTCATCATCACGCGGCGGTGATCATATACCTTGACTTAGGTTAGGCTGGGCCATTTTCGCGCTCCCGCGGCTTTCGCCCGCGCCCCTGGCGTGTCATAACGCCGCCAAGGAGAGTGCCGCCGATGAAACCCGATGCCGACCGGATCGCCCGGAAATCCCTGCTTCTGGGCAATGTGCCAAGACTGGCGCAGGATCTGATCCTGACCACGGCGCGCGAGCGCAGCTTCGATCGCGGCGCGACGATCTTTTTGCAGGGCGAACCGGCCAGCGCCGTCTATGTGGTGATCGAGGGTTGGGTGAAGCTGTATCGCGTTGCGCCGAACGGCTCGGAGGCGGTGGTGGGCGTCTTCACCCGTGGCGATAGTTTCGGCGAGGCGGTGGCCTTCACCGGCGACGCCTATCCGGTTTCGGCAGAGGCCGCGACCGATGTCGTGCTGGTGCGGATCGAGACGGCGGAAATCCTGCGGCTGATCGAACGGCAGCCCGGGCTTGCGGTGTCGCTGCTGGCGGCGACCTTCGCGCATCTGCATCGGCTGGTCGGGCAGATCGAGCAGCTGAAGGCGCGGTCGGGGGCGCAGCGCGTGGCGGAATTCCTGCTGGAACATGTGAGTGAAGAGCGCGGCCCCTGTGCGGTCGTGCTGCCCTATGACAAGGTGCTGATCGCCGGGCGTCTGGGGATGAAGCCTGAAAGCCTTAGCCGCGCCTTTGCCCGGCTGCGCGAAAAGGGCGTGCAGGTGCGCCAGTCGGTGGCGGAAATCGAGGATGTGGCGGTGCTTCGCGACTATGTCGAGGAAGATCCGGGCCAGTCCTGGGCGCGCTAGGCCGCGATCAGCGCCAGGGCAGAGGCCAGAGCCAGGAAGACCGTCAGGCCAAGGCTGAAACCGCGCGCGACCGCGGGCACGCGGACAAGCTGCAGGTAGCGGCGCAGGATCAGCTCGGCCTTGGTCCAGGCCAGCGCCAGCACGGCCAGCGCAAAAGCCCGGCCGGTCAGGCCCGAGGCGGCCAGCGCGGTGGAGGCGAGCGACGCCGCGATCAGCGCGGCCCAGGTGCGGGTCGGGCTCATAGCAGATAGATCACCGAGAAAAGCAGCACCCAGACCAGATCGACCATGTGCCAGAAGGCGACCCCGGTTTCGACCGCGCGGGGGCGGGCGAGGCTGGCCACCAGCGCCAGCACCAGGATGCCCGCCACGACATGGGCGGCGTGAAAGCCCGTGAGCAGCAGATGGAAGGTGAAGAAGGGATGCGTCTCGTCGCCGATGCCCCGGGCGAAAAGATCCCTGTATTCCGAGGCCTTGAGGATCAGGAAAACGACGCCCATGGCCGAGGCCGCGGCAAGGCAGAGCCGCAACCGCAGGACCCGTCCGGCCTCGGCCGCCTGCACCCCAAGCGCCGCCAGCCAGCCCGAGGTGACAAGAACGATCGTGTTCACCCCCGCCCCGGTGCGGTGCAGCTGGTCTTGCGCCAGGCCAAAGCCGGCGGGATCGGTCAGCCGGACCGCCAGAAAGGCCAGCAATCCGGCGCCGAAAACCAGCAGTTCCGAGACGATCAGAACCCAGATCATCAGATCGCCCGGAAGATCGTCGAAAGCGTCGGTATCGCTCATGCGCCCACCAGATGGCGCCAGATTTCCGGCAGGGCGGCGGTCAGATGGTCGGCATGGGGGATCACCGCGAAACCGCCCTGACCGAAGATGCGGGCAAAGGAGGCTTTCGCCTCGCGCTCGACGGTGATGCCGAAGACCGATTGCCCGCTCCTTCGCGCCTCGTGCACGGCCATGCGGCTGTCCTCCAGCCCGTGGCGGCCCTCGTAATGGTCAAGGTCGTTCGGTTTGCCGTCGGTGATCACCAGCAAAAGCCGCCGCTTGCGCCCCTGCGCGGCAAGGCCCGCCGAGGCATGGCGGAGGGCAGCGCCCAGACGGGTGTAGAAACCGGGGCGAAGACCGGCGATCCGGGCCTCGACCGCGGGCCCCATCTTTTCGCCGAAGCCCTTGCAGGACAGCAGAAAAACCCGATCGCGCCGGAGCGAGGAAAAGGCCTGGATCGCAACATCGTCGCCCGTCGCGTCCAGCCCCCAGGCCAGCGCCGCCAGCGCCTCGCGTTCGATGTCGATCACCGCCCGGCCCGAAACCGCGCTTTCGGTCGAGCGCGAAACATCGAGCAGGATCGACACCGCCAGATCGCGACGCTCTGGCCGCGATTGCTTCCACAGCCGGGCGCTGGCCGTGCCGGTCGCACGCAGGTCGGTCGCGGCGCGGACGGTGGCTTCAAGGTCGATCTCCTCGCCGTCGAGATGCCCGGCGGTGAATATCCGCCCGGGCCGCAGCGCCTCGAATTGCGCGCGCACGGCGCGGAGGCGGCGGGCGCTGGCGGGATCGGTGCGGAAGGCGGGCAGACCGGGGCCGGGCGCGGCCTCACTGGCCAGCACGACGCAATGCGCGGGCAGGTAGCGGCCGGACCGCGCCTCCCATTCCGGGTAAAGATGGCGGCCCGACAGCCGTTCCCGGGCGGCATCTTCGGGGGCCAGATCCAGATGCAGCTTCAGCCGGGTGGCGGGGGCTTTCGAGATCTGCCCAAGCCCGAGTTCCTCCTGATCCTCGGCGGCCTTTTTCGCATCGTCATTCTCGTCATCCTCGACGCGGCGGTTGAGGTTGAGAAATTCCGCCCAGGACAGGATCGCTTCGAACTTGTGCAGGATGAAACTGTCGTTCCGTTCCGCCTGATCGGATTTGTGGCGCCGGGCGCGGTGGGTTTTTTCCTCGCCGCTCGTCGCCTCCTCGGCCGGGGCGGCGTCGCGGGTTTCGACGCCCGATCCGTCCGAGAGCATGAGCGGGCGCAGATCGGGCCAAAGCACCACCGGCCGCGCCGGGCGATAGCCGCGCGGGGCCTTCGCAGGCAGATCATCGGCCAAAGCGGGCAGGGGGGAGGTGTCTCCCAATTCCGCCCGGATCAGCGCCTCGAGCGCGGCTTCGACCGGCGGCAGGGCAGGGCGGGGACGGGCGGCAAGGGTGGCGGCGCAGAGATCGGCGTAAAGCGGCGCAAGGCCCGGGGCCTCGGAAAGCGTCGCCGCGACCATCGCCCGGGCGGTCGCAAGCCGCGCCAGATCGGCGGCCAGGGGATCTGTGGGCGGGGCTTGCGGTTCGGGTGCCAGCGCGGCGCAGGCGGCAAGCCAAAGGTAAATGGCGGCGTTCGCCTCCCGCGCCGGAAACAGGGCAAGCGTTGCAGGCAAGCGCAGCGCCTCGCCATCGAAAGAGGCGCGGGGGGTGACTTCGGCTTCGGTCCCCAGACGGCGGCGAAACGAAAGCCGGTGACGGCTGGTTTCCTCGGTCACCGGCTTGATCTCGGTCGCGGAGGGTCCGCCCAGACCGCGATAGAGGATGGCCAGCCGCCCGGAAATCTCGGCCAGATCGACCCGGGCCGCGTTATGCGTCACCGGCGCGTCGAGCCGCGAGGCAAAGCGGTGCCAGAGCTTGCCGACGCTTTCCTCGGGTTCCCAGGGTTCAAACTCGATCTGGCCCATGGCGTTACCCGAAGACCGCGGCGACAAGATCGCGCAAGCCGCGTTTCACATCCGCATCATCCGACAAAGGCTCGATCATCGCCGCCTCGATCGCGCGCGCGACCCCCATGCCCTGAGCGATCAGCGTCGCGGCATAGACGACGAGGCGGGTCGAGACGCCCTCTTCCAGATCCTGCCCCTTGAGGCCGCGCAGCTTGCCTGCCAGCCGCACAAGGCTGGCGCAGCGATCCTCGGGCAGACCGGATTCCCGGGCGACGATCCGGGTTTCCTGCGCGGGGGCGGGAAAGTCGAAATCCAGCGCCACGAACCGTTGCCGCGTCGAGGGTTTCAACGTTTTCAACACGTTCTGATAGCCGGGGTTGTAAGAGGCCACCAGCATGAAACCCGGGGCGGCCTGTAACTCCTCGCCGGTGCGGTCAATGGGCAGGATGCGGCGGTCGTCGGTCAAGGGATGCAGGACCACGGTCACATCCTTGCGGGCCTCGACCACCTCATCCAGATAGCAGATCGCCCCTTCGCGCACCGCCCGCGTCAGCGGGCCATCGACCCAGACGGTCTCGCCGCCCTTGAGGAGATAGCGCCCGATCAGATCGGCCGCCGAGAGGTCATCGTGACAGGCGACGGTGTAAAGCGGACGGCCAAGCCGCGCCGCCATATGGGCGACGAAGCGGGTCTTGCCGACGCCGGTCGGGCCTTTCAGCAGCACCGGCAGATCGGCGGTCGCGGCGGCGGCGAAGACCGTGCATTCATCGCCCTGCGGCAGGTAGAAGGGGGCCGAAGCCGCCCCCTCCAGATCGGTGACAAGAGCGTTCATCGCGCGCCCTCCGCCGAACCCGCCACGATTTCGCGGCGCGGCATCGCCAGCGCGTAGATGAAGAGACCCGCGCCCAGCACCACCGCCACGCCCGAGCCAAAGCGCATGACGTAAAAGAGCCAGAGCTGGTCCTGCACTTCCATGTAGCTCATGCCCATCACGCGCTGCAGATGCGTCTGCACCGTGCCCGCGAAAGTCAGCGTGAAGGTCATGAACACCATGCCGCCCGACATCAGCCAGAACGAGGCCATGTTGAGCACCTGATTATAGGGGTCACGCCCGCGCAGCATCGGGAAAGCATAGGACATGATCGCCAGGTTCAGCGAGACATAGGCGCCGAAGAAGGCCAGATGCCCATGGGCGGCGGTGATCTGCGTGCCGTGGGTGTAGTAGTTCACCCCGTGCAGCGTGTGCAGGAACCCCCAGACCCCGGCGCCGAAAAAGGCGAGCGTGGCGCAGCCAAGGCTCCACAGCAGCGCGGCCTTGTTGGGGTGATCGCGGCGGCCCTTCCAGACCATGACGAAGGCGAAAGCCATCATCGCGAAGAACGGCCCCACTTCCAGCGAGGAGAAGATCGAGCCGATCCACTGCCAATAGCCCGGCGTGCCGATCCAGTAATAATGGTGCCCGGTGCCCAGGATGCCCGAAAACAGCGCAAGGGCGACGATGACATACAGCCATTTCTCCACCACCTCGCGATCGACGCCGGTCAGTTTCAGCATCAGATAGCCCAGGATCGCGGCCATGATCAGTTCCCACACGCCCTCGACCCACAGATGGACGACATACCACCAGTATTGCTTGTCAAGGCTGAGGTTCGACGGGTTGTAAAAGGCGAAGAGGAACAGCAGCGCCAGACCCCAGAGGCCCAGAAGCAGGATGTTGGTGATCGCGGTCTTGCGCCCCTTCAGCACCGTCATCGAGACGTTGAAAAGGAAGATCAGCGCCGCGACCACGATGCCGCCCTTGACCCAAAGCGGCTGTTCCAGGAACTCGCGCCCGTCCTTGCCCAGCAGGATGTTGCCTTCGAACAGGTTGAACGTGTAGGTGATCACCGCGCCCAAAGTGCCGACAACCAGGATGGCGAGCTGCAGATAGGCGAGGAAGGGGGAATGGATTTCCCGTTCCGATTCCTCGGGGATCAGGAAATAGGCGGCGCCGAAGAAGCCAAGGATCAGCCAGACGATCAGCGCATTGGTGTGCAGCATCCGGCCGATGTTGAAGGGCAGAAGCTCCGACAGGAAATTCGGCTGCACATAGATCCAGCCGATGGCGAGCCCCATCAGCACCTGAATGGCGAACAGGCCAAGGGCCGTGCCCATGTAGGCCAGAGCGATCTTTTGTGTTTGATATTTCATGGTCTTTCCTCCTCAGCCCGCGTCATTCGGCGGCCAGCCCTGGGTGTCGACGCTGTCGACCCAAAGCAGGAAATCGGCGAGATTTTGGAATTGTTCGTCGGTCAGCGTAAAATGCGGCATCTGCCGCCGCCCCTCGATGCCCGAGGGCATCGCGCCCATCCAGGCTGCCAGCGCCTCTTTCGCGCCCGCGTGATCGCCCGGTTCGATCCCCCAGCGCGTCATCACATTCGACAGTTCCGGAGCGAAATAGGCGCCTTCTCCCATGATCGTGTGGCAGTTGATGCAGGCCTTGTGTTCCCAGATCCGCTTGCCCGCCGCGACCGAGGGGGTCAGCGTAGCGGCATTCGTCGAGGTGGTGACGATGTAGCGGTGACTCTGGGCCGAGAGGCCCAGAAAGATCGCGATGAAGAACAGTGATCCGCCATAAAATATGTTGCGGGCCATGCTTTTGGTCATGGTTTCGCGCATTGCGCCGTCCCTTCGGAGGTTTCTTGGGTGGCTTCACCAAGCCAGCCGGAGCGCGGGTTCGCCTTAACGAAAGTCAAACACTCAGGAATGCGCGCGCGGACCCAGCAGCAGGGGCGCAAGCGCGATCAGGATCAGCACGAAGGCCAGCGCCCAAAGCGTCGCCGCAAGGATCGTGCCGGGGGTGTAAAGCGCCAGCGGCACGACGGCGGCGGCCCAGCGAAGCAGCGCGGCCAGGGGGATCAGCACATAGGCCAGCACGACGGGGAAGGGGGCGACCAGCGGGCGGCCAGTATGGCCGAGCGTGGCGCGGCTCATCACCGCGCTGACCATCGTGCCGATGCCGCCGATGGCGGAAAAATGCAGCGCGCCGATCTCGGACCCGATGCCGAAGGCGGCCAGCCCCTGCAGCAGCGCGCCCAGCCCCACCAGCGCCATCGCCGCATGCAGGACGGCCAGGATCGGTTCCCCCCGCACCGCCCAGCCCTGCCATCGCGCGATGCGGATCAGCTGGGCCGCGCCAAGGGTCAGTTCCGCGGTGCCGATCACCGGATCCGGCAGGCCCAGGGTGATCGCCAGCGCGGCGGCGATCGCGGCGCCGATTGCCAGCCTGTCGGCCGGCGCGAAGCTGACCGGCAGGCCCGGGGCCCGGGGCTTGCCCAGATCCGGGGCCGCACCCGCCAGCATCGCCCGACGCGCCAGCGCGTTGCGGGTGAAGGCCGGGGTGATCCGCCCGCCGATGATGACGATCAGCGCGATCAGCGTCGCCAGCGCCCCGTGCAGCCCCGCGACGGCATCGCCGAGCGGCCAGCCGAGCAAATCCAGCAGCACCCGCAGCTGCGCCCCCCAGATCAGCGCCACGGCGCCCAGCACCAGCAGATTGGCCGGTTTCGGCGCCGCCCGCAGCATCAGCCAGATCCGCCCGGCAAGCACCGGCAGGAAGGCCAGCGCGAGCCCGGCGGCCAGCGGCGCGGGCAGCGCTCCCCAAAACCACATCCCGACCCGTCCGGCTAGCCACAGCCCCCCGGCCAGGATCAGGAACCGCGGCCCGGCCGGGGCGGCGCCGGTCCAGTTCGGCACCGCCGTCAGCAGGAACCCCGCCGTCGCCGCCGCGCCGAAGCCGAAGATCATCTCGTGACCATGCCACCATTGCGGCACCAGATCGGCGGGCAGCTCCATCATGCCGCCAAGCGCATGCACCGCAAGCCACAGCCCCCAGACCAGCATCGCCACCGTGCCCCAGACGGCGGAGAGCAGGAAAAACAGACGGAAGCCTTCGGAGAAAAGGCGTTTGAGGGCGGTCATGACAGGTCCTTTCGCGATCTGTGCGCAGCTTGGCGCAAAGCGCGTCGGTCCCCTTGATGAAAGTCAAGGAAGGCCCGCGGGCGTCGGGGGATCACGGAAACGGGAAAGGCAATGGAGGCCTTGATGACGACATCTTCCCGCACCACCCCCCCGGCCGCGATCCCCGGGCGCCTGCCGCGCCTGTCCCGCCTCGGGCTGCTGCTTTATCCCTTCGTCACCGCGGCGGTGGCGATCAATCTGTTCATGCTGGGTCTGATGGGGCAGGCGCTCGGCTTTACCGCGCTGTCGCCGACGGCGGCGCTGCTTTGGGCGCTGCCGCTTGGCCTGCATGCCAGCGTGCTGGCCGCGCGCTGGGTCCGAAGCCTGCTTGTCGAGGCCGGCGGGATCTGACGCCGCCCCGGATAACCGGGGCGGCAAGGGGGCTCAGGACAGGGCCCGTTTCAGCGCCGGAACGTGGCGCAGCAGCAGCGCATCGAGCGCCAGTACCGCAAGGATCGCCGCGCCACCCAGCGGAAAGGCCAACCCGACCAGCGCCGCGACGACAAGCCCGCCGATCCAGAGCCGCGCCTGCGGCCCGCGCGGCGGCGCGGCCAGACGCCCGGCCGCAACCGGACGACGCTTCCACCACAGTACCACGCCCGCCACGCAGGATAGCACCAGACCGGCGCAGATCAGCAGGTTCAACGCGACGCTCCACCAGCCCAGCTGCCCCTCGTGCAAGGCGATTCCCACCGCCATCATCTTGCCCATCAGCGGGTAATCGGCAAAGCGCACATCGGCCAGCACCTTGCCGGTATACTGGTCAAGATGCACGGTGCGGTCGCTGGTCGGGTTCGGGCTGTCATAGCTTTGCGAATCGCGCGACAGCGTCCAGACCCCGGTCGCATCGGCGGGCGCCGAAACCTGCACCCGCGCGTCAAAGCCCAGGGCCCGGGCGCCCGCCATCACCGTCTCGAAGGTGACCGGCGTGCCCGGCGGCAGGAGTTGCACCCCCGCCTGCGAGCCCGAAGCGGGCAGCGGCACCAGTTCCAGCACCCAGGGCACCTCTTCCTGCGCGCTGTGGTTCATCGCGGCATGGGTGGCGTCCGAAAGCGGCACCGCATCCCATTTCGCGGCCGGAAAGCTGGACCAGGGCTGCACGATCCTGCCGCCCCAGACGCCGGTCCAGCTCATGCCGGTGAGCAGGAAAAACGCCAAAAACAGCGCGACCCAGACCCCGGTCGTCACATGCAGCGACTTCCAGAAGCTGCGCCCCCGCGCGGCCAGATCGGGCACCAGCACCGCGCGCCAGCCTTGGCCCTGCCGCGGCCAGGCCAGATAGAGCCCGCTGGCCAGCATCATCACCGCAAGGCTGGCGGCGATTTCCACCAGCGCATCCCCCGGCCCGCCGTTGCCGCCCCAGAGCAGCTCGCCATGCAGGTTGGTCAGCCAGTCGTTCCAGGTGCCCGCCTCGGGACGATCCGACAGCACCGCGCCCGAATAGGGATCGACGGCCAGCATCCGCGCCGTCTCGCCGTCCTGCACCCGCACGATCGCCGGGGTCCGGTCGTCGCGCGGGGCGATGTATTTGTCGGCCCGGCTGCCCGGATGCGCGGCCTCGGCGGCGGAGATCTGCGCGCCGACGCCCAAGGCCTGCGCTGCGGGGGCAATGGCGATGCGGTCGCCATATTCCGAATCGATGGCGGTGAACCACACCATCAGCGCCCCGGTGACGGCAAGCATCAGCAGGAAGGGAACGACGTAAAGCCCGGCGTAGAAATGCCAGCGCCAGGCGGTGAAGTAAAAGCTGTTCAGGCGCGGTTGCGCCTCGGGGGGCGTGGCCCCCGGCGGTAGATCGGTCATGATGTCTCCTGTGAAAGTCGTGCGGTCCGGTCAGGTCACGACAGTCACGGGGGGGCCGGTGGCGGGCGGCAGGCCGGTCACATGGCCGTCGCGCAGGATTGTCGGGGGCGGCTCGATCCGGATGGCCCGCGCCGTCCGCACAGGCAGCGGCAAGCCCGAGGGCAGCGCGGCACCCGGCGCCGCCAGATGGCAGCAGGCCCAGTTGCAATGCCGGTCATCGGGCGCGGGCAGCGGCGGAAGCGGCTTTCCGGTGCCAAGATCAAGGATCACCGACACCGGGCCATGGCCCGAGCACAGCACGATCTCGAGCGTGCCCGCGGCCGAGCGCAGCGGCAGCACCGAGGGCGGCAGCAGCGCAGCCAGAACAAGCCCGAGAACGAGCGTCCAGACGGCGAGCCGGTCAAGCCCTTTCGATGCCAGTGCTTTCATATCCTTCGCAGTAGTCATGCCACCGTCATGCGTCAATATGGCGCAGACCGGATCAGGCCAGATGTTCTACACGCGCCCCCGGAAACCGGGTCACGGCCTGCAGGATCGTCTCGGCCTGCGGCATCAGACAGGCCGCGGTCGACAGCGCATCGGCCAGACCGGCCTCGGGCGCGGTGATCGTGACCAGCTTCCAGCCCGCGGCGGCCGGGCGGCCGGTGCCCGGATGCAGGATGTGACCGACCCGCCCGGCACTGTCGAAGGTCGTTCCAAGCGCCGAGGAACTGGCCAGCGCGCGATCCTGCAAGGCGACCTGTCCGCCTGCGGCCAGCGTGACCGGCCAGGGCGTGCCGTCGAGCTGCGGGCCAAGCGCGCGCATCTCGCCGGTGTCGATCAGGATGCGCTCCAGCCCGCGGCCGCGCAAAAGCGCCGCCACCTTGTCGGCGATGAAGCCCTGCGCGATGCCGTTCAGCGTCAGCGCCTGTCCGGGGGCCAGCCGGATCCCGCCGCTGTCGAACCGCACCGAACCCCAGTCAACCCGTTGCAAGGCCGCGGCGATTTCCGCCTCATCCGGGGCAAGACCGGCGCCGAACCGGGTCGCATACAGCGTCCAGAGCGGCTGCACCGTCGGATCGAACAGCCCCGCCGTCGCGGCATGGACCGTTCCCGCCAGCGCCAGACATTCGAGCAGCTCGAAGGGCGGATCCGCCAGCCGGCCGGCCGCATTCAGCCGGCGCAGCGCGCTGTCGGCCCGGGTCAGCGAAAACACCGCCTCCAGCCGGGCGATCTCGGCGGCGGCGGCGGCGGTGATCGCCGCGGCCTCGGGGTGGTCGATCACGATCCGGGCGCGGGCGCCAAGGGCGATCCCCTCCCAGACCCGGCTGGCGGCGGCGAGCGGGCTGGCGGCAAGGGCGGCGATCCCGGCGGAAATGCTCAGAAACCGGCGACGGCTGAAATCGGTCATCACATCCCCCCCTGCATCTTCGCATGGTCGTGTTTCTGCATCCGCGCCCGGTAATCGGCCTCTTCTGCCGCCTGCACCTCGGGCGGGACGGGGGCCAGAACGGTCTCGGGGATCTCGGCCAGCCGCATCAGCTGCCCGCCATATTGGGCGATGAAGGCCCGGGCATCCTCGGTCCGGGCAAAGGGCACGGTTTCGGGCTGATCCATCCCGCCCAGCCGCGTGCTGCCCACCACATAGACGGCCGTGTCGGCAGCGATCCAGGGCAGGCTACCGGGCTTGGCCCAATCGCCCGCGCCCATGTCGGTGACATAGCTGGCCTGCACCACGCCGTCCTTCTCGGGCATCCGCAGATAGGTGACGACATCGCGCACCTGACTGAAGAACAAGGGTTTTCCGGGGTGGGCATCCAGATGCACCTGCGCCTTCGGGCCGCCGTGATCGAGAATGTTCATCTGGCAGAAATAGCCCACCGCCTCGGGTGTCAGCGACACCGGCTGCGGGATCGCGGCCTCCTCGCGGCAGGCGGCCAGCAGGCAGAAGGCAAGGAGGAAGCGTTTCATGGCACGACCTTTTTGAACGAGAGAAGGGCAAGCCCGCCCGAGACGAGGGGCCACAGAAGGACGGAGGCCGCCGATTGCCAGACCGGCACCGCCTGCGCGGCGGCAGCGACCCCGGCGGCGACCGCCGTCGCCTGCGAGGCGGCCAGGTTGTAAAGCCGGAACGCATCGGCCGGATTGGCCAGCAGCGTCAGCGGAAAGACCTGTTTCGTGAAGGTGCCGCCATTGTCGGCCACCACCGCGGCCAGAAGCGCCAGATCATAAAGCACGACAGCCAGCAGCCAGAGCCCGATCGCCAGCCCCGCCGCCCCCGAGGGCCGCCTGGCCCGGGCCGAGATCGCATAGCCAAAGCCAAGGAAGGTGGCCCCCAGCGCGACCGAGGTCCAGATCAGCCGCCAAAGCGCCCCAAGCCCCGCGACCGAGGCCGGATCGAGCAGCACGGCCGCCGCCCCCGCCGCGCCATAGCCCGCCAGCAGCGCCAGCGTCAGGATCGCCAGATGCGCCGCCGCCTTGCCCGCCAGAATCCGCCCGCGCCCGACCGGATAGGTCAGGATGAGCGAGAGCGTGCCGCGTTCGGCCTCGCCCGCCACCGCGTCAAAGGACAGCAACAGCGCGATCAGCGGCACCAGATAGACCGACAGGCTGGTCAGGCTGGCCACCGTCACCGACAGCCGGTCGACGCCCAGACTGCCTGTTGGGCCAGAGCCCGCCGCGGTCAGGATCAGCGCGAAGACCACCATCAGCACGGCGGCGATCGCCAGCCAGCGGTTGCGCGCGGCGATGCGGAATTCGGCTTTCGCAAGCGCAAGAATTGCCGTCATTGCCCGTCCCTCCGGCTGAAATGGCTGTAGATGTCTTCAAGCGAGGGCGGGATCAGGTCGAGATCGGTCACCGCCGCGCCCAGAGCCGCAATACGGCCCAGCCAGGCCAGCTTCTGCCCCTGCGCCACGTTCAGATGGAACTGCGCGCCGACAAGCACCGCCTCGGGCAGGGCAAGGGCGACGGTTTCGCTCTGTCCGAACGCCGGGGTGACCTGCAGCGTCACCGGCAGATCGGCCGCGGTACGCAGACCGGCCAGCGTGCCCGTCGCCACCAGATGCCCGCCCGAGAGGATCACGATCCGGTCGGTCCGCGCCTCCACCTCGGTCAGCGCATGCGACGAGAGCAGGATCGCCGCGCCCTCGGCTGCCAATTCGTCCAGCAGCGCGTAGAAATCCCGCCGTGACACCGGATCAAGCCCGGAGGTCGGCTCATCAAGGATCAGCAGTTTCGGATGCCCGACCAGCGCCTGCGCCAGCCCGACGCGCTGCCGCATGCCCTTGGAATAGGTGCCGATCCGCCGCCGCGCCGCGCCGTGCAGCCCGACCCGGTCCAGCAGATCGCGGGCCTGCCCGGGGTCTTCGCCGCGCAGCGACAGGAACAGCCGGATCTGTTCCTCGCCGGTCAGCGCGGGGTGAAAGGCGACGTTTTCCGGTAGATAGGCCACGCCCGCCCGCGCGATGGCCGATCCCGGCGCGGCGCCCAGCACCGAGACCTGTCCGCCGTCAAAGGGGATCAGGCCCAGGACGATCTTCATCAGCGTGGATTTGCCCGCGCCGTTATGGCCCAAAAGCGCCACCCTTTCGCCGGGTGCGACATCGAAGCTGACGGCACTCAGCGCCGCAACCTCCTGATAGTGCTTAGTGAGCGAGGTCAGTTTCAGCATCTTCTTCGGTGTCTTTCGTCCAGCGGTCGCCCACTTCGGCAGCTGCCGCGGCCAGGTCGGGGGCAAGGGGGATCTCGAGCGGGGCCATCAGGGGATGACTGTCCACGATGCCGCCGGGCAGCGTCGCGGGGAAACTTTGCTGGCTCCAGCGGATCAGCTGCACCGCGGGCGCGCCGATCAGCAGCCCGGCCGCGGGTTGCGACCACAGGATATGGTCCATCAGGTCATTCGGCCGGAACGCCTGATCGGCAAAGCCGTCGCCGTTCAGATCGAAGGCGGCAAGATCGGACCAGAAATTGCCGCGCCCGTCCAAGCTCCATTCCAGATCGCGGGTGCCGACATATTTCACCTGATTGCGGTTGCCCACAAAGGCATTGCCGGTCACCGCATTCCGTGCCGATCCGGCGGTGTAGTGGATGCCGATGTCGCAGCCCTGAAAGCGGTTCTCCGCGATCAGGTTCTTGTTCGCGTCGTAAAGAAAGGTGCATTTCGCCGCGCCGATGACCAGATTGCCAATCACGTCGGCATCGTTCGTCGAATTCAGCATCACCCCGTGGTCGCGATCCATCAGCGAGATATTGCCCGTCACCTGCACCCGGCGCGAATACATCATCGCAAAGCCAAGGTGGTTGCCGATCGAGATATTGTCCTCGACCACGCTGTCATTCGTATACATGTAGTGGATGGCAAAGCGCAGATCGCGAAAGGTGTTGCGCCGGTAGATGTCCTTCTTCGAGGCATTGGAAAAGATGCCGTCGCGGCCCCAGCGGACCTCGTTGTCCTCGATCAGCACGCCGGGCGCGTTCCAGACGTAAAAGCCGTTGCCGCGGGCGATCATGTGAGCATCTTGCCGCCCAAGGACGGTGTTGCGCCGCGCCGTGCCGTCGATGGCGCCGTGAAAGTCGATCCCGTGCAGGTTGTCGCGCAAGAGGTTGTCCTCGATCAGCGTGCGGGCCACGCCCTTGACCACCTTGATGCCGGCGTCGATCTCCTCGTTGCGGAGGCCCGAGTTCTGCACGGTCAGCTCGCGCAGGGTGACGTCATCGGCGGTCACCGTCAGCACCGTGCCGCGGCCGCCGCCGTCGATCACCGCCAAGCCCTGCCCGTCAAGCGTCAGGGATTTGTCGATGACGGCGGGGCCATAGGACCCCGCCGCCAGTTGCAGCTCGTCGCCCGGGCGGGCCGTGGCGATCGCGCCTTGCAGGGCAGCCTTGCCCGGGAACACCATGACCGTCTCGGCCTGCAAGGGGCAGGCGAGCAGGGTCAGGAGGAGAGCGAGACAGGGCAGCCGCATCGCTTACGCCTTCGGACGCACGAACATCCGGCCGCGCATTTCCATGTGCAGCGCGTGGCAGAACCACTGGCAGTAATACCAGTAGACGCCCGGATTGGCGGCGACGAAGGTGACCGAAGAGGTCGCCTGCGGCCCGACCTCCATCGCGACGCCATGGCCGCCCATGGTGAACCCATGTGTCAGGTCGTCGATGTCATCGAGGTTGGTGATGACCATGGTCACCTCGTCGCCCTCGTTCACCTCGAAGCTTTCCATCGCATAGTTCGGCGCCACGGCCGACATGTAGACGCGGACCTTGGTCGGATCGGCCTTGTCGCGGATGACAAAGGCCTGTTCGTCATCGAGATCGACGCCATCGGCCTCGGCCTGTTTGCGGGTCTCGGCCCAGAACGGGTCGTTGCGGTCCCAGATCGATTTGATGTTCGTCATCTTCGAGGCATGCACGGCAATCGCGTCATGCGGTTCGGCGAAGTTCGGCCCGTCGTGCACGACCTTCATCTTGTCGCCCGAAATGTCGATCAGCTGATCGTTTTCCGGCTTCAGCGGCCCGACGTTCAGGAACCGGTCCTTGGAGAATTTGCACAGGCAGACCAGCCACTTGCCATCGGCCTCGAGGGTTTCGCCCATCGAGGTCTTGAGGTGGCCCGGCTGATATTGCACGTCGCATTTGTCGAGGATCGGATCGACCTTTTCGCCCGCGTAAAGCTGCTTGGCCAGATCGATGTTCCATTTCACCACCTGGCTGTCGAGGAAGAGCGAGGTATAGACGTTGCCCTTGCCGTCAAAGGCGTTGTGCAGCGGCCCAAGCCCCAGTTCCGGTTCCGCCACGACAACCGAGCGCGGATCGACATCCGAGGCAAACAGCGTGTCCAGCTTCGTGACGTCGATCACCGTGACGGTGGGCGAGAGCTTGCCGCCGATGCACAGGTGCACCTTGTCGGGGGCCATGTTGCAGCCATGCGGGTTGTTCGCCACCGGGATGTAGCGGGTGTAGTTCTTGTTCGAGCCCTTGCGGCCGTCGATCACCTTGACGCCGTTCAGTTCCTGATAGTCGCCCGCCGCGATGCCCTTTTCGATCTCGGCGATGTTGAAGACAACGACATGGTCCATGTCCGAGGCGGTCATCTCGGCGGTGTTCATGCCCATTTCGCTGTTGTAGCTGGTCGAGAACGCCCATTTGCCTTCGTAATCGGCGTCGCAATTGTCGAGGTTGCCGGAAACGATCACCTGCCAGGCGACATCCCATTTGTCGGCATCGACCGCGGTGAAGATGTTCACGTAAGTGCCCACGTCGTCCATCGTTACGCCATCATTGGCGAGCGGCGTTTCATCCTCGCCGTTGCAGAAGACGTAATTCGAGCGCGGCCATTTTTGCGGCCGCAGCCCGTGGATCGCATGGGCGTTCGGGATTTCGAGGATCGCGTCGCATTTCATCACGTCGCAGCGCACCCGAGCGACGCGGGTATTCGCCTTGTCGTTCATGAAGAGGAAGCGGCCGTCATATTTGCCCTCGGTGAAGGACATGTGGACGTGGTGCAGATCGCCCTGATCGTGGATCTTCTTGCCGTTGGCAGCCAGGAATTTCTTCGTGTCTTCGGTCATCGACCGCTGATGCACACGCAGCGATTCGTTCGTCTGGCCCCAGCCGGTGGCCGAGCAGCGGTTGAACACCGGAACCCGCATCAGCTCGCGCATCGAGGGCACGCCGAGAATGCGCATCTCGCCCGACTGGCCCGAGGACCAGAAGCCGTAATATTCGTCCAGCTGGCCCGGATGCACTTCGAAGCCGCCACTGGCGCCTTCGGCCTGCGCCGTGGTGGCCAGCGTCGCCGCGCCGATCCCGGTGCCAAGCGCCAGACGGCCGGCAAGCCCGCCCGCCAGCGCCGCGCCGCCCGCGGTCGCGCCCAGAAGCATCCTGCGGCTGATGCCGGCTCTGGTTTCCTCGGTCATGGTCGAACTCCTTTTTCGTTCAGTGAGGGGTATGGGGATGGTTGCGCAGATCGCGCGGCGCGGCGCTCGGGGCCACGGCGGCGCGGCGTTTGTCTTGCCGGATCACGACGGGGCAGCGCGCGTGGCTTTGATAGAGAACCTGGCAATGCAGGCAGGTGACGCATTCGTTCGGGTTGATCTCGCCGGTGGGGTGGATCGCCTGCACCGGGCAGTCATGGGCGCAGACCTGACAGGGGTTGCCGCAGTCGTGATAGCGCTTGAGCCAGTCGAACATCCGCAGCCGGGCCGGAATGGCGAGCGCAGCGCCGAGCGGGCAGAGATAGCGGCAATAGAACCGCTCGACAAAAAGCCCCGCCATCAGCAGCGCCGCGGCATAGGCGACAAAGGGCCAGGCGCGGACGAATTTGAGGATGATCGCGGTCTTGAAGGGCTCGATTTCCGCAAGGTGTTCGGCCTGTTCGATCGAGCCCAGAGAGACCCCGAAAAGCCCAAGGAAGATCATGTATTTGATCGGCCAAAGCCGTTCGTTGAGGCCCCAGGGCAGGGTCCATTGCGGAATGTGCAGGGCGCGGGCGATGCGATTGGTGATTTCCTGCAGAGCGCCAAAGGGGCAAAGCCAGCCGCAATAGGCCCCCCGGCCCCAGAACAGCAGCGCGGCGGCGACGGCAAACCACAAGATGAAGGTCAGCGGATCGAGCAGGAAGGCCTGCCAGCTGAAAGAGGTGGTCAGCGCGCCAAAGAGCGCCATCAGATTGACCACCGAGAGCTGCGCATTGGCGTAAAAGCCAAGGAACATCAGCGTGACCGACAGGAACCCCATGCGGAACCAGAAGAAGGCCCGGGCGTTGCGCGTCACCGCGGTCTGGAAGAAGAACACCAGCGTCAGCACCGTGAGCATCGCCCCGGTGACGGCGATCTCGAGCTTCTTGCCCGCCCAGATCGAGCGCCACAGATCGGCTTGCGCCGCGGTTTCCTCGACCGGGGCGGGTGCCGCCACGGCCACGGGTTTGAGGTAGCCCGCGGGCAGCTGGTAGCCCAGATCAAAGGTGGTGAAGACCTTTTCCGTCGCCGCCACCGGCCGTTGCACCAGAAGCTGCAGCCGGAACGGTTTCGCCGGGTCAAAGCCCAGATCGGCGGGGATCCGGAACAGGTCGGTTTCGGTGAAGCTGGGAGCGCCCTTGGCCTCGAGCGAGACCAGACGGCGGTGATCGCGGTCATGGAACCGCACCGTCACATCGTCTTGCACCAGCACGATGCGGTCGAAGATGCCGCCGCGGACATAGCCCGAGCCTTTGAAGGAATAAAGCCCGTTCGCCGCCACGGCCACGGCGGCTTCGCCGGGCTTGAGCCAGGCCTGCAGGTTCGCCGTCTCGGCCGGGCCCAGCACCGCCTTGCCGATGCCCGGCACCGAGACCAGCGCCAGGTTCAGGTCGATGAAGCTTGTCTGCGGCGGCTCGCTCAGCGCCCGGGCGGCGGCGCGCGGATCGGGCAGCGCCGCGAAAGCCTCGTTCACCTGACCGACATCCAGCGACAGCCGCCGCACGGTGCCGTCGCCCAGCATCGAAAGCCAGCCCTCGGGCGCGGCGGCGTCCGGGTTGATCTTGGCTTTCGGGCCGGTGGCGATTTCGGCACTCATGCCACCAAGGCCAAGCGCCCGGGCGACCTTGATCCCCGATCGCAGCATCGAATCGTCGATCACCATCACAGTGACCGTGGCGCCCGAAATGATCTGCAGATCATGCGCGGCGGCCTTGTCGGCGGCGGCTTTCGGCAGATCGACGCCGATATAGGAGCCGACCAGCGCCTTGACCTTGGCCTCGGGGATGCCGACCAGAACGATCGGCTCGGAATGCTTGACCAGCTGCGCGCCGATCACCTTGCCCGCGGGATCGAGCGCCATCATCACATGGATGGGCTTGCCCGAATAGCCGGTGGTGCCGACGAAATCGGAGGTGACATAGACCCAGCCGAGTTGGGTCTGTCCCTGCAGCACCGGGGCAACCGCCAGATCCTCGCGCAGGGGGCCGAACCCATCGGCGCGCGGGACAAGATCTGCGGCCGCGATCTGCGGCAGGTATTTTTCAAGCACGGTTTCCGCAGCCAGAGCGGGCCCCGAAAGCACCGCCACCAGCCCGAACACCAGCCCGCAGAAAAGCGAAAGGAAAAAGGTCGGTCTGCGCATCAAGAGATCATCCGGACAGGGGCCGCGCACGGGGGGCCGCGGGCAGCGGGAACAGGATCGGGCCGCGCGGGCATCTCGGCGCGGGCGGTCATCCAGAGGGGGTCGAAACGGGTGTCTGCCGCATCGGCCAGCGGGGCCGGACGCGGCACCACCGCCCCGGCGGCGGCGGCAAGACAATCGGGGCAGGCGTCGCAATCGACCGCGCCGGGCGCCGGGGCGGCATGGCCCTCGGCATCAAGCCAGATCACATCGCGCGCGCCCGCATCCGAGCAGATTTCCATCGGCTGCAGCCCCGCCTGCGCCGCGCAGGCCGCCGCCCCCCAGGCGCCCGCCAGCACCAGAGCCAGACAGAGGCTCAGGCGAAGGGCCAGGGCGGCCAGCGGCGTCAGACGCCGCGCAAGGGGCGCGGTGAAGGTCATGATCTCTCCCTAAGGACCGATCCTGCCATCGGCCTTGATTTAAGTCATGTGGAATATCCTTTTTATCGGATCTCGACCCTGCCGCGATTTCGCGTCAAGATATGTGCATCCGTTCAGAGGTGGCCCTTGCGCCTGACGACCTTCACCGATTACGCCCTGCGCCTGCTGATCTATACCGCCGGCAAGCCCGAGTGCCGGGTGACCATCGACGAGGTGGCAGACTGGTTCGCAATCTCGCGGGCGCATGTGAAGAAGGTGGTTCTGACCCTGTCGCGCGGCGGATTTCTGGTGTCGAGAAAGGGGCGGAACGGCGGTTTCACGCTGGCGCGGCCCCCCGGAGAGATCAACCTTGCGGCGGTGATTCTGGAGACGGAGCCGGATTTCGGCGTGTTCGAATGCTATCTGACCGGCAATGAATGCCGGATCTCGCGCCCCTGTCGGCTGCCCAATATCGCCAACGAGGCGCTTGATGCGTTCTTTGCCGTCCTCAGCAAATACACGTTGGCCGATGCCATGGTGCGGCCGACATATTTCCTGCTGTCTGTCGAAGGCCCACAACCCCTGCGCGGGCCGAAGCTGCATGCGCTTCAGGCCAAGGAGGGCGCGGTCGAGTAGGCTCTTTCCGCATTTGAGCCTTCGACACGGATTTGACACGGAAGACGACTTCCGGGGGCAATGAGAGGTCTTCCGCGCTCGATCTGGTTCAGTAATCAACCTGCTCGAACCCGTAACCGCCCTCGTGATCGTGCCATTCGATGAAGTCGGATCGCTTGTATATCCCCGGGCAGTGGCTGCCGTCCGGAGTGCTGTAGTCTGCCCAGCCTTCCAGGCCTTCGAATGCCGCAGGGAGCGCAGCGACGGAGGATCCGCTCCAGCTGAAATTGCCTTGGATGCCGTATGAGCCGACACGGACGCGCTGGCTTTGATTGCAGGTGTCGTTGTCCCCTCCAATCCAGTGCTGCCGGGCGATTTCGACACTGAACACCCGGACTGAGCGCACGAAGTCGAACTCGGGGCCATCGCGCCTGCGGTGGCCATCCGCGCCAGTGACAGCCGGTTCACCTGCGGGTCTTTCGACCGCCAGCCGCCCCAAGACTTTTCGGATTTCATCTGTCCGGGCAGGCCCGCGGGCAAGAACGCCACGACCGCGATCAGGATCGCCGCCAGCAGCGCCGCCATGCCCCAGATCGCCGGTTTGAAGCCGACAAGCGCCAGCAAAGCCGCACCAAGGAAGAATCCAAGCCCCTTCACCGCGTTCTTTGAGCCGGTCAGCGCCGCCACCCAGCGAAAAAGCCCGCCGTCTCCGTTGGGTGCGAGCAGTTTCACGCGGATTTCGACGACATCTTCGCCAGATCCTTGGCCACGCCCGAGACACCTTGCACCGCCATCACGAAAGCGACCGAGGCGGGGCTCAGCTGGGCCAGCGCCACGAGGGCGGCGACCTGCAGCGCGAGCCCGGCGTAGAGCGTTGCTGCAAGGCCGAAGCGCGTAACCGGCGCAATGCCTCGTATGTCGAGCGCGAGAGAGAGTTTAGCGCAGATCCTTCCGCGTAGCTGGTGTGGTTACCTGTTTCGCAGTCTCACAAGAGCCGTTTCGACGGTCGGCCCCAAAACCAGCAGCGCGATGATGGTGATGAAGGGCGAGAAAACTATCGTCAGAAAGACCCATCCCACCGACGATCTGCCACGGCCGACGGCCATCGACGCTGGAAGCCAGATGTAGAGCCAAAACACGAAGGCGAGCATCAAGAGGACGCCGATGCCGCCTGCCATACCGTCCATCCCAGCCAATCTCAATTTCGCCAATGCTGAGGAGATTAAAGCGTCCCCGGCCATGTGTAAGCCCCTTGATCCAGTGAGACGACCAACGCCCGAAAAGAAGTGATGAATTCGGGCCATGGCGCAGGGAGGCGGGCAATCGAGGTTCTGCCCGCTCAACCCAATTCCCAATCCCCCCTGTGCATCCTCTCCTTGGCGCGTTCTGCCTCGCGCAATGTCAGGCCCATGCCCGGATGGGTCCGCGCCGCGACGGCGACCGCCAGCGCCACCGCTTGCCTCTCGCGCTGTTCCGGAAAGTCTTGCATCAGCGCCTCGATCCGTCCCGCCGCCAGATCCGACGCAATACCGTTCCCATATCTCCGGCGAAGGTCTGCGGCGAAGCGTTGCGCCTCTTCATCAGACCCGAAGCACACTGCGCCAGTCGCTGCGATTGTTCGGGCCATCGCGCGCATCGTCCCGAGGAGCCGCGCGGACTGCACATCGTGGTCGCGCTGATGACCTGCCTCGATCAACGCTTCGGATTGTTCATAGAACTGCCCGAGCGCCGAGCCCGCCAGGTTCCTCTGCTTCCGGTCCATGAGATTGAGGTTCCGATGCGCCGCAACGGCGCGCAGATCGTCCCGAACCCACAGCTGCTCCTCAAAGGCATTTGCTGCGGCCCGGTCGATACGCTCTCTCAACATCCGGGGCTCGAGGCCTATCTGGACCCCGAGCGCCGATATCTTTTCGCTGATGTCCAAACCCGGGGCGCGCATGTCGGGCAAGTTCTGCCGCGCCGCGTCCGCACACCGCACAATCATCCTTCGGCCATAGATTTCCGACTGCGCCGGCATCTCCAGCAACTGCGCGCCGCGCCGATCCCCAAGCCCGTCGAGAACATCGCGGGCATGGCCGAACAATTCCTTGCGCAGCGCAAGCTGCTCCTGTTCAGGCCGCGCCCCGATCCGCTCCAGCGCCTGCCCCATCCAGCCTTCGAAATGCCGTTCGAGATCGGCACGGGTATCACGGTGCTCGGCGGCTGGGAAAGCATTCACGATACCGCCACGGACCAAGGCAGCCTCCGCCGCACGGATCCGCGTGGCGATCTCATCAAGCCCGGTCAGGGCGGCCAGATGCGCAAGCCCGCGCAGGGTTTCGGCGGAGCGGGTCATGCTTGACAGGGCCTCATCGAGCGCCCGACCCTCGCGCATCCTCTCCTTGGGCGCCCGGCCCTGCGCCTGCGCCCACTCGATCTCGGCCCGGCTCGGGCCATAGCTCAGAATCCCCCGCTCGGCCCGCGAGCTGGCGTCGAGAAACACCCCTTCTTCCGCCGCGATCTCGACCATCCGGGTTTTCATCATGTCGAGATTGAACGCATGCTCGCGGGCCATGTAGAACCACCTCCCGTCGATCAGACCGCGGTTGTTCACCACGACATGCACATGCGGATGCGCGCGGTCGGTGTGCAGCGCCGCGACATAGGCCCATTCCTCCGCCTGATGCGCCCCGGACTGGAACATCTCGAAGGCCCAGGCCTCGGCGATCAACTTCGCCTTGCCGGGGGCAACATGTGAGGGAAAGCTGAGCAAGAGATGGCTCGTATGTCCGTTCTTCGGCGCCCCGCGCCAGTCATCGCCCCAGGTCTCCGCGATCTCGCGGCGCTCCTCGGCTGCAAGTCCGCGGGCGTTCGGATCATGGGCGACGGCATTGCCAAAGATCGCCTCGGACTTCGAGAACAGGTAATCGAACTGCGCCCGCAGATCCTTGGCGGTATGCGTCCCGCCCCGATTGATCTTCTTGATCACCGCCGCATTCGATCCAAGCGCAAAGCGCCAAAGCTGCGCCGCCCGTGGCGAAAAGCGCACAAATCCTGCCCCGCTCGTTCCCCGCGCACGCCCCCGCTGCGGTCGCAACACATCAAGATCGCCAAGCAGGGCGCGGGCGACGCCTCGGCCGGGCCGTGTCGCAAGCTTAGCCACCTTGGTGCCCCTGATGCTCTGCCACAAACTTCCGGTAGAGGGTCACGCCCCTCCGGCGCCGCTCGCTGATCACCTGCGACAGGGTCGCGCGCAAGAGCGGCAGCCTCTGGCGCAACTCGTCGAGTCCGGCCCACTGCTCCTTGACCATCGACACCCGACCCACACCCGCGCGCCATCCGTGAGCGGGCTCCGCCGCCATCCGATCCGGCACGATTTCAGGGCAGGTGGGTGCCGTAGACGCATTATCTCTTGGCGTTTTTCTCACCACCGTCGCACTCATTATTTTTTGTAGACATCACGCATTTCCTGCCACCACTCTTACTCTTATCTTTATAGCCTTTGCAACTGCAGCCTTGGGGCGAAAAAACGTGCTTGCGGAAGACGTTTACGCAAGGTAAGCCACCGATCACCAAACGCCTTTCACGGCTCCCTCATCCCTACAAGCTGTTCGCGCAAACGCCCCCCTTTCATCGGGAGAGGGAAATCAATGTAATAAAAATACACTTCATAACATGTTGTTGTGGCGTCATCCCGCCCCGCCATTTCTCGACCGGGGCTCACGAAAGAACGAGTGAGATGCGTGCCAGGCATCAGCGATGTGCTCTCTGTAGCCTGCAGAAGGTCAACCGCAAGGCGATATCAGACAAACGCGAAACGCGACAAGCCAATAGTTTTTCGCTTTCCGCTATATGTTCCGCGCAATTCGCTTTCCGCGGGATGAATTTAGATATTAGCGCGACGAATAATTAAAACGGTTTTCGGCGATCAGAAAAAAGACTTCGGCACACCGCTGTAAGCATCCGGAAAGCCGCAAGATGAGGGAAGTTTCATGAGTAACGGGATACGCGTCGTTCTGGTGATGAACCGAAAAGGAGGATCGGGCAAAAGCACGGTCTGCCGCGCGCTGGCCTCGGCCGCTGCCGTGAGGGGCGGAAACCGTGACGATTTTCGACACCGGCTCCTCACGTTCCTGCTTTCACTGGATGGCCGCCGGACGCACAGCGGGGAGCATACGTCAAACCGAGGCCTTGCCACCCACGTGCTCAATGCCTTGAAGGAGGCAACAGAGCTGCTCGACGAAATCGACCGGATGATCACCGTTCCGATGGAGGTCGCGTGATGGCCCCGCGCAAGGACATGATGCGGGTCATCCGCCGCGATGCAGGATTTTCGGCGACACTCGGATTTGGCGAGGGCGCGGGCGATCCGAAAGATGACCGCTCGCCAACCTCAAACGCCCGCGAAACGCTGACACCTGCGCTCGCGATCAAGGGGGAAGCCGGGAGGGGGCAGGCTCGATCTTGGAGGCGTCAGCGACGATCGAAGACCAAATGGCCGCCACTGGATGTGACGTGATCACCGAGGCAGAGACATCCGAACAAGCGCCGAGCGAAGAGTTTCAAGTTGGTGCGGGAATTCGGCTGCACCGATGGCACCACAGAAACGCCGCCCGAAACACCAAAAATATAGCTATAACCCCATGATAATGCTATATTTGTTGTGCCGTTTGCCAGAAATCTGCGGTTCGGGACAACAAACACATGCTTTTCAATGACTTGGACCAAAGAATCGCACGTGAGCGGATCAACCTTACTCAGGTCTGGACCGCATGGATCGAGGCCGAAGACCTGCGCCGTCACAGCTTCTTGGGAACGATGGGGTTCGAGACACGCGATGGCAAGGACTATCTCTATCGCCGGATCGGCAGTTCCGGCAAAAGCCTTGGTCCGCGGTCCGCATGGACCGAGACCCAACTGGAACGGTTCCAGGTCTCTCGCGAAGAAAACCGCCGGAGGCTTGAAAGCCTCTCGGATGGCATGTCGAAGCAGGCTGCCATCCTGCGCGGCTTGCGCGATGGACGCATGCCGACTGTTGCCGCGCGGATCTTGCGACAGTTGCGGATCCACGGCCGCGACACCGGGATCCGGGTTGTCGGCACGAATGCCCTCTACACCTACGAGGCGCTTGCGGGCGTCGTCTTCGACGCGGGTGTTACTGCAACCGGCGACATCGATCTGCTTCAGGATGATCGTCGCCGCCTGCGGTTGATGACCGAGGACCGCAACCTGACAGGTCTCGCTCAACTCATCTGCGATCGGGTCGATCGCAGTTTTCGTACGCGCAACAAGCGAGACTATCGGCTGACGAACGACGACGGTTACATGGTCGAATTGATCCGCCCGGAGCCACGCCCAGCCTGGAAACGCATGCCCGGAGCCGAACCCGAGGAGGAAGGAGATCTGGTTGGAGCACCAGTGATCGGACTTCAATGGCTGGTCAATGCCCCGGCAATCGAAACGATTGTCGTCGACGAAAGTGGCTTCCCCGCACCAGTTCGCAGCCCCGATCCGCGTTATTGGGCGGCCCACAAACTCTGGCTGTCCAAGCGGGAGGATCGCGATCCGATCAAAAAGAGCCGCGATGCCGCACAGGGTGCGGCCGTGCTTCAACTGGTTCAGGGTCGCCTTCCGCAGATGCCGCTAGACGAACAGTTCCTTGGACATCTGCCGAAAACCCTTGCAGCCGAAATCACGTCCCATCTATCGGCGGCACCCAAAAGCACGCGTCCCAACTGGTGAGGCCTGAGGCAGGTTGCGCTTTCGGCGCGCCTGTCACCTCAAAGCGCTGGCCCGCCCGCGCCGCAGCACTTCTTGGATTTCTGATGCTGTCCCATGGAGGTGTGTAGCTGGCGCTGATCGTCACCGTGATGTGCGGCGCAGGGCTGTTTGATAAGGATGCCACGGCGGGCAGGCTGATGACGGCATTCTCGCTCATCGGCGCTATGGTTTCCAGAGTCATGTAGCGGGCGCGCGGGACCGCCCATTCATCGTTCTGTTCCAACAGCAGTGCGCCGACGAGGCGGACGATGGCGTCGTCTTTGGGGAAGATGCCGGCAACCTCGGTTCGGCGCTTGATTTCACCGTTTAGGCGCTCGATGGGGTTGCACCTCCTCGATGGTTTCAAAGATGAAGAGGTCCAGCCATTCGTGCCGGACCGTCCGGTTGTAGCGCTCGACATAAGTGTTCTGCTGTGGCTTGCCGGACTGGATGTAGGTCAGGGCGATACTTCGCCCGCCATTTGTAGAACGTCGCGCTGCTGATCCCGTGCTCGCGGCACAGTTCGCGCACGGCCAACCCGCCCTCGGCTTGACGCAACACGCCCATGATCTGGGCTTCGGTGAAACGGACCTTCTTCATCGGAATCTCCTCGTCCATCTTGCCGAGAAAATTCTACTTTCGCATCCCCTTAACCACGGGGAGGATTACCATGATCCATCCGATATGCGTCCTCCAACGCGCCGAACTGACCCCTGAGGAGGGTGACACCTTAACTTTGCTCAGGTGCGACATTTCTACTTTGCGCCGGCATGAACACTGCCGGTAATAGATGTTATGTAATCCTCGGCGGCGTTCGGCGCTGGACCAGCGCCTCGTTCTGCTTGCGCAGCTGTCCCGCCAAACAGGTCGTTATGAGGGCGTCGGAAACGCGGTATGGATCTCGCGTCCAGCTTGATCGACGTGCCCGGCCCATTGCCGCCGGTCGGTGCCTCGCCATGCCGCGGCGCGGATTCCATGAAGCGGACGGCCAGCACCTGGCGCAGCAAAGTCTTGGCCCATGTCGCTGATGCGGGCGTACCGGACCTTCGTTGCTGATGCGTGAAGGTCAGCTTTCCCCTGCTGGCCAGACAATGGCGAGCATGCCAGTATTCCGAAATGACCCGAGAAATCCCTGAACTTTGGGGCGCCCGCGTCCGCCTGCGCCCCTTCCGAAGTTCCGATATTGACGGACGGCTCGCTCTTGGGCAGTCGCCGGAGATCGTACATTGCTTCGGAGGCGACCCGAGGGGCCTTTCTCCGTATGAGGAAGGCGATGCCCGGTCATGGGTGGAGCGGAACCTTGCGCATCCCCTTTGTTGGGCGGTCGAGGTCGATGGCCGCCTATTGGGGGAGGCTCGTTTGGACGGGCTTGATTATCACGACGGCCGGGCGCGCCTGGCAATCGGGCTCTACGACCTCTCACAGCTCGGGAAAGGGCTGGGTCGTGAGGTGATCAAGCTGATCTTATCGCATGCCTTCGAAACGCTGCAGCTGCACCGGGTCGACTTGCGGGTGCTCGCATACAATGAGCGAGCGATCCGTTGCTATCGCGCCTGCGGCTTCATCGAAGAGGGGCGCGAACGCGAGAGCGCTCGTGTCGGCGATGTTTGGCACGACGACATCATCATGGGGGTTTTGGCGCAAGAATACCAAGGTCAGACCTGAAAGGGCCGTCGTTTCGGAAGGCCGACCTTTCTACGACTCGCAGCGATGGCCAAAGTCAGGCTTGCGCGATGAGCATTACGGCGAGGAGGAGGAAGAGCCCCCCGGCAAAACGCCTGATCGTGATTTGGTGCCGCGCAAGCGCCTCGCTGATGTGCCGTGTCGCGCCTGCCGTGGCAAGCGCGCCGTAGCCAAGAGCGGAAATCGCCGTCGTCAGGGCAACGACAGCGGCTTCCGCCCCTGGCGCGCCCGCCATCAGGCTGGCGAGGAACAAAACGGTCTTGGGATTTGACAGGTTCGCCCCGAGGCCGAGGCAGAAGCAACAGCGGATCGGGTCGTGCAAAGGTCCGCGCGCATCCTGGCTGCCACGTGATCGAAGCAGATTCAGCCCGAGCATTGCAAGATAGGCCGCACCGATCCAGCGCAGTGCCATAAAGGCCCAGGGGGCGGTCGCGAAAATCACTGTGAGGCCGAAGAGGCAGGCCAGGCCCCAGAGCGCCGTGCCGCAGGTGATACCGACCACAGCAAGAAACGCGCAACGCCGCCCCCCGCTCAGGGAAAGCGACAAGGCGAGAAGATCAGGGCCGGGGATTGCCAAGGCCGCGCTCCAGACGAGGACAATTCCTCCAAGCCCTGCGGCGGTCGCGCTCATCTCAGATCGCTTGGCGCGATTCCCAGCCGGGCACGAAACTGCGCGCTCATATGGGCATGAGAAGCAAAGCCGCAGGCCGCGGCAACTTCGACCAGCGGGCGGCGCGTGCTGCGCACCATTTCGGTGGCGCGGTTCAGGCGATGCGCAAGGATGTGCGCGCGCGGTGTGCGCCCGGTCGCCTCCCGAAAGGCGCGGGTGAAGAAGCCGGGCGACAGATCCAGCGCCGCAGCCAGATCTGAGACAAGCAAAGGCTCTCCAAGCCGGGCCTCGATCAGGGCATCGATCCGGCGCAGCCGCTGTGGCGTGATCCATGCGTGTAGGCGAGGCCGTGTGTCGGCGTGAATTGCGGCCAGCCGCTCGGAAAGGGTCAGGATCGGCGCTTCGGTCTGCAGAGGATCGGCCCCGGTCAGAAGGGCACGGCGCAGCGCCTGCGCTGCGGCCTCGGCGCCCCGATCCGACACGTCGCGCAAGGGCCGATCGGGGCCGCAGAGCCCCTCGATCCGCAGGTAGGCACCGCCACGCTCTGAGGCGGAATACACATCGCAACCTGCCGGCACCCAGGCAAGGCCCCCCGCCCGTGCCACGAAGACCTGTCGGCGATCAGTCCCGAACGCATGCTCGCCCATTTGCGGATCGAAGGCGAAGCCGAGCCCCCCGGCCGCCGGGGTGTAATGCACCGAATAGGGCGCCGCAGACCAAAGCTCTATCCGCCAGCGCCCGATTTGCGCCCGAAGAACCCCTGCACCCGGGGCGATCTGTTGCGATGCCACCTTCATGGGGAAAGCCTATCGCAACCCGCCCTGCCGTGCAGCCCTGCGTGCGGGGTTGGCGTGATTTCATGTGCGATCCATGAAAGCTCGCCCTCCTCTTGGCTGCTAAAGCGGCAAAAACAGGAGGTTGCGATGCAGTTTACCCAAGATGAGATAGCCGATGCCGTGGCGATCTTGCGCCCTCGCGTGCCGCCCACGCCCGCTTACGCCTGGCCGCTTCTAACGGCGCGACTGGGGCTTGAAGTAATCGTCAAACACGAAAATCACACCCCCACCGGCGCGTTCAAGGCGCGGGGCGGGTTGGTTTACATGGAGCGGTTGCGCCGGGCCGGACTGCCGCCGGGGGTGGTGACGGCGACGCGGGGCAATCATGGCCAGTCGATCGCGATGGGCGCGCAGGCTGCGGGCATTCCGGCGCTGATCGTGGTGCCGAAGGGCAATTCCCCCGAGAAGAACGCCGCGATGCGGGCTTTTGGCGGAGAGGTGTTGATCGCGGGCGAAGATTTCGACGCCGCCCGGGTCCGTGCCGCCGCCGAGGCCGAGGCGCGGGGCTATCGGATGGTGCCGTCGTTCCACCGCGATCTGGTGCAGGGTGTCGCGACCTATGCGGTGGAACTTTTTTCCGATTGGCAGCGGATCGACGTGGTCTTCGCGCCGGTGGGCATGGGCTCGGGGCTCTGCGGGCTGATCGCGATGCGCGACCTGCTGGGGCTTTCGACCGAGATCGTGGGCGTGGTGGCAAAGCGTGCGCCTGCCTTTGCGCGGTCGTTCCGGGCCGGTCACCCGCTGCCCGGCTTTGGCGCGCAGACCTTCGCCGATGGCATCGCCTGCCGCGAACCATTGCCCGAGGCGCTGGAAGTGATCCTGCGCGGTGCCGCCGATCTGATCGAGGTGGAGGAGGCGGAGATCGCCGAGGCGATACGGGTGCTGTTGACCGACACCCACAACCTTGCCGAGGGCGCAGGTGCTGCGGCCCTGGCGGGGCTGATGCAGTGTCGGGCCCGCCATGCGGGGAAGCGCGCGGCCGTGATCCTGAGCGGCGGCAACATCGACCGGGAGGCCTTGCTTGCGGTGCTCTCTGGTCAAACGCCCGGCGAGGCAAGTGCGCGACAGCCATGAAAATTGTACGGGGGAAAAGGCGCGTGAGTGATCACATCCCTCGCCCACCTCTCGTGGCGAGTGATCATTGCGCTTGAAGATCGCCATCGACCTACCCGGCCCTGAGCCGCCGGTCGACACTCCCGGCGCAGGCATCAGATACTGCGCGCGGGAATGTGGGGCGATACCAAGGCGATCAAGCGGCCTGGTCATCGCGCCGAGCATCCGATCGGTCCTCGCAGGCCGCCTCGCCCGCGAAAGCGGGAGGGGACGGAAAACGGCCCCGAAGCCGGAGCGGGCGAATACCTGACTGTTTTTATAAATTACAATCTTGAAACCCGGCCCCGGCTCTGACATGGTCCCGCCAGGCAGCAAGTCCCGCAGGGGCATGCTTCTGTCAGGCCCGCCACGGGCAACCGACAGAAGGAGCGACCTTTCCCGTACATCCCGCTCCGCATCGCCTTGGGCGATCGGCGTTTTTCGCGGCGCGAGATCACAGCCCCAGCGCGAGCGACGCCCTCGCGCGCAATGCCGAGTTCGCTGCATGACCACGCTCTCCCCCGCTTTGAACGCCGATGCCGGCGCCCCCGTCGGGTTCGACCAGCCCTTTGCCTTTCGCAACGCCGCCGGGCGGGTCTGTGCCGCGGGTCCGGGCCGGGCGCTCGCGCGGGGCACGCGCGAAAGCCTGGCCGAGCGCCTGGCGCCCTTCTTTGCCGGCCCGGCCGATGGCGCGGTGATCGGCGGGGCCCTGCCCTTCGACACCACCCGCCCCGACTGCCTGTGGCAGGCCGCGGGCGGCGACGGGATCTGGCCCGGCGATGACGTTATGGCCACCGGCCCCGCCCGCCCCGCAGCCCCTCCCGCCCCCCTGCCGCGCCCGCAACCACCCGCCCGCGGCTATATCGACAGCGTCGCCCGCGCGCTCGAGATCATGCGCCGCGAAGACGGCCTGCCCGAGGCGCTGCAAAAGATCGTCCTGGCCCGCACCCTGCTGGTCGAGGAGGCGCAGGCCTTCCCGATGCGCGACGTGCTGGCCCGGCTGAGCGAGGACCCGTCGGTGACCGCCTTCCAGGTCTCGCTGCCGCCGCGCGCCGATCAGGCGGCGCCGCGCCATCTGGTCGGCGCGACGCCGGAGCTGCTGTTGCAAAAGCGCGGCGCGGCGATCCTGTCGCATCCGCTGGCGGGCTCGGCGCGGCGGAGCGAGGCGGGCGAGGCAGATACACGGGCGGCGCAGGCGCTGGCCCGGTCGGAAAAGGATCAGCGCGAGCACCGGCTGGTGGTCGAATACATCCTTGACCTGCTCGCCCCCGACTGCGCCGAGCTTGCGACGCCCGAGGGCCCCGCGCTGACCAAAACCCGCTCGATGTGGCATATCGGCACCCGGATCACCGGGCGACTGAAGGACCCCGACACCCCCGCAGTGGTGCTGGCCGCGCGGCTGCATCCGACGCCTGCGGTCTGCGGCCTGCCCTGCGCGCGGGCCGCCGGGCTGATCCGCCGCCTCGAGCCGGTCGAGCGCGATTTCTATGCCGGGGCGGTCGGCTGGTGCGACCGGCGCGGCGATGGCGACTGGCATGTGGCGATCCGCTGCGCGGAACTTTGCGGCGCCCAGGCGCGGCTTTATGCGGGCGCGGGCATCGTGCTCGGCTCGGAGCCGCGCGCCGAGGCGGCCGAGACCGGCGCCAAATTCGGCGCCCTTCTGGCCGCGCTTGGCCTGCCGCGCGATGCGGCGCTGCACGATCTCGACTCCCGTCACGACTGAGCACAGGACACCCCAGATGGCCCTTCCCGGCATTCTCTCCTATCCCCTGCCCCGCCCCGAGGCGCTGCCCGCAGCCCGCGCCCCCTGGCATATTGTGCCCGCCCGTGCGGCGCTGCTGATCCATGACATGCAGCGCTATTTCTGCGCGCCCTTCCCGCAGGAGGCGGCGCCCCTGCCCGCGGTGATCGACAATATCGCCAGCCTCGCCCGGGCCGCCCGGGCCTGTGGCATGCCGGTTTTCTACACCGCGCAGGAGGGCGCCCAGCTGCGCGCCGACCGTGGCCTGCAGGCCGATCTCTGGGGGGCCGGGATGTCGCGCCGCGCGGAGCATCAGGACATCCTGCCCGATCTTGCCCCGGCGCCGGGGGATCTGGTGCTGACCAAGCACCGCTACAGCGCCTTTCAGCGCTCGAACCTGGAAACCCTGCTGCGCGCACGTGGCCGCGATCAGCTGCTGATCACCGGGGTTTATGCCCATATCGGCTGTCTTGCCACCGCCGCCGAGGCGTTCCAGCGCGATATCGAGCCCTTTGCCATCGCCGATGCCCAGGCCGATTTCGACGCCGAACGCCACGAGATGGCGTTGCGATGGGTGGCGGGCACCTGCGGCGGGGTGATCGCGACGCGCGACGCAATGGCCACGCTGACCGGGGTGGCCCGATGCGCCTGAGCGGATTTTCCGGGCGCTGCGCGCTTGTCACCGGCGCGGCGGGCGGCATCGGCCGCGAAACCGTCCGCCTGCTGCACGACGCGGGGGCGCGCGTCATTGCCACCGATACCGCCGAAGCGCTGGCCAGCCTGCCCGACGACATCCGCGCCAGCGCCGGGGTCTGGCTGCCCTGCGATCTGCGCGATCCCGCCGCGATCGAGGCGATGCTGGCCAAGGCCGAGGCGCAGGCGGGACCGATCGGCCTTGCCGCCCATACCGCCGGGGTGCTGACGCTTGGCCCGCTGCTTGAGATGACGGCCGAGGACTGGCGCCGGGTGATGGCGATCAACCTTGATGGCAGTTTTTATCTGCTGCAGGCGCTTGGGCGGCGGCTGGTGCAACAGCCGGGGGCGGCGCTGGTGGTGGTCAGCTCGAATGCCGCGGGGATTCCGCGGCTGGGGATGGGCGCCTATTGCGCCTCGAAGGCGGCGCTGACCATGCTGACCCGCTGCCTCGGGCTGGAACTGGCGCAGCAGGGCCTGCGCTGCAACGTGCTGGCGCCCGGCTCGACGCTGACGCCGATGCAGACGGCGATGTGGACCGACGATCAGGGCCCGGCGCGGGTGATCGCGGGCGATGGCGCCAGGTTCCGCACCGGGATTCCGCTGGGCAAGCTGGCGACGCCCGCCGATATCGCGCAGGCGGCGGTGTTCCTGCTCTCGGAGCAGGCGGGCCACATCACCATGGCCGATCTTTACATCGACGGTGGCGCCACGCTGCGCGGCTGAGTCCCGGCCCTGCCGTCCCCGCGCGGCAGGGCAACGGCCGTCATCACCCCCGCCGGTCCGGCCAAAAGCACCGCCCCGATCCGCCGCCCCGTCCACCAGCCCGGCGCCAGATCGCGCGTCAGCCGCAGCGCGGGCGGCTCTGCTTCTGTCGCGGCGCAAAGCTCGGCCGCGCCGAAATCGAAGCTTTGCCCGATCTGCGGGCTCAAAGCCTTGAAAAGACTTTCCTTCACCGAAAAGATCAGCCCGACCCAGCGCGGATCAGCGCCGAAGGCCTCCTGTTCCGCCACGGTCAGGGCCACCGGGGCGATCTGCTGCGCAAGCGGCGGGGTCAGATGCTGCTCGATGTCGATGCCAAGCCCGCCCCATACGGCGGTGTCGCCCAGCAGGGCGATCGCCTGCCCGTCGCAATGGCTGATCGCCCCGCACAGACCCGCGGGCCAGACCGGCGCGCCCCTGGCGCTGCGCCCGGCCAGACAGGGCATGCCGCAAAGCGCGTGCGCGGCGGCAGCGGCGGCCAGCCGCCCGGCGCGATACTCTGCCCGACGGCGCAGGCGCGGCAGGCCGGGCGGGACCGGCGCAGCCGGGCACATCTCGGCTCGACAGCCGGGCAGCGCCGCCCGCAGCTGCGCCAGCGGCCGTTCCCAGCCCGCCAGACCCGGGTGCGGCTCAGCCACCGCGCCGCGCCGCGATCAGCGCCTCCCAGGCCTGCAGCGTCGGCGCGCTGGCCAGCTCCTCGAAGCTGACGGCGATGCCGCGCGCCTTCAGCTCGGCCGCCAGGGTCATCACCCGCAGCGAATCCAGCCCGTAATAAATCAGGCTCTCGACCGGGTCGATCGGCCCCTCGTCCTCCAAAAGCGCAGCGAGGCGCGCGAGAAGCCAGTCACGATCGGCAGTGTCGGGATGGGCAGTCAGGGTCATTCGGCTCTCCTTGGGGATCAGCGGGTCGGTTGGGGGGCATCCGCGGCGGCCAGGATCGCGGCGCGCAGGGCCCGCTTGTCGATCTTGCCGACCGGGGTCAGCGGCATCGCGTCAAGAAAGGCGAACCGGTCGGGCAGCTTGTAATCGGCCACGCCCGCGGCGATCAGATGGCGGCGCAGCGTGACCGGCCGCAGCGGCTGGCGCAGCACAAGACAGGCGCAGCTGCGCTCGCCCAGCCGCGGGTCGGGTTCAGAGACGAGCGCGGCCTGCATCACCTCGGGATGGCGCAGCAACAGCGCCTCGATCTCCTCGGCCGCGATCTTCTCGCCGCCGCGGTTGATCTGGTCCTTGACCCGGCCAACGACGCGCAGATAGCCCGCGGCGTCGCGTTGCACCAGATCGCCGCTGTGATAGAAGCCCTCGGCGTCGAAGGCGGCGGCATTCTGCGCCGGGCTGCGGAAATAGCCGCGGAACGTATAGGGCCCGCGCACCCACAGCTGTCCGGTCTCGCCCGGCGCGCAGTCGCGGCCCGTGGCGTCGCGCACCCGGATCTCGTCATCGGGGCTGATCGGCCGTCCCTGGGTGGTGAAGATGCGCTCGGGCGGATCGTCCAGACGGGTGTAGTTCACCAGCCCCTCGGCCATGCCGAAGACCTGCTGCAAGGCGCAGCCAAGCAGCTCCGGCACCTGCCGGGCGAGCGCCTCGGCGAAACTCGCGCCGCCGACCTGCAGCAGCGCCAGGCTTTCGGGCACCGCAAGCCCGCCGCGCACCGCCTCGAGCCAAAGCCCGACCGCCGAGGGCACCAGCGCCACCATCGTCACCCGATGCCGGGCGATCAGCTCGAAGCAGAGCTGCGGCTCGGGGTTGGGCGCCATCACCACGGTGCCGCCGGCATGAAACACCCCAAGCGCGCCCGGCGAGCTGAGCACGTAGTTATGCGGCGCGGGCAGCGCACAAAGAAACACCGTATCCGGCGTCAGCGCGCAGATTTCGGCGCTGGCCCGGATCGAATAATCGTAATCGTTATGGGTGCGCGGGATCAGCTTGGGCGTGCCGGTGCTGCCGCCCGAAAGCTGGAAAAACGCGACCGCGCCGGGATCGATCCGGGGCAGCGGCACCGTCTCTTCGGCCCCACCGTCCCCGGACCCCCCATCCTCAACCCCGTCGGGCGCGGCCCAGGCGGCAAGATCCCGCGCCGGGTCGGGATCGTCGAGATAAAGGCACAGCGCCAGCCGATCCGAGCGCGCGCGCAGCTCGGTCGCGAATCGGTCGTCGTGAAACAGCGGATGGCAGCGCGCGGCGATCAGCAGCCTGGGGCGCAGCTGTTCGGCATAAGACCGCAGCTCCAGCGCGCGATGGCTGAAAAGCGCATTGACCGGGGTGATCCCGGCCTTCAGCAGCGCAAGGAAGGTGACGAAGAACTCGGCCCGGTTCGGCAGCTGCACCAGCGCCGCGTCGCCCGGGCGCAGCCCCCGTGCCAGAAGCCGCCGCGCCAGCGCCGTGGCCATCCGGTCCAGCGTGCCATAGCTGATCGCGCGCGCGCCGCAACGGATCGCGCAGGCCTCGGGCCGTTGCCGCGCCTGGGTTTCCAGCCCGCGCGTCAGCGGCGCATCCAGCCAGTAGCCCTTTTGCCGGTAGCGCTGCGCGAGGTCGTCCGGCCAGGGGGTGAAATCGGTCATTGCAAATCGGTCCGTTCGGGGCGGCGCCCGCAGGCCACAGGTTGACGGGCGGCTATAGTTGAGTATTTATATCAACAAATGTCAACTGGGTGAGATCCGATGCCTGACCTGACGCCGATGCAGACCGCCTGCTGGATCAACGGACATGCCGCCGGGCGCGATCCGCAGGCCCCTTCGGCGCATCTTTATGTCGAACTTGAACCCCGCAGCGCGGCGCAGCCGCTTCAGCCCGCGCGGCTGGCGCAGGCCTTTGCAGCGCTGATCGCGCGGCATCCGGCGCTTCGGCTCTCGGTCTCGGCCGAGGGGTGGGCGGCGATCGTGCCCCCCGGCCCCGGCCATGCGCTGCGCCAGCACGACCTGCGCGGGCGTGACGCGCAGGCGGTCGAAGCGGCGCTGGCGCGGCTGCGCGAGGACAAGACCCACCAGCGCCTGCCGCTGGCGGCGGGTCAACCCCTTGAGGCAACGCTCAGCCTGCTGCCCGGGGGCGGGCACCGGCTGCATCTTGATCTTGACATGGTGGCGGCCGATCCCTCCTGCCTGCCCGCGCTGCTGGAGGATCTGGCACAGCTTTACGAGGACGGCCCGGGGAACGCCCCGGACCCGGACCCCGCCGACCGGCCCGGGCGGCCGACCGATGCGCAGGCCGTGGCGCGGGCGCGGGACTGGTGGCGGGATCGTTTGGCCACCCTGCCCGAGCCCCCGCGCCTGCCCGCCCCGGACCCCGCGCCAGCTGACCGCCGCCCGCGCAGCACGCGGCTGGCGGCGACGCTTGATCCGGCGCAGGCGCGCGGATTTCTTGCCCAGGCCCGGGCGCTGCGGGTGACGCCCTCGGCGCTGGCGCTGGCGGTTTTCGCGCAGGAACTTGGCCGGGCCTGCGGTCAGACGGCGCTGCGCCTGACCGTGCCGATCTTTCACCGCGACGCGGCGGAGCCGGAGATCGGCGAGGCCTCGAACTTCACCCTTCTGGGCCTTGCGGGGCTCGGGGACGATCTGCCCGTTCTGGCGCGTCGGGTGCAGGCGGGGCTGGTGCAGGGCATCGCGCAGGCCGCCTGCCCCGGTCCGCAGCTGCTGCGCGACCTTGCCCGGCAGCTTGGCCGGATGCCCGCGGCGCCGGTCGTCTTCACCGCCGGGCTGGACCATCCGCGCGGCTCGATCCTGGGCGAGCGGGCGCGGCGCGTGCTGGGCGATCTGGTCTGGAGCGTGTCGCAGGGGCCGGGCGTGGCGCTGGATGCGCAGATCGCCCGGCTTGGCGAGGGGATCTTGCTGAACTGGGACCTCCGGCTTGACCTGCTGGACCGCGACTGGACCGAGGCGCTTTTTGCCCGGGTGCTCGGGCGGTTGCGGGCGCTGGCGCAGGCGCCGGTACCGCCGCGCAGCTGGCCATTGGCGCCGCTGCAACGGGCCTATCTGATGGGGCGCGAGACGGTGCTGCCGCTGGGCGGCGTGGCGATGCAGGAAGCGCGGCTGTTTCGCGGCACGCTTGACCCGGCGGCGCTGCGCGAACGGCTGTCGCAGCTTGTCGCGGCCCATCCCGCGCTGCGGCTGCGCGTCGAGGCCGCCACCGGCCGCCAGCACTGCCTGCCGCGGATCGATCTGCCCTGGACCGCGCTGGATCTGACGCAGGCGCCCGATGCCGCGGCGCGGCTTGACGCTTTCTGGGAGGACTTCGCCACTGCGCCCTGCCCGCTGGACGGCACCCTTTGGCAGGTCGTCGCCGTGCAGATGCCCGCGGGACAGCCGGATGCGCTGGCGGTGAAATTCGACGCGCTGGCGCTGGACGGTCCGGCCATCGCGCAGATCTGCGCTCAGATGCTCGCCCCCACCGCGCCCGGGATCGCGGAGACCGCCGAGCCGCCCCGCAGCGCGCCGATGGAGGCGGCGCCGCGGCCCGCCGATACCGCCTATTGGACCGCGGCGCTGGCGCAGATCGAGGAGCCGCCGCGGCTGCCCTGGCGCCTGCCGCTGGACCAGCTTGGCCCGGCGCGGCGGCGGCGCAGCACAAGACGGATCGACGCGCCGCAGGTCGCGGCGCTGCGCCGCATCGCCGCGCGGGAAAAGCTGTTCCTGAACACGCTCCTAAGCTTCACCGTGCTGGAGGTGCTGGCGCGGTTCACCCCCGATCTGCGGCTTTGTGTCGGCCTGCCCACCGCCCCGGCGCTGGAGCGCACGGGGCTTGGCAACCGCTCTTCCTTCCTCGTGATCGACCATGCCGTCGGCCCGGGTCCGGCCGCCGCGCGGGCCGCGGCGCTGCAGGCGGAAACGATGCGGGCGCTGGCCCATTCCAGCCTGTCGGGCGTCGATCTGGCCCGTCTGCTGCTGGCCCGCACCGGCGCGGCGCTGGCCCTGCCCGTCGTGCTGACGAACGGGCTGAGCTGGCCGCTGCCCGACCCCTCTGCCCCGCTGCGCGAGGTGGCCGGGCTGACCCAGACGCCGCAGGTCGCGCTGGATCTGCGGCTGCTGCGCGCGGCCGGGGGCGGGATCGAGATTGCCGCCGATTACGCCGAAACCGCGCTGGCGCCCGAAACCGTCACCGCGATGCTGGACGCGATCGCGGCGGCTTTGGCGGCGATTTGCGCGGCAGGCGCGCTGGTGCTGCCCGATCCGCTGGTGCCGGTCGCGCTGCCCGCGCAGCGCGCCGAAATCCCCGACCCAGTGCCACATCTGCCGCGCCTTGCCGCGCAGCTGCGCGCGGGCCGGGGCACGGCGCTGATCTGCGGCGAAAGGCGGCTGAGCTATGCCGAGCTGCGCCGCGATGTCGAAGCGTTTCTGGCCGGTCTTGCCGCGCAGGGCATCGGTCCCGGCGACGTGGTGGCGATCGAGCTGCCGCGCGGCCCCGATCATGTCGCGCTGCAGCTTGCCACCGCGATGGCCGGGGTGATCCGGGTGCCGATCGACGCCGCCGCCCCGCCCGCCCGGCGCGATCAGCTGCTCTCCCGCGCGGCCCCGGCGCTGGTGGTGTCGCAGCGCGCCATCGCCGGTTTCGCCGCGATCCCGCCCGAGGCGCTGCGCAGGCCCGGCGGCGCCCTGCCCGACGATGCGACGCTCGCCGCGCGCAGCCTGAGCCGCGATCCGGCCTATTACCTCTTCACCTCGGGCAGCACCGGCACGCCGAAATGCGTGGTACTGAACAACCGCGCCACCGCCAACGTGCTGGCGCAATCGCTGCAGGCCTGGCAGGTGAGCGACGCGGATGTGCTGCTTTCGGTCACGCCGCTGCATCATGACATGTCGGTTTTCGATGTCTTCGGAACGCTTTGCGCCGGGGCGACACTGGTCCTGCCGACGCAGGAAAAGGATGCGATGGACTGGGCGCGGCTGGTCGCGACGCAGGGGGTGACGCTTTGGGTTTCGGTGCCCGCGATCCTCGAGATGCTGCTCGCCTGTGCCCGGCCCGACCAGCTGGCGACGCTGCGGCTGGTGGCGCAGGGCGGCGATTACATCAAGCCCGCGGTCATCGCCCGGCTGCGCGCGGAGCTGCCCGGGGCGCGGCTTGTCTCCCTGGGCGGGCCGACCGAGACGACGATCTGGAGCATCTGGCACGAAATCGGCACCGCGCCCGAAAACGAGCGGGACGAGATCCCCTATGGCCGGGCGCTGGCGGGCGCCGAATATCGGATCTGCAACCCTTTGGGCGAGCCCTGCCCGCCCGGCGTGCCCGGCCGCATCCACACGCTCGGTGATTGTCTTGCGCTTGGCTATCTGGAGGACGGCCGCCTGGTGCAGACCGATTTCATCGCTCTGGCCGGGGATGCGGGCCCACCGCGGCGGGCCTTCCGCACCGGCGATCTGGGCAGATGGCGGGCGGACGGGGTGATCCTGTTTTCCGGCCGCCTCGGCAGCCATGTCAAGGTGCGGGGCGTGCGCGTCAGCCTGGCCGAGATCGAGGCGGCGCTCGCCGCGCATCCGGGGCTGCGCGCGGCGATGGTGGTCGATCTGGTCGCGGGAGACGGGCGCGAGACGACGCTGGCGGCACTCTATGCCTGCCGCGCGGGGGCCGAGATCCCCCCCGGCGCGCTGCGCGCCTTTCTGCGCCAGACCCTGCCGCCGTCGCATCTGCCCGACCGCTTCGTGCCGGTGCCGGACCTGCCGCTTTCCGCCAATGGCAAACCGGACCGCGCCGCCGGGCGGCGGCTGGCCAGCGCCCCGCCAAAGCCGCCCGTCCCCGCCGCAACCGCCGAAACGCAGGCCGATCCGGCGCTGGTGGCGCAGGTTCTGACGCTTTACCTTGAGCAGCTCGGGCCGCGAAACGGGACGGCGGCGATGGCGGGGGCGACGGCGGACAGCCCGCTGCTCGATCTCGGGCTTTTGCCCGACGATCTTGCCCCGATCGCCGCGGCGCTGAACGCGCGTTTCGGCACGACCCTGACGCCCGCGCAGCTTCTGGCGCCGCGCAACGCCCGTGCGGTGGCGGCGCTGATCGCCGCCGCGCCCGCCCTGCCCCCAGCCTGAAATCCCGACCTGAAATCCCCGCCTGTTTCCTCAAGGAAGGCCCCTGATGCCCGATCCGACACCGACCGCGCGCCCCTGGCACGCCCTGACGCTGGCGCAACTCGATTTCTGGGAGGAATTCCGCTTTCACCCCGACCGGCCCCTGTCGACCGTGGCGCATTGCACGGTGATCGAGGGCGATCTGGACGAGACGGCGCTGATCGCGGCGCTGCGCCAGCTGGCGCAGGAGGCCGAGGTGCTGGCGCTGCGCTTTCGCGACGGACCCGAGGGGCCGCGCCAGCAGATCGACCCCGCGCGCATTCCGGTGCTGCGCTATCACGACCTGCGCTACGAATCCGATGCCGAATCCGAGCCCGAGGCCACGGCGCGCAAGATGATGGAACGCGACATCGCCGCGCCGATCGATCTGCGGCAGGAACCGCTCGCCGCGCTGTGGCTGCTGCGGGTCGGGGACCGGCGCTGGCTGTGGTATCTGCGCGGCCATCATATCGGGCTTGACGGCTATGGCGTGGCGCTGATCGAGCGGCGGGCGGCGGCGCTTTATGCGCAGGCCCGCGGGCAGGTGGCCGAACCCGGGCCGCTGCGCCCCTTCGCACAGTATCTGGAGGAGGAAGAGCGCTATCGCGCCAGCCCGCAACATGCCCGCGACGGCGCCTGGTGGGCGCAGCATCTGGCGGGCGGACCAAAGCTTGCGGTGCTGCGCAAGGGCGCCGAGGACTATGGCTGCAGCGCGCTTGCGGCCGAACCCGCGCTGCCTGCGGAACTGCCCGCCGCGCTGGCGCGGGCGGCCGCGGCGGCGGATCTGGGCTGGCCCGACCTGCTGACGCTGCTCTGCGCCGCCTGGCTGGTGCGCGATCTGCCCGAAGACGGGACCGGGCGGGCGATCTGGCTGCCCTACATGAGCCGCCTTGGCAGTGTCGCCGCGACGATCCCGGCGCTGGTCGTCAACATCCTGCCGCTTGTGGTCACGCGCCAGCCGGAGGAGACGCTTGCCGCCTGGCTGGGCCGCAGCGCCGCAAGCCTGCGCCAGCTGCGGCGGCACGGGCGCTACCGGGTCGAGCAGCTGGCCGCCGATCACGGCCTTGGCGCGGGCGAACGCTTCTTCTTCTCGCCGCTCGTGAATCTGCTGCCGTTCGACCCGCCGCGTTTCGCGGGCTGCCGGGCCCGGCGCGAGGTTCTGGCCGCAGGCCCGGGCGACGGGTTCAACCTGACCTGCGCCGCCGCGGCCGATGGCTCCGGGCTCGCGCTCTGGATCGATGCCGACCCGGCCTCGGCCGAGAGCTTCGACGCGGCCTGCACCGGGCTTGTGCCCTTCCTGGCGCGGTCCTGCGCCGAGGGCGCGGCCGAAACCCCGCTTGCGGCGCTGCTGACAGGCCCCGCCGCCCCCGGCCATCCGCGCCTGCCGCCGCGCGTCCCTTCCGTCCGGCCGATCGCCGGGCGGCTGGAAGACGCATGAGCCGCCCCGAGATTTCCCCCCGCCCCCAGCCAGCCCCGGCCCCGGCCGCGCAAGCCCTGCCCTTTCTCCCCCCACCGCAGGAGCGATGATGACCGAACCCGGACCGCCCCCCGACAGTCTTTCCCACAGCCGCCCCGCCCGGACCGACGAGGCGCGGATCTGGCTTGCCGCGCAGCAAGGCGCCCCGGATCTTGCCCCCGCGATCTGCACCGCGACCCTGCCCCTGCCCGGCTGCGAGCCCGGCGCCGTCATCGCCGCGCTGGTCGAGGGCGTGCTGGCCCGCCCCGAGTTGACGCGGCGCTATCATTTCGACGCCAGCGGCGCGCTGCGGGTCGAACTTGCGCCGCGCGGGCCGGACCTCTGGCTGCGGGCGCTGCGCGCCCCGCCCGAGGCCGCAGCGGCGATCGAAGCGGTCGCCGCCGAACCCTGGGATCTGGCCCGGGACGCGCCGCTGCGCTTCGTGCTGGCGCTGGCGCCCGAGGCCGCGGCGCTCGCGCTGATCCGCCATCCGATCGCCGCCGACCTGCCGGAAAGCGCGGCTTTGCTGGCGGCGCTCGCCCCGCAGGCGCGGACCGAGCCCGCAACCGATCTGGCCCGGATCGAGGCGATCATCCTCGATACCTTCCGCGCCGCGCTCGAGGCGCCGCAGATGACCGCCTCTTGCGATTTCTTCGATCTGGGCGGGCATTCGCTGGTGGCGACCCGGGTGATCGGCCAGCTTGCCGCCGAACACGGGCTTGAGCTGCGCTTTGCCGACATCTTCACCCATCCGACCGCCGCCGCGCTGGCGCCGCTGGCCCGGCCCGCAGCGGTCGCGCCGCCGCCTGCCCCGGTCGAGATCCGGCGCAGCGCGCCCGACCCCGTCGAACGCGCGCCGCTTTCGCTTGCGCAGCAATCGCTGTGGAAGATCCATGCCGCGCTTGGCTATGGACCGGCCTTCAACATTCCCTTCGTGCTGCGCTTTCTAGACCCGGTCGACGAGACGGTCTTCGCCGCCGCCTTCCGCGACCTGCTGGAACGGCATCCGGCGCTGCGCAGCCGGTTCCGGTCCGAGGGCGACACGGTGCTGCAAGAGACCGTGCCGATGGCCGAGCTCGACCGGCTGGACTGGTTCCGCGCCTCGGGTCCGGTCATCGACGCCGCGCCGGTTCTGGCCGCCGAAGCCGGGCATGTCTTTGATCTTGAACGGGAGCTGCCGCTGCGGCTGCGCTTCTTGCGCACCATCGAGGGGCAGATCCTGTCCTTCCTGTTCCATCATGTCGTGCTCGACGAATGGTCGGTCAACCTGATGATGGCCGAGCTGGCCCGGGCCTATGCCGCCCGGGCAGCGGGACAGGCCCCGGACTGGGCCGCCCCGGTCGCGCCGTTTCACGCCTTCGCCCGCGCCCAGGCCCGCGCCGGCATCGACGCCCGGTCACTGGAACATTGGGTCACCGCGCTGCGCGACGCACCGCCGCCGCAGCCGATCCGCGCCCCGGGCGCCGCGCCGCGGCCCGCGCCCCTCGGGGATGCAACCCCGGAAGATGCCACCGCAGGCGGCTGGTGCGAAATCGCCGTGCCGCCGGCGGTCTGCACCGGGCTGCATGCGCTGGCAAAGACCTGCTCGGCCTCGCTGTTTCACACCGTCTATGCGGCGATCTCGGCGGCGCTGCAGCGGCTGGCCGGGCTTGAGGCGCTGACCATCGGCACCTCGGCCGCGGGGCGCACCGATCCGGCCTGGTTCGACACGATCGGCTATTTCACCACCGTCACCGCGCATTGCCTGCGTGCCCCCGGCGATGCGACCCCGCGCGCGCTGATCACCGCGGTGCGCGACCAGATCACCGCCTCGATGCCGCACAGCGAAATCCCGATCGATCTGGTCGAGGCGGCGCTTTCAGGCGGCACCGCACCCCTTGATGCGCATATGTTCGAAGTCTTCATCCAGATCCACGCCCAGAACCGGCTGAACGGCGCGCTCCCGGGGCCGCAGGGGCCGATCCGCTTCCGCCAGGTCGATCCCGACAAGGCCGGATCGGTGCTTGGCCTGCAGTTCGAGGTGGTCGAGGACGTGATCGAAGGCGCGCGCGGATTGCGGGTGATGATGAGCTATCGCCACGCTCATTACGACGCCGCCGATGTCGCGGCGCTGGTGGCCGCGGTCGGGCGCAGCTTCGCCGCCTTCGCCGGCGCCGAAGCCGCCGACCGGCCGCTCGACGCGCTGCTGCCCTGATCCGGCGGGCGCCCGCAAGCGCCCGGCCCCGAAGACCGTCCCGGGGCCGGGCTGTCGTTCAGAAGGTCATCTTCAGGCCGACGCCGACCGAGCGCGGATCGACCACCGTGCCCTGCAACGTGCCCTGCAGCGCGCGCAGATTGGTCACCGAACGATCGTCGAAGATGTTGTTCACATAGGCGAAAAGCGACAGATCCTCGCGCGGGGTCCAGGTCACCCGGGCATCGGCCACGGTATGCGCATCGATCAGCAGCGCCGTCGCATTGGTGTCATCCGAGAAATAGGCGTCGGTATAGCGCACCGTCCCCGCCAGCGTCACATCGGGACGGATCGCCCAATCCGCGCCAAGGCTGAGCGTGCGGCTGGGCGCGCGGCCGAACTCATGCCCTTCGTAATCGGCCAGCGCATTCTCGAAGCTGACGATTTCGGTGTGCAAGAGACCAAGGTTGCCGCGCAGGGTCAGATCATCGCGCGCGGCAAAGCTGAAGCCCAGCTCCAGCCCGTAGGATTCCGCCTTGTCGGCATTGACGGTCACCGCATCGGTATAGCCGCCCTCGATCACCGAGGTCACATAGCGCTGCGCATCCTTCATCCGGCTGTAAAACAGGTTTCCGGTCAGGTCGAGCCGCTCGTCAAACAGTTTCGTGCGGCCGAAAAGCTCGTAGTTCCAGACCGTTTCCGGCTCGAAGGTCACATAATCCTTCGACACGAAACCAAGCGTCACCCCGCCCGGGTTGTAGCCCTTGCTGACCATCGCGCCGATGCTGGTGGTGTCGTTCAGGTCATGGGTCAGCGCAAGCTTGGGCAACCAGGCATCAAAGCTCCGGTCATAATCCAGCACATCGGGCGTGAAGCTGGAGGTGCCGCGCCGCTCCACCGCATCGCGCTGATAGCGCAGCCCGCCCGTCACCATCCAGTCGGGGGCGAAGCGATAGTTCAGCTCGGTGAAAACCCCGGTGCTGCGCTTTTCGTCCTCATAGACGGTCGAGCCGCGCAGGTTCAGCGTTTCGTCGGTCTTCGTCGAGGACAGGAAAAGCCCCGCCAGACCGCTGAAGGTCGACATCTCGTCGCCAAAGGTCAGCCGGGTCTCGTTCGAGACGATGTCCTGATCGTTTTCGGCGCTGCCCGAGGTCACCGGCTCGGTGATCCGCGAGGTCTGCACATCGGCCACGCGCAAGCTGTTGACGATCTTCACGCCATTGCCGAAATCCTTGCTCAGATCCAGCACGGTGGCATTGCTGCGCAGATCCCAGCTCGGGTTGCCGGTGACGGTGCTTGCCAGATCCTCATAGGGCGCCATCGCCGCTTCCCAGGTCGGACGGCTGGTGTCGATATGGGCGAAACTCAGCTTCGCCTCGAAACCGGAAAGCCCCGCAGGCTGCCACAAAAGCTTGAAACGCAGCGTTCTGGCGTCGAAATCCTGATCGGTGCGCCCCAGCACAAAGCGCGGGTTGGTATAGGAAATATAGGTGTCGCGGGCCGAGTAATCCACCGAAAGCCGCGCCGCCAGATCGGTCGCGACCGGCCCCGAGACCACCGCCGAGACGCGGCGGCGGTTGTCGCTGCCATACTGCAGCTGCACCGCGCCCTCGCGGGTGAAGCTCGGGTCTTTCGTGGTGACGATCATCGCCCCGGCGATGCTGTTGGCGCCCTGGGCCACCGTTTGCGGGCCGCGGAACACCTCGATGCCGTCCACGTCCCAGATCGCCGCGGAACTCCAGACCAGCTCGTTATAGGTCAGGTAATGGCCGTCGACGCTGACCGCCATGCGCGGCACGGTGCCGCCGAAAAACGCGGTGGCGCCCGAGTTCGGCCCCTCGCTGTCCTGACCGCGGATCGTCGGCGCCCCGCCCTGACCGCCCGCGGCGGGAGTGGTCACGTTCGCCATCCCCTCCGCGGCCTTGGCAAGGCTGTCCTTGCCGGCCTCGTTTGCCTTGGCCACGGCGGCGGCGTCGAGCGCGCTCACCGACGCGGCGGTGCGCTGCAGGCTGCGGGCCAGTTTTTCGCCCGTGATGACGATCGTGCCCAGCGAAAAGCTGTCCTCGGCGGCCTCTTCGGCGAACCCGGTTTGCGGGCTGAGAACACACAGGGCCGCAATGCTCGCGCCGCGCAAAAGGCGCGCTCCTTTCAGTCGTTTCATGCTGCTTTCCTTGAAATGGCGACGGCTGGCGTGAAACGGCTGGCATCGGATGGGACGGCCCGACCGCAAGTCTGCGGCCGGGCCGTCACGTTTACGCGTTCCGGCCGCAGCGAAAAGCGATTCCCGACAAAAATACTAAGCTTGTTGCAATTTGGTCGCGACAGGCCTGTCCGGCCCGCCGATCCCGCCCCAGTTGCAGGGCAAGGCCAGGCAAAGCTTGACGGGCATGGATATCTTAGTATTTTGCTCGGCAATTAAGACCAGGGCAAGCGAGGCCGGACGCAGGTTTCGGCGCAGCACCCCGGGCCGGAGGAAGCATGAATCGCCGCCAGTTTCTGATCACCAGTCTTTGCGCCTCCGCCTTGCCCGGCCGGGCCGCGCACGCCCGCACCGCCGAGGGCTGGCCGCGGCGGCTTGCGAATGCCGATGGCTCCGCGACGGAGCTGCCTGCCCCGCCCGCGCGCGTGCTTTCAAGCTCGGTCACGCTTTCGGGCAGCCTGCTGGCGATCGGGGCGCCCTTGATCGGCTCCGCCACCACCGCGTATGGCGGGTTTTTCGCGCAATGGCAGGCGGTTGCCGAAACCCGCGGGGTCGAAAAGCTCTGGCCTGCCGGGTCGGTCGATCTGGAGGCGGTCTGGGCGCTTGCCCCGGATCTGATCGTGGTTTCCGCCGGGGGCGCCGATTCCGCGCTGGCGCATCGGCAGGCCTTGGCCGAGGTGGCGCCGGTTCTGGTGCTCGATTACGGCGCGCTGGACTGGCAGGAGCTGTCGCGTCAGCTTGGCCGCGCCACCGGCCGCGAGGCCGAGGCCGGGGCGCTTCTGGCGGGCTTCACGCAAGAGCTGGAGGCGACGCGCGCGCGGCTGATCCTGCCCGCGGGCCGCGCCAATATCATCAGCTACAACGGCGCGGGCGCCCCCAATCCGATCGCCACCGCGACGGGGGTGCATGGTCAGCTGCTGGCGCGGCTGGGCTTCACCCTCGAAGATCCGCCACAAAGCTGGCAGGAGACCGGCGCCACGGCCTCGGCCGATTTCATCCGCGCCAGCTACGAACATCTGACCGCACTGCAGGCCGAGACGACCTTTCTGCTGTCGGGCACCAGCGCTGACGCCGCCCGGTTTCTGGCCGATCCGATCCTGGCCAACCTGCCCTCGGTCCGCAACGGGCAGGTCTACGGGCTGGGGCCGAATTCGTTCCGGGTGGATTATTACAGCGCGCAAGAGATCGTGGCGGGCATCGCGCAGCAATTCGGCGGGGCCTGATCATGCAACCCCCGCGGGCGCGCCTGCTGCTTTGGACGGCGCTGCTGTTCCTGCTTTGCACCACGCTGGCCAGCCCCTTCATCGGCCCGCGCGAGATCGGGCTGCGGGTGACGCTGGCGGCGCTGAGCGCCTTTGATCCGGGCGACGGCGCGCATCTGCTGGTGCGCGAACAGCGCCTGCCGCGGGCCTTCCTGGCGCTGGTCGTGGGGGCGGCGCTTGGTGCGGCGGGGGCACTAATGCAGACGCTGACGCGCAATCCGTTGGCCGATCCGGGGCTTTTGGGCATTTCCGCCGGGGCGACGCTGGCGATCGTCTGTCAGATCGCGATCTTTGGCCATGTCGAGGTGACGGCGGCGCTTTGGGCGGGCATTCTCGGGGCGGCTCTGGGCGGCGCGGCGGTTTTCGGGCTCGGCGGGCTTGCGCGCGGGCATGATCCGGTGCGGCTGGTGCTGGCCGGGGCGGCGCTTTCGATCGTGCTTCTGACCCTGACCCGGGTGATCACCGTCAATGCCGAGGCGGCGATCTTCGATCAGTTCCGCCATTGGGCGGTGGGGTCGTTGCAGGGGCGCGGCTGGGCGGTGCTGGGGCCCACGGCGGCGATCGGGGCGGCGGGCATTTGCGCTGCGCTGGCGCTGGCGCGGCCGCTGGATGCGCTGGCGCTGGGGCAGGAGTTCGGCCAGAGCCTCGGCGCCGATCCGCGCCGGATCTGGTTTGCCGCCGCGGCGGTGATCGTGGTTCTGGCGGGCGCGGCGACGGCGGCAGCCGGGCCGATCAGCTTTGTCGGTCTGGCGGCGCCGCATCTGGCGCGGCCCATCGCCGGACCGGCGCATCGGCCGCTGCTGCTGGCCTCGATGCTGACCGGGGCGGCTCTGGTGGCTTTTGCCGATCTGGCCGGACGGGTGATCGGCGCGCCGGGGCAGATTGATCTGGGCATCATGGCGGGGCTGATCGGCGGCGGGATCTTCATCGCGCTGGCGCGACGGCTGCGGATGGGCGGGCTGTGAGCGGCCCGGCCCGGATCACGCTGCGGCATCGGCGCTGGTCGCTGCGGCTGTCCCGGCGCGCCCTGGCGCTGAACCTGGGTCTGCTGGCCCTGCTGACCGCCGCCGGGATCGCCGCGCTGCTGCAGGGGCGGATTTCGGTCAGCCCGGCTGATCTGTGGCAGTTGCTGACCGGGGCCGCCCTGCCCCGCGCGGTTGCCCATGCGGTCTTCGACATCCGGCTGCCGAGGCTCTTGGTCACGCTGGGCGCGGGGGCGGCGCTTGGCGCCTCGGGGGCGGTGTTTCAAAGCATCGCACGCAACCCGCTGGGCTCGCCCGATGTGATCGGCTTCACCGCCGGGGCCGCCTCGGGGGCGCTGGTGCAGATCATCGCCTTTGGCGGCACGGGGGCCGATGTCGTGCCCGCGGCGATGGCCGGGGCGATCCTGACCGGGGCCGGGGTCTATCTTCTGGCGCGCAAGAACGGCCGCGTCGGCGCGCATCGGCTGGTGCTGACCGGGATCGGCGTCGGCGCGATGCTGAGCGCGCTCAATGCGCTTTTGCTGGTCAAGGGCGATCTGGACGCCGCGATCTCGGCCAATCTGTGGCTGGCGGGCTCGGTCGAGGGGCGGGACTGGGGCCATGTCTGGCCGCTTTGGGCGGGGCTTGTGCTGCTGCTGCCCGCGATGCTGTTCGGCATGCGGCCGCTGGCCCTGATGGCGATGGGCGATGATCTGGCCGGGCCGCTTGGCGTCGCGGTCGAGCGGGTGCGGGGGGCAATGCTCTTGGCCGCGCTGCTGCTGGTCGCGCTTGCCACCAGCGCGGCAGGCCCGATCGCCTTTGTCGCGCTGGCCGCGCCGCCGCTGGCGCAACGGCTTGGCCGGACGGTCGATCAGCCGCTTTTCGGCGCGGCGCTGCTGGGGGCGCTGCTGCTGACCGGGGCCGATCTGCTGACAAGGGTCCTGCCCGTCGGGGCGATGCTGCCGGTCGGTCAGGTCACCGGGGTTCTGGGCGGTCTTTATCTGATCTGGCTTTTGACACGGCAGGGATTCGCGGGGCAAAGGGGATGAGGGACGAGGGCAAAATCGCCGCGACCGGGATGCAAAGCCGGTTGCGCACGCAGGCGCTGCAATTGGGCTATGCGGGGCGGCGGATCTGCGCCGATGTCACGCTTGCGCTGCCCGAGGGGCGGTTTTCCGTCATCCTCGGGCCGAATGGCTGCGGGAAATCGACGCTTTTGCGCGGGCTGTGCAATCTTTTGCCGCCGCAGGCCGGGCAGGTGCTGCTCGATGGTCAGGCCATCGCGCGGCTGCCCGCGCGGGCGCTGGCGCGGCAGATCGGGCTTTTGCCGCAAAGCGCGCAGGCGCCCTCGGGGATCACTGTCGAGGATCTGGTGGCGCGCGGCCGCTATCCGCATCAGGGGCCGTTCCGGCAATGGAGCGCGGAAGATGCCCGCATCGTCGCCGAGGCGATGGCGGCAACCGGGGTGGCCGATCTGGCGCAGACCGAAGTCGATGCGCTTTCGGGCGGGCAGCGGCAGCGGGTCTGGATCGCGCTGGTGCTGGCGCAGCAGACGCCGATCCTGCTTCTGGACGAGCCGACGACTTTCCTTGACATCGCGCATCAGCTGGAGCTGCTGACGCTGCTGCAACGGCTCAACCGCACGCAGGGGCGCACCATCGTCGCCGTGCTGCATGATCTCAACCAGGCCTGCCGCTATGCGGATCATCTGGTGGTGATGGCGGCAGGCCGGGTGGTGGCCGAGGGCCCGCCCGCGCGGCTGATGACCCCCGATCTGCTGCGGCAGGTCTTCGGGCTGGAGGCGGTGATCCTCGACGATCCGATCAGCCACACGCCGCTGATCGTGGCGCGCTGACCCCGGTCAGCGCCCCCAAATCAACGCCCGACCGACCAGCGTTTCAGCGCCCCCTGCGCCGCCCACATCCGCGCATAGCGCCCGCCCGCGGCCAGAAGATCGGCATGCCGCCCCGCCTGCGCCAGCCGCCCGTCCTCGATCACCAGGATCTGATCCGCCCCGACGATCGTCGACAGCCGATGCGCGATCACGATCACCGTCTTGCGCGCCACCAGCGCATCAAGCGCGCGCTGCACCGCCAGCTCGCTTTCGGTATCGAGCGCCGCCGTCGGTTCATCCAGAATGACAATCGGCGCATCCTTGAGCAGCGCCCGCGCAATCGAGATGCGCTGCCGCTCGCCGCCCGAGAGCCTGCCGCCGATCTCGCCCAAAGGCGTCTGCCAGCCCTGCGGCAACCGCTCGATGAACTCAAGGCACTGCGCCGCCTGCGCCGCCGCCCGCACCTCGGCCTCGGTCGCGTCGGGGCGGCCCATGCGGATATTCGCCAGCACCGTGTCGTTGAACAGATAAACGTCCTGAAACACCACCGAAATCAGATCGTTGAGACGCTCCGCCGGGATCTGCCGCAGATCCACCCCTCCGATCTGCACCGCGCCCTCCTGCGGATCGAAATGGCGCAGCAAAAGCCGCGTCAGCGTGGTCTTGCCGCAGCCCGAGGGCCCGACCAGCGCGGTCAGCGAATGTTCGGGCAAAAGGGCGCTGAAGGCGCGGATCGTCGGCGCCCCGGCCCGGGCATGGGTGAAGCTGACCGCCTCGAAGCGGATGTCATGGCGGTCGGGCATCGCGGCGGGCGCCCGCTGCGGCAGAGGCGCCATCGCCAGCAGCGCGCCGATCCGTTCCAGCGCGGCCTCCATCACCTCCAGCATCGCGGTGTAAAGGATGAAGGTCGAAAGCGGCTCGGAGAGCCGCACCACGATCACGAAGACCGCCCCCAGCGCCGCCGGATCAAGACTGCCGCGCGTGACCAGAAAAACCCCGGTCATCAGCACGGCGAGCAGCCCCAGCTCGACCACGCTGGCCACAAGGATATTGGGCTTTGCCCCCTTGCGATGGCCAAAGACCTGAATCGCCTCAAGTTTCTGGAAGGTCTGCGACAGCCGGGCGGCCTTTTCCCCGGCCCGCCCCGCCGCGCGCAGGATCGCCAAGCCTTGCGTATATTCCAACACGTCAGCGCTTGCTTCTTGGTGCGCCTGACCGAGGATGCGCTTGCCCCGCCCCAACGCCGGACGCCGCCAGCGGTAAAGCGGCACGATCGCCGGAAACACCGCCAGCAGCAAAAGCCCCAGCCGCCAGTCAAACAGCATCAGCCCCAGCGCGGCGCAAAACGGCGTGACGACCGCGGCGAAGACCAGATTGAGCACGGTCAGCGCGTAAAGCAGGTTCTCGTCGACATTGCCGAGCACCACCGCGTTCATCTCGCCCGCGCGTTTGTCCTGCAGCTGTTCGAGCGGGATCTCGCGCAGCTTCGCCCCCAGCCGCCGGCGCAGCCGCCAGGTCGCCCGCACCATCCGGCCGTCGAAATCGAAGCCCTGCGCGCGCCAGCGCAGCGCCGAGGCTGCCCCCATCAGCACCAGCAGAACGGCAAACCACGAAAGCGCCCGATCCAGCCCGCCCGGCGTCGCCGCGGCGGTGAAAAGGGGCGCGATCACGGCGAGCCCAAGCCCCTGCAGCGCCGCCGCCGCGATCAGCCCGAAAAGCGCGCGCCGCAGCCCCGGCGCATCTTCCGGCCCGACGCTTTCCGCCAGTTGCCGGAAGGTCGTTGCAAAGGAACTTGCCCCCGACCGCCCGGCCGGTTCTTTGCCGATGACCGCCATCAGATCCCCTCCCGGGCCGCGCCAAGCGACCAGTTTTGCGCCGTTTCGTAATTCTGCCAAAGCCTTGCATAAAGCCCGCCCTGCCCCACCAGCGCCGCGTGACGGCCGCGCTCGACGATCCGGCCGCGCTCGAAGACAAGGATCTGGTCGGCATCGCGGATCGTCGCCAGCCGATGCGCCACCATGATCACCGTGCGCCCGCGCATCAGCTCGGACAGCGCCGCGATCAGCTCGGCCTCGTTTTCCGGATCGGCAAAGGCCGTCGCCTCGTCCAGCACCAGCACCGGACGATCCTGCAACAGCGCCCGGGCAATGGCGATGCGCTGGCGCTGCCCGCCCGAGAGGAACACGCCGCGTTCGCCCGCCCGGGTCTCGTAACCCTGCGGCAGGCCCATGATGAAGTCATGCGCCTGCGCCGCCCGTGCCGCCGCGATCACCTCGGCCTCGGTGGCCTCGGGGCGGCCGATGCGGATATTCGCCGCGATGGTATCGGCAAACAGAAAGCTTTCCTGAAATACGAAGGCGACCTGTTGCATCAGCCGCTCGGCGCCGATCTTGCGGATGTCATGGCCGCCGATCTCGATCTTGCCCGCGGTGACATCCCAGAACCGCGGCACCAGACGCGCCACCGTGGTCTTGCCCGCGCCCGAGGGGCCGACCAGCGCGGTGACACTGCCGCGCGCGACCTCGAAACTGACATCGTCAAGCGCCGGGGGCAGGTCGGGCGCATAGGAAAACCGCACCCGGTCAAAGCGCAGCGCAGGCGCCGCGGGGTCAAAGGCGAGCGGCCCGGGCGGCATCGCCCCGGCCTCGTCCAGATCGGGGGCGGCCATCACCTCCTCGATCCGCGCCACGCTCAGCCCGACCTTTTCGATCATGTGGCGCAGCATCATCATCGGCATCATCGCCTCGGCCATGCCAGTGCAGGCCAGAAGCACCCCCAGCCAGCGCGGCACCGACAGATCGCCCATCGCGCTGAACCAAAGCCCCGCGCCCAGCACCAGCGTCAGCGTCGGCATCGGCCCCAGCATCAGCCAGGAGAACCGCGCCGGAAAGCCCGCAGCGCGATACCAATCGAGCATCACCGCCAGATAGCCGTCGAGCGCCGCCTGATAGCGGCCGAAACTGCTTTGGCCGCTGTCGAAATTGCGCACCACCGGCATCGCCTGCACATATTCCACAACCGCCGCGCTGACCTTTTCGCGCGCCGCATTATAGGCCCGCACCATGTCGCGCCGCCGCCGCTGCGCCCCGCGCAGGATGCCCCAGCCAAGCACCAGCACCGCCAGCGCCACCAGCGCCAGCCGCCAGTCGAACAGCAACAGCAGTGCAAAGGTCACGACCGGCGTGACATAGGCGCGGGCATAAAGCGGCGTGCTGTCGGCGACAAAGACATGCAGCGCCTTCACGTCGTCATGGATGACCTTGGCCAGCGCGCCTGCGCCCTGCGCCTCGACATAGCCCAGCGACACCCGCGCCAGCCGGTTCGCCAGACCGATGCGCAGGATCCGCTCCAGCCGGAAGGCCGCGTAATGCGCCTGGTTGAAGGCGCCGAGCCGGGCAGCATAGGACGCAACGGTGCAAAGCGTCGCCGCAGCAAGCGCGCCCCAGGGCATGGTGCCGGGCCGTTCCAGCAGCGCGCTGACCACCAGCATCAGCGACACCATCACCCCAAGGGCAGCAAGCGCCGAGCCCGCCGAGATCGCCATCGCCAGCCGGATCTGCCCCTGCACGGGTTTCAGGATGCGCCAGGGCGAAGGCGGCTTGCGCCCCGCCCGCCGGTCCGGTGCCTCTGTGTCCGCCTGTGCCGAAACCGCCATCTGCCCGCCTTTTCCTGCATGACTGCAATCTCTGGCTGAGCTGCGGCAAGGCACAGCATGGCTGACGCGCGAAATCTGACGGCTCGGCCCGGGAAAGGCAAGCCGTCTTCTCCGATTTGGGCACGGCGAAGAGCGCGGCCCTCGTCAGGCAAGGCCTGCGGGATCGATCCCCACCCGGTCGCGGTCGATGAAGGGCGCTAGAATGGGTTCTCCAGCTTGGCTCCGGTCGGGGCAAAATCGCTGACATTCCCGGTCACGACCGTCGCACCATGGCGAAGCGCAGAGGCGGCGATCATCAGATCCGCGCCATTGTGACCGATGGCGGCGGAGAGCTGGCCCCAGATCCGCGCATCCTCCGCTTCGAACGGCAGCAGACGGTCGGAGAACAACAGCACCGTCCGATCCAGCCAGAGGCGAAGGTCGCGGGCAAAATCAGGATCCCGCGGTTCCTGCAGATGAATGCCACGCTCGATCTCGCCCAGCGTGATGACGCTCAAGAACAGGTCCTGCTCCGCCCTGGCGCGCAGCCAGGCGGCCACTTTCGGGGCGCGGTCAGGGCGACGCACCGCAGAAATGACATTCGTATCAAGAATATACATCAGAAGTCTACATCGCGCAGGGCAACCGGGGCCCGCGGCACGTCAGGACCGGGGAACGCCATCAGGTGATCGGCAAAGCTTTCGCGCGCTTTCACCGCCCCCGCCAGAAGGCGTCGATAATCCTCTACGGAAACAACCACCACCGCGGGCTTGCCTCTGCGGCTCACCTCTTGCGGCTGGCCCGCAAGCGCGGCTTCAACCACCGCGCTGAACTTGTTCTTGGCATCCTGAACGGTCCACATTGGCGCACCTGTCTAGCTACATGGCTAGACATAAACCTGTGGTTGCCGCACCATTTCGTCAAGTGCAGTCGCGCAAGGGCGTCAGGTAAGGCGCAGCCCGTATCCCGGCGCTTCCAACGCAAGAGCAGCCTCAAGACGGGCCATGTGATGCGTGCGGACATAGGCCGCATGAAAGGCCGACGGCGCCCGAAGCGACAGCTCTTCCGCCATCTCCTCCACTTCGAGGGTTGCAAACCAGGCGCGATAGATGTTCGCGTCTCCCTCCTGCAGGCGCCGCGCGATCCGGGGCCAGACCCCCTCCCCTGCCGGCAAAATGGCCTGCGGAAAGGGGATCACCTTGCGATCCTCGGCTTCGGCACCGGGTCCGTCAAGCCGCTCGACCAGATCGGGGCCGACCATTTCCCAACTTGCCCGGGTGTCTTCCAGAATGCGCGAAATCCCAAGGCCATAGACCGTCACCCTGCCCCGCGCCGCCGGCCGCTTCTCGATCAGCCAGCCGCGTTCGCGAAAGGCCGCCATCTCGCGCTTGACCGTCCGGGTATCCACCGACCAAAGCCGGGCGATTTCGTTCTGCCCGACCGAGAGCTGATCGTTTTGCCAGTTGTAGCGGGCCGTGATCAGGCAGATGAGACGCAAGGTTTGCCGCTGCAAGGTCTTTCCTTGCGACAGCGCATGCACGCCAAGGATCGTCAGCAGATCGTATTTGCGCGTGGCTCCGCCGCGACCGACGGCCTTCTTCATCAACATGTCCTGCCCTCGGAGACGATGCCCCACCGCTCATGAAGTGGCAGTCAGGTTGTTATCCTGCAAAGAGGTCCGAAGAACGTTGCTCCTCAACTCTCTGCGCCACTGCCAAGCGTTATTTGTTTCGTTGTCGGCATTAGCGTCCTGCCGGGCGATTCTGTCAAGAGGGGCTTCGGCGTTCCGCGGCTCGGATGCGTCGCAGCGGCGCTCAAAATCAAAAAGAAAAGGTTCTTAATGGTATTGGGGGACATCCAGACTGTCCCCCAATCGGGGCGGAAATGTCCCCTCAATCTTTGGATGAGGGCGCGAAATGTCCCCCCAAGATTTGCGGCCGCGCGCCGATCCTGACCCGGCTGGTCCGGTGTTTCGCGCGCCGCTGCCGAATCGCGCAGGTGCCGGAAAAGCCGGGGGATTTCGGCGTCGAGGCAAAACACAGTCCAAGCATAACTTAGGTTTTGATGTTTTGGCAAATCCGTCGTATTTCAGAAATCACAAACAATCTACGTCCAGACAATGGAACCGAGC
>NZ_JBZXDU010000006.1:0-14898 GCF_058724655.1 Rhodobacter sp. 4.3.4
ATGTTGAGGACGCACTACGCGGCCGCGATCGGCTGCGCGCGCGGGAACGCGCTTGATGAGATCATGCGGGAGGTTTGGAGCCGATACGGCGCGGGCCAGCTCACCGACGACGAGGCCGGCGAGCTTACGACGCTCGCCCATGAGCGCCGGGCCGCCCTGCGGGGATCGGGACAGACCGCGCTAGGGCTGGTCTTTCCGCCCCCTGCCCCGCGCTGCCCGACGCCAGTTCGCCGGCATAGTCATATCCGGGGGCGATCGGAGGGTCGTATATGGCGGCCGACGACACGCAAGGACGTGCAGGCGATCTTGAAGGCGGCCGAAATATACAACGAGGCCGGATTGCACGAGAAGGGCGAGCGCAGCGGGCCGCTAGGATCGGTGGCGCTGGACGTGCTGCGGCTGTTCGTCAATCTCATCGACTTCCGCACCGGCCGGCTAGAGCCATCAATCACCACGATCATGGACCGTTTGGGCCGGTCGCGGGATACGATCGTGCGGGCGCTGAAGAACCTGCGGACGCATGGCTTCATCGACTGGCTGCGGCGCTACGAGCCGACCGGGAACGAGGGGCGCGGCCCACAGGTCCAGCAGGCGAGCAACGCCTATCGCCTGTCCCTGCCGGAAAAGGCCCGTCAGTTTCTCGGCCGGTTCGGCAAGGCCCCGCCCCCGCCTGCCGATCATGGACAGGATCAGCGGGCTTGGAGCGAGGCAATTAGCGCCTACAAGACCACCCTGCCCCTCGAAGAGCGAACGCAGCTCGACGCCGGCGATGGCCCGCTCGGAAAGGCCCTCGTGATGCTGGCAAAGAGTGTGATGAAACGTGAGTCCGATAACCAGACTGAATCCCCATCTAATCTTTATCTAAGAGGGCAAACATAAGCGGACGCCGCTGTTCGGGACGCTCACGCGGCCCTGCGGCGGTTCCGGCCCGCGTATAGGCGGGCCGGGAAACGGCACCCTCACCGCCTAATCCGCACCGTTCGCGCCTGCGGCCAGCGTCCTATGGGCTTTCGAGAGGGAGTGAAGGGCAAGGGCGGCGCTTAATTATTTACGTTAATACGTATTGACGTGTAAACGTATTACCTTGATAGAAGGCGATAGCGGCGGCCGGGAAACCGTGCTAGAATGTACACAATTCAACACACGGAGGCGATTCCATGACCGCCAGCACCACCATGACGATTCGGGTTAGGCCCGATGTGAAAGAAAAGCTCGACCGGATCGCGAACGACACGCAGCGAAGCAAATCCTTCCTCGCCGGCGAGGCCGTCGCCGCCTATGTCGATCGCGAGCTTGAAATCATCGACGGTATCAAGCGCGGCATGGCCGATGCGGCGGCCGGCCGAGTGATCCCTCATGCGCAGGCCGTCGCGGAAATGCGTGAGGTTATCGAGGAAGCGAAGCGCCGGAAAGCCGCGCGCGGATGAGGCCGGTTGTCTGGTCGATTGAGGCGCAGCGGGATAACCTCGAAATCCTGCGCTATATCGCAGAGGACAACCCATTCGCCGCCGAACGGGTCGTGGACGCGATCGAGGACGCCGGGAACAAGCTCGGCGAATTTGCGACCGGCCGGCCGGGGCGGGTGAGCGGGACCTATGAAAAGTCCCTCGCCCGTCATCCCTACATTATCGCCTATGAGCTGCGGGACGTAGCGGGCTGGGAAAGCGTCGTGATCGTGCGCGTCATCCACACGTCGCGGGACTGGCCGGCCGAGGAATGGCCGCACTAGCTTAAAGACGTAGTAACGTTCTTAGCTATATGCTTTAATACGTATTCACGCAAAGAAGGATTGACGCATGAACGTCATTGCGTTTTTGAGCCAGAAGGGCGGGAGCGGAAAAACCACGCTTTCGGTTCATACCGCCGTGGCGGCCGAGGCGACCGGAGAACGGGTTTGCGTCATCGACGCGGACCCACAGGAAAGCGCGACCGCATGGGCGAGCGCGCGGGAAGCCGGAACGCCGATCGTCGCCACGGCGCAGGCCGGGGAGCTGGACGCCGCGCTTAGGGCGGCCGAGGGCGAGGGTATGACCTTGGCAGTAGTGGACGCCCCGCCCCATGCCGCCCCGGCGGCCGGCCAGATAGCCCGAAGGTCGGAGCTGGTCTTGATTCCGGTCCGACCTTCCGCGTTTGACCTCGCTGCGGTCCCGGCCGCCGTCGAGATCGTGACGGCCGCGAAGGTGCGCGGTGCGTTCGTCCTGTCCGCCTGCCCGTTCCGCGCGCCCGAGATCGGGGAGACGCGCGCGGCGCTGGAAGCCTACGGCCTGCCGATCGTCCCCGGCGAGATTACCGACCGGCGCGCGTTCGCCCGCGCCGTCACGACCGGCAGCGCCGTGACGGAGTTCGAGGCCGAGGGCAGGGCAGCCGAGGAAATCCGGGCTTTGTGGGCGTGGATCAAGGACACCTTAGAACGTAAATAGCTAAATACGTAAAGAGCGTATTGAAGGAGCGAAACCTATGGCAAAGAAAGCAACCGGCCTCGCGGCCTTCACCCGCCCGAGGGCCGGCGCGGAAGCCACCAGCCTTGCAGCGATCGAGGACGACCGCCCGGTCGTGGAAATCCCGACGCCGAGGCGAAAGAGGGGAGGGGGCGAGACTGTCGCGCTTACGGTCAAGGTCCGGCGATCGGACTGGCAGCGCCTTCGCCAGCTCGCAGATGCAGAGGGCACGACAATTCAGGCGATGGCCGAGGCCGGGCTTTCGGCCGTTCTGGCACAGCACGGATTGCCGCCGATCGAGCCTTATGCACGTTGATACGTAAATAGCTAAATACGCTAATGCTTGCGCGTGTGGCCCACCCCCCGACCGTCCCTACGGCCCTAGATGATGAGAGCGGGCCGGCCGGGGGGCTATCGTCGCGGCCGTGGTTTTCCCTGAGCTTGCACCAGGTCGGCGGGTGGATCGCGGCGCAAGCCGCGCCGGCTCGGAGGCGAACGCGCTCCCCAATAGCGCCGTAGAGAGCCGGAGGGCCGTTCGTAACAAAGTCCCGGCGCAAAGCGCCGGGTCCGCTTCTTGTTACGTCAGGGAGCGTCATACAGCCCCCGGAACTCGGAATCGGCATAATAGGCGAGCTTGCCGGCGACGATCGGCCGTTGCCCGGCGAGGAACAGCAATTCGACATTCTGCGGCAGGTTGCGGACCTCATCCGGGGTCAGCAGCGGCCGGGCGGTGTGTTGCTCGCCGTAGGTGATGCCGGTCTTTTCGGCATCGAGGGCGCGGCTCATGGTCTGGAACACGACCGTCTCTTGCCCGAGCAGATCGGAGACGAGGCGGGCGCTGTCGTGATCGTTGACGCCGAAAACCTGTAGGACGCCGGCGTTCGACAGGAATGTGCCGGCGCGCTGGCCGTAGGTGGCGCGGAGCTGGTGAACGTCTTGCAGGATCGGCCAGAGCTGGACGCCGTAGCCGGCCATGAGGCCCATGGCGCGCTCGACGGGGGCCAGGTGGCCGAGGGCGGCGAACTCATCGAGCAGGTAGAGGACCGGCACGGCGGGCTTGGCCGGATCGCGCGCCATGTCGGTGAGGCTTTGGGCGACGAGCAGGCGCAGCCAGCGCGAATAGGTCGATAGCCGATCGGGCGGCAGGACGAGGAAGACCGAGACGTTGCGGCGCTTGAGATCGGCAAAGCGGAAATCGGAGCGGCCGAGGACGGCGACCATGCGCGGGCTGTCGAGGAAATGGGTATGGCGCTGCGCGGCCGACAGCACGCCGGCCGCCTCACGATCGGATTTGCCGAGGTGACGGTTTGCGGCGCGGGCGACCAGGCCGGCCGCTTCAGGGGACGCCTGCATGTCCTTCAGGAGCGTGGAGAAGGCTTCCGGGGCGAGTGTGAGATAGTCGCGCAGGGTGGCGAGGTTTCGGCGCTCACGCGGCTCCTGGGCGGCTATATGGAGGATGAGGCCAGCAATCAGCGCCTTGGCTTCCTCGTTCCAATGGGCTTCGCCGGCCATGCCCGGTTCATCGAACACGAGGGCGTCGGCCAGGGTGCTTGCGTCTTCGGCCACATCGAGGCCGGCCAGGTCGAGTTGGTCGAGCGGATTGAAGGCGGCCGAGGGCAGGCCGGTAACGCCGAAAGGATCGAGGACATGGACCGGCCCGAACTTTTCACGGGCGCGGCCTGCGATTTTCGCATTCTCGCCCTTGGGGTCGATGCAGATCACGGAGCGGTCGGCGGTGAGCAGATTGGGGATGATGGTTCCGACGCCCTTGCCGGTGCGCGTCGGTGCCATGGTCAGAAGATGGGCCGGGCCGTCATAGCGCAGCGGCTTTTTCGTTTTGGCGTCCCGGCCGATCAGCAGGCCGGTATCGGCGCGGGTGAAGGGAGCCACTTCCTTGTTGGTGGCGAAGCGGGCCGAGCCGTGGGTTTCGCCTTCCATGTCCCCGAAATGCTCAATCATGGGATTGGTGAGGACGCGGAAGACGAGGATGAGAAAGACGGCAATGACGAACAGGCCGGCAATCGTTCTGGCGATCCACCATTCTTGCGGGATGCCGTTGGCGATGGCGGCGAGAACGAGCGTAATGAACAGAATGAAAGCGCCGACTTGCAGCAGATAGCGCCCGCCCCGGAGCGGCGAGAGAATGACGCTAATCAACGCCCATACCGGATCGCGGGCGGCAGCGCGCAGCATGTTTTTGAACGCGGCCCATGCAAGTGTCGCCTGATTCATGAGCCGGCCTCCCCGGCGCTCCCTGTCGTTTGCGTGTCGGCCGCCTTGCCGAGTAGATCGGCAAAGAGTTCCTTATCGCCGTCGCGTGTCAGGAATCCGGGCAGTTCTCGACGGAGCCAGTCACCGAGCCGCTTGGTGAAATCGGGATCGTTGGAGTTTTCGAGGCGATGCAGGACGAGCGCGCCGAGCAGCACCTTACGGCGTGTATCGTTAGCGCGTTCCTGTTTGGTCAGGCGAGCTTTGAGTGTGGCGCGCTGTGCATCCAGTTCGGCCAGACGTTGTTCGATCGTTTTGCGCGCCATGTCTCAATCTCCTTTTCCGTTCGCTTGCCAAGTCTATCATTCCCGGTCGTGATTTCCAGTTGTTTGGCTGTTTTGCTTGAAAATTCGCCGGTCTTGCAGCACAATCGGAGCATCAGTTCATTGCATCGACGTTGCCGCAAGTGCCACACCGAGCGACGAAAGAGCGAAGCGATTGAGTTGAGAAGGGCGCACTTACGAGTTGCTTCGCAACTCAAGCGCGCTGATCGCAGATCGGGAAAGGCAGGACGGCGTTTGGCGATCTATCATGCCAGCATGAAGACCGTTTCGCGGGCGAAGGGCCGTAGCGCCGTCGCCTCTGCCGCCTATCGTGCCGGCGAGCGCCTGACAAATGAGCGCGACGGCATCACGCATGACTTTTCCCGCAAGCAGGGCGTCGAACACGCGGAAATCGTCTTGCCCGAAGGCGTCAACGCCGATTGGGCGCGCGATCGGTCGGACCTGTGGAACGCTGCCGAGGCGGCCGAGAGTCGAAAAGACGCGCGTGTCGCCCGCGAGTTTGAAATCGCGCTTCCGCATGAGCTGACGGCCGAGCAGCGGCTAGAGCTGACGCGGGAGTTCGCCCAGGACTTGGCGAACCGCTACGGCGGGGCGGTCGATTTCGCCATTCATCAGCCGCATGAGGCGAGCGACGTTCGGAACCATCACGCGCACCTGTTGATGACGACGCGGCAGGTCGGAGAGGAAGGGCTTGGCGACAAGACCTATATCGAGCGTGAGAATAAGTGGTTGCTATCCAACGACTTGCCGACCACGCAAATGCAGCTCCGCGACATTCGCCAATCGTGGGAGAGCCATGCGAACGAGCATTTGGCGATGGCCGGCCTGGATATTCGGATTGACCATCGCTCGCATCAGGAGCGTGGCCTAGAGCTAGAGCCGACCGAGCATATGGGTGTCCATGCCACGCAGATGCAGCGCAAGGGTATGGACGTTGACCGGGCGCGGCTCAGCGAGGAAGCGGCGCAGCGCAACGCGGACCTCATCAGGGAGAAGCCGGAGCAGGTTCTTTCGATCGTCACGAACGAAAAGAGTGTGTTCGATCGGCACGACATTGCACGCACGCTGCATCGCTACATCAATGACGATCCGCAGGCGTTCCAGAATGCCTTTGCGACGGTCATGGCCTCGCCCTCCCTGGTCGAGTTACAGCGCGAGCGGACGAACCCCGAAACAGGCGAGATCGAGCTTGCCCGGTATTCGACCCGCGAAATGGTCGAGATCGAATCCGGCATGGCGAAATCGGCCGAGCGGATGCACGAGGCGGAAACCTACGGTGTCGATCGGCGGCATGTGGGCCGTGCGATCGAGCGCCAGGACGCGGCGATTCAGCGGAGCGCCGGCGATGCTTCCGCCCGGCTTTCGGACGAGCAGCGCCAGGCGATCGAGCATATCACCGGGCCGGAGCAGATCGCGGCAGTTGTCGGCTATGCCGGCGCGGGCAAGAGCACGATGCTGGCGGCCGCACGCGAGGCATGGGAGGCCCAGGGCTACACGGTGCACGGCGCGGCCTTGTCGGGGAAGGCGGCCGAGGGCTTAGAGGAATCTTCGGGCATCCAAAGCCGCACGCTCGCGTCATATGAATATCGCTGGCAGAACGACCGCGGCACACTCGGCCGCGGCGACGTGTTCGTGATCGACGAGGCGGGCATGGTCGGGAGCCGTCAGCTCTCCCGCTTCATCAACGAGGCCGAGGTGCGCGGGGCGAAGATCGTCCTAGTCGGCGATCATGAGCAGCTACAGGCGATCGGGGCCGGCGCACCCTTCCGCGCCATTGCCGAGCAGATCGGCCATGCGGAGCTGTCCGAGATTCGCCGGCAGCGCGTGGACTGGCAGCGGGGCGCATCCGTTGACTTCGCCACGCACCGGACGGCCGAGGGATTGGCCGCCTATCGCGAGCATGGCGACATTCGGCTCAGCGAGACGAAGGACGAGGCACGCGGCGAGATCGTGCGCGATTACCTTGCCGATCGCGGTGAGCGGCCGGAGGGCACGCGCGTTGCGATGGCGCATCGCCGGGCCGATGTGCGGGCCATCAATGATGAGATCAGATCGGCCCTGCAGGAGCGCGGCGAGCTGGCGAAAGGGGAGGACGCCGGCGAGCTGACATTCCCGACCAATGACGGAAAACGATCGTTCGCGCCGGGCGACCGCATCGTGTTTTTGGAGAACGACCGCGACCTTGGCGTCAAGAACGGGATGCTTGGCACGGTCGAAAGTGTCGAGGCCGGCCGGATCGTCGCGCAGCTCGACGGTAAGGGCGGCGACAGCATCAGCGTGCCGATGGGCGACTATCGCGCCGTCGACCATGGCTATGCGACGACGATTCACAAGAACCAGGGCGCGACGGTCGACCGCGCCTATGTGATGGCGTCGGGCACGATGGATCGGCATCTAACCTATGTCGCCATGACCCGGCATCGCGACGGCGCGCAGCTCTATGCCGGCATGGACGAGTTTGCCGACCGGAACGCCGGCCGCCTGGTCGAGCATGGGACCGCGCCCTATCAGAACGACCCGAAGAACCGCGACAGCTATTTCGTGACGCTGGAAAACGATCGCGGCCAGAAACACACGATTTGGGGCGTGGACCTTGAGCGCGCCATGAAAGAGGCCGCGCCGGAGATCGGGGATAAAATCGGCCTTGAGCATCGCGGATCGGAGACGGTCCGCCTTCCGGACGGCAGCACGGCCGAGCGCAATTCGTGGAAGGTGCATGAGGGCGGGGAGCTGGCCTATCGGCAGCTTGAAAACCGGCTCAGCCGGTCGGGCGTGAAGGAAACCACGCTCGATTACACGCGCGACTTTGCCGAGCGGCGCGGGATCGCGGAGCAAATGGGCGTCCGGAGCGAGATCGAGCTACGTCCGGACAGGGAGTCGACGCAGGAGCAAACCCGGGCCGAGCGTCATTCGCAGGATCGGGCGCAGCGGCCAACCGTGGAGGCCGAAAAAATGGGCGAGGATCTCGCGCGGGTTTCCCGCGCCGAGGATCTCGCCCAGGATCAGCAGCGCCAGCGCCGCAATCCGTTCGAGGGCCTGAAACTCGGGCGCGGAGCAGCGGCCGAACGGCCGCAGCAGGACCGCGCCGAGGCGGCCCAGGAGCGGCCAGATAGGGCCGAGAAGCCCCGACGCGGCATGTTCGACGGCTTGAGGCTCAATGCGGCTCCTGTGGTCTCCCAGGAGCGCGGAGAGGCATCGCGGATGCAGCGTCAGCCGGAAAGGGAAGGGAGCTTGCGGCAGGCGCCGGCGCAGGACCGGCAGGCAGACCGCTTGCGGCGGCCGAGCGACATGGAGCGAGCCGTTGACCGCTATGCGCGGGCCTTCGATGCCGCCGACAGGAATGTCCGCGAGGGCTTGCCCGTACTCGAAGCGCAAAAGCAGGAGATGCGCCTTGCGGGGCAGCAGCTCGACCAGGCGCGGCCGGGAACATCGGCGCTCATGGTGTCGGCCTTGCAGCATGACCCTGAGACCCGGCAGGCGATGACCGAGCTTTCCGGCCGCGAGCGCGCCGGCCAGCTCATCGCCGGCATGGATCGGGAGCGCGCCGCACTGGCGGACCCGAACGTCAGGGCCGAGCGGTTCGTCAACCGCTGGCAGGAGCTACAGGGGCAGCGCCAAGAGCTTCGCGGCTGGCAGCACGACGAGGCGCGCGGCAAGGTCGAGGGACAAATGCGCGGCATGGCTCAGAGCCTTGAGCGCGATCCGCAGGTTGAATCGATCCTGCGCAATCGCAAGCAGGACCTTGGAATCCATCAGGGACGGCAGAGCGAAAGCCTCGCCCGCGACATGGAGCAGAGCCTTACACGCAGCCGGAGCCAGAGCCTCGGGATGGAACGATAGGAGACGCCATGACAGACGACAGCGAGGGATTCGAACCAGACGAACAGGTTGACGCTGGCGATCCGGCCCAGGCTTTTGATGCGTTGCGGCTATCGGTGGAGAAGCTGGCCCGCGACGTTGGCGGCGAAATGACCGTCATCCGCAAAGGGGTGGAAGCGGCGTTCGATCAGTTCGAGAAATTCCAGCAGCCGCCCGATTATGGTCCGGAGCTTGGCCGCATCGTCAAACAGGTTGCCGTTGTCGGCCAGGCCCTTGAATCCTTGCAGAAGTTGCCGGCGCTCAGGAATGGACCCGATCACTACGCCCGCGCGCTCGAGAACGCCGGCGATCGAATTTCGGAGAATGCCGGCCGCACGATCGAGGCTCGAGGACAAGTCCTCGAGCGCGTGGCCGGCGATCTTCGCGCGTGCGTCAGGACCGCGCGTGCGCGTCGTCAGCAGGATTGGTGGCTTTGCGGCGCAGGAGCGGCCGGCCTAGTCTTCGGCGTGCTGTTGACGCTGTTCGCGCCGCGCGTGCTGTATGGGTCGCTCGACATGGCCGTTGCCTCGACCGTCCTGAACGCCGATCGCTGGAACGCCGGAATCGCGCTCATGAAGTCGGGAAGCCCCGGAGGCTGGCAAAGCATTCTCGATGCAGACAGCCTTGTCCGCGCCAATCGGGAGGCGCTTACCGCGTGCGCCGAGACGGCCGCAAAGTCGAAGAAAGATCAGCGTTGCACCATCACCGTTGCAGCGCCGGCGCAGCCGTAGAGCCGATTTGTCTTTGTCAGGGGGGCAGCTCAGATATGATGTTGAGGCACCGTTATCGTGCGGGGTCCGCTGGATTTCACGCTGCGAAGGAAGGCATCGACCGCAATTCGCACGATGTTGTCAATTTCGGCGGGCGGCGGCGCTGGTCGTAGACCAAGCATGACCTCAAGCTGAAGATTGCCGCGAACCATGCCGATGAACTGGACGGAGGCAACTTCGCAATCCTCCACATCAATCTCGCCCCTTGCGGCCGCCTCACCAAGAATCTCCGCGAGACCGGCTACAACGCTTCTAGGGCCGCTTTCGTAAAATTGTCTGGCGAAGCCCGGTGAAGCGGCAGGATCGCTTGCGGCCCGGTATATCGAAACAACCAGTGGAGATGTGATCGCCCTGAGAAGGCGGCTCCCGAGATCGACAAGAACAGCGCGAACCTCGCCATTATCATCGTCGCTCCACCAGTCCTCAAATGTGCGGGCCACATCCAGCGGCGGCGTCTCCACCCCGAAGGTCTTTCGATGAGGGATGGTCATTCCATGTCTCCTCTCGGCTATTGTGGGCGGCCTGCCCCGTAGATTCCATGCAAGAAGATGCCTATCGCAGAAACCACGGCGGCCTCGGCCTCCGTAGGCGACGGCGGTGAGCGCAGGCCAAGAACGACCTTCAGGTGAAGGTTGTCACGGAACATGCCGACGAAGTGGTCGGCCGCCGCGTGGCAGTCGCCAATGTGAATTTCGCCGCGAGCCTTGGCGTCCTCCAACACCTCAGCGAGCCGGTCCGAGGCACGCCCTGGCCCCTTGTCGTAAAAATCCTTCGCCAATTCGGGGAAGCGCAGGGCTTCGGGCATGATCGAGCGATAGACGCCGATCAGCGCCGGCGACATGTAGATTTCCATTAATCGCCGGCCGAATTCGAGCAGGATTCCGGCAAGGTCGCGGCCTTTGAATTTTTCGACCGAGAGCGCCGCCAGGGCTGTATCCGCGCTTTCGGACACCAGGGCGGTGAACAGGCCCTCCTTGTTTCCGAACTCGTTGTAGATGTTGCGCTTCGAGCCGCCGATGCGCTCGATAATCGCGTCAATGCTCGTTGCAGCATAGCCCTGCTCGAAGAAAACTTCGGCGGCGGCGTCGAGAATGGCAGCGCGGCGGTCATCCTGGGACGATCGCCTTGCGCGTGCAGTTGGAGCCATTTCCTGGGTTCCTGTTCAGATTTCGCTTGACTGGTAAGGTACGTTACCTTACCTAATAAGTCAAATGGTACTAATCATTACCAATCGTGCGAACGGAAATCATGGAACTCGTGAAGCAAGCACCCTCAGCAGACGATGGCCGGGATCAGATGGACGAGGGCCACCCGGAACACGCCGGCCCCGCTCCCAAGGCCGAAACCACAAGCAGGGATGATTCTGCATCGGACGCGCCTGCTTCCGGGCAAGACACGACCGATCGACCCGCGCCGAAGAAGGGGCAGCGCAAGCGGCTGTTTCTCATCTTCGGCGGCCTGCTGGCGCTGGCCGGGGCGTCATGGTGGGGATGGGCGACGTTCATCGCGGCCGACGCCGTATCGACGGAGAACGCCTATACGAATGTCGAAGTCGCCCAGGTGACGCCGCTTGTCAGCGCCCCCGTCAAGCGCGTTCTGGTCGTCAACAGCCAGCATGTCGAGGCCGGCGACGTTCTGGTCGAGTTGGACGACACGGATTTGCGACTGGCTGTCGAGCAGGCCGAGGCGGCGCTCGGGCAGGCCCGCCGCAAGGTTCGTCAGATCATGGCGAACGACGACAATCTTGCGAGCCAGGAGGAAGCGCGTAAGGCGGACGTGGCGACGGCGCGCGCCGATCTGGTCCGCGCGCAAGCTGATCTCGACAAGGCGCTTCTTGATCAGGGGCGAGCCCAACAACTCATTGTGAATCACGTCATCTCCACTCAGAAGCTCGATGACGTTAATACGATCGTGCAGCAGGCGCGGGCGGCGGTTTCGCAAGCCGAGGCCCGGATTACTTCCGCACAAGCGAGCAGCGATGCCGCTGCCGGCGCGCGCCATGCCAATCAAGTGCTGTTCGATGACACCACGGTCGATACGAATCCCGAGGTTGTGGCCGCGCAGGTAAAGTTGAATCAGGCCAAGGTAGACCTTGCCCGAGCCGTCATCCGGGCACCAGTCGCCGGCATTGTCGATCAGCGCCGCGTGGCCGTTGGTCAGCGCGTCCAGGCCGGCACGGCGATCATGGTCGTCGTGCCGCTGCAAAAGATGTACGTCGATGCCAATTTCAAGGAAGTGCAGCTTGCCCGCGTCAAGCCCGGCCAGCCTGTCGAGCTGACTTCCGACCTCTATGGCTCCGATGTCGTCTATCACGGCCGCGTCGCGGGGTTCTCCGGGGGTACAGGCTCCGCCTTCGCGGCGATCCCCGCTCAGAACGCGACCGGCAACTGGATCAAAGTCGTCCAGCGCCTTCCCGTTCGCATCACGCTCGATCCGAAGGAGATCGCACAGCACCCCTTGCGCGTCGGGCTTTCCATGCACACGACGATCGACCTTTCGGGAGCCGACTGAAAATGTCCGGTGATCCGAAGCATGGAGCTGGTGGCTATCCGCCGCTGACGGGTGGCACCCTGGCGCTGGCGGCGGCGGCCCTGTCGTTCGGCAATTTCATGGTCGTGCTTGACACCACGATCGCCAATGTCGCCATGCCGACAATATCGGGCGATCTCGGTGTTTCCACCACGGAAGGCACATGGATCATCACCGCCTATGCCGTCGCCGAGGCGATCACCGTGCCGCTGACCGGCTGGCTTGCGCGGCGGTTCGGGGAAGTCCGCCTATTCACGGCCTGCGTTATCGCCTTCGTGATTTGCTCGATCCTTTGCGGCCTGTCCGGCAGTCTCGGGCTGCTCGTGCTGTTCCGGATCATGCAGGGCTTCGCGGGCGGGCCGCTCATTCCGCTTTCGTCCACCTTGCTCATGTCGATCTTCCCGAAGGAAAAGGCCAATATCGGCCTGGCGATTTGGGGAATGACGACTGTGGTTGCCCCGATCTTCGGGCCGATCCTGGGCGGCTATATCTCCGATAACTACCATTGGGGCTGGATTTTCTACATCAACATTCTGTTCGGCGCACTGGTGGGCGGCATCGTGTGGCTGATCATGCGCAATCGCGAAACGCCGATCGAGCATCAGCGCATCGATGTGGTCGGGCTGCTTCTGCTTGTCGTCTTCGTCAGCGCCTTCCAGACGATGATTGACAAGGGCCGCGAACTCGACTGGTTTTCCTCATCCTTCATCGTCGCCATGGCGATCATCGCGTTTATCGCCCTGGTCTCTCTGGTCATATGGGAACTGACGGACGAAGAACCCGTCCTTGACCTCTCAGTGTTCCGCTCCCGCAATTGGGTGGTGTCAACCGTCTCGCTCGGCCTGATGTTCGGGCTTTTCTTCGGCAACATCATGCTGACGCCGCTCTGGCTTCAGCAGATGATGGGCTACACCGCGACCTGGGCAGGATTCGCGACCGCACCTATGGGGATCCTCGCCGTCGTGACAGCGCCGATCGTCGGCAAGCTGATGGCCAAGCTAGACCCTCGCCTTATCGTCACCTACGGCATGGTCGTGCTGGCGATCTCCTTTTTCATGCGCGCCCATCTGAACGCCCAGGCCGACTATATGTCGGTGGCGCTCGCCATGTTCGTGTTGGGCGCTGGCGTCCCTGCCTGCCTTGTCACGCTGACCTCGCTTGCCGTGTCCGATCTGCCTCCGGAAAAGGTCGCCAACGGATCAGGCTTGCAGAATTTCATTCGCGTCATGGCGATGGCGGTCGGCGCGTCTTTGACCTCGACCTATTGGGAGAACGCGACGAAGGAGGCTCGCGCCAACCTTGTTTCGATCATCGACCCGACCATGACGTTGACGCCCCCGAACGGGCTTTCCGCCGAATCCGGCCTGGCCCTGTTCTCCAAGATGGTCGATGCACAGGCCGTCATGCTCGCGACCAACGATTTCTATGCGATGGCGACGATCCTCATTCTTGTATTCGCTGCGGCGGTCTGGCTTGCAAAACGGCCGAAGGGACCCTTGCAACAGGTGAGCCACTAAGCCCGTATTGTCGCGGAAATCCTAAAACCAGCGACAGATCGGCCGCCCCCGGAAAATCAGGGGTTTTCGTGTCGCATGTCTTTGTCGCAAGTGCTACGCCACTTGCGACATGATTTGCGACAGGGGGAGCCGTGAACCGCCAACCAGATTCCGACGCCGGCCGGGTGTTTATCGGCTATGCCCGCGTCTCGACACGCGGGCAGGACTTGGAGCAGCAGCGGGCCGCCCTTGGCGCGGCCGGCTGCGTCCGCATCTTCGAGGAAAAGGCTTCCGGGGCGAAGCGCGACCGGCCCGAGCTGGTGCGGATGCTCGACCACTTGCGCGCCGGCGACGTGGTGACGATCACCCGGCTAGACCGCCTCGCGCGATCGACGGCCGACCTTCTGGCGATCGCGGAGCGGATCAAAGAGGCCGGCGCGGGCCTGCGCTCGCTGGCCGAGCCGTGGGCCGACACCACGACGCCGGCCGGGCGCATGGTGTTGACCGTGTTCGCCGGCATCGCGGATTTCGAGCGCAGCTTGATCGTGGACCGCACGAGCGCCGGCCGGATCGCGGCGAAGGCCCGAGGTGTGCGGTTTGGTCCTTCCCCTGCCCTGTCGGCCGAGCAGATCGCCCACGCCCGCCAGCTCATCCATGAGGACAAGAAGCCGGTGGCGGAAGTCGCCCGGCTTTTGGGGGTGCATCGCGCCACGCTCTACCGGGCTATAGAACGCAATAACGTGAATACGCATTGACGTTACTACGTTTAGCTGGCGACCCTAGAAGTAGTGCCTTTCCCGATTCCTTCCGCAAGGGATTGCAGAATCGGGCGGCTTGCTCTTAGTTGTAAACATGAAGGAACGCGCGGAAGAGATTCGCAGGGGCGTTGCCGCCCACAGGGCGCGGCAGATCGCGGCCGGCCGCGTGGCGTTGAATACCTATGTTCCGGGCGAGCTTGTCGAGGCAATCGACAGGATCAAGGAGCAACGGGGCGCGTCAGCTCGCGCGCCGATCATCGAAGAAGCGTTGAGGTTCTATATCGAAGCGAAGCAAGGGACATAACGGCAAAACGCCCGACCGCGCCAACGGTCGAGCGTTTTTGTAGGCCGTCAGACACACCGTAGAGCCGGGGCCGATAAGTCTCCCCCTATCTACGCTAGAGCACTCCAATTCGCAAGATTGATTCTTGCGGAAACGGGAGCGCCGTGCCTGCCGTCCGCGCCGTCATGTCCTTCAAATGGAAGGACGAGGGCAT